>NZ_JAHUWU010000009.1:0-141134 GCF_019218845.1 Aeromonas sp. sif0611 | reverse complement strand
CCTCAATGAAGCGGCAGACAATTTAGCAAAAAGCTAACCAGACAGCGGAGCGGTAGTTCAGTCGGTTAGAATACCGGCCTGTCACGCCGGGGGTCGCGGGTTCGAGTCCCGTCCGCTCCGCCACTAACAAGAAGCCCAGTCTCACGACTGGGCTTTTTTTCGTTTCAAGCACCCCGAAACACCACTATCACCACTAAAAGCTCGAGATATCGGCGAGTTGCCACATGATCTCTATTTGTCACCAGGTATCACACGGCTTTTCTAGGCACTCCGCCACTGATTTTTCTCTGGTGCATATGATGTAGAGGGAGGGGGCAAATCGTCCACTCAACAGACTGCGCTGCTCGATGAATAAAGAAGTGATGAAGTAGCGTCTCTGGGGGAGCCAAGGCGTTCTGCTTTCAATGGATATTGGTTTCGATAACTGTGGCCAGGAGTCGTCCACGCGATGCTCCTTATGCCTGCGGGTGAGGTGATTCAGGCAACACTTCGGGACATGGGGTAAGCGCGACCCCAGGATGGGCTGATTCGCTGAAGTGGGTATAAAGAAAAGGGGACGGCGTGTGCCGTCCCCTCAAGTCATCTCGTCCAGTCCCTGAACTGCCATGCTCCCTGCAATCCTTGACTCTATCCTTTCCTTTGGAATTTCCCCTTCCCATTCCATTGGGGTGTCCTGTGGCCATCCTAGCCTGGCAATCACTCCTGATTGCTTCACCCTCTCCATCCTGGAGGTGTCCATTACCACATCCAGTGGTGTTCCTTGCGTCATCCTGACAGATAACCACCCTGGTCATCTCGCTTCATCCTGAAGCTGTTCCTGCCGCTCCTGCGGGGTTCCTGTCATCCTGAAGAGTGACTATCCGTGCCACCCTGCCTCATCCCGAGGTGTCCTTCGACCGCATCCTGCGGTTGTCCTGTCATTCCTTGTGATAACCATCCGGGTTATCAACCTCATCCTGAGGTGTCCTGCCACGTCCTGTGGCTTTTCCTATTTATGCGCTGTTCCTGCATCCTGCCGAACCAGCCATCCTTGTGAGACCCATACTAAGGCAATCGTGGGCAGGAACAAGGCATGAAAGGCCATCAGATAGCGTCGGATGCTGAATAGATATCAACCATTAATCTTAATTTGTCTTTTTTATCAGTGTCTTATTTAGTTTCTCAGGAAAGCATGGGGCTCTCGGGATGGCTTCACGTACGGCTCAACACTGAGGGGTCTTACAGGAGGAATGGCGGATCTCTTACAACCAAAAACAGGGAGGAAAACGATGGTACAGAAGGTTCAATCTGGGATGTAAGAGTTAAAAATTAATTGAATAATTATGTATGAAAAACAGACAAAAGCCGAGCTCATGCTCGGCTTTTCATCATTCATCCGATTGTGCTCAGCTGACCCGGGTACCCGGTGTCGGATATGCCTTGCGCAGGGACTCCGGTGCCAATACTTCCAGGTTGCCGCTCATGTTGTTCAACCAGGAGCGGAACTCGGGTGTATCCTGGACCTCGGTCTCCACCACCACGCTGCGCTTGTCGTAGCGGGTCATGCGCGGGTTGTGTCCCGGGATCTGCCCATCGATCAGGGTGGGGCAGTTGGCGTCGATGCGCCCGACGAAGCGGATCGGACCGCTGACGTCCTGATAGCCCTGGTCGCGGATCAGCCTCTGGACATTGAAATCCTTCGGCTGGGTGGCGCTGAAGTTGGTCAGTTCCACATTTTTTATGTGATCGAACGGAATGCCGTAGACCTTGGGATCCAGCTCGGACAACGTGCAGAGCAGGATGGGGCCATCGGGCTGGTTCAGGATCCCGAGCGGATTGATACGGTCATAACAGAGCCACACGGTGCGCTCCTTGATGACGCGCTGGATCTCGGCGCTGAACTTGCGACCACGCCAGAGGGCGTCGCGGATCAGGGTGCTGCGGCGGATCTCCGGGTTGCCGGCAAATGGGCGCGGCGACTGATGCACGCTCTCGAGCCAACGTTCCGCCAGCTCGCTCTGACTGTCCCGGATCACCTGGCTGGCCTTGTCGACCAGAGGATTCAACTCGGTCAATACACTCGCCGGTAGCAGTTGGCTCGCCTGATCACTCCAGGTTTTAAGGGCCACCGCCAGCGAGAGCGGCATGATGTTGGCAAAGTCGTTCAGTCCGTGGCGCTCGAAGCACCAACCGTGAGGTTTGCTGCGCTCATCGGAGGTGAGGTCGAACAGTCCCATGCCGGACATCTCTTCCAGATCCCGTTGCACGGTACGCAGACTGACGTGAATGCCTTCCTCTTCCAGTTTTACCTGGAGCTGGCTGGCGGTCAGCTTGTAAGGGCGGTGCGGGATGCAACGCGCCAAGGTCAGTTGTCGTAACAGCTTCTTACTCATGGTGCATGCCTTCACTGGTTTAGCGTTGAGTGTATCCTAGCCATGGCTTGCGACAGTCTATGTCGCAAGTTTTGCTGCGACAACTGTCGCCATTTTCATACATATCGAGATAAGAAATTGATAAATATCATAAAAACAAAAATGAAGGGGGTTGTGTGGAGCCTTTTTTTGCCAAAATAAAGCGTTCACTTCTTTTCCCCTATTGTCACGGTCGGGGGGAAATGTGTAGGGAGAATGAGAGGGGGGAGGTGGGAAAGGGGGTGAGGGACTGAGCCCTCACCGGCAAAGAGGGGGTCAGGCCACCCAGGACCAGGCTGACTTGGTGATGGCGGCGCCAATCATGTAACCAAACACCGCCAGCGCCGCCACACCGGCCACCAGCTTCTGGCCGCGAGCAGGGCGCTTGAGCGCCATGACCCCGAGACCTATGTAGACTACCAGGGCGATCAGCTTGGCCATCAGCCAGGGCTGTTGCCCCGGGCTCATCTGCAGGGTCACCGCCAGCAGCACGCCAAACAGCAGCAGAAAAGTGTCGTTGATATGGGGCAGCACCTTGAGCCACTTCTGTTGCAATCGCCCGCTGCCAGCCAGTGCCAGGCTCCAGCGGTAGATGAACAGCAACAGGCTGACCAGGGCCAGGGTCATGTGCAGGTGTTTGAGCATGGGGTAATAGGCAATCATATTGCTTCCTTGTTGTTGTCGGGCAGACCGCTGTTCCAGTTGTGAGCGTGGGTACGCTCCTGTCCTTCCTGATCGTCTTGCAGCAGATCGGAGAGGATCTCGCGGTATTGCAGGCTCTTGTTGATATAGGTGTGTTCATCATCCAGGTAGTTGACCTGTTCCCGCAGCAGCCGGTTGTCATACTGCTTGAACACCTGGCCCGCACGCCAGGCCTGGTTGGCCCGAAATCCCAGCTGGGTCAGTGCTTCTACCCCCAGATCCACGGCCGAACCCAGGGTTTCCCGGTGCACGCTGTCGACGCCGTGACGGAGGATCTCGTGAGCATGGGGCCTGTCCTGGGCGCGGGCCAGTATCTTGAGGTGCGGGAAGTGTTTCTTCACCATCTCGATCACCTCGAGAGAGGTGGCCGGATCGTTGATGGAGAGCACCAGCAGCCTGGCCTTGTGGGCGCCAGCGGCATGGAGCAGGTCGAGTCTGCTGGCATCCCCGTAGAATACCTGATAGCCGTACTTGCGCAGCATCTCTATCTGGCTGGCGTCCTGTTCGAGGATGGTGGTGCCGATGCCGTGACCGTGCAGCAGACGTCCGACTATCTGACCGAAGCGGCCAAAACCGGCGATGATGACGGGGTGCTCGACCAGCTCGGGTTGTTCGTGCTCGGGTGTGTCGGCCTGGTTGCGGTAGTCGAACCATGGCTGGATCACCCGATCGTTGAGGATCAGCAAGAGCGGCGTCAGCGCCATGGAGAGCGCCACCACCAGGGTCAGCAGCGAGATGATGTCACTGGGCAGTACCTTGTTCTGGGTGGCGAATGAAAACAGCACAAAGGCGAACTCCCCCCCTTGGGCAAGCGCCAGGGCGAAGGTCCAGCGCTGGCTCGGTGAGATGCGAATGACCAGGCCGAGCACCATCAGGACCCCCCATTTCAAGACCATCAGGCCTACCACCAGGGACGGAATGAGCAGGGGATGGGCGGCAAACAGGCCGAAGTCGATGCCGGCCCCCACCGACATGAAGAACAGGCCGAGCAGCAGTCCCTTGAACGGCTCTATGTCCGCCTCCAGTTCGTGGCGATACTCGCTGTCGGCCAGCACCACCCCGGCGAGGAAGGAGCCC
Source organism: Aeromonas sp. sif0611 (assembly GCF_019218845.1). Classification (NCBI taxonomy): domain Bacteria; kingdom Pseudomonadati; phylum Pseudomonadota; class Gammaproteobacteria; order Aeromonadales; family Aeromonadaceae; genus Aeromonas; species Aeromonas sp. sif0611. The sequence goes on along the minus strand of NZ_JAHUWU010000009.1, from coordinate 136,965 downwards.
AGGGCGGGGGAGAGCCCCACCGACTCCATCAGCACCGCGATGGCGATCACCAGCAGCAAGGCTGCGGCGACGAAGATCTCCCGCATGTGGGATTGAGCGATGGCACGAAATACCGGTCGCATCAGGTAGTGGCCGCCCAGTACTATGCCGGCGATGGCGGCAACCACCAGCAGACCGTGTTGCCAGCCTGCCAGGTCCGGATTGCCGTTGCTGGCTACCGGCGCGATGGCGAGCAGCGGCAGGATAGCCAGGATGGGGATGACGGCGATGTCCTGGAACAACAGCACAGCGAAGGCGGAACGGCCGCTCTCGCTCTGCATCAGTTTGCGCTCCTGCAGGCTCTGCAGCACGATAGCGGTGGAGGAGAGTGCCAGAATGAGGCCGATGGCGAGCCCCTGTTGCCAGGGCAGGCCGATGAGATAGCCCACCCCGGTCAGGGTGGCGGTGGTGAGCAGTACCTGCAGGCCACCTGTCCCCAGGATGGGGCCCTTCAACTGCCACAGCAGGGCGGGACGCAGCTCCAGCCCGACCAGGAACAGCATCAGCACTACCCCGAACTCGGCGAAGTGCATCACATCCTTCTGCTCCCCCACCAGCCCCAGCAGGAAGGGACCTATGATGATGCCCGCCAGTAGATAACCGAGCACGGACCCCAACCCCCAGCGCTTGGCCAGCGGCACGGCGATCACCGCCGCCGAGAGGTAGATCAAGGCGTCAAACAGCAAGCCATGTCCCATCAGAGCACCTCCAGCAGATCGCGCAGATAAGGGCTCGCACCCAGCTGGGCCGGGGTCAGTTGTTCATCGCGCAGGGCGCAGAGCAGTTGACGATAGTCCTGGCCGCAGCGGTGCAGGGCCTGGGGATCCTTGAGCTTGTGGAAGGAGTGCAGTACGAAGGGAGGCAGCCAGTGCATGCCGCAGAGCTGCGCCGTCTGCTGGAACGGCAGCAGGAAGTCGAGCAGGGGCCGCTGGTTGTAACCCGCGCTGCAATAAGATTCGGGGGCGCCCCCGGTGGTGATGGCGGAGAGCCACTGCTTGCCGGCCAGGGCATGAGCCTCCGGGCCGTAGGCATAGCCATATTCCAGCACCAGGTCCATCCACTCCTTCATGATGGCGGGGCAGGAGTACCAGTAGAAGGGGTGCTGGAAGACGATGAGATCGTGCTCCGCCAGCAGTGCCTGCTCGCGCTTCACGTCTATATACATGTCCGGGTACTGCTGATAGAGGTCGTGCAGGGTGACCCCCTCCAGGCCGTCGATGGCCTGCAGCAGTTGCCGGTTGGCCCGGGAGCTCTGCAGCGCCGGGTGCGAGAAAATAACCAGAATGCGTTTCATGGGGTCATAACCTGAGCGGGACTCGTGTCGGCGAATAAGATGCATCGAATGGCGACGTTATCAAGAAGCGCCCTGAGCCGCCAGTGGTGGACGAGAAGGCCTTGGTAGTACGCACCTCTCTTGGCGCCACGCTGTCAGGGGGAGTGTGCCATGGCCTTCGGCCCATCTCACCCTCTTTTGATCTCCCTCAGGTGGCAGGCTTGACCCTCCCCCGGGGCCAGGGGTTACCATAGGCCTCCTTTGATTACTGAGTCATGTCATGGTTTTTACCCGTCGCCAACTCGCTCACGCCCGTCGCTGGCTCCCCCTGTGGAGTCTGGTGCTGGTGTTGATGTCGTTTGGCAGCCGGGCCGCGACCGATCTTTGTACCCTGACGCCCCACTGCAGCCAGAGCGAGCGCACCCTGGAGAAGGCCATGCCCTGTGGCAGCTTCACGTCGGCCCTCGCCATGACGGTGCTGACCGGCGACAGCCTGACGGTGGCCATGCTGGAACCTGACTCCCCGGATTACCTCTCCCCTTCTCTCTATGTGCCGGATGCCCCGAGGGCACGGCTGGAGCGTCCCCCTCGCACACTCGGTTGAGTCGATTTGTCCCCTGTTCATTGGGTATTTCTTCTTATCTGAGGTGAGTTATGTACAAGTCCCTGTTACTGGCCCTGCTGGCCGGTACCATCAGTTTCTCTGCCCTGGCAACGGAGCAGATGACCGTCTACAAATCCAAGTACTGCGGCTGCTGCGAGACCTGGGTCAAGCACATGGAAGATAACGGCTTCGAGGTCAAGGTCGTGGAAACCGAGCAGCTCGATCCCATCAAGCAGCAGCATGGCATCACCCCGCAACTGGCCTCCTGCCACACCGGGGTGGTGAATGGTTATGTGGTGGAGGGACATGTGCCCGCTGCCGACGTGCAGAAGATGCTCAAGGAAAAACCGGCGATCCGTGGCCTGACCATTCCGGGCATGCCCCAGAGTGCGCCAGGCATGGACATCCCCGGTCAGCCCTATCAGGTGCTGAGCATCAGTGAGGAGGGCGCGACCACCGTCTGGTCGAGCTATTCCGGCTGACGAACACTGGTCATGAGTCGGCACCACTCCATCATGTGAGGCACACCTGAGCGAACCCGTGTCGTTCATGACCAGAGTTGGAGGGCCACCCTTGTGAGAGGGTGGCCCTTTTTCATGGTTTCGTGCCGAATGTCAGGGGATCACTTGCAACCCAGGGCGACAAGGGGCAGATTGATCGCCAATTTATTTTCTCAGGGGCGATGTTCCGGTTTGCCAGCCTTGATTCCGCACCGGCGGAGCGAGCGGCGGCGGCTTGATCGTCAATTCATGGCGCTCCCCGCGAGCCTGCCTGCCCTGTTACAGCGCAAAGGATGCGACATGTTCATCTTTCCCCGAGGGTTGCTGCTGCTGGCTTGTCTGGTTGCCGTGCCCTGTACCCATGCCAATGAAGAGCCCGTCATGCCGACAAGCGAAACTCCCATCCTGCCTCCTGTGGCCGCCAAGCACCCCCATACCCTGAAAAAGCACGGGGACGTCCGGATCGACAACTACTACTGGCTGCGTGACGACGAGCGGCAGAAACCCGAGGTGCTGGACTATCTCAAGGCCGAGAACGCTTACACCGAGGCCATGCTCAAGCCGGTCCAGCCGTTGCGTGACCAGCTCTACAAGGAGATGGTGGCCCGCATCCCCCAGCAGGACGAGTCGGTGCCCTATGTGAAGAACGGCTACCGCTATCATACCCGTTATGAGCCGGGCAAGGAGTACGCCATCTACTCCCGCAGCAAGGTGGAGGGCCAGCAGGCGTCGAACCTGATGCTGGACAGCAACCAGCGCGCCGAAGGTCACGAGTTCTATTCGCTGGGGGCCCTGGAGGTGAGCCGCAACAACCGCTGGCTGGCGGTGGCGGAAGACTTCCTCTCCCGCCGTCAGTACCAGATCCAGTTCCTCGATCTGGAGAGCGGCGCCTGGGCCGCCGACAAGCTCGAGAACACTTCGGGCAACCTGGTGTGGGCCAACGACAGCAAGACGGTGTTCTATGTGCGCAAGCACCCCAAGACCCTGCTGCCCTATCAGGTCTATCGCCACGAGCTGGGCAGCGATCCCGCGAAGGACAAGCTGGTCTACGAGGAGAAGGATGACTCCTTCTATGTGAGCCTCTACGCCACCACCTCGGAAGATTTCATCGTCATCGCCCTCTCCAGCACCACCACCAGCGAGGCGCGCCTCATCGATGCCAACACGCCGGTCCAGGCGCCGCGGCTGTTCCTGCCTCGTCAGGTGGATCACGAATACAGCCTGGATCACTACCGCGGCCGCTTCTATGTGCGCTCCAACAAGGACGGCAAGAACTTCGGCCTCTACGAGACCAGGGAGAGCCCGGTGGATCGCTGGAAGGCGGTGATAGCCCCCAATCCGGACGTGCTGCTGGAGAGCTATGCCCTGTTCAGGGACTGGCTGGTGCTGGAGGAGCGCAGCAAGGGGCTGACCCGGCTGCGCCAGCTCAACTGGCAGAGCGGCGAGCAGAAAGAGATCGCCTTCGACGATCCCGCCTATGTCACCTGGCTCGCCTACAACCCGGAGCCGGACACCAGCGCCCTGCGCTATGGCTACTCCTCCATGACCACGCCCTCATCCACCTATGAACTGAACATGGACAGCGGCAAGCGCACCCTGCTCAAGCAGCAGCCGGTGGCGGGCTTCAAGGCGGATCAGTATGCCAGCGAGCGAGTCTGGGTGACCGCCCGCGACGGTGTGGACGTGCCGGTGTCGCTGGTCTATCGCAAGGATCTGTTCAAGAAGGAGGGCAAGAACCCGCTGCTGGTCTATGGCTACGGTTCCTACGGCGCCAGCATGGATCCCGACTTCAGCAGCTCACGCCTGAGCCTGCTGGACAGAGGCTTCGTCTATGCCATCGCCCATATCCGGGGTGGCGAGGAGCTGGGGCGTCCCTGGTATGAAGATGGCAAACTGTTGAAGAAACAGAATACCTTCCACGACTTCATCGACGTGACCGAGGCGCTGGTGGCCCAGGGTTATGGTGCCAGGGATCAGGTCTACGCCATGGGTGGCAGCGCCGGCGGCCTTCTGATGGGGGCCGTCATCAACCAGGCGCCCCAGCTCTATCGCGGCGTGGTGGCCCAGGTGCCCTTCGTCGACGTGGTCACCACCATGCTGGACGAGTCCATTCCCCTTACTACCGGGGAGTACGACGAGTGGGGCAATCCGAACCAGAAGCGCTACTACGACTACATGAAGAGCTACAGCCCCTACGATCAGGTCAAGGCGCAAGCCTACCCCAACCTGCTGGTCACCACCGGGCTGCACGACTCCCAGGTGCAGTATTGGGAGCCCGCCAAATGGGTTGCCAAGTTGCGTGAGCTGAAGACGGATAACAACCAGCTGTTGCTGAGCACCGACATGGACGCCGGCCACGGCGGCAAGTCGGGGCGTTTCAAGGCTTACGAAGACATCGCTCTGGAGTTCGCCTTTATCCTGGAGCTGGCCGGTAGCAAGGCGTGATCGTCAGGGGTAGATGAAAACGAGTTGTAACAGAACCCCGGTCAGGCCGTCGGTGACGACGGTCGATCGGGGTTCCTGCATCTTGGCGATATAGCCGTCATCAAGATGGTATTCATGCTGGATATGGCCGTTATTTCGATATAACGAACCAAGATGCTAGCCCTTGCCAGCAAAGGGTTACAAAAGACTCTGGCTGCTTTTTTATTGCTTCCATTCACCGGCTCATGTAATTAATCTTCGGCAGAGAAATAAATGATCCGCTTCAAAATTCTCGCTATTTAAATCCGCCATTTTGCTGTTTTGTTTGATTTATGTTGGCGCTATGTGCTTAATCAGGGGCGTTAAATCTTTTGAACTGACCAGGTTGTGGTCAGATCACCTCCGATCGGCATGACGCTGATTATCTCACCGCAGGATGATGGTGGCTTATGGAAGGGCGTTCGCCGCTCGACCATTTCCTCGTACGAGGCTGTATAGGCAGACCCAGTCTTGATGCGGGTCCGTCTCATATTCACCCGGGAATCGGGTGAGATAAATCAATGAAAAGGATGAAGAACATGAAAGGATTATCCTTGGCGTGCGCCCTGTCGGCTGCCCTGGTCGGTGCTACTTTCGGTGGTCCGCTGCAAGCGCAGGAGCGCTTCGTGACCATAGGCACCGGTGGTCAGACCGGCGTCTACTACGTGGCGGGCCAGTCCATTTGTCGTTTCCTCAATCGCGGCGCCGCCGATCACCAGATCAAGTGCAACGCGCCGGCCAGTGGCGGTGGCGTGGCCAACGTCAACGGCATCCGCAGCGGTGAGTTCAACTTCGGCATCATGCAGTCCGACCACCAGTACAAGGCGATGAAGGGGCTGCCGCCCTTCCAGGCCGAGGGGGCCATGGATGACATCCGCGCCGTCTTCTCCCTGCAGAGCGAAGTGTTCACCATTCTCGCCCGCCGCGACGCCAAGATCGCCGGCTTCGATGACCTGAAGGGCAAGCGCGTCAACATCGGCAACCCGGGCTCCGGCCAGCGTGACACCATGGAAGAGATCATGGCGGTCAAGGGCTGGAAGAAGAGCGACTTCGGCCTGGTCTCCGAGCTGAAGCCGGCCGAGCAGGCCTCCGCTCTGGGTGACAACAACATCGACGCCATGAGCTACTTCGTCGGTCACCCGAACGGTGCCATCCAGGAAGCGTCCACCACCACGGATGCCGTACTGGTGCCCGTGACCGGTGCCGACATCGACAAGCTGCTGGCCGAGAAGAGCTACTACACCAAGGCCGAGATCCCGGGTGGCATCTACAAGGGCAGCGACAAGCCGACCCCGTCCATCGGTGGCAAGGCGGTGCTCTCCACCAGTGCCAAGGCCGATCCTGAAGTGGTCTACCAGCTGGTGAAGTCGGTGTTCGACAACCTGGACCGCTTCAAGCGTCTGCATCCGGCCTTTGCCGACCTGAAAGAGGCCGACATGATCAAGGTGGGTCTCTCCGCGCCCCTGCATGAAGGTGCCGTACGCTACTACAAAGAGCGTGGCTGGCTCTGATTGAAGGCCTGCCGGCCTTCCATCGTTCTCTTCGACACCCGCCTGCCACACCGGCAGCGGGTGTCGTGTCGTTGTACTCGCAGGCAAAAGTTAACCCTATGCAAGAAAAACAACTCTCTACCGAGGAACTGATCGCCCAGGATGTGGGCGCTCGGCTACCGCTGGGTCTCATGGGCTGGCTGATCACCGGGCTGGCGCTGGCCTGGTCTCTGTTCCAGCTCTGGATCGCCTCGCCGCTCCCCTTCATTTTCGGGGTCGGCGTACTCAATGACACCGAAACCCGTGCCATTCACCTGACCTTCGCCCTGTTGCTGGCCTATCTGGTGTTTCCGGCCTTCCGGCGTTCCCCCAGAGACAGGGTACCGCTCGGCGACATCGCTTTCGGTCTGATTGCCGCCAGTGCGGCCGCTTATCTGTTCGTCATGTATGAGGCCCTGGCCCAGCGTCCCGGCAACCTCACCACCGCCGATCTGGTCACCGCCTGCATCGGCATCCCGCTGCTGCTGGAGGCGGCTCGCCGCGCCCTGGGCCCGGCCCTGGCGGTGATCGCCCTGGTGTTTCTCGCCTACAGCCTGGCCGGCCCCTGGATGCCGGGGCTGCTGGCTCACCGCGGGGTGAGCTTCACCGCGTTGGCGAACCACCAGTGGATCACCACCGAGGGGGTGTTCGGCATCGCCCTGGGGGTCTCCACCAGTTTCGTGTTCCTGTTCGTGCTGTTCGGCGCCCTGCTGGAGCGGGCCGGTGCCGGGCACTACTTTATCCAGCTGGCCTTCAGCCTGCTCGGTCACCTGCGTGGTGGCCCGGCCAAGGCGGCCGTGGTGGCCTCGGCCCTGACCGGTGTCATCTCCGGCTCCTCCATCGCCAACGTGGTCACCACGGGCACCTTCACCATTCCCATGATGAAGCGGGTCGGTTTCTCCAAGGAGAAGGCGGGGGCGGTCGAGGTGGCCTCTTCGGTCAACGGCCAGATCATGCCCCCCGTGATGGGGGCGGCGGCCTTCCTGATGGTGGAGTACGTGGGCATTCCCTACGTGGAGATCATCAAGCACGCCTTCCTGCCGGCGGCCATCTCCTATATCGCGCTGCTCTACATCGTCCACCTGGAAGCGCTCAAGCTCGGCATGGAGCCCATCGGCGGCCATCAACCCAAGCCCTGGCTGCGTCGCCTGACTGGCTTCGCCTTCGGTGCCACCCTCATCAGCGGCCTGTCGATGGCGGTGTACCATGGCCTGGGCTGGCTCAAGCCGGCGCTGGGAGACTATGCCCTGCCCGGGATCGCCCTGCTGCTGGCGGCCGTCTATCTGGGCCTGCTGAAGATAGCGGCCAGCAATGCACCACTGCCCGCCGAGGATCCGGACCAGCCGCTGACCGAGCTGCCCAATACCCGTGCCGTGCTGCTCTCCGGCCTGCACTTCCTGCTGCCGGTGGTGGTACTGGTATGGTGCCTGATGGTGGAGCGCCTCTCGCCGGGGCTGTCGGCCTTCTGGGGCACCGTCATGCTGGTGATCATCCTGCTGACCCAGCGGCCGCTGCTGAACTGGCTGCGCACCGACGGCAAGCATGACTACGGCTCGACTCGTGATGGTCTGGTGGACTTGAAGGAAGGTCTGGTGGCCGGTGCCCGCAACATGATCGGCATCGGTATCGCCACCGCCACCGCCGGCATCATAGTCGGTGCCGTCTCCCAGACCGGGGTCGGCCTGGTGCTGGCAGATCTGGTAGAGATGCTCTCCATGGGCAACCTGCTGCTGATGCTGCTCCTTACCGCCCTGCTGAGCCTGATCCTCGGCATGGGGCTGCCCACCACCGCCAATTACATCGTGGTGTCCAGCCTGCTGGCCCCCGTGGTGGTGACGCTCGGGCAGCAGAACGGCCTCATCGTGCCGCTCATCGCGGTCCATCTGTTCGTGTTCTATTTCGGCATCATGGCGGATGTGACCCCGCCGGTGGGACTGGCTTCGTTCGCGGCGGCCGCCGTCTCCAAGGGGGATCCCATCAAGACCGGGATCACCGCCTTCTACTACAGCCTGCGCACCGCGGCGCTGCCGTTCCTGTTCATCTTCAACACCGATCTGCTGCTGATCGACGTGGACTTCGCCCACGGCGTGCTGATCTTCGTGGTGGCCACCGTCGCCATGCTGATCTTCGCCGCCGCCACCCAGGGCTGGTTCCTGGTGAAGAGTCGCTGGTACGAAAACGTGCTGCTGCTGCTGGTGGCCTTCACCCTGTTCCGTCCCGGTTTCTGGATGGATATGGTGCACGATCCCTATCGTGAGACGCCGCCGGCCCAACTGGCCCAGACCCTGGGCGAGGTGGAAGCGGAGAGTACGCTGCGACTGCGGATCCAGGGGGAGGATGCGGTGGGCAAGCTGCGTCAGTCCACCGTGCTGCTGGCGGTACCTGCCGGAGCCAATGGGGAAGAGAAATTGGCCAGTCTGGGGCTGACCCTGTACGAGCAGGATGGCAAGACCCTGATCGACAACGTTACCTTCGGCAGTCCGGCGGCGGCGGCCGGCATGGAGTTTGACCAGGAGATCCTTGTCGTCAAGGCCCCAACCGAACGCTGGCACAAGGAGCTGATGTGGTTGCCTGGCTTCCTGCTGTTCGGGGTCGTGGTCTGGCTGCAACGCCGGCGGGCCACTCGCTGATAACTCCTCATCCAATAAAAACGGCGCCTTCGGGCGCCGTTTTCAATACCGTGGGCGTGATGCCAGGAGGGTTAGTGTGACTGGGTCTGTTTCTGCAGCAGGATCAGGCTCTGCTGTTCTTGCTGACTCAGACCAGGCTGCTCACAGGCTTGTTCGAAGCTGACCCCCGGATGGCACATCATGATGTCCATACCGGGCGGATTAGTTTGATTGAGTCTGTTTCTGCAGCAGGATCAGGCTCTGCTGTTCTTGCTGACTCAGACCAAGCTGCTCACAGGCTTGTTCGACGCTGCCCCCCCGGATGGCACATCATGATGTCCATACCGGGCGGATTAGTTTGATTGAGTCTGTTTCTGCAGCAGGATCAGGCTCTGCTGTTCTTGCTGACTCAGACCAAGCTGCTCACAGGCTTGTTCGAAGCTGATCCCCAGATGGCACATCATGATATCGATGGCGGGCAGGTAGTTGGTCATTGCGTCTTCCATGGTGATCCTCCAGAGCTGTCTCTTATGCCCGAGCCGCGAGCAGGGGGCAATTAGACTTTAGGTGTAGGGTGTCATCTGCTTCGCCCCCTGCCACTGGGCGGGGGAATTTGCTACTCTTGCGTGCACTAAAGAGGTTGCCGTGTGAGTGCGAGCAATCGGTGAGGAGCAGGGCATGTTATTGAGTTTCTTGATCATCGCATCTGGCTGGTGGCACATCCGCGCGGCTTATGGCTCAGACTCCCGTCAGTTTTACATCAGCAAGCCGCTGACCATGCTGTTCATCATCGCATTGGCATTCGGTTACCAGAGTGACGATCACAACGGCTCCCATGCCTGGATCCTGCTCGGCCTCTGCCTGTCGCTGGCCGGTGACGTGCTGCTGATGCTGCCAAGGGATCGCTTCATTCAGGGGTTGGCGGCATTTTTTGTCGCCCACCTCTGCTACATCGTCGGCTTTGCCCAGGGCCCTCTGGTGCTGAAGCTGATCGACGGCCTGCTGCTGTTGCTGGTGGCCGGCATGGTGTTCGGCTTGTTGTGGGGCAGGCTCGGCGAGATGAAGATCCCCGTCTTCTGCTACATGCTGGTGATCATCGCCATGGCCTGGGTGGCCGCCGGGGCCTGGCACGCCTCCCTCACCGCGGGCAGTGCCGCCGCCCTGGTGGGGGCACTGATGTTCCTCTTCTCCGACAGCATGCTGGCCCTCGATCGCTTCCGCCGCCCCTTCCCCCATGCCACGGCCTGGATCATGAGCAGCTACTTCGCCGCCCAGTTCCTGATCGCCGCCTCTCTCGCGGGATAAGCAGGCTTCGTCGACCATAAAGAAACGGGCCGCTCGGCCCGTTTCTGGTTTCTGGATTACGCCTCCAGCGGTTCTGCATCCGCCGCCCTGGGGGCCGGTTGCCTGAGCAGCAGCATCAGGGCGCTGGCGATGAGCAGGAAGATGCCCATCACGTAGAACACCTGGTTGTAGGCCATGATGGCGGCCTCCCGGTTGATGGTGTTCGACAGCATGGCCTGGGCCTGCTGCTGCGCCAGCGCCGGATCCGAGCCTTGCGCCATCATGGTCTGGGCCAGCTGCAACAGGTAGCTCTGCCCCTCGATGCTGGTGGCGGCCAGGGTGCTGCCGATCTGACTGGCATGGATGCGGGTGTCGTTGTCGATCAGGGTGGCGATGATGGCGATGCCGAAGGCACCCCCGAGGTTGCGCAGCACGTTGAGCAGGGTGGAGGAGGAGGGGATCTCCTCCGGGGTCAGGCTGGCGGTCGCCACCAGGGAGAGGGGCACCATGATGAAGGGCTGGCCCAAGGCCCGCACGATCAGCGACTGGATCAGCTGGGGACCGGCGTAGTCGGCGCTCATGTTGACATTCATGAAGCAGCTGATGGCAAACACCAGGAAGCCGAAGCTCACCAGGTAGCGTGGATCTATCCGGGTGACCAGCCTGGGCACCAGGGGCAGCACCAGCAACTGGGGCAGGCCCATCCACATCAGCACCTCACCTATCTCAAGGGCGTTGTAGTTGTGGATCTGCGCCATGTAGAGCGGCAGCACATAGATGGACCCCATCAGCGCCATGCCGAGCACCAGGTAGGCGAAGCAGGCCAGGGCGAAGCGCGGGCTGTGCAGCAGCCGCAGATTGACCAGGGGGTGGCGGCGCAGCAACTGGCTGATGACGAAGAACACCAGAGCCACCACAGAGATGACGGTGAGCCGCACTATGAAGCTCGAGCCGAACCAGTCCTCCCGATTGCCCTCCTCCAGCACCACCTCCAGCAGACCCAGCCCCACCGCCATGGTGAGGATGCCGACCAGATCCACCCGTTTTATCACCTCCCAGTCCACCGGCTTCCTGTCCAGACCGTGGGCCAGCATGGCCATCACCAGCAGGCCGGGGGGCACGTTCAGGTAGAAGATATAGTGCCAGGAGAGCTGCTCCGTCAGCCAGCCACCCAGGGTCGGGCCTATGGCGGGGGCGAAGGTGGCGCACAGGCCGAACAGCGCCATGCCGGTGGCCCGCTTGTGCAGTGGCAACAGGCTGACGATGAGGGAGAAGGCCATGGGGATCAGCGCCCCGCCGGTGAAGCCCTGCAGCGCCCGGAAGACGATCATGCTGGTGAGGTTCCAGCTGAACGAGCAGAGCACGGAGGCGACGATGAAGGCCCCCGTGGTCCACAGCAGGTAGCGGCGCACGCTCAGTCCCCGGCTCAGCCAGCCACTGAGGGGGATGGCGATCATCTCCGCCACCAGGTAGGAGGTGGAGATCCAGGAGCTCTCGCTCAGGGTGGCCGAGAGGGCGCCCTGAATGTCCTTCAGGGAGGCGTTGGTGATCTGGATGTCGAGGATGGCCATGAAGGCGCCGATGAGGCCCCCCATGACCGCGATCCAGTTGCGACGTGGAATGGGTTCCATCAGTGGGCGGCGACCACGGGATCAGGGGTGCGGGTGTCGACGATCACCTCGGTGGAGAGACCAGGACGAAGCTTGCCTGCCAGTGCACCCGGCTCGGGGATGCGGATCTTGACCGGCACCCGTTGCACAATCTTGGTGAAGTTGCCGGTGGCATTCTCCGGCGGCAGCAGGGCGAACTTGGCGCCGGTGGCGGGGGCCAGGCTGTCGATGATCCCCTCGACCGGCTGATCCGGATAGGCATCCAGGATCACCTCCACGCGCTGGCCCGGTTGCATGTGCTGCAGCTGGGTCTCCTTGAAATTCGCCTCGACCCACACCTGTTGCAGCGGTACCAGGCTGGCCACCTGCATGCCGGACTGCACATAGAGCCCTTCCCGCAGGCTGCGCTTGCCGATGATGCCGTCCGCCGGGGCCCGCAGCTCTGTGTAGCCGAGTTCCAGTCTGGCCTGTTCGAGCTGGGCTTCACTCAGTGCCAGCCTGGCCTGGTTCTGCTTGGCTTCGGCGTCCAGCACCAGCAGCCGCTCACGAGCGGCCTGCAGGGCGGCTCTGGCCTCCTGCTCCTGGGCCTGAGTGACCTGCAGACCGGCTCGCACCTCGTCCAGGCTGTCCTGGGAGCTGTAGTGGCGCTGATTGAGCTGGCTGACGCGGCGCACCTGCTGCTGGGCCCGCACCTGCTCGGCATTGGCCGAGGCGACCCTTGCTTCCGCCTGACGGATCAGGCTCAGCTGCTGGGTGCGGGTGGCAGTCAGGTTCTCCGCCGTCGCCTGATTGAGGTGCAGGTCGGCCTCGGCCTCGAGCACCCGGGTTCTGTACTCCCGGTCGTCCAGCCTGGCGATGAGCTGGCCGGCCTTGACCTTCTGGTTGTCGGTCACCAGCACCTCGCCGATGTAGCCGGGCAGCTTGGAGCCGATACCGGTCACCTCGCTCTGCAGATAGGCGTTGTCGGTGCTCTCGAAATGGCGGCCGTGCAGATACCAGTAAGCGGCAAACAACATGCCGAGCAGGGCCAGCAGCAGGGCTGCCAGCAGGGGGATCTTCTTGTGTTGACTCATGATATGGGTTTTTCCTGAACTGTGGCGGGCAGGCTAACATCGTGTCACTGTTTCGATTAGTATCCATTCATGAGATATACAGTTTCACTGGTGAGACAATGGACCTGAACGCAGCCTTGATTCTGGTGCGCATCGTCGACAAGGGCTCCTTCACCGCGGCGGCCCAGGAGCTGGGCATGACCAAGGCGACGGTGAGCCGCCGCATCGCCGATCTGGAGCAGCACCTCGGCGTGCGGCTGCTCTATCGCTCCACCCGCCAGCTCACCCTGACCGAAGCGGGGGAGCAGTATTACCTGCGCTGCAGCAAGGCGGTGGAGGAGCTGGCCCAGGCCGAACTGATGCTGAGCGCCAGTCAGCAGGAGGTGACGGGGACGCTCAAGCTGGCGGTCCCCATCGAGACGGGGCAACTGGTGGTTGGCCGGCTGGTGGCCCACTTTCTGCAGGCCTATCCTGGGCTGAGAGTGGATCTGGAGCTGACCAACCGCATCGTGGATCCCATCAGCGAGGGGCTGGATGCCATAGTGCGAATAGGCGACATGAGCGACTCCAGCCTGGCGGCGCGGCGCCTGTGGAGCACGGGACGCCTGCTCTGCGCCAGCCCCGAGTATCTGGCGCGCAGCCCGGCGATCGCCCGGCCCGAGGATCTGGTACGCCATGAGCGGGTCGCGGTGAGCAGCGGTTTTCTCGCCTCACACTGGTGTTTTGAGCGGGATGGCCGGGAAGTGCTGGTGGATCCGCCGTCCCGTTTCCAGGTCAACAACATCACCTGTGCCAGAGAGGCGGCGAAGGCCGGGCTGGGGCTCGCCTCTCTGCCCGCCATGTTGTGCCATGATGAGCTGGCCAACGGCTCCCTGGTGGCCCTGCTGCCGGACTGGCAGCAGCCCAAGGTGCCCATCTATCTGTTGTTTCCCGAGCGGCGGCTGATGCCGCGCAAGTTAAGGGTGTTTATCGATTTTCTGGTGGCCAATGGCCCGGCTTACGGCATCGACAATCTGCTGTGAGCGGCATGGCCGGACATATGAAAATGGCCATTAACCTGAGTGCCGGTGGAGGGTCGCCACGGCGCAGTGGCTTCGAAGCCGGTATCGAGGGGTCCACCCTCTGGGGACGGGTCGATGATCAGGCAGGCTGTTGTGAGGAGAGGATATATGGAGCAGTGGATTAACTTGTATCGGGCCTCTCACTCCCTGGAGGCGTATGCCCTGAAGGGAGCGCTGGAAGTCGAAGGAGTGCGGGTGCGGCTAAGCGGGGAGGGACTCTCGGGGGCGCTGGGGGAGTTGCCCGTGGATCTGCTGCAGGTGACCCTGATGGTGTGCGAGCAGGATCGCCGGCGGGCAGGCCGGATCATCGAGCGCTACCAGCAGCGCCAGGGCAACGGCTGGTTGTGCGGCCAGTGCGGGGAGGAGAACGGCGCCAACTTCGATATCTGCTGGCGCTGCCATCACGATCCCCAGGATCACTGAGATCTCTCCCTTCTTTCGCCCCTCAGCGCAGGGTGAAGTCGATATCCTCCCCCGCGCTGGCATCGTGATAGATCGCCAGATCCAGCTCCTTCTCGCTGCGGGCGATCAGCACTGACACCAGGATGTCGCCGGAGACGTTGACCGTGGTACGGGCCATGTCGAGGATCCTGTCTATTCCGGCGATCAGCGCCACCCCTTCCAGCGGCAATCCCACCGCGGTCAGCGTCAGGGTCAGCAGCATCAGCCCTGTGCCCGGTGTGCCCGCCGTGCCTATGCTGGCCAGGGTGGCGATGCTGATGATGGTCAGGTAGTCCACTACGTGCAGATCCACCCCGAACGCCTGGGCCACGAACAGCGCCGTCACCCCCTGATAGAGCGCGGTGCCATCCATGTTGATGGTGGCGCCGATGGGCAGCACCTTGGCGGTGATGGCGGGGGAGACCCCCAGCCGGCGCTCGGCGCAGGCCAGGCTGATGGGCAGGGTGCTGCTGCTTGAGCTGCTGGTGAAGGCCACCGCCTGGGCGTCGACGATGCTCTTGAAGTAGTGCAGCGGATTGAGGCGGGCCAGCAGGATCAGCAGGCTGCTGTAGACCCCAAGCACATGCAGCAGGCAGCCGAGGTAGACGGCGCCGATCACCTTGAGCAGGGGCAGCAGCAGGCTCACCCCGTATTTGCCCGTCATCCAGGCCATCAGGGCGCAGACGCCATAGGGGGCCAGCGCCATCACCATCTGGGTCAGCTTGAACATCCCCTCCGCCAGGGAGGTGAAAAACAGAATGGCGGGGCGGCCGCGCCGACCGGTGGCATTGAGGGCCAGGGCGAGGGCCACTGCAAACACGATCACCTGCAGGATCTTGCCATCCACCATGGCTTGCACCGGGTTGTGGGGCACCAGATGACTCAGCACGCTGGCCAGGGTCGGTTGCACCATCACGCCGGTCCGCTCGTAGGGTCCCATATTGGCGCCCATGCCGGGTTCCAGCAGCCAGCCCATCACCAGGCCGATGCAGATGGCGACGGCGGTGGAGCAGAGGTAGAGACCTATGGCCTTGCCGGCGATCCTGTCCAGGGTCTTGCCCTTGAGCAGGGCGGTGAGACCGGCGATGACGGAGCAGAAGATGAGGGGCACCATCAGCATCTGTATGGTGTTCACGAACAGGACGCCGATGGGTTTGAGCAGCAGTGCCTGCTCGCTGAAGCCGAGCCCGAGCCCGATCCCGGTCAGCATGCCGAGCAGGGTCTTCAACCAGAGTGGGCGGCGGGTCCAGATCCGCCAGGGCTTGAAGACCAATCCATGGAACAGCATGACGCCAATGTCCTTATTTTCTGTCTGCGATGGCAAAGGGGCGCTAGTGTAGCCATCCCCCGATCAGGTTGCCACATTATCGACAAAGCGATGCTCCCGGCCAGCCCGGGGGCGCTAAAAAAGGCGTTTTGTTGGCTTACATCAAGATCGGGAGACGGGGTTCAGGCTCTAATTAACATCTGACATGATGATTAAAGAGGTTTGAGATGTCCCAGTCGATACACGGTCACGAAGTAATGGAGATGATGCTGGAAGAGGGGGGCCATTTTACCCGGGCCAGCCTCAAGGAGGCGATTGAGGCGCGCTTTGGCGCCGATGCCCGTTTCCATACCTGCAGCGCGAGCGAGATGGATGTGGAGGCGCTGATCGACTTTCTGGCCAAACGCGGCAAGTTCATCGAGTCCGAACAGGGCTTCCAGACCCGGGCCGACAAGATCTGCAACCACGGCTGATCCCGCGGCGAGCGCACCGGGGCGCTCGCCGAATCCCGTCTCCTTTGTTATATTTCGCCCTCTCCCCCTCTGTTAAAGGCTTGGCCTGGGCAACGCCCGGGAACCTGTATGGATACGTTCTCCGCTGCCGTCATGTTGTTTCTGATCATGGATCCGCTGGGCAACCTGCCGGTCTTCCTCTCCATCCTGCGTCATGTCGATCCCAAGCGGCGGCGCAAGGTGATGATCCGCGAGCTGCTGTTCTCTCTGGCCATCATGCTGGGCTTCCTGTTTGCCGGTCAGCAGATCCTGAGCTTCCTGAACCTGCGTCAGGAGGCGGTCAGCATCGCCGGGGGCATCATCTTGTTCCTCATCGCCATCAAGATGATCTTCCCGAGCCCCGGTGGCGTGACCGGGCTGGCGGCGGGGGAGGAGCCCTTCCTGGTGCCCATGGCCATTCCCATGATAGCGGGCCCCTCCATCCTGGCCTCCCTGCTGCTGTTGGCGAACCAGGAGCCGACCCGGATGGCGGACTGGTCCCTGGCCTTGCTGATGGCCTGGGGCGCCAGCGCCGTGATACTGATGTTCTACGAGCTGTTCAACAAGCTGCTGGGTGAGCGAGGACTCACCGCCGTGGAGCGGCTGATGGGTATGCTGCTGGTGATGATCTCGGTGCAGATGCTGCTGGATGGCGTGCACCACTATCTGGCGGTGACGGGCAAGGGGTAAGAAGAAAGGGGCTGCCAGGCAGCCCCTTTCTTCTTGTGCGTCCATGACGGCCAGCGCCTCGTCCGCGCGGGACGGGTCGCCGGGCGGGCTCTCCAGCTTGCCCATGATGAGGGCGAGCAGGGTCTCCCGCAACCAGCGGTGTCCCGGATCCTCCTCGTGGCGCTGATGCCAGATGAGCAGGTGGGAGATGCTGTCGAGGGCGATGGGCAGCGGCAGCGGCACCAGCGGATAGACCTGGGTCGCGTGACGGGCATAGAGCCGGGAGAGGGTCACTATCATGTCCGAGTGCATGCCCATGCGCAGCGCCGCCTCGAAGGAGGGCACGGTCGCCTCGATACGGCGATAGAGATCCTGCTCCGCCAGCTTGTGATCCAGCATCCAGCGGTCGCGCCCCTCGCAATAGGTCTGCACGTGGGGATAGGCCAGGTAGCGGGGGAGATCCCACTCGGGTTCGCGCAGCGCCGGATGATCCCGCTGTACCAGACAGGTGAGATCATCGATGGCGAGCAGTCGCTGGCAGATGGCATTGGGGAGGGTATCCAGCCTGAAATCCGAATTGATGCAGTTCTCACGCACCGTGAAGGCGATGTCCACCTGACCCTGGCTCATCTCGGTCAGGCTGTGCTCTGTCCACTCCTCGTAACGCAGCCGGATCCCCGGTGCCTGACGCTTGAGCTCGCTGAGGTAGAGCGGCGCGAACAGGGTGAAGGCGCTGTCCATGCTGGCGATGACGAACTCCCGCTCGGTGCTGACGGGATCGAAGGCGGGGGGCTGGATCAGGTTGTCCAGCGACAGCAGTATGGGTTGCAACTGCTGCTGCAGATCGAGGGCGCGCGGGGTGGGGTCCAGCCCGTAGGCTGAACGGACGAACAGGGGGTCGTCGAAGGTTTCCCGCAGGCGGCCCAGCGCCTTGCTGACGGCCGACTGACTCAGATGCAGGCGACGGGCAGCCCGGCTGCCATTGCGCTCCTCCAGCAAGACTTGCAGGATAATCAATAGATTAAGGTCTATGCGCCCGAGCTGTTCCAGCAACATGATATGAATCCTCTTCAATTCTTAGATGAATTTATACCATTTGTTTTCATATCTTGGCGACCCTATGCTCGAACTGTCTCTCGCCTTCATGGCGGCTGGTACAGGATGTAGCGGTTGAGGGGACAAGTAGCACCGACTCATACGGCGGCCAAAGGCCGCCGTATCTTTTTATGTCTTTTGACGATTTTCCTGCCAACTTGCGCCTGCCTTGATTTTGCCCAACAATCGTTGCGCCTTCTTTTGATACAAACAACGGGTATCTATCTGTCAGGAGTCGCCCTATGGGACTTGGTGGAATTCATATCTGGCATCTGTTGATCCTGCTGGTGGTCGTCGTCGTGGTGTTTGGCAGCAAACGCCTGGCCGGCGCCGGTGAGGATCTGGGCACCGCCATCAGGGATTTTCGTAAAGCCTTGCGTGACGATGAAGTACATCCGAAATGAGTAGGAGTGGAAGTATGTCTGTAGACGAAAAAGTGGAATTGAATGAAACCTGCGACAGCTGCGGCTGTTTCGCCGAGATCGGCACCATCATAGGTGAAGGCGACGATGTGATGGAGCTGGTGATCGAGGCTGCGGCAGAAGCCGACGCCCGTGCCAAGCTGGCAGCCTATGAGGCGCTGGCCAAGCAGGTGACCGCCGAAGCCGTGATCGACAGCGAACTGACCCAGGGCGCAGACGGCGTGATCCTGAAGGCCCGCCTGCAATTCACCTGCACCGCCGAGAAGCTGATTTTCGAGATGCGTGCCCGCTCTATCTGAGCCCCTGATGAGACGGCAGGCTTGCCTGCCGTATTGCGTTGCCCCTCGCCTTTTCCCTCTCTTTGCGTTGTATAGTGAGTTATCCCACGGACGTTCCGGTTCCAGTCCGGCACGCGTCGCTCTGGTGCAGAGGGGTGACCTGATACCCTGATGGCACTCTGTCATCTGTTCCAGGCCTTGTCTTGGCGGGGAATCATCCGGCTCGAGTCGACCCACAGAAGGTGACTACATCATGATGCGATGGCTTTGGGCCCTGTTGGTCTTCTGTTCTCTCCCTCTGCTGGCGGCGGATCTCGGTTCCCAGCCTGGTGATGCCCCTTCGCGCGCTGCGGACGTCAAACCCAAACTCCTGCCCCAACCCGGGGATCTCGAACACATACTGCAAAAGAAGGAACTCAGGGCCCTGGTGGTCTATGAACGGGGCTTCTTCTTCTTCGACAAGGGTGCCCAGTACGGCATCCTGGTCAATCAACTGCAAGGCTTCGAGCGCTGGTTGAACCAGACCTATCTCGCCAGGGAGAAGCTCAAGCTCAAGATCATCTACATCCCGGTGCGTCAGGACAAGTTGCTGGACTATCTCACCGAGGGGCGGGGGGATCTGGTGGCGGCCAACCTGACGGTGACGCCGACCCGGCGCGAGCAGGTCACCTTCTCCCAGCCGCTCATCTCGCCTATCGAGGAGTGGGTGGTGAGCCAGCGGGAGCTGACGGGCTTCAACCGCATCACCCAGCTCTCCGGTCGGCGGATCTGGGTACGGGCCAGCTCCAGCTATTACGAGAGCCTGCATCAGCTAAACTGGCTGTTCCGCGAGCTGGGGCTGCCCCCCGTCTACATAGAGACGGTGCCCGAGTACCTGCAGGACGGGGATCTGCTGGAGATGGTGGCGGCCGGCATCATACCGCTGACCGTCACCGACAGCTTCAAGGGGCGGATCTGGCTCGACATGATAGGGGGCCTCAAGGCCCACAAGCTGATCCCGCTGCGGGACAAGGGACGCAGTGCCTGGGCGCTGCGCAACAACAGCCCCGAACTGCTCAAGGCGGTGAACGCCTATATCTCGGAGTCGAGCAAACGCACCCTCTACAGCGACATGACCCTGCGCCGCCTGATGGCCCAGAGTGACCAGATGAGCAACATACTGGCACCGGATCCCCTGGGGCGGCTGTCGACCATCCGCAAGGTGCTGGAAGCCCAGGCCGACAAATATCAGCTCGACTGGCTGATGCTGGCGGCGCTGGCCTACAAGGAGTCGGGGCTCAACCCCAATGTCCGCTCCCACCGCGGGGCGGTCGGCATCATGCAACTGCTGCCGAGCACAGGGGGCGAGGTGGGGATCCGCGGTGCCAGGCTCACCAGCCTGGAAGGCAATGTGGAGGCGGCCTGCCGTTACATGCGGCTCATTCTCGATACCTACTTCAACGATCCCGGGATGGACAGGCTCAACCGCCACCTGTTCGCCCTGGCAGCCTACAATGCGGGCCCGAACCGGGTGCAGGCGCTGCAGGCCAGGGCGAGGGAGAGGGGGCTGGACCCGAACGTCTGGTTTGGCAACGTGGAGCAGCTGGTGGCCAACGAGGTCGGCCAGGGGCCCATCAACTACGTCGGCACCATCTACAAGTATTACGTGGCTTACCGCTTCAGCCTGCCCCAGTTGGAGGGCAAGTCCGAGGCCATAGAGGCGGCGCAGCCCTGAGCGTCAGTGCCGGTCGGAAAGGCCATCCTCACGCGCAAGGGGGAGGGTCTCCCAGCCCTGATCCCGGTGCTGCTGGTACCAGGGGGTCAGCAGCCTGGCGGGAGTGGGATCCGGCTGGCTGGCCTGTGGTCGCTGGCTGAGGGAGGGGTGGTCGCGCAGTTCCATCATCGACTCCTTGACATGCTGCAATCGGGGCGGTTGTCTGGGTTATGCCACTGCCTCATGACAAGGAGATGACCCTTGCTCACCGCCGACTTTGCTTTGCTCGACGATCCCGGCACCGCCCTCAAGGCCCGCTGCCAGCTGATCCGTGGCGCCCGCAGCCGGATCCAGGCCCAGTATTACAGCTGGGAGGAGGACAGCAGCGGCAAGCTGCTGCTGTCGGAGTTGCTCCATGCGGCGCGGCGAGGGGTCCGGGTTCAGCTGCTCATCGACGACCTCTATGCCGGCGACAATCGTTTCCTGGAGGTGGTGGCGGCAGAGCCCGGCATCGAGGTTCGCCTGTTCAATCCGTTCTGGCTGAGGGGCTGGCGCCCCCTGACCCTGCTGCTGGAAGGCCTGCTCAGCTTCCGTCGCATCAACCACCGCATGCACAACAAGCTGCTGCTGGTGGATGGCCGCGAGGCGGTGATCGGGGGTCGCAACATCGGCGATCGTTACTTTGGGCTGGGGGCGTCCCCTCACTTCGTCGATCTGGATCTGGTCTGCCGTGGCCCCCTCTGCCGCCAGGTCGAGCAGGGCTTCGAGTTGTTCTGGCGCAGCCGCTGGAGCCACCCCATCCGGCACCTGTTGCGGCGCCCCCTGCTGCCTGCCGAGATCCACGTAGTGAACGATTTTCTGCTCACCCTGACCGACCCTGTGGTGGCCATGGTCTACGATCTGCCCGCCAGCCTGTTCGATGGGGTGCCGGTTCCCCTTGGCTGGCATCCGGGGTTCGGAGAGTGCTGGTTTGACCGGCCCGGCAAGGGATTGATCTCCCGGCCGACCACGGCGCCCCGCTTGGGACGCAAGCTGGCGGGCAATCGGGAGACGCTGCGGTTGGTAAGCCCCTACCTGATCCTGACCCGGAGCCTGCGCCGCCATCTCAAACGACAACGCCAGGTGGGGGTTGGCATCGAGATCCTGACCAACTCCCTGGCCAGCACAGACGTGCCTCTGGTGTATGGCGCCTATCGGCGCCACCGCCCCTGGCTCGAGCGGCAGGGCATAGTGCTGGCCGAGCTGGCGGGTGAGGCCCACAGTCTGCATGCCAAGCTGATCCTGATGGGGGAGGAGGAGGCCCTGCTCGGCAGCTTCAATCTGGATCCCCGCTCCCTGATGCTCAACACCGAGCTGATGTTGCATCTGCGATGCACGGCGCTCTGTGCCGAGCTGAGGCACTGGCTTTGCGGGTGGCAACAGGCAGCGGCGCATCCTGTGGTGGCGCCCCCCTCGACGCTGCGGCGTCTGCTGGCGCGACTGAGCGACTGGTTGCCGTTGCACCCCTGGCTGTGAGAGGGGCCTGGCTTGTGCGAGATCTCGCAAAGCCTTGTGCGCCTTCGAGGATAACGTTTGCCATCCAAAACCGGATTGAGATTTTATCGTATTGTTTTTAATCACTTTATATCTGGTGGTGAACCCTGATGCCGCTACCCGGTCTGCATAGAGGTCCGTATAAAACGGTTTTTTATTTTAATTAACTGCGTAGTATTTCGGTTGCAAGGACAAACACGGCGGCTCGCCTGCCGTGTGGGTGAAGGGGGTAAGGGAATGGGTCGGCCGGAGTGTTCTGGCAGATACTGCGGATCGGGAGCGGAAACCCGTGATGCAGAAAAGATCCCCGTTATTGCCGGATCCCAATACGGAACATGCTATTTGCGAGGGGGTGACATGCGAGTGTCGCCCCATTTTTTTGTTTCTCGCCTTTGGGGCGCATACAAGAAGACCGCCAGCTGGCGGTCTTCTTGATCCGGGCTCCTGAGCGTCTCAGGCGATGCCGGCCAGCAGGCGACTCCAGTTGCGTTTGGCAACGAGGAAGCCATCCCGAAGGTTGCGATATTCCAGCTGCAGCTTGAGCCTGTCGTAGCGCGCCAGCGCCTTGCGCTTGCGCTGCTCCAGCAACTGCTTGCGGTTGGCGTAGTAGTGCTGGATCTGCAGGCTCAGCTTGTCGTACTCCTCCTGCAGCAGCGCCTGCCACAGCTCCCTGTCATCCTGTTTGTGCAGTCTGGCCTGGGCGCGTTTGAGCTGCATCTCCAGCCTGGCCTGCTCGATTCGCTCCTCAGGGCAGGATCTGAGATCCCTAGCCAGCCCGCACCAGGCGGCGATGCGGATCAACCACTTGGTGGGGTCGAACTGCCACCAGCGGATGCCGTTGCGGTAGTCGTTCTCGAACAGGTGATGGAAGTTGTGATACCCCTCGCCAAAGGTGAAGAAGGCCAGGATGCCGTTGTCCCGGGCGCTGTTGCGATCGGTGAAGGGCTGGCTGCCCCAGATGTGGGCCAGGGAGTTGATGAAGAAGGTGGTGTGATGGGTCATCACCATGCGCAGCACCCCGGCGAGCAGCAGCATGCCAAGCAGATCGCCGTGGATCAGGCCGAGCAGCAGCGGGATGCCGATGTTGGTGGCCAGGGTCAGCGCCAGATAGTGCCTGTGCTGGAAGGCGACCACGGGATTGTTCTGCAGATCCCGCACATTGCTGTAGTCGTGGTAGATCTCGCGCTGGTATTCCCGCAGCATCCAGCCGATGTGGGAGTACCAGAAGCCGCGGCCCGCACTGTAGGGATCCTTCTGGTTGTCATCCACGTGGCGATGGTGGCGGCGGTGATCGGACGACCAGTGCAGTGCCGAGTTTTGCAGGGCGAGGGCACCACCGATGGCGAAGAACCATTGCAGGGCAGGGTGGGCCTTGTAGGCCTTGTGTGACCAGAGTCTGTGGTAGCCGGCGGTGATGGAGATGCCGCAATAGCAGAACAGCAGCAGGAAACTGCTCCACTGCCAGAGGTCATAGCCATGGGTCAGGCCGTACCAGGGTACCGCAATCAGTGCCGTCAGCCCGGAGAGGGCAAACAGCAGGGTGTTGGTCATGATGATCGGGGGGCGGTCCATTTCACTCGGCTCCATTCAGCGAACAGCTGTCCACTATTCTCCATTGAGCCGGAATGCGGGTCAATGGTAAAAAAGTCGGAGACAAACCTGATCCAGGCCCCGCCTTCGGGTTATCATCTGGCCTCGCTAATCGCAAGGTGACTGTTTTCGTGGGTATTCGCGCGCAACAAAAAGAAAAGACCCGGCGTACGCTGATCGACGCGGCGTTCAGTCAACTCTGTGCCAACCGCAGCTTCTCCAACCTCAGCCTGCGGGAAGTGGCCAGGGAGGCGGGCATTGCGCCGACCTCCTTCTATCGTCATTTTCGCGACATGGAAGAGCTGGGGCTGACCCTGGTGGACGAGGGCGGCCTGACCCTGCGCCAGCTGATGCGCCAGGCGCGCCAGCGCATCGCCGGTGGTGGCAGCGTCATCAGCACCTCGGTGCAAACCTTCATGGAATTCGTCGAAAACAACCCGAACATCTTCCGGCTGCTGCTGCGTGAGCGTTCCGGTACCTCTGCGGCGTTTCGCCAGGCGGTGGCCCGCGAGATCCAGCACTTCATCGCCGAGCTGACCGATTATCTGGAGGCGACCACACAGGCACCACGGGAAGAGGCCTACATCCAGGCCGAAGCCATGGTCACCATCGTCTTCAGCGCCGGTGCCGACGCCCTCGACATGACACCCGAAGAGTGCCGGGCCCTGTCAGAACGCACCATCAGCCAGTTGCGAATGATCGCCATGGGCGCCGAGGTTCTGAACCGCAAGCGCCGCGAATCTCTCTCATAAGTCAAGGATGGACAGTCCCATGCATGAATCGAACGCGATCCCGAAGAAACCCCTGCTGCTGGCCCTGCTCATCGGCATCTGCGGTGATGCCTTCCTGTCGGTGCTGACCGAGTCGGTTGTGCCCTTCTCCTTCTTCCCCCTGATCGCCCTGTTGTTGGCGGCCTACCAGCTCTATCAGCACTATCGCCACGAGCCCATGGTCGGCAATACCCCCAGTTGCATCCTGATCTGCTTCTTTATCGGGGTGTTCGGCCATTCGGCGCTGCTCAAGGTGCAGTACCCGGAGCTTGGTAGCAACTTCTTCTCCCTCATCGCCATGCTGCTGCTGCTCGCGGTGCTCTCCATCAAGCTCGGGATCAGCCTGGGGAAAAAAGCGAAGGAGTGACGCATCACTCCTTCTGGTTCGATTTGCCGGTGGTTAGTCGACCCTGGGCGGCGTTTCGCCTCTCTGTCTGGCATCTATGATGGCTTGCAGCTTGGCCCGTATCTCCATCATGCCGAACACGCCGAAGATCAGCACCTGAGTGAATTCGAGGCGAGTGACCGCGAAGTAGGGCTTGCAGGCGGCCTTGATCATGCTCGCCTGTACCCAGTGCATCAGTATCACGATGACGCCGCAAACCGGCAGAAAGCCGTTCAGTTTGCCCGGCAGGGTGCCCAGCAGGGCGAGCATCACGCCGAACCAGAAGAACAGCAACACACCCATCGCCAATAGATTAAACACCCGCTTCATCGCCTACCTCCCGTACATAGAGTTGATAACAGACCTACCGGCCTGCTTGTCCTTGAGTCGTTGCCCAGATTGACGAGGAGGGGCATAGCGCCCACCTCCCGTACCTACCCGGCATTTAAACCGCAGCGTCATCCTGGATGTCCCGCAGATAGAGCTGATAGCAGACCTGACCCGCTTGTTTGTCCTTGAGTTGTTTCCAGCTGGCAGGAAGGGGCAGATCGCTCATCTCTTTTTCCCGTTCAAGATAGATGAGGGCATTCGGCGCCAGCCAGCCGCGCTGCTCCAGCAGATCGCACACCTGGGGCAGCAGTTCACGGCGAAACGGCGGATCCAAGAACACCAGATCGAAGGGGGTGGCGGGGCCTTGTAGCCAGCTCACCGCATCGGCCTGGATCACCTGTCCCTGGCTTGAACCCAGAGTGAGCAGGTTTTTCTTGAGCTGATCGGCGGCCCCCTTGTCCATTTCGACCAGGGTGACCTGCTCGGCGTAGCGCGACAATGCCTCCAGCCCCAGGCCGCCGCTGCCGGCAAACAGGTCGAGACAGCGGGTGCCACGGACATGAGGGGCCAGCCAGTTGAAGATGGTCTCCTTGACGCGATCCGTGGTGGGTCTGAGTCCGTCCACATCCCTGACCGGCAGTTTACGGCCCTTCCACTGGCCGCTAATGATTCTTACCACGCCCGCTCGCCCCTGGGGGGCTGGGCTCTTGCTCGGGCTGTTACGGCTGGATTTCACTCTGGGCATCGCGTTTCGTCGTCAGAAAATAAAGTGGTAGTATAAGGCGGTTCATTTTTATGCCGACCCGCCAAGGGACGGCTATCTTAGCAGTCAGCCAACGAAGTGAGTATTTTTTAGATGGCAAAAGGTTTGTTTTCCTGGCTGGGTTTCGGCCGCAAGAAAGAAGAGGCTGAGGCCGTCCAATCACAGGCCCCTGACGCCACCCCGGCTGTCGCCGAGTCCGAGGCCCCCGTTGCCCCCGCTCCCGTCGCTGATGTTTCCCTGACCGAGGCCCCTGCTGTATTGCACGAGGCACCCCTGGCGACCCCTGATGAAGGTCCCCTGGTGGTGGAGGAACCTGCCTCCGAACTCGAGCCCGTCATCGTCAATGAGGCGCTGATCGCCGCCGAAGCAGAGGCCGCCAACGCTGCACGCGTTGCCGCTGAGGCCCAGGCTGCGGAAACCGCCCGTGTTACCGCCGAAGCTCAGGCTGCGGAAGTCGCTCGTGTTGCCGCCGAGGCACAAGCTGTGGAAGCTGCTCGCGTTGCTGCTGAGGTCCAGGCTGCGGAGGCAGCCCGTGTTGCCGCTGAGGCCCAGGCTGCGGAAGCCGCCCGTGTTGCCGCTGAAGCTCAGGCTGCGGAAGCCGCTCGCGTTGCCGCTGAGTCCCAAGCTGCGGAAGCTGCTCGCGTTGCCGCCGAGGCACAGGCTGCCGAAGCTGCTCGTATTGCCGCCGAGGCACAGGCTGCGGAAGCCGCTCGCGCTGCCGCCGAGGCACAGGCTGCGGAAGCTGCTCGCGTTGCCGCTGAAGCTCAGGCTGTCGAAGCTGCTCGTGTTGCCGCCGAGGCACAGGCTGCGGAAGAAGCCCGTATCGCCAAAGAGGCCCAGAGAGCGGAAGATTTGCGCCTGGTGGCCGAGATGGAGGCGGATGCCGCCGCGCTGGCAGCCCTGCCGCTGGCCGCTGCCGTGGATGACGACACTCAGGACAAGCCGCAGCGGGAGGGCTTCTTTGCCCGCCTCAAGCGCAGCCTGGTGCGCACCAGAGAAAATATCGGCTCCGGCTTCTTCGGCCTGTTCCGTGGCAAGAAGATCGATGACGAGTTGTTCGAGGAGCTGGAGACCCAGCTGCTGACCGCCGATCTCGGCGTGGATACCACCAGCCGCATCATTGAAAGCCTGGTGCAGCACGCGGACCGCAAGCAGCTCAAGGATGCCGAGGCGCTCTATGGCCTGCTCAAGCAGGACATGGGCGAGATGCTGGCGAAAGTCGAGCAGCCGCTGGTGATCGACACCAGCAAGAAACCCTATGTGATCCTGATGGTCGGCGTGAACGGTGTCGGCAAGACCACCACCATCGGCAAGCTGGCCAAGCAGTTCCAGGCCGAAGGCAAGAGCGTGATGCTGGCGGCGGGTGATACCTTCCGTGCCGCTGCGGTCGAGCAGTTGCAGGTGTGGGGTCAGCGCAACAACATTCCGGTGATCGCCCAGCACACTGGTGCCGACTCCGCCTCCGTCATCTATGACGCCATCGAGGCTGCCCGCTCCCGCGGCGCCGACGTGCTGATCGCCGATACCGCTGGCCGCCTGCAGAACAAGAGCAACCTGATGGAAGAGCTCAAGAAAGTGGTGCGGGTGATGAAGAAGCTGGATGAGGAAGCGCCTCACGAGATCATGCTGACCCTGGATGCGGGCACCGGCCAGAATGCCCTGAGCCAGGCCAAGCTGTTCAGCGAGGCGGTGGGCTTGAACGGCATCACCCTCACCAAACTGGACGGGACCGCCAAGGGCGGCGTCATCTTCGCGGTGGCCGACAAGTTCCAGATCCCGATCCGCTACATCGGGGTGGGCGAGGGGATCGACGATCTGCGTCCCTTCGTTGCCAACGACTTTATCGAGGCACTCTTCAGCCGCGATGAATGAGTCCGGCCGCGATGAGTAAGTGTTCCATACCCCGACCCAGGTCGGGGTTTGTCAATATCAGGAAACCGTTATGATCCGTTTTGACAAGGTCAGCAAGGTATACAGCGGTGGCCATCAGGCGCTGCAGAAAGTCAGCTTCCACCTGCGCAAGGGGGAAATGGCCTTCCTGACCGGCCACTCGGGGGCGGGCAAGAGTACCCTCCTCAAGCTCATCAGCGTGATGGAGCGGCCGACCGACGGTCGCGTCTTCTTCCATGGCGATGACGTCAGTCATATCCAGCGCAGCCAGATCCCCTATGTGCGCCGCCAGATCGGGATGATCTTTCAGGATCACCGGCTGCTGATGGACAGAACCGTGTTCGACAACGTGGCCCTGCCCTTGGTGATCGATGGCTACAGCCATGCGGACATCAACAAGCGAGTGGCAGCGGCGCTGGACAAGGTCGGCCTGCTCGGCAAGGAGCGCTACCAGCCACGCATGCTCTCCGGTGGTGAGCAGCAGCGGGTCGGCATCGCCCGCGCCATCGTCAACAAGCCGCCCCTGCTGCTGGCGGATGAACCGACCGGCAACCTGGATCCTCAGCTCTCCATGGACATCATGCGGCTGTTCGAGGAGTTCAACCGCTTCGGGGTCTCGGTGCTGATTGCCACCCACGATCTGGGGCTGATCGCCCGCATGCGCTATCGCACCCTGACCCTGAAGGCAGGGCGCATGTATTCCCAAGAGCAGGAGGAGAGCTGATGGCTATCGTTCGTCATAAACAGCCGCCGCTGCGCCGTCTGATGATGTACGGTGTGGACCACGTGCGTCAGGCCTTTGCCAGCTTGGGAGAGCTGTGGCGCAATCCGCTTGCTTCCCTGATGACGCTGGCGGTGCTTGGTGTCAGTCTGGCGCTGCCCTCCTGCTTTCACGTGCTGCTGAAGAACGCCGAAGTGGTGGAAGGGAGCTGGCAGACCAGCTCCCAGATC
Source organism: Aeromonas sp. sif0611 (assembly GCF_019218845.1). Classification (NCBI taxonomy): domain Bacteria; kingdom Pseudomonadati; phylum Pseudomonadota; class Gammaproteobacteria; order Aeromonadales; family Aeromonadaceae; genus Aeromonas; species Aeromonas sp. sif0611. Next base: position 108,373 of record NZ_JAHUWU010000009.1, on the reverse strand, counting down.
TCCCTCTATCTGCGCAAGGATCTGCCGGAGCAGAGCATCCTCGACATGAAGCAGCGGATCCTGCTCTATCCCGAGGTGGAATCCGTCACTTATATGAACCGGGACGAGGCGCTCAAGGAGTTCCGCGAGATCTCCGGTTTCGGCGATGCCCTCGATTACCTCGACAGCAACCCGCTGCCGCCGGTGCTGAGCGTCATCCCGGATCCGCGCTGGCAGAATCCGGAAGGGGCCGCCGAGCTGCTCGCCAAGCTGGAGAACGAACCCGGCATCGAGCAGGGCAAGCTGGATCTGCAGTGGCTGACCCGGCTGCAGGGGATCATGAACCTGTTGCGCCACACCATCACCGGCATAGCGGTGCTGCTGCTTTCTGCCGTGCTGCTGATCGTCGGCAACACCCTCAGGCTCAATATTCTCAACCAGCGTTCCGAGATCGAAGTGCTCAAGCTGGTGGGGGCGACCGACGCCTTCATTCACCGTCCCTTCCTCTACACCGGCATCTGGTTCGGGGTCATCGGCGGCATGCTGGCCTGGTGGCTGACCGAGGTGATGGTGATCTGGAGCGAGGGGGTGGTGAAGGAGCTGGCGGGGCTTTACAACAGCAACTTCCGGTTGGTGGGGATGGGGGCGTTCGACGGCTTCAACCTCATACTGTTGGGGGCCTTGCTGGGGTTGATCGCGTCCTGGTTCTCGGTGCACAGACACATTCGTGACATAGAACCGTCCTGATTAATTTATCAGCATTTTAAAGCGCTGGATTTTGCGAACTGGATCAAGTAAAAGAGTGGCCCGTTTCTGGCACGGGCCACTTTCTCAGAGTAATCTGAATGATGCCTGCGCCAAGGATCATATTTGGATCCTGTGAACCTTTTGATTTATAAACAGTCTATCTAGTGCAACAGAATGTATACGGGTGTGGCCCCTCTGCCTTGCTCGTCTGACTTGGCAAGCATGTGAAGGTTGCGAGCTCCGCAACAATGGACTTAGCATGCTACTTTTCAGGGGTCCTTCATTGTGACCCCTTTTTTTTGACCGTTCATTTATGATTCATCCCGTCGGCCTAAGATAGGCCGGGCTCACGCTGAGGCCGATGTTTGACTTGTGTTTGATGTGGGCCGCAGAATGACTCCCGGTCAGTAGACAGACCCTCTCAGGGTGTTAGACTGATTCGATTGAAAAGTAAGAGGTAGAACATGGGAACTTCATTGCAACGCACTATGGCTATGATTCCGCAAGGTAGTCTGGAAGGCTATATCCAGGCCGTCAACTCGATCCCCGTGCTGAGCGCGGAGGAAGAGCGTGAACTGGCGATGCGTTTGCAGCAGGGTGGCGACCTCGAGGCTGCCCGTCAGCTGGTCATGTCGCATCTGCGTTTTGTCGTTCACGTGGCCAAGAGCTACTCCGGCTATGGCCTGCCTCAGGCCGATCTGGTGCAGGAAGGCAACATCGGCCTGATGAAGGCCGTCAAGCGCTTCGACCCCAGTGTCGGGGTGCGCCTGGTTTCCTTCGCCGTGCACTGGATCAAGGCCGAGATCCACGAATATGTGCTGCGCAACTGGCGCATGGTCAAGGTGGCCACCACCAAGGCCCAGCGCAAGCTGTTCTTCAACCTGCGCAAGTCCAAGAAGCGTCTGGGCTGGCTGAACCACGAAGAGGTTCAGGCCGTTGCCGCGGATCTCGGGGTCTCTGCTGCCGACGTCACCGAGATGGAAGCGCGCATGAGCAACTACGATCAGGCCTTCGACCTGGTCGGTGACGATGAGGATGAAGGTGGCTTCGCTCCCGTCCATTATCTGGAAGACAAGTCTTCCGATCTGGCCGCCACCATCGAGAACGACAACTGGGACAGCCATGCCACCCGTCGCCTGAGCGCGGCCATGGCCACCCTGGACGAGCGCAGCCAGCACATCATCCGTGCCCGCTGGCTTGATGACGAGAGCAAGACCACCCTGCAGGAGCTGGCCGACAACTACGGTGTGTCTGCAGAGCGTGTGCGTCAGCTTGAGAAGAACGCTCTCAAGAAGCTGAAGGATGCGATGGTCGCCTGAGGGCATTCGCCGAGCGTGTGCGCCAGCTTGAGAAGAACGCACTCAAGAAGCTGAAAGACGCCATGGATGCCTGAGGGCATTCTCTTGTAGAAAACAGGGCCTGATGGCCCTGTTTTTGTTTCGCGGGGATCTGGTCGGCCTTGCCTTGGTTACCCTTGTGTATGGTATGTTGCCGCCACTGCCACAGTTAGGGAGAGCAGAAGTGAAACTGTTGAACGACCTGTTTACCAACAACCGCGAGTGGGCGGAACGGATCAAGGCCGAAGATCCCGAGTTCTTCGCTACCCTATCCGCCCAGCAGGCGCCCGAGTACCTCTGGATCGGCTGTTCCGACAGCCGGGTTCCCGCCAACCAGCTGATGGGGCTGCTGCCGGGGGATGTCTTCGTCCACCGCAACGTCGCCAATCTGGTGGTGCACACCGATTTCAACTGCCTCTCCGTGCTGCAATACGCGGTGGAGGTGCTCAAGGTGAAACACATCATCGTCTGCGGCCACTACGGTTGCGGCGGCGTCAAGGCGGCGATGCAGAACCAGGAGCTGGGCCTCATCGACAACTGGCTGCGCAACATCAAGGATGTCTATTTCAAGTACGGCGAAGAGCTCGAAGCCATCGAGGATGAGCACGAGCGCTTCGACTACCTGTGCGAGCTGAACGTGGCCGAGCAGGTCGCCAATGTCTGCCACACCACCATCATCCAGAATGCCTGGCGCAAGGGGCAGGAGCTGGCGGTGCACGGCTGGATCTACGGCATCAAGGACGGTCTGCTGCACGATCTCGATCTCTGCATCAGCGGCCCTGATCAGATCCCGGACGTCTACCGCGCCTGGCCGGACATGCGTCCGCCTCACCGTCGTCGCTGAGGAATCCATTGGTGGCACCCGCCCTTTATCTGCAGATCAAACAGCACATCCTGGACGGGATCCGCGAACGCCACTATCAGGCGGGCGACAGGATCCCGACCGAGGCCGCCCTGTGCGAGCAGTTTGCCGTGAGCCGGATGACGGTCAACAAGGCGCTGCGTGAACTGGTGGCCGAGGGCTGGCTCAATCGCACCGCCGGATCCGGCAGCTTCGTGGCGGACAGGCGTGCCGAGTCGCCGCTGCTGGCCATTCGCAACATCGCCGACGAGATCGCCGAGCGGGGCAGCCAGTACAGTGCCCGGGTGATCCGCCTGCAGCGTCAGGCTGCCGACGAGAAGGTGGCGGTGCGACTGGGTTTGCGGGTCGGGGCGCCCACCTTTCACAGCCTTATCGTCCATCAGGCCGATGGGGAGCCGCTGCAACTGGAGGAGCGTTTCGTAGATGCCGAGCGTCTGCCCGGCTATGGCGAGCAGGACTTCACGAGGCAGACGCCGAACAGCTATCTGATGGAAATCTGCCCCCTCTCCGAGATGGAGCACGTGGTGGAGGCGGTGCTGCCGAGCGCCGGCGAGGCGGGCTTGCTGCAGGTGAGGGTCGATACCCCCTGCCTGCTGCTGCATCGCCGCACCTGGTCGGATGGCTTTCTGGTCTCTTATGCCCGCCTGCTCTCGCCAGGCTCCCGCTACAAGTTGAGCTCCAAGACCCGACTGGCTTAATTGTATATACATATCTTGTTTTCAAAGCCCACCTATTGGTGGGCTTTTTTGTGCTTAAACTCTAATGAAACCGCTGTTATCAAGATGTGAACTTGATCCTTTCTTTCTCATCAGAGATCGGCTATAAATTATTGTATATACATTTAGAGGTCGGTATGAACAAGGAACTGTTGAACTGCGAGCGGGTCTGGCTCAACGTGACACCCGCCACCCTGCGCCCCGATCTGGCGGACTACGGTCTGCTGGAACCCCATGCTCTCGGCGTGCATGAGGGCAGGATCCACGCCCTGGTCCCCATGCAGGATCTCAAGGGGCCCCATCCCGCCCACTGGCGCGACATGAAGGGCAGGCTGGTGACCCCTGGCCTCATCGATTGCCACACCCACCTCATCTTTGCCGGCAGCCGGGCTGAAGAGTTCGAGCTGCGCCAGAAGGGGGTCCCCTATGCGGAGATCGCCCGCAAGGGGGGTGGCATCCTCTCCACTGTGCGGGCCACCCGCGCGGCCAGCGAGGATCAGCTCTATGAGCTGGCGGTGCCGAGGATCAAGTCCCTGATCCGGGAAGGGGTCACTACCGTGGAGATCAAGTCCGGCTATGGCCTCACCCTGGCGGACGAGCTCAAGATGCTGCGGGTCGCCCGCCGACTGGGGGAGGCACTGCCCATCCGGGTCAAGACCACCCTGCTGGCCGCCCATGCGGTGCCGCCGGAGTACCGCGACGATCCCGACTCCTGGGTCGAGACCATCTGCCAGGAGATCATCCCGGCAGCGGCCGAGGCGGGTCTGGCGGATGCGGTGGATGTCTTCTGCGAGCACATCGGCTTCTCTCTGGCCCAGACCGAGCAGGTCTATCTGGCGGCGGATCAATACAATCTCGCGGTGAAGGGGCACATGGAGCAGCTCTCCAACCTGGGGGGCAGCACGCTCGCCGCCAACTTCGGCGCCCTCTCGGTGGATCACCTGGAGTATCTGGATCAGGACGGGATCCAGGCGCTGGCCCACCGTGGCGTGGTCGCCACTCTGCTGCCTACCGCCTTCTATTTTCTGAAGGAGACCAAGCTGCCGCCGGTCACCGCCCTGCGCAAGGCGGGCGTGCCCATGGCTGTCTCCTCCGACATCAATCCGGGCACGGCCCCCATCGTCTCCCTGCGCATGGCCATGAACATGGCCTGCACCCTGTTCGGCCTGACCCCGGTGGAGGCCATGGCCGGGGTGACCCGCCACGCCGCCCGGGCGCTCGGCGAGCAGGAGCGTCTGGGGCAGTTGAGGGTGGGTATGCAGGCCGATTTTCTGATCTGGAATTGCGCCCACCCCTCCGAGATCAGCTACCTGATCGGGGTCGATCAACTGGTCAGCCGGGTCCTCAACGGGGAGGAGACGCTCCATGGATAAGTTCAACATGGCCGATATGTCGGTCTGGCAGGGGCGCCAGGATCCGGAAGATGGTGAACTGGCCCTGCGCTGGCACAACAAGGTGCAACCCTGGCAAGCCGACAGCGAGCCCGGCGTGGTGCTGCTCGGTTTTGCCTGTGACGAAGGGGTGCGCCGCAACAAGGGGCGGGTCGGTGCCGCCGCCGCGCCGCTGGCGATACGCAAGCTGCTGGCCAACACCGCCTGGCACCTGGGCCGACCCGTCCATGACGGCGGCGACGTGCGCTGCGAGGACGGCGATCTCGATGCCGCCCACGACCGGCTGGCGGAACGGGTTGCGAGCGCGCTGGATCTGGGTCACTTCCCGCTGGTGCTGGGGGGCGGTCACGAGGTGGCGTTTGGCAGCTGGAGCGGCCTCAATCGCCATCTGGCTGGCCGTGGCCGGGTCGGCATCATCAACTTCGATGCCCACTTTGACCTGCGCATGAAGCAGGAGCTGGCAAGCTCAGGCACCCCCTTCTTCCAGATTGCCGAGCAGTGCGCCGCTCAGGGGACAACGTTTCATTACGCCTGCCTCGGGGTGGCTGAGACCGCCAATACCCAAGCGCTGTTTGCCCGCGCCAATGAACTGGGGGTCTGGCACGTGCTGGACGAGGAGATGACTCCGGCTGACCTGCCCGAGCTTCTGAACGGGCTGGATGCCTTTGTCGCCCGCTGCGACCACCTCTACCTCACCCTGGATCTCGACGTGCTGCCTGCCGCCGTGATGCCGGGGGTGAGCGCACCCGCCGCCCGCGGCGTCGAGCTGGCCGTCATCGAACCCCTGATCGCCCATATCCGGGCCAGCGGCAAGCTCAGGCTCGCCGATCTGGCCGAGTACAACCCGAGTCTGGATCTGGACAACCGCAGCGCCCGCGTGGCCGCCCGGCTGGTCCATCAACTAACCAAGTAGTCGGCCGACTCGCCAGGGGGCACTGTGCCCCCGCATGGCGGCTGCATTGATAAACAAGGAGTGTCTATGTCTGTGCAACACCAGGATCCCCGTCACGACCCGAGCCGGGTCATTCGCGCCCCCCGTGGCACCGAGTTGACCGCCAAGAGCTGGTTGACCGAAGCGCCCCTGCGGATGCTGATGAACAACCTGGATCCGGAAGTGGCCGAGCATCCCCAGTCCCTGGTGGTCTATGGCGGCATCGGCCGTGCCGCCCGCAACTGGGCCTGCTACGACAAGATCGTCGAGGTGCTGACCCGTCTCGAGGACGACCAGACCCTGCTGGTGCAATCCGGCAAGCCGGTCGGGGTGTTCCAGACCCACAAGGACGCGCCCCGGGTGCTGATCGCCAACTCCAACCTGGTACCCCACTGGGCCAACTGGGAGCACTTCAACGAGCTCGATAAGAAGGGTTTGATGATGTACGGCCAGATGACCGCCGGCTCCTGGATCTACATAGGCACCCAGGGGATAGTGCAGGGCACCTACGAGACCTTCTTCGCGGTGGCGAACCAGCACTTCAACGGCTCGCCTGCGGGGCGCTGGATCCTGACCGGCGGCCTGGGTGGCATGGGCGGCGCCCAGCCCCTGGCGGCCACCATGGCCGGCTTCTCCATGATCGCCGTGGAGTGCGACGAGACCCGCATCGATTTTCGCTTGAAGACCCGCTACGTCGACAAGAAGGCTCATAGCCTGGATGAGGCGCTGGCCATGGTCGAGGAAGCCAAACAGAGCGGCACCGCCGTCTCCGTCGGCCTGCTCGGCAACGCCGCCGACGTCTTCGCCGAGCTGGTGGCCCGTGGCATCACCCCGGACGTGGTGACCGACCAGACCTCGGCCCACGACCCGATCCACGGCTACCTGCCGCAAGGGTGGAGCGTCGCCCAGTGGCGCGAGCTGCAAAAATCTGCGCCCCAGGAGGTGAACCAGGCGGCTCGTCACTCCATGGCGCGCCAGGTGGAAGCCATGCTGACCCTGCAAGCCCGCGGCGCGGCCACCCTGGATTACGGCAACAACATCCGCCAGATGGCTCTGGAAGAGGGGGTGAAAAATGCCTTCGACTTCCCCGGCTTCGTACCGGCCTATATCCGCCCGCTGTTCTGCGAGGGTATTGGCCCCTTCCGCTGGGTGGCCCTGTCAGGGGATCCGGAAGACATCTACAAGACCGACCAGAAGGTGAAGGAGCTGATACCGGACGATCCTCACCTGCACAACTGGCTCGATATGGCCCGCGAGCGCATTGCCTTCCAGGGCCTGCCGGCACGGATCTGCTGGGTCGGGGTCAAGGATAGAGTGCGCCTCGGCCTCGCCTTCAACGAGATGGTGAAGAACGGCGAGCTGAAAGCCCCCGTGGTCATCGGTCGCGACCACCTGGACTCCGGCTCGGTGGCGAGCCCGAACCGCGAGACCGAATCCATGATGGACGGCTCCGACGCCGTCTCCGACTGGCCGTTGCTCAATGCCCTGCTCAACACCGCGGGCGGCGCGACCTGGGTCTCCCTGCACCACGGTGGTGGGGTCGGCATGGGCTTCTCCCAGCACTCCGGGGTGGTCATTGTCTGTGACGGCACTGATGATGCCGCCAAGCGGGTCGGCCGCGTGCTGCGCAACGATCCGGCCACCGGTGTGATGCGTCACGCCGATGCCGGCTACGAGATTGCCATCAACTGTGCCCATGAGGCGAAACTGGATCTGCCGATGCTGAACACAGCTGGCAAGGGAGCGAAATAAGATGTTCGAACTCAATCTGCAACCGGGCAAGCTCTGCCTCAATACCCTGCGCCGCGTCAGCCGCGAGCCTGTGCATGTCAGCCTGGATCCGGCCGCCCTGGCGGGGATCCACGCCTCCGCAGCCGTGGTCACCAAGGTGATAGAGCAAAACCGCGTGGTCTACGGCATCAACACCGGCTTTGGCCTGCTGGCCAACACCCGCATCCCGGTGGAGCAGCTGGACGAGCTGCAACGCTCCATCGTGCTCTCTCATGCCGCAGGGATTGGCGAGTACATGGATGACGCTACCGTGCGGCTGATGATGGTGCTCAAGGTCAACTCCCTGGCCCGCGGCTTCTCCGGCATCCGCCTGACGGTGCTCGAGGCCCTGATGACCCTCATCAACGCCGAAGTCTATCCCGTGGTGCCGAAGAAGGGCTCCGTCGGCGCCTCCGGTGACCTGGCCCCCCTGGCCCATATGAGCTGTCTGCTGATCGGGGAGGGCAAGGCCCGCCACAAGGGCGAGCTGATCGACGCCGCCACTGCGCTCAAGATTGCGGGGCTCGAGCCCATCGCCCTGGCGCCGAAAGAGGGGCTGGCCCTGCTCAACGGCACCCAGGCGAGCACCGCGTTTGCGCTGGAAGGGTTGTTCCATGCCGAGGATCTGTTCGCCGGTGCCATCACCATAGGCGCCATGAGTGTGGAGGCGGCGCTGGGCAGCCGCCGGCCGTTCGATGCCCGCATCCATGAGGTGCGCGGTCAGCGCGGCCAGATCGACGCCGCCGCCTGCTATCGCCACCTGCTGGTGGATGGCAGCGAGATCGGCATGTCCCACCACAACTGCGAGAAGGTGCAGGATCCCTATTCCCTGCGTTGCCAGCCCCAGGTGATGGGAGCCTGTCTGGCACAAATCCGCCACGCCGCCGAGGTGCTGGTGTGCGAGGCCAATGCGGTCTCCGACAACCCCCTGGTGTTTGCCGAGGACGAGGAGATCCTCTCCGGCGGCAACTTCCACGCAGAGCCGGTGGCCTTCGCCGCCGACAACCTGGCCCTGGCCATCGCCGAGATTGGCTCGCTCTCCGAACGACGCATGGCGCTGCTGATCGATTCGCGTATGTCCGGCCTGCCGGCCTTTCTGGTCAACAATGGTGGGGTGAATTCGGGCTTCATGATTGCCCAGGTCACCTCGGCGGCGCTCGCCTCCGAGAACAAGACGCTGGCCCACCCGGCCTCGGTGGACAGCCTGCCCACCTCCGCGAACCAGGAGGATCACGTCTCCATGGCCACCTTCGCCGGTCGCCGTCTGGCGGACATGGCGGAGAACACCCGCGGCATACTGGCGGTCGAGCTGCTCGCCGCCGCCCAGGGCCTGGACTTCCGCGCCCCCCTGCGCAGCACCGAGCTTATCGAACTGGCCAAGGGGCGACTGCGTGAAGAGGTCAGCTTCTACGACAAGGACAGATACTTCTCGCCGGACATCGAGGCCGCCGCCGCCCTGCTGGGCGCCGCCAGCTACAACGATCTGATCCCGGCCGGGGTGCTGCCCAGCCTCTAAGCGGTCAGCCCGCACATAACAAAAGACCGCCCGATGGGCGGTCTTGTCGTTTCTGGCGCCGGTTATTCGTGTTCGAACATCAGGAACAGGTAGACCACGAACAGCACCCGCTGAGCGCTGGCGCCGGTTATTCGTGTTCGAACATCAGGAACAGATAAACGACAAACAACACCAGATGGGTGGCACCGTGCAGCGCATGGGTGCGGCCGCTGCTGAAGGTCACCTTGCAGACCATCAGGGTGGTGATGAGCAGCACCATGTTGGCAGCGTCGAGACCGAGGCGTACCTCCTGCCCGAGCAGGGCGCCGATGAACAGCACCGAGGGGACCGTCAGGGCGATGGTGGCCAGCACGGACCCGAAGTAGAGGTTCATGGCGCGCTGCAACTGGTTGTTGAAGGCCGCCTTGATGGCGCCGACCGCCTCCGGCGCAAGCACGATACAGGCCACGATGAAACCGCCCAGCGCGGCCGGGGCCTCCATCACATGCACTCCGTAGTTGATGGGGATGGCCAGGGTCTTGGCCAGCAGGATCACCACCACCAGGTAGGCGAGCAGCAGCAGGGTGTGGTAGACGTTGCTGCGCAGTATGCCGTGATGATCCTCGTGATCCTCGTGGTCGCTGTCGACGAAGAAGTGGCTGTGACTGCGGGTCTGGATCAGCAGGAAGACGCCGTAGAGCAGCACCGAGATGATGATCAGCATCCAGGACATGGCGCTGGACATGCTGCCGAGGGTGCCGCCCCGGGTGAAGTTCGGCAGCACCAGGCAGAGCAGGGCCAGGGGAATGATGGCGACCAGGTAGGATTTTACCCCGTCCAGATTGAAGTTCTGGGTGTGATAGCGCCAGCCGCCAAACAGCAGGGTGAAGCCCACCAGGCCGTTGGTCACCAGCATCACCACCGCGAACATGGTGTCGCGGGCCATGGTGGGATTGGGCTCGCCGGTCAGCATCACGGAGGAGATCATGACTACTTCCAGGGAGATGACCGAGAGGGTCAGGATCAGGGTGCCGAAAGGTTCACCCAGCTTGATGGCCAGGGCGTCGGAGTGACGTACGACGGAGAAGATGGCCCAGGTGACGATGGCGAGCAGGGCCAGTGACACCGGCAGGTAGACCGCAAGAGGGGTTGCTTCCGTCAGCAGGTTGCTGCCCAGGGTCTTGAAGAAGAGCAGGGTCAGCAGGCCAACGGGCAGGGCAATCTCTTGCCGGATAAATGACTTCATAGGCAGTGGTTCTCATCTCGGGGCGGCCGTAGCCGACGGGTAGGGAGACAACAGGCCGCGCCACAGGGGCGCGCCAGCCCATGATAAAGGGAGTTGTCCCGTCAGAGGAGAATCATTTTGTTGCAAGGAATGAGGGTCTCCTGGCGGGAACCCTCGTGTTTCGCGCTCATTGCCCGCCGGGCTGGCTCTGCCGCCATGCCAGCAGCCAGATCTTCAGCTTGTGGAGTGCCATGGGTCTGGCATAGACATAGCCCTGGATCAGGTGGACACCACGGCGGTGCAGGTAGTCGACCTGCTCCAGGGTCTCGACCCCTTCGGCGATCATCTCCATATCGGATTCATGGCCGAAGGCGATGATGGCGTCCAGCAGGGTGCGTTTGAGATCGTCGGTGCCTATGGTGTCGACGAACATCTTGTCGATCTTGATCTGGCGGATGCCGAGGCGCTGCAGGTAGGCGAAACCGCCATAACCGGTGCCAAAGTCATCCAGCTTGAAGTGATACCCCTTCTCCTGCAGCAGCGCTATCTCCCCCATGGCCGCCTTGATATCGGTGATCGGCTTGCGCTCGGTCAGCTCGAAGGTGAGTCTGGCCGGGGAGGGCCAGTCGTGGCGTTGCAACAGAGGGCGTAGATGGGGTTGTTCCAGGTGGGCGGCCACTATGTTGACGCTGACCCACTGCGTCGGCTCCAGCCAGGGCAGATCTGCGATGACCCGCTCCAGCAATTGCTCCGTCATGGGCAGGATCAATCCCTGTGTTTCCGCATAGTCGATGAAGGTGCCTGGCGGTACCAGCTCCCGGCCCCGCTGCCAGCGCAGCAACGCCTCGAAACCGACCACCTTTCTGCTGCGACTGTCCACTATGGGTTGATAGAAGGGGATGAACTCTCGCCGGACCAGGCCTGCCTGCAGCAGTCCCTTGAGGGAGCGGCGATAGTTGCGCAGCACCCAATAGGCGGCGACCAGCAGGAGTCCCAGTGCACCGCCATACAAGAGGCCATAGTGGCGGGCCTGTTGCTTCGCATACTCCTCCAGTGCCTTGCCCGCCCACAGGGTCTGCCTGATCTGGGGATCCGCATCGAAGAAGCTCAGGCTCTGGTTGCCGGGCTCCTGCTTGATGGATTTGTCGCCACGGGGGAAGAGAGCGGTGACCTTGCCCGGACTCTGCTGGCCAAACTCGAGATAGAAGCAGCCCGAGCAGGGGGATTGCAGCTGATCGTGGCCCCAGCTGTTGTTCAGCACCCAATAGGCAACGTGATCTCCCTGTCTGAAATAGGCTACCAGCTCCTGCTCGGTGTTGAAGCGGGCCTGGGTGGCCGTGAGGCCAAACTGCTCCTGTTCGGGATAGGGGGGCAGCTCGGCCAAGGTGAAGGGCAGATCCAGCCCCAGGCTGGAACAGCCACGGCCGGAGGCGAGCAGGATCCCCTGCAGCCGGATATGACTGTTGTAGAAGCGGGGATCCCGCAGCAGAGCCATGTCTGCGGGACCGCAATCGAAGGCGAACCTGGACAGCTGGGTGCGGATATTGTCATCCAGCGTCTTGTGGCGTTCCGTCAGCGCGGCCTCTATCTGCGCCTTTTTCTGCTGCAACAGCTGGTGGGACAGGGGATTGCCCAGCAACTGGCTGAGAGGAAGGCTTGCCAGCACGGGCAGGCAGAGCAGCAGCAGACTGATCCAGAAGGGAGACGATCGTCGCAAGGGATACCTGCTCGGTGGGCGCATGGGATGCAAATGGATGGCAACATCATAGCATTAGCTGGTTCGATTTGAGTCACATCGGTCACACTTGGAACAATAATCATAATCCATTGATATACAACAAATATGACAAATTGATTGATGGAGATTCAATCGCTGACCTGTCATAAATGACAATTGTCCAGCTTATCTGAAATCGCTAGAGTAGCAGTGCGGTTTGACTCACCGTGTGTTCAATACTCCTGTATCTATTTTTGTCAGTAGCACAGAGTGTTAGTTTTGATATGAGTGTTTCTTTTGGTCCCCGCAGTGGGACCATTTTTCTGCCCGCCGTTTGGCCGGTTGCCCGATTTTCTCCTCTCCCGAGTCCCCCCGTACGAGTGACCCACACCCGGGCATGAGCGGCCGCCGCGCTTATTTGCAGAAGCGGGATCTTCATCCATAGGCGGGGTTTGGCCAAGGCTGATACCATGAGGCTCTATGGATGCTGTCGGCTACGGAAAGGCACATGAAACTGACCACTCAACTCGTCTCCTTTATTACGCTGTGCGTGATCGCGGCCATGGCCGTGGTGATGCTGGGCGGGGTATTCAGTTTCCGCCAGATGGGGATGGAGCTGCAGCAGAACCGGGTCGACTCCCTGGTGGAGATCATCGACAAGCAACTGGGAGTGACCGACGATCAGCAGGCCTTGGCCCGCTGGCTGCCCTCCCTGCTGCGGGCTTCCCACGTGGTCGAGTTGGAGATCCGCCAGGACAGGCAGCGGGTCTACTGGTTTCGCGACGTACAGCAACAGACCGACGAGAGTCTGCTGATCCCCTACAGCAAACCCATTCCCAATCAGGTCGGCATGCAGGCCGAGTTCAAGCTGGACAGGCCGTTCAAGGAGTTCGAGTACTCCATGCAGGCCATGTTCGGCATCTCCCTCGGGGTCTTCATCGTGGTGTTCGGTCTCTGGTATTCAATTCGCTGGTTGCGACAGCAGCTGCGTGGTGCCGAGCTGCTGGCGGAGCGGGCCCAACTGATCCTGGATGGCAAACTCACCAAGCTGGCCCATGATCCCGCCGACGAATGGCCCCTCCCCGCCAGCCAGGCCCTCACCCATCTGCTGGCCGAGCTGGCCGATGCCCGCAAGGAGCGTAGCCGGTTCGACAACTTCATCCGCAGCAACGCCTTCGTCGACAAGACCACCGGCATTGGCAACCGCCTCTTCTTCGACAACCGGCTGGAAAACGCCATCATGGAGGCGAGCGTGATCAGTGGTGGTGTCCTGCTGATCGAGCTGGCCGGGCTGGAGGAGCTGGATCCCGAACTGAGCGGACGCCCGAGCCAGGATCTGCTGATGGAGGCGAGCGCCTCCATCGGCACCTTCGTGCGCAAGCACAGCGGCGCCCTGCAGGCCCGCTACGCCGGCCAGGTCTTTGCCGTGCTGCTGCCCAACATGTCCGAGAGCGAGATGGTGGACGGCGCCAGTCAGTTGCTCAAGAGCCTGCAACGGCTGCACTGGCCCGAGTCGGTCAATCTGGACACGGCCGTCTATCTCGGTGCCGTCTGTTATCAGGCCGAGGACTCCCTGCTCAAGGTGCAGGAAGAGGCCGAGCTGGCGCTCAAGAGTGCGCGCCTGCAGGGTCACAGCGGCTGGTTCCTCTACGAGAAGTCGCTGGACGAGGAGGCGAGCAACAAGGGGACGGTGCGCTGGCGCACCCTGATCAACCGCCGCATCGAGGAGCGGGGGATCTCCTTCTATCTGCAACCGGTGCAGCAGGAGCGGGACCAGGTGGTGCTGCAACAGGAGCTGCTGATCCGCATTCATGACGAGCAGGGGCGGGAGTTGCAGGCAGGAGTCTTCATGCCCATGGCGGAGAAGGCCGGCCTGCTGCTGCCGTTGGACCGGCTGGTGGTCGCCCAGACCCTTCGCCTGCTGCGCCAGCGGCCGGAGTCGAGCTGCCCCGTCTGCCTGTCGCTCAGTGCCCAGAACCTGCTCAATCGCGAGTTCCAGCGGGATCTTTTCTTCGAGCTGTTCCAACTGCCGCGCAGCCTTAATGAGGGGTTGATCCTGCAGTTGTCGGAGTCTCAGGTGACCCGCCACTACGAGGCGCTCAAGCGGCCACTGCGGGCGCTGCGCATGTTGGGATGCCGGCTGGCCATCGATCACGCGGGCCAGGATGTGGTGAGCACTCAGTACATCAAGGAGTTCGAAATCAACTTCCTCAAGCTGCACCCCAGCCTGGTGCGGGAGATCCACCTGCGACAGGTCAACCAGATGGCGGTGCGCAGCCTGGTGGGTGGTTGCGCCAATACCCAGACCCGGGTGATTGCGGTCGGGGTGGAGAGCGGCGACGAGTGGAAGATGCTGCGTCATCTCGGCGTGCACGCGGGCCAGGGGCCCTGGTTCGCCGAGCCACAGCGGCTGATCATGCCCGCCTGACGGGCCCGCCTGGTTCAGTGGCGGCCCGCCCCCTCTCCGGGCCCCTGAATCGCCCTGGCCTACAGCCTGCCCTGCTCCTTGAGGCCCGCCAGCCCCTGCAGGCCCCCGGTGTGGATGAAGACCACCTCGCTGCCACGGGGGATGCGCCCGGTGGCCAGTTCCCGGAACAGCCCCCACATCGCCTTGCCGCTGTAGATGGGTTCGAGCGGCAGCCCGGTGTGGGCGCTGAAGGCCTGTACCCACTGCCACAGGGCCGGACTGAACCTGGCATAGCCGCTGTCGTGATGATCCAGCGCAATGCGCCAGCCATCGGTGATGGCCGCCGCAGGATAGAGCCGGCACACCTCGTCGGTGATGAAGCTACCCCCCTTGAGCACGGCGATGGCGAGGATCTGCTCCCGTGCCCGCTTGCCCGCGATGAGCCCCGCCAGGGTGCCACCGCTGGCGCAGGGCAGCACCCAGAGATCCGGCGAGAAGGGCACCTCGGCCACCAGCTCGGCGACTCCGGGGATGGCGAGCGGGCTGCTCCCCCCCTCCGGCACTATCAGGGTGTCAGGTGCCGCGAACTGGGCCAGCCAGTCGGGATCCTGGCGGCGCCGGTAGCTCTGGCGGTCCACAAAAACGAGATCCATGCCCCAGCCTTTGGCCGCGCTCAGGGTTGCGTTGCTGACGCTGTCAGCCTCACCGCGTATGATGCCGGTGGTGCGCAGCCCGGACCTGAGGCCGGCCGCCGCCAGGGCGTGAATGTGATTGGAGTAGGCGCCCCCAAACGACAGCAGGTGGGTCTTGCCCTGCGCCCGAGCCTGTTGCAGGTGGTACTTGAGCTTGCGCCACTTGTTGCCGGAGAGGGTCGGGTGGATCAGATCATCCCGCTTGCACCAGAGCCGCACGCCGTGGGCATCCAGCAGAGGGTGGTGGACAGGGTGCAGGGGGGAGGGGATCTGAGCGGGTTCCAGTGGCGCATCCCAGGGGGAGGTCATCTTGGCCGTCAATGCATCGTTTGTCATAAAGTTGGAGGCTAATGGCCTGTTTATGTTAAGGTTTAGTCCGTTTCATGCAGCCAGGTCCAGGTCTCGATGAAGTCACTTTTCCGACGTTCGCACCCCAGCCCTCAGGTGGGACTCCTGCTGGCCAGCGATCGCATCCTGCTGGCTTGTGTGGAACCCGTCCCGATCTTTACCAGTCGCGCCATCCATGGTCCTCACGACTGGCCCAGGGCCATGGGGGAGCTGTTTGCCCAGCATGGCCTGGCCAAGTCTAAGGTGCGGGTGGCCCTGGCCGCCAGCCTTTATCAGCAGATCCAGATCGACAAGCCCGCCGTGCCCGATGCCGAAATGGCGGGGGCCCTGCCCTGGGCCATCAAGGATTTCGTCAACGAACCCGTGTTGCAGCTCGCCATGGACTATGTGGACCTGCCGACGCCCCCTGCGGGTCGGCCGCGCATCAACGTGATCTGCGTGCCCAAAGCGCGGGTGCAGCAACTGGCGGACGCGGTCAACGGCGTGGCGACCCTGGAAGCCATCGTCAGCGATGAGTTGGCCATGACGGCCCTCTACGAGGCGGATCAGACGGTGCGCATGCTGCTCTGGCAGCCGAGGGGACAGGAGTTGCAACTGCTGGTCTTTCATCGGGGAGGGCTCTGCTTCTCCCGTCAGTTCCGCGGGTTCGCCAGCCTCACCGGTACCCATGAGCCCGATCAGGAGATGCTCGACGGGCTGGCGCTGGAGATCCAGCGCTCCCTCGACTACCTGGCGGGTCATCTCAAGCTGCCGGAGCCGGGCCAGTTGCAACTCGCCATCGCCTCCTCCGCCATCGGGTTGCTGGTCCGCCACCTGGAACAGGTCTTCGGTTTCCCGGTCTCCGCCATGGCCAACAAGGCGGTGCTGGCCGGTGTCGAATACCTCTGTGCCTATGGTGCGGCCCTGGGAGGCGAACGATGAACCGGGTTGCTGACGTCATCCTTCACTCCTCCATGGCCAACAAGACCCAGTGGCAGGCCGGTGTCGAATATCTCTCCGCTTACGGCGCCGCCCTGGGCAGGAGCGAAGGATGAAACACCATATCAATCTCTATGGCGCTGAATTCAGGCCAAGGCGCCTGTGGGCCAGCCTCAATCAGATGGCCCTGGTCTGGGGCGGCTGCCTGCTGCTGCTGGTCGCGGCCACCTTTTTCTATGGCTGGCAACAGCGGGGTGTCGACCGCGAGCTGGCCCAGGTGCGTGCGCTGCTCGATGTGCAGCGCGGCGAGGCCACACGGCTCGATGCCGCGCTGGCGCGCCATCAGGCAGACGGTCAGCTGCAACAGCAGCTGGTCGACAAGCGCGAGGAGCTGGCTGCCAAGCAGGCGCTGATACGCCAGCTCGGCAGCCTCTCCCTGCAAAAATCCCAGGGCTACGCCGGCGTGATGGCGGATCTGGCCCGTCTGCGGGATGCCCGCCTCTCCCTGCAACGGATTGAGATAAGTGACGGGCGCATCAACCTCTCCGGGGTGGCCGAACGCAGTCAGGATGTCCCCGCCTGGGTGAACCGCTTCAAGCAGACCCCGTCCCTGGCGGGCAAGCAGTTTGGCGAGCTGACCCTGAGCCGGGACAAGGCTGGCCAGCTGGCCTTCCAGCTTAGCGGCATAGCACGGGAGACCCCATGATGGAGATGAAAGCACAGTGGCTGGCCTGGGCACAGCGCGTGGCCGCCCTCAGCCTGCGAGAGCGGGTGTTGATCCTGCTGACGGGCATCATCCTGCTGGGGGCGGCCGGGATCTACGGCTGGCTGGATGCCGCCGACACCCGCCTGAGCCAGGAGCGGCAGGCGCTGACGGCGGCGCAGCGGGATCTGGAGATCCTGACCCTGGAGAATCAGGGCAAGCAGGCCCGGCTGGGGCGGGATCCCAACGCCCAGGTGCGCCAGCAGCTGGCTGGCGTTGAGGCATCCCTCGGCCGGCTGGACGCAGAGCTCAAGGCCCAGACGGTGGATCTGATCCCGGCCCACGAGATGCCGGCCGTGCTGGAGGCCCTGTTGTCTCGCTCCGCCAACCTGCATATGCTGGCGCTCACCTCCCTCAAGCCCGAGCCGCTGATGGCTGGCGAGCAGAAGGCCAACCTGTTCAAGCACGGGATCCGGCTCCAGCTGGAGGGGGGCTATTTCGATGTCTACCAGTACCTGAAGGCGCTGGAGGCCCTGCCTCGCCACTTCTACTGGAAAGGGTTCGACTACAGGGTGGTTGAGCACCCCAAGGCGGCGGTGGAGATGGAGATCTACACCCTGAGCACCAGCAAGGAGTTCATTCGTGGCTAAGTGGCTGACATTGTTGTGCTGCCTGCTGGGCCCGCTGGCCCAGGCAGAGGTGTTGCAGGACCCGACCGCCCCCCTGGCCGGCAGCGGCGCGGCGGCGAGCCCGAGCAAGGGCGCCGGTCTGCCCAGGTTGCAGAGCGTCATCCTGGGCAACGGACCGGCGCTGGCGGTGCTCAACGGTCAGAGCTATCGGGTGGGCCAGCGGATCGACGGTTTTCTGCTGGTGGGCATCAGCGCCGATGCCGTGGTACTGGAGAAAGCGGGCAAGCGTCAGACATTGACCCTGTTTGGCAGCAAGATCCGGATGTGAAGTCGGTTCCGCGCGGGATGCTGCGGGCCAGGTTTGTCGAGTTTCATTGCGAGTCAGGTGCACCAATAACATGAAAAAACACCATTTCTGTCTGCTTCCCCTCGCATTGGCGGTGGCGGCTTGTACCAGCTACCAGCACCCCGAACCGGTGCAGGCCAAAGACGCGCTCAAGCAGGCCATGAACGAGCAGACCCCGACCGCGCCGCTGACCACTTTGCCTCCCTCGGTGCAGAGCGAACTGCTGCAGCTCAATCGTCCCCAGCAGCCCCTGGTGGTTCCGGAGAAACGGCTGCGCATCGCGGCCCATGACGTCGATGCGGTGGAGTTCTTCGGCTCCCTGTTCAAGGGATCCCGCTACAGCGTGGCCGTCCACCCCGGGGTGGCCGGTGCCATCTCGGTAGAATTGAAAGACGTGACCCTGCAGGAGGCGCTGGCCACGGTCGGCGACATGTACGGCTTCGACGTGCAGCGCAAGGGCAACGTGTTTCATGTCTATCCGGCGGGTTTGCGCACCGAGACCATCCCGGTCAACTATCTGATGATGGCCCGTCGCGGCCTCTCCCGGACTTCGGTCAGTACCGGCGGGGTGACCGCCAACGACAACAACAATAACGGCAACAACAACGTCGACAGCAGCGGCAACAATAACGGCGGCAACAACAACCTCGGCTCTTCCAACGGGGACAACGGCAACAGCAACAACAGCAACGGCACCCGGATCGAGACGGACAGCAACAACGACTACTGGACCGATCTGCGGGATGCCCTGCAGACCCTGATCGGTACCGGCGAGGGGCGGGCCGTCATCACCAGTCCCCAGGCGGGCCTGGTCACCGTGCGTGCCTATCCGAAAGAGCTGAAAGCGGTGCGCGAGTTTCTGGATCAGTCCGGCGAACACCTCAAGCGCCAGGTGGTGCTGGAGGCGCGGATCCTGGAGGTCTCCCTCAACGAGGGTTACGAGCAGGGGGTGGACTGGAGCGGCCTCTCCGCCAGCTGGGACGGCAACAAGGGCATCACGGGGGGCGGTTCCCTGCTCGACAGCCCCATCGCCTCGACCCCCAACCAGATCTTCAGGGCCCTGGGGGGCGGCGCCGGTTTCACCATCTCCGATGGCAACTTCAACGTGGCGGTCAGCCTGCTCAAGACCCAGGGGGACGTGAACACCCTCTCGAGCCCGCGTGTCACCGCCACCAACAACCAGAAGGCGGTGATCAAGGTGGGGACGGACGAATACTTCGTCACCAACGCCTCGACCACCACCACCACCTCGGGCAACTCGGCGCCCATCGTCACGCCGAACGTGGAGCTGACCCCCTTCTTCTCCGGCATCGCCCTGGACGTGACCCCGCAGATCGACGAGGCAGGCCGGGTGCTGCTGCACATCCATCCCTCCGTCATCGACACCGAGGAGCAGAACAAGACCATCAACGTCGGCACGGCGGATCCCCTGGTGCTGCCGCTCGCCAAGAGCGCCATTCGTGAATCGGATACCGTGGTGCAGGCCAACAACGGCGACATCATCGTCATCGGCGGTCTGATGAAGACCGACAAGCAGGAGATCGTCAGCAAGGTGCCGCTGCTGGGGGACATCCCCTGGGTCGGTGAGGCCTTCACCAACCGCCGGGAGAGCACCAAGAAGGTCGAGCTGGTGATCCTGCTCAAGCCGACCGTGGTGGAGAAGGATACCTGGCAGCAGGAGCTGCAACGCTCCTCCGAGCTGCTCGACAAATGGTATCCGCCCAAGGGTTAAGCCATGAACCAGCATGCGATTGGCCTTGCCCCCTACGGCCCGTGGCTCGATGCCACGACAGGCCCCCAGGCCGGTGACGACTCATGTACCTGAACCATGCCGGTTTGCAGGTGTTCTCCTTCGGCCTGGTCGGCACTGGCCGTGATGGGCACAGGAAGGGCGCATGTACCTGAGTCACTTCGGCTTGCAGGAGGCGCCCTTCGGCCTGACCCCGAACACCGGCTTCTACTACGGTCTGCCTCCCCACGAGGAGGCCATGCAGGTGCTGAACTGGGCGCTGGCGCAGGGGGAGGGCTTCATCAAGGTGACCGGCGAGGTGGGCACCGGCAAGACACTGCTCTGCCGCAAGCTGCTGAGCGAGCTCGGCTCCGAGGCGTGCCCGGTGCGGCTGGCCTGGTTGCCCAATCCCCACCTCACCCCGGGGGAGCTGCGTACCGCCCTGGCCCTGGAGCTGGGGTTGGCGGTGCAGGGAGAGAGCGAGCTGGATCTCACGGATCGCATCCATCGTCACCTCATCACCCTGCACCAGCAGGGGAGCCGGGTGGTGGTGCTGATCGACGAGGCGCAGGCCCTGCCGGACGAGACCCTGGAGGCCATCCGGCTGTTCGGCAACCTGGAGACGGAGTCCAGCAAGCTGTTGCAAATCGTGCTGTTCGGCCAGCCCGAGCTGGATGTCCGGCTGGCCAAGCCCCACCTGCGCCAGTTGCGCCAGCGCATCGGCTTCTCCTACTGCCTGCGGCCGCTGCGGTGCGACGAGACCCGGGCTTATCTGGAGCACAGGCTGCACGTCTCGGGTTATCGCGGGGCGGCGCTGTTTGGCGGCCCGGCCCTGCGCCTGTTGTGGCGGGCGTCCCGCGGCATTCCCCGGCTCATCAACGTGCTGGCCCAGAAGTGCCTGATGCTGGCCTATGGTCGCGGGGTGCGCCGGATCGACAGCACCCTGGTGCGACTCGCCGTTCGCGATACCGACGACGCCCGCCGTGGCGCCTTGGTACGCTGGTGGCCCCTGTTGCTGCTGCTGGGTGCTGCCCTGACCTATGGAGTCTGGTCATGAGCGTGATCAATCAGATGCTCAAAGATCTGGAGCAGCGTCAGCCAGGATCCGAGGGCGCCGCCGTCTATGTGGCGCCGGTGCGTCAGCAGGGGTGGTGGATGCTGGTGCTGACCCTGTTGTGCACCCTGGCGCTGGCCATCCTCGGCTGGCGTACCTGGATCTACTGGCAGCAGAGCCAGCGGACGGCGCAGCCGACCGTTCAGTTGACTACCCGGCTCGTCCCGGCGAGCGGTGAGCAGACGCTGCCTGCCTCCTCTGCCGCCGAGGTGGTTGCCGTTGCCCCCGCGCCCCAGGTGGCTGCCGCCTCCGGGGCGGTTGGGGTGGGTGGCTCCATTGCGGCGAGGGCAAGCGATACCGCCGACCTGGCGCCGCAGACTCTGGCCGAGACGCCGCCAGAGGATGACGTCATCCCGAGCGACGAAGAGTTGCAGCCGGATCTCTATGCCGAGCTGGCGGCCGAGCAGGATGCCGAAGAGGCGCCAGTGTCGACAGCCCCGCGCAAGCCCGGAATCTTGAAGATAGAGACGGTGGAGCTCTCCGAGCCTGAGCTGGCGGCCCTGGCCGAGCGCAAGGCGACCACCGCCATGGCCAAAGGTCAGATGCAGGAAGCGCAGGACAACTACTACGAGGTGCTGGTCCATGACCCGCACAATCAGGGGGCACGGGAACAGCTGGCTGGCCTGCTCTATGGGGCGGGACGGCTGGCGGAGGCCGGCCAGGTGCTGGAAGAGGGGTTGAGACTGGATCCCGAGCAGGCCGACCTGCGTCTGCTGTTGGCCCGGGTGGCCATCGGTGGCGGTGATCGCCAGAAGGCGCTGGACTGGCTGACCGGCTATCAACCGGATCTGGCCGCCAATCTGGATTACTACGCCACCTGGGCCGGGCTTGCCCAGGAGCTGGGTCAGCCTGCCCGGGCGTCGGAGCTCTACGTCAAGCTGCTGCGCCAGCAGCCGGATCAGGGGCGCTGGTGGCTGGGGCTCGGCGTGGCCGAGGATGGCCAGGGCCATCGCCAGCGTGCGCTGGATGCTTATCGCAACGCCCAGTTGCACGGGAACCTGGGCGAGGCCTCGACCCGCTGGCTGGAACAGCGAATTGCACAGCTTGCCCCCTGACGGGCAGCCGGGATCACTTTTTTGGAGTTTGCATGGCACAACCCAGACTGAAAATGCGCCTCGGCGACCTGCTGGTACAGGAGCGGATCATCTCGGATGATCAGTTGCAGCTCGCCCTGCAGCAGCAGCGCCACACCGGCCGCAAGCTGGGCACCACCCTCATCGATCTCGGCTTCATCAGCGAGGTGCAACTGCTGACCTTCCTCGCCCGTCAGCTGGATGTGCCCTTCTTCGATCTCAACAACCTCACCATAGACGCCTCGGCCGTGATGCTGCTACCCGAGGTGCAGGCGCGCCGCTACCGGGCGCTGGCGGTCAACCTCAGCGACGACAAGGTCACCGTGGTGATGTCGGATCCCGCCGACTTGAGCGCCCTCGATGCCATCGCCGCCCTGCTGAGTCCGCGGGAGCTGGTGCTGGCGGTGGCCCGGGAAGGCCAGTTGCTGGAGTATTTCGACCGCCTCTATCGCCGCACCCGGGAGATAGAGAACTTCGCGGTGCAGCTGCACGAGGAGCATCAGGAAACCGGCTTCGAGCTGGGTGCCAGCAGCCTCAACGCCGGGGCAGACGAGGGGGAGGCGACGGTGGCCAAGCTGCTGCGCTCCCTGTTCGAAGACGCGGTGCAGGTGGGAGCCTCGGACATTCATATCGAGCCGGACGAGAAGGTGCTGCGCATCCGCCAGCGCATCGACGGCGTGCTGCACGAGAACATCCTGAGCGAGGTGCGCATCGCCCAGGCGCTGGTGCTGCGTCTGAAGCTGGTGGCCGGGCTCGACATCTCGGAGAAGCGGCTGCCCCAGGATGGCCGCTTCGCCATGAAGGTACGCGGTCGTGACGTGGATGTGCGGATGTCCACCATGCCGGTGCAGTACGGGGAATCCGTGGTGATGCGGCTGCTGGATCAATCCACCGGCATACTGTCGCTGGCCGAGACCGGCATGCCACCCGCCATCCTGACCCGCTTCCGCCGCCAGCTCAAGCGCCCGCACGGCATGATACTGGTGACGGGGCCCACCGGCAGCGGCAAGACCACCACGCTCTATGGCGCCCTCTCCGAACTCAACCAGGCCAGCCACAAGATCATCACGGTGGAAGATCCGGTGGAGTACCGGCTGCCTCGCGTCAACCAGGTGCAGGTCAATCACAAGATCGGCCTCACCTTCTCCCAGGTGCTGCGTTCCACCCTGCGGCAGGATCCTGACATCCTGCTGGTGGGGGAGATGCGAGACAACGAGACGGTGGAGATTGGCCTGCGCGGCGCCATCACCGGCCATCTGGTGCTGACCACCTTGCACACCAACGACGCCGTCACCAGTGCCCTGCGCCTCATCGACATGGGGGCTCCCGGCTATCTGGTGGCGAGCGCCCTGCGGGCCGTGGTGGCTCAGCGGCTGGTGCGGCGAGTGTGCGAACACTGCGCCTGTGAGACGGCGCCGGATGAGGGGCAGGCCACCTGGCTTGGCGCGCTCTCCGGCGAGATGCCGGGTCAGCACGTCTATCGCAAGGGGCGCGGCTGCCAGAGCTGCAACTTCACCGGCTATGCGGGCCGGATCGGGGTCTACGAGTTGCTGGAGCTGGATCAATTCATGATGGATGCCCTGCGTCGCAATGACGCCGAGGGCTTTGCCCGGGCTGCGCGCGAGCACGAGCACTACCGACCGCTGGCCCTGACCGCCCTCGACTATGCCCGGGAGGGGATCACCTCGGTGGACGAGGTGCTGCGGCTGGCCGAGGATCTGGGTTAAGTCATGGGATCATTTGCGTACAAGGGCCGCGACAGCCAAGGCAATGCC
Organism: Aeromonas sp. sif0611; assembly: GCF_019218845.1. NCBI lineage: Bacteria > Pseudomonadati > Pseudomonadota > Gammaproteobacteria > Aeromonadales > Aeromonadaceae > Aeromonas > Aeromonas sp. sif0611. The sequence goes on along the minus strand of NZ_JAHUWU010000009.1, from coordinate 84,469 downwards.
GTCAACGGCGTGGTGGAGGCCGCCAGCGAGCTGGCCGCCGCCGAGCAACTGATGCGCCGTGGCGTGATGCCCACCGAGCTGAAGGCGGGCAAGGCCAGATCCGCCGCCATCGACTGGTCGCTGCTGCTGGAGGGGGGCGTCAAGCTGGAGGAGCTGGTGGTGTTCAGCCGCCAGATGTATGCCCTGACCCGGGCGGGCATCCCCATACTGCGTGCCATCGCCGGGCTGGAGGAGAGCGCCCACAGCAAGCCCCTCAAGCGGGCACTCCACGCCCTGGGGGAGGATCTTGGCAACGGGCGGCCGCTGTCGAGCTCGATGCAGGCTCACCCCAAGGTGTTCAGCAGCCTGTTCGTGGCCATCATCCACGTCGGCGAGAACACCGGCCAGCTGGAGGAGGCCTTCCTGCAGCTCGCCAACTATTTCGATCTGGAGCTGGAGACCCGCAAGCGGATCAAGACTGCCATGCGCTACCCCAGCTTCGTGATGATAGCCATCGGCATCGCCATGGTGATCCTCAACATCATGGTGATCCCGGTGTTTGCCGGCATGTTCGCCAAGTTCGGGGTGGAGCTGCCGCTCGCGACCCGGATCCTGCTCGCCACCTCCCACTTCTTCGTCCACTACTGGTGGCTGCTGCTCGCCATCTTGCTGGGAACGATCGTCGGCTGGCGGCGCTGGGTCGCCACGGCCCGGGGCAAGCTGACCTGGCACCGATGGCAGCTCAGGCTGCCCATCGTCGGCTCCATCATAGAGCGCTCCCTGCTGGCCCGCTTCGCCCGCAGCTTCTCCATGATGCTCAAGGCCGGGGTGCCGCTGAACACGGCGCTGACCCTGGTGGCCGATGCGGTGGACAACGCCTGGATGGCGGGGCAGATCCGCGACATGCGGGCGGGCATAGAGCGGGGCGAGAGCCTGCTGCGCACCGCAGGGGCTAGTGGCCTGTTCACCCCTCTGGTGATGCAGATGATCGCGGTGGGGGAAGAGACGGGCCAGGTGGACGAGCTGCTGCACGAGGCGGCCGAATACTACGAGCGGGAGGTGGATTACGACCTCAAGAGCCTCACCGCCCGCATCGAGCCCATCCTGATCGGCATAGTGGCCGTCATGGTGCTGGTGCTGGCGCTCGGTATCTTCACGCCCATGTGGGACATGATGCGAGCGGTGCGCGGTCAGTAGGCGGTATCTTCACTCCTCCTGGTGGGGGGCGTGATGCGAGCGGTGCGCGGTCAGTAAACTGCCGGTATGGCAGGGGGTATCTTCACTCTTCCTAATGGAGCCAGTGATGCATGCTGTGTGCGGTAGACAAGGGGCGAGAGAGGCATGAGCAGACAGTCCGAGCAGGATGAGCGCTGGCTGGGGGGTTACAGGCGGTTGATCGCCTGCGTCCTGCTGCTGGTCATCCTTGCCACTCTGGCACTGAGCTATCGCAACCACAGGGAGGAGGCGCTGGCGGTCAGCCTGAGCCTGCTGGGGGAGCAATTTACCGAGCGGGCCCAGCGACTGCACGGGCGCTGGCTCGATGAGCGGCGACCCGCCGTGCTGCATGCAGAGGGGGTGGCCTGGCAGTTCGATGAGCGAGGCTGGCCGCTGGCGGTGTTGCCGCTGCAGTCCCCGTCCGGGAACTGCACCCAGCTCTGGTTGATGCTGATCGGCCCGGACGATCCGGGGTCGCCATCCTGGCAGGCCCTCGCCAGCCAGGATGGGGGCGGCTGCGAGTTTGGTTGGGAGGGGCATTGGTTGCGCTACCGTTTCAGCGATGGCCGGGTGCTGGCAAAGCCGTGAGGCGATCTCTCAAGTGCTTCAGCCACATGATTTTTTTCTATCTGCATGAAATAATGCGGACCATTACGGAGGTAGCATGGCAGCAAAGAGAGTGAGCACCGGCCTGGGACCAGGTCAGATGGCCGGTTTTTCCCTGATAGAGCTGGTGATCGTCATCGTGATCCTGGGGATCCTGGCCGTCACCGCCTTGCCCCGTTTTCTCGACGTGACCGACGAGGCGAAGAAGGCCAGCGTGGAAGGGGTGTCCGGCGGTTTCGCCACCGGGGTCTCCCTGGTGCGGGCCCAGTGGGAAGCCGAGGGGCGTGCCAAACAGGACAGTCTCAATACCGTGCTCTACGACGGTTCCCGTTTCTATCTGACCACGCCGACCGACAGCCAGGTCAGCAATGGCGAGCTCTCCCCCGGTTACCCCATGGACACGGCGGCGAGCGGCGCTCCCGATGTGGACCCGGCCAATCTGACGGCGGCCCGCTGTCTCAATATTTGGGAGGGCTTGTTGCAGAATCCTCCCAAGGCTACTGCCAACTTTGACGAGGTGCGCGGTAGCGGCAATGACCTGAAGTTCTATGCCACGGTGAGCAACAATGGACTGGATTCGGTCTGCCGTTACTATCTGGTCAACAGCCTGAGCAAGGGAAGTGATGGGCGCTATCAGGACCCGCAAGGGAGCACCGATGCCTACATGAGTTTCAGCTACCGCCCGGCCTCCGGCCAGGTGACCACCCATATCAATTGATAAACAGAGGAAAACGTAATGAAAAAGCAGGCGGGTTTTACCCTGATCGAACTGGTGATCGTGATCATCATCCTGGGCATTCTGGCGGTCACCGCCGCGCCCAAGTTCCTGAATCTGCAGGATGATGCCAAGGCAGCAGCAGCACAAGGCGTGCAGGCAGCACTGCAAAGCGCATCAGGTCTGGTGTACAGCAAGGCTGCATTGGAAGGGGTTGAGGCATCGAGTACAGAGAAATCAGTTTCTGTCGCTGGCGGTACTGTGAAAGTCCTGTTTGGTTACCCGATTGCAAATGCTGACGGGATTGTGAAGGCCGTTAACCTGGATGGATGGGAGATCAGTGGCTCCGGCTCTACTGATGCTGGCGGCACTGCTAATTTCTATCCCACAAATGCCAAAGGCGATAGCTGCTATGTTGTCTACACTGCAGCGACGTCGACTTCTATTGCTACTGCCGCAGTGTCAGGTTCTCTGGCAACCTGTAAGTAATGTTTAAATGAACGGGGCATCTGATGTTGCCCCGTCCATTTTTTATTTCATAAGGCACATATGCACAAGGGTTTCACCCTTATTGAACTGGTGATCGTGATCCTGTTGCTCGGGATTCTGGCCGCCTTTGCCGTGCCCAAGTGGCTGGGCAAAGGCGGCTTTGAAACCCATACCCTGCGCGATGAGCTGGTGACCCGGCTGCGGCTGGTGCAGACCATGAACATGCATGAAGGGGAGGCGCGCTGCACCCAGCTGGTGCTGGAGCAGAGTCGCTTCGCTCACCTGACCCAGACGGGCAGTTGTGCGCCCGGGTCCATCATAGATAACTGGAAGGCGGACGAGCGGAGCCGGGGGCGCGTCGTCACGGCCTCCGGCGGCATCACCCTGCCGCAAGGCAGCTTTACTTTCGACAAGCGCAGCGGCCGTCCGCTCTCACCCTCCACCTGCGTCAATGGCTGCAACCTGGTGGTGAGCAGCGGGCAGGAGAGCGCCCGGCTGCGCATCGAGCCGGAAGGGTATATCCATGCGATCCCCTAAGGCCCGTCGCGGCTTCACCCTGATCGAGTTCGTGGTCGGCATTGTGCTGCTGGCCATTGCCCTGACCGGCATCCTGGGGCTTCTCATCAATCAGGCGCCCCAGTCAGTGGATCCGGTGCAGCAGGTGCGGGGCGCCCAGCTGGCCCAGCGGATCCTGAACGAGGTGCTGCAAACATCTTTCGATGAACACTCGGATCACAATGGCGGCCGTTTTCGCTGTGGCGAGACCGTCGGCACGCCTCCCGTGATCTATCCCGCCTGCACCCCAGTCGCCGATTACGGTCCGGATGGGGGCGAGACGCGCCCCTACGCCTTCAACGACGTGGATGATTTCGATACCGCGGGCAACTGGGTGGACGCCAACCAGTTTACCCAGACGAATGCCGAGGGGGTCAGCGACCAGGAGTATCGCCACTATCAGGTCAGGATCGCCGTCACCCCGGACACCCTGTTCGGGAGCCCGGGCCTGGGGGCCGAGTTCATCGGCAAGCGCGTCGCCCTGACAGTGCGGCTGCCTGATCGCAGTGAAGTCGAGTTTGCGCTCTACCGGGGTAACTACTGATGAGCCAGCGCATTGCACGGGGCTTCACCCTGGTGGAACTGGTGATGGTGATCTTGTTGCTCGGAGTGATGGCCACCTTTACCAGCCAGTTTATCGGTATCGGCACCCAGATTTACGGGGATGCCAGCCGCCGGGAGCAGCTGATGAGCGATGCCCGCTTCGCCCTGGAGCGGCTCAACCGCGAGCTGCGCGATGCGGTGCCGGGCTCGGTGCGCATCGAGGATGAGGCGGGCAACCCTCTGGATCAGGGGGCCTGTCTGCGCTTCTGGCCCATCGCCACCGCCAGCCGCTATCTGGGCTCCGCGGCCAGCGCCGGGCTCACCATAGTGGTGCCGGATGTGCTGCCCGAGCGGAATAAGGACCTGGCCATCGTCTATCCCCTTGCCGATCCGAATATCACCCTGGAGCAGGGGTGCCTCCATGGCAACTGCGTGGCCAGCGTCACCTCTGTTGGGGCATCCGTGTCGGGGGCGCTACCGCTGACGGTGGATGGATCCTTCGCCAAGGAGTCGCCGGGGCAGCGCATCTATTTTGCCCGCCAACAGGTGCGTTACTGCGTGATGAATGCCTCCCTGACCCGGGCCAGCGCCGCCATTGGTACTGACTTTCACGGGAGCACGCCGGTCCTGATGGCCGAGCATATCCGTTTTTCGCCCTATTACTTCTATCGTGAGCCCGCCGCTTTCAATCAGAGCGAGGTGGGACTGCGGATGGAGTTCGAGCAGCGTGGCGAGCGCGTCCTCTTCAACCACAAGCTGGAGACGCTCAATGTTCCTTAGGCCCCCTCGCAGGTTGGCGCCCCAGCGCGGCAGCGCCATCATGATCGCGCTCTTCGTCATCGTCATCATGGGCCTGCTGGCAGCGGCCATGGGCCGCTTCCTGGTGGACAGCGGCGAGAAGAATACGGTGGAGGTGCGCGGGGTGCGCGCCCTGATGGCGGCCCAGAGCGGGCTGGAAGTGGGTCTCTACCGCCTCTACCCCAATGATCACTGGGACGCGCAACAGTGCGTCGCCCTGACATCCATCCCCTTTGCAGTCCCGGGGCTGGTGGATTGCAACGTGGTTCTGACCTGCAAGCCGGTGGTGGTCAGTGTGGCTGGGGTCACCCAGACCGGTTACCGCTTTCAGAGCACGGGCGCCTGCGGTCGTCGCGATCTGAACAATCCCAGTCCGGACTTTGCCGTCAGCCGCACCCTGGTGGCGGAAGCCTTTGATGGGGTGAATCCATGACGCGCTGGCTATTGGCTCTCACGCTACTGTCTGGCGTGGCTCATGGCTTTGAGACCATAGACAACAATCTCTATTTCCCTGCCGTTGCCCAGGGTCACCGCGGCAATACGAGTGCCTCCTGCAATGGCCTGGGCTATCCCGCATTGACCCAGAACAACCAGGCCAAGATCACCGGGACCGGAGGGATGGCCTTGAATTTCTGCGCCTCGAATCAGGGTTCTGGCATGCCGCTGGATGCGTGCGACAATGCCAATGGCTCGCGTCGGCTCTGTACCATCACCGGAAATCCGATACGTGGATTGGCTACCTCGGGGGATAACAGCTTCCTGAGCAGTTCGGGCAGTGATGGTGACATCGGTCACTGTAATAGTGGGCAGCAATTGACGCTGGGCAGTGCCAGCCAATACCAGTTCGGGACTATCAGCCTCTACAGTGCCTGCACCCTGACCTTCTCCAGCACCCGTCAAGAGTACAGAATCCAGTCTCTCGCTTTGGGGGGAGCAAAAGTGGTGCTGCCCGCCGGGGATTATTGGATAGACAGACTCGTCGTTAATCAGGGCGGGGAGATTGAAACCCGGGGCAATGTACGTATCTTCGTCAACGCGGTGGAGTTTAATGGCGGGCGTCTCAACGCGGCCAAGACGGGATCTGTGCTGCTGTTTGGATACCAGAATGTCAATTTGAATGGTGAAAGCCTGGTCAACGGCCTGGTATATTCCGATCAGGCATTGAACATGAATAACGCGAGCGTTATCAACGGTAGAACGACCAGTCGCTCCCTGTTTATGTCTGGCACCACCGCCATCAATGACAAGATGTCCCCCCCCGTCACCGCGGCGATCGATCACTTCGAGTTTGACCACAGCGGCAATGCCCTGACCTGCAACCCGGAGACCCTGACCATCCGTGCCTGCGCCAATGCCAGCTGTAGCCAGCTGTTCACGGACCCGGTGAGCGCCGCCCTGATACCGGCAAAGAGTGGCAGCAATGGCTGGATAGCGAGCGGTCAGGTGAGCTACAACGGCAGCAGCGCCATGGTGAGCTTCAGTGGTGGCAGCACGTCCCTGCAACTACGCAACAACTTGTCAGGAGCTGTGACCGTTGGGGTGAGCGGTTCAACTCCGTCCACCAACCCCCTGAACACCACCCTGTGCCGGGCGGGTAGCGGGGCGTTGAGCGCCGCCGCCTGTACCCTGAGCTTTGCCGACAGCGGCTTCCTATTCAATGTGCTGGATACCCTGGCCAACAAGCCACAGGATGTGGTGATCAGCGCCGTCAAGAAAGACGATGCGACCCAGCAGTGCGTTCCCGGCTTCGCCAGCGTGAGCAAGCCGGTCAGCTTCTGGGGTTCTTATGTCACCCCGAATGCCAATGCATTTGGCAGTCAGGTCACGATAGAGGGCAATTCGGTCTCGACTTATGCCGCCAATGTGGCTTCGCCGACGGGCACTGTCATCAACGTGAACTTCGATAGTCAGGGCAAGGCGACGCTGCAAAATGTCAACTATCCGGATGCGGGCCAGATACGGCTCAATGCCCGTCACGATGGCAGCGGGGATACCGCTGGTCTGGTGATGGCGGGCTCGGATCTGTTCGTCAGCCGCCCGGTGGGGCTCTGCATCAAGGCACCACAGGGAGAATGCATGCGCGGTGTCAATGCGACCAACGCTGACTACGCCGCCAACTGCCCGGTATTCAAGAAAACCGGGGAGACCTTCTCACTGAATATCCAGGGCGTGGCCTGGCAGGCCGATAACGACACCGATCTTTGCAGCGGCAATCTGGCGACCCCTAACTTCGCGCTGACCAATATCGTGCTCGGCAGCAAGCTGGTGGCCCCTAAACCCGGTGAGGAGGCGGTGGTCGGCACGCCCCGCTATGACCACTCCAATCAGAAGGGCAGCAGCAACCTCAACGCCGTCACCCAGTCGGTCAACGAGGTCGGGGTCTTCCAGATGACGGCGACGCCGCCGGCCTCAGGCTACTTCGGTTACACCATCCCCGCCGCCACCAGTGTGCCTCTTGGTCGCTTCGTCCCCAGCGAATACAGCCTGAGCGGGGGTTTTATCACACCGGCCTGCACGCCGTTCAGCTACATGGGACAACCCTTCGCCAGCGGTTTTGCCATCACGGCCCGTAACGCACAGCAGGGCACCACCCTGAATTACAAAGGTGAGTTTGCCAAAGGCAGCGTCAGCTTGGTCGCGGAAAACGGAAACGATGGGGTGGATCGCTCTGCCCGTATCGGTATGGCTCCGGGTTTGAGCTGGGTGGGTGGGGTTGCCAGCGTCAATCAACAGGCGATCCCGCTGGCCAATACCCGCTTCGATCGCGGCGCCAGCGCCGAGGATCCGCTGCCGTCGCTTGATTTCGGGGTCAAGATGGCTGACAACGACGGCGGTTATACACTGTTGGCTGGCGTAGACATGAAAGCTGATGGAGCCGGTACCTGTGGGAGCAACTGCAACGCTGTCAAAATTGGGAGCCAGCAACTGCGTTACGGCCGCCTGCTGGCCAGTACCAGACAAGGGGTCGCCAGCGCCCCTCTGGCGTTGCCGCTGCAGGTGCAGTATTTCGAAGGAGGGGCGTGGAAAATCAACCAAGCGGATGTTTGTACACAGCTATCTCTTGCCAAAGGAGGTTTTGTTCCATTGGATCCGACGCACAAGATTAGTTTCAACAATGGTTCTTATGAAGTCACGGGTCAGGTACCAGGAACCATGCCGCCGCAATCTTTCAGTAGCACTTTGACGCTCAGTGGTTTGGCTGCGCCAGCCAGTGTAGCGACGGCAAACAAAGGTGAGTTCTTGCTACATTTTTCCGCACCTGTTCCGAATTCGGCTGTTCGTATCCCCTATCGGGTAGTGCTCGAGAACCAGCTGTTGCAACCATCAGCCCCGCTCTGGCTTTCCGACCCGAATAGCCTGTTGGGTGAGGTCATTTTCGGTCTGGATCGGGGCAACGATCGCATTATTTATCGCCGCGAAGTGATGCCCTGAAAATGATATGGGGACGGGGAGAGGGGCGCTTTGGGGTGAGCCTGCGTCTTATCTCCTTGTTTCGTAGTGTTTGTCGGCCTGAGCGGGTGAGTGATGACTCGCATTTTTGTCGCGCTTGATTGACTGGCGACAGTTTGAGCGCTTGCCCATTGGGGTGGGCATTGGTAAAGTTAGCCGGTTTTCTGCACCTCCAAATTCTTAGGATTTCCCGTAGCCATGTTCAAAAAGCTCAGAGGCGTCTTTTCCAACGATCTGTCGATCGATTTGGGAACTGCCAACACCCTGATCTACGTAAAAGATCAAGGGATCGTCCTTAACGAACCCTCAGTTGTCGCCATTCGCCAAGAGCGCGGGAACGCCAAATCGGTCGCTGCCGTCGGTCATGCCGCCAAGCAGATGCTGGGTCGTACCCCAGGCAACATCTCCGCCATTCGTCCGATGAAAGACGGCGTGATCGCCGATTTCTACGTGACCGAGAAGATGCTGCAGCACTTCATCAAGCAGGTTCACGACAACAACTATTTCCGCCCCAGCCCCCGTGTGCTGGTGTGCGTGCCGTGCGGCTCCACCCAGGTCGAGCGCCGTGCCATCAAGGAATCCGCGCTGGGCGCCGGTGCCCGCGAGGTCTACCTGATCGATGAACCCATGGCCGCCGCCATCGGTGCCGGCCTGCCGGTCTCCGAAGCGACCGGTTCCATGGTGGTGGACATCGGTGGTGGTACCACAGAAGTGGCCATTATCTCCCTGAACGGCGTGGTCTACTCCCAGTCCGTGCGCATCGGTGGCGACAAGTTTGATGAAGCCATCATCAGCTACGTGCGCCGCAACTACGGCAGCCTGATCGGGGAAGCCACCGCCGAGCGCATCAAGCACGAGATCGGCTCCGCCTACCCGGGCGAAGAGGTGCGCGAGATCGAAGTCCGTGGTCGTAACCTGGCCGAAGGGGTACCGCGCAGCTTCACCCTGAACTCCAACGAGATCCTGGAAGCGCTGCAAGAGCCGCTGTCCGGCATCGTCTCTGCCGTCATGGTCGCCCTGGAGCAGTCCCCGCCCGAGCTGGCGTCCGACATCTCCGAGCGCGGCATGGTGCTGACCGGTGGTGGCGCCCTGCTCAAAGACATCGACCGTCTGCTGATGGAAGAGACCGGCATCCCGGTCGTCGTGGCTGAAGATCCCCTCACCTGTGTCGCCCGTGGCGGTGGCAAGGCGCTGGAACTGATCGATATGCACGGTGGCGATCTGTTCCACTACGAATAAGACCCAAAGCCGGCCGAGCGCCGGCTCTTTTTTGACGACTCATGAAACCCATCTTTGGTAGAGGCCCTTCGCTTCAGTTACGGTTGTTTCTCGCCGTCATCATCTCTGTCGCTGCCATCGTCGCGGATTCCCGCTTCGGTGTGTTCACGCACGTCCGCGTCTATCTGAGTTCGCTGGTCAGCCCGCTGCAATACATCGCCAATGCGCCCGGTACCCTGCTCGACACCATGTCGACCCAGGTGCAGACCCGATCCAGTTTGATCGAGCAGACCAAGCAGCAGGAGCAGCAGCTGTTAACTCTGCGCTCCCGCCTGCTCAAGCTGGATCAGCTGGAGCACGAGAATCAGCGTCTGCGCGAGCTGCTCGGTTCGCCTGTGCACAAGGAGTCCCGCAAGATGGTGGCCGAGCTGCTGTCGGTGGATTCCGACCCCTTCAGCCATCAGGTGCTGATCAACAAGGGGGCGCTGGATGGCGTCTATAACGGCCAGCCGGTGATCAACGATCAGGGGGTGGTCGGCCAGGTGCTGCACGTGGGTTCCACCACCAGCCGAGTCCTGCTCATCACCGACTCCAGCCACGGCATCCCGGTGCGGGTGCTGCGCAACGATCTGCGCGCCATCGCCTCCGGCAGCGGCGAGCTGGACAAGCTGGAGCTGCGCAACCTGCCGCGCAACACCGACGTCCAGGTTGGCGATCTGCTGGTCACCTCGGGCCTCGGCGGCCGCTTCCCGGAAGGCTATCCGGTGGCGACCGTGACTCGATCCGATTACGTGGAGGGCAAGCCCTTCGCCCAGATCGAGGCCAAGCCGCTGGTGGCGCTGGACAGGTTGCGTTACCTGCTGCTGCTGTGGACCGACAAGAAGCCGGAAGTGCATGACGACGAGGCCATGACGCCGGCGGCGGCGCCCTCTGCGGCGACGGCCACCTCGGCGGCGGAGGCGACGCGCTGATGCTGCAACCCGCCAGCGGCAGGATCTGGATCTGGATCTCGATCCTGCTGGCCCTGTGTCTCTCGATCCTGCCGCTTCCCTTTCAATTCGAACCCTTCCGGCCGGACTGGCTTGCCATGGTGCTCATCTATTGGGCGCTGGCGCTGCCGCATCGGGCCAACGTCGGCACCGCCTGGGTGGCTGGCCTGCTGCTGGATGTGCTGCTCGGCAGCACGCTCGGCGTGAGGGCCATGGCCATGGCCATCACTACCTATCTGGCGGCCTTCCAGTTCCAGAAGATCCGCAACTTCTCCCTCTGGCAGCAGGCGTTGATCATCGGTCTGCTCTCCCTGGTGGGCAAGATCACCGTGTTCTGGGCCGAGCACCTGTTCAGCCGTGCCAGTCTCAATCTGGCCTATTTTTGGTCGACGTTGACGACGATGTTAATATGGCCCTGGATTTTTATGGTCTTGCGCAAGGTACGCCGTCGCTTCAATATCAAGTGAACATGAGCAAAAACAACGGATTGTAACTGCGTCTCGCCTCATTGAGTGAATATGAACAAGCACAACGAACTGCAACTCTATCTCGCCTCGGGCTCACCCCGCCGGCATGAACTGCTGACCCAGCTGGGCTACCGCTTCGAGGTGCTCAGGCTGGATGTGCCCGAGCAGCGGGACGCGGGCGAAAAGCCCCAGGATTATGTCTGCCGGCTGGCCCGTGACAAGGCGATGGCCGGTGTGGCCGCGGCCCCGACCGCATTGCCGGTGCTGGGGGCCGACACCATAGTGGTGCTGGGAGACAGGGTGCTGGAGAAACCCTCCGACCTGCTCGATGCCAAAGACATGCTGGAAGCGCTCTCCGGCAAGGTCCATCAGGTGATGACGGCGGTGGCACTGGCTACCCCGGATCGCTGCGATGTGCGGTTGGTGACCACCAATGTGGCATTCCGCAAGCTGGACGAGGCCGAGATCGAGGCCTACTGGCGCACCGGTGAACCCTGTGACAAGGCCGGTGCCTATGCCATCCAGGGAATAGCCGGCAAGTTCGTCAGCCGCATTGAGGGGAGCTACAGCGCCGTGGTCGGCCTGCCCCTGCTGGAGACGGATCTGTTGATCAAGCAGCACCTCGAGCAGACTCGGTAATCCCCTCGTCAGCAGTTCGCTGCTGAGTTACCCGTTGTTCGTCGTGCCAGAATTCAAAACTAGAAAGGCAAGGTAACTTATGTCAGTAGAACTGCTGGTGAACGTCACCCCCTCAGAGACCCGGGTCGCCCTGGTCGAGAACGGGCTGCTGCAGGAAGTGCATGTAGAACGTCAGGCCAAGCGCGGCATCGTGGGCAACATCTACAAGGGCAAGATCAGCCGGGTGTTGCCCGGCATGCAGGCCGCCTTCGTCGACATCGGCATGGACAAGGCCGCCTTCCTGCACGCCTCCGACATAGTGCCCCACACCGAGTGCGTGGCGATCAAGGAGAAGGAGCAGTTCCAGGCGGGCAACATCGCCGAGCTGGTGCGCCAGGGCCAGGACATCATGGTGCAGGTGGTGAAAGATCCACTCGGCACCAAGGGCGCCCGCCTCACCACCGACATCACCCTGCCGTCCCGCTACCTGGTCTTCATGCCGGGCAGTGCTCACGTCGGCGTCTCCCAGCGCATCGAGTCCGAAGCGGAGCGCGAGCGCCTCAAGCGCACCGTGGCGGGCTATGTGGACGAGCTGGGTGGCTACATCATCCGTACCGCTGCCGAAGGGGTGGGAGAGCAGGAGCTGGAGCAGGATGCCGCCTTCTTGAAGCGCCTGTGGCGCAAGATCCTGGAGCGCAAGCAGAAGTACCCCCCCTGCAAGATCCTCTACGAGGATCCCAGCCTGGCCTTCCGGGTGGTGCGCGACTTTGTCGGCGCCGAGCTCGACAAGATCCGGGTCGATTCCCGCCAGAGCTTCGAGCTGCTTTCGCACTTCACCGGCGAGTATGTGCCCGAGCTGGCCAGCAAGCTGGAGTACTACTCCGGCGAGTCGCCGATCTTCGATCTCTACGATGTGGAGAACGAGATCCAGCGTGCCCTTGAGCGCAAGGTGGAGCTGAAATCCGGCGGTTACCTCATCATCGACCAGACCGAAGCCATGACCACGGTGGACATCAACACAGGTGCCTTCGTGGGCCATCGCAACCTGGAAGAGACCATCTTCAACACCAACGTCGAGGCCACCGCCGCCATCGCTCGCCACCTGCGGCTGCGCAACCTGGGCGGCATCATCATCATCGACTTCATCGACATGCAGTCCGAGGATCACCGCCGTCGGGTGCTGCACAGCCTGGAGCTGGCGCTGGCGAAAGACAGGGCCAAGACCAACGTCAATGGCTTCTCCCAGCTCGGCCTGGTGGAGATGACCCGCAAGCGCACCAGGGAGAGCCTGGAGCACGTGCTCTGCTCCGAGTGCCCCGAGTGCAAGGGGCGCGGCCGGGTCAAGACGGTGGAGTCGGTCTGTTTCGAGATCCTGCGGGAGATCATCCGGGTCAACCGTGCCTACGACGCGGATCAGTTCACCGTCTATGCGGCGCCTTCGGTGGCCGATTACCTGCGAGGGGAGGAGTCCCACAGTCTGGCGGAGCTGGAAGTCTTCATCGGCAAGCAGGTCAGGGTGGTGACGGAGCCGCTCTGTGGGCAGGAACAATTCGATGTGGTGATGATGTAATTGATCTATCGCTGGCTGAGTCGGGGCTGGTTGGCCCTCGGAGTCCTCTTCGTGCTGCTGGCCATCCTGGTCAGCGTGGTACGGCTTGGCGGTCCCCTGCTCAACCAGCACCGGCAGGCCGTGATAGCGACCCTGCTGGGGGACAACCAGCTGGAGGTGAGCGTCGAGCACGTCGGGTTGAGCTGGACCCGGCGCGGCCCGGCCCTCGAGCTGCAAGAGCTCGCCATCGCCCCCGATTCGGGGCGTTTTTCCCTGCGCCTCGGCAAGGTGTGGGCTCACCTCGACTTCTGGCGCTCCCTCAACGACTGGAAGCCGGTGTTCGGCCAGTTGTTGCTGAGCGACGGCGACATCGCGCTGGATCTGGCACAGCCGGCGGCACCGGAAAATGACAAGAATCCCAGCCAGCAGGCGGCCCTGCTGCGCTTCCTGCTGACCCAGCTCTCCACCTTCGACATTCACGACAGCCGACTGAGCATCACCACGGCACTGGGGGAGGTGCGTGCCCTCAACATCGCCCAGTTGCGTTGGCAGAATCGCGGCAAGCGCCATCAGGGGGTGGGCAAGGCCTACCTGATTAACGGGGTGGGCGAGAGCACCCTGGATCTCATCATCGACGTGGATGCCCCCCAAGTGCGCCTCGACAAGCTCAAGGGCCAGCTCTACCTGGGTGCCAGCGAGCTGGACATCAGTCCCATGCTGGCGCGGATCCACGCCGGCGAACCCAGGGTGACCGGGCAGCTCGACTTCCAGCTGTGGAGCGAGTTCGAGGGGGGAAGGCTCGGCAACTCCCTGCTGGCCTTTGGCAACAACCACCTGATCTGGAAGGACGAGGTCAAGGGTGAGCCGCACCGGCTCGATCTGCGAGGCGGCAAGATCCAGCTGCGGCGCGACGGTGAGGAGTGGCAGCTCGCCAGCCACGACGTGACCTTCAAGCTCGACGGGGCGACCTGGCTGCAGAGCCGGTTGCAGCTAGAGCGGGTCGGCTCCCGCATCCAGGGCTATGTGCCCGCCATCGATCTCGACCAGGTCGCCAACCTGAGCCAGCTGGTGTCCGGCCTCTATCCCGAGTTGACCAAGACCCTCAAACATACCCAGCCCAAGGGCAAGTTGCAGGAGCTGGTGCTGCAGGCCGATGGCGACTGGCAGGGGCTCTCCCTGAGCGGGCAGCTCAGGGGCTTCGAGACCAAGGCCTGGCACGATGTGCCCGGCCTGCAGAAGCTGGACGGTGACTTCTGGCTGACCCCGGCCGGGGGCAGCGCCCGCCTGACCCTGGGCAAGGGCAAGGTGGATCCCGCCCGTCACTTCAAGGTGCCGATCCCGGTGGACAGCCTCTTTGCGCGCCTCGACTGGTGGCGCGAGACGCAAGGCTGGGTGCTCTACGGCCAGGACATTGCGCTGGATAACGAGGATTTGAACCTCGCCAGTCGTTTCCGCCTCGAGCTGTTCGAACATCCCTTCCTCGCCCTGACCGGCCGCATCAATGTGAAGAATGCGGCCCATGCGGATCGCTATTATCCGCTGGCCGTGATGAGCGACGGTCTGGTTGACTACCTGAGCGGTGCCATCAAGGGGGGCAAGGCCAAGGGGGCTGACCTGCTCTGGTATGGCGAGTTCCGGGACTTCCCTTACGACAACGGCAAGGGGATCTTCCAGGTCGCCGTGCCGCTGGAGCAGGCCACCTACGAGTTCTTCCCCGGTTGGCAACCCCTTACCGACCTGCAGATCGATCTCTTGTTCCAGAACGCGGGTCTGGACATGCGCAGCAGCGCCACTCGCCTCGGCAAGGCCAGATCCGACGCTGTGCATGCCTGGATCCCGGATCTCTCCCCCGGGGCGCACCTCTATGTGGATGCCAGGGTCCAGGGGGAGGGGCAGGCCATCAGCGGTTACCTGCAGGATTCTCCCCTCGCGGGCTCGGTGGGTCAGGCGCTGCGGGAGATCGAGATCCGTGGTCCCATGGAGGGCACGGTCAAGCTCGACATACCGCTGGATGGCAAGGGCGAGGTCAAGGCCAGCGGGGAGGCGAGCTTCCATGACAACAGTGTCAGGATCGCCACCCTGGATCTGCCCCTGGAGAAGGTGCAGGGACGACTCGAATACGACAACGAGCACACGCACTTCAGCAACCTCAAGGCCAGCCTGTGGAACCAGCCGCTGACCCTGGATTACCGGGGCAAACAGTTGTCCCACGGCTATCAGGCGGATCTCAAGTTCAAGGGACTCTGGGACAGCCGCCGCCAGCGCCAGGACATTCCCGCCCTCGAAATGCTCAAGGGGCGCAGCAACTGGACGGGGACCCTGGGGCTGACCCTGCCCGAGAACAATGCCTTCAGCTTCCAGCTGGCGCTGGACTCCAACCTGCAGGGGATGGGGCTGGATCTGCCGGTGCCACTGACCAAGGCGCCCGAGAGCCGGCTCCCCCTCAAAGTCACGGCACGGGGCCGCGACGGCAGTGCCGACATTCGCGCTGTGCTGGGGGCCGATGTGGATATGCAGAGCCGGCTGGTGTACGGCGAGGGAGCTCCCTACCTCAGCCGGGTGCGGGTCAACGTCGGCCAGCCCGGGGCCCGGGTGCTGCAAGACAAGCCCATGCTGCTCGCTATCAATCAGCCCCAGGCCGACGTGGCCGGCTGGCTGGCGCGGCTCACGCGCTGGTTGCCGGGCAAGGGGACGCAGACCAGCGGCAACGCGGTGGTCGGCCCCGCCTTCCTGCCCCAGGAGTGGGGGGTCGATGGTCTGCTCGCCCGGGCCGATATCGGCAGCGCCAACCTCAAGGCGGTGTACTTCACCGTGGGGCCGGTGAACCTGGCCACCGAGGTGATGATCGACAGCCCCGAGGTGATGGGGGTGGTGCGCATTCCCGTGACGGGCAGGCAGCCCATCGACGCCAAGTTCGCTCGTATTCACTGGTCAGGCAAGGGATCCGATCTCAGCCCCGAGCCCGATGCCCGTCAGGACAAGGCCATCATGGATGCCATCCCCTGGCTCACCTTCAGCTGCGTGGATTGTCGCTTCGGGGAGTTGCCCCTCGGGGAGCTGAAAGGCGAACTGGTACCCGGCGCCAACCGGCTCGATCTCAAGGGGCTGGAGATGCGGCTGGCCGGCAGCACCCTGAGCGGGAGCGCCGAGTGGCTGGCGCAGCCCGGCCAGATGCAGACCCGGGTCCGTGCCCACCTCAGCACCCAGAACAGCGAACTGCTGCTCAAGCGACTCGGCTTCACCTCGCCCATCGGCGACGCGCCGGGCAAGCTGGCGCTGGATCTGAGCTGGCGTGACGTGCCCTACCGGCTGGACTTGCCGACCCTGGCAGGCAGTGCCGATCACCAGCTTGAGGGGGGCACCCTGCGGGAGGTCAACGACAAGGGGGCGCGCCTGCTCTCCCTGCTGAGCCTCGACTCCCTGATGCGCAAGCTGCGCCTCGATTTTCGCGACGTGTTCGACAAGGGCTTCTACTTCGAGTCCATGTCCGCCTCCGCCAGGATCAAGCAGGGGGTGGTGGAGAACAACGACTTCTACATGAAGGGGGCGGCGGGCAACCTGCGTGGCGAGGGCGTCGCCGATCTGGTGCGCTGGCATCTCGATTACGATCTGAGCTTCTCCCCGAACCTGGGCGGCACCCTGCCGGTGGTGGCGGCCTTCTCCCTGACTCCGATCACCGGGCTCTATGTGCTGGCCCTCTCCAAGCTGCTGGAGCCCGTGGTGGATGTGGTGACCCGCATCGACTTCCGGGTCTCGGGCCCACTGGACGATCCCAAGCTGATCGAGGCCGGCCGGGATCGCGCCCGCATCAAGCTCAACCAGCAGCAGAAGCAGGCGGTGGATGCGGTGGCGCCGAACCTGCCCGCCGAGGAGGTCACCCCCTTCCTGCTGACCCCCAAGCCCGGCGAACCTGCCCGGCGCTGAGGAGCGGCATCCGGTGCCAAAATCCTTTCGTCCCGGGCCCGAACCCCTCATAGTGCTGGGATGCCCCCGCAAGCCGAGGATGCAGAGTCCGGCGGCTTGCCCAATCACAAGGAGCGCGTCATGTGGCTAGCCGCCATACAGTTGATCTCGGGCCGTCACTGGCAGGATAACCGGGCACAGATTGCCGCCGAGCTGGCGGCCCTGCCCAAGGAGCGCCCCTTGCTGGTGCTGCTGCCGGAGAATTTCGCCCTGTTTGGCGAGCGCCAGGGCTATCTGGATGGCGCAGAGGCCCTGGGTGAGGGCCCTATCCAGACCCAGCTGGCCGCCTGGGCGCGGGAGCACGGGATCTGGCTGGTGGCTGGGGCCATGCCCACCACCATCGCCGGTTCCGACCATATCCACACCAGCTCGCTGGTGTTCGATCCCAGCGGCGAGCTCAAAGGCCACTACCACAAGATCCACCTGTTCGACGTGGACGTGGCCGACAACCACGGCCGCTACCGGGAGTCCGAGACCTTCAGCCCCGGCCAGGAGTGCGTGGTGCTGGACTCCCCCTTTGGTCCCCTCGGCCTCTCTATCTGTTATGATCTGCGCTTCCCCGAGCTCTATCGCCGGCTGGCCCGGGCCGGTGCCCGCGTGCTGCTGGTGCCTGCCGCCTTCACCGCCGTGACCGGTGAGGCGCACTGGGAGCCGCTCTTGCGGGCTCGCGCCATCGAGAACCAGTGCTATGTGGTGGCCGCCAATCAGGGGGGTACCCACGAGACGGGGCGCCAGACCTGGGGCCACAGCATGGTGATCGATCCCTGGGGCCGGGTGCTGGCCTGCCAGGATTCGGGCCCAGCCACCGTACTAGTGAAGATGGAGCCCGGGCTGGTTGACGAATTGAAACGCACCATGCCGGTGCTGCAACATGCCCGGCTGTTGTGATGCCGTGGCATTGATTGGCGCCGGGGGCCATGAGCTCCGCTGATTGCACCCGACGAACCCACACCGGATGAATTAACCGTTACGACTTCTCACAGCGAGAGTGGAGAGAAAGATTGAGTCTATTGAGCCAGGTTAGTGCCTCATTGTTGGCCCCGAACGATCTCGACGAAGGGCGGCTGCAGCAGCTGCTCGGCAGCCTGATGAGCCATCAGGTGGAGTTCGGCGATCTCTATTTCCAGCGCAGCTGGCACGAGTCCTGGATGCTGGAGGACGGCATCGTCAAGGATGGCAGCTACAACATCGATCAGGGTGTGGGGGTGCGCGCCGTCAGCGGCGAGAAGACCGGCTTCGCCTACTCGGACGAGCTGAGCCTGCTGGCGCTGCAACAGTCGGTGACCGCCGCCCGCGGCATCGCCGCCGCCGGGGCCCAGGGCAAGGTGAAGGCCTGGGCCAGAACCGAAGCGAACCTGCTCTATCCGGCCATGGATCCGCTGCAGACCCTCGACAAGCAGCAGAAGATCGCCCTGCTGGAGCAGATGGACAAGTTTGCCCGCAGCCTGGATCCCGCCATCAATCAGGTGATGGCCTCCATCAGTGGCGTCTATGAAGAGATCCTGGTGGCCGCTACCGATGGCACCCTGGCCGCCGACGTGCGCCCCTTGGTGCGCCTCTCGGTGACCGTCATCGCCGAGAAGGGCGATCGCCGGGAGCGCGGTAGCGCCGGTGGTGGTGGTCGCTTCGGCTACGACTATTTCCTGGAGCTGGACGGACTGGAAAGCCGGGCGTTTGGCTATGTGCGCGAAGCGGTGCGCCAGGCGCTGGTGAACCTCGAGGCCATAGACGCGCCGGCCGGCACCATGCCGGTGGTGCTGGGTGCCGGCTGGCCCGGCGTGCTGCTGCACGAGGCGGTGGGTCACGGGCTGGAGGGGGACTTCAACCGCAAGGGATCGTCCGCCTTCGCCGGTCGCATCGGCGAGCAGGTCGCCTCCAAACACTGCACCATCGTCGATGACGGCACCCTGTTGGGTCGGCGCGGCTCCGTCTCCATCGACGACGAGGGGACGCCGGGGGGCTACAACGTACTGATCGAGAACGGCATCCTCAAGGGCTACCTTCAGGACAAGCAGAACGCCCGCCTGATGGGCGTGCCGCTCACCGGCAACGGCCGGCGCGAATCCTACGCCGCCCTGCCGATGCCGCGCATGACCAACACTTACATGCTGGCGGGCCAGCACGATCCGGCGGAGATCATCGCCTCGGTGAAGAAGGGCATCTATGCCCCCAACTTCGGCGGCGGTCAGGTGGACATCACCTCCGGCAAGTTCGTCTTCTCCGCCTCCGAGGCCTACCTCATCGAGGATGGCAGGATCACTGCCCCCATCAAGGGTGCCACGCTCATCGGCAACGGCCCCGAGGCCATGAGTCAGGTCTCCATGGTGGGTAGCGATCTCGCGCTGGATCGCGGGGTGGGTGTCTGCGGCAAGGAGGGGCAGAGCGTGCCGGTCGGCGTCGGTCAGCCCACTCTCAAGCTGGATCAGCTCACCGTGGGCGGCACTTCCTAGGTTGGCTTGGCCGCGCAGCGGCATGACCCTACGCAATCAAACCCCGGCCCACCGCCGGGGTTTTGTTTTCTTTGGGGCGCACCAATAAAAAACCCCGGTCAGTGGACCGGGGCGGGTGAGGGGGTTGATGGGGATCAGTTGACCGATATGGCACGGGCATCGATATAGAATCGCGCGTGGCCTTGCGGATCTATCCTGATCTGGGCGACCAGCCGATCGCTTCGCTTGTATTCCCATCTGCTCTTGATCCGGGTCAGGGCTGGGCTGGCGGCCCCGACTACGTTCAGATATTCATGAAACAGGCTGTAGCTTCCAATCTCGGTCAGCATCTCTTCCATTTGCATGTCTCCTCAAGTGATTGGGTCTGCATCGGTCACGTTAGCCGCGGCCCTCTGAACCCTGCCTGTACAAAAAACAGACTAACCCATCCGTGCATGGACAACATGATCAGGCGCAACTTCGGTGACGATTCCCGAGCCGAGATGACACCGTTTTCAGTCAGGGCTGGTGCGGGGCCGGCAGGTGATCGAGGGCGGCGGAGGGGTGTGACTGCGCAGGGGCCGTCTGCACCGTAGTTGCGCCGTGGAACACGGGATCCTGCGCCACCTCCTTGATGCCGTTGATGCAGAACTGCATGCCCATGCACACCAGCAGGAAGCCCATGATGCGGGTCATGGCGTCGATGCCGGTCGCGCCGAGGATCTTGCAGACCGGATCCGCCAGCTTGAGCACGCCCCAGCTGAGCAGGCTCATCAGGGCGAAGGCGGTCACCATGGCGGCATAGATGACGAAACGGTTGTACTCGTCGGGCAGCTCGGCAATCTGGGCGGCGCCGCTGATCACCAGGGCCATGGTGCCCGGCCCGCACATGCTGGGCATGGTGAGTGGCACGAAGGCGATGCTCTGGTTGATGTCGACCCCGGCGGCCTGGCTGGGGGCCGGGAACAGCATGCGAAAACCGATGAAGGCGATGATGAGGCCACCGGCCAGCCGCAGGCCGGGAATGGAGATCCCGAACAGATCCAGGATGGAGGATCCGATGAAGAAGCTGACGCAGAGGGTGGCGAACAGATAGATGGCGGCCAGATTGATCTGACGGCGTATGTGCTCACGGGACATGCCCTTGCTCAATCCCAGCAGCAGGGTCGCCGTGGTGGGGGGATTGACCATGGGAAGCAGCGCGAGCAAGGCGATGAATACGACCTGGAAAAACATCTTGCACCTCGGGGTGGTTGGCAAACAACAGGGCCAGACGCGGGTCTGGCCTTAAGGGGGGGCAACTCTACGGGAGCCCGGCTGAATATAGCCGGAACAAGCGGGCCCCGACAGTCCGGGGTCCGTATTGATCAGGCGGTTTGTGGCGTGACCTGACGCCGAGTGCGCTGGCGCAGCCAGAGCCAGAGGCCCAGTACGAAGCCGAGACCGGCCAGACTGACCACATAGTGGGAGGGTGCCAGCACGTCGTTCTTCATCCAGAGGGTGACCAGCATGGGAGTGAGCCCGCCGAAGATGGCGTAGGCCACGTTGTAGGAGAACGACAGCCCGGAGAAGCGCACCACGGGCGGGAAGGCGTTGACCATGACATAGGGCACGGCGCCAACGATCCCCACCGCAAAGCCCGCCAGCATGTAGAGCGGTATCAGCTGATCCATACCCGCCGCCAGGCCGTGGTAGAAGGCATAGGTGGCTCCGGCCAGCAGCAGGGAACCCAGGACGAAGGTGGGGCCGCTGCCGAGGCTGTCTATCAGGCGACCGTAGAAGATGCAGCCCAGGGTGAGGGCCACTATGGCCAGGGAGTTGGCGGTCAGGGCATCGGCGGGGCTGATGCCATGCACTTTCTGCAGATAGGTCGGGGTCATCAGGATCACCACGACGATGCCGGCTGAGAGCAGCCAGGTCAGCAGCATGGAGACGATGACGCTGCCCTTGTGTTCACGGAGCACAGTCTTCAGGGGCAGCTCCTCGGCCAGGGCCTTGTTCGCCTGCATCTCGGCGAAGACCGGGGTCTCGTGCAGCCAGCGGCGCAGGTACATGGCGACGATGCCGAACACACCGCCGAGCACGAAGGCCAGACGCCAGCCCCACTCGCTCACCTCGATCGGGCTCATGCCGCGGTTGATGGCGGTGGCCACCAGGGAGCCGAGCAGTATGCCGGCGGTCAGCCCTGCCGTGAGGGTGCCGCAGGCGACGCCGACCCGGCGGGCGGGTACGTGTTCGGCCACGAAGACCCAGGCCCCCGGGACTTCGCCCCCGATGGCGGCCCCTTGCAGGATCCGCAGCAGCAACAGCAACAGCGGGGCGGCAATGCCGAGGGTGGCATAGGTGGGCAGCAGGCCGATCAGCAGGGTCGGCAGCGCCATCAGTATGATGCTGAGGGTGAACATCCGCTTACGGCCGATGAGATCGCCGAAGTGAGCCATGATGATGCCGCCCAGCGGGCGGGCCAGGTAACCGGCGGCGAAGATGCCGAAGGTCTGGAACTGGCGCAGCCACTCGGGAATGTCCGCCGGGAAGAAGAGCTCGCCTATCACCACGGCGAAGAAGACGAAGATGATGAAGTCGTAGAATTCGAGGGCGCCGCCCAGCGCCGCCAGGCTCAGGGTCTTGTAATCCTGTCGGTTGAGGGGGCGATTGTGGTCATAATGTGTGCTGACTGTGGTCATATCCTTATGTTTCCCATCGTTTTTTTAGTTATTCTCCCCCACGTTCTGCGGGGATACGCTCACCCACGAGGGTATGCTTTTGTGTCCCTCGATGTAAATCGCACAATTCGCAACACTGTCTTGCAGCACCTTGCGGCAAGGGATTGGAGAGGTCATGACGAAGAAAAAGGTACTGCTCTCCTGGAGCAGCGGAAAAGACAGCGCCTGGGCCCTGCATCGCTTGCGCCAGGATCCGGCGATCGAGGTGGTGGGGCTGTTCACCACCCTGAATCAGGCGTTCGAGCGGGTGGCCATGCACGGGGTGCGCAAGCAGTTGCTGACGGAGCAGGCTGCGTGCGTGGGGCTGCCACTGCACTGCATCGATCTGCCCTGGCCCTGCAGCAACGAAGAGTATGGCCGGATCATGACCGGCTTCATCGCCGAGGTGCTGGCCATAGGGATCCGCCACATGGCATTCGGGGATCTCTTCCTCGAAGATGTGCGCGCCTATAGAGAGAAACAGCTGGCGGGCACCGGCATAGCGCCCCTGTTCCCGCTCTGGGGTAGCGACACGAGCGAGCTGGCGCAGGAGATGATGGCCGCCGGCTTGAGGGCCAGGATCAGCACGCTCGACCCCAAGAAGCTGGATATGAGCCTGGGGGGGCACGAGTTCGACGAGGTGTTGCTGGCGGCGCTGCCGGACGGGGTGGATCCGTGCGGTGAGAACGGCGAGTTCCACACCCTGGCCTTTGATGGCCCCATGTTCCTACGGCCCCTGGCGATCCGGGTGGGGGAGACAGTGGTGCGGGATGGCTTCGTCTTTACCGATCTGCTGCCGGATGAGGCCCCCTGACGGCGGCAGGCTCATCTCCCGTTTGCTGGATGCGACAAGGCCGGATCCCTGGGGATCCGGCCTTGTCGTCTGGTCCGGCTCAGCGGGCGGCGAAGGTGTCGCAGCTGGCGGGCTTGCCGCTGTCAAAGCCCCGCTTGAACCAGGCGAGGCGCTGGGCCGAGCTGCCGTGGGTGAAGCTGTCGGGCACCACCCGGCCCTGACCCCTCTGCTGCAGGCGGTCGTCACCTATGGCCTGGGCGGCGTTGAGGGCCTCTTCCAGATCGCCGTGCTCCAGCACCTGCTCCTTCTCCATATGGTGACCCCAGACCCCGGCGAAACAGTCGGCCTGCAATTCGAGTTTGACCGACAGCTTGTTCTGCGCGGCCTGGCTCAGCCCCTGTTGTTGCTGGCGCACCTTGGTCGAGATGCCGAGCAGGTACTGCACGTGGTGGCCCACCTCGTGGGCGACCACATAGCCCTGGGCGAAGTCGCCATCGGCCCCGAGCTTGTCGCGCATGTCCTGATAGAAGGAGAGATCGATGTAGACTGTGCTGTCTGCGGGGCAATAGAAGGGACCCATGACCGACTGGCCCTGACCGCAGCCGGTCTGGGTGGCTCCGCGATAGAGCACCAGCCTGGGGGGCTGATACTGGTTGCCGCTTCGGGAGAAGATCTCGCCCCAGGTGTCTTCGGTGGAGGCGAGCATCACAGAGGTGAATCTGGCCAGGGGATCGCTGGCCAGCTGAGACACATTCTGGCGCGGCGCCTGGCTCTGCTGGGCCGGCTCGTCGAGCAATGGGCTCAAGTCCACGCCGTAGTAACCCGCCACCATGACCACGACAATCAGGATGAGGCGGCCCTTGCCGCCGAGGGGCAGGCCGCCGCCCCCGCTGCCACTGCCCTGTTGGCGCCTGTCTTCCACGTTGCTGCTCTCACGGCGATCTTGCCAGCGCATAGCCCCATACTCCCGTCATTGGTGGTGGCAATAATGATAATGGCTGCTGGCGCGGCCCGCCTGATGAGGGGGGGTTATTCGGCCCAGGGCATCTCGGGCAGGCAGTCGAGGAACTCGGCGTAGCGGGTCAGGTTGAAGGGGCCCTGTTCGGCCTCCATGGCCATCAGCTCGGCACCGAGGGCACAGGCGATGTATTGCAGCGCCTCGTCCCGCGGGGTGCCCTTCATCACCAGCCGCATCAGGGTGGCTTTCACCTGCAGGGGATGGCCGTCGGCGAGCTGGTTGTCCACCATCTCCAGCAGTGTCTGTTCGTCAAAGAATTCGGTGGTGTCCGTCATGGGGGATCTCCTGTTTGTTGTACTGTGGATTGGGATAGGGCGGGCAGTATAGCCGGAACCGCCGTGCGACTCATGTGGCAGGGACTAAATGTCGGCTGCCGGGGGCTGTGGTCGCCGGTTTGAGGTCCATGATGGCCTCCTTTTGGCCGGGGATCTTGCCAAGCGCCGGCTGTGGGGGCAGTCTTGATGGCTGTTGTTCTCATCACACGAGCCCTTTGCCATGATCTTCTCCGAGCGCCTCATCCTGCGCGAGCTCAATACCGACGATGCCCCCTTCATTCTCGAACTGCTCAACGACCCCGATTTCCATCGCTACATCGGCGATCGCGGGATCCGCACCCTGGACGACGCCGAAAACTACATCCAGCAGGGGCCGGCGGTCAGCTATGCCCAGCACGGGCACGGTCTCTATCTGGTGATGCGACGGGAAGACGAGGCCAAGTTGGGCATCTGCGGGCTCATCAAGCGCGACACCCTGCCGTGCGAAGACATCGGCTACGCCTTCCTGCCCGCCTGGCGTGGTCAGGGCTATGGCATAGAGGCGGCGCAGGCGGCGATCAAGGATGGGCGGGAGCGGCTCGGCATCGAGCGGGTCATCGCCATTGTCACCCCGGGCAACGAGCGATCTGTGGCGCTGCTGGGCAAGCTGGGTCTGGTGCGCAGCCGTCTGGTCAGGCTGAGCGAGGATGCCGACGAGTGCCTGTTGCTGGAAGCGGCCGATACCCAGGCCTGCACTGTCTGAGGGATGGCAGGGCCGTCAATCAGAAGAGGGGATCACAAGGCTGAAGGCGAGGGAGACAAGGGGGCCGCCGTGAGTTGCGGCCTGTCTGCATCGGGTGCTGCCGGTGGGCAGGATCAGTTGAGTTCTTCGATGGAGAACTCGCCAGGGATGCCATCACAGGAGATGGCGAAGCCACCGCTGGAGCGGGTGCTGAACTGGATCAGAAACGCATCATAGTCATGCTCTTGCACGGGCAGGTTGATGGGTTTGCTGCGACGCAGGGGTTTGTGTGTTTGTACGGCTTTCATCATGGTATTTCTCTATATAAATTAAATAATTGCTCCTTGTATTTGCAAATGTAGGTCAATGGGCGCGGTCAGATCCGCGCAGGAATACCCAGCCCCATAAGGGCGTCTGCACTATCAAGGAATATGCGGATGCATAGTTCAAATTGGGTGGGCAGATCGGGTCTGCACCGTGAGAGCCGGGCAACGCAGGCAGACAGCCTGACGGTTCTCAAGGCGAGTAAATCAGAGGAAGGTTATGTGGGTACTGGCAGGATTCATCTAACGTTGAAGCATTGCGAACATAAACTGGGCTGATTAACTAGCCGGTGCGCATTCTCTCTTCGAAATGAATAAAAAGCAAACACTAATTGTGCGATGTCGCGACGATGCCGCATCTTCCATTGCCAGACCGCCAACGAGAAGGGCTCCCGAGGGAGCCCTTCTGCCTTTGCCAGTGACTGCCTGCGGCTGACTCAGTAGTCGCCGCTGGCCTTCTTGGCGGCGGTGATCATGGGGGTGATGGTCATGCCTTGCACCACGATGGAGAACATCACCACCGAGTAGGTCATCACCAGGATCACCTCCCGCAGATCGACGCCCTGCTCTGGCAGCACCATGACCCCGGAGGGCAGCGCCAGCGCCATGGCCATGGCCAGACCGCCACGCAGGCCGCCCCAGGTGAGGATGCGCACCGAGAAGCGGTTGTAGCTGCGGAACTTGCGGAAGGCCACATAGGGCAGGGAGACGCTGATGAAGCGGGCGGCGAGGCAGAGCGGCACCGCGATGACCAGCAGGATCCAGTCTTGCCAGGCCAGATCCAGCAGCACCAGCGCCAGGCCGATCAGCAGGAACAGCAGGGCGTTGAGGAACTGATCCATCAACTCCCAGAAGTGATCCAGGTGGTGGCGGCTCTGTTCGGAGAAGCCGGACTGGCGGGTCCAGTTGCCTATCATGATGCCGGTGACCACCATGGCCAGGGCACCGGAGACGCCGATCATGTTGGCAAAGGCGAAGCCCGCGGTCGGGATGCACAGCGTCAGCAGCAGCTCCAGGGAGCCGTCGTCGGTGGCGCTGATCATCACGTGGGCAATGAGGCCCAGCACGGCGCCGAACAGGATGCCGCCGAGGGCTTCATGCAGGAACAGGCCGGCCACGCTGCCAAAGGTGGGCTCGACGCCGCCAAAGGCCACGGCGAAGACGGTGGCGAAGATCACCAGGCCGACCCCGTCGTTGAACAGGGACTCCCCTTCGATCTGGATAGCGATCTGGGGAGGCGCCTTCATCTTCTTGACGATGGCGAGCACGGCAATGGGGTCGGTGGGGGAGATCAGGGCACCGAACAGCATGCAATAGACCAGCGGCAGTTCCCAGCCCAGCAGCTTGGCGATGAACCAGAAGCCGTAGCCGATGATGAAGGTGGAGAGCAGGGTCGCCGCGATGGAGAGAATGGTGATCTCCCATTTCTGGCTGCGCAGTGCCTTCAGATTGATGCCGAGACCACCGGCAAACAGCAGGAAGCCCAGGATCCCCTTCAGCAGGAAGTTCTGGAAGTCGATGCTTTCCATGGTCTCGACGGCCAGAGGTTCCAGATTGAACCAACCCAACTTACCAAACAGCACCATCAGGGCGGAGATCAGCATGGATCCTGCGGTGATGGCGATGGTGGTCTGGATCTTCACGACATACTGGTTGGCAAAGGCGATGAAGATCGCCAACGCTGCCAAGAAACAGAGTGTGTAGTAGACGCTCATAGTTATTTTTCTCTTTAGTAAACAGCAAGCACGTATCCCCGTTGAGGACGGGCATAGGGTACTCTCGGGCCACATCTTACTCATTACCTATTTGTGAGTATATGCTCGATATTTCGGACAGATAGACGGCTAGATTTCCATTTGATTTTTTTGCTGCTAGGATGGACCTCACGCAGTTGCATGGATGTAAGGGGTAGAAGCGGTGTCGAGCATAGAGTCGAGCAAGAAGTCGGACGTAACAAAGAAACTGGAAGCCTGTCTCAAGGAGCGGATCCTGATCATCGACGGTGCCATGGGCACCATGATCCAGGGGTACAGGCTCGGTGAGGCGGATTATCGCGGTGAACGGTTTGCCGACTGGCATACCGACATCAAGGGCAACAACGATCTGCTGGTGCTGACCCGGCCGGCGGTGATCCGCGAGATCCACGATCAATACTGTGCCGCCGGGGCCGACATCCTCGAGACCAACACCTTCAACGCCACTCGCATCGCCATGGCCGACTACGAGATGGAAGCGTTCTCGGCCGAGATCAACCGGGAGGCGGCCCGTCTGGCCCGCGCCGTGGCAGACGAGTGGACGGCCAAAGAGCCCCACAAGCCGCGCTTCGTGGCAGGGGTGCTGGGCCCCACCAACCGCACCGCCTCCATCTCGCCGGACGTGAACGATCCCGGCAAGCGCAACGTCACCTATGACCAGCTGGTGGCCGCCTACACAGAATCGACCCATGCCCTCATCGAGGGGGGCGCCGACCTCATACTGATCGAGACCATCTTCGACACCCTCAACGCCAAGGCCGCCGCCTTCGCGGTGGATCTGGTGTTCGAAGAGCTGGGCTACAGCCTGCCGGTGATGATCTCCGGCACCATCACGGATGCTTCCGGTCGCACCCTCTCGGGTCAGACCACGGAAGCCTTCTATCATTCGCTTCGCCACGTCAAACCCATTTCGTTCGGTCTCAACTGTGCGCTGGGCCCGGACGAGTTGCGCCAGTACGTGGAAGAGTTGTCCCGCATCAGCGAATCCTGCGTCAGCGCCCACCCCAACGCCGGTCTGCCCAATGCCTTCGGCGAGTACGATCTGGACGCGGGTGAGATGGCGGATCATATCCGCGAATGGGCCCAGAGCGGCTTTCTCAACCTGGTGGGGGGCTGCTGCGGCACTACCCCGACCCATATTCGCGCCATGGCGGACGCCGTGGCGGGCATCAAGCCCCGCGTCCTGCCCGAGCTGCCGGTGGCCTGCCGGCTGTCCGGCCTCGAGCCCCTCATCATCACCTCTGAGTCCATGTTCGTGAACGTGGGGGAGCGCACCAACGTCACCGGCTCGGCCAAGTTCAAACGCCTCATCAAGGAGGGGCTCTACGACGAGGCCCTGGACGTGGCCAAGCAGCAGGTGGAGAGCGGCGCCCAGATCATCGACATCAACATGGACGAGGGGATGCTGGACGCCGAGGCGGCCATGGTGCGCTTCTTGAACCTCATCGCCGGCGAGCCCGACATCGCCCGGGTGCCCGTGATGATCGACTCCTCCAAGTGGGAGGTGCTGGAGGCGGGCCTCAAGTGCGTGCAGGGCAAGCCTGTGGTCAACTCCATCTCCATGAAGGAGGGGGAGGATAAATTCATCGAGCAGGCCAAGTTGCTGCGCCGCTACGGCGCCGCCGTCATCGTGATGGCGTTCGATGAGGTGGGCCAGGCCGATACCCGTGCCCGCAAGTTCGAGATCTGCCAGCGCGCCTACCGGATCCTGGTGGACAGGGTCGGCTTCCCGCCGGAAGACATCATCTTCGATCCCAACATCTTCGCGGTGGCGACCGGCATCGACGAGCACAACAACTACGCGGTGGACTTCATCGAGGCGGTGAAGGACATCAAGACCCATCTGCCCCACGCCATGATTTCCGGCGGCGTCTCCAACGTCTCCTTCTCCTTCCGCGGCAACGAGCCGGTACGGGAAGCCATTCACGCCGTCTTCCTCTACCACGCTATCCAGAACGGCATGGACATGGGGATAGTCAACGCCGGTCAGCTCGCCATCTACGAAGACATTCCGGCGGAGCTGAAGGCGAAGGTCGAGGCCGTGGTGCTCAACTTGAGTGACAGCGCCACCGAGGATCTGCTGGCCATCGCCGAAAAGTATCGCGGCGCCGGCGCCCAGGCCGAGGATCCCCGAGATCAGGAGTGGCGCAGCTGGCCGGTGGGCAAGCGGCTGGAGCATGCCCTGGTCAAGGGCATCACCGACTTCATCGAGGAGGACACCGAGGAGGCGCGGGCCGGGGCCGACAAGCCGCTGCACGTGATCGAAGGGCCGCTGATGGACGGCATGAACGTGGTGGGTGACCTGTTCGGCGCCGGCAAGATGTTCCTGCCCCAGGTGGTGAAGTCGGCGCGAGTGATGAAGCGGGCGGTCGCCTACCTGCAGCCCTACATAGAGGCGGAGAAGTCCGGCGGCTCCAGCAACGGCAAAATAGTGATGGCCACCGTCAAGGGGGACGTGCACGACATCGGCAAGAACATCGTCGGCGTGGTGCTGCAGTGCAACAACTACGAGATCGTCGATCTCGGGGTCATGGTCTCCTGCGAGACCATCCTCAAGACGGCGCGGGAAGTGGGGGCGGACATCATAGGCCTGTCCGGCCTGATCACCCCGTCCCTAGACGAGATGGTGCACGTGGCGAAAGAGATGGAGCGCCAGGGTTTCAAGTTGCCGCTCTTGATCGGCGGTGCCACCACCTCCAAGGCGCACACCGCGGTGAAGATAGAGCAGAACTATTCCGAGCCCGTGGTCTATGTGTCCAACGCGTCGCGCGCCGTCGGGGTGGCCCAGAGCCTGCTGAACCCCGAGCTCAAGCCCGCCTTCGTCGCCCGCATCGACAAGGAGTACGAGATAGCGCGGGATCAGCATGCCCGCAAGCAACCTCGCTCCAAGCCGGTCTCCCTGGCCCACGCCCGCGCCAACCGCCATCAGCTTGACTGGGTCGGCTATGAGCCCCCTGCACCCCGCGAGCCGGGTGTGCAGACCTTTGAGAACGTGCCCGTCTCGGTGCTGCGCCCCTACATCGACTGGACGCCGTTTTTCCTGAGCTGGGAGCTGGCGGGCAAGTATCCGCGCATCCTGGAAGACGAGATCATCGGCGAAGAGGCAACCAAGCTGTTTGCCGATGCCAACGCCATGCTCGACCAACTGGAGAAAGATCAGAGCGTGCGCTGCGCCGGCATCATAGGCCTGTTCCCCGCCAACGGGGTGGGGGACAGCATAGAGGTCTACAGGGACGAGTCCCGCACCGAGGTCATCAAGGTGCTGCACCACCTGCGCCAGCAGAGCGAGAAGCAGGGCTTCCCCAACTACTGTCTGGCGGACTATGTGGCCCCCAAGGAGAGCGGCAAGCCCGACTGGATCGGCGCCTTCGCGGTGACCGGCGGCATCGGCGAGGAAGCCATAGCGCAAGCCTACAAGGCGGATCACGACGACTACAACGCCATCCTTATCCAGGCGGTGTGCGACCGTCTTGCCGAAGCCTTCGCCGAATACCTGCACGAGCAGGTGCGCAAGCGGCACTGGGGTTATGCCCCGGACGAGGCCCTCAGCAACGAGGAGCTCATTCGCGAGAACTATCAGGGCATACGCCCGGCGCCGGGCTATCCGGCCTGCCCGGAGCACACCGAGAAGGGCAGCATCTGGGAGCTGCTTGATGTAGAGCAGGCCATCGGTATGCAGCTCACCGAGTCCTACGCCATGTGGCCGGGGGCGGCGGTGTCGGGCTGGTACTTCTCCCACCCCGAGAGCAAGTACTTCGCAGTGGCGCAGATCCAGCCCGATCAGGTGGAAGACTATGCCCAGCGCAAAGGCATGACGCTGGTGGAGGCCGAGCGCTGGCTGGGGCCGAACCTGAATTAAGGCGTTGCGACCGGTCAGTCCAGATTGATCTTTGACGAACAACGGCGGCATCCTGTACTGGGGGACAGACCAGTCTGGTGCCGCCGTTTTACATCTGGATGACAGCGGGATGGCATAGCAGAGTTCTGCGTGGTTTGTCTTGTTGTCAGGAGAAACAATTGGCGTTGTCTTGGCGCTGTGGCACTTTATACTCTCCCGCCCCATCCTGCCCAGGCACTGCCTTCTAGCGGAATTGTCATGAATATTGCCATTTTATCCCGCGAGCCCAACAACTACTCCACCCGCCGCCTGGTCGAGGTGGCGCAGGCGCGCGGGCATCAGGTCGAGGTGCTCGACACCCTGCGTTGCTACATGAACATCGCCTCCCACAGCCCCTCCATCCACTACGAAGGACGGGAACTGGCGAGCTATGACGCCGTGATCCCGCGCATCGGTGCCAGCATCACCTTCTATGGCACCGCCGTGCTGCGCCAGTTCGAGATGATGAATACCATGGCCCTCAACAGCTCGGTGGCCATCTCCCGTTCCCGGGACAAGCTGCGTGCCATGCAACTGCTCTCCCGCCACGGCATCGGCCTGCCCATCACCGGCTATGCCCACAGCACCCACGACGTGCCCGACCTCATCACCATGGTGGGCGGCGCGCCCCTGGTGGTGAAGCTGCTGGAGGGGACCCAGGGGATAGGCGTGGTGCTGTGCGAGACCCAGAAGGCCGCCGAGAGCGTGATCGAGGCCTTCATCCAGACCAACAACAACATCCTGGTGCAGGAGTACATCCGCGAGGCCAATGGCGCCGACATTCGCTGCGTGGTGGTGGGTGGCAAGGTGGTGGCGGCCATGCGTCGTCAGGCCCAGCCGGGGGAGTTTCGCTCCAACCTGCACCGTGGCGGCGAGGCGTCGGCCATCAAGATCACCCCGGAAGAGCGGGCGACCGCGGTGCAGGCCGCCAAGATCATGGGGCTGGACGTGGCCGGGGTGGACATCCTGCGCAGTGCCCGCGGCCCCCTGGTGCTGGAGGTGAACTCCTCCCCCGGCCTGCAAGGGGTCGAGGCCGCCTCCGGCAAGGATGTGGCGGGCAAGATCATCGATTTTCTGGAGCTCAAGGCGAGTCGCAAGCACAAGCCGGCGGAATGAGTCCCGGACGAGTGTCAGACAGGTAAAAACAGGGCGCCCTCGGGCGCCTTGTTGCAATCTGGCTGGTGGGCAGCGGGCTTGCCGGGGTGTGTCTGTTGTCTCCCTTCTCCCCCTTGCGGGAGAAGGGCCGGGGATGAGGGGGCTATGCCTTCGTGGGTTCGCTGGTGATCATCGCCAGCCTGGCGCTGAAAACGCCATCCTCCAGCCGGGTCTCTATCTGCCAGCCCAGCTTCTCGCAGATGCGCTGGATGATGGTGAGGCCGCAGCCGTAGCCCAGGATCTGATCCGGCGCCGCCGCCGTCGGGTTGCTGATGGTGAGCACCTGCCCCTGAAGCGCGATCTCGATGTGACCCTCGGCGTAGCTCAGGGCATTCTTCAGCAGGTTGCCGAGCGCGATGGCGAGCAGGGAGAGGGGGGCCTGCACCTCGCTCTGCTCGTCCAGATTGAGGCGGATGTCGAGGTTCTCCCGCTGCAGCAAGGGGGCGAGGCGCGCCAGCTCCCGCTGGATCAGCGGTGCCACCCATTGCGGGGGGCGCTCGACCGCTTCCTTGCGCCCCAGCAGCAGGAAGGTCTCGGTGAGCAGGGCCATCTCGTCGCTGGCGGTGCGAATGCGGCTAGCGGCCCGGGCGGCGGGGGCGGGCAGGTCGCTCACCTTGCCGAGCAGGGCGGCCGAGCCCTGGATCACCATGTTGGGGGTGCGTAGCTCGTGGCTGGCGAAACGGCTGAACTCCTGCTCACGGGCGAACACGGCGGCCACCTCGTGCTTGCCCGCCAGCAGCGCCAGCTCGATCTCCCGCAGCTCCTGCCAGGGGGCGTCCGGCACGAAGTCGACCTGATCCGGGGTGAGGTGGGCGACGCGCTGACGCAGCCTGTCCAGGGGCCGGGTGATGTGGCGTACCAGCCAGATGCCGAACGCTATGCAGCCGAGCAACAGGACCAGCCCGATCAGCCGGGTGACCAGGTGCAGCCTGTCTTCGTAAGGATCCAGGTAGTCGTCGGCGTCGTCGTTGAACACCAGATAGAGCAGGCCCTGGCCCGAGGGGTGGGCGCGCACCAGGAAGTGTTTGTCCTCCTCGCCCAGCTGGTGCTCGAAGAAGCCGGGGGTCTGGTAGGGTTTCAGCCAGGCCGGCAGGCGTCCCGCCTCCGTCCAGTAGCTGGAGAACTGGCGCGGGCTGGGGGCGGGGGCCGCCTGGCCGAGCCGCAGCCAGTCATCGTTGTAGCGGGTGACCTCGGCCTCCAGCCAGTGGCGCAGGCTAAGCTCCTCCATTTTGTTCTCGGCCACCACCATCAGCAGGCTCAGGATCAGCAGCAGCAGCAAGCCGGCCCCGCCCAGCGCCAGGATCAGGCGCTTGCGCAGGCTCGGCAGATTCAAGGCTTGCTGGCTTGGGGGCGCAGAAGGACTCATGGTTTGACCAGCCGGTAGCCCTGGCCGTGCAGTGTCTCCAGCATGGGGCTGGGGAAGGGTTTGTCCAGGGCGTTGCGCAGGGCGTAGATGTGGCTGCGCAGGGCGTCGGAGTCGGGCTCATCATCGCCCCAGACAGTGTCGAGCACCTCCTGGCGCGTCACCAGCTGGGGGGCCCGTTTCACCAGCAGGCTGAGGATCTGGAAGGGGATCTTGCCGAGCTTGAGCTCCACCCCGGCGCGGGTGGCGCGACCCGCGGCGGGATCCACCTCCAGCTCGCCGAACGCCAGCGCCCCCATGTCGCTGCGGGGGCCGCGCAGGGCCAGGGCCTGCAACCGCACCTCAAGCTCCTCCATGGCGAACGGCTTGACCAGGTAGTCGTCGCCCCCCGCCTTGAAACCTGCCAGTTTGTCGTCCAGGCTGTCGCGGGCGGTGAGAAAGAGCACAGGGGTGGCGATGCCGTCCGAACGCAACCGCTCGACGGTGCGCAGGCCGTCGAGGCGCGGCATCATGACGTCCATGATGATGACGTCGAAACGCTGCTCGGCCAGCAGTTGCAGGGCGGCCTGGCCGTGATAGGCGCAGTCTACCCTGTGCCCGGCCAGCTCCAGATAATCCATGACGGTCTCAGCCACCTGGGGACTGTCTTCCACCACCAGTATTTTCATGCTCTGATCTCCTGGTTTGGGCCGAGATTTCACGGCCATTTCACACCGGATGAGACATCCTGTGTGCCAGTGTAACCCCGAGGATCCCCGATGAAGAAGTCTCTCTGCGCCCTCTGGCTATTGATTTTATTGCCCTTTGGCCTGGTGCAGGCGGCCGAGTTCAAGCTGACCGGCCGCACCAGCTGGCAACTGGGCCAGTTGATGGTCAACGGTATTCCCTTCGTGATCGATGATCAGACCCGCTTCAAGGACGGTCTGGACGAAGACGATCTCGGCGGCACCTGGGTCGATCTGGAAGGGGTGATGGAGGGAGACAGGCGGCTGGTTCGCGAGGTGGAACCGCTGGAAGAAGAGCATGAGATGGAGCTGGAGGGGCCGGTGGAAGGGGGCCGGATCTGGGGCTATGTCACCTCGGACGACAGCCTGACCCCCTTCGAGGGGCGCTGGCTGGAGCTGGAGTGCCGCTTCGACGGCATGCGTCTGAGCCGCTGCCGTGAGGACGACTGAGCCGCCGCACCAGTGAACCGGAAAATTTGCCCATCCAGGCCCATAGTTAAACCTCCTCGCCGGGTTGACCATGGGCCTGCTTGCTATGACCAGAACCGCCTTGTTCCTGCTGCTCTCCTTTCACGTCCTTGCCGACGAGCCCGAGCTCTGGCTGGTGGAGCTGGAGCACAACGACGGCCTCCGCCTGCAGTTCCAGGGGGCCGAGCTCGAGCTCGGCAGCGCCGCGCTGCACGGCGTAGCGCAGTATGACGATCTCAGGCCCGGCATGCACCTCGCCATCCAGAGCCGATACGGCGTTGCCGAGCAGATCCGGCTGCGCACGGCTGAGCCGGATCCGGTGCAGAGCGGCCAGTGGCGGCGGGCGGAGGACCGGCTGGTCGCCACCGCAGGAGAGAGCCTGCTGCTGCAGCAACTGGGGGGGCTGGTGTTTGATGCCGGCACCCGCTGGGTGAACGGCAGCCTCACCGATCTGCAACCGGGTCGCAGGCTGGTGCTGAGCCGGGATGATGCGGGCCGTCTGACCGAGATCCTGATCCCCAACCCGGAGGACACACTCGATCCCGATGAGTGAGCCGCGTCCGCGACTGGTTGTTCTTTCCCCTTGTTAATGACTTGTACTTTAAAATTCCCCACTTATACTGGCGCCATCTTGTCGGAGTGCTGACCGTCGAACGACGCAAAGCTGAGACCGTTAATTCGGGATCCGTGGAACCTGATCAGGTTAAGACCTGCGAAGGGAAACAAGGGTAACTTGCGAGTTGCCGCGCCGGGGGAGTCGCCACTTCTCCCTTGCCAGGAGGGGAACCCCGGGCAAGAACAGGCGCACAGGAGGGAGGTCGTCCCACCGCTTGCCCATCAGGGCGGCGAATGTCCCCCACAAG
This sequence comes from Aeromonas sp. sif0611, assembly GCF_019218845.1. Lineage (NCBI taxonomy): Bacteria > Pseudomonadati > Pseudomonadota > Gammaproteobacteria > Aeromonadales > Aeromonadaceae > Aeromonas > Aeromonas sp. sif0611. The sequence goes on along the minus strand of NZ_JAHUWU010000009.1, from coordinate 48,849 downwards.
GGGGCGGGACGGCAGAGCAGGGATGATCCATCCCGCGCTCGCTCCCTCTTGAGAGCACACCCAGATTGCAAGTTCATCACTTCTCCTCGAACTCCAGACAAGCAAACACCCATAACTTCAACCAGTTAATGTGAGTTTTGCTATGTCTACCTCTTCTGAAAACAGCAAGTCCGTGCCCGCCAGCCGCCGGGAGCAGCGCTCCAGTGCCCAGGCCTTTATCGACAACCTCAAGGGCATGGCCCATCCCAACTCCAGACGCATCTTCATTCAGGGTTCCCGTCCCGATATCCGGGTGGGGCTGCGGGAGATCGTCCTGGCTGACACCTTCGTCGGCGGCAGCAAGGAAGAGCCCCAGTTCGAGCCGAACGATCCCGTGCCCGTCTACGACACCTCGGGAGCCTATGGGGACGAGAGCGCCGAGATAGACGTGCGCCGCGGCCTGCCGCGCCTGCGTGAAAACTGGGTGCTGGAGCGTGGCGACACCGAAGCCCTGGATGATCTCAGTTCCGCCTTCACCCAGGAGCGCCTCGCCGACGAGGGACTGGATCACCTGCGTTTCGATAATTTGCCCAAGCCGCTGCGCGCCAAGCCGGGTCGCCGGGTGACCCAGTTGCACTATGCCCGTCAGGGGATGGTCACCCCGGAGATGGAATTTATCGCCATTCGCGAGAACATGGGTCGCGAGCGGGTGCGCTCCGAGCTGCTGCTGCGCCAGCATCCGGGTCAGGGCTTCGGTGCCCGCCTGCCGGAAAACATCACCCCCGAATTCGTGCGCGATGAGGTGGCCGCCGGCCGCGCCATCATCCCGAGCAACATCAACCACCCGGAAGCCGAGCCCATGATCATCGGCCGCAACTTCCTGGTGAAGATCAACGCCAACATAGGCAACTCGGCGGTCACCTCCAGCATCGAGGAGGAGGTGGAGAAGCTGGTCTGGTCCACCCGCTGGGGCGCCGACACCGTCATGGATCTCTCCACCGGCCGCTACATCCACGAGACCCGGGAGTGGATACTGCGCAACAGCCCTGTGCCCATCGGCACTGTGCCCATCTATCAGGCGCTGGAGAAGACCAACGGCATCGCCGAGGATCTCACCTGGGAGCTGTTCCGCGACACCCTGCTGGAACAGGCCGAGCAGGGGGTGGATTACTTCACCATCCACGCCGGCGTGCTGCTGCGCTACGTGCCCATGACCGCCAAGCGCCTCACCGGCATCGTCTCCCGTGGCGGCAGCATCATGGCCAAGTGGTGCCTGTCCCACCACAAGGAGAACTTCCTCTACCAGCACTTCCGCGAGATCTGCGAGATCTGCGCCGCCTATGACGTGGCCTTGTCCCTCGGGGACGGCCTGCGTCCGGGTTCCGTCTATGACGCCAACGACGAGGCCCAGTTCGCCGAGCTGCACACCCTGGGGGAGCTCACCAAAATCGCCTGGGAGTACGATGTCCAGGTGATGATCGAGGGGCCGGGTCACGTCCCCATGCACATGATAGAGCGCAACATGACGGAGCAGCTGGAGCACTGCCACGAGGCGCCTTTCTACACCCTGGGCCCGCTCACCACAGACATAGCCCCCGGCTACGATCACTTCACCTCCGGCATAGGCGCCGCCATGATCGGCTGGTACGGCTGCGCCATGCTCTGCTACGTCACCCCCAAGGAGCACCTGGGGCTGCCAAACAAGGAGGACGTCAAGCAGGGCCTCATCACCTACAAGATCGCCGCCCACGCCGCCGACCTTGCCAAGGGGCACCCGGGCGCCCAGATCCGCGACAACGCCATGTCCAAGGCGCGCTTCGAGTTCCGCTGGGAGGATCAGTTCAACCTGGCGCTGGATCCCGAGACCGCACGTGCCTACCACGACGAGACCCTGCCCCAGGAGTCCGGCAAGGTGGCTCACTTCTGCTCCATGTGCGGCCCCAAGTTCTGCTCCATGAAGATCACCCAGGACGTGCGCGACTACGCCGCCAAGCTGGAAGCGGTCGAGGTGAAACTGGTGGGCATGGATGGCCAGCAGGAGCGGGTGGTGACCGAGGTGGAGAGCGGCATGCACCGCATGGCGGAGACCTTCAAGGAGAAGGGGGGCGAGCTCTACCATCAGGCGGCGGCCCTCAAAGAGGAGCGGGAAGAAGCATGAGCAGCAAGCCCATCGTCTGGACCATAGCGGGTTCAGATTCCGGGGGCGGTGCTGGCATCCAGGCCGATCTGCACAGTTTGCATGCCCTCGGGGTGCACGGCTGCTCCGTCATCTCCGCCATCACCGCCCAGAATTCGGTGGCGGTGAAGATGGTGGATCCTGTGCTGATGCAGAGCTTCTGTGCCCAGATCGACGCCCTCGGCGTCGATCTGCCCCCGGCCGCCATCAAGATCGGTCTGCTGCCGACCCGGCTCCATGTGGAGGTGCTGGCCCGGCGGCTCGATACGTTAAGCGCCCCCTTCGTGATCTATGACCCCGTGGCCATCGCCAGCACAGGCACCCCCATGGCGGAGCCCAACATGCTGGCGGCGGTGCGTGAGCACCTGTTGCCAAGGCTGTCGCTCATCACCCCCAACGGCCCCGAGCTGGAAGCCCTGACCGGCATTCCGGCGACCAGCCCCGCGCTGGTAAGAGCGGGCGCGGCCAGGCTGCGTGAACTCGGCGCCCGCGCCGTGCTGGTGAAGGGCGGTCACCTTGAGTGGAGCGGGGATCTCTGTCTGGACTACTACCAGGACGAGAGCCGCGAGTTCTGGCTGGCGGCGCCGCGGCTGAATACCCGCCATGGCCACGGCACCGGCTGCTGTTACGCCAGCGCCATCGCCGCCGTGGTGGCGCTGGATTATCCGGTGGAGGATGCCATCACGCTGGCGCGCGCCTACCTGCAACAGGGGTTGGCGGCGGCGCAGGGAGTGGGATCGGGCCCCGGCCCCATAGCCCATCTCGGCTGGCCCGGGGATCTTGCCCACTTCCCCCGCGCCGTGCTGGCGGGATCAACGCTGGATCGCCGCTTCGGCCTGCATGAGCCAAGCAGCGCTCGCCTGCCACAAGGGCCTTTTGTCTCAACCGAACACTGTCTCGGCCTCTATCCGGTGGTGGATTCGGTGCCGTGGCTGGAGCGGCTGCTGGAAGCCGGGGTCAGGACACTGCAGCTGCGAATCAAGGATCTGCCCGCCGATGCCGTGATGCCCGCCATTGCGGCGGCGGTGGCCCTGGGGCGCCGCTTCGGGGCCCGGCTCTTTATCAACGATTACTGGCAGCAGGCCATAGCCGCGGGTGCTTACGGCGTGCATCTGGGTCAGGAGGACATGGAAACGGCGGATCTCGCCGCCATCCAGGCCGCTGGCCTGCGCCTCGGCATCTCCACCCACGGCTACTTCGAGCTGATGCGGGCCCGCGAGCTGGCCCCGTCCTATATCGCGCTCGGCCACATCTTCCCCACCAATACCAAGCAGATGCCGTCCCGCCCCCAGGGGCTGGTGCGGCTGCATCACTACCGCGCCCTGATGCAGGCCTGGCCGACGGTCGCCATCGGCGGCATCGGCGAGGATCGCGTGGTTGCGGTGCAGGCAAGCGGGGTCGGCAGTATCGCCCTGGTCTCCGCCATCACAGGGAGTGACGACTGGCGGGGGGCCACGGCTCGTCTGCTGGCTGCCGTGGGGGCCGGGGATCCGGCGCGCTCTGCCATAGCGGCGCAGGAGGTGGAACATGCTCTCTGACGAGGCGTCTCTCGGTGACGAAGAGTACCTGAGATACGGCAGGCAGCTGATGCTGGCCGAGATAGGGGAAGAGGGGCAGGTGAGGCTCAAGGGCAAGTCGGTGCTGATCGTCGGTCTGGGCGGGCTCGGTTCGCCACTGGCCCTCTATCTCGCCGGGGCCGGGGTGGGGACGCTCTGGCTCGCCGATGGCGACACCCTGGACTCCAGCAACCTGCCGCGCCAGATCCTGTTCGACGGGGAGGGGCTGCGTCGCTCCAAGGCGGAGCTGGCCAGGGAGAGATTGGCTGCCCACAACCCCCATGTGGAGCTGATCGCCATCAACCAGCGTCTCGATGGGACTAGCCTACCCGGCTTCGTGGCCGAGGTGGATCTGGTTGTCGATTGCTGTGACAACCTCGCCAGCCGCCACGCCATCAACGCCGCCTGTGTCGAGCAGGGCAAGCCCTGGATCTCGGCGGCCGCCGTCGGCTGGCAGGGTCAGCTGATGGTGCGCAGCGCCCCTGAGCATGCCTGCTACGCCTGCCTCTACCCGGCGGATACCGAAGTAAGGGAGAGCTGCCAGAGCAGCGGCGTCACCGGCCCCCTGGTGGGTGTGATGGGCTCATTGCAGGCGCTGGAAGTGCTCAAGCTGCTGCTCGGGCGCCCCAGCCCGGTGGCGGGCACCCTGCGCCGCTTCGATGCCCTGGCCCATGAATGGCAGACCCTGCGCCTGCCCGCCGACCCCGACTGCCCGGTCTGCGGCAGCACCAACCCGGCCCTGAAGGATTAACCATGAAGATCCGATTGAACGATATCGAGCTGACGCTGCCCACCGGCCAGCGCCTGACTGAGTTGCTGGCGGTGCAGGAAATTGCCCCCCAGGGGGTGGCGGTGGCCCTCAACGGCGCCGTGCTGCCCCGCAGCCGCTGGCCAGACACCCGCCTCAATGACGGGGACGAGATCCACCTTTTCACCGCCATCGCCGGAGGCTGAGATGCTGACCATAGCGAACCATACCTTCTCATCGCGCCTCTTCACCGGCACCGGCAAGTTTGCCCGCCCCGACTTGATGGCGGCCGCCATAGCGGCGAGCGGCTCCCAACTGGTGACCATGGCCATCAAGCGCCTCGAGCCCGGCAAGCGTCACGACGATATCCTGAGCCCCTTGCTCAAACTCGGGGTCAAGCTGTTGCCCAACACCTCGGGCGCCAAGACCGCCGCCGAGGCGGTGTTTGCCGCCCACCTGGCACGGGAGGCGCTGGGGACGAACTGGCTCAAGCTCGAGATCCACCCCGATCCCAAATACCTGCTGCCCGATCCCATAGAGACCCTCAAGGCCGCCGAGCAGTTGGTGAAAGAGGGCTTCGTGGTGCTGCCCTATTGCGGCGCCGATCCCGTGCTCTGCAAACGGCTCGAAGAGGTGGGCTGCGCCGCCGTCATGCCGCTGGGCGCCCCCATCGGTTCCAATCAGGGGCTGGTGACCCGGGAGTTCCTCTCCATCATCGTCGAGCAGGCCAATGTCCCCGTGGTGGTGGATGCGGGCATAGGTGCGCCGAGTCATGCCGCCGCCGCCTTCGAGCTCGGCGCCGACGCCGTGCTGGTCAACACGGCGATTGCCGTGAGCGGGGATCCGGTCGCCATGGGCCGCGCCTTCGCGCTGGCCTGCGAGGCCGGTCGCAGCGCCTATGAGGCGGGCCTCGGGGCGCGCGGCAGCCAGGCTCAGGCCTCCAGCCCCCTGACCGATTTTCTGGGGGCGCTATGAGTCATGAGGCTGGAACCATGAGTGACTTCGAGCCTTTCGCACCACCCCAAGTGCGCCCGAGTGATAGCTCCCCTCTCCCTCTGGGAGAGGGGCTGGGGGTGAGGGCTGAGGAGCCTTCCTTTATCGACCGCTGGCAGGAGCTTGACTGGGACGACGTGGGCATGCAGATCCGCGCCAAGACGGCCTTGGATGTGGAGCGAGCCCTGAACGCACAGCGTCGCACCCTGAGCGATTTTATGGCGCTGATCTCCCCGGCCGCCGAGCCCTTCCTGCCCCGGATGGCGGAGCTGGCCGAGCGCCTCACCCGCCAGCGTTTTGGCAACACAGTGGGCTTCTATGTGCCCCTCTATCTGTCGAACCTGTGCGCCAACGACTGCTCCTACTGCGGCTTCTCCATGAGCAACCGCTTGAAGCGCAAGACCCTGAACAGCGAAGAGATCGAGCGGGAATGTCTGGCCCTCAAGGCGCGCGGCTTCGACAGCGTGCTGCTGGTGACCGGCGAGCACGAGACCAAGGTGGGCATGGACTACTTTCGCGAGCATCTGCCGCGCATCCGCCGCCACTTCAGCACCCTGGCGATGGAGGTGCAACCCCTGTCGCAAGCCGAATACGCCGAGCTCAAGACCCTGGGGCTGGATGCCGTCATGGTCTACCAAGAGACCTATCATGCCCCCGCCTACGCCCGCCATCACCTGCGCGGCAACAAGCAGGACATCAAATGGCGCCTCGCCACCCCGGACCGGCTGGGGCGCGCCGGCATCGACAAGATTGGCCTCGGCGCCCTGATCGGCCTGTCACCGGACTGGCGCGCCGACAGCTACTTCGTGGCCGAGCACCTGGCCTGGCTGGAGCGCCACCACTGGCAGAGCCGTTATTCCCTCTCCTTCCCACGGCTGCGCCCCTGCACCGGGGGGCTGGAGCCCGAAGTGAGCATGTCGGACCGCCAGCTGGTGCAGCTTATCTGCGCCTGGCGCCTCTTCTCGCCGACCCTGGAGCTGTCTCTCTCCACCCGGGAGTCCCCGGCGTTTCGCAACGGCGCCCTGCGCCTTGGCATCACCCAGATGTCGGCGGAATCGCGCACCCAGCCCGGCGGCTATGCGGAGGGAGACGAGGAGGAGTTGGAGCAGTTCGCCATCCACGACGATCGCACCCTGGGCGACGTGGCCGATGCCGTGCGGCAGGCCGGGTTGCAGCCGGTGTTTAAGGATTGGGAGGCGTTTTTGGGCCGATAGGGGCGGCCAGGCCCCCTTTATCGGTGGCATCCGGGGCGTTCAGCCAGACTCCGTGCCTGTGGCGAGCAGGCACGGCTGTGCCGTGCAGTCGTAGGGTCGATTAGCCGTCAGGCGTAATCGTCCGCTTTGCAGTTTTTTTGGGGGGGGAAATACGGCACGGTTTCGCCGTGCAGGACGCGAGGCCGCTGGCCTCGACGGGGTTTCGCCCGCCCTTCGGGCCGGGGCGAGTGACTTTGGAAAGACCCAAAGTCACTAAAGGTCTTCTCCCCCGCCAATCCGACCGCTACGCGGTTTCCCTCGGGTCAGGTGCAAGGTCGGACGGATCGCCGCAGACGGCACATCCCTGTGCCGGCTGCGTCTGCGCCATCATCCCTGATGGCGCTCCTGACCTTGCCCCTTCCCCTCGGCGGATTGGAGGGGAGAGCCAAAGCCGTGCCTACCATAGCTTCAGGGGCTGTCGTCGTAGGGTGTGCAGAGTGCATTACACCGTCCAACAAATAGATTTTTCATGGAGAGTGATACACCTCACTTCGTTCATTGCCACATAGGACGCTGTATGGGTAATATAGATACGGAAGTATATATTTCGATCATCTAGGGCTGGAACGGAGGCTCCGTTCGCTTGATGGAGTATGTTAATTGGACGGATTCGTATATTTTGTATCCCTAACTTCAAATTTATTCACGATTTTTGCATCTATGCTGGCTATATATATTTATTTCTCTAGGAAAGAGGAGATATCGTCAGTCTTTAATTTGCTCATTAACTATACACATCAATTATCTCTTTCTGAGGTGAGAGAGAAAATTGAAAGATTAAATGAGTATAACGCGAAGGATCCTGAGCAGTGTGAGCACGTTATAAATATATTTAATGAAATAATTGGTCAAATTCGAGGCAATGAGAGGCTTCGGCGTCACTTTTCTGAAATATTAGTTACGATGGAATCCCTATCTGCCGATAAACGGCGCCTTACCGAACCAAGGAAAAGAGCATTGGTTAGTGAACTGAGAGAGCGGTTACGGCATTTAAATATAAGTAATATTGATAATCTGGTTGGAGAGAGTCAATGAGCAAGATAGTTAAAGCAATCAATGTGATGGTTTCAAATCCAGAGCGTATCACTGGTGTTATAAAAGGAGGCTATGAAACAGAGTGCTTCTTTATATATGATGGTAAGCATCCCTGGTCAATATTAAAAAGAGATGATGGTCACTATTACATGGCATATTATCCAGAGGGGCAGGATATATACGAGCTATCAAAAATCTCTAGCGATGATTGGCATTATGCATCTATCCTTTGTGTAACTTATACAAGCCAAGAGTTAGGTACTAAAGAGGCCATAGAGTCAATGGCTGAACTCTATAATATAGTAAGTCAGAAGTTGTATGGTATGGATGATGTTTTAGATGACATAATTAACAGCGACGAATTATTTTAATATTTAGATTTCATGGGTGTAATAAGGTGGCATTGTTACACCTATTTAATAATTTGCGTAGATGCATAATATATATCTTGCATAGATATTTATAATTAGTTGATAAAATAGACTGAAAACATCAAGCGAACTAAGTTGCAATAATGTGGTTTATCGCACGAGTTATTTTAGTGGTGGAGTCTAGAGGTGAAATTCACTTCGTTAATTACATCCTACGGCACTGCGCAACAACAAAATTCACGCAGCAGATCGACTACTTATAGGGCGATGTCGTGACCTTGTCTCGATTGCTTCATCCAATAGCCGACATTACCGTAGAGATGATGGGAGCCAACTGGTTGATGCCAGCGTCACCTCAATAGATTCGTGTGCCGCACGGACAAACTCATCGGCATCGCCCGCTTCGAAGGGGCGAATGACGAGATGGGCGTTGGCAAGGCGCTGGAATGGCATCACTTATCCTGCTTTTTCAGGAAGTAACTGATATGCCCCGGCGGCATATCGGGCAGCTGGCCAAAGACCTCGTAGCCCTGCTTCTGGTAGAAGGGGAGGGCCTGGAAGCTGGTGGTTTCCAGATGGTAGTTGGTGATGCCCTTGCTCTGGGCGTACTGCTCCATGGCGCCGAGCAGGCGGCTGCCCCAGCCATCCTTGCGGATGCTTTCGTCAATCCAGAGCCAGTCGACGTGCAGCCAGCCCCACTTGATGTCGGCGATGATGCCGCCGTGGACCTTGCCCTGCTCATCCTTGATAAAGCTGGCGATCCGTTCGCGCAGGTGCGCGCCGGCGTGATCCAGGTTGTAGCCGGAGAGGCCAATTCGCAGCGCTTCGATCTCATCGTCCTGAGGCGGTTGGGGTGTGGTCAATTGCATAGTGCTTCCTGCTTGATGTTGGTTGTATCTATCTGGTTGTGGCCTGTGGTGTGTCTATCTCCCCGCGGCCAATCAAGAATCCATTTCCGCCCATTCCACCAGAGGAGGATATTGAGACGGACCATGGTGGTGTCGTCAAAGGAGGAGCGGATCACCCTGAGGGTTGGCGTGCCCGGTGCGATCCTCTTGAATCTTGGCCCGGACTACCGTAACGGAATCTGGCGGGGCCATGCCACCCTTTTGTGCAGCCAGGTTCGCCAGCCTTTGTCGTCCCCGTCCCATATGCGCATCGACCCGGGGCCGGTTTGTCTCTAGCATGGGAGGGAGGCGGAGCGGGGCTCCGTCATGCGGGCTTTTGGCGAAGTCCGTTCCACGGACTTCTGGCGGAGAGAAAAGATGAAGCTGCGTTCCTTGTTGATGGTGGGTGCCCTGCTGCTGGGCGGTTGTGCGGTCAATCCTTATGGCGGCACCCCGGCGCCGGTCGGCGAGCCGGACAAGCCGGTGAGTCAGCCAGAGAAACCTGTGGCTGAACCCGAGGCGGTCAAGCCGCCGCCCAAACCCGTGGCACCGACCGGGCTGGCGGTCGCCATGGCGGATGCTTTCTTGAAGGCCCCCGAGGTGCAGGCACTGACCCGGGACGGCAGCCCGGTGCTGCTGTTGATGGCCCCTCAGAACGGCACGGGTGAGTCGTTCAACACCCAGTCCATGGCGGTGGCCATGATCCAGCGGATTCAGAAACAGGGCGGCTTCAGCTTCGCCGATCCCGGCCAGGTATCAGCCATCACCAGCCAGCTCGAGTATCAGCAGGGGGGGATGAATCCGGCCTCTTTGGTGCGTCTGGGTCGTCAGACCGGGGCCGGTTACATGCTCTACGGGGATCTCGTCTCCGAGGGAAGCCGCTATCGACTCGCCATGAGCCTGATGGATCTCAAGAGCGGCGAGCTGCTCTGGAGCGGGAACCGCTCTGCCAGCCGCTGATCCCGTCATCCCGGCCACCGAAAACGCCATCGAGCTCCTCTCGATGGCGTTTTCGTTTCAAGGCGCCAGCGCGCTCGCCGCGAGCGCCTGTCATGGGCCGAGTGGCGCCATATCCCCCTTGCGGGTACTGACTGCGGGCCCGGGGGATAGCCGTTCACTACCGCACCTGCGGGTGCTGCCGCCACGTTGCCACGGCGTCCGGGCCGTATGCGATACTGCACGGGTCGTGTATAACAGACAACACAGGGCCCTCCCCGCAGATAAAAGGAGCACAGATGGCGCTCTCAGTGGCACAACTCTATGAAGTGATGACCCAGCTGCCCGATCCCGTCTTCATTCTCAGTGAAGATGGTCATTACATCGAGTACATCGGCGGGGTGGAGCAGCAGTCATACCAGGATGGCAACCCGCTGATCGGCAAGCGGTTGTTCGACGTGCTGCCGGCAGACAAGGCGTTCTGGGTGATGGAGCAGGTGGCGCGTGCCCTGGCCAGCGGCCAGGTGCAGGTGGTGGAGTACGATCTTTCCCCCGCCGAGGTGGAGGGCATCGATGCCGAGGCGGGTCCCCAGGGAATGCAGCGCTTCGAGGGCAAGATAGCGCCGCTGCCCTCCCTCTATGACGGCAAGCGGGCGGTGGCCTGGATGACCCGCAACATCACCCGCCAGCACGAGCTGCAACGGCGGCTCAAGCGGCTCGGCGAGACGGATCAGCTCACCGGCCTCTACAATCGCCACTTCTTCTTCGATCAGTACCACCAGAGGGTGCAGGGTCAGCCGCTCACCGGCCTCATCATGCTGGATCTCGATCACTTCAAGCAGATCAACGATCGTTACGGCCATCAGGCCGGGGACAAGGTGTTGTGCCGCGTCTGCGACTGCGTGTCCGCCCAGTTGCGGGGAGAGGATCTGTTCGTGCGCAGCGGCGGCGAGGAGTTTCTGATCCTGCTGCCGCAGATAGACGAGGAGATATTGCTGAAGGTGGCGGAGCGGATCCGTGCCGCGGTGGCGGCCATGGAGCCGGATCCGGCCCCCGTCACAGTCAGTCTGGGCACCACCCTGATCCGGCCGGGGGAGGATCTCGGCGCCGTGTTGGCCCGGGCGGACGAGTGGCTCTATCGGGCCAAGCGAGGCGGGCGCAACCAGGTGGCCCACGACGGGGATCCCTGAAAAGCCCCCGGGCTTGCAACGAAGGAGGGCGACCCTGTGTCGCCCTCCTTCAGTTGTCTGTGTCTGCGCCCGTCTCAGCCAAACAGCGTCGAGATGTTCTGGCCCGCCATCAGCAGGCCGATGGCCAGCACGCTGAACCAGACCAGGGTGGCAGTGACCAGGGCGTAGCCGAGGGCGACGAAGAGGCCGTCCCGTTGCAGCATGCCGATGGCCAGCAGCAGTATGGCCCAGGCGGGCATGGCGTTGGTGAAGGGAATGGCGCCGAGCGGCAGCATCAGCAGCAGGGCCGCCAGCATGATCAGCAGGCCGTTGCAGCGATTGATTGTGGAGCTGCCGGTCAGCAGCAGCAGGCGCGGCCGGATGAAACGGTCGATGCGGGCCAGCAGATCCGCCCCCTTGTGCAGGGCTGGCTTGAGGTGCTCGGCGGCGAAGCGGCGCTCCATCAGGATGGCGGGCAACCAGGGTACCCGGTTGAGGGTGATGCCGATGCCGATGAAGAGGATCAGCAGGCCAAAGGGCGTACTGACGCCCGGGATGGAGACCGGCAACAGGAAGGGGACGGTGAGCAGCACACAAAACAGCAGCATGCCCTGCTCGCCCACCAGGGCCAGCATCTCCTTGAGGCTGATGTGGCTCTCCTCGATGGCGTGGGCGGTGGCCCTCAGGGTATCGGAGAGCGTGCTTTGTGGGTCGTTGAGTTGCGCGGCAACCATTCCTGAGATCCTCGTCCTGTTGATGCCACCGCTTTGGCGTCGACAGCTTACGTGGCAGAGGTTAATCCCAGATGAATAATGTGAGCCGGCGCAAGCTTTGATGAAAAGAGAGGGCGGGGAACGGGGGCGGGTCGCCAAAATGGGGCGATACAGCCACCATCCAGGGTCGGATGGAACAGGCTCTGATATGCTTTTGACGCAATCCATGCAACTAGGGAGAAGAGCGTGACGCGAGCGACGATGATGGTGCTGGGACTGTGCTTGCCGCTGACGGGCTGGGCGGCCGAGCCTGCCGCGCCGGGCTGGCAGCTGACCCCTTTCCTGGGTTATAGCTCGTCCATCGACTTCGAGGCGATGGATGAACCCGCCCCCACGCCCCACGTAGGCTCCCTGCAAGGGGAGAGCTCGGGCAACTGGGGCCTCTTCATCAGCCGGGAGGTGGATGATCCCGGCATGATAGAGCTGCTCTACAGCCATCAATCCACCCCCGTCTCCCCGGATCAGCCGGACAGGCTGACGGTGGATACCCTGCACTTCGCCGGGGCCCTGACCCTCTCGGACAACCTGATGGCGCCCTATATAGGCGCCGGGATCGGGGTGACCCGCTTCGATGCCTACGACAGCGAGACGGCCCCCTCCATGTCCCTGGCGCTCGGGGTACAGCCGCGCCTGGGGGAACATCTGGCGCTGCGGGCCGAGGTGCGTGGCTACGGCTCCCTGCTCAACGACGACAGCGCGTTTCTCTGCAACCCCGAGGTCTGCGCCTTCCGGGTGCGGGGGGATCTGCTCACCCAGTGGCAGGCCAATATCGGCTTGACCCTGAGGTTCTGAGCCCGCGATGTGGGTCGGTTTATTTGATGCCGAAGGTGATGCGGCTCAGGGGCTCGTTGACGTCAAACACCTTGTACTGTACCGCGCTGGCGCCCATGGCGAGCACCCGCTGCTCGTGCATGGTGGCGTAGGCGAGAGCGCTCGCCTCATCCTCGAACAGATAGATGCCGCCCGCCTCGCCGGTGCGCGGGTTTTCGGTCCAGATCTTGGAGATGAAGCCCGGCTCCCGGGTGATGGACTCGGCCAGCGGCGTGGCGGCGGCGGTCAGGGACGGCCCCATCAGCTCGGCGGGGAAGGTGAAATGGATCTGCAGCAGGCTGGGCATGATGAACCTCTCTCGGGGGAATGACGGAATCCGCATCATAAGAAGCCGGCATCTTGGCTGCAAGAAGGCACATTCTGGTGGCATAGTTACCCCAAAGGAACCACTCGCGAGTCATCCCTTGTCCTCACTGCCTTGCCCCGCCTATCAGGTATTGCGCCTGCTCGCCGGTAAATGGAAACCGGCCATCCTGTTTCATCTGCGCAGCCAGACCCTGCGTTTCGGCGACCTGCGCCGCTGCCTCCCCGAGGTGAGCCAGAAGGTGCTCACCGCCCAGCTCAAGGAGCTGGAGAGCGACGGCGTCATCATTCGTACCCTCTATCCCGACGTCCCGCCCCGGGTCGAATACACCCTGAGCCCGCTCGGGGTGGCCCTTCTCCCCCTGCTGCAACAGATGCATGACTTCGCGCTGGCGAACGCCGACCTACTGGCAGGGCAGGATCCCGCCCCTAGCGAGCCCGCAGCAGCCAGCCGCTGATCCGGTTCGTCGCCAGCAACCGGCAGGCGAGCAGGGAGAGCATCAGCAGCACCGGCACCTTCACCAGCTCCCACCACAGCAGCTTGCCCTGGGGGCCGAACATCATCAGCCAGACCACCAGCATCATGTGCAGGCAGTAGAGGCCCAGCACTTTGGGGGCCTGGCGTTCCAGCCAGCTGCCCTTGCCCCAGTTTGGGTTGGCCAGCAGCAGGCCGAACAGGCCGAGCGCCCAGGGCAGGGAGCCGAGCAGAAAGTCGTGACGGTTGAGGGGCACGGCGGCAAAGCGCAGCAGGCCCTCGGCCTCCAGGGCATAGAGTCCCATCCCCGCCACCATCAGCAGGGTGCTGCGCCTGGCATCCGGTTGCCAGCCACGCAGGCGCAGCTCGGCGCCAAGCGCCACGAACAGCAGCGAGAAGAAGGGGCCGTTGCGGGTCAGCAGGGCCCACTCGCCCCCTGGCAGCAGCGGGCCATAGGAGCCGCCGATCAGGGCCAGCCCGTAGAGCAGGGCACCCGCCACCAGAGCCAGTCGGGGCAGCCTGATCCGCCAGCAGAGGGCCAGCAGCAGGACGGCCAGCATCAGGGCGGGCAGGAACCAGAGGTGGATCATGCCACCCACCCACCAGGCGTTGAGAGGATCCCCCAACTGCATCTGCCACTGGCCCGCCATGCTGGTCAGATAGTCTTCCGTCATGGCCGCGACCGGGTTGAAGGGCACCAGCAGATAGAGCAGGCTCCAGGCCAGCCAGAGTCCCAGCAGGGGGCGGCAGTAGCGCAGCGCCACCGCCATGGGCTTGCCTGCGGCGAGGGCGGGTTGCAGGAAGTAGCCGGCGCAGAGGAAGAAGAGCGGCACCGCGAAGCGGCACAGCTGGTTGATGATGGCCCCGAGCCAGAGGTAGGGGGTGCCGTCCCAGAGGGTGGGATCGAACGGATTGCTGAAGGGAGAGAGGTGAATGGTCATCACGGCCATTATGGCCAGGACTCGCCCGCACTCGATGCTGGAGATGCGCATGATGGTTTCCGACGGCTGAAACCTGGCACCCTAGCAGCCGGGCACATGCCTCTTCCAGCCGGGGGGCCGCCAACTGTGACCCCCATCGGTGCCCGGTTACCCTTTGTTACCCGGGGGATGGGCAGGGTTACTCCGGGTGGGAGGTGGATCCCGTTTTGGTGTCGGTAGAAGCCCTAGAGCAGGGCGACCAGCGCTGTCGCGATGGCGCCCGTCAGCAGCAGGGCGATGCCACGTCCGGCCGGGCCGTGCAGCTTGTTCCACATCAGCAAACTGGTGAGGGCCAGCAGCAGCATGGAGAGGGCCGCAAGATCGCCGACCAGTTGCCAGGAGAGACCGGTGCCCATGCCGCGATGCAGCCGGTTGAGGCTGGCGGCGAGGTTGGCCCGCTGCAGCTCGGTCTGCACCAGCAGGGTACCCTCCACATAACTGGCGGCCAGGCTCTGGCTGAGGGTGACGCCGCGCAGCTCCCAGCGCGCCGGCAGGGTGAGGGAGCCTGTGGGGGTGGGCAGGGTCCGGGCCGGGGTGATGCTGAACCGTCCCTCCTCCAAGCCCTCGGGGTAGTGCTGTTGCAGCAGGGCTTTCAGTGCGTCCGGGCTCACCAGCGGCGCGGCCAGCGTTATCTCCTCGCTCGACTTTTCGGTGTGGGGGCCGGGCAGGGGCAGCACGGCCCTGTGTTGGAGCCAGAGGCCGGTCAGACCGTAGAGCAGCATCAGGGTGAGGGTGGCAAAGCCCGCCCAGGCGTGGATGCGGCGCACCCACTTGTTGTTGTGAAGGGGGAATCTCTTGGGTTTCATCATGGTGGCGCGTCATAAAAAAACTGGCCAGCAGAGGCTGGCCAGTTTGGCTGTGGACAGGAGGATCAGAAGCGGTAGGCGGCGGTGAGATTCAGCTGACGGGGGCTGCCCGGCATGATCTGGGCCGCGCTGGTGGCGCTGACGAAGTAGTCGTGGTCGGTCAGGTTCTCCACGCTGAGCTGGGCATCCCAGTGCTGCCAGCGGTAGCCGGCGCGGGCGTCATAGCGGGCGTAGCCCGGCAACACTGTGGTGTTGGCGTTGTCGGCGAAGCGATCCCCCACCGCCGTCACCCCGGTTTCCCCATACCAGCCCTGCTTGCCGCTCTGGTAGCCGGCGAACAGCTGGCCGTTCTCGCGGGAGACGTTCATCGGCCGCTTGCCCTGCAGATCCGCATCCGCCTTGACCTGCTCCGCGTCCTGGATGGCGATGCCGCCGTGCAGGTAGAAGGCATCGGTGAGCTGGGCGCGGGCGCTCAGCTCTATGCCGTCGGTGCGCTGCAGGCCGGTGAGGAGCACCTTGGTAGGATCCAGCGGATCCTTGCTGCGCTTGTTGTACATCTCCAGCCGGTAGATGGAGAGGGTGGTGGCCAGGCGGCCGTTCAGCCAGTCGCTCTTCACGCCCCCCTCGTAGAGCCGGGTGTGCTGGGGATCCAGGTTGTTGTTCTTGTCCCCCGGGGTGATGCCGATCAGCTCACCGCCGACCGGGGTGAAGGTCTTGCTGTAGGAGGTGTAGAAGGCGTGCTCCTCGATGGGGTTCCACACCAGGCCCAGACGGGGGCTCAGGCTGGTGACCGAGAGGGTCTCCTCCTTGTCGAGGTCGTTGCGGCGGCTGGTGACGGTGAACGCGTCCCGGCGCAGGCCGCCGAGCAGGTGCCAGTCCCCCAGGCTGAGCTGATCCTGCACATAGAGGCCGTAGCCACGCACCCTGTGTCTGGCGTCGCTGGAGAGCTTCATGGCGCCGTTGTAGCTGGGCAGTGAGCTCGGATCGTACAGGTTGCCCGGCGGGATCGCGGTGGCGTTCTGATAGAGCTTGGGGGTGCGCTCCTGCCAGCTCTGCTCCAGGCCCACCAGCAGGCGATGCTCGACGGGACCGGTCTGCAGCTGGCCTTCCGCTTCCGTGTTGCTGGTCAGGTTGTTGGCCTTGAGATCCTGCTGCCAGCGGGCGCGGGTCACCTGGTCGCCCTTGACGCTGGTGACATAGGTGTTGTCGAACTGGCTGTCGAGACTGGTGTAGCCGAGCTGCTGGCGCAGTTGCCACTGCTCGTTCAGATCCCAGGTGAGCTGGGAGCGGGTGGACTGGGCCACGTCATCTATGTAGTCGCGGCTGGTGTCGCTGTAGACGCTCTCGATGGGGACATCGGCCGGGCGACCGTTGACGCCTGGGATGCCGCGATCCGGGGTGCGATCGCTGCCGTTGCGCTCGTACTGCACCAGCCAGTTCAGCTTGTCGGTGATCTCCCAGTTGGCGGAGGGGGCCAGCAGGGTGCGCTTGCTGGTCACGCCGTCGCGAAAACTCTCCTTGTCCTCCTGGGCCAGGTTGAGGCGCAGCTGCACCCGCTCGCCTGCCTCGGCATTGAGATCCGCGGCGAGGCGCTGGCTGTCGAAGCTGCCGACCCGGGCACTGACGCTGGAGGCCTGGCCCCGCTGCGGCTTCTTGCTGACCCGGTTGATGATGCCCCCCGTGCTGCCACGGCCGTAGAGCACGGCGGCCGGCCCCTTGAGCACCTCGACCCGCTCTATGTTGCCGAGATCTCGGGTGTACTGCATGTCGTCCCGCAGGCCGTCGAGGTAGAAGTCGTTGCTGGCGTTGAAGCCGCGGATGTTGACACCGTCGAAGCGGGTGTCGCCGCTGGCGTTGACCCCGGGGATGCCGCTCAGGGCCTCGCTCAGGGTCGGTTGGCCGTAGGCGGTCAGCTCGCTGGCGGAGACGCTCTCTATGCTCTGGGGCACCAGCTTGGCCGGGGTGTTGGTGCGGGTGGCGGTGGCGACTTCCTCGTGTTGGCTGCGTTTGCCGACCACAGTGAGGGTTTCGTCTTCGGCCTGGGCGCTGGCGCAAAGGGACAGCAAGGCGACGCCCAGCAGGGCGCGCGGGGAGTTGGGGTTATGCATCTGCGTGTGACTCTTTTAATCGACCTGTCGGCCTGAACTTATTGATTTATTTGTAGTTATTAGTATCTCCCGTTTCGAGAGGACGCTAATGATATTGATTTTCATTTGTCTTGCAAGGCAAAGATGCAAAAATCCCACACCTACGAGCAGTTGTGCGGTCAGTTGAGGATCATTGCCCTGATGCAACCCATCGGATGAGTCTTGGTTGGGGCAAAGGGCTGGTTTACCATCCGGGTTCGGTGGCGCCGATGCTGCCCCAGGGAAACAGGAAACGGAACATGGAAGAGATCATCAGGGCAGACCTTCATAACCGGCAGCACGGCGAGGCGCTGGTCTATCTGCTCAACGAATACGCGAAAGACGAGATGGGCGGGAGCAGCCCCCTCGCCGATGAGGTGAAGGCCAATCTGGCGCAGGCCCTGGCGGCGAGAAGTGGTGCCCATGTGTTGCTGGCCTGGGTCGATGGGCAGCCGGCCGGGGTGGCCACCTGCTTCGAGGGCTTCTCGACCTTCGCCTGCCGGCCCCTGCTCAACCTCCACGACCTTGCGGTGCACCCGGATCATCGCGGGCGCGGCCTCGGCAAACGGCTGCTGGCGCAGGTGGAGCAGCTCGCCCGGGAGCTCGACTGCTGCAAGCTGACCCTGGAGGTGCTGGAGGGTAACAGGGTGGCGCAGGCCGCCTACCTGGCCAGCGGTTTTGCGGGCTATGAGCTCGATCCCGAGGTGGGCCGGGCCCTGTTCTGGCAGAAGAAGCTCTAGCCTCTGTGGCTCAGCCCCCAGGCGGGAGGGGAGAATGAAAAACGGCGCGCAGAGGGATCTGCGCGCCGTTTTGTCTGGGGCCGGAGTTAGAAGTCGTAACGGGCCGCCAGCTGGAAGTCATCCTTGGTGTTCAGCTTGCCGCTGTCATTGCTGTCCAGGTTGTTGATGCGGTATTCGCCGATGACGCGCAGGTTCTTGTTGAACTTGTACTGGGCACCCAGGGTGTAGTAGTCGATGGAGTCGTAGTCGGACTTGCCGCTCTGCTCCACCTTCTGCTTGTTCCACAGGGCCATCAGGCCGAAGCCGCTCTCGAAGTTGTAACCCAGCGCCCCTTCCCAACCGGTGTGATCCTTGCCGGTGGCCAGGAAATCGCTGCCGTCTGCGTAGCTCAGGGCGGCATAGACGGCCTTGTTGTCGTACTTGGCGGAGAGCAGCCACAGCTTGGCATCCTCTTCACCGCTCTTGTCGCGGATACCCACGTTGTAGGCGGTACCCAGGGCCAGGTTGAACGGGAAGGTGTAGGCCAGGGCGGCGCCGTAGGCGGCATCGCTGTCCTTGCTGGTGGTCTCTTCGGTGTCACCGCCGTCGAACTTGTAGCTGGTATCGACCTGGAAGCCGTTGAACAGGCCGGAGTATTTCAGCACAGAGCCAGCGCGGTTGGTGGCGAAGGTGTCTGTCTTGGCACCCAGCGCCTCGTTGCCGTAGCCGTCGGAGAGGGAGACGTCGGTCCAGTCGGCCAGCAGGCCGGGGGCGCCCTTCTGGCGACCGAAGGTGACATTGCCCCAGTCGGCACCCACACCGGCGAAGGCCAGGCGGGTGCGCATGTTGTCGGAGTTCTCGCTGACGGTCTTCTCGCTGTCATTGACGTAGATCTGCAACTCGTACTGGGCCAGGGCCTTGAGGCCCGGGTTGATCTCGCTCTCTACCTTGGCGCCCAGGCGGACGAACTGGTTGGCGCCCTGCTTGTCGCTGTATTCGTTCTTGATGTCGCCATTGGCATCCAGCTCTTTCTTCTCGCCGAAGAACTGGCCGGCGTAGATGCGGCCGTAGAGGTCGAGCAGGGTGCTCTCGTTTTTGTACACTTCAACGGCTTGAGCCTGGAAGGCGGCGGTAAGAGCCAATGCTACTACTGTCAGCTTTTTCATCATGATCCCTTGTGTTGCAAGCTTTTGTTTTAAAAGACGGGGCCATGCTAGAAGTGACAGATGACAGTCGGGTGACCGTGCAATGAACAAACCGTGTCGATTCCATGTCAGCGGGATGAAAACCGGGATTTATGTGGCGAGCCGCCACTTTTGCGCGCAAAGGTTTGCCCTTGTGGTAGAATGCCGCCCGTTTTCGAGCTCCTAAGGTTGGATATGCGATGAGACGTGAACTGGCAATCGAATTTTCCCGAGTGACGGAAGCGGCTGCACTGGCTGGCTACAAGTGGCTCGGACGTGGTGACAAGAATATCGCCGATGGCGCGGCCGTTGCGGCCATGCGTCATATCCTCAATCAGATCCAGATCGATGGCGAGATTGTGATAGGTGAAGGCGAGATCGACGAAGCCCCCATGCTCTACATCGGCGAGAAGGTGGGTACGGGTCAGGGCGACGCCGTGGACATTGCGGTCGACCCCATAGAGGGCACCCGCATGACCGCCATGGGGCAGTCCAATGCCCTGGCCGTGCTGGCCGTGGGCGACAAGGGCTCCTTCCTCAAGGCTCCCGACATGTATATGGAGAAGCTGATCGTGGGTCCGGGTGCCAAGGGCGCCATCGATCTCGATCAGGCCCTGGAGCTGAACCTCAAGGCCGTGGCCAAGGCGCTCGGTAAGCCGCTCTCCCGCCTGACCGTCATCACCCTGGCCAAGCCGCGTCATGACAAGGCGATCAAGGAGATGCAGGGGCTGGGCGTGCGGGTGTTCGCCATCCCCGACGGCGACGTGGCCGCCTCCATCCTCACCTGTCTGCCGGACAGCGAAGTGGACATGCTCTATGGCATCGGTGGCGCTCCGGAAGGGGTGATCTCGGCGGCGGTGATCCGCGCCCTGGACGGCGACATGCAGGCGCGCCTGGTGCCCCGTCATCAGGTCAAGGGCGACAGCCCCGAGGTGCGTGCCCTGGGCGAGCAGGAGATTGCCCGTTGCCAGGAGCTGGGCATCGATGTGAGCAAGGTGCTCAAGCTGGAAGATCTGGCCAAGAATGACAACGTCATCTTCTCGGCCACCGGCATCACCAAGGGTGATCTGCTGGAAGGCATCACCAGCAACGGCGTCATGGCGACCACCGAGACCCTGCTGATCCGCGGCAAGTCACGCACCATCCGCCGCATCAAGTCGATCCACTTCCTGGATCGCAAGGACAGCGTGGTGCGCGACATCATTCTCTGATGCGCGGAGGCCCTGCCACTAAAAAGCCCGACCGCTGTTGCCGTCGGGCTTTTTGTTACCCTGCGTCCGGGTCTGGACTATTTAGCGGGACAGGGCGGATAAGGCTAAGGGGAATCGGGGCCCTTTGATAGACTGCTTCGCCATGCACAGGAATGCATCATATGGAATGTCGTCAAGGTTGCGGTGCCTGCTGCACAGCCCCCAGTATCAGCAGTGCCATTCCCGGCATGCCGGAGGGCAAGCCGGCCGGCGTTCCCTGTATTCAGCTCGACGCGTGGCTGGGCTGCAAGATCTTCGGCCAGCCTGAGCGTCCGGCAGTGTGCAGCAGCTTCAGGCCCATGCAGGACGTATGCGGCTCTCACCGCCAGGAGGCCGTCTGGCTTATCGGTGAGATGGAGCGGCTGACCTCCTGAGCCCTTGACCCTCTCCCTCAGAGATAGGAGGGTGGTTGCTTGTTTCCCCCTCATCCCCAGCCCTTCTCCCGCGAGGGGAGAAGGGCGCTGAGAAACACCCCGAATCAACGCGGGAACACGGAATAGAAAAAGGCCGCAATTGCGGCCTTTTTGATTCTCTCTGTCGAGCTGGGATCAGACGTCGGCCAGTTGCAGGGCCTGACGATAGTACTCGTTGGCCTTGTTGGTGAGACGGCGCTTGTCCATCACCTGCCCGAGGGCATGGTAGAGGGCGGCATCCGGCCGCTTCGCCACTTCCTGCTCCAGCAGGCGCTGGGCATCGTCCAGCTGGCCAGCCAACAGGTAGACTCGCGCCAGTGCCGCCTCGGCGCCCGGCTGATCCTGGATCTTCTTGAGCAGGGTCAGCATGGGCTGATAGTCATCCAGCCTGAGTTTGGGCAGACGGGCGAACAGCTCGGGGGAGGGATCCTTGCGCAGGGCCTCCAGCCAGAGGTCGGCAGCCTCGCTGTCGGCACCGAGTCGGCGCAGACGATCCCCGTAGCTGGCCAGCAGTTCGGGGTCCTGACGCAGCTTGCGGGGCAGCGCCTGCCATACCGGGCGCAGTGTCTCGAGGGCGCCGCTGGCTGCCTCGAGACGGCCAATCCAGGCCTGGTGCAGCAGGGCTTCTTCCTGCACCGACGTCAACTTGCCCACCTTGCGCAGGGCCGGGGCGAGATCGATGAGGGCCGCCCAGTCTTCACGGGCCAGATAGACCTGGCGCAACTGATCAAGCACCATGGGGTGGCGCGGGTGCAGGGCATAGACGGACTCGAGCCGACCGAGGGCGCTGTCGTACTGGCCCTGCTCTATCTGCAGCTGGGTCTGGATCAGGGTCAATGCCAGCTCGGCCTTGGGGTTCTCCTCCTGCGCCTTTTGCAGGTAGTGATCCCGGCGCACGTCATCGCCCCGGGCCTGGGCCACTCTGGCGGCACTCAGGTAGTTGAGCAGCGGGGTGTCGCTGTTGTCAGCGCCCTTGATCAGCAGCTTCTCGGCCTGGTTGTAGTGCCCCTCGGCCATGGCCAGGGTGGCATTCACCGTTTGCAGGTTCGCCTTGCGGCGACGGCGCGAGCCGAACCAGCCTTGCGTCTTGCGGCGCAGGCCGAAGACCCGGCCGAGCACCCACTCGACGATGAGCAGGGCACCGTAGAAGAGTACCGCCAGGATCACGGCGCTGGTGACCGAAGACTCCACCGTGTAGTTGCCAAGCGAGATGAGCACATAGCCCTTGTTGCCGGACGCTTCGGGGCCGAAGATCAGGCCCGCGACCATCACGGCCACCACGACGATCAGACGAATCATGGTCTCTTCCTCAGTTGCCGGCCAGGATGCGTTGCAGGCGCTCGGTCAGCACCTGTTCCAGCATGGCCTGGGTCTTGAACTGATCCGGGTAGTCAAACTGGATCTGCTCGCCTTTGAGCTTGTCGAGCTCGGACTGCATGTACTGGGTGGCGCTGTTGTCGACGTCGAAGTACTGGGTCAGCCAGCGCTGGGCCTTCTCCAGGCTGTCGGTATAGAGCGCCTGCTGCTCGCGATAGACGGCGAGCTGGGCCTGCAACAGCTTGGTCTTGAGGTTCTCCCGCAGGAAGATCTCCTGCTGCGGTGAGAGCAGGGCCTCCACGGCACCGTCGCGGCGACGTATGGTGATGAAGTTCTCGGTGAACTTGACCCAGTTCTTCTTGAGATTGCTCTCCCACTCGTCCGGATTGGCGCTGACCGCCTGATCCGGTTCGGCCTTGGCTTGTGGCATGCTCACGGTGGAGAGGGGCAGCAGCTCTATCTGGTCGGACAGCGCGGCCAGCTTCAGGGTCAAGCCTTCGCGATCGACCCGCGGCATCCCCTTGAGCTGGGCTATGTCTTCCGCCAGCGCCTTGCGAATGGGCATCAGGCTGGGGTCGTTGAGCGCCTTGATCCGCTCGTCGGCGTTGCCGAGCAGGGTGATGGCGGAGACGATGTCGTGTTCTAGCCACAGCTTGCGGCCCGCCATGCGCACCAGGTATTCGGATTCGGCGAGCATCCAGTCGTTGGGACGCTTGTCGTCGAGATCCAGCACCTTGGTCTGCAGGGCGTCCAGCGCCTCCTGCAACTGCTGTTGGTTCTTGCCGAGTGCGCCGATCTGTTCGGCATCCTTGCTGTTGCTCTGATCCAGCTTGCCCATGGCCTCGGCCAGTTGCAGCTTGAGGGCGCCGAGTTCGGCCTGCTGGGCGACGGCATTCTGGTGGCCGTGCAGATAGAGGCCGCCGGTCAGCCCCAGGGCCAGCAGGATGGCAACGCCACCGAGGACGACGCCGGCGCCGCCCTTCTTGTTGCCGGCGGCCTTGTTCTCGGGCTTGTTGTTGTCGGCCGCGGGGGCCGCAGCACTCGGCTGGACTTCTTGCTGTTCAGTCATTCCATCTTCCTCAGTTCCAGGGCGGCCACCAGAGCCTGGTTGGATGCACCTTGGGCAATCACGATACGGGTAAAACCAGCTCCCTCGGCCATCTCGGCCACCCGGGGACTGGGCACCACCAGCAGGCGGCCATAAAGCCAGGGTTGCTGCGGGCCGGGCACTAGGGCCAGCAACCGCTGCAAGAGTTCACCACTGGTGATGAGCAGGCTGTCGAGGCCGGCTGCCTGCCAGTGGCGGGTCAATGCGTCCCCGTCGAGTTCGGGGTAGTGGCGCTCGTAGGTGGCACAATAGTGCACCAGTGCGCCGCGTGAGGCCAGCGTTCGGGCGATGAGATCCCGCCCGTCGTTGCCGCGCAGGATCAGCACCCGCTTGCCGCTCACCCCTTGCAGGGGCGGCAGGGCCAACAGGCCTTCACTGCGGGGATCGGTCGGGCAGAGGGCCTGGACACCCACCTCGCTGAAGGCATCCGCGCTCGCCTGACCGACCGCAAAGTAGTCAATATGTGGCCAGGTCAGACCAGTTTGCAACAGAAAATGATGAGCAAATTTAACGGCATGGGCGCTGACGGCGATGATGATGTCCGTCTGGGGCAGCCATTCGGGCAGGTGGGGGAGTTCACTGCCCGGTCGGGTTTCCAGCAGCGGGCAGCACAGTGGTGCATGACCGTGCTGGCGCAGCAGTGCTGCCAGCTCGGCGGCCTGGGCGACCGGGCGCACCACCAGCGGGACCATCAGGCCACGCTCGGTGGTTGTGACCATGAGCAGACCCGACTCGCACTCATGCCCGGTAGACCTCGGCCAGAATGGCGTCGGCACCATCGGCCAGCAGGCGCTGGGCCAGGGTGTGGCCGAGCGCCTCGCCATCGGTCAGGGGTCCGCGGATCTCGTCCCGGATCACCTGGGTGCCATCCGGGCTTCCCACCAGGCCGCGCAGCCAGATCTCGTCCCCCTGCACCAGGGCATAGGCACCGATAGGAACCTGACAGCCCCCTTGCAGGGCACGGTTCATGGCGCGCTCGGTCAGCACCCTGATCCGGGTCTCGGTGTGTTCCAACGGTGCCAGCAGGGCGTGCAGCTCAACATCATCCAGACGACACTCGATGCCGACGGCACCCTGGCCGTTGGCGGGCAGGCTCTGCTCCGGCTCGATGAAGGCGGTGATGCGATGGGCCATCTCCAGCCGTTTCAGGCCGGCGGCGGCGAGTATGATGGCGTCGTACTCGCCGGCATCCAGCTTGGCGAGGCGGGTATTGACGTTGCCGCGCAGGTCGCGGATCACCAGATCAGGGCGGGCGGCCCGCAGCTGGCACTGGCGGCGCAGGCTGGAGGTGCCGACCACGGCCCCCTGGGGCAGCTCGTCTATCTGTTTGAAACGGTTGGAGACGAAGGCATCGCGCGGGTCTTCGCGTTCACAAATGGTATGCAGGCCGAGTCCCTCGGGGAACTCCACCGGCACGTCTTTCATGGAGTGGACGGCGATGTCGGCCCGGCCTTCCAGCATGGCAGTCTCCAGCTCCTTGACGAAGAGCCCCTTGCCGCCGACCTTGGCCAGCGGGGTATCCAGGATCTTGTCACCCTGGGTGCTCATGGGGACCAGTTCGACTCGCAGATCGGGATAGAGGGCTTCCAGCCGATCTTTTACAAAGTTGGCCTGCCACAGGGCCAGTGGGCTCTTGCGAGTGGCAATTCTCAGGGTTCGGGCTGCCATATCAATCAGTTGTTTCATCTTTAGTGAGGAAAACGATCTTACCACCCTTTGCATGGGCTTTCATGACGCAGCCGGCAAAAGCGGGGCCAAGCTCAAAAAGGGTCGCTGAAAATAATTTTCACTCGGTCATTATATGATGGCAACTAATTGAAAATATTATTTTTTATTGCTTTCTGCTGATACCGTTACGGGGCGTGCCAGAAATAATCCGGTGATTGTGTGCGGGCTTGTTTACCACTGCTGTTTGCATTGTTAACATGATCACACTTTTTTGACGTCTCCCCGTTTTGGTGCGTCATTTCTCTTCCCCATAGGTAGGGCATTGCTGGTAAAACTGGACACGCTGGTGGCGCGCTACGACGAGCTGAATCGTCTCAAGACGCAACGAGCGTTGGATCTCATGAGTCGCTATGGGCAGCAGGTCTTTCAACTGCTGCCTGTCATGCTGCACTTCAATCATCCCCTCCTGCCTGGTTATGTGGCTGGGGACGTGCCTCATGGTATCTGGAGTTTCGTCGCCAACGAGGCCCAGCAGGCCTTCATCCAGGATCTGTGCCAGAACGCGAACTGTCAGGGCGGCCTCAGCACCCACGACAAGTCGATCCAGGGTCTCTACTCCATGGGCAGCACCTCCTCCATCGGACAGTGCTGTCACTCGGATCTCGACATCTGGGTCTGTCACGTGGCTGGTCTGTCGAGTGAGCGCCTCGCCCTGCTGGAGCAGAAGTGCCAGCACCTCTCCCTGTGGGCCGAGCAGCGCGGGGTCGATCTCAACTTCTTCCTGATCCCCGAAGACAAGTTCCGCCAGCGCAACGATGCCCAGATGCAGGGGGAGAGCTGTGGCAGCGCCCAGCACCTGCTGCTGCTCGACGAGTTCTACCGCAGTGCCATGCACATCGCGGGCAAGCGGCTGCTCTGGTATCTGGTGCCGGCCGAATATAACGATCACTACGACGACTACGTCAACGGCCTGTTCGCCCACGGCAAGTTGAGCCAGGATGACTGGCTCGACCTTGGGGGTTTTGACCGCATCCCCGCCGAGGAGTACTTCGGTTCCGCCCTGTGGCAGCTCTACAAGGGCATAGATTCCCCCTACAAGGCGGTGCTCAAGTCGGTGCTGATGGAGGCCTACTCCCACGAGTATCCCAACACCCGGCTGCTGTCGGTGACCAGCCGCGACTGGTTCCAGCACAACGAGGGGATGCACTACCGACTCGACAACTACTGCCTGATGCTGGACAAGGTGACCAACTACCTGAAATCCATCGGCGACATGCAGCGCCTGGATCTGGTGCGCCGTTGCTTCTATCTCAAGGTGTGCGACGGTCTGAGCCACCCCAAGGAGGATCACTCCCCGGACTGGCGCCGGGAGCAGATGGCTCAGCTGGTGGCCTACTGGGGCTGGAGCCCGGAGCGGCTGCATCACCTGGATCATCGCCAGGAGTGGAAGGTCGAGGACGTCAAGGTGGCCTACGCCGAGTTGCTGGAGGCCCTGATGCAGAGCTACCGCAACCTCATCCAGTTCGCCCGGCGCAACAATATCAGCGAGTCCATCAATCCGGAAGACATCGGCATACTGTCGCGCAAGCTCTATGCCGCCTTCGAGAGCCTGCCGGGCAAGGTGCAGCGGATCAACCTCAAGATAGCGCCGGATCTCGGCGAGCCGGATCTCAGCCTGGTGCAGGTGCCGCACGGTCGCCTGAATCGCGCCGGCTGGTATCTCTACAAGCATTCCCTGGAGCCCGCCGACATCATCGGTCGGGCGCCGCTCGAATATAATGGCTACATCAGCAAGCTGGTGGCCTGGGCCTATTTCAACGGCCTGCTTACTCCCCAGTCCCGGGTGCACCTGTTCAATCAGGGCTCGGATCTGCACATCGACAATCTGCACCAGTTCTGCCGCGATCTCTCCGGCACCTTCCCGGTCAAGTATCCCCGCGCCACCAACCTGGCGCTGAGCCGGCCGTGCGAGATCCGCCAGCTCTCCATCTTCCTGAACCTGGAGACGGACCCGTCAAGCCACTGGGTGGGGCAGGTGATCGAGTTCGATGCCAATGCCGCCGACGTCTTCTCCTTCGGCCGCAACCAGGAGTGCCTGGTGGGATCGGTGGATCTCGTCTATCGCAACTCCTGGAGCGAGATCCGCACCCTGCACTTCGAGGGAGAGGAAGCGGTGGTGGATGCCCTCACCACCATACTCGGCAAGATGCACCAGGATGCCGCCGCCCCCGAGATGATAGAGGTGTTCTGTTACAGCCAGCACTTCCGCTCCCTGGTGCGTACCCGCTTCCAGCAACTGGTGGCCGAGTGCATCGAACTGCGCCTGGCCCGGGACAAGCAGCAGTTGGTCAAGACGCTGGCGCTGGGGAAAGAGAAGTACGGCATCTTCTTCGAGCGGCGCGGGGTGTCGGTGAAGAAGCTGGAAAACGCCATCGACTTCTACCGCCACATCTCCCACAACAAGCTGGATCACCTGCCGCTGCGCCTCGACAAGACCCACAGCCAGCATCTGCCCGGCATTGTCGATGCCTACGCGAGCGAAGGGCTGGTGCAGTTCTTCTTCGACACCCGGGATGCGGGCACCAACATCTATATCCTGGACGAGGCGAATCGGGTGGAGATCTACCAGCACTTCGCCGGCAACAAGGATGAGTTGGTGCAGGGAGTTAACCGCTTCTACACCTCGGGCCACGAGCGCTTCAGCGATGCGGGCCAGTTCAGCAACTTCAACCTGCCCCAGTATTACGAGATCGTGCAGATGGGCGACAAGCTGGAGGTGATCCCCTACCGCAGCCAGAGTCCGCAGCGGGACAATCCGGGGGCGGCCCGGGAAGTCGGGTGATGTGCCGGGCACATCGCCAACGGGATGAAAGCAAACGGCCTGCTGATGCAGGCCGTTATCGTATCCGCAGTGCGGGATCAGGCGCCGAGGCGGGCCAGCAGCCAGCGACGGATCTCGTCGAGCTGGGGGCGGCAGATCTCGTGGCGCATCGGGTACTCGTGCCACTCTGGGCTGAGTCCCGCCGCTTCCAGACGGTTCTTGGCATCCCAGCCCATGGAGAGGCTCACCACGTCGTCATAGATGCCGTGCATGTAGCAGATGGGCAGGGCGCGGGCGGCCTCGCTCATCTCCTCGACCAGTTGCTCGGGCGCCGCCAGATAGGTGGACATGCAGAGTAGGCCCGCCAGCTTTGCTTGATAGCGCAGGGCGGTGAAGGAGGCGATGACCCCGCCCTGGGAGAAGCCGGCCAGCACGATATGCTCGGGAGCGAAGCCCTCGGCTACCAGCTGATCCAGCAGGGCTGCGATACGATCGGCGGACTCGCGCACATGGGACTCCACGGCGCGATCCGCCGGATCCTCGAAGCTCTTGATGTCGTACCAGCCGCGCATCTTGTAGCCCATGTTGATGGTAATGGGCCGCTCGGGCGCATCGGGCAGCAGATGGCGGACGGGCAGGTCGGCGGGCAGGGCCAGCGCTTCCACCAGCGGGGCGAGGCCTGCACCGGAATCCCCCAGCCCGTGCAGCCAGACCACCGCGTGACGGGCGCCCTGGGGATGCAGATCCATCATGGGAGACTCTGCCATCATGGGAACCGGACGGGCTCGCCCGCCTGGGTGGTGCAGGCCCGGGTCAGCAGAGCCTTGAGCTCGTCGCCGAAGCGGTTGTCGATCCAGCTGTCACCGCGCAGCTCGAAGTGGAAGCCGTTCTCCCGAGTGGCCACCCAGATCTGGTGCAGGGGCTCCTGCTTGTTGATGATGACCTTGGTCTTGTTCTCGAAGCTCAGGGTCAGCACACCGCCGGCCCGCTCGCAGTCGATATCCGGATACCCCTCGTCGATAACGTCTTCCACATACTGGAAAAAGGCGTCGGTCAGGGCGTGATACTCGTGATCCTTCATCGGTTTATCCTGTTGCTTTTAACAATGTGAGTGCGATTATAGAGGGCCAAAAATTTTTTCGCAGCGAACCATTATGATTACCCAGTTCACCAAGTGCCTGTTTGCAGCGTCGCTGTCGTTCGGGTTGGCCGCCTGCGGCCTGACGGGGCCGCTCTACATGCCACCGGCCGAGCAGCCCGTCTCCACTGAGCAAACACCGGCACAGCCCAAGACAGAGAGTACACCGCAAGCCGCCTCGCTTGCGACCGCCAAACCGGCCTCCGAGGCCGCGCCGCAATAATCTAGGAAGGAACCGCCCCCTTGGATCACTTTAACTACGACGCCGACGGCCAGCTTCAGGCCGAGCAGCTTCCCCTGCAACAGCTCGCCGACCAGTACGGCACCCCGCTGTATGTCTACTCCCGCGCCACTCTTGAGCGCCACTGGCACGCCTTCGATCAGGCTGCGGGCGACATTCCCCATCTGATCTGCTACGCGGTCAAGGCCAACTCCAACCTGGCCCTGCTCAACCTGCTGGCGCGCCTCGGCTCGGGCTTTGACATCGTCTCCGGCGGGGAGCTGTCACGGGTGCTGGCGGCGGGGGGAGATCCGGCCAAGGTGGTCTTCTCCGGCGTCGCCAAGAGTGAGGCCGAGATGCGCCTCGCGCTGGAGAAAGAGATCCTCTGCTTCAACCTGGAGTCGGAAGCCGAGCTGGAGCGCCTGAACCGGGTCGCTGGCAGCATGGGCAAGAAGGCGCGAGTCTCGGTACGGGTCAACCCGGATATCGATGCGGGCACTCACCCCTATATCTCCACCGGCCTCAAGCAGAACAAATTCGGCATCCCCATCGAGCAGGCGCCTGCCATCTACCGCAAGGCAGCGGCCATGGCCCATATCGAGATCAAGGGGGTGGATTGCCATATCGGATCCCAGCTCACCGAGCTCAATCCCTTTATGGAAGCGGCCGACAAGCTGCTGAAGCTCATTGACGAGCTGGCGGCCGAAGGCATCCACATCCATCACCTGGACGTGGGCGGGGGTCTCGGGGTCAACTATGGCGCCGAGCAGCCGCCCCACCCGACCGAGTACGCCGAGGCGCTCAAAAAGAAGCTGGCGGGCCGGGATCTGACCCTGCTGTTCGAGCCTGGCCGCGCCATCGTCGCCAACGCCGGCGTGCTGTTGACCCGGGTCGAGTTCTTGAAGCCCGGCGAGACCCGCAACTTCGCGCTGATCGACGCCGGCATGAACGATCTGCTGCGTCCCTCCCTCTACGGCGCCTGGATGAACATCATCGAGGTGGACAGCCGCACGACCCACGAGAAGGCGCTGTACGACGTGGTGGGCCCGGTGTGCGAGACCGGTGACTTCCTCGGCAAGGAGCGTACCCTGGCGATTGCCGAGGGCTCCCTGCTGGCGGTGCGTTCCGCCGGGGCCTACGGCTTCACCATGTCGTCCAACTACAACACCCGTCCCCGTGCGGCCGAGGTGCTGGTGGACGGTGACCAGGCCCATCTCATCCGTGAGCGGGAACAGTTGGCCGATCTCTGGCGCGGCGAGCACCTGCTGCCGTGAGCCGGCCACAGGAACGCAAGACGGTGACAGATTTTTCCAGGATCCATGGGGCTGTGGACGACCTTCGTGACGGCCTGAACTGCGCAGGGAAAGAAGATGTTGATTGAGTTTTCCAAAATGCATGGCCTGGGCAACGACTTCATGGTGGTGGACGGCGTCACCCAGAAGGTGTTCTTCAGCAACGACGTCATCAAGAAGCTGGCGGATCGCCACTTTGGCATCGGCTTCGATCAGCTACTGCTGGTGGAGCCGCCCTATGATCCCGAGCTCGACTTCCATTACCGCATCTTCAATGCCGATGGCAGCGAGGTGGAGCAGTGTGGCAACGGTGCCCGCTGTTTCGCCCGCTTCGTGCGCCTCAAGGGGCTGGTCAACCGGGATCGCATCGCGGTCAGCACGGCCCGTGGCCGCATCACCCTGCAACTGGAGGGGGAGAACCAGGTCACGGTCAACATGGGGGTGCCCCAGTTCGAGCCGGGCAAGATCCCGTTCCGCGCCCAGAAGGCGGAAAAGACCTACCTGCTGCGGGCGCAGGATCACACCGTGATGTGCGGTGCCGTCTCCATGGGCAATCCCCACTGCGTCATCGAGGTGCCCTCGGTGGCCGATGCCCCGGTGGAGACCCTGGGGCCCATCATGGAGCGCCACGAGCGTTTCCCCGAGCGGGTCAACGTTGGCTTCATGGAGATGGTCAGCGCCAGCGAGATCAAGTTGCGGGTGTTCGAGCGCGGGGTGGGGGAGACCCTGGCCTGCGGTACCGGCGCCTGCGCGGCCGTGGTGATCGGCATCAGCCAGGGCAAGCTCAGGGAGCGGGTCACCGTCACTCTGCCGGGTGGCAAGCTGACCATCGCCTGGAAGGGGCCGGGTCAGCCGGTCTACATGACGGGCCCGGCCGAGCATGTCTTTGATGGTCAGATAGAGCTGTAAGCCAGTGAGCGGGCCAGTCGAGCATATGACGGGCCCGGCCGAACACATGTTCGACGGCCAGATAGAGTTATAGGCATCGAGCGGGGACCTCCTCCGCGCAGCCAAACGGTAATGTCGGGGCCCTGTGCCCCTTTTTCGGATGGATCAACCAAGTTATGAGCGAACTCAAACGGCAGGAGTCACTGTTGGACGAAGCCACAGTGCTGGAGTACCTGGCCCGTTACCCCGAGTTTTTCCAGCGCCACGGGGCCATGCTGGACCGGATCCGCATTCCCCATGAGCACAAGGGCACCATCTCCCTGGTGGAGCGCCAGCTGGACAGACAGCGCGAGCGCATCGAGCAGCTGGAGCAGGAGATCACCGAGTTGATGGGGATTGCCAGCGAGAACGAGCGGATCTTCCGGGTCTATGCGGATCTCTATGGCGAGCTGTATGGCTGTCAGACCCTGTTCGAGCTGAGCGCCGTGATGGGCAAGGCCTTCGTGCAGCGGTTGCGGCTGACCGGCCTGCGCCTCTGGCTCAGCCCGAAGAAATTCCAGCTGAGCGGCCCCGAGCAGCGCTTCCTGGCGGACGGCAAACAGCTCGACCAGTTGCTGGGCCAACGACTGCCCGGGACTGATTACTACTTCGGGCGGCTCAACCAGAGCGAGAAGCAGGCACTGTTTGGCAGCGACGTGCTGGTCAACTCGGTGGCCCTGATGCGGCTCGGGGATCTCGGCGTGCTGGCTTTCGCGAGCTCGGACCCCAGCCACTTCACCCCCCACAACGACACCCTGCTGCTGGGTCAGCTGGGCCGTCTGCTGCAGATGCGTCTGCCCGAGCTGGTTCGTGGCTAAGGCCCCCCTTCCTGCCGCCGACCCTCTGCCCCCCGCCTTGGCGGGGGTGCTCACGGCCTTTATCGAATACCTGAGGGTCGAGCGCCAGCTCAGCCCCCACACCCGCAACAACTATCAGGCCCATCTGGAGGCGATGGCCGCCGAGCTGGTCAGGCTTGGCTTGAGTGATTGGGCCCGGCTTGAGGCGAGCCAGGTGCGCAGCCTGGTGACCCGAATGCACAAGGCGGGCCTCGCCCCCCGATCGCTCGCCACCAAGGTCTCCGCCCTGCGCAGCTTCTGCGACTGGCAGGTGCGCCAGGGGCGGCTCCCTGCCAACCCGGCCCGGGGCATCGTCACCCCCAAGCAGGGGCGGCCGCTGCCGAAAAACCTCGATGTGGACGAGATGTACCAGCTGCTCAACATCACCGACGAGCAGGATCCGCTGGCGGTACGGGATCGCGCCATCATGGAGCTGATGTACTCCTCCGGCCTGCGCCTCGCCGAGCTGGTGGGGCTCAACCTTGCGGATGTGAAGCTCGACGAGCGCCAGCTCAGGGTCACCGGCAAGGGGTCGCGGGAGCGGGTGCTGCCCATGGGCAGGATGGCGGTGGAGTGGCTGCACAAGTGGCTCAAGGTGCGGCCAGCGCTGGCGGGGGACGAGGGGGAGGCATTGTTCGTCTCCAAGCGCCGGCAGCGGCTGTCGGCCCGCTCGGTACAGGAGCGGCTCGACGGCTGGGGCAACAAGCAGGCCCTCAATGCCCATGTCCATCCCCACAAGCTGCGCCACAGCTTCGCCACCCACATGCTGGAGTCCTCCGGGGATCTGCGGGCGGTGCAGGAGCTGCTGGGCCACGCCGATCTCTCCACCACCCAGATCTATACCCACCTCGATTTTCAGCACCTTGCCAAGGTGTATGACAGCGCCCACCCCAGGGCCAAGCGGGATCCCGACACCCCGGAAGATGAGTGAGCTTGATTTATGGTGGCCTGCTATCAACGGACAATGAAACCAGAGGGGTAACAGCGCCCCCCTCGCCAGAGCCAGGCGGGATCCTGCCACCCCGGAAGATGAGTGACAGCAGGGAGCCCAGGCGCTCTTGTTGATGACGCAGAGGAGAATGCATGCATTTTTACCGTCGCTGGCAGCCGGTGGCCGCCATCTCGTTCGACCTTGACGACACCCTCTATGACAACGGCCCCGCCATCGCGCGGGCCGAGCAGTGGATGCTGAGCCACCTGCGCAGCGAATACCTGGCCACCGCCATGCTGGACAAGCCGCGCTGGCTCGAGCTCAAGCGCAACCTGCTGCTGGCCCGGCCCGAGCTGGGCCAGGATGTCAGCCTGGCGCGCCAGTACGGCATCCGCGAGGCCATGGTGCAGGGGGGCATGACCGCCTCCCTGGCGGAGCAGGAGGCGCAGCGGGTGTTCGCCGGTTTTCTGGCCGAACGCTCGAAGATCGCGGTGAGCGAATCGACCCATCGGCTGCTGACCAGACTGGCGGAGCGCTACCCTCTGGCGGTCATCACCAACGGCAACCTGGATCTGGTACAGGCCGGACTGAGCGACTACTTCACCCTGGTCTGCAAGGCGGGGGCGGGGGCCAGGATGAAGCCGGCGCCGGACATGTTCGTGCAGGTGCAGCAGACCCTCGGGCTCGCCCCCGGCCAGATCCTCCACGTGGGGGATCATCCCGAGACGGACGTGCTGGGGGCCAGGCTGCACGGCTTTCGGGCCGCCTGGCTCAACGAGCGCCGGCTGCCCTGGCAGTCACTGAGGTTGCTGCCGGATGTGGAGCTCGCCGCCCTCGACGAGCTGGACGGGCTGCTGCTCTGATCCACCCCGAGCGGCAGAGAAAGAGGTGCACAGGCGAGGCCATTTATTTATCCTTGGCGCGGACTGACAAGGGAGTGCAGGGCGTGAGTGGAATGAAGAGTGTCATCTGGTTGGCCATCCCCATGGTGCTGGCGGGCTGCGATCTGTTTCGCGACCACTACCGGATGGAGTTTCGGGATGGATCCTGGCGGGATATCGCCATTTCGCCTTTCTCGGATCAGGCCCGCTGGCGTGAGGGGTGCGCCACCGGCGAGATCCTGGTGGACATGACCCTGCCCCTGAAGCGGGGCAAGGTGGTCGATGGCCGTGAACAGCTGCTGATCGGCGGCGAGCTGTTCGAGCTGGAAGAGGCCCGGCTCTATCGCGGCAACGGCATGGTGCTCGGGCAGGCTCCTGACCATGTCCAGCGTGGCCTCAAGGGGCTGGATGTCTGCCGAACCCTGCGCCCCGATCGCGGGGCCCTGCCCAAGTTGAAAGGCAAGGGGTTCGGCGACTAGCCCGCCCGCTGCCGATACTGGCGACAGGCGTCGCCGAAGGCGCGAAACAGCTTGATGGAGTGGGGGTTCTCTTTCGCCTTCCACTCCGGGTGCCACTGCACCGCCAGGGTGAACTGGGGCAATCCGGGGGCATGAATGGCCTCTATCAAGCCATCCTCGGCATGGGCCAGCGGCGCCAGCCCCTCGCCAAGCCGCTTGATCCCCTGGCCGTGCAGGGAGTTGACCGGGATCTGCGCCTCCCCCATCAGGTTGGCAAACCAGCTGCCGGGCACCAGGCTCACCTGGTGGCTGTGGCCATATTGCTCTTCTACCGGATCGTCCGCATCCTCCCGGTGATCCGCATAGCCGGGCTCGCAATAGACCTTCTGATGAATGTCCCCGCCGAGCGCCACGTTGATCTCCTGCATGCCGCGGCAGATGCCGAGCAGGGGCAGTCCCCGATCGATGGCGGCGCGCACCAGAGCTATGTCGAACAGATCCCTGTCTCTGTCCTGGGCCTTCTCCGGGGTCAGGTTCTCCTGGCCGTAGAGGGCGGGATCTATGTTGGATCCGGCCCCGCTCAGGTAGACCCCATCGGCGAGATCCAGATACTGCTCCAGATCAGCTGTCCCGCAGCAGGTCGGCACCAGCAGGGGCACGCAGCCGCTGATCTCCACCAGGGGGGTGATGTATTTGTGGGTCATGACCTGGTAGGCATGGCCGCTGCGGGCCTGGGCCCCCATGGTCATCAGCACGACGGGTTTGGAATGGGAACTGGGGTTGGGCATAGGTCACCTTGGCTATCCTTGGCGGTCTCATCCTGCGCCTTGGGAAGGCCCTTGCCGCCTCACGCTCGCAAGGGCATGCCTCAAGGCATGGTCATGGGATCAGGGTCATGCCGCAGTGCCAGAATCGTCGGTCAGCCTGGGCGATGACAGCCTGGATCCCGATCCCAGTCTGCCAAGGCCGTTCAATATGTCAAACGAAATGATGCCGTAATGTTAATTTTGATGATGGCAAAGCCAGCTTGAGTCCCTTTATAAGGGGCTTTAGCCGCAGTTGGTGGGCTTCTGGGAGAAAGGCGTGGTGGATATATTAAACATTCGACCCTGATGGCCGGATAGCAGAAGGGGCCCGCAGGCCCCTCGTCGATTCAGGCATTGAGGATGAACTGCTCTATCACTCTGGCCACGCCGTCCTCGTCATTGCGGGCCGTGGTGTGCTGTGCCAGCGCCTTGATCTCGTCGGTGGCATTGCCCATGGCGACCCCGAGTCCGGCATATTCGATCATGTGGCGGTCGTTGCCCGCATCACCCACCGCGATGACCTGGGAGGCGTCCAGGCCCAGGTGCTCGGCCAGGGCGGCCACGCCGGTGCCCTTGTTGCTTCGCTTGTTCATGAACTCGAGGAAGTAGGGGGAGCTGCGCACCACTGTGTAGCGTTCATAGAGCTCTGCGGGCAGCTGGGCGATGGCGCGGGAGAGCTGGGGCTCGGGGTCTATCATCATCACCTTCATGATCTGCTCGTCGGCGGGCAGGGTGGCGAAGTCCACCAGGTTGATCGGCATCTTGATCAGTCGGGACTCGTGCTCGGTGTAGGTGCTGACTCTGGGGCTGATGAGGCCCTGGCGGACGGAGAAGCCGTGGACGTTGACCCCAAGCTCAAAGGCCAGATGGGCGATGGCGCTGGCATCGCTGCCGGTCAGCAGCTGGCTGCGCAGGATGCGTTGATCCGCGACCTGTTGCACCAGGGCACCGTTGTAGCAGATGACGTAGTCATCCTGACCGGTGAGGCCGAGTTCGGCCAGATAGGTCGTCATGCCCTCCAGCGGGCGGCCCGAGGTCAGTACCACGGTGACGCCCTGGGTGCGGGCGGCCGCGATGGCGGCATGGGTGCGGGGGGTTATTTGACCGTGCGGGTTCAGCAGGGTGCCATCCATATCCAATGCGATCAGCTTGTACATCTTCTCACTACCTGAGTCTGGCCGGCCCGCCCTATGGGGCCAAGGGGAGGCCGAGTGTAGCGAAAATCGCCGCCGGGATCACGCCACCATCGCCGAAGGGGAGAGTGGCGGCCATCAGCGTTGGCCCTCGTAAGGGGTCAGCTGCAACTGCTCGTCCCGGATGGCGAAGTGGATGGGGCCGTGCTCTATATCGACCCGACTGTGGTAGTGCGCCATCTCCACCTCGACGCCTGGGAAGAGGCGCTGGGTGGCGATGATGTCCATGCTGGCCATCAGGGCCTGCAGCGCGTGCTGTGCCTCGGCCAGTTGCTCGTCAAGGGACTTGCTCTCGTCCAGCTGATGGGTGCGGATCGCCTTGATCTTCTTCAGAGTCTCGGGATTGCGCTTGTCGCTGGGTTGTTGCAGCAACCGCAGGATGAGATCCTGCAGCTTGTCGAGCTGCTCCCGGCAGGCCTGCTTGCGTTGACGCAGGGCCTGCTCCTGCTCCTTGTGGCTGAAGTAGCCGCCGAGGATCTGCAACCGGGTCCGGTTCGCCGCCGAGGCCCCGAGCACGGGGGCCATGATCAGGCGGTTGGCGATGTTGATGCCGCCGATGAGGTGGCCCTTGCGCATAGCGCTGTCCCCGACCTTGAGATCCTGGCCGCTGCGGCAATAGCTGTGGCTGAGCTGGCTCTGGATATGGATGTCGCCGTCGGCTTCCAGCCTGGCGTACTGGGCATAGCTGGCGTGGATCTCGCCCCCGGCGCAGAGGTGGCAGAGGTATTCGTCCCCCTCCAGCTTGCGCCCTATGATGCCGTAGCGCACCGTGATGATGCCGCCGGATTCGATATAGCCCCCTTCGACGAAGCCCCCTATCACCACATCGCCACTGGTCTTGATCCGCATGCCGGGCATGACATCCCCGGTGACCAGCAGGGAGCCCTCGAACTCGACGTGACCGTGGCGGATATCGACCTGTTTGACGCTCAGCACCTCGTCCACCCTCATGCCGGCCCGCTCCTGGCACGGTAGCCCGGCGCGGGTCGCCAGCAGCAGGTCCGGATCTTCGGGGGAGAAGCAGGTGCCTTCTCCCGCCGTCATGGCGCTCTCCTTGCCGGAGCGGGCCGCCAGCACCTGGCCCGTCACGGTGAAGCCATCTATGCCCTGGGTGGCCGGGTGGCGCCGCATCAGGGGGGCGCCTGCCTTGACGGTGAGCAGGGTGCCGAGATCGCGCATGTCTACCCTGCCATGGTCCAGTTCCTGGGGTTTCAGGATCCGCTCGGCTGCGGTCTCCACCAGTCGCTCCAGGCGAGTATCCAGGCCGTGTCTGGCCGCCTTGCCCAGGGCGATGACGGGGTTGAGCCGGGTGCCGGGGGCGGCCTCGCTGGCGGCCTTGATGGCGGCGGCGAGCAGCCGCTCGCTCACTCCCTGCTTGACCGGACTCGCCGCCACGGCCTCCTGCAACTGCGCCAGGGTGAGGGAACTGCCGCCCCAGTCGGCTGTGATCTGGGTGCTGGCGCTCATCTGATCCTTGTCGATCAGGATCAGCAGCCGGGCATCCTGCCGCTGGGCGATGGGCACGGGCGGGTGAGAGGGGGCATCAGGCTGGGTCAGCAGGGTGTTGAGCAGGGTGACGGCCTGCCGGATCCCCTCGCCGAGGGGTTGATAGCGTCGGCAGTTGGAGAGCCGCAACAGGGCCAGGACATGGTGCTCCTGAACGGGCTCGGTGAGACCCGGGGCAATGCGCAGACAGACATAGGTCATGTCTGCCGACAGCTGAAACCACTCTTTGCTTAACACCGGGATCCTCCTTCGTTGTCCCGATCCGGCCAACCTCCCTGTGGCCGGGGGCGGGATCCTTGCCAAAAGCCAATGTGATCAGGGCGGTCCAGAACCGCAGTATTCTGGCATTTCTTCTTCCGGGTCAACGAGCCGAGTGCAAATGGGTGAGCCGGGTTGGGGAAATTGTGTCTGACGGCGGGTGACGGTGCCGTGATGACTTGTTTGGTGTCAAATGAGGTGTGTTTGGCGGTATCTGCTGACTATTTCACCGAAATCGGACCCCGATGGGTATCAGGTTCAGGGTGGCGATACGATTCACCTTGCAAGAGGCGGTTCAAGGGATTTTAATCTGCCGCCGCCCGAGGCGTTGATACGGTCGCTGCCGACCCTACT
The DNA here is from genome assembly GCF_019218845.1 of Aeromonas sp. sif0611. NCBI lineage: Bacteria > Pseudomonadati > Pseudomonadota > Gammaproteobacteria > Aeromonadales > Aeromonadaceae > Aeromonas > Aeromonas sp. sif0611. Next base: position 10,172 of record NZ_JAHUWU010000009.1, on the reverse strand, counting down.
GCCCTCTTGTCCAACCGAACGAGCCCCATGACCGCCCAAGGCCACCTGCTGTTTTCCGTCACCTGCGCCCTGCTTGCCCACAAGGTCGAACTCACTCCGGCCCTGGCCGAAGGCAGCCTGTGGCACATAGTGCCCATGGCCCTGGCCAGCGCCCTGCTGCCGGATCTCGATCACCCCCAGTCCCTGCTCGGTCGGCAGCTGCCCTGGATCTCGGGGCCCCTCTCCCGCCTGTTCGGCCATCGCGGCTTCACCCACAGCCTGCTGGCGGTCGGTCTGGGGATATGGGGGCTGGCGCAGTTTCAGGTATCCGGCCCGCTGTCCGGCGTGATGAAGGACGCCCTCATCGTCGGCTACCTCAGCCACTTGCTCGGGGACTGGCTCACCCCCATGGGCATTCCCCTGCTCTGGCCCTGGCGACGGCGCTTTCGGCTGCCCGGCCTGCCCCTCAAGAGCGGCGGGGGCTATGAGAAGGCCTTCTGCCTGCTGACCCTGGCGCTTGCCGGGTACTGGGTGCATGGGAATGGGGGCTTAGGCGCCTTCTAGCCCGGTATCAGTCGATGCGGCTGGCCGTTCTGGTCAGGGTCAGGTAGTCGGCGAGCACCGGCAGCCCCTGCAGGTGGCGGCGCAGCATGTCGAGGGCGGCGAAGGCGAGGATCCGGCGGGCGCTCTCGGGATCCGGGTGACTTAGCTTCACCTGCTGGCCGATTCGCTGCCCGTCGGCGCACAGCAGCAGCGGCACGCCGCCGGGGCCCGCACTGCCTATGGTCAGGCAGGGTTCTTGTCCGCCTCCCGTCAGTTGATCCAGTTCGCAGGGAAGGCAGTGGCTGAAGCTGGCTTCCAGCCCCGGATGCGGGTGGCACATGGCCAGCAGGGCACCCCGGCTCTCCCCTTCTTGCAGGTACAACGGCCTTGCCCCCAGCAGGGACAGGATCTGCTGCGCCGGCTCCTCGTTGCCCTGTCCTACCAGCCAGGGGGTTATCTCCCCGAGCAGGCGTGCCTCGGCAGCATCCATGTCGGCGGCGCTGGCGCCGTGGCCGATGAGTTTCAGCTCGATGAGGGGCATGGAGGAGCGGTAGCCGAGCTCGATGCCCGCAGGCCAGGGCGCCGCATCCAGCTTGTCCGAGAGGGCGGATTCCGAGATGCCGAAGGTGTAGAAGCGGCGCAGCTCGGTGTCCGTCTCTTCCCCCGCCAGCGCCTTGAGGCGGGGCAAAATCTGCTCGCGCACCATCTGCTTGAACTCGAACGGCACGCCCGGAGTGAAGAAGAGCCGGCTCTGGCCGTGGCTGGCCGGGTGGTTGACCACGAAGCCGCAGGCGGTGCCCACCGGGTTGTCGAGGATCTCGCAGTCCCGGGGCAGCCAGGCCTGCTTGGTGTTGCTCTGGGCCATGGTGCGGCCCCGACTGGCGTAGCGCTCGGCCATGGTGGCGAGCCAGTCGGGGAACAGGGTCAGGGGCTGGCCAAAGGCCTCGGCCGCCGCCTGGGCGGTGAGATCATCCGCGGTGGGGCCGAGCCCCCCGCACACCAGCACCACCTCGGCCCGGCTGGCACTCTCCTGCAAGGCGGCCTTCAGATCGGCGAGGTTGTCCCCCACGGTCAGGCGGCGGCGCACCTGCCAGCCTTGCTCCAGCAGCAGGGCGCTGAGCCAGGCGGCGTTGGTGTCCACCACCAGGCCGGTCACTATCTCGTCCCCCGTGCTGATGATCTCGATACGCATGCAGACTCCTTGGGTGGTGAACCCCGATCAGGGTTTGTTGTGCTCGAAGTAGTAGCTGATCCGGGTGCGCGGGTTGAGGTACTCGAACACCGCCGGCGGCAGTCGCTTGGGGTGGATCACCTTGGCAATGGTCAGCTCGGCCTGTTCGAGATCTATGATGGCCGCTTCCTGGCGCGGGATGCGGGGGTCGTACACCAGCACGGCGGGGTAGAGCAGGCGGGAGGCGTTGACCGACATCACCAGCCCGACCTGGCCGTTGGAGAGCTGTACCACGCTGCCGGGGGGATAGATGCCCATCAGCCGGATCAGCATGCCGAGGTGGTCGGCGTTGAACTGGCCCTTGCGCTGCTTGTAGAGGTTGCCGAGGGCGGAATAGGGCACCTTGGCCTGCAGGTGGCAGAGGTTGTCGTACTCGTTGATGAGGGACACTATCTGGGTCAGCGGGTCGAGCTGATCCCCCCTGAGCCCCTGTGGCCCGCTGCCGTCAAGGTACTCGTGATGGTACTGCACTATGCGCTTCGCCGGCTCGGGGAAGCCACTGGTCAGGCTCAGCAGCTCCAGGCCGTAGCGCGGATGCTGGGCCATCAGGTTCTGCTCGGGTTTGGTCAGGGGGCTTGTCTTGCGCAGGATCTGGCTCGGGATCTTCAGCTTGCCGATGTCGTGGAACAGGGCTCCCATGCCGACCTGACGGATAGCCTCGGCCGGCAACTTGCATTCTCTGGCCAGCAGCATGCTGAGCACGCTGACGTTGAGGGAGTGGAACTGGAGGTTGTTGCCGTCCGCGCTGTCGGAGACCAGGTGCAGCACCATCTCGTCCACCGACAGCAACTGCTCCGTCATGGCGTTGATCAGCTCCTGGGCCTCATTGATGGCATTGAGGGGACGGGACTGGATCTTGCCCATCAGGTTGCGCACCTGGGCCAGGGACTGCTGAAAATGCTTCTCGCACTGTTGCAGATCCCGGCGATAGCGCTGCAACTGCTCGATGCGCCTGGTCTTCTCCTGCTGCATCTCCTGCTGACGACCGACCAGATCGTCCGAGCCATCCGGTGCGGGTTGCACCTGATCGAGGGGCTTGGGGGGGGCGTCGCTCTTGTCGGGAATGATGGTCACCAGCTTGAGGCCGAGCCGGCGGATGAGCTCTATCTCCTCTTCACTCTTGAGTTTGAAGCTGGAGAACAGGAAGGGGTGCTCACGCCACCCTAGTGGCAGGGAGACATAATTGCCGACTTGCAGCCGGTCTACCGAGATCTTGATTCCTGTCATGGGGTTGGGCACGAGAGACACACAGAGCCGTATGCTAGTCAAAGGCAGGGGTGAATACAAAAGGTATCTGATGACAGGATGAGTGCTTTATTATAGGCTTCTAGATGTCCAGACATATTTACCGATGCAGTACAGGGAGTCAGCATGCCGATCAAGATCCCGGACCAGTTGCCCGCCGCCGAAGTGCTGGGGCAGGAGAACATCTTCGTGATGACGGAATCCCGGGCCGTCACCCAGAACATCCGTCCGCTGCGGGTGCTCATCCTCAACCTGATGCCCAAGAAGATAGAGACCGAGATCCAGCTGATGCGGATGCTCTCCAATTCGCCCTTGCAGGTGGACGTGGATCTGCTGCGCATCGACGATCGGGAGTCGAAGAACACGCCCCAGGCACACCTCGAGAACTTCTATCACGATTTCGAGCAGGTCCGTGGCAACAACTACGACGGCATGATCATCACGGGGGCGCCGCTCGGGCTGGTGGAGTTCGAGGAGGTGGTTTATTGGCCGCGCATCGTCGAGATCATTGAGTGGTCCCATCAGCATGTGACCTCCACCCTGTTCCTGTGCTGGGCGGTGCAGGCGGCGCTCAAGGCGCTCTACGGCATGGAGAAGCAGACCCACGGCGAGAAGCTGTCCGGGGTCTATCGCCACCACCGCCTCGATGAGCACGAGCCGCTGCTGCGTGGTTTCGATGACGAATTCGTTGCGCCCCACTCCCGCTATGCGGCCTTTGATGGGGATCTCATCCGCGCCCACACCGATCTGCAGATCTTCGCCGAGTCCGAGGAGGCTGGCGTCTATCTGGCGGCGACCAAGGATTGCCGCCAGGTGTTCGTCACCGGCCATCCCGAATACGATGCACTGACCCTGGACGGGGAGTACCGGCGGGATCTGGCGGCGGGCCTCACCCCCGTCATCCCGGTCAACTACTACCCGGACGACAATCCCGATCAGACGCCGCGCGCCACCTGGCGCAGCCACGGCCACCTGCTGTTTTCCAACTGGCTCAACTACTACGTCTATCAGCTCACCAGCTATCGGCTGGAGGACATCGGCAAGGTGTTCACTTACGAGCAGCCCAAGGGCCAGGTGTAGGGCCGGCTCACCGGCTATGGTCGGAGGAGATCGGCAAGGTGTTCAGCTATGAGCCGCCCAGGAGTCAGGGCTTCCTTCAGTCAGCCCCGGCCAGTCGCCGCCCCCGGGTATCGAGCCAGTGACGGTGGCAGGCCAGGGTGAAAGCGCCGGGCCGCCTGGCCCGGATGGTGGCCATGGCCTCCAGCTGGGGCTGGCCCTGGGTCATCAGCAGCAGGGCCGCTACCAGCCCGGTGCGGCCGCTCCCTCCGTGACAGTGAATGGCCAGGTGCCTGCCCTCGCGCAGCAGGGAGATCAGTTGCGGTAGCACGGGGGGCCAGGCTTGCTCGAAGGCTTCATCAGGGGCCTCATCGTCCGCTATGGGCAGGTGGAACCAGGCCATGCCCCTGGCCTTGACCAGTGAACCGAGGGAGCCTGCGCCACGTGCGGCTAGCTCATCCTTCGTCATCAGCGTAAGCACACCGCCGGCACCGGCCAGCTGCAACTGGGCCAGGGCGAGCGGCATGACAACCTGCTGGTTGCCGGGGCAGGGGGTGAGCAACAGCTGGCCGTCGAGGCGCGGAACCTCCAGGCTCCAGAAGGGGTGGGCACTGAGCATGAGGATCCTTGTCGGTGCTAGGCGGGTGTCAAACGAACTTGTTGGCCCCCTGTTTGAGTGCGGCACAGCATAGAGGGCGCGGGTGCGATGTCAATCTGCGTTGTGTTCGGTCCGGTTTACGGGCAGAGTCTAAAAAAATAGAGCGATGGAAGGAGTAGAGATGAGAAACCTGGATCAACTGGACTTGGACATCCTGGCCCATCTGTTTCGCGATGCGGGCATGACCAACAAGGATTTGGCGGCCCTGGTCGGGGTGGCTCCCTCCACCTGCCTGGAGCGGGTGCGAAAGCTGCAACAGGACGGGGTGCTGAAAGGTGCTCACTGCGAGGTGGATTATCAGGCTCTGGGCGGCCATATCCAGGCCATGGTCTCCCTGCAGCTGGCGCGTCACAGCCGGCAAATCATAGATGCGTTTCGCGATGCCATCCTGGCGTTGCCCGAGGTGATCAGCCTGTTTCACATGGGTGGCAAGGATGATTTCCTGGTGCACCTCTGCGTCGCCGACACCGAGCACCTGCGCAACTTCGTGTTCGATCACTTCACCTCCCGGGAAGAGGTGGTACACCTCGAAACCTCTCTGGTGTTCGAGCACAGATTCAGCCGCTCCCTGCCCTGCTTCACCCACCCCTGACAACAAGTGGGTGCCGGCCCTGAAGTAGGTCTGCATCATTTCAACCGGTCTTGAGCCCCTTGAGACCGAAACGAGAAAAGCCAATGAGTCGCCTCATTGGCTTTTTGCCTTGAGTGATGTTCAGGGTCTGGTCGGCTGGATCTCCTTGGGCTCCAGCGTGATGACCGCATTGCCGGCGGCACCGGGATACTGGTGGTAGCTCTGGTCCTGCTCCAGGGTGTAGAAGGTATCGAGATAGTCGTCGTTGTTGGTCATCCAGGAGTCGGGCAGTGCCTTGACGATGCGACCGCCTAGGTCGAGGAAGGGCAGGGCTTCCGGCACGCCCCCTGCGGTGAAGCCGAGCTTGAGGGCCTCGATCAGCAGGGCGCTCAGCTCCTTGTAGTTGACGTTGTCATCCTGCTCCATCATGACGAGGTCGACGGCGCCCCAGCGATAGCGATCCCAGTACACCAGGATCTGGTTCGGGGTGTAGTCGGTGTTGTCATGGTCGAGATAGGGCATGTCGACTATGTCCACCACGGGTTCGTCCCGACCGGGATTGACCCCGGCCACGACGGCGTAGACCTCGGCGGCGCCGAGCAACCAGGGTTCCTGATCATCGCTGAGCCTGATCTTCTTGAGGATGCTGGTCTTGAGGGGCGCAGTGTTGCCGGCGACACGGGGGGCCACCTGGATGTCGGCGGCTGCCAGCGCCTTGCGCATCACCTTCAAGCCAGCATTCTTGGCCTTGACGGGATCGGCCTCCACCACCAGTACCGGTCGTGCCGGTGGCTGGTGTACATCGAGGTAGACCGGGTTGCCGGCGCTGTCGAAGGCTTCGATGGCACTCCAGCTCTTCTCATCTCCGCTCGGCACGTAGGCAACCAGGGGGTCGATTCCTTGTTGCAGTGCGGCAGCCTGCTCCGGGTTGGCCAGTCGCAGTTGCATCAGCTGCTTGATCTCGCCGTCCAGCCCTTGCCGGCTGATGGCGGCCTGGTTGGCATCGCTGGCCTGCCGCTTGAGGCGTGGACTCGCCTTTTGCAGCAGGTTTGACAGCGGGCTCTGGTACTCCTGATTGGTGAGCAGGGGTAGCAGGCTCTTCTGTTGCAATGCGAGCTGGCGTGCCAGCTCCCTGTCCGTGTCGACGGCATGGGCACTGGCGGTACCCAGCAGGGTCAGCAATAAAATGACAGCCTGATTCCTCATTCTTCTTCTCCAGTATTGAGTCTGACAGCGGCGCGTATCGGGAAGAATCTGCGCCTCCTTCTCACTAAACGGGAATGAGGTTCGCCTGTGAACCACCTTGACCGAATTGTGTGTGGCGTCTCACTGGAGTCTCCCCAGATGGTCAGGTCAGGCGCGGAGGCGGTTGACTTGATGCAGCGCTACGCCGACCAGCAATCCCCAGCAGGCAGAGCCGACACCGAGCAGGCTGATCCCCGAAGCCGTGATGAGGAAGGTGAGCAGCGCGGCTTCCCGCTCTTCATCCTGCTGCAGTGCCGCGTGCAGGCTGCTGCCTATGGTGCCGAGCAGTGCCAGCCCGGCCACGCAGGTCACCAGAGCGGTGGGAAAGGCGCTGAACAAGGCGACCACGGTCGCTCCGAAGCAACCGGTCAGCAGGTAGAAGCAACCCGCCCACACGGCGGCGGGCCAGCGGCGAGCCGTGTCGGGATCCACCTCCTTGCCCATGCAGATGGCGGCCGTGATGGCGGCCAGGTTGAAGGCGTAACCACCGAACGGGGCCAGCAGCAGACCTGTAAGGCCTGTCCAACCGATCAGGGAAGAGGTGGCCGGTTGATAACCATGGGCACGCAGGATAGTAATGCCGGGCATGTTTTGCGACGTCATGGTGACGAGGAAAAGCGGCAGCGCTATCCCCAACAAGGCGTTGATGGAGAAGGTTGGCGAGATCCATACCGGACTGGAGAGTTGCCAGTGGACCTCGGCAAGCTGCAGCTCGCCCCTCAGGGTGCAGAGCAGCATGCCGGCACCCAGGACCAGCACCATGGTGTAGCGGGGCCAGAGGTGGCGTCCAAGCAAGAATGCCAGCAGCGAGGCGCCAAGCAGCAGGGGATCCTGTGGGGCGGCTTTGAATAGATCCAGTCCGAATCTGAGCAGCACACCAGCCAGCATGGCGGCGGCCAGGGGCGCTGGAATGTGGCGCATCAGCCTGTCGAACCAGCCGCTGATGCCACACAGGGTTATCAGCAAGGAGGAGGCGATGAAGGCACCGATGGCTTCCGACAGGCTGAAATTGCCCAGGCTGGTGATGAGCAGGGCGGCCCCGGGGGTAGACCAGGCGGTCAGCACTGGTATGCGGTAATAAAGGGAGAGGCCGATGCAGCTTACTCCCATGCCAATACCCAACGTCCATAGCCAGGAGGATACCTGGGCGGCATCGGCACCAGCGGCGGTGGCCGCCTGAATGATCAGCACAACCGAACTGGTATAGCCAACCAGAACGGCAATAAGGCCTGCGACCAGATGGGGGAAAGCAAAGGGCATGGTGACTTCCTTGTGTATGTCGATAGCTTGTGCGTTATTACGTACAATATGACTTTGACTATAACCTTGTGCGCTATAGCGCACAAGGTGACATGCCGCATTCGGGAGAGGGCGTATGCAGGAGATGAATCGACATCTGGCTCAGCGATTGAAAGGGCTGCGCAGCGAACTGGGGTGGAGTCTGGATGTGGCTGCCCGTGAGACCGGGGTGAGCAAGGCCATGCTGGGACAGATCGAGCGGGGGGAATCCAGCCCGACGGTGGCGACTCTGTGGAAGATCGCCACCGGGTTTCGGGTCTCCTTCTCCAGCTTTATCGAGCCGACCCCGGCAGTGGCGGGGGAGACGCTCTATCGCACCGCCGATGACATTCGCCAGCAACCGGCGGGCGAAGGCATGCAGGTGGCGCCGCTGTTTCCCTATGAAGGCCGCTTTGGTTTCGAGTTGTTTGAATTGACCCTGCTACCTGGCTATCAGCGGGAATCGGAACCCCATGAGACCGGGGTGACCGAGCATGTCATCGTCATCAGCGGGGTAATGGAGGTGCTGGTCGATGGGCAGTGGCGTTCACTGGAGCAGGGGGAAGCCGTTCGCTTCGTCGCCGACCGCCCCCATGGTTACCGCAATTTGGGAATAGCCCCGGCCGTTTTTCACAATTTGATCCACTATCCCGCCACTCGTGCCTGATGGCTAGCCAGGACGACCGTCCACTCTGGGGCGGGTCAGGATGGGAGTGTAAACCCAGACAAACAGACCATAGGCCGCTATCCAGCTCCAGCCGCTCAGGTTCCATCCCGTCAGCGTCAAGGTAGGCCAATAGAGAGGGATCAAGACCCGCACGAGCGCAGAGACGATCACCAGAGCGAATGCCATGGTGATCCTGCGCCCTACGTGCAGGGCTCTGCCGCTGTGACCGAGCGACACTCTGGCAATCATTCCGAGGATCATGGTGCCCATGCAGCCAGCACTGAGCAGGTGACTGGCCAGCGACAAGCTGAGGGGCAGGCCAGCAGCCTGAGCCGTGAAGGCGAGCAGACCAAGGGGAATAAACAGGTAAGCCAGGTGCAGCGACCATAGCAGGGGGTGTGTCAGGGTGTCACCGGGTTGCCAGCGCAGTTGCCTGCACAGGTGCAAGCCAGCAGCCACTATATATAGAGGCATTGTATATAAAGAGTTGGCCCATGAGCCGGGCAGAAGTAGCCAGAGCAGCAGGATCAGCCAGAGAGAGGCCAATGCCCCGCGCTCCAGCCAGGGGCGGGGAGGTGCCTTCTCCTGACCCGTGCCTCTGGCAGTAAAGAAGGGAATGACCCGTCCACCCATCACTGCAATCAGGGTAGTGAACAGCAGTACCGTCGTGATCAGCAGATGTTCCACTGTGTTCCAGTCATCTCGCCATAACCAAGTGGCGCCATTGAGCAGCGTCAGTATGAGGAGCAAGGGGACAAAGAAGAGGTTGCGCCATTGGCGTGTCATGATGATGGGCTTGGCGAGGAACCAGGCACAGAGCGGTAACCAAGCCAGATCCAACACCATCAGAATGATATTGTCTTCTCCCAGCCAGGGTAGCAGGCACCTTGGCAGCGCCCACAATCCCACGACCAACGCTAATGGCCAGCTGCGAACGCCGGGATGAGCCGTCCAGTTCTGGACAGCAGTCAACAGAAACCCCGCGACGATGGCGGCGCCAAAGCCGAACAACATCTCATGAGCGTGCCACCAGATGGGATTGCCAATACCGGGCAGAGCGAACCAGCCGTTAAGCTGCCCCAGCCAGCCCAACATGGCTAGGCAGGAAAACAGAGCTCCAAGCAGGAAGAAGGGACGAAACCCCAGACGGAACAGCGGGACTATCTGCTCTTCCTTGTGGCTATCGAGGATCTGGTGCATGACAGCGACCTTAATTGAGTATTTGAAAAGCCAATTATAAAGTGGCTTTTCAAATACTCAATTAAAATCCAGCCAATGCCGATTTAGGAATCGGAATGGCTGAAAAGAGAACGACTTGCTGTAGAACTGAGCGAACAAACGGTTAAGGTGAAAAAGCCCTTGTCATCCCGGCGCGGCTCCCTATAATGCGCCCCTACCAGCACGGCGGAACACGCCGGACTGATGAGTCTGCTTCCTTGTGAAGCAGGCGCCGAAAGAAAAGCGAAAACAACCGCTTGACTTTCGAAGTGAGGAGCGTAAGATGCGCCTCCTCAACGCGATAAGCGTGACGCTCTTTAACAATTTGAATCAAGCAATCTGTGTGGGCACTCACAGCATCGAACATCAAACAATTTTGTTGATTTTCAATGTCTGGTGAAGTGACCAAGACAACTTCGGTTGTCACAGTTTATTTCAGCAATTCATTGAGCCGCTGAATGTCGTTACTTCGGTAATGGCG
>NZ_JAHUWU010000008.1:0-141919 GCF_019218845.1 Aeromonas sp. sif0611 | reverse complement strand
GATGTTCGATGCTGTGAGTGCCCACACAGATTGCTTGATTCAAATTGTTAAAGAGCGACGCAACAGTGTGTTGCTGCGGGAGTGGAATTCTACTCAACCGCCTTCTCGAGTCAAGCCTTATTTTCAAGGGCTTTTCGAGGTTATCAACAAGGTTGTTTGCGTTGCCGCTTGCCCTGTCGATGTGGTGCATTATAGAGACATTGATCACATTGGCAAGCGCTGACTGCAATAAAATTGCAAAAAACGGCCATTTATTAGTTATTCATATCAAAACACAGCTTTTATACAAATTTATCCACAGGCTGACGTTAAAAAGAGCTCTGATTGATACTCGGTGCTCCCCAATCCGGCAGCTTCTCGACGCCATCCTGACCAAAAGCCGATGCCTATAGAGATACCTATATAAAGGAAGGCAGTAAAAAGAGGTCATCAGGCCAGATCGGCCTCGGCGACCCAGGCTGAGATCAGCTCGGCGGCGGCGAGGGAGCGGCAACCCGAGACATTCTGTCCGGCCCAGAGTGGCGAGAAGCCGCTCTCTCCCATCTTTTCAGCCGCGGCGCGCAACGGGGCCAATGCGCCGCTGGCATGGGGGAAGTCAGGGGGCAGTGCCGAGAGAGGGCCGAGCTCCCGCATCAAGCGATTCACTATCCCCCGCGCCGGACGGCCGCTAAACAGATTGGTCAGTGCGGTGTGCCGGCCGTGCGCCCCCAGGAGCGCCGCACGGTGCAGGGGCGAGGTCGTCGCCTCGTGACAACAGAGAAATGCCGTTCCCATCTGGACGGCGCTGGCCCCCAGTACCAGGGCGGCCTTGATCCCCTTGCCATCGACGATGCCCCCGGTGGCAATGACAGGCAAATCCACTGCCGCCACTATCTGTGGCAACAGCGTAAAGGTGCCTTGTTGCAGGCTGAGATCCTGATTCAGGAAGTGACCGCGATGGCCTCCCGCCTCTAGTCCCTGGGCTATGATGGCATCGGCGCCATGGCGGGCCAGCCACTTCGCTTCTGCTACCGTGGTCGCACTGGCAAAGACGCTTGCCCCCGTGGCCTTCACCCTGGCCAGCAACTCGGGCGCCGGCAGGCCGAAGTGGAAGCTGACTACGGCGGGGTTGAACTCGGCCAGGATGGCGGCATGCTCGGCGTTGAACGGGGCGCGACTTGGCCCATTCGATACAGCATCGATACTCACACCGAACTCGGCATAAAAAGGCGCCAGCACCTGTTGCCAGCGTGCGACTTGCTGCGGATCGGGATCCCCTTGCTGATGACAGAAGAAGTTGATGTTGAATGGCCCCAGACCGCTGGCGGAAAGCCGAGCGAGCTCGCTTCGCAGGTCAGTCGGGCTGAGCATGGCCGCTGGCAATGATCCCAGGGCTCCACCCCCTGTCACCGCCATCGCCAGCTCACAGTTCTGCACTCCGGCCATGGGGGCCTGGATGATGGGATAGCGCATCCCCAGTTCGGCAAACAGGCTCATGTATCGGCCTCTCTTTCTGCGACTGAGGCTGCCATATGACTGCGCGCCAGCGCGATGGCGCCGTCGATGGCGCCGCGGGCCTGTGGGCTATTCTGCCAGCAGGTCGAGCCCAGCATGCTGGCCACCAACCGGACTATGTGGCCGGTATCCGCCTCGGCCAGCTCACCCAGGCTGTGGTAACCCAGCTGTTCAAGCCGCTCGATGACGGTGGGCCCCACCCCTTTCACCCCGAGCAGCAAACTGCGTTCCCTTGCCGAAAACTGTTTCACGTCGGTCATTGCAGGCCTCCTTTCCGATGGCTCTCTTTGAACATCAGGCCCTCAAGGGGCCTGATGGAAATAAAATGGGGTCAACGCACGCTGCGCAGCAGGAAGTCTGGCTGGCCGCAGGAGCGGCGCTCCCGCTTTTGCATCTCGTCCGAGCAGGGGACGGCATCAGTCCCTTCCCTGTTGATGCAGATGTAGATCTCCCGCAGGAAACGCCCGCCATCGGCGCAGGCCACCGTCATGGTGTGGGGTGCCAACCACTCATTGGCACTGGCCAGATCCGCCTTCAGTTCGAAGGTACTCTTGCGAAGGGGCTCTGCTGGCGATTGATAGGCGGCCGGGATCTTCACCTTCTGGCGCAGATCGCTGGCCAGTTGGTGAAATGCCTCCTGATTCAGGCCTGAGCAGGTGCCGTGCTTCTCCCACTCATGACCATAGAGGAAGCGGCTGGGATAGAGCCCGGCAAAATCCTGCTCCATGGCGGGATCCAGTCGCTCTCGGGTACAGTTGCCGGGATAGCCGCGCTGATACTGGGGCCAGAGCCCGTGCAGCACGAAGCCCAACTGGCGGCTGCACTGCTCTCTATCGGCCGGCTTGATGGCGCAGTGCTGCGGTGACCAGGAGAGCGCCAGGGCGTAGTAGTCAAACTCACCTGGCCGCCCCTTAGCCTGCGCGACTTGGGCACACAGCAAGAAAGCAGCCAGGAGTAGCATCATCTTCTTCATGTCATCGTCTCCGTCATCGCAGTCAGGCCGCCCCCTTCCGGCGAGGAATACGCCCGTTTATCAGGCCCCATGCTCCCATAACAGGGAGCCAAAGAACAACCATGTGAAATACCCTTACTAAAGGAGGGTCAGACCAGTAAAGGGTTTCCCCTCCCGGATCAGAGGCGTAAGCTGACTCTCCGGCGAGCCCCCGCGTCCCGCCACCTTATCCCCGAATTCAGCTGCAACAGGACGTAACATGATCCGCAAGAATCCCTCAGGTCACCTGCCCGTCATCCACGAATCCGCCTACATCGACAAGACCGCCATCATCTGTGGCAAGGTGATCATCAAGGAGAATGTGTTTGTCGGCCCCTATGCCGTGATCCGCGCCGACGAGGTGGACGAGAGCGGCGACATGGAGCCCATCGTCATCGGCGCCAACTCCAATATTCAGGACGGTGTGGTGATCCACTCCAAGTCCGGCGCCGCCGTCACCATAGGCGAATACAGCTCCATCGCCCATCGCAGCATAGTGCACGGCCCCTGCGAGGTGGGTAACCGGGTCTTCATCGGCTTCAACAGCGTGCTGTTCAACTGCCATATCGGCGAAGGATCCGTGGTACGCCACAACTCGGTGATCGACGGCTGCGATCTGCCCCCGGGCTTCTATGTGCCGTCCACCACCCGCATCAACCAGCAGAGCGATCTGGCCCAGATCCCCCGCGTCACCGTGGATGCCACCGAGTTCTCAGAGGACGTGGCCCACACCAACATCGATCTGGTCAAGGGCTACAAGGCGCTCTCCAACGAGTTCTGATGCCAGCCATGTCATAGCAGAAAAGGGGCACCACGCGGCCCCTTTTCTCTGCACGCAATCCTGACCCGGCCGGACACGCCACCATGGCGCTGGCATCCCCTCTTCTTTATCTCTCCCCCTCGACGCCTTCAAAACAAAGAACCCCTACTCGTTGGGTGTCCAACTTTCGGGGTTCGCGTCACGCAGGCTGCGCCCTCATGCGGCACAAGGGGCAGCGGGTCGGAATATCAGGCCCCGATGATACCGCCGTCGTCCCGGGTGATACGCAGCACGGCGGAGCGGGGAATGGCGGTGCCGCCATCCGGGAAGTGGGAGGGAGCCAGCTCCTCCCCCGGGTGCTGCACCCCGACAAACATAGTGCGCCAGTCCGGACTGAAGGTGAGGCCCGTGATCTCGCAGGCAATGGGGCCAGTCAGGAAGCGGCGCACCTCGCCACTCGCCGGGTCCGCGCACAGCATCTGGTTATTGCCCATGCCGGCAAACTGTTTCTCGTTGGAGTAATCGCCGTCGGTCTGGATCCAGAGCCGTCCCGCCTCGTCGAAGCCGATGCCGTCCGGGCTGTTGAACATGTTGTCCGGGTTGATGTTGGCACTGCCCGCCATCAACCCCTCTTTATTGACCTCAGGATTGCCCGCCAGCAGGAAGAGATCCCACTCGAAGCTGTCGCTGCCGTGATCGCCACCGGCCGGGTGCCAGCGGATGATCTGGCCATAGGGGTTCTCGGCCCTGGGGTTGGCGCCGTCCAGAGGTTGGTTCTCCTTGAGGCCGCGGTTCTTGTTGTTGGTCAGGGTGCAGTAGGCTTCGGCACGGTGGGGATGCACGGCCACCCACTCCGGCCTGTCCATGGTGGTGGCGCCGAGCCGGGTCGCGGCTTCGCGCGCGAAGATGAGCACCTCCCCCTGATCGGCGAAGCCGTTCTCCTGGGTCAGGCCGTGCTGGCCGTGCACCAGGGGCAACCACTGGCCGGTGCCCTTCAGTTCCCCTTCCTTGGCCTCGAAGCGGGCCACATAGAGGGTGCCCTCATCCAGCAGATCCCGGTTGGCAGGGTCCTTGCCCGGTGCCACCTTGTTCTTCGAGACGAAGCGGTAGATGTGCTCGCCCCGCTCGTCATCACCGAGGTAAACCACGGCGCGACCATCTTTATTGATGGTGAAGGCGGCATTCTCATGCTTGAAGCGGCCCAGCGCAGTGCGCTTCTTCGGGGTGGAGGCGGGATCGTGCGGATCGATTTCCACCACCCAGCCGAAGCGGTGCGGCTCGTTGGGGTGTTTGGCGAGATCGAAGCGCTCGTCGAACCTGTGCCAGCCAAAGCCCGCATCCTCGGCGGCCAGGCCGTAGCGGGCGGCGCGCTTGTCCAACTCAGGCTTGCCCGCGCTGCCGAAGTAGCCGTTGAAGTTCTCCTCGCAGGTGAGGTAGGTGCCCCAGGGAGTCTGGCCGTTGGCGCAGTTGTTGAAGGTGCCAAGAGCCGTGCGCCCCTCAGGGTCGGCCTGGGTCTTGAGCAGGGCGTGGCCCGCCGCCGGGCCGCTCAGTGTCATGGGGGTGGTGGCGGTGATGCGGCGATTAAGTGCCCCCCTGGGGTTGGCCTGCCACTTGCCATTGATGCGTACCAGCTCCACCAGAGAGACACCGTGGGCCGCCTGGGCCTTGGCGACGGCCTCGGCACTGAGCGCCTTGCCGCCATCCGCAAACAGGTATTCGTAGTTGGTGTACTCATTGTTGACGGCGAGCAGGGCGCGATCAGGGCCCAGGGGGAAGAAGCTCATGCCGTCGTTATTGTCGCCAAACTGGCGTGCCTGGGCCCTGGCATCATTGCTCTGGCTGAAGGCGGGGGCATCGGCGAACAGGGCATCACCCCAGGCTATCAGCACCTCGGCCTTGTAACCGGGTGGCACCACTATGGCATCGGCCACAGAGGCGGGCACGGCCTGGAACCCCAGCAGCGGCTGGGTGGCGGCGGCCACGGCGCGGGCTACCGGGCTCGCGGCGAAGAAGGCCACCATGCTGGCGGCGCCGACTCCCTTGAGGAACCCCCGACGGCTGAGGCCGGCCTCGATCAAGCGGTTGAACTCCGGCTCCTGTTCCCGGGGGTGGTTGACACTGTCTCTCTCGTCAAAACGGCTCATCGGCTTTTCCTTGTTCTCTCTGCTGGCATCATTGCGTAATCACTGCGTCCGGCCACAGCATGGCGGCACTTTATTAAACGACGATGACAAGCGATGAGATAACCGGCTGGCCCGGCAAGGCGCCACCGCCAAAGAGAAGGGGCGGTGGACACGAGTCCCACCACCCCGAAAGATGTATCGCCGACAGAAGGGTTGAGTCCTAGCCGCACTTCTTCAGGCTGACATGCCAGTTGGCGCCGGATTGCACCTGATGTTTGGTGGCGAAGCTGTCCATATTGAGGGCCACCGAGACCTGCAGCAGGCTGTTGAGGTAGACCAGCGGCTGGCCTTCCGGCACATCGCCGAAGCTGCTGACGTAGGGGGCCTTGCCCTCGTATTTCAGCGCATCCCCTTCGCTGATCCTGATGCAGGCGTTGTCCCCCTTGTTGATCCCCGCCTTGGTCAGCAGCGCATCGTCGATATTGGTCCAGACGTTGCCGTACTGCACGTCCAGGATGGGAATGGTGCCCTTGAGAGTGCCATCTTTTTCCGCTACGGCCGGCTGGTAGGGGATGGTCACCACCTCGGCGGGCAGCAGGGGCCCCACCTGCTCGAAGCTGATGACGCCGGAGGCAAGCCGCGCCCCCGTGTAGGCGTAGACGTCGCGACCGTGGAAGGTGTAGGACTTCTCGGAGCCCTTGAGACGGTTGCGCTTCTCGTCTATCTGGCGCACCGCCTCGATGCCGAAGTGTTCGGCCACCAGGGTCAGGGTGCCGTTGTCCGGGCTGACGATGTAGTGGCCGCTCTTGGTCTTGAGCACCACCGAGTGGCGATCGGTGCCGACGCCGGGATCCACCACGCTGACGAAGACGGTGCCCTTGGGCCAGTAGTTGAGGGTCTGGTAGAGGCGGTAGGAGGCCTCCCAGATGTTGTAGGCCGGGATCTCGTGGGTCAGATCCTGCAGCGGCAGTGTCCTGTCCACCCCGAAGGCGACCCCCTTCATGGCGGAGACGGCCCCGTCCTTGAGACCAAAGTCGGTCTGGAAGACCAGCGCCTCGTTTGCGAAGGCACCACTCCCCATCAGCGAGAGGGCGAGGACGAGGGCGCGGGGAAGGGTACGAATAGCCATATCAGGACTCCTTGTGGGGAATGCAACAGAGAAACAGAAATCTAGACGTCCAGAATGCCATTTGATGACACCTTTGCAAGCCCCCTTGCCCGAATGGGGGGAAAGCACTCGCCAGAGTGCTCCGCCGGGTGTATCCATGGACGAGTCAAATTCAGGAGACGACGGTATGACAGAGCAAGGGCACGAAACCCTATTGTTGAGCCTGGGTGACAGCCAGAGCCGGGTACAGATCACCGGGGCGGATGGCGTCAGCCAGACCTTTTCACTGGCCCTGGGCCTGAATGCCATGACACCCGGTCCCTTTCGCCGGGACCCGCCAACCCCCCTCGAGCTGGAGCAGGCCATCATGGTGGTGGAAGATGCACTGATGCCCCTCGCGGCCCATATCCAACCCCACCCCCTGATACAGCTTCACAGCCCGGTGCCGCTGGCAGGCGGACTCGGCAGCCACGAGCTGAACCGGGAGAGCATCGAACGTTTGTTCGGCCAGCTGGTCGCCATGGTGGAGGGAGATCCGCTGGCTGCGGCCCAGCTGCCCAGAGATCGCCGCTTCGCCGCCACCCTGCTGATCCTGCGAGAATGGATGCACCACCTGGGTGCCGAACGGGTGCAACTGCTCCCGTGATGGCAGCGCCAGTCAGGGGCGCCATGCCCTCTTACTCCGCGACCACCATCGATTCGCCCTTCCCTTGCCATCGAATCGTGAACGTCTATCTTGTTGATATTGGAGGCTCATTTTCCTTGCGCTGCCTGCCCCCGCCAACTTTCATCTGGTGATGCCGAGCAGAATCAGTTACAAAAAAGTCTTCTGTCACTACCCGGGAGCATCACGGCATGGCGGGATCACTGTTGCGGATCATCCCCCGCAAGTGGTTGATTCAATTCACACTGTTCTCTCTGGCACTGGCAGGGTTGGGGCTGGTGTTCAACTACACCTACCTCAGCATCCGGCACGACATGCAGCTCATCACCGCCAAACAGCAGAATGTGTTTGAGGTGTTTTATCAGCGGGCCCGCATCCTGGCGCCAGACGCGCTGGCCCGGTTCGTCGACAACAGCAGCATCAAGGCGCCCATCTTCAGCGAGAACAGGGATGCAACGGCCTATGCCTATGCTTATGACCTCGATACCCTGACCCGTATGGCTGTCATTCCCATACTCCCCTCATCCAACCCGGTACTCATCGCCTACCAATATGCCCTCTCCTACCCCGAGGTCATCAACCTCTACGCCTTCTATGACGATCGTCGCCTGCTTGGCATGGTGCCCGACCGACTGACGCTCCCGAACCGGCTGATGCCGACCAACAGCGACCTCAATGACATCGAACCCTGGACCCATTATTTCGGTTGCGCCCTCTTCGCCTCCGCCCATGTGCCCTGCAGCACGGATGAGGCCTGGGTGTCCGACATCTACACCGACACCTTCACCGGGTTGCAGACCATTACCATGTACTTCCCCTTCGTCTTCTACGACCCGGTGATAGCGGATTACCGCCATGGTCTGACGGGCATAGACATCGCCGTCGACGAGGCGTTCAAGGATGTGCTTCGCCCCTTCGAGAGCCTCAATCCGACCAGAACCACACTCTCTTTCGATGAAATAGAGCCCTGTCGCCCCTGGCATCTCTGCCTGAATACCCGCTTTATGCGGGCCAAGGCCAGCGTCGACCTCTATCTCAAATGGTCATACAGCTACGGCGATTTCATGCGAGCGGTGCTCTATGGCCCCGCCTTCAAACTCTATCTGATCGCCCTGCTGCTGCTCATACTGACGGGACGGGGCATCTACGGCCGCCTGCGCACCCTGGCACAGACCGATCACCTGACCCGGCTGCCGAGACGGGACATCCTGGATCAGGCCCAGTTGCAGGAGCACGACTACCTGATGCTCCTCGACATCGACAACTTCAAGTCCATCAACGACGCCTATGGCCACGGAGTGGGAGACATCGCCCTCGCCGCCTTCGCCCGTCATCTGACGGCCAATATGCGCAAGGGGGACAAGGCCATTCGCTGGGGCGGCGAGGAGTTTATCGTCCTCTACAAGAGGCTCGGCGACGAGGCCAGCATGCGCCAGACCGTGGCCCGTCTGTTGGCATCACAACTTCAGATGGAGGAACTGTCCGCCCCCATCACCTTCTCGGCAGGCATCATTCGCATCCGTGATTACCTGACCGTCGCCGAAGCCACCGACCTGGCCGATACGCTGCTCTACCACGTCAAGCAGCATGGCAAGCACAACATCGCCTATTACCAGGGGCAGGAGATCAGACTGATCCGGGAGCAGACCGCGGCCGACTGATCACGCAACAGCAGGGCCCTCGCCGCCCGCCGACAGTCATCACCTTCTGCTGTACGGGGCGCTTCTGCTACCATGGCGGCCACTGTCCGCTTTCGTCACGGCCCTGGCCGCGATAACCCCATACTGGTGCCCTATGTCCATTGCCTCCTTTGCCGAACTGGCCCTCTCTCCCCGTCTGCAACAGACCCTCTGTGAGCTGGGTTATGCCGCGCCAACCCCCATTCAGGCCAGCGCCATCCCCGTCATTCTGGCGGGGCGGGATCTGCTGGCGGGGGCTCAGACCGGCACCGGCAAGACCGCCGCCTTCGTGCTGCCGTTGCTGGAGCAACTGATGCAGCAGCCGCAAGGCGAGTCGCCCCGCCCCATCCGCGCCCTGGTGCTGGTGCCGACCCGCGAGCTGGCGGTGCAGGTCTTTGAGAGCGTGGTGCGCTACGGGCAGGGCACGGATCTCACCAGCGCCCTGGTGTACGGCGGGGTCAGCATTGCTGCCCAGGTGGAGGCGCTTCAAGCCGGGGTGGATCTGCTGATCGCCACCCCGGGTCGATTGCTCGACCATCTGCGTCAGGGGGCCTTGCGTCTCGGGAGTCTCAGCCATCTGGTGTTCGACGAGGCGGATCGCATGCTCGACATGGGCTTTATGGACGAGATAAAGGCGCTGCTGAAGCAAATCCCGGCGGATCGCCAGACCCTGCTGTTTTCGGCCACCTGCGACGACAACCTGTTTGCCTTGAGCAAGGTGCTGTTGCGTGACCCTGAACTGATCGAAGTGGCACCGCGCAACACCACGGCGGCCGAGGTGGAGCAGCGGGTCTATGCGGTGGATGGGGATCGCAAGCTGGCGTTGGTCGAACACATGCTGACCGTGAAGGGCTGGGCACCGGCCCTGATCTTCAGTCGCACCCGCCAGGGGGCCGACAAGCTGGCCCAGCAGCTCGGCAAGGCGGGCATCAATGCGCTCGCCTTCCACGGCGATCTGTCGCAAGGCGCGCGGGAGAAGGTGCTGCTGGAGTTTCGCGCCGGCACCCTGCAGGCGCTGGTGGCCACCGACGTGGCGGCCCGCGGCCTCGATATCAGCGACCTCAACCATGTGATCAATCTGGAATTCCCCTTTGTGGCGGAGGATTACGTGCACCGCATCGGGCGCACCGGCCGCGCCGGCAACAAGGGGCTCGCCATCACACTGTTCAGCCCGGAGGATGCGCCGCTGCTGGAGAAGGTGGAGGCCGTGCTCGACACCCGCTTGCCCCAGCAGTGGTTCCCGGGTTTTGAGCCGGATCTGACCCGCTTCGACCCCGAACCGCGCCGCAGCAGCAAGGCCGCGCAGAAGCAGAAGGCCAGAAAGCAGGCCCTCTCGGGCAACAAGGGCGGCAAGGGGCGCAAGCCCTGACATATGCTCTTGCGGGGGCAGCCATGCGGGCGCCCCCGCGTCACCACTCTCCTGGCGCGGGCTCGTGGCTAGCTCCAGCAGGCCGACCGCTTTCCTGCCGTCCTCCCACCGCTTTTCTCCCCCACGCCCTCCTGCTCAACCCTCTTCCACTGACCCGGCGACCCTTTGCCACACTCTGCTACAAAAGAGGTAGTAAAGGGGCACACTTTCGCCACAAAGCGGGCGTGCAATAGAGACATGAACAAGGAGGACATCATGAAACCCGCATCCCTCGCCTGGGCCCTGCCCCTGGCTCTCACCCTCATCTGGCTGCTTGGCATGACCCAGTGGCCCGCCGACCTCTGGCCCTGGCGCCATGAACTGCTGATCCTGACCGGTCTGCTTGGCCTCGGCGCCATGACCCTCTCCCTGCTGCTGGCCCTGCGCCTGCCGAGGCTCGAAGCCTGGTGTGGCGGGCTGGATCGCATGTTGCACCTGCATCGCAGCAGCGCCCTCTGGGCCACCGGCACCCTGATGGCCCACTGGCTGCTGGTGGAGGCGCCCAAGTGGGCCGTCACCGCCGACTGGCTGACCCGGCCGGCACGCCGCGGTGCTGGCGCTGGCAACGATGCCCTGTGGCACGAACTCGGCAATACCCTGGGGGAGTGGGGTTTCTATCTGCTGCTGGCCCTGGTGGTGGTGAGCTTGCTTGCGGTGGTGCGCTATGAGCGCTTCAAGGTGGTCCACCGGCTGGCCCCGGTCATCTACCTGATGGGCTGGCTGCACGGGCTCTGCCTGCTGCCGCGCATCGGCGTCCTGACGCCGGTCGGTCTGACCTTGCTGGTGGGGGGCGGGCTGGGCGCCATGGGCGCGCTCTACTCCCTGTTTGGCCGGGTGGGCCAGAATGCGCGCCGCCAGGGAGCGGTCAGCGCCCTCACCCCTCTGGACGAACGCACCCTGGAGATCAGGGTCACCCTGACCTCTCCCCTGTCTGGCTATCGCCCGGGCCAGTTCGCCTTCTTCGACTTCGCCGGGCGCGGCGAGCCCCATCCCTACACCCTGGTGAATGTCTCAGCGGACTGCCACACCCTGATCCTGGCGGTGCGCGCCCTCGGGGATCACACCCACTGGCTGCACCAGCACCTCAGGGTGGGGGATGCCGTCATCGTGACCGGCCCCTATGGCGCCTTCGCCCTGCCAGACCAGGCCCCCGCGCTCTGGGTGGGCGCCGGTATCGGCATCACCCCCTTCGTCGCCTGGCTGGAGGCGCTGGTGCGCCGTGGCGAGACACGCCCGGGCACCACCTTGCTGCAATGCGCCCCCACCGCCGAGGCCGCCCCCTATCACGTTCATCTGGCCGAGCTGTGCCGCCGGGCCGGGGTCAACTACCGATTGCACCTGGAGTCCGAGCGCGGTCGGCTGGATCTGGCCGCCCTGGGTGAACGCCAGCACACCCCGGTGTGGTTCTGCGGTCCCGAGCCCATGGCCCACACCCTGGATGCCTATCTGACCGCCCCGCTGCACCGGGAGCTGTTCCGCTTCCGCTAGCCTCAAGATGAGGCGCATCATCAAAAGGGCCTCCCCGGGGAGGCCCTTGTCATATCAGATGCACCTTGCTCGCAGCCTCTGACTTGCACCCATAAAATCTCGAACAAGGGCAGCGCCCCTCACTTGGATATTGATGCAGATTGAATGAATCAATATCATCTTGCGGCCCCTGGTCATGGATAAGAATGTTGTATGTCCTTTGATAAAAAACACGGTGAGTTCATCTTCAATGTGCAGAAACACCTGGTCACCTGCGAGCTGATCGGCCCTTTCAATGAAGAGGGTATGCTGGCGTGGATTACGGAGATAAAGCGCGTGGTGAACAGCCTGGACGGGAAGCCTTTCTGCGCTCTGGTGGACCATCGCCAGCATCAGGGGGTGGTGCTCTCCGCCCTACCTCATCTGCAGGAGACCTATCAGTGGCTGGCCCAGAAGAACCTGGTGGCCATCGCCTCTCTCTATTCGGCCAAGGTGCTCCACCACATCGCCCTCTCCTGCCTCTCCCTCACCCACCCGGACCATATCCGGGCATTCAACGACCCTCAAGAGGCCATCGCCTGGCTGGATGCCCAATATCAGGCGCAGTAGCCCACCCGGACTGGCGTGATACCCACTGCGCCGCGCACCAACCGGCCTGTGTAGATAAGCAATATGCCGCGCAGTCACCGCCATGGTCTGGATTAAAGGCCGCTATCCATGTCCTGAAGTGCTGCGCCCGGCAGCAGCCGATGGTTGACCCCCCAGAGACAAGAAATAGGTGTCACTCGGGAGAGCCGCAGCCTGGGCGGTTAGCTGCCCCGGCAAGGCGCCATCCGGGTCAATGGGCATCTGCGCCGCCCGCACGCTGCCGCCCCAGAAGCTCGCCACCAGTATCAAGGCCCCGGCCAACCCGTATTTGATCCACGATCTCATCGTCTCACTCCCTTCTCTTTGGCCCCTCGCCACCCTGTGGCAAGCAGGCCCATTTATCAGTGGGCAGAAGATAGAAGGGATATGTGAGGGGAAAATGAGGCTGTGTGAAGCCAGGGTGAAGTCGGGAAGATGTTGGGGGCATGCGGAAAATCATCATCACCAGCCCCGCAAGACGCGACATGTCGGGCAATAACCAGACCACGTAGGGACGATTAGCGCAGCGTCATCGTCCGCATACTGCCGCGCACCGAGTCATGGCAAGACCGGCAGGAAACTCTGGATGTCAGCGGCTTCTCGGCCGCGACCTGTTCGCGATCGTCCGAATACGCTTCGTTATTCGAACCTACGGCCCTGAGCTTATGAAGCCCTACTTACGATATGAACCATGGAATAAAACTAACACCCAGAGTATATTGCTCAGAGGAATTTTAATGCCATCGCGGCATAGAACATGTAACAAATGAGCAAGCTCTTGAGGACTTTATGATTAGATCTATTGGCTTGAACAACTGGAAAAGCTTCGCGAACTCACAGCTTTTCATTGATCCGCTCACCATACTAATTGGTAGTAATGCTAGTGGAAAATCAAATGCGTTAGATGCCTTTAGTTTTTTGAATAAAGCTACTCTTGGCACGCCCTTTTCAGTAATAATGGAACAGATGAGAGGTGGGATTCAATGGGTCTGCCGAAATAATACGAGTTCCTTTTCTTTATCTGCCACAGTAGCTGATGACAATGAAAACATTGACTATGTTTATTTTATAGAAGTAGAGACTCACAATAGCACATTACAAGTCAAAAGTGAAAGCCTACAAAGGCTAAAATATAGATCTAAAGACAACAGAAACAACCCTTACAGCATATACATATATAGAACAGATCCTTGTGAACAAGATTCCCCATATATTACTGCTAGGACATACAATGAAAAACAAGGCACACCTCGTCCATGTTCAAGAGCACAGAGTATTTTAGGTCAGCTCTATATTCAGTCCACTGCTAACATCTTAAGAAGCGAAATATCAAAAGCTCTGAACGCTATGCATGAAAATTTGGGGCAAATCTTCATGCTAGACCCAATCCCATCTCATATGAGAGGTTTTTCTCCTCTTTCAGAAGTATTAAACAGTGATGCATCGAATATTGCAGGTGTTATTTCAGCATTTTCTGATAACGAGAAAAAGGAGCTTGAGAGAAAGCTTTCAAACTATATTAAAAGTCTTCCTGAAAGAGAGATAGTTGAAGTTTTTTCAGAAACTGTGGATAGATTTAAAAGCTCTGCAATGCTGTATTGCAAAGAAGGATGGCTCGATGATGATGAACAAATCATTGATGCAAGAAGTATGTCTGATGGGACATTACGCTTTCTTGCAATTCTTACAGCCTTACTAACTAGGCCCTCAGGTAGTTTATTGGTAATTGAAGAAATTGATAATGGACTGCATCCATCAAGAGCTGACTTACTTGTAAAAGTTCTGTCTGAAATAGGGGGACAAAGGAAAGTCGATGTGTTGGTGACAACACACAACCCTGCATTTTTAGATAGACTGGGGCATAAGTATACTCCATTCATTACTGTAAGCCATAGAGACCCATTAACTGGTTCTAGTATGTTAACTTTGTTGGAAGATATAAATATGCTTCCTAAAATGCTTGCTTCAGGACCTGTTGGGACACTTACGAGTAAAGGCTCTATTGAGAGTGCATTAAATAAACAGTTTTCAACGGTAAGCAAGGATGATGATCATGAGTAAGAAAGTCATCATTTTTGATACATGTGTACTGTGTTGTTGGTTTAATGTGCCAGGAAAGGCTACTTGTGGACCAGCACATGACCAGTGGAACAATCAAAGAATTGCTAATATTGTAAATCAAGAAAAACTATTAAATACCACTTTTGTTTTACCTCTCGCATCAATAATAGAAATGGGGAACCATATAGCACTCTCGGCGGGAAATAAATTTGCTTTGGCAACTTCTTTTGCAGCATATATAGCATTGACAGCTGAGAGTGTTTCGCCGTGGGCTGCATTTAACGAACAAGATACATTGTGGTCTAAAGATGCGATGAAAACCTTGTCTGCTACGTGGCCTACGTTGGCAGCACAAGGAATAGGAATAGGTGATGCAACAATTAAAAATGTTGCCGACTTTTATGCAGAGTCAGGATATCAAGTAGAGCTTTTAACTGGAGACCAAGGATTAAAAGCTCATGCCCCACAGACTCCTCCCATGGTACCAAGAAGAAGAGCAAATAGATAAGGTTTTATACACTAACCGTCCTAATTAATTTTCAAACCGCTTTTAGATAAATCAATATATGAAAATAACCCCCACCTATCTAATAGGTGGGGGTTATTTCACTATTAACGGTCAACTCTGGGAGATTAAACCTAAGCCAACGGCGGCGTGCGTGGCGGCACCATCCGCTTGCTGCCGGTGGACTCGAAGGCCGAGGCGACGCGCAGCAGGTTGTTGTCGTCATAGGCACGGCCGGCGAAGGTCAGGCCAACCGGCATCCCGATATCGGCCATCACCCCCATGGGGACGGTGACGGTCGGCACGCCGAGGTGGCGAATGGCGAGGTTGCCGTTGGCGACCCAGATGCCGTTGCTCCAGGCGATATCGGCGGAGGCCGGATTCACGTCAGCGTCAGCTGGGCCCACGTCGGCAACGGTGGGGAACAGCACGGCGTCGAGCTTGAGCCCGTCCATCCAGTCTTCCAAGTCCAGCTTGCGAGTCTGCTCCAGACCGCGCAGGCCGTCCGGCACTGTGGGGATCTCGTCCCAGGATTTCAGGCCGCGATTGGCCATGTTGACGTACTCGTCCATGCCCGCCGCCAGATCGCCCTCGCGGTTCGGCAGGGTGCCCGGATCGTGGGGGAAGATCTTCGGCCCATCGACGTTTTCAAGCTTGTTCAACTTGGGATCGCCGTTGGCGCGCAGGAAATCGTCGAACGCCCAGCCGGAGAGTTCCCACAGCTCGTCGTTGAGAAACTCAGGGGTGACTATGCCGCGATTGAACACGGTCGGCGCGCCCGGTCTGTCCCCTTCGCAGTTGGAAACCAGGGGGAAGTCCACTTCGATGACTTCGGCGCCAGCGGCTTCCAGCGCCTTGCGCGCTTCTTCCCACAGGGCAATCACGGAGTCGCGGGTATGGATGCGCTGACCGGTCGGGCCGCCGATGCCGGGGTGCTCGCTGGTGCCCGCCAGTTCATCCTTGTTGATAAACATGCGCGGCACGCCGAGGCGCTTGCCCTTGAGGGCGTCGGGCTTGGCGGCCAGCTCCAGATAGGACGCAGGACGCACCTCGGAAGCCTTGGGGATCTTGACCCAGGGCTGCATGCGCCACAGATCCCCACGGGTGTCGGCATCGTCGGCCACCACCACATCCAGCACTTCCAAGAGATCGGCCATGGTGCGAGCGTAGGGCACCACCACGTCCATGGTCGGGGTCAGGGGCCAGTTGCCGCGCACCGAAATCACGCCACGGGACGGGGTGTAGGCGCACAGGCCGTTGTTAGAAGCGGGGCCACGGCCGCTCGACCAGGTCTCTTCCGCCAGACCAAAGGCGGAGAAGCTGGCGGCGGTGGCCGTACCGGCACCGTTGGAGGAGCCGGAGGCAAAGGGTGCGGTCAGGTAGTCGGCGTTGTAGGGGCTCTCGGCACGGCCATAGACGCCGCGCTGCATGCCGCCATTGGCCATGGGGGGCATATTGGTCTTGCCCAGGCAGATGGCACCGGCGGCGCGCAGCCGCTCCACGGTAAAGGCATCGCACTGGGCCACCAGATCCTTGAAAGCCGGGCTGCCGGAGGCGGCGGTCAGCCCCTTGACCAGATAGCTGTCCTTGGCGGTGTAGGGGATGCCGTCGAGCGGCCCCAGGGTTTCGCCACGGGCGCGGCGGGCATCAGACGCTTGCGCCTCTTTCAGGGCATCGGGATTGGGCACCACGAGGGCGTTGAGTTTGGTGTCAGTCTCGGGGCCGTCATAGGCGGCGATCCGGGCCTGATAGGCCTCGACCAGTTCGACCGCGGTAGTGCGGCCCGATTCGAGCGCATCGCGCAGCTCGGCAATGGAAACCTCGGTCACTTCGATCATGTTGATCTCCTGTAAAAGGGTGACTGTTTGTCATGGTGATCGCCGCATCGGCGCCTGCCACCATCACATCATCAAGAGATAAAACCCCACGGCGTGGGGTTTTGAATGTCTACACTCTTCGACCAGCTTATTTGCCGGACGGGATCTGCTGGGTAATGCAGTGAATATTGCCACCGCCCAGCAGGATCTCGCGGGCCGGCACGCCGACCACGGTGTGATCCGGGAAGATCTCTTCCAGAATGCGCTGGGCTTCGCCGTCGGTGGCGGCATCCAGCAGCGGGTAGACGATGCGATCGTTGGTGATAAGGAAGTTCACGTAGGAACCTGCCAGACGACCTTCGGCTTCGCGCGGCACACCGCTGCCGCTCTCGACACCGGCAGACTCTTCCTCGGTGCAGAACAGCGGGCCCGGCTGGGGCAGCTTCCAGATTTTGAGCTTGCGCCCCTTGGCATCGACCGCCGCTTCCAGCACCTTGAGGGCGGCCAGGGAGCGCTCGTATTGGGGATCCTTCTCGTCGTCGGTCCAGTGCAGGGCCACTTCACCCGGGCGCACGAAGCAGCACATGTTGTCGATGTGACCGTCGGTCTCGTCCATGTAGACCCCTTCGTCCAGCCAGATAAAGCTGGTGACACCCAGATAGTCGCGCAGGTGCGCTTCGATCTGCGCTTTGCTCAGGTGCGGGTTGCGGTTTTCGTTGAGCAGGCACTCGGCGGTGGTCAGGCAGGTGCCTTCGCCATCCACGTGGATGGAGCCCCCTTCCAGAATGAGCGGCGCATCGTAGCGATCCATGCCGTGCTGCTCCAGCATCTGAGCCGCCACTTTCTCGTCCTGATCCCAAGGGTAGTAGAGACCGCCCTTGTGACCGCCCCAGGCGTTGAAGCCCCAATCCACGCCACGGCACTCGCCGGCGGCGTTGGTGACAACTGTCGGGCCTGTGTCGCGGGCCCAGCAGTCATCGCTGTTCATTTCGACCAGGGTGACGTGGGCGGGCATGATGGCGCGGGCCTGCTCCATAAACTCGGCCGGCACCCCCATAAAGACAGGGGTGGCTTGCCCGATGGCATCGGCCACCTTGGCGAAGGTGGCCTGCGCGAAGCGACCGGCGACGCGCCAGTTGTCCGGACGGAACGGCCAGATCATCCAGACGGCCTGCTGGTGCGCCCACTCGGCGGGCATGGTGAAGCCGTCGGCGGCCGGAATGGAGTTGATGGTCTTGATGCTCATCGCAAGGCTCCTTGCATGGATTGAGGCCCCCGATTTACCTGGGAACCCGAAAAATAACAGTGGGTCGCAGTGTAAGAAGTTGCGTGCCCATCCATCAAATGAATAGGATGGATTGTCCCATAAACACGGCGAATAATCCCCCCATGAAACTGCACCAGCTCGACCTCAATCTGCTGCTCGCCCTTGACGCCCTGATGACACAAGGGAGCGTGACCCGCGCCGCCGAGTCGCTCTTTATCAGCCAGCCCGCCATGAGCCATGCCCTCAATCGCCTGAGGGCCTTCTTTGACGATCCGCTGCTGGTGCGCACGCCTCAGGGGATGCTGCCGACGCCCCGGGCCCAGCGCCTGCATCTGGGGGTGCAGCAGGTGCTGCGATTGCTGGAGCAGCAGCTCAGCGAGGAGGAGCTGTTCGAACCGCACCAGTCGAAGCGTCGCTTCGTGCTCTGCACCACGGATTACGTGGAGTGCGTGCTGATCCCGCCCCTTATCCAGCGCCTCAAGCGGCTGGCGCCCGGGGTCACCATCGAGATCCGCATACTGCGCGACACATTGCCGGAGGCGGAGCTGGCGAGCGGCGAGATCGATCTGGTGCTGGGGTTTGACGAGTACATGCAGGTGCCGGGGTATCTGGGCAAGGAGACCTGGCTCACCGAGCCCCTGGCCGGGCTGGTGCGCGCCGATCTGCCGATTGCCAAATCGGCCCCCGCCGGGGCCGAGGATGATCCCTCCCAGTGGATGGAGCGCATCACCTTGCAGCAGCTTATCGCCATGCCCCACGTGTTCCACTCGCCGCTCGGCACCTCGGAGGCGAGCCTCGACCGCTATCTGAAGAGCCTGGGGTTTAGCCGCACCATCTCGGTCAACAGCCAGAGCTATATGTCCGCCGCCGCCATCGTTAGCCAGAGCGACCACCTCTTGGTACTGCCGAGCATGGTGGCCGAGCTGCTTGCCAACCACTGGCCGCTGAAAAGCCTGCCCCTGCCCGAAGACGTGCCGGATTACCATCTCAACTGCGTCTGGCACCCGGTCCATGCGCAGCAGCCGGCCTTGATCTGGTTGAAAGAGCTGATGAAGGAGTTGGTGAGCCCGAGTTAGTGCCCCCTCATCCCCAACCCTTCTCCCGCAAGGGGAGAAGGGAGTGGATAC
Source organism: Aeromonas sp. sif0611 (assembly GCF_019218845.1). NCBI lineage: Bacteria > Pseudomonadati > Pseudomonadota > Gammaproteobacteria > Aeromonadales > Aeromonadaceae > Aeromonas > Aeromonas sp. sif0611. The sequence goes on along the minus strand of NZ_JAHUWU010000008.1, from coordinate 122,821 downwards.
CTAGTCTGTGGAAAAATCTTGGCTCAACCTGCATGACCAACTCACAACACCCAACAAGCCCTCACCCTAGCCCTCTCCCTCTGGGAGAGGGCTAGGGTGAGGGCCGCTATGACCAGCGGGTGAGCGGACTGGCGGAGGGCTATACCTATTAGGTTCAAACAGCACCGCAGGTATGTGATGAAGACCCATCCTTTCGCCAAACACCTACGTACCGAAGCTACCTTGGCAGAGCAGAAGCTTTGGTTCCAGCTTCGCAATCGCCGGTTTGAGGGGCTCAAGTTCCGCCGCCAGTTCCCTATTGGGCCCTACATAGTGGACTTCATCTGTCTGGAACAGCGGCTGGTGATCGAGGTCGATGGCTCGCAACATAACCAGCCGGAAGGTCAGCAACAGGATGAGGTCAGAACGGCCTATCTCAATGGCGAAGGGTTTCGGGTGATCAGGGTGTGGAACAACGAGGTGCTAGGGCAGATGGATGGGGTGCTGGCGTTTATCAGATTGTCATTGCAGTGACTAGATTCCCCCCTCATCCCCAGCCCTTCTCCCGCAAGGGGAGAAGGGAGTGAATACCTGGTCTGTGGAAAAATCTTGGCTCAACCTGCATGACCAACTCACAACGCCCAACAAGCCTTCGATCGGTTCCCTCTCCCTCCGGGAGAGGGTCAGGGTGAGGGGAAGTCCCTCACCTCGCCTCTGAGGCGACCGGCAGCTCCCCGCGGGCGATGGCGGCCAGCAGCAGGGCATGATCTTCCCGGGTGCGCTGGCCATAGGCCACCGCAAAGTCGGCGATGGCCTCATCCATCACCTCCGACTTGCCGAGGTAGCCGGCGATCTGGGCCGCATCCCCCGACTTGGCATGGGCCAGCGCCAGGGCCCAGCCGCACAACTGGCAATACTCCACGAAGTGGCGGGGCTTGACCATGCCAGGGGTAATGTCGATGCCCCCCTTCATGTCCCGCAGTTGGCGCACATAGAAGTGACGGCCCCTGAGATCGCACCAGCCGAGGAAGATGTCCGGTGATCCCTGGATCATCCGCTGGCCCCGCACCACCCGCCGCCCCTGGTTGCCGCTGTCGTCTTCCGAGGTGAAATAGGGGGCCAGCACCGAGGGTTGCGCCTCTTTGACCTGCAGGAAGAGGGGGTCGTCATCGTCGGCGCCGGTCAGCAGGATCACCCAGCAGCGGGTGCCCACGCTGCCCACCCCCACCACCTTGCGCGCCACGTCCACGACCCGGTAGCGGCGCAGCAGTATGCGCCTGTCCTCCGGCAGAGAGGCGAGATAGGCCTCCAGCAGTTCGCCGAGCACCTCATAGACGGGCTCCCCGCCCTCGGTGTGGGTCTCGCGGATGACGAAGGGGTGGAGTTCGCGGATCCTGTGCTGATCGTCCACCAGATCCGTCATCTTGCCGAGCACCTGCAGGTGGTTGCGGCTGCGGGCCTTGGCGAAGGTGGCCTTGACGCGCTGATGGGCATCGACGGAGAAGGCATCGAGCACAGAGGCCTGTTCTATGTGATCGTACCAGACCCTCATAAAGCCCATCTTGCCGTATTCCCGCAGCTTGGTGCGGTAACCGGTCGCTATCATCCTGGCCGCCTCCCGCTGGCGGGCGGCGTCGGCACCCAGGTACTCGGCCGCCACCAGGGCGCTGGCGGCCAGACGCTTGAGATCCCACTCCCAGGGGCCGAGGTGGGTCTCATCGAAGTCGTTGATGGCCAGCACCAGGTTGCGCTCGGCGCTCGCGTAGAGGCCGATATTGGCGACATGCATGTCGCCACAGGCCTGGACCATGAGGCCGGAGTGGGGGGTGGCGACGAGATCCCCCGCCATGATGGCGGCCGCCCCGCGCAGGAAGGCGAAGGGGGACTCCTGCATCCTGGCATGGCGCACCGGCACCAGCTGCTTCAAGCGAGTGGTGGCCTGGGCCTTGAGCACGGCGATGGGGTCCCTGTCATACGCCGCGGGCGGCAGCCAGGAGTGAGCTTCGCGGGGAAACTGTTCCCGCAGGGCCTTGCCGGCGGCGAAGCGCTGCGCAATGGAGAGCCGTGGCGTGGTGAAGTGCGCCAGTATCGCCCGAGACGTTGCCTTTCTGGTCATTCCCTTTCCTCCTGCCGATATCCTCACCATGAAGATGGAAGAGGGGGCAGGCAGGGGCAAGCAGCGGGGACAAATATAGGCCCAGAGGGCCGGGATTCAGCGGCGAGGGGTCAGGGCCGCCATCAGCTGATCGACGACGCCCCCTAGCAGGGCGCGGTCTGGGTGGCACTGGGCGAAGGTCACCAGCCCCTGGATGTTGACCTGCAAGAAGGCGGTCAGGGTGGGAATGTCGCCCCCGGGGGCCAGCTCCCCCTGCTCGCTGGCCTGACGCAGCAGCTGCGCCAGGTCGCTTTCCAGCTCGCCATAGATGACCTTGAAGCGCAGGTGCAGCTCTTCGTCCTGCTCCGCCAGCTCCATCAGGGTGCGGGTCAGCAGGCAGGAGCCTTGCAGGGCATCGTCCACCAACTGGGTGAAGAAGGCCTTCAGCCCGGCCAACGGGCTCGGTTGATCGAAGCAGCGACGGCGCAGGGCGCCCTTCTCCTGCACATAGTGATCGACCGCCGCCAGCAGCAGGCCCCGCTTGTTGCCAAAGGCGGCATAGAGACTGCCCGGGTGCAACCCGGTCGCCGCCACCAGATCCTGCATGGTGGTCTTGGCATAGCCTCTGGCTCGAAACGCCTCCATGGCGCTTCGCAGGACAAGGTCCCGATCAAATTCGGCACTGCGCATGGGATCTCCGCTGGCAAGGGCCCGGCGTACCGGGGAACAGGGCGGCAAGTTTACCCCAGCAGGCAGGCAAGACCAATCCATGTTGAATGCTTGTTCAAAAAAGACTTGCGTACAAATCAAAAAACGTCTTGAATGCCCATTCAAGAATCACCCCCGAGGACGCTCTGCATGGATACCCTGTTTCAACCTTACCGCCTCAACGGCACCCTCACCCTCGCGAATCGCTTCATGATGGCCCCCCTCACCCGCTGCATGGCGGGCCCGGGACTGGTGCCGACCGCGCAGATGGCTGCCTACTATGGCCGCCGCGCCGACATCGGCCTCATCATCTCCGAAGCCACCATCATTCGCCCGGACGGCCAGGGCTATCCCAACACCCCAGGCATCTACAGCCCTGAACAGATCGCAGGCTGGAAACAGGTCACCGAGGCCGTGCACGCCAAGGGGGGCAAGATCTTCGCCCAGCTGTGGCACGTGGGTCGTCTCTCCCACCCCTTCTTCCATCACGCCGAAGTACTGGCACCGTCTGCGGTCGCCCATGAAGGCACAGTGCCGCGCATGCGCGAACTGGTGTATCAGGTGCCCCGCGCCCTGACCGAGAGCGACATTGCCCAGCTGGTCGAGGATTACGCCCAGGCCGCCGCCAATGCCATCGAGGCGGGCTTTGACGGGGTGGAGATCCACGGCGCCAACGGCTACCTCATCGATCAGTTCCTGCACCACTCCAGCAACCTGCGCACCGACCAGTACGGCGGCAGCCCGGAGAACATGAGCCGCTTCGCGCTGGAGGTGGTGGATGCCATCAACGCCCGCATCGGCAGCGAGCGGGTGGGCCTGCGTCTCTCCCCCGGTGCCTATGTGCACCTCGAAGGCGATGCGCGGGATCGCGCCGTGTTCGATTACCTGCTGGCCGAGCTGAACAAGCGTGCCCTGGCCTATGTGCACCTCGGCATCTTCGATGACAGCCTCACCTTCGACTACCTGGATGGCCGCGCCTCCGACTACCTGCGCGCCCACTACGACGGCCACCTGGTGGGAGTAGGCAACTACAGTGCCGAGACCGCCGCCGAGGCGATCCGCGCCGACCGCTTCGACCTCGTCGCCATCGGCCGCCCGCTTATCGCCAACCCTGACTATCTCGCCAAGGTGAAACAGGGCGACGCCCTGGTCCCCTATGCCGACACCATGCTGGCGGAATTGGTATAAACCGCGCCGCGCCCTGAGCCAGCGCCGTGGCCGGCACCATACTGGCCGAGCTGGTGTAAGCCGAGCCCGAGTCATACGCAGGCCGGGCCGCCTTTGCCCGGCAAGCTTGTTCCTGACCAAGGATGGGATCCGCGCACTGGCGCGGGTTTCCAATGTTTGGGCCCCTCTCCCGGGCCCTTTTTTGTGTCCGCCTTCTGGCTCATGAAATAGTTGTCATCAACAACCAGTTGGCTATATTGGTTGCAGGTAACAACTAGAAGGACACTCACAAGATGGATCCCCGCCCCCTGCGCGCCCTGTCACGGGAACTGGTACGCGAACTCGGCATGCTCTCCCAGCAGTGCGGCTCCCTGGCCCTCAGCCCCCTCGAGGCCCACCTGCTCATCGAGCTGGAGAATGGCCCCGCCACCAACCAGCAGCTCGCCGAGCAACTGCGCATCGACAAGTCCAACGCCAGCCGCCCCCTGGCCCGCCTCGCCGAGCGGGGGCTCATCGTCTGGCAGCCCCACCCCTCGGACGGACGCAGCAAGCAGGCGACCCTCACCGGACAGGGCAAGGCGCAGCTTGAGGAGCTGCACCGGCAGATGGATGAGGCCATGGCAGAGACCCTGGCCCAGCTCGCCCCCGAAGAGCGCGAGCGGCTCTGGGATGGCATGCGCCTCTATCGCAGCGCCCTCTCCCGCGCCCGCCGTCAGCAAGGCTATCGCATCAGGCCCATAGCGCCTGAGGACAATGCCGCCATCGCCGCCGTGGTGCGCGCCGTCTCCGCCGAATACGGCCTCACCGCCGACAAGGGCTACGGGGTGGCGGATCCCAATCTCGACTTCCTCCATGAGACCTATCAGGGCGAGCACAGCCGTTATTGGGTGATAGAGGGGCCGGACGGCGCCATTCTCGGCGGGGGCGGCATAGCCCCCCTGGCGGGGGAAGCCGGGACCTGCGAGCTGCAGAAGATGTACTTCCTGCCCGCCCTGCGCGGCCTGGGACTGGGGCGGCGGCTGGTGCTGCAGGCCCTGGCCGAGGCACGCACGCTCGGATACCTGCGCTGCTATCTGGAAACCACGGCCGATCTGCGCGAGGCCACCAGCCTCTACGAGTCGCTGGGCTTCGTGCACCTGCCGGGGCCCCTTGGCTGCACCGGCCACGACGCCTGCGAGATCTGCATGCTGCTGGCGCTCGACGGGAAGGAGGGCATATGAGTGAACTAACCCGACTCGCTGTCGGCATACGAGATGTCAGCTTCGGTGAAGGGGTGAAACTGGTTGAGCCTGTCAATCTCTACGGCTGTACCCTGGCTGACGATGTCTTTGTCGGCCCCTTCGTGGAGATACAGTCGAACGTCTCCATAGGGCGCGCAACCCGCATCCAGTCCCACAGCTTTATCTGTGAGCATGTGACCATAGGTGAGCGCTGTTTTATCGGTCACGGCGTCATGTTTGCCAATGACCTCTTTCAGAGCGGCACCCCCGACCCTGATCCCGCCAGTTGGGGCCACACCCACATCGGGGACGGGGTGTCCATCGGTTCAAACGCCACCATTTTGCCTGTACGGATCTGCCAGGGAGCCGTCATCGGTGCTGGCGCCGTGGTGACCCGGGACATCACTGTACCTGGCACCTATGCCGGCAACCCCGCCCGATTGCTGCGCGCTTTCTAGCTAGCAGCGCCGCCCACCCCCTCATCTCAGCTCGTGCAATCGGATGGGGCCGTATGGCAAATACAGTGTCGGGTTTAAGAGGGGAAATAGAACCAGGCGGTCTGGATAAGACCGTCCTTCACCTCGAACACCGCCACGCACTCGATGGGCTCAGGGGAGAGGCCATAAATCAGCTCGTGATCGAACACCTTGTTGCCGAGCAGGGTTCTGGAAAGCAGCTCGGCCCTCAAGGCCGGGTTGTTGAATCTGTGCTCGGCATAGAAGCTCCGAAGCGCCCCCTTGCCGACTGTGCTCGGGGTCTCGGTCGGCATGCGATAGCCTTTGAAACCCTCGGCGAAGCAGGCCAGGAAGGCGTCGAGGTCGTGGGCATTGTAGGCGGCAAACTGCGCCTCGACAGGCAGAGTGATGGACATATTTATCTCCAAGAATGAAATTTAAATCACTTATCCATTGTTTTTATTCACACATCAAGCCCCGAATGGGAATCCCCTCCCCCCCCCAAAAAAAACGCCCCATAACAAAAGACCCCGCCGAAGCGGGGTCTCTCTTGTCATCAGCCACCCGCAGGGCGCGGGCGGGGTGATCAGTGCTCGCGAGTCTGACGGAACTGGACGTCCGGGTGACGCTCCTGGGACAGGCGCAGGTTGACCATGGTCGGGGCGATATAGGTGAGGTTGTCACCGCCATCCAGCGCCAGGTTGACCTCGTTCTTGCGCTTGAACTCCTCGAACTTCTTGACGTCGGTCCCTTCCACCCAGCGGGCGGTGGAGACGTTGACCGCCTCGTAGATGGCCTCGACGTTGTACTCGCTCTTCAGGCGGGAGACCACCACATCGAACTGCAGCACACCGACCGCGCCGACGATGAGATCGTTGCTGATGAGCGGACGGAACACCTGCACGGCCCCCTCTTCGGAGAGCTGCACCAGCCCCTTGAGCAGCTGCTTCTGCTTGAGCGGGTCGCGCAGGCGGATGCGGCGGAACAGTTCGGGGGCGAAGTTCGGGATGCCGGTGAACTTGAGATCCTCACCCTGGGTGAAGGTGTCGCCGATCTGGATGGTGCCGTGGTTGTGCAGCCCTATGATGTCACCGGCGCACGCCTCGACGGCCTGCTCACGGTCACCGGCCATGAAGGTGACGGCGTCGGAGATGTTCACATCCTTGCCGATGCGCACGTGGCGCATCTTCATGCCCTTGGAGTAGGTGCCGGAGACGATGCGCATAAAGGCGATACGGTCGCGGTGCTTGGGATCCATGTTCGCCTGGATCTTGAACACGAAGCCGGAGAACTTCTCCTCGGTGGCCACCACTTCGCGGCTCTCGGCCTTGCGCGGCATGGGGGCCGGGGCCCAGTCGGTCAGGCCGTCCAGCATGTGGTCGACGCCGAAGTTACCCAGTGCGGTACCGAAGAAGACCGGGGTCATCTCGCCGGCGATGAAGGCCTCGTGATCGAACTCCGGAGAGGCGCCCTGCACCAGCTCCAGTTCGCCGCGCAGCTGGGCGGCCAGATCTTCACCGATGGCGGCGTCCAGTTCCGGGTTGCTCAGCCCCTTCACCACCCGTTTCTCCTGGATGGTGTGGCCCTGACCGGTCTGATACAGATAGGTCTCGTCCTTGTAGAGGTGGTAGACACCCTTGAAGGACTTGCCGCAGCCGATGGGCCAGGTGATGGGGGCGCACATGATCTTCAGCTCGCGCTCCACCTCGTCCATCACTTCCATGGGATCGCGCACTTCGCGGTCCAGCTTGTTCATGAAGGTGAGGATGGGGGTATCGCGCAGCCGGGTCACTTCCATCAGCTTGCGGGTCCGGTCTTCGACACCCTTGGCGGCATCGATGACCATCAGGCAGCAGTCGACTGCGGTGAGGGTACGGTAGGTATCTTCGGAGAAGTCCTCGTGACCCGGGGTGTCGAGCAGGTTGACCAGACAGTCCGCATAGGGGAACTGCATCACGGAGGTGGTGATGGAGATACCGCGCTGCTTCTCCATCTCCATCCAGTCGGATTTGGCGTGCTGGCCTGAGCCACGGCCCTTGACGGTACCGGCGCGCTGAATGGCCTGTCCGAACAGCAGGACTTTTTCGGTGATGGTGGTCTTACCCGCATCCGGGTGCGAGATGATCGCAAAAGTGCGTCTCTTGGAGACTTCACTCAGAAATTCAGCTGACATAATTCGACGTTCTTCTATTGAGCGGCGGCCTGGAGCCACCGTGGGAATAAATGCGGGACAGCACCTTGGGATCAGGGCTCCCATGCAGACAACGACGCCACGCAGCCGGGTCATGGAACCCGCAGGTGGAAAAAGGAGGAGCGCTGCGTTACATGGGCCTTCTCGCCTGAGTCAAAGCAAAATTGCGCGACATTATACCCGCGCGAGTGAAAAATACCCAGCCCGGCATGAGGGGGCTGAAGGGCGGTTCGGGATCAGGCCGCCTTCACCACCCGGTTGCGCCCCGCCAGCTTGGCGGCGTACATGGCCTCGTCGGCACGGCGGATCAGCTCCCCGAGATTGTCATCCTCAGTCCTGTACTCGGCACAGCCTATGCTGACGTGGATGGGGTGATCTTCAGGCACCCCCTCGATGACGAGGCGGGAGACGGCGAGCCGCACCCGCTCGGCCACCTCGGCCGCCTCCTCCAGATCGGTGTCGGGCAGCAGCACCAGAAACTCCTCGCCGCCGTTGCGCCCCACCCGATCCAGGCTGCGCACCTGCTCCTCGATGCACTGGGCCACGGCGGTCAGCACCCTATCCCCCACCTGATGGCCGAGCCGGTCGTTGACCCTCTTGAAGTGATCGATGTCCAGCAGCAGCACGCACAACGGCTTGCCGCTCGCGCGCGCCTGGGCGAACCATTTGCGCCCCTTGGCCTGGATCTGGCGCCGGTTGTGGATGCCCGTCAGCTCGTCCGTCATGGCGAGGCGCTGCATCTTGCGGGTACGGCCCCGCTGGTGGATCACCAGTATCCCCATGACCAGCAGCAGCAGGGCTACCACCAGATATTGCCAGTAGCGTCGCTCCTGCAACTGCTTGAACTTTTCGGCCTGCAACTGCTGCTGGGCTCTGAGGGTCTGGTTCTCCAGCTCCTTGCGCGCCAGATCGAACTCGAAGCGCATCTGCAGGGCCCGCTGTTCCCGCAGCCGCTGATCCAGTGCATGACGGGTCTGCACGAAGGCCTTGAGGCTGGTCAGGGCCTCCCCGACCCGTCCCTGACGCTCCAGCACCCGGGCGCGCACCTCGTGCACCCAGGCAAGGAAGCGCAGGTTCTGCTCCCGGGCAAAAATCGGCTCGGCCTCGTCCAGGTGTCGCAGCGCCTCGGCCGGTTTGCCCATGGCATCCTGCACGGTGGCCATGACGATGTGCCAATGGCCCAGAGTCACGCTGTCTGCCCCTTCCCCCCGATGCAGCAAGGTGGCGGCCTGTTCCAGTTTGGCCATGGCCTGCGCCGTCTTGCCCTGTTTGAGCAGGATGGTGGCCAGCTCTATCCTGCTCCAGGCCAGCACCCCGTCCTGCTGCTGCGCCTCATAGTAGCGCTCGGCCTCCACCATCAGCGGCAGCGCCTTGTCGTACTCTGCCGTGTCGATATAGAGCAGTCCCTGCTGGGTGTGGATATCCACCAGCCGCTCGACATCCCCCAGCGTCCGGTAGTCGTGCTCCAGCTCCTGGAAATAGCCCTCGGCCCGCTCGAAGAGCCCCATCCTGCGATAGGCATTGGCGATCCTGGCCAGCACCTCGCGCCCCTTGCTCTCCAGCCCCAGGGCCTCGTAACGGCGATGGGCATCGATAAGCTCCATCAGCCCCTCGGCCAGCTCCCCCTGGTAGGAGTACATCTCCCCCCGCAGGTTGAGGATGTCGGCCCGCTGCCGTTCATCCCCCAGCCTGCGCGCCAGGGTCAGGGCGGCGGCGTAGTCCAGCCTCGCCTCGTCCATGTTGCCGAGCAACTGCTGATGATAACCGCGGCAGGCGAGCAGGCCGCTCTCGGCGACCCTGTCCTTGCGGCCCCTCACCTCTGTCAGCGCCCGATCGGCAAACTGCACCGCGCGCAGGAACTCCTCGTCCCGCTCGCTCGGCTGGGCCCAGCACTGCAACCGGGCGATGCGTCCCTGCACCTCGGGTGGATAGGCATCGACATGGGCAACCAGGGCGGCGACACGGGCGCGATACGCCAGCAGGGGCGGTGCATCATCCTCCAGTTGCTGCAGCTCTTGGGACAACGCGGGCTCGGTCAGCCGGGGGGGCACCGCCAAGGCGGGTGTCACCCCCAGCCATAACAGCAGGCTAACGCCCATCAGGATCTTCATGCTGATTCAGTCTCCCCGTTCGATGGCCCGGACGCCGTGCCCATCGCCTCAATCATATCCCTGCTTGCCATGGGCGCACAGCCACGGCATTCATTGCCGTGTCAGCGCTCACTCCCGCTATCTCATTCTTTACAGAAGGAAAGTCTGCATCGACTATAAGCGAACTGATACAAGGGAAGGGATGATGAATGACCTACGAGGAGCTGCGGGAGGCTTACGACAGGTTGTTGCTGGAGAACGAGCGCCTCAAACGCATCGCGGATGACGCACGGGAGAAGCTGGATGCCGCCATGGACGGCACCGGCCTGTGCATCTGGCAGAACCATGTGCCCACCGGCAAGCTCATCATCTTCAACCGGCGCTGGGGATCCATGCTCGGCTATCAGCCCAAGGAGCTGTCGGCCCACTTCGACACCTGGCGTGAACACCTGCACCCGGAAGACAGGGAGCGGGTGCTGCAGGCCTTCTTCGACCATCTGGAGGGCAAGAGCCCCTTCTATCAGGTGATGCACCGGATGATCGCCAAGGATGGCAAGACCACCTGGGTGCTGGACAGGGGTCGGGTGGTGGAGCGGGATGAGCAGGGCAACCCGCTGCGGGTGATGGGCACCCACATCGACATCACCCACGAGAAGGAGTACGAGCAGCAGCTGGCCCAGCTGGCACACCGGGATCCCCTCACCGGCCTGCTCAATCGCACCGCCCTGCACCGCCAGTTCCCCGGAGAATGCAGGGCCATCTGCTTCATCGATCTCGATGACTTCAAGCAGGTGAACGACAACCTGGGCCACCGCGCCGGCGACGAGCTGCTGGTGGCCCTCAGCCAGCGGCTGCGCCACTGCTGCGGCGAGGAGGTCAGACTGGGTCGGCTCGGGGGGGATGAGTTCGTGCTCTTGCTGCCCTGGCCGAGCGAGGATCCCCGCACCAGCCACCTGGCCCGTCAATGCATCGATGCCATCGCCACTCCGTTCGAGCTGCCCAATGGGGAGGCGGCCGTGGGCCTGAGCATGGGGATAGCCGCCATTCGGCCCCAGGATGATTTCAGCACGGCGCTGGCCCGGGCCGATCAGGCCATGTACCGGGTCAAACGTAGCGGCAAGCGGGGATTTCATATCGCCCAGCCGAGCGGCCAGCCGCTGCTGGATCAGGATCAGGTCAACGAACGGGGTCTCTATCACAGGACCGGCATCTGACACCGGAGCGGCGCCAGCCCGTCCCTAGCTGCGTTGCCAGCGCCTGAGCAGGCGGCCACGCAGACCGCAGTCCAGCAGCCAGCTGTTGTCGAACACCCGCAGGATCGCCGATTTTGCGTGTCTGGACATGGCGACGGCGTGGAAGCGGGTCTGCTGCGCTCGCCGCCGGTTCATCCGATCGAGCAGGGCATGGGGCAGACTCTGGGCGATGAAGTCGGAGATCACCAGCACGTCGGCCCTGGCAAAATCCGGTTGCTCCAGCTGTACCAGCGCCTGCTCGAGGCAGGGCACCAGATCGGTGCCGCCGTGGAAACTCATGGAGAGGAAGCGTTCCGCCTTGTCCAGCCCGGTGTCGGCGGTGATCTCGAGCGTCGCCACCTCGGTGGAAAATAACATTAGATAGCAGCCCCGTTTCTCGTCCATCGCCACCTTGAGCAGCGCGAGGAACAGTGCCTTGGCGCACTCCTCCGGATAGCCCCCCATGGAGCCCGAGGTATCGACGCAGACGATGAAGGGCCCCCGCGGCTGCACCTCCTGCCCGCCCTGCTCCGGGGAGCGCTGCATCAGGCGCTGGCGCGGCAATGTGCCCCGCGACTGATAACTCAGCAGGCGCCGCTCCAGATAGCGGCGATAGAACTCCAGTTCCAGCTCCGGCAGGGCCAGCATCACGGCCTCGCTCGGCAAGAGGCGCATCAGATCGCTGGCCGGGTGCACCCCCACCAGATCGTCAGGTACGTCGTCAGTCTGCACCTCTTCCAGCTCATGCATGGGCACAGGGGGCAGCGTCCGGGCGTCGGTCCGCCGATCCCGCTCGCTGCGCCCCAGCAGGGCCGCGATCTCCCCCAGCAGGGGTTCGCGCTGCAACATGCGGGCATATTGTTGCACCAGCACCAGGCTGCGTTTGTGCCAGCTGCCCTGGGCCAGATCCCAGAGTCCCCCGGCGGAGATCTGGTGCGGATCCAGAGCATCGGCCAGGGTCCGGTTCGCCAGCAGCTGATCCTCTATCTCCTGGCGCTGCTTCTCCCGCTCCGCTTCGGCGATCTGCTGCTGCAACTGCAGCAGGCTGCCCACCAGGCTGGCCCGCCACTTCTCCACAAACAGCTGACGCAGCCCCTCGGTCGGCTGCACCATGATCTGGCGCACCAGGCTGCGGGCATCCCCGGCGAAGGGGCTGTGCTGCTCCAGCGCCTCCAGCAGGGCCGGCAGCCGCCCCACCAGCTCGGGCAGGGACAGCAATCTGTGGGCCTGATAGAGCAGGTACTCCTGCTCCAGCGCCACCGGCACCGGCTTGTGGCGCATCTCCTCGCCGAGCTGCTCGCTCCAGGTCTGGATGCGTTTTTTCAACAGCTTGCCCTGCAGCGGGGAGCGTTTAAGGAATTCGGAGATCTTGGGGGTGGACGCCAGCAGCAGCGCCATCTCCCCCGCCAGCTCCCCCTCACCGATGAGCAGCCCCAGATCCATCATGCCGATCTCTAGCATGGACACTCCCCATGCAAGGGACGCATGGCGACATCCTGCGGGTATGACAGGCGGCTCATCTCATGGGCCAGCATCAGTCCGGAGCGCATCAGGCATCGAGCCTGGGCAGGCGATCCCGCCACTGCCGCAGCTCCTCGCCCAGCCGTTCCAGGTCCCGGTTCAGCACGAAGAAGCTGTCCTCCACCTGGCGCAGCCAGTGCTCCCCGACAAACAGGTGGGGCTGGTGACGATCGAACAGGCTGCGCTGCCCCTTGAGGCTCTGCTGCACCCGGACAACCTGGCTCGCCAGCTCACCCAGCTCGGTCTGCCAGGGGGCCGTCACCACCTCGGGGATGGGAGTTCGCTCCACCAGCACCAGGGGCACGGGCTGACGCTGGACATCCAGCACCTGCAGCCGCAACTGCTCGTCCAGCACCAGCTCGTAGTGTCCCTCCTTGGGGTTGCCAAGGGGCCAGCCCACCAGCGCCTCCCCGGTGGGGTGCCAGTGGGAGAGCAGGGTGCGATCAAAGGTGAGGGTCTCGGTCAGGCGCTCGGGATCCCCGCCATCCAGGGGCGCCGGGGTGAGCAGGTGGAAGTGCACCTGCTTGCCGAAGGGTTTGGCGTTGGCCAGCGGCAACTCGGTGCCGCGGGCGCGGCGACCGAACCACTGCTTGCGCTTGACCGCCTTGCAGCCGAGGCGCTGGGCGACGGCCCCCTTGAGCTGCTTGAATCGCTCGCGCAGGGCCAGCAGCTCACGGGTCAGCACCAGTTGCTGGTAACCGTAGAGGCGGGAGAACTCGCCGATCATCTCCAGCAAGGCGGTGCGGGAGGCCTCGTCGTGCCAGAGGCAATCCTTGAACAGCAGCAGATCCAGCGGGGCGACCTCGTCGCGACCGTTGAAGAATGCGCTCGCCTTGATGAGCCTGACCGCCTTCTTCCAGCGCCGATCCGACACATAGCAGCCGTGACCGAGCTGGCTGTCGAGCTGCTGGCGCAGCTGGTAGATGAGCTCGAAACAGGCGTCGGGCAGGTGCACCTGCTCGATCTGCGCCTGCCAGGCCTCGTACTCCTCCCCCCGGATCTGCACCGAGGGCGTCAGGTTCTGGTGGGATTGGCCATTGCTCGCCAGCATGGCCTGGAAGTTGGATTTCTCCTGCACCCTGTCCATCCAGATCCGCACCAGCATGCGATCGTAGAGCGCCTCCAACCCGCTGTCCGGGGCGGGCAGCTCGTTCGATGCGGTCACCAGCAGCCGCATGGGAATGGGATGCTGGCTGTCGCCGTTGCGGAACTGCCGCTCGTTGATGGCGGTGAGCAGGGTGTTGAGGATGGCCGGGCCCGCCTTCCAGATCTCGTCGAGAAACACCACCTCGGCCTCCGGCAGGTAGCCGTGAGTCAGCCTCAGGTACTTGCCATCCTCCTTGAGCGCCTGGATCGAGAGGGGGCCGAACACCTCCTCCGGCGTGCTGAAGCGGGTCATCAGGTATTCGAAGTGGCGGGCATCGTGAAAGGCGAGCTTGAGGCGCCGCGCGATCAGGCTCTTGGCGATGCCCGGGGGGCCCAGCAGGAAGACGCTCTCGCCACTCAAGGCCGCCAGCAGGCCGAGCCGCAGGGCGTCCTGGCGCTCATACAGCCCCTCCCCGAGGGCGGCCAGCAGCCGTGGCAGGCGCTCATGGATGGGGGTGGCACGAACAGTATTCTGGGCTAAAGGCGGCATAGGCACAGTTCCGAAGCTGGTATGGTCATAGTGTCCACGGGGTCCGGCCTCTGGCCCCGCCTCACTGTCATGGTCTGTTGAATCTGGTCATCCCGCGGTCGGGGTCGGGATCGCACGGCCCCGGCGGGACAATCCCGGCACGCAAGGGGGTGCAGCAAAACCTGCGAGAGTGTACTCTGCGCATCAGAATTTACCCCAACGCAGATCAAGAGTGAGCCTTCGCATGCAAGATCCCCTGCTGGACCCACTGCGTCAGCGCATCCTGGCCCGGATGGGCATCCCCCTCTGGCAACTGAGAGCCAGGGGCCTGCCAGACCAACCGGCAGACGCTGCGGCAACCCGGCACCCGCAGGTGACCCCGGCGGCAGCGGATGCGGCGACCCCACGCCAGCCGGTGGCAATGCCGACCGGCAAGCTCTGGCTGCAGGCCGAGGCGCTGCCCGCGCCCTCCTTGCTCGGGGATATCTGCCAGTGGCTCGGCATAGGCACGGACGAGGTCTCCTTGCTCGGCGAGCTGCCCGAGGGGGTGACGCCCCCCCTGCTCTGGCTGACGGCGCCGGATCCGCGCTGGCCCCATGCCCTGGTCTGCCCGCTCAAGCCAGGCGCTGCGCACAAGCGCGCCCTCTGGCAGCAGTGCCGGCAGCGCCAGCCCGGTTGAACCGGCCAGCCGCCAAGATCCTTGAAGCCACGACCATGGCATGACCATGCCGTCCGTCGCAAGTCCGAATCCCGTCCGGAGTAACCATGTCTGACCTCTTGCCCAGCTTTCGTCCCCTGCTCGAATCCGATTTCGATGCCATCTATCCCATAGAGCGGGCCTCCCACCAGGAGCCCTGGAGTCAGGCCAACCTGCTCTCCTGCTTCGGGCCGCGCTATCTCAACGGCCTGATGCTGGTGGAGGGCCGTCCCGCCGGTTTCTATATCTCGGATCTGGTGGCGGGAGACAGCTCGCTGATGAACATCTGCGTGCACCCCGAGTTTCAGGGCAAGGGGCTGGGCCGGGCGCTGCTCAAGGAATATCTGGCCCGCAGCAAGGCGAAGGGGGCCGAGGCCTGGTTTCTGGAGGTGCGGGCGGGCAACCGCACCGCCATCGGCCTCTACGAGAGCGAGGGGTTTGCCGAGTATTGCCGCCGCGCCGACTACTACGGCACCGGGCAGGATCGGGAAGACGCCGTGCTGATGTCCCGCCTGTTCGACTTCGGCTGATCCCCCGGCTTGGGCCGGGAGGCCATCCACAACGGACAAGGGGGCATGCCGCCCCCTTATCGTGTCTACCCTCATCCCGCACCCCAGTCGCCCCTCAGGGCAGGGGGGCATTGTCGATGGAAGGATCCTCCAGGCTGAGGGTGACCCTCAGCACCGCCTCGAAGGCAGCCCCCGAGAGCGGCATGAAGAAGCCGCGGCCATAGGTGACGCCAGGCATCCAGATCTGCTGGATATCCACCGCCACCTTGATGGGCCTAAGCGGCTCTCCCGGTCGCTGCACATAGATGCCGGGCGCGGTCGCCACCTGCGGGAAGCGCCGCAGTATGTGCTCGCTGCCATCCCCCGCATCCGGGTTGAGCCGTACCTTGGCCAGCCCCGCCAGGGCGGATTGCATCTCGGGAGCGCGCCACAGCTCGTTATTGAGCGCCTTGCAGCGTCGGCATTTGGCGCGCTCTATCACGTAGAGCAAGGGGTATCCTTCCCTCAGCGCCAGCCGCTGCGCCTGCTCATAGCCCTCGGCCCCGCTCAGCCAGGGGTTGTCCTGATCCCCTGATCCGCCAAGGACAAACCAGAGTGCACCGGCTCCCGCCAGCAGCAACAACATGCCCGTCAACAGACTCTTGACCCCGATCCCCATGGCGCTACTCCCTGAATGAATCCGACCCTTGTCCTTATCATGCCTGACTCTCCCCGAGTTGACGACTTTGTGATCCAGGACAAATGGCGCACACTTGTAAGCTGTAATGTTAGAGTTTAAACTCCAGCCCCGATTTTAGTGCCCCTGCGGGCGCACAACTGTTACTTGAGGATGATTTAGATGTCGCAGCTTCATCTGGTTAGAGTGATGCGTGAGCGTATTGCCCGCCTTGGCAACAAGGCCGCCCTGCGCGTCCAGCAGGATGGCCAATGGCGCGCCATCGGCTGGCGCACCCTGGGCCAGGCCATGGACTACTGCGCCCAGGCGCTGATCCGCGCCGGCCACCAGCCCACCGAGATGGTCGGCCTCTATGCCCGCAACATGCCGGAGTGGACCCAGGCCGATCTCGGCATCCTCGCCGCCCGTGGCGTCAGCGTGCCCATCTACCCCACCAGCACGCTCGAACAGCTGCGCTACATCGTAAAGGACGCCGGCATCAAGCTGCTGTTCGTGGGGGAGCAGCCCCAGTTCGATCAGGCGCTCCTGCTGCTCAAGAGTGGCGAGATCAACCAGATAGTCACCCTGGACGGCACCGTCGATCTGCGCGGCTGCGAGCAGGCTAGCCACTTCCAGACCTTCCTGGTCTCCGGCAACCATCAGCCCAGCGAGCAGGCGCTGAGGGAGCGCGAGCAGCACTACCGCATGGATGATCTGCTGACCCTGATCTACACCTCGGGCACCACGGGTGAACCCAAGGGAGTCATGCTCGACTTCAACAACATCGCCGCCTGTTTCGAGATGCACGACCGCCGCCTGGATCTTGGCGAGCAGGACGTGTCCCTCTGCATGCTGCCGCTCAGCCACGTGTTCGAGCGCGCCTGGAGCTACTACGTGCTCTATTGCGGCGCCGAGAACGTCTATATCCGCGATCCGCAGAAGGTGATGGAAGTGATTGGCGAGGTGCAGCCGACCGTGATGTGCGCCGTACCACGTCTCTACGAGAAGGCCTACGCCATGATCCAGGCCAAAGTTGCCCAGGCACCGCGCCTGCGCCGCGCCTTGTTCGGCTGGGCCACCGGGGTCGGCAAGCGGATGGTCGCCACCCGCCAGGCCGGCAAGTCCGCCTCCCCCCTGCTTTACCTGCAGCTGGCTCTGGCCGAGCGGCTGGTGTTTCGCAAGCTGCGTGCCCGCTTCGGCGGCCGCACCCGCTTCCTGCCGGTGGCAGGCGCTCGCCTCGCGGACGACGTCAACCTCTTCTTCCAGGCCATGGGGCTCAACCTCAAATACGGCTACGGCATGACAGAGACCACGGCCACCGTCTGCTGCTACGAGGACAGTCAGTTCAAGCTAGGCTCCATCGGCACCGTCATGGACGGCATAGAGGTCAAACTCGGCGAGAACAACGAGCTGCTGGTGCGCTCACCGACAGTGATGCGCGGCTACTACAACAAGCCGGACGCTACCGCCGAGGTGATGACGGCGGATGGCTTCCTGCGTACCGGCGATGCCGGCGAGCTCGACGACCAGGGCAACATCTACTTCACCGAGCGCCTCAAGGAGCTGATGAAGACCTCCAACGGCAAGTACGTGGCGCCGCAACTGGTAGAGGGGACCCTGGGCAAGGATCGCTTCATCGAGCAGATCGCCATCGTCGCCGATGCCCGCCACTTCGTCTCGGCGCTGATCGTCCCCTGCTTCGAGTCCCTGGAGGAGTATGCCCGCTCCATCAACCTGCAGTACCAGTGCAAGACCGAGCTGCTGCGCCACTCCAAGGTGGTGGAGTTCTTCGAGGCACGGATTGCTGACTTGCAAAAAGAGCTGGCCAAGTTCGAGCAGGTGAAGAAGTTCACCCTGCTGCCGAGCGCCTTCTCCATGGAGCTCGGGGAGATCACCCCCACCATGAAGCTGCGCCGCAAGATCATCGAATCCAAGTACCAGAGCGAGATCGAGGCCATGTATAGCCATGTCTGAGCACAGCCATGTCTGAGTCCAGCCACGGCTGATCCCTCATCTGGCATGAAGAAAAGCCGCTCATGGAGCGGCTTTTTGCTGTCTGCCTGCCACTCAGGGCAGCTTGACCAGGGGTTGCTCGCGCAGCTCGGTGGGACGGCCGGCCTGGATCTTGTCCACCTGGGCCAGGGCCTGCTTCACCTCCTCCCCATTGCGCAGCAGGCGATAGGTCAGGTCGAAGGTCTTGGTTTCCCCCGGCTGGATCTTGGGTACCAGCCCCAGCGGGCGCTGGTACTTGGTGCTGTAGGCATAGCTGGTACCGGGCTCTATGCCGGTCACATAGCCCTGGGCCCGGGTGTCTGTGTTCTTCCAGAGTGTCAGCACAGGTAACTGTTTGGTGTTGTAACCCACCGCCACCCCGGCACTGCCCGCTTTGTTGTTCAGCACCGCCAGGGTATTGCCCTCGGCATCGCTGTAGGGCACCAGGTTGAACACCATCTCGTCGAAGCCCTTGGTGGGCCCCAGATAGGTTTGCCAGCCCTTGAGTCCCGCCTTGGCGTAGTCGTTGAACGGAGAGATCTGCTTCACCGGCGTGCTGACATGTGCCCCCTCCTCCAGGATCGGCGCCCCGAAGTTGCCGTGATAGATGATCTGGTACTCGTTTTCGTAGTCCGCGTGGTTGGTCAGCTTGTCCTGCAGGGCAAATTCCGCCTGACCGGGTACCACGCTCAGCTGGGTCCAGGTGACCAGCTCGCTCATCTTGAAGGTGCGCTCGTCCACCCGGCCCCGCACGTGGATGGCGTAGGGCGGCTCCTCGTCCACTGTCACGCTGACCACGGACGCCGGTATGTTCTGCACCCGGCCGTGCAGGCTCTTGAGGCGGCCGTCGTCATCCACCCCGGGGTGACCGGTCCACTCGTAGCCGCAGCGTACCAGCATCTCGTTGAAGCCATCGAGCCAGCCCAGACCGGCGCGACTCTCCAGATCGATGAAGGCCGGGTTGACCACCTCCTTGACCGGGGAATCCCAACCCAGGCGCAGATCGGCCCCCTTGACCTCCTTGATCCCCATGCCACGGGTCGGCACCAGGGTGATCTTCATCACCCCGTTGTCGACGATGAGCAGATCCACCCCCTCCTGACGCCCGCCGTGCAAGCGTTTCTTCTCGACGGAGAAGGGTACCGGGCTCTTGATCCCCAGCTTGTCGCTGGTGATCTTCCAGTCCCCCACATCCAGTCCCTGCTGGGCGTCGGTCAGCAAGAATTCGGCGGCCTGGCCAGAACTCGCGCCCAGGGCGAGCAGCACGGCAATGGAGAGTTTCTTCAACATGGCTTTATCCTCGTGTCTCTTGTTTTTGGTGAAAGCTGAATCGTTTCAGTGATCGAAACCTAGGCGTCCGACGCGTCGGACTCAAGGGACAAAAGGAGGAAATGTGAGCCGTTTGACAATAAAAGCGTCAATCGGCTTGCTGAAGTGCAGGCTGACTCACAGTCAGGATCGGGGAGGATGACGGCAAGAGGAGGGGAGACGCCGCAGCGCCTCCACGGATTCTGTCTCTCTCTGCCCTACTCCAGCGCCCACGCCACGGCGGCGTCGGCATGAATGGCGGTAGTGTCGTAGAGCGGCACGGCGGCCTGGCACTCCCCCACCAGCAGGGCGATTTCGGTGCAGCCCAGGATCACGGCCTGAGCCCCGGCCTGGGCCAGCCCGGCGATGATGGCCAGGTATTCGGCCCGCGACGGCTCATGGATCTGCCCCAGACAGAGCTCGTCATAAATGATGCGATGCACCCGCTCCCGTTGCTCCTCTGCGGGCACCAGCACCTCCAGCCCGAATTGCGCCTCCAGCCGTCCCTTGTAGAAATCCTGCTCCATGGTGAAACGGGTACCGAGCAAGCCGACCCGGGTCACCCCGTCGGCCTGCAGGCGGCGGGCGGTGGCATCGGCGATGTGCAGCAGCGGGATCTCGATGGCGGCTTCAATTTCGGGGGCCACCTTGTGCATGGTGTTGGTGCCTATCATCAGGAAATCGGCGCCACCGGCCTGGAGTGCGCGGGCCTCGGCCGCCAGCAGACGGGCGGTAGCGGGCCAGTCACCGGCATGTTGCAACCGCTCTATCTCGGCGAAATCGACGCTATTGAGTAGCACCCGCGCCGAGTGCAGACCGCCGAGCCGCGCCCGCACACCCCGGTTGAGCGCCTGGTAGTAGCTGACGGTGGACTCCCAGCTCATGCCACCCAGCAGACCGATACATTTCATGAAACCTCCTTGCCACCACGCTGGCACTGAACGGCGCAAGCGTCATGCCACGCCGCCGGGGAAACAAAAAAGGCCCCGAAGGGCCAACAAGACAGCCGGTAAAGGCTCAGGCCAAGGCCTAAACCCAGATCATCAGCACGCAGGCCGCCGTGGCGATCCCCATGCCGAGGTTAAAACGACGCCAGCCTCTGGCGGTACGGATGAGGCGGCGCACCTGGGCACCGAACAGCACCCAGAAGGCCCCCGTGTAGAGGCCGGTCACGAAGAAGATGCCGAGCACCCAGCCGGCGGACGGCCAGTAAGCCTCCCCCGCCAGGGTGAAGCCGCTGATGGCGGAGAGCGCCATCATCCAGGCCTTGGGGTTGAGCAACTGCAGCATGGCCCCCTGATGGGCCGGGATGAGCGGTCGGCTGCCGTCCGCCGGGCCGCTGGCATTGGCCACCTTCCAGGCCAGCCAGAGCAGGTAGGCAGAGCCCACCAGCTTGAGGCCGTCGTGCAGCAGCGGCACCTTCTCGAACATCACCCCCAGCCCCAGGGCCGTGGCCAGGATCATCAGGTTGATGCCCCCCACCACCCCCACCAGCAGGGGAATGGAGCGGCGAAATCCCTGAGCGGCCCCGGCGCTGGTGAGCAGCATGTTGTTGGGGCCGGGGGTGCCACAGGTGATCAGGGCAAAGCCCGCCAGGGGGAACAACCAGTTCAGATCCATCTCAATCTCATCCTTTAGTGCGGCAAGAGCGCGGCAAGCCTCCTAATATGCAGAGCCTCAGCCCTGACGACAAGGTCGGCAATGCATTTTCTTTGCATGAATAATCAGGCAACCATTAATACCAGAGCATCACCACGCACAGGGCGGTGAGGGCCCCCAGGCTGCCATTGAGACGGCGCCAGCCCTTGTCCGAGTTGATCCAGCGGCTGAGCTGATGACCGAACAGCACCCAGGCAAAGCAGACCGGCAGCCCCGCCATGGGGAAGACCGACATGATGCCCCACAGACTCGGCCAGTAGTCGCTCCCCGGCAGGCTGAACAGACTGATGGCGGAGATGCCCATCATCCAGGCCTTGGGATTGAGGAACTGAAAGCCCAGCCCCTCCAGCAGGGTCAGCGGGCGGGCACGACTTGCCGGGTCGCCGGGGGCACCGGCCACCGCGATGCGCCAGGCCAGCCACAGCAGATAGAGGCTGCCCAGCACCTGCAGGCTCACCTTGAGCAGAGGCCAGCGTTCGAACAGCGGATAGAAACCGAGCGCCAACACCAGTTGCAATACCGGCTGGCCGACCGCGACCCCGATCAGGTGGGGCAGAGTACGGCGTACCCCGAAGTTGGCGCCAGATGCCGTCAGCATCAGATTGTTGGGCCCCGGGGTGCCGCAGGTGAGCAGGGCGAAGCCAAACAGGGTGGCGTACCATTCAATGGTCATGAGGTGACTCCTTTCTTGCCACATTGTATCGATACAATGTGAGCTATCGGGTTGTGAACAGGTTGGATATCACGCTATATTGGGGACAATATTGGATCAATGGATTTATTGTCACCATGACAATCTGGACGCCCGACCTCACCCCCTTCGCAGGCCCTCTCTATCTGAAACTGGTCAAGGCCATCGAGCAGGCCATTGCCGATGGCATCCTGCCCCCCCAGACCCGACTGCCGACCCACAGGGCCCTGGCTGACCGGCTGGGGGTGACGGTGGGCACCATCACCCGCGCCTACACCGAGGCCGAGCGACGTGGTCTGCTGGCGGCCAGGGTGGGTCATGGCACCTGGGTCAGGGCTGCGGCGGATCCCGCCAACGAATGGGTGATCCGCAACGAGGACAATCAGCGCATCGAGCTGTGGCAGAACCTGCCGGTGCAGCTGGACAGGGCCGCCATCATCAGGCCCATGTTGACCGAACTGGCGGACGGGGATCTCAACGCTTTGCTCGGCTATGACAAGGAGGCGGGACGTGCCGAACAGCGCCAGCTGTTCGTCGACTGGCTCGCCGCGCAGGGCATTCAGGGAAGTGAAGACAGGCTGTTGTTCAGCCATGGCGCCCAGCACGGCATCATGCTGGCCCTGCTGGCCACCGGCTGCGTGGGGGAGACCCTCTTTTGCGAGGGGCTCAGCTACCCCGGCATGCTGGGCAATGCGCGCCAGCTGAAGAATCAGGTGATGGGGCTGGCGATGGACGAGGAGGGGCTGATCCCCGCCGCCCTGGAGGCCGCCTGCCGCCAGCGGCGGGCCAAGCTGCTTTACCTGACCCCTACCCTGCAGAATCCCACCACCGCCACCATGAGCCTGGCGCGGCGGGAGGAGATAGTTGCCATCGCCCGCCGCCATGATCTGCTGATCGTCGAGGATGACGTCAACGGCCTGCTGCCCGAGGTCTCGCTCCCGCCCCTGGTCAACCTGGCGCCGGAGCGAGTCATCTACCTCGGCAGCCTGGCCAAGATCGCCTGCGGCGGCCTGCGGGTCGGCTTCGTGTTGTCTCCCCCCTCCCTTCGCAACGGCTTCGCCCAGGCCATGCGGCTGTCGAGCTGGATGGTAAGCCCCCTGCTCATCGAACTGGCCTGCAAGCTGGTGAGCCAGCACCAGATCATGCCGCTCATCGAGCAGCAGAGACGAGTCCTGGCACGTCGGGGGGAGCTGTTGCGTCACCTGCTGCCGGGGGCCCGCTGGCAACCGGGCGCCATGCACGCCTGGCTGCCGCTGCCCGAACCCTGGCGCAGCCAGGAGTTCGCCGAGGCTGCCAACGCCCTTGACGTCGGGGTCGCGAGCGGAGAACACTTCGCCGCCGGCCAGTTTGCCGCCCCGCAAGGGGTGCGCCTGAGCCTGAGCCAGCCCGCCACCGATGCCCGCGTCGCCGAGGGGCTGGAGCGCCTCGCCGGGCTGCTACGGGGCACGCCGCCCACCAATCCCCTGCTATAGTCTGTGGCCCTGATCCCGAAGGAGTGACCATGCTGCCCGTCCGCCCCGCCCTGCTGCTCATGATCCTGTTGCTGGGGGGCTGCGCCTCGCCCAGCCATCAGCAGCTGGGTGCGGCGCTGAGCGGGCTGGAGGGGGAGTTGCAGCGGCTGGAGGAGGAGCTCGCCGCCATGAACGGGCTCCACTATCAGAGGGCCATCGACGCCCCCCTGACCCTGCGCCGCTACCTGAGTGCTCCCTCCCCCACGGCGGAGGGCCTGGTGCCCGCCCAGAGCCAGCTGCAGGACGGCCCCCTGCTGCGCTATGACTACCGCCTGCCGGCGTCCATGACCCGGCTGCCCACGGACAACCCCTGCCTGCGCTACGAGTTCGAGCTGCGCCACCTCGGTCGTCTCGGCCAACTCGAGCTCGCCTGGCAGGGGCACGGGCAGCAGGGCAATCGGCTCATCCGTCAGCGCGACTGTCCCTTCTCGGCCAAGGGACCCGGTTTGCAGTAGGGTCCCGCCCTCATCCCGGCCTGCGGCAAGGCCTGACCGGATGAAGACCCCCGCCCTATGGCGGCTTATCTTCCACGCGCCCTGTCACTGACCCAAGTGGGGTATTGACCCCGTCGCCTCTCTCGGACGACAGTGGGGCCATCTTTGAATCCGGTTTTCACACGCCTGGCCACATCCCAGTCAGCGAAGGAGCGTCAAGAATGCAGATCCTCCTGATCGAAGACGATGCCATGATCAGCTCGGCCCTCTCCCAGGGGCTCGGCGAGCTGGGGGTGAACGCATCCCAACTGCGCCATTGCAAGGAGCTCGCGACCCTGCCCGCCCTCCTCGGCAAACACGCCTTTGATGCCATCATCTGCCGCCAGTATCAGCATCAGGCCCATGACGGGATCCGTCTGCTCCATGAGGCGCACTATCTGGGCCTGCTCGCGCCGGGTTGCGTGCTGTGGTTGCTGGGCGAGGAGGATGACGCCGGCCAATTCCCCCCTTCCGACCTCTATTTCCCGTTGCGCCTGCCCGTCCCCTTCACCACGGAGCAACTGACCAATGGCCTGCGTGAATTGCTGATGCTGATCGAGCTGACGCGGCCTCTGGCCACGCCCATGGCCCTCAGGGAGTGGCGCAACGCCTGTGCCCGATGCGAGGATCTGCTCTATCAGCACTCGCGGCACAAGGGGTTGGGGCCGCAGATAGACAGGGTCAAGGGATACATGCTGTTGCAGGATCAGGATCACTTCCAGGCCACCCAGCACTACGCCATGTGCACCACGGAACACGACGCCTGGTGGCCACGCAAGGGGTTGAGCCTCGCCCTGCTCGGATTGAACAGGCTGGAGAGTGCCCGCAAGGATCTGGCTCGCAATCAGGCACGACTTCCTGCCGCCATTTATCAGGAGCTATCCCTCGCCTGCCTGCTACACGAAGCACAATGGGAACCGGCCTGGGCCGCGCTCGCGCAGTTGCTGCGCAAGTACCCCTGGCAACCGGAGTGGCGCCAGGTTGGTATCCTGCTGGCACTGCTGCTCAAAGAGGAGGGGAAGGCGCTGGAGCAGGCCAGAAGCCTCACTCTGCGTTTCTTTTCCGAGCACAGATTCCGGATATCCATCGAGCATGTCATCCTGAGCGCCAGTCTGGCGGTGCTCTGGCACAACCCGACAGCGGCCAGGATAGCCACGCTGCGCCAGGAGTGTGACAACCTCGGCCAGGCGACGACCCTGCGTGACCACGAGGCCGCACTGCTGCAAGCCCTGATGCTGGGCCTGGATTATCGCTTCGATGAGGCCCTGGTGCTGCTGGCCAGACATCCGCCAGAGGCGGCGCGGGACCATCACCTCAACCAGTTGCTCGGCTTTGCCGTCAGCCAGTTCTGCGGCCTGCCCCAGCACGCCCGGCGTTATCTGGCACAGCTCAGCCAGCATCAGGCCAGGGTGGCGCCCTCCCCACTGCTCCAGCGGCTGTTCAGGCTGGTGATCACCGAACTCGGGCAGCAGTTGGAGCACCGCGAACAGCGCCTGGCCTCTCTGCGCCAGGGGCGGCAAGAGGCCATCTCTGCCGGGCAGCATCAGGTGGCCATCCAATATGGCTTGACCCTGCTGGAGGAGTTTCCCGCTCTGCCGGGGGATGCCTGGCAACTGCTGACGCTGTTGCAACTGTGCTGGCCGAGCGGCATGCCGGCTCCCGGGGTCGCCCAACTGGTTGACCGGCTTGAGCGGCGCCTCAACCACAGCGCCGCGTTCCAGGGGCAGCATGCCGACGCCTATCAGGAGACGCTGCGGCAGATCCGCTCTCACCTGGCCCCCAAACTTCCTCCTCTCACACCTCACTAAGGTCGGGAGCCCAAGCGCCTCCACGGGGCAACGGCTAGAGCAGACCCCGCACCAGAATACCGGCGATCAAGAGCGGCGCCACCAGTCGCCAGCACCAGAGCAGGCACAGACGCAGGGCCGGCGACAACCCGGCAGGCAGTATGGTATCCCCCAGCCGCCAGCCCAGCAGCAGGGTCAACACCAGACCGAACAGCGGCATCATCAGGTTGGAGGTGAGGTAGTCCAGCAAGTCGAAGATGGTCTTGCCAAACAGGGTGTAGTCGGCCCAGGGACCGAACGACAGGCTCACCGGAATGCCGGAGGCCATGATCAGCAGGGTCAGCACCCGGCAAGCGCCACGGCGCGACCAGCCCCACTCCTCGCAGGTGAAGCGCACCAGGTGCTCCAGCATGGAGATGGAGGAGGAGAGCGCCGCCACCAGCAGCAGCAGGAAGAAGACCACCCCCAGCCCCTGGCCGAACGGCAGGTGGCTGAACACGGCGGGCATGGTCATGAAGGTGAGACCCGGGCCGGCTGTGGGGTCTATGCCGGTGGAGGCCAGCGCCGGGAAGATCATCAGCCCCGCCAGCACAGAGATAAGGCTCGCCAGGGTCACCACCCAGACCCCGGAGCGCAGCACCCCTTCGCTATTGGGCAGATAGGCGCCATAGGTGGTGTGTACCCCGAGGCCGATGGAGAGGGAGAAGAAGGCCAGCCCCAGGGCATCCAGCACGCTCTGGCCGGTCAGCATGGAGAAGTCCGGCAGCAGCAGTTGGCGCACCCCGGCCATGGCCCCCGGCATGGAGAGACCCACCCCCACCAGCAGCAGCATCATGATGAAGAGCGCCGGCATCATCCATCGCAGCGCCCGCTCCACTCCCTTCTGAATGCCCCCCTGCACGAACCACC
The DNA here is from genome assembly GCF_019218845.1 of Aeromonas sp. sif0611. Taxonomy (NCBI): domain Bacteria; kingdom Pseudomonadati; phylum Pseudomonadota; class Gammaproteobacteria; order Aeromonadales; family Aeromonadaceae; genus Aeromonas; species Aeromonas sp. sif0611. The sequence goes on along the minus strand of NZ_JAHUWU010000008.1, from coordinate 96,357 downwards.
AGGTGAGCCCGGCGAAGACCAGATGAGTCAGCACAGGCCACCAGGGATGGCTGACGTAGCCATTGAACAGGGCGGTCAGCGCCGAGCCCTCGCTGAGGTTGAGCTGCCCGCCGATCGCCAGCGCCGCATAGCCCACGGTCCAGCCCCCTACCACGCTGTAGAAGCTGTAGATGAAGAAGCCGCAGAGGATCCCCATGTAGCCCATCCAGCGCCAGTTCGGCCCCACCAGCCGATGGAAGGCGCCGAGTACCCCGCGCTGGCTGCGGCTGCCGAGCAGGGTCTCACCCACCAGCACCGCGACCCCCAGGGTGAAGCTGAACAGCAGAAACACCAGCAGGAAGGCGCCACCGCCATTGGTGGCGGTCACATAGGGAAACTTCCAGATGGCGCCAAGGCCAATGGCCGTGCCGGCCGCCGCCAGCACATGACCGAGACGGGAAGACCACTGAACCTGGCTCATACAACCTCCGGGGAAGACAACATCGAATCGATACTCCATGGGTAAGTGCAACCTGGGTCGCAACAACTGGGCTGCAACAAAAAGGCCGCCCGGGGGCGACCTTTGCAATGAACATTCAGACTGAGTGCGCGTGCAGGGTCACCTCTCTTGCGAGCTGAAAAATCGACCAACAAGGGCGATGAGGGGTGACATTCTGTGAGTAACCTGGACGCGAAAAAGGAGCCACAGCCTAAACCACGGCAAGAGAAGTTGACAGCCAATAGTCCATTTTCGCCCACAAAACAGAATATTTATCAATTTAATGGCCAAATTGCGAACCAAAGTTTTGATAAACTGCCATTTCATGGATTTTTCGAGACAGTCAATCCTGCCGGCGAGGTTCCTCTGTCTGCCCGGACCACGGGCAGGCCAGAGGGCCCGCCCGAACGGCAGAAGGTTACAGCAGACCCCGCACCAGAATGCCACCGATGAGCAGGGGAGCCAGCCAGCGCCAGCAGCCCATCAACAGGGCGCGCCAGTGCGGTGCCAGCCCGGTGGGCAGCGCCCGGCGACCGAGCTGCCAGCCCAGCAGCAGCGTCAGGGCCAGCCCGAACAGGGGCATCATCAGGTTGGAGGTGATGAAGTCCAGCAGCTCGAAGATGTTCTTGCCAAACAGGGTCAGATCCCCCCAGGGGCCGAACGACAGGCTGACCGGGATGCCCCCCGCCATCACCAGGGCTGTGATCAGGCTGCAGGCCGCCCGCCGCGACCAGCCCAGGCTCTCGCAGACGAAGCACTGCAGGTGCTCCAGCAGGGAGATGGCCGAGGAGAGCGCCGCCACTACCAGCAGGGCGAAGAAGACCACCGCCAGCCCCTGGCCGAAGGGCAGTTGCTGGAACACCGCCGGCATGGTCATGAAGGTGAGGCCGGGCCCCGAGGCGGGATCGATACCGGTCGCCACCAGCACGGGGAAGATCATCAAGCCCGCCAGCACGGCGATCAGGCTCGCCAGCAACACCACCCAGAGGCTGGAGCGGCCCACCCCTTCGCTGGAGGGCAGGTAGGCGCCATAGGTGGTGTGGATGCCCAGACCAATGGAGAGGGAGAAGAAGGCCAGCCCCATGGCGTCGAGCACCCCGGACATGCCGAGCTTGCTGAAGTCAGGCATCAGGAAGTGGCGCACCCCGGCCATGGCATTGGGCAGGGTGAGGCCGAAGGCCACCAGCAGCAGGATCATGATGAAGAGGGCCGGCATCATCCAGCGCAGGGTGCGCTCCACCCCCTTCTGCACCCCGCCTTGCACGAACCACCAGGTGAGGGCGGCGAACAGCAGGTGGGTCAGCACCGGCCAGAGCGGATCACCGACGTAGTCGTTGAAGCGGGCGGTCAGCGCCGCGCCGTCCCCCTGTTGCAACTCCCCCGCCAGCGCCATGCCGGTGTAACCCAGGGTCCAGCCCCCCACCACGCTGTAGAAGCTGAAGATGAGCAGGCTGCACAGCAAACCCATGGCGCCGACCCAGCGCCAGCGCTTGCCCATCAGTTCACCGAAGGCCCCCACCACCCCGCGCCGGGTCAGGCTGCCGAGCAAGGCCTCCCCCATCAGCACCGCCACCCCCAGGGTGAAGCTGAACAGCAGGAACACCAGCAGAAAGGCGCCGCCACCGTTGGCGGCGGTCACATAGGGGAACTTCCAGATGGCGCCGAGACCGACCGCCGAACCTGCGGCGGCCAGGATGTAACCGAGCCGGGATGACCATTGGGACTGCTTCATGGGAACTCCAATCGAGGGGCCCGCCAGCGGGGCCCGGAATGGCGCTCAGAGTACGCCCGGGGGCGCGCAATCACTCGGCGTATATCCGTTACAAAACTCAGTTTTTAGCATCATTAACCAATAAAATTCGGATAACCAACCAACTGTGCCAAAAAATAAAAAACCGGAGCGAGTTTGCTCCGGTTTTGACGCTGACACTGGCGGTGCCGGGACTAGATGACTCCCAGCTCCCGCAGCCGCTCCATCAGGTAGCTGTGGGCTGTGTGGCGCTCGGAGAGCACCACGTCCGGGCGCGGGTGCAGGAACAGCGGCAAGGAGATACGGGACTTAGCGGCACTGCCGCCGGTCGGGTTGATGACCCTGTGGGTGGTGGAGGGGTAATAGCCACGGGAGGCCTCCTGCAGCATGTCACCTATGTTGATGATGAGGGTGCCAAAGTCGCAGGGCACGTCCATCCACTCCCCGTCCGAGCCCTTCACCTGCAGGCCGGGCTCGCTCGCGGCGGGCAGTATGGTCAGCAGGTTGATGTCTTCATGGGCCGCGGCGCGGATGGCCCCCGGCTCTTCGGTGCCGTCGAACGGCGGATAGTGCAGCACCCGCAGCAGGGTCTTCTGGCTCTCTTCGATCATGGAGGAGAGCGGGCAGCTGTAGTGGGCGGCGATGTCCGCCGGGGTGTATTGCTCCACCCAGGAGAGCAGCTCGGCGGCGAGATCGTTGGCGAGGCGGTAGTACTCCATCGCCTGCGCCCTCAGCTCTTCCGGCATCTGGCCCCAGGGGTAGAGGTGGAAGTACTCCTTGATGTCCTTCTGGCTATTGCCCTTGGCCACCTCGGACACCGAGGGCGGGAAGTAGCCGTCCTGGGTCTCGCGGTTGAACAGGAACGCCTGCTTCTGCTCGCTCATGAAGAAGCGATACCAGTTGTCATAGATGGACTGCACCAGCTCCTTCGGGATGGGGTGGTGGGTCAGCACCCCGAAGCCGGTGGTGCGCAGGGATTCGGTGAAGCGCTCGGCCGCGTCGGGGGAGCGATAATCGACGGTCAGGACTTTCATTGTTTTTGTTACGTGCCAGTTAAAAGTAGGCGCAGTTTACCCTGCCTCCCCCGGCAAGAAAAGGTCGCCGGAGGCCCGTTCGCAACGGCTTGAAAGTACTGATAAAAACATCATGAAATCGGCCTGGTACCGGGTGCTTGTTCCAGGCGGGCTTCCTCTTCTAGAATGCCCCACCATCCTTGCTGTCGGAGCCCCTTCATGTCCCCCAAGATCCTGCTGTTGACCCTCCCCCTGCTGCTCGCCGGGTGCAGCTCCCTGTCGGAGGAGGAGTGCCGCGCCATGAGCTGGTACAACCAGGGTTATCAGGACGGGGAGCAGGGCAAGACCCGGACCGCCACCCGTGACTACAAGCAGACCTGCGGGGAGTACGGCCTCAGGGTGGACGAAGACGAGTGGCAGCGCGGCTACGCCAAGGGGCTCGAGCTCTACTGCATCCCAGTGCTCGCCTACAGCAAGGGGCGGGAGGGGAACGAATACCTGGGAGTCTGCCCCAACGACACGACCTTCCTCACCCAGTTCGAGCGCGGTCGCAAGGAGTATCTGCTTGAGCAGCGCCTCGGCGAGCTGCAACAGGAGCTGGAGCGCACCGAGCGGACCATCTATCAGCTGGATCAGCAGATCCGGGGCGAGAGCGACAGCAAGCAGCGGGACTACTACCGGGCCCAGCGCGAGCGCGCCATCCGCCACTACGAGGGGGTGCGCCGTGACTACAACCGGATCCGCTTCCCGGATCGGGTGATCCAGTTCTCCTTCGGGAGCTGACCAACAAGGGGCCGCGCTGGCCCCTTTCTGTTGCCCCTCAGGAGGGCAGGACCCAGCGCTGCAGCGCCAGCGCTATGCCGTCTTCGTTGTGATCCGCGGTGACCCTGTCCGCATGGGCCTGGATCTGGGGCGCCGCGTTGCCCATGGCCACCGCCAGCCCTACCTGCTCGAACATGCTGATGTCGTTGTTGTTGTCCCCAAAGGCCACCACGTTTTCCATCGCTATGCCCTCCCTCGCCGCCCACTGGGCCAGCCGGTTGCCCTTGCTGCAGCCAGGCTGCACCAGCTCCACCGCATAGGGCGCCGCCCAATCCTGGGTGAAGGGCAGGTGCTGCACCACCTCCCCCACGAAGCGGTGCAGTCGGCCCGGATCCTGATTGAACAGCTCCAGCTTCCAGATGGGCTTTTGCAGCCAGCTGTCGATATCCTCCGCCGGCAGCAGGGAGACCTTGAGATGATCCGGCTGGTTCGCCGACCAGCGCCGCATCCGGCCCACATGCTCCTCGCAGCCGAGATAGCCTATGCCTTCGTCGAGGTGGAACAGGGCGCCCATCTGCTGCGCCTGCACCTCGGTGAGCAGGGCGGTGAGCGGCGCCACCGCCAGGGGATCCCCTGCGAGGATCCTGCCTTGCGCCGGATCATAGAGGTAGGCGCCGTTGCTGCAGATGAGGGGGGTGTCGAGGGCCAGCTCGTGATGGAAGGGCCGAGCCGTCATGAAGTGGCGGCCCGTCACCAGCAGCACCTTGATGCCATGGGCGCGGGCCTGGGCCAGGGCGGCCCGGGTCGCGGACGAGATCTTGTGATCCCGGGTCAGCAGGGTACCGTCCATGTCCAGTGCAATGGCTTGATAATGATTCATATCACCTCCAGGAATGTTGAGCCGTGCAAGGTGCCATACCATTTCAATCCCGGCGCAATGGCCTGAAACTCGCTCATATCACCTCTCAGGACTGGGCATCGCGGGGCGCATATGAAGGCCTGTGCTGGTCAGGTTCGCCGGGCGACGGGGTAAAGGGGGCAAAGAGCCATACCGTCCCAAACTCGGCGCCGGGATGCAAGCCCCGGCTGTCACCCCGGCGCCGATCTGTGATCCAGCCGCCTCAGCCCGGCTCGGCGCAGGCGGCCACGGCGCTTCGTCTGTCCGCCCGTCTGCGCAACCCGTAGAAACCGAGGGCGCAGATCAGGCCGCAGAGCGCCGCCAGATAGAAGGGCCACTCGGTGCCTGCCAGCAGCGCCAGGCTGCCGAGCACCACCGCCAGGATCTCGCTGCCCACCGCCAGGCCGCGGTAGACCCCCATCGCCTGCCCCTGCTGGCTGGCATGGCTGCGATTGGAGATGGCCACCGAGGTGGCGAGCTCCCCCAGGCTCATGCCGATGCCGGCCGGAATGAAGGTGAGCGCCAGCCCCCACCACTGGGTCGGCAGAATGAACATCAACATGCCCGCCGCCATCACCAGATGTCCGACTATGCCAAGGGAGCTGCCACGCCAGTGTCGGGCAAGTTGCGCCCCGAGCCAGGACCCCAGCATCATGGGCACGCTCACCAGCACGGCGGCCTGGGCCAACTGCACCGGATCCCAGGCCAGCCGCTCCACCAACCAGACGTTGAAGTAGGTGAAGTAGAGCTGCACGGCCCCGTAGCTGAGCAGAGTCAGCACGAAGTAGGGCAGCAGGCGGGGTTGCAACAACAGTTGCCGGGTCGAGAGGGAGGCCAGCTCTTGCTCGGCGGGTATCGGCGGCCGGTTGGGCAACAGCCAGAGCACCAGCAGCAGGTTGCCCACCGTCATGGCCACCGCCAGCCAGGCCGCCAGGCTGTAATCCCCCGACACCACGGCGGCATAGCCCCCAATCATGGGACCCAGTACCCAGCCCAGGTTCATGCCGATGTTGATGCGAGCGAAGTTGCGTGCCTTGGTTCTGGTGGTGCTCATGTCCGCCGCCATCGCCTGCACGATGGCGATGTCGCCGTTGAAGAAGCCCTCCACCACCCGGCTCAGCAGCAAGAGCGGCAGGGAGCGCCAGGCGATGCCGAGGGCCATCAGCACATAACCCGCCAGCACCCCGATCAGGCAGAGGGTCAGCACCGGCTTGCGGCCATGGCGATCCGACAGCTTGCCCAGCCAGGGGGCCCCCAGCAGTTGAAACAGCGGATAGAGCCCCATGATGACCCCGAGCCACACCTTGCGGCTCCAGTCAGACGCCTCCGGCGTCAACATGCCCTGGGCCGGATCCAGCATCAGCGGTGCCAGCACCGGGGATGGCAGGCTAAAGCCCGCTATAGCCAGGGTCACCGTCATCACCAATACCCAGAGGGTCGCCTGTCCCTTGATCCCTTCCATCTTCGCCTCATTAAATAAAGTTATTGGTTTATTTATACTGCAAAGGGAACGCCATTAAGTAAAGTGAATTATTGATTTAAATGAGGCCGCTGCCCATAATGACCACACGCATACCAGAATCGCGCGAACCGCTTCCGCTCAATATGCCGCACCTGTCGACAACGAGATCCCCCATGAACGCCAGTACCGACAAGATCCTCTACCTGCTTAAGACTCACGGCCCCCAGAGTGCCGCCGCGCTGGGGGAGCAGTTGCAGATGACCTCCATGGGCGCCCGCCAGCATCTGACGGCGCTGGAGGCCGACGGCTGGGTGGGATTTAGCGACGAGGCGCGGGGCCGCGGTCGACCGGTACGGCTCTGGCACCTCACCGAGCAGGCCTGGCAGCGCTTCCCCGACAGCCACAGCGAGCTGACCCTGCAGCTTATCGACAACATCCAGCAGCTGTTTGGCGAGGTGGGCATGGAGCGGCTGATCGCCCAGCGGGAGCAGCAACAGCTGGCCCGTTATCAGGCCGAGCTGACCCAGCCGACGCTGGCCGACAGGCTGGCGGCACTGACGGCGCAGCGTACGCGAGAGGGCTATATGGCGGATTTTCGCCAGGAGGAGGATGGCAGCTGGCTGCTGTGGGAGAGCCACTGCCCCATCTGCGCGGCGGCGCGGGCCTGCCGGGGCTTTTGCAGGAGCGAGCTGGCGCTGTTTCGCCAGTTGCTGGCACCGGCCGGGGTGGAGCGGGAACAATATCTGCTGGAGGGGGACAGACGCTGCCTCTATCGCATCCGGCCGCCGCAGGCCTGAGGATGCCGGCGCGCAAAAACAACAAAGCAGGCGCCGGGATGCCTGCTTTGTTGCCTTCGGGGAGGGGATGCTCTCGTTCCAGCCCGTCGTTTCCCGATAAGGTCGGACGGCTGATGGGGTTGTTGACCCGGTAAGGTCCTTCACCACAGAGGCCTGATTGGGCATCTGTCTTGCCACCGGAAGATGAAACCATGGTACCCCTGCCGGTGCGGTGAGTGGTTGTGAAGTAGTAGGTATTTTCAGTTGTTTTTGCAATAGTTCACCCTTAATCTAGGAAAAGTGAATTAATAATTGCAACGAGGAACGGAGAATGCTGAAACTTGATCGGATAGACAGGCATATTCTGGAGTTGATGCAGGAGAATGGCCGCATCAGCAACCTGGAGCTGGCCGAGCTGGTCGGGCTCTCCCCCTCTCCCTGCTCGCGCCGGGTCAAGGCGCTGGAGGATGCCGGTCTCATCGATACCCACGTCACCCTGCTCAACGCCCGTCAGCTGGGGCTCACCCTCACCGCCTACATTCACATCTCCATGGACAGGCACACCCCTGAGCGGTTCGAAAACTTCGATCGGGCCATCCAGGATCTGCCCGAGGTGCTGGAATGCGACCTCATCACCGGCAACGACGCCGACTACCAGCTCAAGGTGGTGGTGCGGGACATGGAGCACTACCAGCACTTCCTGCTGGACAAGCTGACCCACATCTCCGGCGTGACCGGGGTGCGCTCCAGCTTCGTGCTGCGCCGCATCAAGCACAAGACGGCGCTGCCCCTCAACCACCTGGGCTAGCAACCCGGCACCTGGGCTGAGGGCCAGAAGCGCAAAAAGCAAGAGGAGGCACTGGCCTCCTCTTTGTATCTTGTGTCACCGGGAACTGGCCGGATCAGACGCCGACCTGGCTGACGTCCTGCACCTGCAACAGCCAACCGGCCTGCTCCTGCTGGGGTTCACCACTCAGTCGCAACCGCTCGCCTTCTGACACCCACTGCCCCTCGGGCAGGGAGACCAGCAGACTCTCGCTGCCGTTGTCGAACACCCAGCGATCTTCGCCGAGCGACTCAATCAGATAACCTTCCATCTCCACTCTGGACTCGGCTTGCCAGGACGGCGCAACGGAATCACGGCTCTCGATGAAATCCCCCTGAACACCAAAACTGGCCAGCCCCCACAGAATGGAGAGCCCGACGATGGATGACTGCATCTCTCTCTCCTCTCATGAAACTGTGAGGCCAGTATGGAAAGGGAACCATGAGCGCACCATGAACAAGGCCGCAAAGTGCAGGCGAGATCGCGAAAAAAACCGGCCAATGGGCCGGTTGTGTCATTTTATGGTGCCTGGATCACACTATTTGGCGGCTTCCTCTGCCATTCGAACCGCCCTTGGCTTATTCGTCCACATGGCCACGCCGCGGTGATCCGCGCAGATCCCCTCCTCGTTGATGGCCCTGACCCGCACGCCATCCTTGCAGACGGCCTGCCAGGCATCCGCATCATCTATCCGCAACTCGGACGGGGAATGGGTGCTGCCGGCGCAGCCACCAAGCAGCAGAACACACAGGGGTAACCAGGGTTTCATCGGATGACTCCAGGCAAGGGGAAGAGGATTCAGCGCCCGAGCTGCGCCGCCACGCGATCGCAGAGTCGCTTGAGCTCGGCCAGCTCAGCATCGGCCAGATCCACCTGATTGCGCAAGTTGTCCGCCAGACAGCACTCCCTGACCCCCTGCTGCAGCTCGCGCCCCGCCTCGGTCAGGCGGATGCATTTTTGCCGCTCGTCTTCGTGTGAGACGGTGCGGGTAAGCCAGCCCTTGCTCTCCAACCGCTTGACGATGGGGGTCAGGGTGCCCGCGTCCAGGCCGGTCTCCTGGCCGATCTCCTTGAGGCTGACCTCGTCCCGCGCCCAGAGCGACAGCATCACCAGGTACTGGGTGTAGGTCAGATCCAGCTTGTCCAGGAGCGGCCGATAGGCGCGCATCACTGCATTGGAGGCGCTGTAGAGGGCAAAACAGACCTGCTTTTTCAATTCACTCATGGGGCACCTCGCTGACGACTGGGGCCAGTATACCCCAGGACAACTGGCGTCTGAATAATTTGCACACAAAACAGTTGTCACCCCCTCTTTTCGGGATTAACCTGATTTTAGTTTGTACACAAATAGAATGCCCTAGCCGCCGCCTCAGCCTTAAACGGGCCCGGCGTCGACAGCCCCTTACCTCGCTGGAGAACGACCATGACCCCGATCAGCCATCAGATCCAACTGCTGCGCCGCCCAACCGGCCTCCCCACCCCGGACGATTTCGCCCTCAGGGAAGTGCCCCTGCCCGCCCTGCAGGAGGGCGAGGTGCTGGTGACCAACCAGTGGCTGTCGGTGGACCCTTACATGCGCGGTCGCATGAGCGAGGCCAAGAGCTATGTGCCCCCCTTCCCCCTGAACGGCCCTCTCGACGGCGGCGCCATCGGCACTGTGCAGGCGTCCCGTCACCCCGACTTCAAGGTGGGTGACCCGGTGAGCAGCATGCTGGGCTGGCGGGATGCCTTCGTCGCCAGTGGGGAGCAACTGACCCGTTTGCCCGCCACAGCGCTGCCCTCCCAGCACTTCCTCGGCGCCCTCGGCATGCCGGGCATGACTGCCTGGGCGGGCCTGCACAAGGTCGCCCGTCTGCAGGCCGGTGAGACTCTGCTGGTATCGGCCGCCTCCGGCGCGGTCGGCACCATGGCGGTGCAACTCGCCAAGCGGGCTGGCGCCCGGGTGATCGGATCCACCGGCTCCGCTGACAAGGTCGCCTACCTCAAGACGCTCGGCGCCGATGCGGTGATCAACTATCGGGAGACGCCGGATCTCGACGCCGAGCTTGCCCGGCTCGCGCCAGAAGGCATTCAGGTCTATTTCGAGAACGTGGGTGGTGCCATGCTGGACGCGGCCCTCAACCACATGGCGCTGCACGGGCGCATCGTGCTGTGCGGCCTCATCGAGCAGTACAACAGCAACGGCCAGAGCAGCGGGCCGCGCAACCTCGCCCAGATGATCCGCAAGCGCATCCTGATGCAGGGGCTGCTGGTCTCCGATCACTGGCAGCATTACGGGGAGTTCCTGGCCGAGGCCATCCCCGCCTTCGAGGCAGGCCTCCTGCAGGCAGAGGAGACCATCAGCGAGGGACTGGCCAGCATGCCGCAGGCCTTTATCGGGCTGTTCGAGGGACGCAACACCGGCAAGATGCTGGTCAGGCTGGGCTGACCATCGGTCACCAGTCGAGAGATCCAGCCCTTTATCGACGGTTGCAAGCCGAGGCGCACTGCGCCGACAAGATGCAGGTCAGGTTGACGTGATCCCGAATTGATAGCCAATTGGCGACTTGCGAAACGGGCCCATCCGTCCTAAGGTGGGCCCGTTTTTTATGGTGCCATCCAGTTTTGGCAAGGAGCTCTTCTTATGTCCACTCCCTATCCTCGCGTCGGGGTCGGTGTCATCCTCGTCAACCATCAGGGTCAGGTGCTGCTTGGCAAGCGCAAGGGCAGCCATGCACCCTACTGGTCCATCGCCGGTGGCCACCTGGAGCTCGGTGAGAGCTTCGAGTCGGCGGCAATCAGAGAGGTGGCCGAGGAGACAGGTTTTCTCATCACCAACCCCAGCGTCATCGCCGTCACTAACAACCTGGAGACCTGGCGCGAGAGCGGGCTGCACTACATCTCTGTCACCCTGGTGGCAGAGGTGGAGGGGGAAGCGCAACTGCTGGAGCCGGACAAGTGCGAAGGCTGGATCTGGTGCGATCCTCGCGTGCTGCCCGAGCCCCACTTCGATGCCAGCCGCCAGTCCATTTCCTGCTGGCTGACAGGACGCTGCTATCTGCCTCAGCCGACCTAATCCCCATCCCCTGCTGGTTGAACGGGCGTTGCTACCTGCCAGCGGCAACCCCATCCGCTGAATAAGCCCGCTGGCCTGTCTGCCAGCCATGCCCCAATGCCTCTCGCCAGCGGGGTGGCGAGAGGATCATCAGCCAACAGTGAGTCAACCGGCAACCCAGCCCGAATTGTCATAAAAAAGTCATCACTTTGTCATATCATCCCTGCCCATATCCAATGACAACAGGGGAGTGAGCGGTGGGGCAAGTATTCCTTCAATTTTTGTGGCTGGGCTGTATCAGCTTCGGTGGGCCGGCCGCCCATATCGGCTACTTCCAGCGCACCTTCGTCACGCGCCTGGGCTGGCTCAGCCAAGCCGAGTTTGCCCAGTTGCTGGCCCTGTGCCAGCTGTTGCCCGGCCCGGCCTCCAGCCAGCTCGGCTTCGCCATCGGTCGCCATCGGGCAGGCCTTGGAGGGGCGCTCGCCGCCTTTGCGGGTTTCACCCTGCCCTCTTTCCTGCTGTTGCTGGTCGCCGCCATCGGCATGGGCCAGCTTGGCAACAACCTCTGGCTGGATGCCGCCCTGCACGGCCTCAAGCTGCTGGCACTGGTGGTGGTGGCTGATGCAGTGCTCACGATGAGCCGCCAGTTCTGCAAGACGGCGCTGCAACAAGGTGTCATGGTGGTGACCGCCGCCGCACTCTGGTGGCAGCCTGGCCTCCTGACCCAGCTTGCCATGCTGCTGGGGGCTGCACTGCTCTGCGCCCAACGGGAGGAAGCCAGCGCCCCTTCTGCGCCGCCAGGAGCCCGCCGTTCACCCCACTGGCCAACCTTGATGCTGTTTGCCCTGCTGTTTGTCGGCTTGCCCCTGCTGGTTCAGGGCCCCACCAGTCAGTTGGTCGCCGATTTCTATCGGGCCGGCAGCCTGGTGTTCGGCGGCGGCCACGTGGTACTGCCCCTGTTGCAGGAGAGCGTTGGTCACAGCCTCAGCCAGCAACAGTTCCTGACTGGCTACAGCCTGGCTCAGCTGGTGCCCGGCCCCATGTTCACCCTGGCCACCTACCTCGGCGCCCAGCTGTTGCCTGCCGCGCCACTGGCGGGCGCCCTGCTGGCAACCCTGGCACTCTTCCTGCCGGGTTTCCTGCTGCTCTGGGCCATGGGCCCCTGCTGGCAACGCTGGCTGGCCCACCCTCGCCTCGCTGGCGCCGTAGCCGGCATCAATGCCGCCGTGGTGGGGCTGTTGCTGGCCGCCCTCTATCAACCTGTGTGGCAGAGTGCCGTGCTGGCCCCGACCGATCTGGCGCTGGCCGCCATCGGTTTCTATCTGCTGCGCGTCATCAGGTTGCCCATACTGGCGCTCGCCGGCCTGCTGGCGGGCGCGAGCCTGCTGCTGATCTGACGGGTCAGCGCAGACCGCATAAAAAATGGCGCCTCCGCGAACGGAGGCGCCATTTTTCATCCTGGGGGATCTCAGGGGTCTGGGGTGGGTTCGAAGTCCAGGCTCAGGCTGTTGACACAGTAACGCTGGCCGGTCTCGGTCGGCCCATCCGGGAAGACATGCCCCAGGTGGGAACCACACTGGCTGCAAGTGATCTCCACCCGCTTCATGCCGTGGCTGCCATCTTCGGTGTAGGTCACTGTCCCCTCGATGGCCCGATCGAACGAGGGCCAGCCGCAGCCGGAGTCAAACTTGGCATCCGCATGAAACAGTACGCTCTTGCAGCAGACGCAGAGGTAGTCACCGCTCTTGCGATTGTGCAACAGGGCGCCACTGTAAGGGCGCTCTGTGCCCTTCTCCCAGCAAACGTGAAACTGTTCGGCACTCAACTTGCTGCGCCATTGCTCGGGATTGTTGCCCTTCATACTGACTCCTTGCCTTTTATCACGGCGCCCAGCATACCCACTAGGGCGCCCCGACTCTACCCCGCCAGCGGGAACTGTGATCCCGTTGGCAACACGGCGGCAACATCCGGCGTGGCGACCACCCCTTCCTTGGCAAGCGCCACCGCCGGCAGCGCGACCCGCTCCAGCAGTTTGAGGGAGTGGGCGCGCCCGACCGCCACCTGCCGCTTGATGTCGTCAGGCAGGAATGGCAGGCCGTCGTTGGTGGCGGTGTCTATGGTCTGGATCCATTCCAGCCCCTCCCCCGGCGGCGGCAGGCGGAACTGGATGTCGTAGTCGCTGGCGTTGAACAGCACATACCAGCGCTCCCCACCGCACGTCAGCATGCCGATGTCCATGGCGAACGCCTGCCCCATGGGGGCGTGCCAGTCCTGATCGGTGAGCTGATGGCCATCGGGGTGATACCAGTTGACGCTGTGACAGCTGGTCGCCTTGCCATTCCACTCATCGTCACTGAGTTGCAGGTTGGCGAAGACCCCGGACTCCGCCCGCAGCGCCATCATCTGGCGGGTGAAGGCGAGCAGCCGTTCATCCTCCGGCCGCAACTGCCAGTTGACCCAGCTTATCTGGTTGTCCTGGCAATAGGCGTTGTTGTTGCCAAGCTGGCTGCGACCCATCTCGTCCCCGGCCAGGAAGTGGGGCGTGCCCTGGGAGAGCAGCAGGGTGGCGATGAGGTTGCGCTTCTGCTGCTGACGCAGGTTGTTCACTCTGGGGTCCAGGGTCGGCCCTTCCACCCCGTGGTTGTAAGAGAGATTGTTGCCGTGGCCGTCTCTGTTGTCTTCGCCGTTGGCCTGGTTGTGGCGCTGATTGTAGGAGACCAGATCCTCCAGGGTGAAGCCGTCGTGATAGCAGAGGTAGTTGACGCTGGTGTGGGGGGAGCGCCAGTTCTTCGGGAAGAGATCCCGCGACCCAGCCAGCCGGGTGGCAAAGTCCCCCATCTTGCCCGCATCCCCGCGCCAGAAGGCGCGAACGGTATCGCGATAGCGATCATTGATCTCCAGCCACTGGCTCGGAAACTGGCCGAGGCGATAGCCGAAGGGGCCGATATCCCAGGGTTCGGCGATCAGCCGCACCCGCGCCAGCACGGGATCCGCCAGCATGGCCTTGAAGAAGGCGCTCATGGGATCGAACTCCCCCGCCTCCCGCGCCAGAGTGACCGCGAGATCGAAGCGGAAACCATCCACCTGCATCTCGGTGACCCAGTAGCGCAGGGCATCGAGCACCAGTCGCAGGCTGTTGGGGTGATCCAGATTGACGCTGTTGCCACAGCCGGTGACGTTGGCGTGACGGTGATAGTCCGGGCCATGGGCCCCGGTCTCGAAGGCGTAGTAACCCGCGTTGTCGAACCCTTTGAGCGACAGCATGGGGCCATCGGCACCGGATTCGGCGGTGTGGTTGTAGACCACATCCAATATCACCTCGAGCCCGGCACGGTGCAGCTCGCGCACCATGGTCTTGAACTCGGTCACTGCCTCTCCCGCGCCATAACGAGGCTCCGGGGCGAAGAAGGCAATGGGGTTGTAGCCCCAGTAGTTGGTCAGCCCAAGCTGTTCCAGCCGAGGCTCCGACATGAAGGCGGCCACCGGCATCAGCTGCACCGAGGTGACCCCCAGCGACAGCAGGTGTTCGATCATCAGCGGATGGCTGACGCCGAGGTAGGTGCCCCGCAGCGCCTCGGGCACCCCGGGATGCTGACGGGTAAAGCCCTTGACGTGGGTCTCGTAGAGCACGACCCGCTCGGGGAGGATGCCAGGCTTGCCGATCCCCTGCCAGTCGAAGGCATCGTCCACCACCACCGACTTGGCCACCATGGCCGCGCTGTCCCCCTGATAGAGGTCGTCATCCCAACGGGTCGCCCGGCTGAGCGCCCTGGCATAGGGGTCGATCAACAGCTTGTCGGGGTCGAACAGCATGCCCTCCTGGGGCGTGCCATGGACCCGGTAACCGTAACGCTGACCGGCCCGCACCCCGCGCACATAACCGAAGCGGTATTGACCGCGCTGGCCGGGCAGGGCCAGCCGGACCAACTCCTGCTCCTGCTCGTCGAACAGACAGAGTTCCACCTTGTCCGATTGGGGGGCCCAGACGCAGAAGTGGCAGCCGGCCTCGTCGAGCCGGGCCCCCAGCGGGTAGTCCACCCCATTTTCCATTACAAACATCAGGACTCCTGTTTGATGAACAAGGTCGCGAGCGGCGGCAAGTCCAGCACTATGCTGTGCGCCATCCCCTGCCAGGGGGTCGGCTCGGCGACGAAGGTCAAACCCACATCATAGTTGCTGCCCCAGTAATGCTCGCTATCGGTGTTGAGCACCACAGCATAGCGACCCGCCGTCGGCACCCCGAGGCGATAGGCAAGGCGCGGCACCGGGGTGAAGTTGGAGGCCACCATCAGCGGATTGGCCCCCTGCTTGTCGGCGCGCAGCCAGGCGAAGATGCTGTTGTCGGCATCATTGTGATCCAGCCAGCGGAAACCGCTCTGCTCATAATCCGCCTGATACAAGGCAGCTTCATGACGATAGAGCCGGTTGAGATCGCGGATCAGCCGTTGCTGGCCGCCGTGCTTGGGGAATTGCAGCAGGTGCCACGGCAGCTGGGCATCGTGATTCCACTCGTTGCTCTGGGCGATCTCGGTACCCATGAAGTTGAGCTTCTTGCCCGGATGGCCATACATGAAGCCCATGTAGGCTCGCAGGTTCGCGGCCTGCTGCCACTCGTCACCGGGCATCTTGTAGAGCAAGGAGTGCTTGCCGTGCACCACCTCGTCGTGGGACAGGGCCAGGATGAAGTTCTCGTCATAGTGATAGACCATGGAGAAGGTCATCTCGTTGTGGTGATAGCGGCGGTGGATCGGCTCCTTCTGCATGTAGCTCAGGGTGTCGTGCATCCAGCCCATATTCCACTTGAAGCCAAACCCGAGGCCACCGAGGAAGGTCGGTTTGGAGACCCCCGCAAAGGCGGTGGACTCCTCGGCGATGGTCATGGTGTGGGGATACTTGCCGTAGACCTCCTCGTTGGTCCACTTGAGCAGGCTGATCGCCTCGTAGTTGTGGTTGCCCCCGTCGACGTTCGGCACCCACTCACCGGCGTTGCGCGAATAGTCCAGATAGAGCATGGAGGCCACCGCATCCACCCGCAGGCCGTCGATGTGGAACTTGTCGAGCCAGAACAGGGCGCTCGCCACCAGGAACTGGCGCACGTTGTTGCGACCGAAATCGTAGATGTAGGAGTTCCAGTCCGGGTGCCAGCCACGGCGCGGATCCTCGTACTCGTAGAGCGGGGTGCCATCGAAGCGGGCGAGACCATGGGCATCGGCCGGGAAGTGCGCTGGCACCCAGTCGAGGATGACGCCGATACCAGCCTGGTGGCAGGCGTCGACGAAATACTTGAAGTCATCGGCACTGCCGTAGCGACTGGTGGGAGAAAACATGCCCACCGGCTGGTAGCCCCAGGAGCCGCTGAAGGGGTGCTCGGAGACCGGCATCAGCTCGATGTGGGTGTACCCCATCTCGGTGACGTAGTTGACCAGTTCCACCGCCAGCTCGCGCCAGTTCAGGCTGTCGCCGTTGAGGTGACGCTTCCAGGAGCCCACGTGCAGCTCGTAGATGGAAAGCGGCTGCTCGCGCTTGTCGTTGCGCTGGCTCTCGCGCCAGGCGGCATCCTGCCACTGGTACTGCTCGTGGTCGTGGATGACGGAGGCGAACGACGGATACTGCTCGCAGTAGAAACCGACCGGGTCGCTCTTGTGAGGCAGGCGGTTGCCCATGGGGTCTTTGAGCTCGAACTTGTAGCGATCCCCGGCCTTCAGGCCCGGCACGAACAGCACCCAGTGACCACACTGGCTGCGCTGCATGGGGTGGCGACGGCCATCCCAGAAGTTGAAATCGCCGATCAGGCTCACCGCCGTGGCGCTCGGCGCATAGACGGCGAAGCGCACCCCTGCCACCCGCTGGCCGAGATGCTCCACGGTGCGCAGTTGGGCGCCCAGGGTGTGGTAGAGGTTTTCCGGCTGGAAGCTCAGCTCCGCCAGACCTTCCCAGGCGGCAGCCTGGAATTGATAGGGGTCGATGGATTCGGCACTGGCATCGGGGTAGCTGGCGATCAGCTGATAGGGAAAGGGATTCTTGCGGCGAGTGAAAACAGTTTCAAAAAGGCCCGCTTCGTCGGCGGAGGTCAGGGTGGCAACTATCTTTCCTGACTTGAGATCCCTGACCCGGACCTCGAGCGCATCGGGCAACCAGGCCGTCAGTTTCAGGCCTGGCCCATCCGGATTGGCCAGCAGGCCTAGATGGGAGAAGGGATCGGCACAGCGGGCGGCAACCAAACGTTCAACGGGCATCGACATTTCCTTTCATGGCTGAACATCCGCTCCGGCCTGGGCCGAAGCGGATGAAAGTGAGTCACATGTTGACAGCAGGGGCTCAACGACTGGCCTCGTCACGGGCCTGGCTCATCTTGCCCGCCAGCGCCTTGAGCGCCTCATCGGCAAAAATATCTTCCAGATCCTTTGAAAGCTTGCGACGCCAGTTCGGGTATTCGTAACTGGTGCCCGGCACGTTGACCGGCTTGTCCATCTCCAACCAGTCTTCCAGCTGGGTGCTGAACAGGGCACAGCTGCCGCGGGACATGTGCAGTTGCAGGCCATGGTTGAGTTCGGTGTTCATTCCGACCCAGTTCACGTCATGGCTGATATTGCCAGAGATGACCCCATGGGCATGCAGGCTGTCAAGGATCCGCTGCTTGGCCTGGTGGCGATCAGCATACAGGGTCTTGAGTACCTCTTCATCCGGGTACAGGCCCAGCTCGCGACCCAGCGCCAGATCGTCACAATGCCAGAAGCCCTTGAGGGTCGGCATGTCGTGGGTGGTCAGGGCCGACATCGCCTGCTCGGTATAGTGCGCCGGAGAGATGAAGCCGCCGTCCCCCTTGGATCGCTCGAAGAAGAACACCTTGTAGGAGTGGACGCCATTTTCTTTGAGGGTGACGTCTATGCCTTCCGGCACGGTACCGAGATCTTCACCGATCAGCAGGCACTGGTTGCGGTGGGACTCGAGGGCAAGTATCCCCAGCAGATCGTTGACCGGATAGTAGATGTAGGCGCCCTTGGCGGCGGACGCTCCGGGCGGTACCCACCACAGGCGCAGCAAGGCCATCACGTGATCGATGCGCAGCGCGCCGCAGGCACGCATGTTGGCGCGGAACAGATCCACCATGGGCTGATAGGCCGCCTCGAACAGCTGGTTCGGATTCATCGGGGGCAGGCCCCAGTTCTGACCGAGGGGGCCCAGGATGTCGGGGGGAGCGCCGACCGAGGCTTTCGGACAGTAGAGATCCCGGTTGGCCCAGATCTCGGTGGAGCCTTCGGAGACGCCCACCGCCAGATCCCGATAGATCCCCATCACCATGCCGGCGGCCTTGGCACGGGCATCGGCCTGGGCCAGCTGCTCATCGGCCAGGAACTGCAGATAGAGGTAGAAATTCACGTCCTGTTGGTGTTCGGCCATCCAGGCAGCCACCTCGGGATTGTGGTAATCGCGGAAGGCATCCGGCCAGACCGGCCAGCCCCAGGCATTCTCACCCTTGCCATAGAAGTGTGCCTGCAGGGCATCGAACGCTGCCTGCTGTTGCAGGCTGTCGCCACCGGCGGCCACGAAGGCATCGAAGGCTGCCTGACGCTCGGCGCTGAGCCTGGCCTCATCGAACACCAGGCGCAGCATGCCGATTTTGGTCTGGATGACGCCGGTGTAATCCACGTTCTCCTTGGCCCGCAGGGAGGCCAGATGCTGCTGGAAAGCCGGACTCGCCACATCGGCCTTGAGCCGCTCGTTGGCGAGAAACTCGGGTACCGCTTCCACGTTGATGTAGGCCACGTTGAGCCAGCGACGGGAAGAGGGGCTGTAGGGGCTGGCACTCTCGGGATTCGCAGGATAGAGGGCATGGATGGGGTTCAGCCCCACGAAATGGGCTCCCCAGGCGGCGGCTTTCTCGACCAGCTGGCCGAGGTCACTGAAATCACCTATACCCCAGTTGTGGCGGCTGCGCAGGCAGTAGAGCTGCACGCTCGGACCCCACACCTTGCGGCCATTGGCGATGGGTGCCTGCTTGTAGCAGGACTTGGGCGCGACGATGAGGCGCATGGTGGCGAGCGGCTCGTCGTTGCCCTCTTCCAGCAGCACCAGCTGGTGATAGCCAAGCTCCGGCTGCACATCCAGCGAGACCCGATAGGCCTGGCACTCCATCTCTTCGAATTCGGCGACGCCGACCAGTTCCCCTTCGATGGGGGTTAGCTGGCCGGACAACAGGGCACCCTGCTCCAGCTCTATCTGCCAGTGGAGAGCGTCGTTGACGAACTCGATGGGCAGACGAACCTCGAGGCTGAGAGGGTCGCCACTGCGCACTACCATCACGGGATCCAGAGGCCGCAACCAGTGCTGACGGTGCTCCTGCTCCAACTGTTCGGTCAGGGCTGCCTCGTCGTCGACACGGTAGCCCATGGCGCCCAGCATGGCGGCCTTGCTCTCTTCGGATACCTGGGCCGGGTGGCCCCAGGCATCAACATACTCACTGGCGATACCTTTGGCGGCAGCCAGCTGTTCAATCAGGGTGGTCATAGTTTGAGAATTCCCGCTGTGGATTCTATCTACACTATTTGTGATTAATTTTTATGGGTGGTACTTGAACAGTGGCTCTTTGGCCATGCTAAACCGCGCACATTTTTACATATCTCCCCGGCCTGATGTGTGACCGGACAGGCACTATTGTTGATCTCTGCGACCGGATCCGCTGATGATGCATTCGACAAAAGTTGGTAGCCAGTTACATAAAACGAAAATAAATTTCACAGTTTTTCATGATATAGCGCAATTTCGCGCAGATTGTTGGTTGACTCACCGGTGAGTTCTAGTAAATTTACAAACGGAATTTTCTTTGACTACTGAACAGTTAGGTAACCAATTATGACTATCAAAGTAGGTATTAACGGTTTTGGCCGTATCGGTCGTTTCGTTTTCCGTCTGGCCGCCGAGCGTGCTGACATCGAAGTGGTTGGTATCAACGATCTGATCGACGTTGACTACATGGCTTACATGCTGAAGTACGACTCCACCCACGGCCGCTTCAAGGGCACCGTTGAAGTCAAAGACGGCAACCTGATCGTCAACGGCAAAACCGTACGTGTTACCGCTGAACGTGACCCGGCAAACCTGAAATGGGATGCCATCGGTGTTGACGTTGTTGCCGAAGCTACCGGTCTGTTCCTGGACGACGCTACTGCTCGCAAGCACATCGCTGCCGGCGCCAAGAAAGTCGTACTGACCGGCCCGTCCAAAGACGCTACCCCTATGTTCGTCATGGGTGTTAACGACTCTACCTACGCTGGCCAGGACATCGTTTCCAACGCTTCCTGCACCACCAACTGCCTGGCCCCCATCGCCAAGGTTCTGAACGATACCTTCGGTATCGAATCCGGCCTGATGACCACTGTCCACGCTACCACCGCTACCCAGAAGACCGTTGATGGTCCGTCTGCCAAAGACTGGCGCGGTGGCCGCGGTGCGGCTCAGAACATCATCCCGTCCTCTACCGGTGCTGCCAAGGCTGTTGGCGTTGTTATCCCGGAACTGAACGGCAAACTGACCGGTATGGCTTTCCGCGTACCGACTCCGGATGTGTCCGTTGTTGACCTGACCGTCAACCTGAAGAAAGCGGCCACCTACGCAGAAATCTGCGCAGCCATGAAAGCAGCCTCCGAAGGCTCCATGAAGGGCGTGCTGGGCTACACCGAAGATCAAGTGGTTTCCACCGACTTCCTGGGTGAGCGTCAGACCTCCGTGTTCGATGCCAAGGCTGGTATCGCACTGAACGACAAATTCGTTAAAGTCGTATCCTGGTACGACAACGAAATGGGCTACTCCAGCAAGGTTCTGGACCTGATCGCTCACATCTCCAAGTAATTTGGGATGCGCAATCGCGTAGCTTGAAAAAAGGCGGCCATTGGCCGCCTTTTTGTATTCTGGAACTGCCGACCTCTTTCTTGAATGTGCGCGAGCACAGGAGTCTCCATGCAACCGACACGTACTCTGACAGCCCACTGTACCCTCAGCCACCCCGCGGATGGCCAGCCTCTGCTGACCATCAACAACGAGCATGCCAAGGCCGAGATCAGCCTGTTTGGCGCCCATGTGCTGCGCTACCAGCGCCACGGCGAACCCGCCTCGCTCTGGCTCAGCGACAAGGCCGTGCTGGATGGCAGCAAGCCGATCCGGGGCGGCATCCCTCTGTGCTGGCCCTGGTTCGGCCCGGCCCCCGCTCGCGTCGGCAGCGGCAAGCCCGCCCATGGCTTCGCCCGTACCAGCCTGTGGACCCTGGATGGCGTCTCCGATCACGGGGATGGCACCCTCGTCCATCTGTCTCTGCGTGACACCGACGCCAGTCGAGCCCTCTGGCCCCACGCCTTCGAGCTGGAGCTGGATGTGCTGGTGGGCAAAGAGCTCTCCCTGGTGCTGACCACCCGCAACACCGGCAAGACCCCCCTCACCTACAACGCGGCCCTGCACACCTATCTGCAGATAAGCCGCCCAGAGGCCGTCAGCGTGACCGGGCTAGGTGAGCCTTATGCGGACAAGCTGACGGGTCAGGATGGGCAGCAGCAGGGCGCTCTGACGCTCACAGCTGCCATTGATCGGGTCTACCACCAAGCCGGGGCCATGGTTATGGTCAAGGACGGCGATCGCACCACTAAAGTGGTGAACGGCAACAACGACAGCGTCGTGGTCTGGACCCCCTGGCTGGAAGGGGCCACCGCCATGGCCGACATGAGCGACGACGGTTACCGCACCATGCTCTGCGTCGAGGCGGCCATCACCGCCGATGCCGGCATCACGGTTGCGCCAGACGAGGAACACAGCTTCTCAACCGTGATCATCTGACGATGCAACAGGCTGATAAATAAAGAGGGCTCCCGCGGGAGCCCTCTTTGCATCTTGTCATCAGAGAAGATCAGGCGTTGCCCTGGGTCTTGAGCTTGAGCTCGGCAGCGAAGTTCAGCATCCGATCCAGCGGGATCAGGGCCTTCAGGCGCAGCGCCTCATCCACATGGATCTCGTGACGCTCGGCGCCATCGGTCAACGCCTCCTTGATCGCCACCAGGCCGTTCATCGCCATCCAGGGACAGTGGGCACAGCTGCGGCAGGTGGCACCATCGCCACCGGTCGGCGCCTCCACCATCTCCTTGTCCGGGCAGGCCTGCTGCATCTTGTAGAAGATGCCGCGATCGGTCGCCACGATCAGCTTCTGCTGGGGCAGCTCGCGGGCCGCCTTGATGAGCTGGCTGGTAGACCCCACCGCATCCGCCAGTTCGATGACGGAAGCCGGGGACTCCGGGTGCACCAGCACGGCCGCATCCGGGTTCTGGGACTTGAGCTCGCGCAGGGCCTTGGCCTTGAACTCGTCGTGGACTATGCAGTGGCCCTGCCAGCGCAGCATTTCGGCGCCCGTCTTCTTCTCGATGTAGGCACCCAGGTGTCTGTCCGGCCCCCAGATGATCTTGTGGCCCTGGCTGTCCAGATGCTCGACGATCTCCAGCGCTATGCTGGAGGTCACCACCCAGTCTGCCCGTGCCTTCACCGCCGCCGAGGTATTGGCATAGACCACAACTATATGGTCGGGATGGGCATCGCAGAAGGCGGAGAACTGGTCGATGGGACAGCCCAGATCGAGGGAGCACTCCGCCTCCAGGGTCGGCATCAGCACCCGCTTGTGGGGGCTCAGGATCTTGGAGGTCTCCCCCATGAAGCGCACACCGGCCACGATCAGGGTCTGTGCGGCGTGATCACGACCGAAGCGAGCCATCTCGAGGGAGTCGCCGACGAAACCGCCGGTGGCCTCGGCCAGCGCCTGGATCTCGGGATCCGTGTAGTAGTGGGCAACCAGCACGGCCTGACGCGCCTCGAGCAGTGCCTTGATCTCGGTGATCAGGGAAGCCTTCTGTTCGGCAGTCAGGGGAGCCGGTTTGACCGGAAAGGGATAGTCCATCTCGATGACCGGAGGGACACTGCTCAGTGCATTGCTCATTGCGACTGTTCCATCAACGCTTGGAAAGGCCAAAATTATAACCAGAAGCCGCGCACAAACCCATCAACAAATCGCGCTCACCAGATAAGGTGCCAGATGAAGCTAAAACAAAAAGGCCCGCATTGGAGTGCGGGCCTTCTTGTTTACAAGTCATGGTGGTCGTTACTGGGCTCGAACCAGTGACCCCCTCCTTGTAAGGGAGGTGCTCTCCCAGCTGAGCTAAACGACCTGGGATATGGCTAAATGATGGTGGGTCGTGCTGGATTCGAACCAGCGACCAATTGATTAAAAGTCAACTGCTCTACCGACTGAGCTAACGACCCATCTGTATCATTTTTTCTTTCTATTTCAAGAAAGTGGTGGTCGTTACTGGGCTCGAACCAGTGACCCCCTCCTTGTAAGGGAGGTGCTCTCCCAGCTGAGCTAAACGACCTGGGATATGGCTAAATGATGGTGGGTCGTGCTGGATTCGAACCAGCGACCAATTGATTAAAAGTCAACTGCTCTACCGACTGAGCTAACGACCCATCTGTATCATTTTTTCTTTCTATTTCAAGAAAGTGGTGGTCGTTACTGGGCTCGAACCAGTGACCCCCTCCTTGTAAGGGAGGTGCTCTCCCAGCTGAGCTAAACGACCTGGGATACTCTGTGGTCAAGATTGGTGGGTCGTGTAGGGATCGAACCTACGACCAATTGATTAAGAGTCAACTGCTCTACCGACTGAGCTAACGACCCATCTTGAACCTGTCACCAACCGCATGTGGCGGGCAGTGTTAAAACATGGTGGTCGTTACTGGGCTCGAACCAGTGACCCCCTCCTTGTAAGGGAGGTGCTCTCCCAGCTGAGCTAAACGACCTGGGGTATTCTTTGTTCAAGATTGGTGGGTCGTGCTGGGTTCGAACCAGCGACCAATTGATTAAGAGTCAACTGCTCTACCAACTGAGCTAACGACCCACACCTTGAACCTGTCACCGCCTGCTGTGGCAGACCGTGTTAAAACTGGTGGTCGTTACTGGGCTCGAACCAGTGACCCCCTCCTTGTAAGGGAGGTGCTCTCCCAGCTGAGCTAAACGACCTGGGAATTCTGTCTTCACCCATTGTGAAGAAATGGTGGGTCGTGCTGGATTCGAACCAGCGACCAATTGATTAAAAGTCAACTGCTCTACCGACTGAGCTAACGACCCTCACCACGACCAGCTCCGAGCGCACTGCTGCACCGGCTCTGACGGCGGCCTATATTACGGATTTATCATCCTGGCGCAATAGAAAAATCTTAAATTAAATCTGTTTGTTCACTGCGCATACAAAGCAGAGGCATATTTACAAGACTGTTACGAAAACAGTGACATGCAGCAATGTTACAACTTGCTCAGGCTCTGCTTGGCCAACTGGGCCGGAGAGGTATTGGGGTAACCCTTGATCACCTGCTCATAGAAGGCCTTGGCTTCTGCTTTCTTGCCATCAAGCTGCGCCAGCATACCGAGTTTCAGCAGGGCATCGGCCCGTTTGGGCGACTTGCTGTACTTGTTCGCCACAGTGGAGAACTGGCTGGCTGCACCGGCCCTGTCACCCTTGTTGAACATCAGCTGGCCGAGCCAGTAGTGCGCATTGGGAACATAGCTGGAGCTTGGGAACTGCTTGATGAACCCTTCGAAGGCAGGAATGGCCTTGTCGTAATTCTTCTCCTTGAGCACCATGTTCACGGCGGCGTCATAGGCCTGGTTCTCGTCCTGATTGGTCGAGTAGTTGGCCGCGGCGGCAGGTGTCGTGGCGCCGGCTGCCGGGGTCGCGGGCGCTGCGGCGGCAGGCTGGCTGTTGGCAACCTTGTCGAGCTCCTGATAGAGCTGGCGTTGACGCTCTTGCGACTGCTCCATCTGGTAGGTCTGCTGCTCCAGCTGACCACGCAGTTCGGAGACCTCCCCTTGCAGGGAGTCGACCTGTTGCTGCAGCTCGGCCTGCAGGCGCAGACGGGCATTCAGGGTGCGCTCCAGCAGGGCGACCCTGTCTTCCAGGCTACCGGTAGGCACGATAGCGCCGTTGTTGCCGCTAAGGACAACCCCACCACCCGAGTCACCGCCCAGATCGCTGACAGGAGCCGCCGCATGCGCATTCAGAGCAACCAATACGGCCAGCGCAACAACAGCTTGCTTGTACACAGATTTCATTCGGATCAAACCTTAGCGTTTAGTGCAAATAAAACGGCCAGCGCCATAGTCGCTCGCTTATACAGATTTCATTCGGATCAAACCTTGACGTTTAGTGCAAATAAAACGGCCATCGAAATGGCCGCTTGCATATAAACGAACTTCGTTCGGTTCAAACCTTAGTAAACCAGGACCGCACGGCGGTTTTTGGCAAAGGCATCCTCGGTGTGGGACAGATCCAGCGGCTTCTCTTCGCCATAGCTGACGATGGAGAGCTGCTCAGCCTGCACACCCAGGGTTTGCAGATACTTGGCAACGGCCTTGGCACGACGCTCACCCAGGGCGATGTTGTATTCCGGAGTACCGCGCTCATCGGCGTGGCCTTCGATCAATACCTTGACGCTCGGACGCTCACGCAGGTAGCTGGCGTGGGCATCCAGCAGGTCGGCGTACTGACCCTGAATGTCGTAGCCATCGTACGGGAAGTAGATCACGTTATCGCGCTGCAGAGCTTCAAACTTCTGACGCATCTGCTCTTCCGGGGACAACATGCCGTTGGCGCCACCGGTTTGTACACCGCCCATGCCGTCGGTCATGCCAGACTCGGCGCCAGCGGCGTCGGAGTCGGAAGAAGAACTACAGGCAGCTAGGGTGAACAGTGGCAGTGCGATGGCCAGACCCTTGAGCAGTTTATTGAGTTGCATGCTATTTCCTTAAACCTTTATAACAAAACAAAAAACAATCGATTTTTTTATCAATTCAAGAAGGGCGACCAAGCTGGTGCACGAATTTCACCGCTACTGGTCGGAAGCACTGCCTTGAAGCGACCATCGGTCGACACCAACGCAAGACTCTTACGACCCTGATAGATGGTGGCATAAATGATCATGCTGCCATTGGGTGCCACACTTGGCGACTCATCCAGAGCACTCTGAGTCAGTACCAACATGGCTCCGTTCTCCATATCCTGGCGAGCGATGCGATATTGTCCCTGAACCCGGGTCACCACCACCATGGACTTGCCGTCCGGCGTGATGGATGCCCCCTGGTTGGAATCCCCTTCCCAGGTCATCCGGCGAGTGACGCCAGTCGCCAAATTTACGCTATAAATCTGGGGTTTGCCACCACGTTCAGAGGTGAACAGCAAAGTTTGGCCGTCCGGCATCCAGGAGGGTTCGGTGTCTATGGTACGGTTATTTGTGACTCGAGTGAGTTGCTTGCTAGCAACATCAACAACATAGAGATCAGGCTGCCCATCTTTGGACAAAACAATAGCCAAACGGCGACCATCTGGTGACCACTCGGGGGCACCGTTGATGCCACGGAAACTGGTGATCAGACTGCGTTGCTGGGTATAGATGTCCTGCACATAGATTTCGGACTTCTGGTTCTCGAAGCTCACGTAGGCCAGTTTGCTGCCATCCGGCGACCAGGCCGGCGACATCAGCGGCTCGCGGGAGCGCAGCAGGGTCTTCTCGTTGTAGCCATCGTAATCGGAGATGCGCAGCTGGTACGGGAACTGGGTGCCCTGCTGGACGGAGACATAGGCCAGACGGGTCAGGAAGGCGCCACGCTCACCGGTCAGACGCTCGTAGACGATGTCGGAGATGCGGTGGGCGAACTGGCGCATCTGGGCACCTGGTATGGTCGCCATGCGGCTGTCGAGGATGTAACCATTCGCTTCGCCGCCCTGGGTCTTGGCCAGCTGGCCCTTCAGCACGTCGACCAGCTCGAAGTTGATCTTGTAGGTGCCATCACCGACCGCTGCGATGGAACCGACCACCACGGCTTCTACACCCTGGGACGCCCAAGGCGCGAAGTTGATCTCGCCGCTGGTGCTCGGGGTCTGCGGCATCTGGCCACGGGCCAGCGGCTTGAACTTGCCGCTGCGCATCAGGTCGTTGGAGACCACCTCTGCGATGTCCTGTGGCAGTTGACCATTGCCCTCCCACTTGAAGGGAGCGATGGCGATGGGACGCGCACTGTCAATACCGCCGGTGATGACGATGTCCAAGGCCGCCTGAGCGCTCTGGCCTAGCAGAAGGCAGCCAACCAAAGCAAAAAACACTTTTCTTATCATGGCTTAAATACTCTGTTCCAATAAAAATGAGAGGTGAAATTCCTTTATCAGCAGATGCTGCCAACCACGGTCAATGACCCCGTTTTATCACGTCTAGATGCTCGGTTCTAACTTGAGGTTAAGTTCCTTCAACTGCTCGAATACCGCCGGATCCTTCGGCACCGGCAACTGATTCGCCTTCAAGACCGCCGCCTTGCCGGAGCGGCAGACCGCCGGGTCACCCTGGCCGTTGTCCACCGAGATGACGAAGCCGGTACTGGCCAATTTGACACCGATAGTACAGGTTTTGCCCCGCATGGTGGGATCCAAAATCATATAGCGCTCCACCGTAGCGGCGATGAGGGCGGCATATTTCTGGGCTTCCCCCTGAGCGGCAGCCGATGCGGCCTGGCTGCGGGAACTGGCCTCAGCCTCCAGCTGCTGCTGCATCATGGCTTCCATCTCTTTCTGCAGCTTGGCCTCCTCGGCCGCCTTGCGCTTGCGCTCCGCCTCTATCTTGGCCTTCTTGTCAGCCTCGGCCTTCGCCTTCTTCTCTGCGTCAACTTTTGCCTTCTTTGCGGCTTCATCTGCAGCCTTTTTCTCTGCCTCAGCCTTGGCCTTCTTCTCGGCTTCCGCCTTGGCTTTCTTCTCAGCCTCGGCTTTGGCCTTCTTGTCGGCTTCAGCCTTCTTGGCCGCATCCGCCTTCGCCTTGGCTTTCTCTTCGGCCTGCTTCTTCTCCAGCTCTTCTTTCTTTTTCTTGAGCGCCAGCGCCTTGGCGAGTTCTTCTTCCTGACGCTTGGCTTCAGCCTGCTTGGTCTTCTGCGCCTCCAGCTTGCGGGCTTCCTCGGCCTTCTGGGCCTGCTCTTCCGCCTGCTTCTGCTCGGCTACCTTCTTCTGCTTTTCGGTCTCGGCCTTGCGGGTGGCCTCTTCGGCCTCCTTGCGCTTGGTCTCGGCGATGCGCAGACGCTCCTGCTCCTTCGCCAGCTCGCGCCGGGCCTGATCGGCGTCTTCCTTGTCCTTCTCTTTCTGCTGCTGGGCAGCCTTGGGCTGAGCTTTCTGCTGCTGGATCTGCTGGGCCTGCTGCTCCAGGAACTCGCTGTCCAGCATCACCGCGTTGACGATCTGTCCCTTCGACTCGGGGCGCTTGGGCTTGCTGAAGTCGACCCCGACCAGCAGGATGATGCCGATGATCAGATGCAGCAGCAGCGACGCGACGAGATAACCGGAAATACCACGCTTCACATCCATCTCCGTCAGTTCACCGGATCCGTCATCAGGCCAACCTGAGGTACGCCGGCTTTCTTGAGGGCCACCATCAGCAGGATCACCTCTTCGTAACGCACGGACTTGTCACCCGCTACCACCACGGGCGCGTTCTGGTTGATGGCCAGATAGCCCATGGCCTTCTCGGTGATGTATTGCTGCATCGCCTCGGGCGTGCCGCTTGGCACTGGCTCGTCATCCGCCTCACCGGCCTTGATGACATACTCACCCTCGGTGTTGACGCTGACGATGAAGGGGGGCTTGGCATCCTCGGGCAGTTGCTCGGACTCCGCCTGGGGCAGATCTACCTTGACCCCTTGCGTGATCACCGGCGTCACCGCCATGAAGATGATGAGCAGCACCAGCATGACGTCGATATAGGGCACCACGTTGATCTCGGCGACCTTCTTGCGCCGGATCCGCTGATAGGTTTGCATTTACTTCTCACCCTGCTGCTGTGCAATCTGACGGTTCAGTATGGTGGTGAACTCATCCATGAAGTTGGCGTAGGCGTTCTCCAACTTCTCTACCTTGTTGGTGAACCGGTTGTAGAAGATGACCGCCGGAATGGCCGCGAACAGACCCATGGCGGTGGCGATCAGCGCCTCCGCGATGCCCGGTGCCACCATCTGCAGCGTCGCCTGCTGCACCTGACCCAGGGCAATAAAGGCGTTCATGATGCCCCATACGGTACCAAACAGGCCGATATAGGGGCTGATGGAGCCGACGGTCGCCAGCACTGGCAGGTTGGATTCCAGCTCGTCCACCGCACGGGACAGAGAGACGCGCATGGCGCGGTAAGTACCGTCCATCACCGCATCCTGGCCACGGGCACCGGCCTTGAGCAGGCGGGCATACTCCTTGAAGCCGGAATAGAAGATGTCTTCCATGCCTTCGATGTCATCGCGGCGAGAGGAGGACTCCTGATAGAGACGGTTGAGGTCGACGCCGGACCAGAATCTGTCTTCAAACTGCTCCGAGGCGAGATTGGCCGCCTTGATGATCTTGGAACGCTGGATGATCAGCGCCCAGGAGACGACCGACATGCCCATCAGGGTCATCATGACCAGTTTCACCAGCAGACTGGCTTGCCAGAACAGACCAATAAACGAAATTTCAGCGTGCACTTAACAGCACTCCCTTGATTTTTTCAGGTATTGCAACAGGTTTCATTTGCGGATGACTGACACAGGCAATCTGTACCATGGCCTGGGTGATCAGTCGTCCATCAGCCGCCAGGATCTGCTGTGAAAAGCGCATGGAGGCACGTTTCACTTCAGTCACTTGCGTCAATACGGTCAGCAGTTCATTGAAGCGGGCCGCGGAGCGGAAATCGATCTCGGTGCGACTCACCACGAAGGCGATCCCCGCCTGCAACAGGACATCTTGCTCGATGTCGCCGGCGCGCAGGAACTCGGTGCGAGCCCGTTCCATAAACTTGAGATAATTGGCGTTGTAGACGATGCCTCCGGCGTCTGTGTCTTCGTAGTAGACACGTACCGGAAACTCAGAGACTTCCCCCATAAAAATCTGTGATCCATTCGACAGTCAGATGGGGGGCTATCATAGCGCAGGGCTGAATAGGAAAGAAGCAGGGGGAGACAGGGAAATCCCATCTCCCCCTGTTTTTTATGGCAGGGGATAACGACCGATCCGCCGGGGGAAAAACCACGGCCGCACTGCGGGGTACAAAAGCAGAGGGAGGCAGAAAATGTCTGGCCTCCCTCGGTGTTTATGGCAGGTAATAACTGCTGGTCAGCCAGAGCCCATACAACAGGCTTGGCCAGGCGAGCCAGGGGAAAAACAGCACGCGCCCGACCAGGCTGCGGGGGTGGAACCCCAGTCCGTGCATGACGCCGCAGCAGACCGCCCACATCAGCCAGGGGGCCAGCCAGAGACCGTGGTCACTGGTGTTGGCGGCGATCAGATTCGGTGCCTGCAAGATGGCGACGCCCAGCAGGGCCGCCGCCAGCAACATCAGACCTTGCCATGGCTGGCGCTCCAGGGGAGCGGCCAGCCGGGCTAGCCTGTCACTTGTCTTCATCGATCTGACGATCCAAGTTCTCGGTGTGCTCCAGCCAGAGCGCATTGATGATCCCAAACGCACAGGCCAGCAACAGCCCCAGGATCCAGGTGAAATACCACATATCAGGGCACCTTCTTAGTAGAGCGATTGTTGGTTGTCTTCGATGTGCTTGTTACTCACCCGGCCAAACATCTTGATGTAGGTCCAGATGGTGTAAGCCAGCACTGTCGGCACGAAGACGACTGCGACTACCGTCATCACCTTGAGGGTGTTGAAGGAGGCGGTGGCATCCCACATGGTCAGGCTCTGGGACGGCTCCAGGCTGGAGGGCATCACGAACGGGAACATGGAGAAGCCCGCGGTCAGGATGATGCCGGCAATGGCCAGGGAGGAGAACAGGAACGCCATCCAGCCCTTGCCCAGCTTGGCCGCAAGCGCGGTCAGCAGGCTCATCACCAGACCCAGCACGGGGGCGGCAATCATCCAGGGATAGAGGTTGTAGTTCTGCATCCAGGCACCGGCCTGCACCACCACTTCCTTGTGAAGCGGGTTGGTGACGGCGTCGGTGGCAACGGCACCCACGATCACATAGCCATCCATGCCGCTCACCCAGACACCGGCCAGGGCAAAGAGCACCAGGGTCAGCAGGGAGAAGATCATGGCGGCGGTGCGGGAGCGGGCCAGCACTTCACCTTCGGTCTTCATCATCAGCCAGGCAGCGCCCTGGGTCACTATCATGAACAGGCTCACCAGACCGGCCAATAGACCGAACGGGTTGAGCAGGCCGAAGAAGTTGCCGTGGTAGGTCAGCATCAGGAACTGGTTGAAGCTGAACGGAACACCTTGCAGCAGGTTGCCGAAGGCCACCCCGAAGATGACGGGGGGAATCGCACTACCGGCGAACAGCGCCCAGTCCCAGCTGGTGCGCCACTGGGCGCCTTCCTGCAGGGAGCGGTACTTGAAGCCGACCGGACGGAAGAAGAGCGCCATCAGGGTCAGGATCATGGCGATGTAGAAGCCGGAGAAGGCCGCCGCATAGACCATGGGCCAGGCCGCGAACAGGGCACCGCCCGCGGTGACCAGCCAGACCTGGTTGCCTTCCCAGTGCGGCCCCATGGTGTTGAGCATCACCCGACGCTCCACATCCTTCTTGCCGACGAAGGGGAGCAGGGCACCGACCCCCATATCGAAGCCGTCGGTGATGGCGAAGCCGATCAGCAGCACGCCGACCAACACCCACCAGACCAGACGCAACATTTCGTAATCAAACATGGGTTACTCTCCTTATGCCTTGCTCTGTTCGAAGTGGTACTTGCCCGTCTTCAGGCTGCTTGGGCCCAGACGCGCATACTTGAACATCAGGTACATCTCGATGATCAGCAGTACGGTGTAGAACAGGCAGATCCCGATCAGGGAGAACCAGATCTCGGACGCAGGGATATTGGATGCGGAGACTGAGGTCGGCAGCATCTCGGCGATGGTCCAGGGTTGGCGACCGTACTCGGCGACAAACCAGCCTGCCTCGATGGCGATCCAGGGCAGCGGGATGCCGTACAGCAGCGCCTTGAGCAACCACTTTCGCTCACCGATCTTGTGGCGAGTGCTGTCATAGAAGGCCAGACCGATCAGCACCAGCATCAACATGCCGCAGGCAACCATGATGCGGAAGGCGAAGAACAGCGGCAGCACCTGCGGGATGGAGTCATCCACGGCGGCCTTGATCTGATCGTCGGTCGCGTCGGTCACGTTGGCGGTGTAACGCTTGAGCAGCAGACCGTAGCCCAGATCCTGCTTCACCTCGTCGAAGCGAGCGCGGGTCTCGTCTGACTTGTCGCCGGATTGCAGCTTGGTCAGCAGATCGTAGGCGGTCATGCCGCTGCGCACGCGCAGTTCATGCTCGCTCTTCAGATCCTTGAGACCGGTCACCTGACCGTCCAGGGAACGGGTCGCTATGATGCCGAGGGCGTAGGGGATCTTGATGGCGTAGTCGGTGCGCATCTCTTCCTGGTTCGGGATGCCGAACAGGGTGAAGGATGCGGGAGCCGGCTCGGTGTTCCACTCGGCCTCGATGGCCGCCAGTTTCACCTTCTGCACTTCCCCGGTCTCGTAGCCGGACTCGTCACCCAGGATCAGCACGGAGAGGATGGAGGCCATGCCGAACGCGGCCGCGATGGCGAAGGAGCGACGGGCGAAGGCCACATCACGATTCTTCAGCAGGTAGTAGGAGGAGATGCCCAGCACGAACATGGCGCCCGTGGTGTAGCCCGCCGCCACCGTGTGGACGAACTTGACCTGGGCCACCGGGTTGAACACCAGCTCCGCGAAGCTCACCATCTCCATCCGCATGGATTCGAAGTTGAACTCGGCACCGACCGGGTTCTGCATCCAGCCGTTGGCGACCAGGATCCAGAGGGCGGAGAGGTTGGTCCCGAGTGCCATCAGCCAGGTTGCCGCCAGATGCTGGCGCTTGCTGAGGCGATCCCAGCCGAAGAAGAACATGCCGACGAAGGTGGACTCCAGGAAGAAGGCCATCAAGCCTTCGATGGCCAGCGGGGCCCCGAAGATGTCGCCGACATAGTGGGAGTAATAAGCCCAGTTGGTACCGAACTGAAACTCCATGGTGAGCCCGGTGGTGACCCCAAGGGCGAAGTTGATACCAAACAACTTGCCCCAGAACTTGGTCATGTCCCGGTACACAGTGTTGTTGGTCATCACATAGACAGACTCCATGATCGCCAGAATGAAGGCCATTCCCAGCGTCAGGGGTACAAACAGGAAGTGATAAAGGGCCGTCGCAGCGAATTGGAACCGCGATAGGTCTACCACATGCTCAGCAATCATGATGTTTCCTCACCGATTATTGGCACGGCTATTTTAAGTTTTAAGGACAAAGCTTCCATTGGAAGTCCCCGAACGGTCGGTCACGCCTCGCGGACCGATCGGATTCGACTGCCACCACATTAACAACAAGGCAATATACGAGAACAAAAAAAGCTAATGTTTAACATCTTTAAAACAATAACTGTGGTTCTATTCTCGCCTATAATGATCGCTGTTTTATATCACCTTTATTTGATTGAAATCAATGTAAAACCATCATCAATACATGCCTTTTCAAGGCAACTTAAGAGCCGGTAAATATTAATTGTGCGAGCCTCATCACAAAAAGAATAAACGCATAAATTATTGATTTAAATCAATTTTAAAAAGAAACCAAATGGTTTCAATTCTGTTAATAAAATAGTGAACGCCATAAGCAGCGCTCTCATTATTCCATAATTTAAAAAATGGCCTGCCTCATCAAGAAAGCAATTTAAAACCAACAAAAACACATCTTTATGCGAGTAATTCACTTCCGTGAATTCATTACTTTATCTAATCAAAAGCCCATAGATTTTCTTGTTTGTTCCACCCGACAAGAGCTCCTACAATGCGCCTCGCAGTGAGGGCATACCTCTGGATACAGGCCGGTCATTCCGGGTTCCCGGTACGTATTCGATGAACATTTCGAACCTGTTTGTTGGGATTAATGATGAAAAAGTTTGTTGCCAAGACCATCCGCTACTACAAGCTTTCGTTCGTTCAACTCTATCAAATGAACCGACTCTGAGGCCTCGCGACGGCTCCTTTGTTTTTTTCCGACCGGTCTGCAGACGCACTCACTGTCTGTGAACATCCATCCTGAATTGTCTTTGCCCACCGCATCCGCCGTGGGCTTTTTTTTTACCCGGATAATAAAAAACCGCCCTTGGGGCGGTTTGTCGTTCAAAGGCTGCTTTTACTGCTCATCTGGCCGTTGCAGGCCAAAGTGAACATAAGCTCTCGGTGTCGCGATCCGCCCTCTGGGTGTACGTTGCAGATAGCCTTGCTGGATCAGATAAGGCTCCAGCACGTCCTCTATGGTGTCCTTCTCCTCACCGATGGCGGCGGCCAGGTTATCGAGGCCCACGGGTCCCCCCATAAACTTGTCGATGACGGCCAACAATAGCTTGCGGTCCATGAAGTCGAACCCCTCATTGTCCACGTCCAGCATGTCCATGGCTCGGGCAGCTATGGGTCCATCAATACGCCCATCGGACTTCACCTGAGCAAAATCCCGCACCCGTCTTAACAAGCGGTTAGCAATCCGCGGGGTCCCCCGGGAACGGCGAGCGACCTCCAGCGCACCATCCCCCGACATGTCGAGCCCGAGACAGCGGGCGCTGCGGGAGACGATGTCGGTGAGATCCTTGACGTTGTAGAACTCCAGCCGCTGGACGATACCGAAACGATCCCGCAGCGGGCTCGTCAGGGAGCCGGCCCGGGTGGTGGCTCCAATCAGGGTGAAGGGGGGGAGGTCCAGCTTGATGGAGCGGGCGGCAGGCCCTTCCCCTATCATGATGTCGAGCTGATAATCCTCCATGGCCGGATAGAGCACCTCCTCCACCACGGGGCTGAGGCGGTGAATTTCATCGATGAACAGCACATCGTTCGGTTCGAGGTTGGTGAGCAGGGCCGCGAGATCCCCCGCCTTTTCCAGCACGGGCCCCGAGGTGGTCTTGATGCTGACCCCCATCTCGTTGGCGACGATGTTGGCCAGCGTGGTCTTGCCGAGCCCGGGCGGGCCGAAGATCAGCAGATGATCGAGGGCCTCCCCGCGCTGGCGGGCGGCCTCGATGAAGATCTCCATCTGGTCACAGACGTGATCCTGGCCGGTGTAATCCGCCAGCTTCCTGGGCCGGATGGCCCGATCGATGACTTCGTCCTCGCGGGCGGCGCCGGCCGAGATAAGACGATCCGCTTCAATCATGGGCTACCTCACGCTCTGCGTCCCCACTGCCACCGTCGAGTGATGCAGGATGATCCGCTTGCTTCATTGTCATTCTCACACCAGGCTGCGCAGGGATTCGCGGATGATGGCTTCGACCGACATACCCTCGCTGGCCACCTTGGCCACGATCTGGCTCGCCTGCTGGGGTTTGTAACCGAGCGCCACCAGAGCGCTGGCCGCTTCTTCGCTCGCATCGGGCGCACGCAGCTGGCTCTCCTGGGCAGGCAGGGTGATTTCCGCAGGGGAGAAGAGATCGTGGCTGACCCAGCCTTTGAGCCTGTCTTTCATCTCCACCACCAGCCGCTCGGCGGTCTTCTTGCCCACCCCGGGCAGCTTGACCAGAGAGCTTATTTCCTCGCGCTCCACACTCAGCACGAACTGGGTGGCGGTCATGCCGGAGAGGATGGCCAGCGCCAGCTTGGGACCGATCCCGTTGGTCTTGATCAGCTCGCGAAACAGCGCCCGCTCCTGCTTGTGGTTGAAGCCATACAGCAGTTGAGCATCTTCGCGTACCACGAAGTGGGTGTGAATGACTGCTTCCTTCCCGAGTTCGGGCAGATCATAGAAGCAGCTCATGGGCATATGCACCTCATAACCCAACCCCCCCACTTCGATCAGGACCTCAGGGGGTTGTTTCTCGATGATGACGCCTCTCAAGCGACCGATCATGTTCTCTTCCTCGCCACGCAGACTCTTGCAAATTGGGTCATAGCATAAAGAATAACTGGATAAGTATCCAGCATAGGGCTTGCCCCGCGATCTCCCGCTCGCCCTCCCCTGCCCGGGCTCCAGGGCCCGTGCCAAAGCGGCCCCTTTCCCTCCGCCTGGCTGAATTTAGCCCTTGGGCCACGGGGCTCAGCCTGTTAAAATTCCGCACTTGAAATTTTCCAGGGCCAAGGGCCCGAACTAGCGAAGGTCTACCGCGATGCGTACCAGCCAATATCTGCTTTCCACTCTCAAGGAAACCCCCTCCGACGCTGAAGTCATCAGCCACCAGCTGATGCTGCGCGCCGGGATGATCCGCAAACTGGCCTCCGGCATGTACGCCTGGCTGCCAACCGGTCTGCGGGTTCTGAAAAAAATCGAGAACATTGTTCGCGAAGAGATGAACAATGCTGGTGCCATCGAAGTCTCCATGCCGGTGGTCCAACCCGCCGAACTGTGGCAGGAATCCGGCCGCTGGGATGACTACGGTCCCGAGCTGTGCCGTCTGACCGACCGCCACAACCGTCCCTTCGTGCTGGGTCCGACCCACGAAGAGGTGATCACCTCGCTGATCCGTTACGAAGTGAACAGCTACAAGCAGCTGCCGCTCAACCTCTACCAGATCCAGACCAAGTTCCGCGACGAAGTACGCCCCCGTTTCGGCGTGATGCGTGGCCGTGAATTCCTGATGAAGGACGCCTACTCCTTCCACATCGACAAAGAGTCTCTGGTCGATACCTACGAGAAGATGCACGCCGCCTACTGCAAGGCGTTCACCCGCATGGGTCTGAACTTCCGTCCGGTGCAGGCCGATACCGGCTCCATCGGGGGTACCGGTTCCCACGAATTCCAGGTGCTGGCCGAGAGCGGTGAAGACCTGATCGCCTTCTCCGATACATCAGATTACGCCGCCAACATCGAGATGGCCGAAGCGCTGGCGCCGGCTGGCGAGCGCGCTGCTGCCACCGCAGCACTGACCAAGGTTGCCACCCCGAACGTCCACACCATCGACGAAGTGGCCGCTTTCCTGAACGTGGCACCGACCGCCATCGCCAAGACCCTGCTGGTACTGGCAGAGGAAGATGAGCACGGCAAGCAGGCCGTCATCGCGCTGGTACTGCGTGGCGACCACGAGCTGAACGAAATCAAGGCCGAGAAGCTTTCTGGCGTGGCCAACCCGCTGACCTTCGCCAACGACGAGCAGATCAAGGCTGCCGCCGGTTGCGACGCAGGCTCTATCGGCCCGGTCGGCTTTGCCGGTCGCATCATCGTCGATCGCAGCGCCGCCCATCTGGCGGACTTCGTCTGCGGCGCCAACGAGACCGGCTTCCACCTGACCGGTGCCAACTGGGATCGCGACATCGCTACCTATGAAGTTGCCGACCTGCGCAACGTGGTGGAAGGCGACCCGAGCCCGTGCGGCCAGGGCAAGCTGCTGCTCAAGCGCGGTATCGAAGTGGGCCACATCTTCCAGCTGGGTACCAAGTACTCCGAAGCCATGAAGGCGAGCGTGCTGAACGAAGGCGGCAAGTCCGTCACCATGGAGATGGGTTGCTACGGTATCGGGGTTTCCCGTCTGGTGGCCGCCGCCATCGAGCAGAACAACGACCAGTACGGCATCATCTGGCCGGACGCCATCGCTCCGTTCGAAGTGGCCATCGTGCCGATGAACATGCACAAATCCGAGCGTGTGGCCGAACAGGCACAGCAGTTCTACGCCGAGCTGAAAGCGGCCGGTGTGGACGTGCTGTTCGACGACCGTAAAGAGCGCCCGGGCGTGATGTTCGCCGACATGGAGCTGCTGGGTGTGCCGCACGCCATCGTCATCGGCGATCGCGGTCTGGACAACGGCGTGGTGGAGTACAAGTGCCGCCGCACTGGCGAGAAGCAGGAAGTGGCGATCACAGACATCGTCGCTATGCTCAAGGCCAAGCTGGGCCGTTAATTCCGACCCCTTGCCTGAATAGAAAAGCGCGCCATTTGGCGCGCTTTTTGTTTCTGTATTCTGACGATAGCAACCGGATGATGGAGTAGCTCCTCAGGCGTTGCGACCGATAAAGAGATCGGTCACATGGCAGCTGCTTCTGGCTTCCAGCGCATCCAGCATGTAGGCGGCGGCGTCTTCCGGGGTCATGAAGCCGCTGCTGTCCACGTGATCCGAGTTGTCCCAGAATTCGCTGCGGATCCCGCTCGGGTAGAGGTTGACCAGCCGCAGCGGCGAGCCTTTCAGCTCGGCGCGCAAGGATTCGAGAAAGCCGCGCATGCCCCATTTGGAGGCGCAATAGAGGCTCTCGTTGGCCTTGCCCACCTGCGCGGCGGAGGAGAGCACATTGGCCAGCACTCCGCCTTTCTCGCCGATGAGCCGCACCGTCTGCTGGGCCACCAGAATGGTGGAGATGAGATTGCTCTCCACCACCCGGCGGATCTGCTCGGCGGTATAGACACCGACCGGACCAAACTCGCCGACCCCGGCACAGTGGATCACCATATCGGGCAGGCCGCCCCACTCCACCGCTGCGGCGAAGGCGACGTCGACCTCTTCATGGTGCGCCAGATCGGCAGCGATGCCGATCACCGCGCTGCCGAGCAGTTGTTCCTGCTCCTGCAGTCGCTGATAACGGCGCCCCATCATGGAGACGCGATGACCGCGTTCTACCAGTCCGATGGTCAGAGCACGCCCAAGGCCGGAGCCCGCGCCAGTCACTATGATATGGCCCATATCCTTACCCCTTGGCAATGGACGGTTCTGTCGACGTACCCATCATGGGCTTATTCCAGCCGCTGGGCACGGCTCAGGCCGGAACATACGCCCGTCACCAGAGATGTGCGACACGTTCGTTGTCCTTAACCATACCGCCTTTAGAAGCGGAACGCGCCGCCGATGAACCAGCCTTCTATTCCCTGATCCATATCGGCGATGTCGATGGCGGCATCACGCCAGCCGGCACGGATCTGCACCGGGATGGAGGAGAACTGATAAGCCGCTCCAAGCCGGTAGTCATAGTGATCGCCGTTCTCGATGCGAGCGTCGCCGAAGAAGGAGAAACCTGTGCCCGGCAGCATCACTTCGGCGCCGGTGTAAGCCATCAGCTCACCCTCGTCGTAGGATTCGTTCAGGGTGTGGAACTTGCCGTCGTATTGACGACCGGTCAGGCCCAGATCGATCTTGAACAGGTCGTTGTTCAGCAGACGATAGTAGAGGGTCAGATCATAGGCTTCGAGATCGTTGTTGAATGAACCACCACTGGTGCTGAAATCGGTGATCTCGAACTTGGCGTTCGGTAGCAGGAAGATGTCGTGCTCGACTTGCAGATAGCCAGTCCAGTTGTACTGGTCATCATAGCTACCGTTGGCATCCACACCATGGATGCTGCCGCTGCCCTGGGAGTTCCAGCTATCGACACCCGCCGCGAAACGCCAGTCATCGGCAGCCATGGCGGCTTGGCTGAAGAGGGCCAGCAGGCTGGCGGCAATCAAAGTCTTTTTCATCATATCGTTCCCTTGTGGACTGGAAAGGCCATCATTTTACCCGGTGAGCAAGGAATACCTAGAGTAAAAAGCTGAACAAGCGTCCATTAATGTCAGTGCTGCATGCCTTTCATCGGCTCGACCGGCTTCACCGGCAGACTCAGACTGAGGGTTTGACCATCATCCAGGGTCAGCGTCAGCGGGAAGGGCGTGTCCTGGGAGAGCTCACGCACTTCGAACAACATGATGTGGAGACTGCCTGGTTTGAGAACGGCCTCACCCCTGGCCGGGATCTCGATGCTCTCGACCTGGCGCATCTTCATGACGCCATTTTCGTGCAGATGGGTGTGCAGCTCGGCACGGCCAGCGTCAGGGGAGGCAACCGCAGTCAGGGCCACCGGCTTGTCCGCGTCATTCTTGAGCACCATGAAGGCAGCGGTGTTGGGTGAACCCGGGGGAAGCAAGCGCACATAACCGTCGACGGCCTCGACCTTGGCCAGTGCGGGGGCTGCCAGGAGCAGGGCCAGGGTGGAATAAAACGCACGTTTAAACATGGTTGAAATCCTTTTATGATGTTGTTAAACGACGCAAAGCTTACCCCTGTGGCAAGCTTTTGGCAGCCCCCGAACACAAGGATTCAGACATGGCCCTCACAATTCTG
The DNA here is from genome assembly GCF_019218845.1 of Aeromonas sp. sif0611. Classification (NCBI taxonomy): domain Bacteria; kingdom Pseudomonadati; phylum Pseudomonadota; class Gammaproteobacteria; order Aeromonadales; family Aeromonadaceae; genus Aeromonas; species Aeromonas sp. sif0611. The sequence goes on along the minus strand of NZ_JAHUWU010000008.1, from coordinate 56,254 downwards.
GCCGAGCAGCAGGATGGCTTGCTCCTCCTGACCCTCAACCGGCCGGACAAGCGCAATGCCCTCAACACCGACATGTACCTGGCCCTCACCGGGGCCTTTCAGCAGGCTGCCCAGGACGAGAGCGTGCATGTGGTGTTGCTGCAAGGGCAGCAGGAGTGCTTCACCGCGGGCAATGATCTCGCGGACTTCATGGGCAAGAGCAGCCTGGAAGCGGATGACCCCATCCTGCAGTTCCTCCACACCCTCGCCGACTTTCCCAAGCCGGTGATCGCCGCCGTGGGCGGCCCGGCGGTGGGTATAGGCACTACCCTGCTGCTGCACTGCGATCTGGTCTATCTGGGGGACAACGCCAGGCTGCAACTGCCCTTCGTCGAGCTGGGACTGGTGCCGGAGTTTGCCTCCAGCCTGCTGCTGCCCCGTGCCGTGGGCCATCTGAAGGCGGCAGAGCTGTTGTTGCTGGCGGAGGCCATCGACGCCGAAGAGGCGCTGCGGCTCGGGCTCGCCAACCGGGTGGTGGCCGCCGATACGTTGCTCGCGTTTGCCCGCGAACAGGGGCTGAAGCTCGCGGCCAAAGCGCCGAAGGCGCTGCAAAAGAGCAAGGCGCTGCTCAAGCAGGAGCTCAGGCAGGCGGTACATTTCGTCATCGATCTGGAGGCCCGCGCCTTCTCCCTCGCCCTGCAAGGGGAGGAAGCACAGAACCGCATCGCGCGGCGGCTCGGGCGCACAGCCGCTAGTTGAGGCGGAACCGGCCTATCAGCTCGCAGCCCTGCACCTTGTCCTGCACCTGGATCAACCTGGCAATCTCGGGGTTGGGGTTGCGCTTCAAGAAGGAGAGCAGGGCGGCGCGGCAGCAGCCAAGTTCGCTGACGAGAGATTCGCACGCCCGGTTCGGGCACTGGGGCACCAGCGCCGTTACCAGCTCGGAGGCCAGCTTGAGATAGCGCAGCTCATAGGCGGGCTCCTCCATGGCGCGCCAGAAGTCAGCCATGCGGTGGCAGGTGGCGACCCGCATGCTGGCCAGTTCGTCCAGATCCCCGGACGCCAGCTCATACACCTCCCCCAGGGCCTGCTGATAGAGGCAGATGGCCGTGCCCAGTGCCCCTATGCCAAGGGCATTCTCCGCCTCCAGCATGTAGCGCTGCCAGTTCTGATTCGTCATGGTCCTCTCTCCTGCCGATACGAGTGGAGCCCATATCATGGCCAATCGAGAATAAATATCAACCAGACGCTTTGTGCAGGTTTTGACCAGACTCTCCCCCTCCCCTTGGCATAATCCCTCCCATCCCTTACCATCTGGCCTCTTCTGCCAGGAGCCCTTCTTCATGCAACGACCCCGTTCATCCCAGGCGCTGGGCTGCTCCACCCTGTGCGTGCCCCGCCTGCTGGTCTGGATCTATTAGCTGCGCCAAACCGCGCATCCAATACCTATCCATTCAACGAGGAACACAACCATGACCATCTGCCAACATTGGTCGCAGGTCGAATACCTGCACCTGACGGTGACCAATCCCAACATCTGCCTCAAGGGGCGACACAGCTACTACTCCGGCGCCTGGGACGGTCCCTTCGAAGAGGAAGTCGTACGTTACCTGCACGGCGACAGCTGGAGCCGCTCAGCCGACACCGGCTGGGATCCCATCTGGCACATAGACCGGTTACATCTCGGCGACTATGTGCAAATCGCTGCCGGGGTGAAGATCATCATGGGGGGCAACCACACCCACAACACCGACTTCATCAGCACCTATCCGTTTGCCGAGGTGGAGGCGCTCAAGCGCAGCTATAGACCCGCCGGTGATACCCGTATCGGCAATGACGTCTGGATAGGCATGGAAGCCATGATCATGCCGGGCGTCACCATAGGGGATGGCGCCATCATAGCGGCACGCGCGCTGGTGACTCAGGATGTGCCGCCCTATGCCATGGTGGCGGGCACGCCAGCCAGGGTGATCCGGATGCGCTTTGGCGACGACGAGATTGCCCGGTTGCAGGCGCTCGCCTGGTGGGATTGGCCGGATGACAAGGTGCAGGCCCTGCTGCCGCTGATCCAGCAAGGAGAGGTGGCTCTGCTGGAACAGGCCGCCGCCCGCTGGCAAGGAGCCAGCCAGGAAGAGTGACGAGGGGGCGCTTGGGCGCCCCTTCTTGATCCCGCGTCAGCTGCCGCTGCGTGGCGGGTTGAGGCGACACTGCTTGCCGGGATAGCCGGGCAAGGCACTGGCCTTGCTGTTGCAGGCCAGGCGCTTGGCCTCGGCGAGGCGATCCGCCAGATTGGCGGCATTGACCGGCTGCCACGCCATCTGCTGGCCAAGCCAGCTGGCCCAGGCAAACTCGACGAAGTAGACCTGCTCCTGCTTGCTGAAGTAGCCCGCATCCTGCAGCAGGCCCGCCAGGGTACGGTAGGGATAATCCGGCAGCTCACCGATATGGCTGGGCAGCTGTTCCGGAGTGAGCGGCTGACCCCGCTCATCCTTCAGCCAGGCCCAGTGGTTGTTCTGCATCTGGCTCCAGAAACTGCCCCTGTCCTGCAAACGGGCGATCACCTTGACCCTCACCGCCTTCACCCCCTGTTGCCACAGCGCCTTGGTCAGGTGGTGCCTGTCGACCAGCCAGTAGCCGCCATCGGGGGCGATGACGATGGGGATCTCTTTCTTTTTCATCAGCTTGTCGAGCTGCTTCTCGCTCTTGTCCGCCAATTCCCGCACCGTGGTGTCGACCTGCAACTGCCCCACCCCGCCCTGAGTCGGATGCAGTTGATCTATGCTCACCTCGCACCAGCTCCCCACCTGGCTGCCCTTCTCGCAAGGGGCCAGCGCCCAGGCACCCTGGCTCAGCACACAGGCCAATAACATCCATACTCTCATCGTTTGCTCCTCTTGCCCGCGCTCGGGGCGGACGCACATAGGGTTGCCGTCCCGGATATGATGGGACTCACTCTGGCGGTCTGACCAGCAAAGGGGATATCATGATTCCCCGTCTGCCGGCGATGAATTCTCGCCGAGTTTTCTCCTCGCTTCACACAATTTGAAGGATTCGCCATGAAAGGATGGAGCCCCCTGCTGGCCCTGCTGGGCTGTGCCTGTGTCCAGGCCGCCGATGTACCGGCTGGTACCCAACTCGCCGCCGAACAGGCCGTCGTGCGTCATCTCAAGGACGAACCGACCAGCTTGAGTCCGCTCAAGCTGGTCGGCCTGCCCGAGCTGCAAGTGCTCAGAGACCTCTATGAGGGGCTGCTGACTCAGGGGGCGGACGGCAAGGTGCTGCCCGGTGTGGCCGCAAGCTGGGAGAACAAGGACAACCGGCAATTCACGTTCCATCTGCGGCCGGATGCCCGCTGGTCCAACGGGGATCCGGTACGCGCCGCCGACTTCGTCTATGGCTGGCGCAAGCTGGTGGATCCCAAGGAGGCGGCCACCTTCGCCTGGTTTGCCCAGCTGGCCCATTTCGACAAGGTGGACGAGATAGTCGAGGGCAAGCTGCCTCCCGAGGCGCTCGGGGTGCAAGCCGTGGATGACCATACCCTGCAGGTGACGCTCTCCCAGCCGGTGCCCTACTTCCTGAGCCTGCTGACCCACCCCAGCCTGTCTCCCCTGCACAGGGCCAGCATGGAACAATACGGCAACCAGTGGACCCAGCCCGGCAAGCTGGTGGGCAACGGCGCCTTCGTACTGAGCCACCGGGTAGTGAACGAGAAGCTGGAGCTGACTCCGAACCCCTACTACTGGGATCGCGCCCATACGGTGCTGACCCGCGTCACCTTCGTCCCCATCAACCAGGAGAGTGCCGCCACCCACCGCTATCTGGCCGGGGATCTGCACATCACCGAATCCTTCCCCAAGGAGCAGTACCAAAGCCTGATGGCCCAGATCCCAGGAGAGGTCTATACCCCGGAGCAACTCGGTACCTACTACTACGCCTTCAATACCCAGCGCCCGCCCCTGAATGACGTGCGGGTCCGCCGGGCGCTCTCCTACACCATCGACCGGGCGCTCATCGCCGACAAGGTGCTGGGCACGGGGGAAAAACCCGCCTATCACTTCACCCCGGATGTGACCGCCGGGTTTGTTCCAAAGCCCAACCTGCTCTCCACCAGCAGTCAGCAGGCGCTAGACGAGAAGGCCAGGGCGTTGCTGAAAGAGGCAGGCTATGGCCCGGACAAACCCCTTGAGCTGACCCTGCTCTACAACACGGCGGAAATTCACAAGAAGATGGCGCTGGCCATCGCCAACCTGTGGAAACAGAAGCTGGGGGCTCGGGTCGAGCTCACCAATCAGGAGTGGAAGACCTACCTCGACAGTCGCCAGAGCGGCCAGTTCGAGGTGATCCGCTCCTCCTGGGTCGCCGACTACAATGACCCTTCCGCCTTCCTCGGCCTGTGGGGCTCCCACCACAGCGGCAACATGGCCCGCTTCGCCAACCCCGGTTACGACGCCTTGTTGACCCGGGCGGCCAGCAGCCGGGATGAGGGTGAACGGGCACGCCTGTTCGACGAGGCCGAAACCATCTTGCAGGAGGAGGCGCCGATCGCCCCCATCTACCAATACACCAACGCCCGTCTGATCAAGCCCTGGCTCAAGGGCTATCCCATCAACAACCCGGAAGACGTGGCCTACAGCCGCCAGCTCTACCTCGTCAAGCACTGAGTCAGAGGGGGCCGGCGCGGCTGGCCCCCTCTTCGCACTGTTCCAATTCAAGTTCCCGGCATAAAATGCCGCCTCTCTGTCGTCCATCAGCCCGTTGAATCGATCTCCCTATGCGTTGTCTGCTCCTGCTTGCCCTGTTCTCTGCCCTCCCTGCCAAGGCCGCCAATGAAACCGAATGCCGCCAGGCCTTCCTCGAATGGATGTTGGGCCAGCAGAAACAGTTCAGCGATCGCAAGGCCAGCAAGATGGAACGGCGCAACGCCGAGCGGGCCATCGATCAGGCCCGTGACGAGTTTGCCAAGCAGGAGAGCTTCTGCCAGGCCATGGCCTGGGTCTCCCGTGATCAGGGTAGGGATCCCCGCTTCCAACCCAGGACGGGAGAGATCCACGACTTCACTCCCCGCAGTTGATCCCACGCTGAAGTCGCCCCCCATCTACTACTTTTTTCAGTCGTCATAGTGTTGATTTATTGACCCAAGCCAAGATAACCACTTGGGTCGCCCCTACAATGAAGCCGTAACGACAACACACAATAAAAATAAATTTATCAGTTACTTGGCTCATTCAGGATGCGCACATGACCACCACCCGGCAAGAAGGGGAGATCCGTTTCCCCGACCACATATCATTGATTTCGACCACGGACCCCACCAGCCATATCACCTATGCCAACCAGCACTTCTGCGACGTGGCTGGCTACAGCGCCGCCGAGATGGAAGGGGTCCCCCACAACCTGGTTCGCCACCCCGACATGCCCAGGGCCGCCTTCGCCGATATGTGGCAGCGACTGCAGCAAGGCAAGAGCTGGATGGGACTGGTGAAGAACCGCGCCAAGAGCGGCCAGTTCTACTGGGTCAATGCCTATGTCACCCCCATCCTCAACGAACGGCAGCAGATCATCGAATACCAGTCGGTCCGTACCCGCCCGCAGGATCACGACATCGCCTGGGCGGAGCGACTCTATGCCCGGATCCGGGCGGGCAAGGCACTGCCCTGGCAGAGTCGCGTCACCCTGGAGCCGGGGCAACTCAGTCTGCTGCTCTCGGGCACAGCCCTGGTCGGCATGGGGGCCAGCCTGATGACGGGCCAGGCCGGATGGGGTGGCCTCACCCTGCTCTGTCTGCTGGCCCAGATGGGGCACGGATGGCACCTGCAACGGCGACTGGCCCGGCTGCTGGCCATGGCGGGCGAAGAACTGGGCACCCCCCTCTGCCAGGTGCTCTACGCCAGACGACGGGACAGCCTGGCGGCCCTCGAGCTCTTGCTGCGCATGAGGAAGGCCGAGCTCAGGGCCGTGGTGGGGCGCAGCGCCGACACCAACCAGCAGATACTGCAGGCGGCGGAGGATGACAGGGGACACATCCAGACCATAGACACCCACCTGCAGCAGCAGCGGGCCCAGAGCGAGCAGCTGGCTGCCGCCATCACCCAGATGAGCCAGTCGATCCGCGACGTGGCCGACAACGCCCATCAGGCCAACGCCCTGATGAGCGAGGTGCAGCAGGTGTCGGCCAGCGGCCAGCAGGCGCTGGCGACCACCCGCGCCTCGGTCAACCGACTCCACCAGGAGCTGGATGCCAGTCAGGGCGTGCTGGCGCGCCTGACCCAGGACAGCCAGAAGATTAGCGGGATCCTGGAGGTGATCGGGCAGATTGCGGATCAGACCAACCTGCTCTCCCTCAACGCGGCCATAGAGGCAGCCCGGGCCGGCGAGCAGGGGCGCGGCTTTGCTGTGGTGGCCGACGAGATCCGGGCGCTGGCCCAGAAGACCCGCAGCTCCACCGGCGAGATCAGCGACATGATAGGGGCGCTGCAACAGAGTACCCGGCAGCTCTCCGACGGCATGACCCAGGGCGCCCAGACCTCGGTTCTCTGTCAGCAGCACATGGGGGCCACCGCCGAGGTGCTCGACCAGATCAACCAGATGCTGGCCCAGGTGACCCACACCAGCGACGAGATAGCCCAGGCCGTCAGCCAGCAGGCGGACGTGACCAGCACCCTGGATCAGGGCATTCACCAGATCCACCAGCTGGCCAGCCACACCGCCGACAACAGCAGGCAGGCCCTCGATGGCATCACCCGGCTGGTGGAGCGGCTGCAGAACCTCTCCCGCCTGATCAACCAGTTCCACGACTGAGATTGCCCTCCGTGTAGCCAGGCGCGTCCTTGGACGCGCTGTGATGACGCTGCCACCAACCCCTGATGCCCGACGCCAGCCCTATCCGATTGCGCTCCCTCCCCCTGGTTCTTCCTCCCCATATGGGGCCTTTCATTTATTTGTAACAAAAATGTAAATGAAATAACCCCGACGCCCGCCATAACAGTCAGTTTCCATCGTGCTTCAACCAAAAGGACTTCATGATGCACAAGCCCCTCAGCTATGCCGCCCTGCTGCTGGCCAGCCAGTTTCCGTTGCAGGCGCTGGCCGATACCGATGTCTACCTCACCAACAACGGCCCCGAGCCCTTGCAACTGACGATCCACCAGAGCGGCTCCGGCGAGCTGCAGGCGGGCAGCCAGTGGACTCAGCACAGGACGGAGCTGGGCCCCTGGGAGAGCGCCATGGTGCTCAGCTTCAACCGCTACGAGGGAGTGAAGGCGGGCAAGAGCTATCTGTTCGAAACCCGGGTCACCACCGCCGGGGGCGACACCTATCGTCTCAACCAGCTGATGGAGGGCACCTGGTGGAACAGCACCCTGCAACACGGCGGCGAGACGCCGGCAGACGGCTCCGGCTGGCAGAGCGATCGCGCCATCCATCGCCTGGCGGGCCCGCAGGAGCTGGCCTTCGCCGCCAAGTTCACCGGCCGCTACGACGATCTGCACTATATGCTCACTCCACCACAAAGGCGGGAACAGCCGGAACCGGCAGAAAACAAGCTCAAGGTCGCCAGCTACAACGTCTGGGCCCTGCCGGTGATCGCCGCCAGCATCGGCGAGCGGCTGACCCTGCTGCCCGAGTACCTCAAGGGCTATGACGCCCTGTTGCTGCAGGAGGTGTTCGACGGCCGCCGCGAGGGCTTCCTGCAGGCGCTGGCCAAGGAGTACCCGTACCAGACCAAGGTGCTCGACAAGCCGGGGGTCAACATCCACGACGGTGGCGTGGTGATCGTCAGCCGCTACCCAATCGTGCGCGAGGCCCAGCTAGTCTATCCCCAGTGCACCGGCACCGACTGCTTCGCCGACAAGGGAGTGATGTACGCCGAGGTGATCAAGGGGGGCAAGGCCTGGCATCTGTTCGCCACCCACACCGCCAGCTTCGACACCGACGAGGCGAGGCGGCTGCGCCAGATCCAGTTCGGCCAGATGCGCACCCTGGCCGCCAGCCTCGAGATCCCGGCCAGCGATACCGTCATCTACGGCGGTGACTTCAACGTCAACAAGCGCAAGTTCGCCGACGACTACGCCGGTATGCTGGCGAACCTCAACGCCGACGAGCCAGTCTATGGCGGCTACACCGAGGCCACCTTCGATCCCAGGCTCAATCCCTACGCCGGCGGGCCCCTCTCGGGCGGCGCCAACGTCGAGTACCTGGACTATCTGGTGGTGAGCAGGGAGTACGGTGCCGCACGCCACAACCTCAACAGCGTCTGGATCCCGCGCAGCAGCGATGGCAGCCTCTGGCCCGCCAGCAACCTCTCCGATCACTTCCCGGTCAAGGGAGAGATCAGCCGATGAAGCGCCGCTACGGCTTTCTGGCCCTGGCATTGCTGGCGCTGTTGCTGCTCAACCTCGGCGGGCAGGATGATCCGGACCAGCCAGAGCCTGCAAGCAGACCAAGCCCTGTCACCGCAGCCCCGTCGCCACAGGCATCGGCGCCGCTGGCGCCCGCTGCCGGCCAGACTGCCGCCGCTTCTGGGCCTGTCACAACCGGGCCACTGCCCGCCAGCTGGCGGGCCATGCCGGACGAAATGAACCACCAGCTCGCCAGCGAGATAACGGACAGCGATCAGCCGCTGAGCGAGCGGCTGGCCAATCTGGAAGCGATGGAGACTGGATGGATGAGCGAGGGGGAGAGTCTGTTTCGGCTGCAAGGGCGCTACGCCCAGGCACTCGAGCAGCTGGCGCAGGAGAACGAGCAGTTACCGCTGGCCGAGCGGCTGGCGGCCCTGACCCGGCTGCAGGATGAGTGGGTGGCGGATCACCCGGATCTGGCGGCGGATCTGTTCAACCCGGATGCCCGCCTGCAGCAGGCGCGCCAGCTGTGGGGGGACGAGGAGCTGGAGACATTGGCCCGCCACTTCCTGCCGACCGGGCAGGCCGAAGCGACAGTGCAGTTTGCCGCCACCCGCCAGCAGCAGCTGGATCAACGCGGCCACTACCAGCAGCAGTTGGCCGAGCTGGAGCAGCAGCTGGCGGCCCGTCAGGGGGCCATGACCCCCGAACGCTGGCAGCAGTACAGAGAGGAGGTGCTCGGTCAGTTCAGGCGCGACTTCTTCGCCCAGACGCAAGACCAGCCCTGAGCAGACAACGGCTTGGGGAAGCTGAGATTTAAAAGAAAAGGGCCCGTCAGGGCCCTTCGCATTTTCCCGGCATCAGGCCAGCGGATAGCTGGCGGCCAGATCGTTCTCACAATGCCAGTTGGCCCACAGTTTCTGATCCGTGCCCATCTGCAGGGTGGCGAAGTTGCGGGTGCGCAGATAGACAGGAGCACCAAACGGCTTGAGCAGCTCGGCACGGACCAGCCGGCTCTCGTCGAGGTATTCGGGAGCGTCGTTGGTCATGGCGAGGATCCCCGTCCACTGGAACTGGGTGGGGCAGGGATGCACTATGCCGGAGGAGACCAGCTGGTGCACATTCATCACCCCCTCCCCCCGCCGGTCCTGGATCACCCCGAGGCAACCCACGTGCACATCCCCGGACAGGATCAGGGTCTTGGGGAGCACCTGATTCTCTCCCTTGACGGCCTGGCGCCGCAGCCTGGCATTGTCCAGCAGCCGCATGATGAGGCGGGCACGTTCCCCCTGGTGTGACTTGGCGCGCCAGTGATCCTTGAGATCGTCGGTCAGCTCCTCCTCCCAGGGGGTCGCATCGAACGCCGCCTCGGTGAAGGAGAAATCCCGATAGACCACGGGCACCCCGGTCATGACCAACAGGTGTCCCTCACCGCAATCGGCCAGCGCCCCGTTGATCTGATCCCACTGCTCCCGGCTCATCACCTGGTTCTGGCTGCGGGTCGCCCGGTTGTCCAACGCCAGGATCTGGTAGCCCCGAAAACGCAATCGCCAGGAGTGATGGGTCAGGTGCACCGGATCCAGCAGGGAGACATTGGCAGCGGAGCGCAGCTGGAACAGCCGGAAATACTTGGCGGCGGCGGCATAGATGGCCTGATAGACCTCGCAGTCCTGCAAGTCGGCGGGATAGCTGCCCCAGCCATCGAAGATGTCGTGATCGTCCCACATCATGACGCTCGGCACCCGGGCCAGCATGGTGGCCACCTCGGGGCGGCTCCACTGCCGACAGTAGAGTTCGCAATAGAAGCGATCGAGCTGTTCCACCATGGTCCGGGTCGCCTTGCGCTTGACCTTGTCCACCCGATCCAGCTCGTTCCAGGCCTTCAGGGTCGGAACCGAGGTCCAGAGGGAGTCGGCATAGACCTGATCACCGCCCATCAGCAGCAGCGACAAGGGGTGATCCCTGTGCTCGGCGGCCAGCCTGTCCCACATCACGTAAGGCTGGGTTGTGGAGGTGAGCAGCTTGAAGTCGGAGAAACCGTTGCAGGAGGCATACCCGATGCGCACCCGCTCCTCCTGCCCCGGCAGATGAAACTGCCACTGGCTGGCCCCGGCCAGATCCCGGGCGGACACACCGTCCAGCAGGATCTCGTAGTCGACCGTGCTGGCCAGGGCCTTGGGGGTCGCCGACCAGACGGCGCGCCAGAACACCCCTCTGGGGGTATCCGCCTGCTTGCTGGCGCTCAGCAGCTTGCCATTGATCTTGACGCTGGCCCCTTTGAAGCCCGCCACCGCCAGGAAACAGATGCTGTATTGTGTCTCCGATTCGAGCCCCAGCAGGGGCCCCATTACCAGGGTCGTCATCCGCTATCCTCCATGGTCCATTCCATGGAGCATACCGAAACAGGCGCCCTTTGATACTGCCCAACCGGGCAGCGTCGCCCCTAGGCCTTGCCCTTGAACTGCCTGACGCTGCGCTTGGCCTGGGTGCGGCGGTTGGCCTGCTTGTCCCGGGGGGCCCGCGTGCCCTCCCCGCTCGCAGGCTGGTCGGTCACCGGGAAGCCCTCAAGCCCCTCCAGCGGCAGCGCGCGACCGGTCAGGGTGCGGATGGCCGCCAGCGTCTCGGCCTCACCATGGCAGACCAGGGAGAGGGCGAGGCCTTTCTGCCCGGCGCGGGCGGTGCGGCCGATGCGATGCACATAGACGGGGGCATTGGCAGGCAAATCCAGGTTGATCACCACGGGCAGCGCCTCCACGTGGATGCCCCGCGCCATCAGATCCGTGGCCACCAGCACCCGTACCTTGCCCCCCTTGAAATCGGCAAGCGCCTGCTCCCGCGCCCCTTGATCCTTCTCGCCGTGCAGGGCGGCCACCGCGATGCCCGCCTTGGCCAGCTTTCTGGCCACCCCGTCGGCATCGTCCCTGGCGCTGATAAACACCAGCACCTGGGGCCAGTCTTGCGCCTTGAGCAGGCTGATCAGTGCAGGTACCTTGCTGCTCTTGTTGACCAGATGGAGCCGCTCCTCGATCTCGCTCACCAGACTGTTGAGCGGATTGGCCTCGATCCGGATCGGGTTCGTCAGTAGATCGGTAGCCAGGCTCTCCAGCTCGAGGGGCAGGGTAGCGGAGAACAGCAGGGTCTGTCGCTCCGTCGGCATGGCATTCAACAACCACTGGATATCGGGCCAGAAGCCCATCTCCAGCAGGCGATCCGCCTCATCCAGTACCAGAGTGCGCAAGTTGCTTAAGCCCAGCCGCCGCTGGGCCAGCAAGTCCCGCAGTCGCCCCGGTGTCGCCACCAGCAGTTGCGGCCCCAGGGCCAGCTCGGCCTGTTGCTGCTCCTGTGGCACGCCGCCACACAGGGTCAGGGTGCGCAGCCCCAGCGCCTCGGCCACCCCTTGCAGCGCTGCGTTCACCTGGGTAGCCAGCTCCCGGGTCGGCACCAGCACCAGCCCCTGTACCCGATCGGAGGCCGCGTCCAGCCCCTGCAGCAGTGGCAGGCCGAACGCCAGGGTCTTGCCGCTGCCGGTCTGGGCCAGCGCCAGCAGATCCTGGCCCGCCAATGCCACTGGTATTGCAAGCTGCTGGATGCGGGTCGGGGTATTCAGCTCGGCAGGCAGTGCAGCCAGCAGGGTGGGATGGAGGGAGAGTTCGTTGAAGGTCATGGGGCTACGCGGCAAGAAGAAGTGGGAGGCGAAGTCTAGCCAGAGCCATCCCATAAGTAAAAAATTCCTTCCGTCCTTCCCCATAGAACCTCAGCAAAGCACTGACCGAAGCCTAACGAAGACGCAGCAGCGACGATCCTGTATTAAAGTTCTTGGGTTGTTCCATTCAAGGAGTGAGATCGATGACAGCCGCCAAAGCCCCTACCAAACGCCTGTTGACCCTGATGATTGCGGCCTTGTGTCTTCCCCCCGGCACAGCCTTCGCCCTGGTCGATACCAAACCGGCCACCGAGAGCACCATCAAGGCCAACGAGGCCGTCAAGGCCAGCCTGCCGTTCAACGACAAGCAGGACTTCACCGATGCCAAGCGGGGCTTCATCGCCAAACCGGACACCCTGACCATCAAGGATGACAAGGGCAACGTTGTCTGGGATCTGGAGCAGTACAAGGCCTTCATAGGCCTGGACAAGGCAGCCCCCGATACCGTCAACCCCAGTCTGTGGCGCAACGCCCAGCTTTCCATGCAGTACGGCCTGTACAAGGTCACCGATGGCATCTATCAGATCCGTGGTTTCGATCTCTCCAACATCACCTTCATCAAGGGCGACAAGGGCTGGATCGTCTTCGACCCCCTCATTTCGCCAGACACCGCCAAGGCAGCCCTGGCCTTCATCAACGAGAAAGAGGGCAAGCGCCCTGTGCTGGCCGTGGTCTACAGCCACAGCCACGTTGACCACTATGGTGGCGCCGCCGGGCTGTTCAGCACGCCGGAGGAACGTGATCAGGCGCAGATCATCGCCCCGGAAGGCTTCACCGAACATGCCGTCTCCGAGAACGTGATCGCAGGCAATGCCATGGGGCGCCGCGCCGTCTACATGTATGGCGCCCTGCTGCCCCGCAATGCCCAGGGTGGCGTCAACGGCGGTCTGGGCATGACCACCTCCACCGGTCAGCCCTCTTTGATCTTGCCCACCAAGCTGATCGCCAAGACGGGTGAAGAGCTCGACATCGACGGCGTCAAGATGGTCTTCCAGATGACCCCTGGCACCGAAGCACCCGCCGAGATGAACACCTGGTTCCCGCAACACAAGGCGCTGTGGATGGCGGAGAACACCACCAACACCATGCACAACATCCTGACCCTGCGCGGTGCCCAGGTACGGGATGCGCTGAAGTGGTCGACCTATCTGAATGAAACCATCGAGACCTGGGGCGACCAGGTCGAGGTCAAGTTCCAGAGCCACCACTGGCCGCGCTGGGATAACGCCAACATCATCGATTACTTCAAGAAGCAGCGCGATCTCTACAAGTACATCCATGACCAGTCGGTACGCCTGATGAACATGGGCTACACGGGCGAGGAGATCTCCGAACAGATCAAGCTGCCGCCGGAGCTCGAAAACTTCTGGCCGAACCGTGGCTACTACGGCACCTTGCGCCACAACAGCCGCGCCATCTATCAGCGTTACATGGGCTGGTATTCGGGCAATCCGTCCGATCTGGACAACCTGCCGCCGGAAATGGTGGGCCCCAAATACATAGAGTTCATGGGGGGCGAAGCCGAGGTGCTGAAGAAGGCCAAGGCCTCCTTCGACAAGGGGGAATATCGCTGGGTCGCCGAGGTGCTCAAGCATCTGGTGTTCGCCAACCCCGACAGCAAGGAAGGCAAGCTGTTGCTGGCCGATACCCTGGAGCAGCTTGGCTATCAGGCCGAGTCCGGCCCCTGGCGTTCCGTCTACCTGCAGGGTGCCTATGAACTGCGCAATGGCGTACCGAATGCAGGTGGTACCAACACGGCATCACCCGATACCATTCGCGCCATGCCGCCCAGCATGCTGTTCGACTATCTGGCGGTGCGTCTGAACCCGGAAAGAGCAGCGGGCAAGAAGATGACCATCAACATCGACTTCACGGATATCAATGAGAAACACTCGCTGAATATCGAGAATGCGGTGTTGAACCACAGCACCCGCTATGCCGACAAGCCGGATACCACAGTGACCCTGACCAAGAAGGTGCTGGATGACATCCAGCTTGGACAGACCACCCTGGAGCAGGAGATCGCCAGCGGCCAGGTCACGATCACCGGGGATGCCAAGCAGTTCAGCGAGTTCGTCGGCATGCTCGACAAGTTCAACTTCTGGTTCAACATTGTGATCCCCTAGGTGGTGAGGCCATGAACAGACTTGCGATCAGGCTGCTGCTCTGCACCCTGGCCACGGGGCCTCTCCCCGTGGCCATGGCCTGTGGCTATGACGCCATCTACCCAAATCCCTTCGAGCAGCGCTGGCCTGGTTCACTCGATGTCGCCATGGCCACGGCGGCGGCCATTTCGGATCGGAAACTCGACCCTGTGCCCAAGATAACCGGGCCAGATGGGTTCAGCCGAAGCTACCAGTGGCTCAACCAGCTGAAAGGCTCGCTCAAAGATGGCGAATTGCCGGGCAATGTCTCCATCCTGTTGGTGGACTCCGGGCTCTGGTCCAGGGTTCGGGGCAAGGAGAGCCTGCTGTTGCAGACCCACACCGAGGGGCCCGCCAGGCAGGACAGGATAATGCTGACCAGCGAGGCGGGCATCAATGCCCTCTTGTCCGGCCAACTCTCTGCTGCGCAGGCAACCGAATTGGGTTTGCTGGTGATCCAGGACGATCCCGATGACGCCTTCCTGAAGCACCTGAACAATGCCCTCGCTCTGCACAACAGTTAGTCCAAGCCATTGACGACACATAAAAAAGGCCCGCCAATTGGCGGGCCTTCTCTTGTTCAGCGCTTGGCTGTCGGCACTTAGGCCAGAGCGGCCAGGGCAGCGGCGTAGTTCGGCTCGTCGGCGACTTCGGCCACCAGCTCGCTGTGCAGCACCTTGTCGTGCTCATCCAGCACCACGATGGCACGGGCAGCCAGGCCCACCAGGGGACCGGAGGAGAAGGCCACGCCGTAGTCCTGCAGGAAGGAGACGCCACGCAGGGTGGAGAGGTTCACTACCTTGTCCAGCCCCTCGGCGCCGCAGAAACGGGCCTGGGCGAACGGCAGATCGGCGGAGATGCACAGCACCACTGTGTTGCTCAGGGCGCTGGCCTGCTCGTTGAACTTGCGTACGGAAGTGGCGCAGGTCGGGGTGTCGACGCTCGGGAAGATGTTCAGGATCTTGCGCTTGCCGGCGAAGGTCGCCAGGGTCGCATCGGACAGATCGCCAGCAACCAGGGAGAAGGGCTTGGCCTGCTCACCGGCAACGGGGAAGTGGCCGGAGACGGAGACGGGGTTGCCTTGCAGGGTGACGGTATTGCTCATGTTAGGTCCTTGATTATCGATGGGGGATCCAGGGTTCCCAGTATAGGCCCAGCGGCAGGGGACAAACACCCGCTAACAAGAGGGATTTGTTGCGGCCCTGTCTCGCCTGTCCCGCCTGAGTGGGAAAGAGAAGGGCTTGACCTTGGACTTAGCACCAAGGTTTACACTGGGCTCAGACATAGGCGATCCCGCAGGGGCGGGATCCACTCAAGAGGGACTCATCATGAGCAAATCCTGCTGCAGCCATTCCCATGCCGCCCCCATCAAGGCCATCGGCAAGGCCACCCCCTATCAGCACATGCACGACAGCCACTGCTGCGACAAGGTCGCCTCTGCCAGCGGTTGCGCCAACCCGGCGCCCCAGGATCACCAGGCGCACGGGGTCGACGAGGGACCCGGGGATGAAGACCCCCCCAGGGGTCGTGACGCCGGAGGCAAGCCTTCCCATCCACACGACCATGATCATCGCGCCCATGGAGCAGTGACCGAGGGCCCTCTGCCCGCCCCGACCCGCGACAGTCGCCGCCACAGCTGGCAGGTGCTGGGGATGGACTGCCCCAGCTGCGCTCGCAAGATAGAGACGGCCGTCAACCGGGTCGAAGGTGTCACCCAGGCCCGCGTGCTGTTCGCCACCGAGAAGCTGGTGGTGGATCTCGCCCCCGGCTTCTCCCCCGACCCTGTCACCGCCGCCGTGCTGGCTGCAGGCTTCCGGCTCAAGGGGGCAATTCAACCCGGGGACGACAGCGCCAAACGCCGCAGCCCACAGATGGCCATGCTCACCAGATATTGGCAGCCTCTGTCGCTCGCCGCACTGATGGGGGTGGCCGCCCTGCTGCCGGCCCAGCTCGGCCAGCCGCTCTTTACCCTGGCGACACTCTGGGGGCTCTGGCCCGTCGCCCGCAAGGCGTGGGCATTGACCCGAAGCGGCTCCCCCTTCGCCATCGAGACCCTGATGACGGTGGCGGCGCTCGGCGCCCTCTTCCTCGGGGAGACCGCCGAAGCGGCCATGGTGCTGCTGCTCTTCATGCTGGGGGAGCACCTGGAGGCCTACGCCGCCGGTCGCGCCCGCGCCGGGGTCACCGCCCTGATGGCCCTGGTGCCCGACAAGGCGCTGCGCATCCGCACCACTGCCGAGGGCGAGGTGCGGGAAGAGGTTGGTGCCGATGAGCTGCGTCCCGGCGATATCATCGAAATCGCCCCGGGTGCCCGCCTCCCCGCCGACGCCCGTCTGCTCGATGAGCTCGGTGCGTTTGACGAGAGCGCCCTGACCGGCGAATCCATCCCGGTGGAGCGCCGTCAGGGGGACAAGGTGCCCGCCGGCAGTCTGGCGGCGGATCGGGTGCTGCGCCTGGAGGTGGTCTCCGAGCCCGGCAACAACGCCATCGACCGCATCCTGCACCTCATCGAGGAGGCCGAGAGCCAGCGCGCCCCCATCGAGCGCTTCATCGACCGCTTCAGCCGCTGGTACACCCCGGCCATGATGCTGGTCGCCCTGCTGGTGATGCTGGTGCCACCGCTGGCCTTCGGCCAGAGCTGGGACGAGTGGATCTATCGCGCCCTGGCGCTGCTGCTCATCGGCTGCCCCTGCGCTTTGGTGATCTCCACCCCGGCGGCGGTTACCTCGGCCCTGGCGGCGGCAACCCGGCAGGGGGCCCTCATCAAGGGCGGGGCGGCCCTGGAGCGGCTGGCCCACATCGATACGGTGGCCTTTGACAAGACCGGCACCCTGACGCTGGGCAAACCGCAGCTGACCGACTTCATCAGCCTCAATGGCCAGCCACAGACCGAACTGCTGGCGCTGGCCGCCGCCATCGAGCAGGGATCCCACCACCCCCTGGCCCGCGCCGTGGTGGCGGCAGCGAACGAGCAGGGGCTGAGCCTGGCCACAGCAAGCGATCTGCGCGCCCTCCCCGGCATGGGGGTGGAGGGGCGCATCGACGGCACTCTCTGGCAACTGCTGGCGCCAAGCCGGATTGACTCGCTGAGCAATGACCTCAATGCCCGGATCGCCACCCTGGAGCGCCAGGGCAAGACGGTGGTGGTGCTCGGTCAGCCTGATGCCGCCCCGGCAGCCTTGCTGGCGCTGCGGGACCAGATCCGGCCGGAAGCGGCGGCGGCCTTGCAAGAGCTCAACCAGCTCGGACTGCAGAGCATCATGCTGACCGGCGACAACCCGCGCGCCGCCGAGGCGATCGCCACCGAGCTGGGCATGGACTGGCGCGCGGGCCTGCTGCCGGAAGGCAAGGTAGAGGAGATTGGTCTGCTCGCCAGCAGCCGCAAGGTAGCCATGATCGGCGACGGCATCAACGACGCGCCGGCCATGAAGCGGGCCAGTATCGGCATCGCCATGGGGGGCGGCACCGACGTCGCGCTGGAGACCGCCGATGCGGCCCTGACCCACAACCAGCTCGGCGGCCTGGTCGCCATGATCCGGCTGTCGCGGGCGGCACTGGCCAACATCCACCAGAACATAGCGCTGGCGCTGGGGCTCAAGGCCATCTTCCTGGTCACCAGCCTGCTCGGCATCACAGGGCTGTGGATTGCCGTGCTCGCCGATACCGGCGCCACCGCCCTGGTCACCGCCAACGCCCTGCGCCTGCTGCGCAAGCGCTAAGCTGGCCGTTAACGGTACAACCAACAGCCGCCCCAGCAGGGCGGCTTTTTTATTGCCTCGCCCACCACGACAAAGAAAAAGCGCGGCTGCCGGTCGGCAGTCGCGCTTTGCTTACTCTCTCGGAGTTATCCCACCCTTGGCGAGGTGGAATTCAACCCTGGGGTGCCGAGTCAGCCCAGGGCTCGATGGGGTTGCTTACTTGGCGCTGCACTCCTGGACGATGACGGTACCCACCTCGCCAGAGGTCTTGGTCGGATCGACCTTGACCAAGAAGCTCCACAGGCCCTGGGCCAGAGTCATGCTGTTGTTGCCCATGCCGCCATCGCCGTGCTGCAGCGGATAGGACTGCTCAGGCTCCAGGGCGATCAGGGTGCCACCGGCATCCTTGACGAAGAACTGCTTGCTCCAGTTGCCGTCGTCGTTGGCAAACTTGAAGTCGAAGCTGCCCGCGTAGTTGAAGGCGGCCTGATAGATGGCGAGATTGCCCTCCATCCCCTTGTAGTTCAGCTGATAGGTCGGCTGTGCGTTCCAGTCGCTCAGACTGCCGCGCACATAGAGCGGGAAGCCGAGCGGATTACCGGCGACGGTATCCAGCACCTTGCAGCTCTGCACCGGCTCGGTGTAGCTGACGCTCAAGGTCGGCTTGTCCTTGTTCATGGCGGTGAAGACGAACTTGTAGCTGCCCGCCTTGTCGACATTGAACGGCAGATCCCCGCCATTGGCACAGAGCGCACTGACCTGGCCGGTCGCCAGCTGGTCAGTATCACTGCACTTGCCGTAGTTGACGGGACCACCCCAGTCGCTGCCGGCGATCTTCACCTGAGTCGTTCCCAGCTGATCCGTCGTCACGTCGGTGGTGAACTCATAGGTATAGTTGCCACTGAAGTTCATCTTGTTGACCGGATCCCAGGCCCCCAGGAAACCGCGGACAAACACCTCGGTATCACCGAAGGGAGGCAGGGTGCTCAGATCCGTCTTCTTGCTCACCGGCAGGCCTGCGCCCTGGGCACCGTTCTGCGGCTTGACGAAGACGGCAGCAGACCAGGCTCCCAGGGTCAGCTCACCGTTCCCCACGGCAGCGCCACTGGCGATGCTGTCGACCCCGCGATGCTTACCACTCAGCACCATGCCGGAGAGGTCGATGGGCTGATCGTCGCCGTCACGGAAGTCGCCGATGGTCTGGCTCTGGCTGGTGGCGTTGATCATCACCACCAGACCGTCGATGGCCGGATCCAGATCCGCGCCAGCCTTGCTGCCATCATCCACCGTCATCACGATGAGGCCCGGGGTCTGATCCGGCCCGGTGTTGCGGAAGTCGACCCGCTTGATCACCTCGGCACCGCTGCCCAGACGCAGCAGGCGGGAGGATTGACGCAACTCGGACAGCTCCTGGTAGAAGCTGACCATCTGCTGCATCTCGGCCGAGCCCGGCTTGGCGTGCTGGCCGAGCACCTGCTCGATCAAGGGGTAGTTGTCGCCGTCTTTATCCTTGCGTGGCAAGCCTTTATCGAAGTTGTTGTCGCCGAGGGTGTAGTCGACCCGGTTGTACCAGTCGCCGGAGTCATAGCTGTCCCGCTCCATGGACTTGGAGCGCAGCAGTTCGACCCCGGCATGGGTGAAGGGAATGCCCTGTCCCAGCATGGCGGTGGCCAGCGATACCCCTTGCATCCGCACCAGATCGGCCCCTGCTGGCGCCTTGTAGACCAGGTTGTCGAACAGGGTCTGGTTGTCGTGCTTGTCGACATAGTTCTGGATTTCGGTCGGATCCTGGGCATAGCCCGCGCTCTGACCGTTGTAGTCGATGTCTGCCCCCTTCTTCGGCACGCCATCCTTGTCGGTCAGCACGAACTCCTTGAGGTTGCCCGCCATGCCGAGGCGCACCAGGTCGGACTGGTGCAGGGCGGTGGCGAGATCGACGCCGTCCACCTCGTTGGCATCCACCAGGGCGCCGTTGCCGAAGCCCTGGGTCTTGCGGATGGCGTCACCGCCGTCGAACGGGCTGCCGCCACGCACCGCATCCCGCAGCCGGTCGGAGAAGGAGCCGATACCGGTGCCAGCCAGGTGCTTCTGGGTCGCCTGCACGAAGCGCTTGTCATCGGCAACCTCGCCAAAGTTCCAGCCCTCGCCGTAGAAGTACATGTCCGGGTTGACCTTCTTCACCTCGGCCAGGGCCTGCACCATCTGATCTTTCGGGTGGTGGCCCATCAGGTCGAAGCGGAAGGCATCGATCTTGTAGTCTCGCGCCCAGGTGACCAGGGAGTCATCCATCAGCTTGGCGAACATGGCGTGTTCCGGCGCCGTGTTGGAGCAGCAGGTGGAGTTCTCCACCGAGCCGGTCTCCGGGTTCAGACGCTGGTAGTACCAGGGCACTATCTTGTCGAGCACGGATTTGGGGCCGAGGCCGGCCTCGTTGGTGTGGTTGTAGACCACGTCCATCACCACGTTCATGCCGATGTTCTGCTTGATGGCCATGACCATCTCGCGGAACTCCTTGATCCGGGCCGTCCCTTCCGCATTGGTGGCGTAGGAGCCTTCCGGGGTGGTGTAGTGGTATGGGTCATAACCCCAGTTGAAGGAGTCCACCCCGCGCAGATAGCCATACAGCTCCTGCACCACAGGGTTCTCCTTGCTGTCGCTGGCTTGCAGATCTTCCAGCACCGCCGCGATGGTCTCACCGCCGCCGCAGTGGCTGGCGAACTTGGAGTTCTTGACCTCGGCGTTGACCTCGCACAGCTTGCTGAAGTCATCGCTGATGTTCGCCACCTTGGCCGGATCCTCGTTGACGGTAGCGATGTCGAACACCGGCAGCAGGTGCAGGTGACTGACGCCGCTCTTGGCCAGGGATTTGAGGTGAGTGACGGGGACGCTGTCGGGCTGGGTCAGCCCGAGGAACTTGCCACGCTTCTCTTCATCGGTCGAGGGGTCATTGCCGGTCAGATCCCGGACATGGGCCTCATAGATGGTGATATCGGCGGGATTCTGCTGGCTGTGGGGCGCCTTCAGGCTGTCCCAGCCATCGGGCTTCAGGGCAGGATCGTCGAGATCCACCACCTGACTGAACTCGGAGTTCATGGCCAGGCTCAGGGAGTAGGGGTCGGTCACCTGGTAGGATTCCAGCTTGCGGCTGACCGGATGATAGACCTGGATGTCATAGCGATAGTATTTGCCCACCAGATCGCTGCCCCCCTGCACGCTCCAGCTGCCGCTGGCCTCGTCCTGTGTCATGGCGCGCTCGCCGATGGCGTTGTGCTGCTCGTCGAACAGCGCCAGTTTGACCGACTTCGCGGTCGGCGCCCACAGCCGGAAGGTGACATTGCCCCCCTCCACGATGGCGCCGTAAGTCAGCTTGGTGGCCGCTTCGCTGTAGAGGGCATCGAGGGCACCGGCGCTCTGCACCAGGGTCGCCCCCTGCAAAATGCCGTCGGCATCGGTGCCGATGGCCACCAGTTCTCCCTTGAGCAGGGGCTTGAGGTCTTTCCCTGACGGCAGGGCAAAAGCGGCGGCATCCTTGAGGTGCGGATACTTGGCCTGCTGTTCGGCACTGAGGCTGGTCGGGGTCAGCTTGAGGTAGGGGAAGTCGAATACCCCTTCGCCGTTGGCGGCTATGGTGCCGGACTCGGTGTAATAGAGACGGACATGGGGCTTGTCCTTGCCCCCTTGCCAGATCAGGGTGTTGCCGTCGATCAGGTGGGCACTGGCTCCCGCCACGCCGAAGGCGGCGGTGAAGGCCTCGGCACGGCTGCCGAAGATCTCGTTCTTGCCCGCGACGATGGCCACGGTGCGATCCGGGTGATCGCTGAAGATGACCTTCATGTCGCTGCCGGTCAGGTTCGCCAGATCGCCGTTGCGGGCAATGAAGTTGATGCAGCCTTCCATCTTGCTGAGCGGCACCACCCAGGCCGGGCCGAAGCTGTCTGCCGCTGACGGCGTCTTGCTCTTGTCATCCCAGCCTGTATTGAGACCTGCCTCTGCCGTTGCGTTGCAGGCATCGTTGTTCCACAGGTGCAGGCTGTGACCCGCGAAGGGACCGTCGACGCCACGGGCCGCGCTGCTCTGGGTGTCGACCAGGGCGATCACCGCCTGATTGGGACCGGCCACCAGTTGCTCGGCCGGAGGTTGCACATTGGGCAGACGAGCGACGGGCTCATCCTGAGGAGTCGGAGGGGTGGAGGGTGAAGAACTGTTGTCGTTACAGCCTGACAAAAGCGCGAGCAGTGAGGCTGTTACCAGCGCCACCTTGGTCTTTTTCATATCCATTTTTTTATAATTCCCGCTGTAGTTGGTCTCGATACTCGAGGTACCCGGTCGTAACCGAGCGATGCCATATTAATCAGCGGAGATTGTTGTAAATGTGAGCGGCTGGGCAAAAAAAACCAACCTGTTTCAACAAGATAACGTTTTCATAACGAAAATTGGATCGCGCTCACAGACCCGCCCCCGCTTTGGGCCCATACCAGCAGAACGACGGGTTCATGCCGGAAAAAATCAATTTCCGATCAAATGGATAGCAAGGAGTCATGACCTATGAAACGGATCGAGGAGCAGGCGAAGCGGCTGGATCAGGAGTATCAGGGGATTGCCCAGCTGTTTCACCAATTCTGTCAGCAGGCCGGGGGACTCGCCGAGCAGTATCACTTCTTCAGCTGGCCCGATTACGAAGAGACGCCGCCCCTCTGCCGGGCCTTCACCCTGCTGGGTGAGCCGCGCGAACTGCGGCTGCGCTGTCAGCCCGGTGAGCGGGGAACCCTGATCGGCATCATCCAGATCCTGGATGACGAGGGAGCGACCCACGCCAGCCTGGGCTTTCGCGCCGACGGTCACCTGCTGCTGGAACCCGGCCGGCTGCTGGATGACCCACCAGGGCTGCTGCTCAAACTGATGCTGGACTCACTCTGGCAGGATCAGGCCAAAGGGGAGAATGAACGCCCGCCGCACTGAATCAAGGCCCCGGGATAGGCACCGGGCGCCATCCTACTTCCTATCCCTGAGCGATTTCGATGGTCAGGTGCACCAGCTCCTCGTGGATGGCGAGCCGTTCACGGATCGCCTGTGCCGGGATGGGGACCGCCATCCGCAGCGACAGCACGGCCGCATATTGCACCTGCCCCACCCGCCAGACGTGCAGATCGCGGATCTCGGCGTCAGGCAGCTCGGCTATCACCTCGCGGATCTCCGCCACCAGGGGGGCATCCATCTCCGCATCCAGCAACACGCGACCCGTGTCCCTCAGCAACCCCCGGGCCCAGATCGCCACCAGCACGGCCCCCACTATGCCCATCAGGGGATCCAGCCAGTCGGCTCCCCACAGCATGCCCCCCACCAGCGCGAAGATGGCCAGCACCGAGGTCGCCGCATCCGCCAGCACATGAAGATAGGCGGCACGCAGGTTCAGATCCTGATGGCCGTGGTGGTGATGACCATGATG
Organism: Aeromonas sp. sif0611; assembly: GCF_019218845.1. NCBI lineage: Bacteria > Pseudomonadati > Pseudomonadota > Gammaproteobacteria > Aeromonadales > Aeromonadaceae > Aeromonas > Aeromonas sp. sif0611. Next base: position 32,948 of record NZ_JAHUWU010000008.1, on the reverse strand, counting down.
GTCATGGTGGTCATGGTGGTCATGATGGTCATGATGATGGCCGTGACCGTGGTGATGGCCGTGATCGTCCTTGAGCAACCAGGCGCAGGCCAGGTTCACCAACAGGCCGCCGATGGCGATGCCGATGGCCTGCTGATAGTGGATAGGGCTGGGATCCAGCAGCCGGGCCACCGACTCGAACAGCATCAGACCCGCCACCCCCACCAGCAGCAGGGCGCTGCTGAAGCCTCCCAGCACCTCTATCTTCCAGGTACCGAAGCTGAATCTGTGATCCCGGGCGAAGTGACGGGCGGCACGATAGGCCACGACGGAGAGGCCGAGGGCAAGGGCGTGGGAGCTCATGTGCCAGCCATCCGCCAGCAGCGCCATGGAGTTGTAGAACCAGCCACCGCCGATTTCCGCCACCATCATGATGAGGGTGAGCAGTACGGCCCAGCGGGTTTTCTGTTCGGCCAGCGGATTCCCTTCATGAACGACGGGTTGCTGGCAGTGGGATGAAGCGAGGGATGACATGAATTTCTCCTGAGAGCGACAATGCAATATACTATACCCCAGTATAGTTTTAATGCGCGAGAGGATCCTGTATGTCACACACGGTTCACGACAAGAAGAAGCTGCTGGCACGGGTCAGACGCATCAAGGGACAGACCGGCGCCCTGGAGAGTGCCCTGGAGCAGGAGACGGACTGCGCCGCCATCTTGCAGCAGATTGCCGCCATCCGCGGTGCCGTCAACGGCCTGATGCTGGAGGTGCTGGAAGGCCACATGCGCGAGCATCTGGGGGCGGCGGAAGCGACCCCGGCCGAGCGGCTGGAGGATCTGGATCAGGTGGTGAGGGTACTGCGCTCCTATCTGAAATAAGGGCGCCCGAAGAAATCGGGCGCTCCTGTCAGTCGAAGTCCGCGTAGGGAGTCAGCGGTCGGGGTGGCATGTCGAGATCCCCCTGCCAGGGCTTGAAGGTGTAGCGCAGGAAGAGGGTGGCATGGCTGGGGGCATAGTCATCCGCTTGCTGGATGTCGATCCGCCCGCCGATGCGCCAGTGCTCGGTCAGGCGGTGCTCCACCATGGCGTTCAGGGTATAGCCGAAGCCGCTGCTGCTGCCCCCCTGCACCGGCGCATTCCTGTCCGGCAGTCCGGTGGGTAACAGGCCTTCCAGGGGGTAGCGGCGACTGTCGTCGGTACGGGAGCGGGACCAGGATCCCGATCCCCCCAGCTCCCATGACCAGTCAGGGGTGCGCTGCCGGTAGCTGACCGGCACCGAGAACGAGAAGTACCCTTGCGGGCTGTAATAGCCCCCCTGCCCCAGGGTGTAGCCGCTCAGATCCTGCTGGTAATGCCACAGCATGGTGCTGAGCCCCACGCTGGCCCGGCGGTTCGTCTCGTTGATGAGTTTGTAGTAGCCGCCCCCCATGAGCCGGGTGCGCCAGTTGTCCGGCACGTTCTTGCCCGTCAGCAGGTGTTGCTGGGCGCTGCCCCAGAAGCCGACGGCGCCCCCCAGATCATGGCTGAGATCGAGGCGAACCCCGTTCGCCCGCACCCCGCCCCAGCTGATGCCGGTCCCCGGATCCACCGTGCCCGCATAGGAGAGCAGCGAGCTGCTGACAGGCCGCCGGGAGAGGGTGAGCCCCCACCCCAGCTCGCGCCAGTCTCCCGTTACCGTCGCGCCACCGACCCAGTCCACCACCTCGAAGCCGAGCGGCGTGGTGCCGAGATCGAAGGCCCAGGCCCCCTTGTGCCAGCCCGCCGCCAGGGTGGTGCCCCGGCTCTGCTGATGTTCCTGCCCACTGCAATCACGGGCGGCGCAGGTGCCGAACTCCTCCCGGTAGGGAGAGGCCGGCAGCCGGCCCGCATCCATGTCCACCAGCTCGAGGCGGCCAAAGGCGGTGCCGCCAGCCAGGGGGGTATCCAGTTGCACCATCTGGGTCAGGGCCCGCAGGTCGGAGACGCCGCCGGTACCGCTGGACCCCCAGTAGTCGCTGTCGAGGGAGACAGTGGTCTGCTGCTGTCGATAGTGACTGTCCAGATCCCCGCGCAGCCCGGAGGCCAGCCACTCCTCGCCGTCACGGCTGCGGGCGAGCGCGGTCAGGGCGCCCTCATCCAGATCCTCGCGGGGAGAGAGGCCCGCCGCCACCAGCCCCTTGCGATCCCGCGCCAGGGCCCCCTCGGCGTCGCCGGTGGCGAAGCGCTGACGGGCGGCATCCCGCCAGAACAGGGCCGTCTGCTGGGAGGCCGGCTGCGTCGACACCAGGGGTTCGTAGCCGGTGAAGATGGCCCGCGCCGTCTCCCCCTCCCCCAGCGCCTGATAGAGGTTTGCCACCCGGCGGTAGTAGTTGAACTCGTCCGCCGGCAGCGGGCTGACCGGCCAGGCCGGCAGCCAGTGGCGAGCCTCAGCCACATCTCCCCTGGTCTGGGCCAGCTCAGCCATGCCAAGCCTGGCCTCGGGCTGCTGCGGCGCGTGCGCCAGCACCGCGCGGTAATGGCGCTCTGCCCCGGCGACATCCCCCCGCTCCGCGGCCCAGCTCGCCAGCATCAGGGTCACCTCATCATCGGGCTGCAACGGCTGCAGCAGGCGCTCGGCGCCCGCCTCATCCCCCTCCAGGTGCAGTTGCCTGGCGTTGGCCAGCCGCTCGCCACGGGCGAGGCGGCGATCCAGTTCCTGCATGTCAGCCGACCAACGCGCAGCCGGCACTTCGGCCAGCACGGCGCGGGCCTGAGATGACTGATCCTGCCCCGACAGGTAGAGGGCAGTGGCGTAGCGCAGGCTGTCGTTCTGTGGTTGCGCCGCCAACCGCCCCCGCAGCAACCGCTCCCCGCCAGCAACATCCCCGAGACGGGCCTGGGTGGCGGCGACCCGATAGGCCAGCCAGACATCATCCGGCAGCAGCCGCAGCGCCTCCTGGCGCTGGGTCAGGGCCTGGGGCAGCTTGCCGGCCTTGTCGAGCTGATCGGCCTGCTCCTGCAACAGCTCGGCCTTGAGCCGCTTGCCCTCGGCCTGCAGGGCTGCACTCCCGTGTTGATCCAGCAGGGCCAGTGCCCGCGCCGGATCCTGCCCCTTGTAGAGATCGAACAGCCGGGCCAGGGCCCGATCACGGGCGCCCGGCATGGCGAAGGCCTTGCGATAGGCGAGCTCGGCCTCGCCGTCGCGATGACGACCCCGCTCACTGTCTCCCAATCCGAGCCAGGCTTCAGGCTCCTTGCCATCCAGGGCGATGGCGCTGCGATAGCGGGTCGCCGCCGCCTCCCATTGCTGCTGCGCCAAGGCCTGGGAACCCTGGTTGACCAGCAGCCAGTAGCGGTTGGTGGTCAGCAGGCTGGCCCACTTGTCCTTGTCGGTCACATCGGGATGGCGCAGCACCCGCTCGAACTGGGTGATGGCGAGCGCGCGCTGATCGTTGCGGGAATAAGCCTGACCCAGGGCCCCCATGAGTTCGGGATCCCCGGGATTGACGGCGAGGGCCCGCTGCAGCTCGGCGATGGTGGCCCCGCCGCTGGCGGTACGGACCAGCGCCAACTGACGGGAGCGATAGGCCGGAGAGGCCCACTGCGCTTCCTGGGTCGCGAGCAGCGCCTCGGCCTTGTCGGCCTCCATCTCGGTACTGAAGAGGGGGATGTATTGCTTCAATTCGTCGATGCTCCGGGGGCCGACCGGCATGGCCTCGATGTCAGCGAGCCAGATCGCGGCCGCCTCCCCGCGGCTGTTGTCATCCTGCGCCATCTCGCGCAGCAGCCCCAGAGCCTGCTGGCGCCGCCCGTCGGCCAGGTAGTGGCGGACCAGCCCGCTGCGCACCCGTGGCTCACCCGGATATTGCCGGTTCAGGCTCTCCAGCGTCGCCATGCCCTTTGCCTTCATGGCGGGGATGCGCATCTGCAGCAGGGCATATTCCACCGCCACCTCGAGATTGGGGGGCCTGTCCCCCGCGAACAGGCTTCGATAGAGACGTTCAGCCTCCTCCAGTCGACCGGCGCTGGTCAGCAGCCTCGCCTGTTGCAACTGCTGGCGCCGGGCCGGATCGCTCAGGGCGAGATTGGCCATGCCCTGGCGATAGAGCGCAGAGTCGGGATCCTGCTTGCCGAGCCGGGCGAGCAACTCCCCGGCCTCCCTGGTCTTGCCCTGACGCAGGGCCTGGCGCGCCTGGGCCGCCAGCAGTTCCGGGTGATTGGGCTCCACCAGGGAGAGGGAGTAGAGACTGTTGCTGACGAGATCCTCCCGCCCGCGGGCCTCCCCGATCCGGACCTGTTCCAGCAACCACGACACCGGTTGCACCGCCCCCTGAGCCAGGGTACCGCCCATCAGGCCGACGAGCAGGCAACCCAGGGTCAATCTGCTTGGCATGACTCGCTCCAGCCTGGTTGCAGGGTGCCGTCCGCGGCGAAGCGATAGCGACCCTGATCCCAGCCGGCACCAAACAGGGTCAATACGCTGCCGTAATAGGCGTCGGCCTGCTCACCATGCCGTTTCACCTGCTCACGCAGGGTGGCCAGCATCGGCTGTCCCTGAGAGAGGGGCAACAGGGCGGCGGCAAAGCCGGCCGGTCCCCGCCCCTGAGCCTGGCCGCTCCGGGTGTCGACCCGCTCGGGAACGGCGCCAAGGGCCGCCGTGCTCTCCAGCATGGGGGTGAAGTGTGCCACCAGGGGCGCCTTGGCGGGATCCTCGTCGTTCAGCATGCCGAGCCAGAGGTAGACGCGGATGGCGTCATAGCTGCCCTGGGGGCCTTTGTCCGTCGTCACCTGCCACCCCTTCTCCCCCTGCCAGTCAACCCAGTCGGGGGCAAAGCCCAGGGGTGCGCTCTCCTGCAGCAGCCTCGGCAGTTGCCCACGCATCTCGCGCCAGGGCCCCTGCAGCGCCGCGAAGCGGGCCAGCAACTGGGGCGGCAGGTAGCTCGGGTTCAGGGTCCAGCGCCCCTCCCCTGTATAGCCGTGGGCGCCGGGCAGCAGCACGGGGCCGAGACCGGGGACGGTGGCGACCTCCTCCCGGGCGATGCGCCGCAACAGCAGGGTGCCGATGGATTCGTAGCTGTGGTTGTCCCACAGACGGCCCGCCTCGAGCAGGCTGTAGGCTATCCAGAGATCCGAGTCGGACGCGCTGTTCTCGTCCAGCACGCCCCAGCTGCCATCTTCTCGCTGACCCCAGAGCCAGGAGGGCAGGAAGCCGGTCAGATCCCCGCGGGCGAGCCGCCGCTCGGTCCAGTCGAGCAGACGGGCGAAGGTCTCCCTGTCGTTGTTGACCAAAGCGAAGAAGAGGCCGTAGCTCTGGCCCTCGGAGGTGGTGATCCGCCGACCGTCGGCAGGGTCTATCACTCTCCCCTCCTCGCTGATGTAGTGCTGGCGAAAATAGTCCCACTCGGGCCAGTCACAAGCCGCCAGGGCAGGCAGGGTACACAGGGCCCAGAGCAGCAGGGCGCCACAGGCATTTTTCATCTGAGTCATCTCTTAGTCTTCCTTCAGGCGGCGACGGCTGGCACCGGCCAGCAGCACCCGCAGGCCCCAGCCCAGCACCAGCATGCAGAGCAGCGTCAGTCCGGCAAGGCGCAGCGGATACTCGGCAAACAGTTGCCAGATGCGCTCCCACCAGGGCAGATAGCCCACCTCATAACGATCCCCGACCGCCAGACTCTTCACTCCGGACTCCCGGATAATGGCCACCGACCCCGCGACCTGGCCACGCAGGGTGGTGTTTTGCAGGGTGTCGTTGAGCAGCTTGACCCCCGCCGGGCCGTCGGCCAGCAGGGCTACCAGGCTGCGTTGCTCGTGGGTCGGCGACTGCAGACCCAGGATGACGGCGATGGCGCGGTTGCCGGTCATGCCGACCCTGGCCTGAGGCTGGCGATCGGCCATGCTGTGCAGCAGATCCCCCTGATGCTGGCGAGTCGGCTCGTTGACCCAGCTGCGGGTGGACTGCAGCAGGGCATCTGGCGCCAGATCCCCCTGAAACTCCTCAGGCAGGGTGCCGATGAGCAGGGTATCCAGATCAGCGGTGCGGGCCTGCTCCCAATCATCCCGGACTCGCAGGGAGAGGGCCGGATAACCGGTCTCGGCCCCGATGGCCCCCACGGCATCGAGCAGGGTAGTGATCTGCGCCGGGTGCGGCCTGGCGGGCATGACCACCTGGCTGTCGGCGAGATCCGCCATCCGGCTGAACGGGAAGCCCGCATAGGCGAAGGCCCTGAGGTTCGGCATCTCGATGAAGTGGCGATAGCCGGTGAAGTCGATGGTTGAGCCCTCATCGATGCGTACCTGATGGGCGGGGGGCATCACCAGATCGCAGCGACCGTCCTCATTCCCCCCCATCATCTCCTTGGCATATTCAAACGAGAAGCTCAGGCTGTTGGCCTGAGTGGTCTTGAGCCCGGGCATGCGCAGCGCCGTGGCATCGTTATCGGCGGCGAACCAGAGCGGCAGGGTGAGCAACTGCTCACTCTTGGCCTCACCCGGTTCGAGCGGGAACGACTTCATGAACTGGCCGTTGACCGCTACATCCAGGCGGGAGCCATCTCGCCGGGTCGGCGCCGTATTGTGGTACTTGAGTTCCGTCTTGATGCCATTGGCACCTAGCAGATAGAGATCCGGCGGCAGGCGCAGCGTCAGGTTCATGGGCCAGAGCCGGCTGCCCGTGGCCTGCAGCTGGCCCGGATAATCCGTCAGCTCGTCGAACCGCATCTTGCGATCGAGCCGCACCCAGTTGGGGGCATCATAAGGCTGGCGCGGAGCCAGTGGCTTCACCTCGTCCACCAGCACGCTCTGACCCCGCAGCAGCACCTCTCCCTGGGCCAGCCCCCTGGCCGCAGTCAGCAGATCCTGCTGATCCCGTCCCAGGATCAGCAACAGCTTCACATAGGGGTTGTCGGGGGAGCTGATCATGTCGATGGTGGGCCCCTTCACCTTGGGGTAGTCGACCAGGAAATCGGGACGCGCGTCATTGGTGGCGAAGATCACCCCGTTGCGATCCGGCAACTGGTTGATGAGCACGGGGAAGTGCTGACCCCGCCACTGCGCCTTGGTACCGAACCAGGACGCCAGCACGGCCGCCGCCTGCTGCTGCAGGAGCGGAACAGTGCCGCTGAACACCATGGGCAGGATCAGCTTGCCATCGTCCCGCACGTCGAGGAAAGGCATGGGGAAGAAGGAGAGTTCGTTGCGCACCGGCAAGGTCTGCAGTTGCAGGTTCAGCTTGCTGTCCCGGTTGACGTTGAGCCACAGGGTATCGCTCGCCGGGTTCTCGCACACCTTCTGGTAATGGCCGACGAAGCTCACCTTGATCCGGTTGAAATCCTTGGCGTAGCGCGGATCCAGCTCGATGCGGGCATGGGTACGTTCCCCCATCTGCGCCTTGGTGAGGGCGGTAACCCCCATCAGCTCGTCATTGAGGTAGACCTTGATCTGGGAGAGCAGCGGCAACAAGGAGGGGGACGGGGTGAAGTCGAGATCCAGGCTGGCCCGGGTGACCACCTCGTCACGCCGCACGGTGAAGTCCGCCTGGCCGTCCGGTGCGTTGCCGCGCAGGGAGAGGGTGCCCGGGGTCGAGGACATCTGTTCGAAACTCAGCGCCTGACTGCGCACCGGCGCGGGCACGGGTGGCAGGGGGCCGCTGGCCTCGGCGGCCAGCGCACTCTGCGTCATCAGCAGCAGAGGGACAAGGTAGCGTTGTGGTTTCATCATCCTTTCACTGTCTGTGTGGTCGGAGCCCCGGACCGAAAACCCGGCGAGACGCGACGTGGAACGAAAGAGAGCAGCCAGCGAACCAGCTTCTCAAGCAGGATACAAACAAACCCTATGGGTGAGGCGCGCGCCAGGCGCCAGTAAGCCCCCCAGCCGAGCTGCGTGATGTCGAGCAGGCTGTGTAGCGGACGATCCTTGCCGAGGCGCTGCTGCCACAGGGACCAGGTGTCGGCCCGGGCAAAGGTGCACTGGATGAAGGCGATGTGCTCGGTCTGATCCATGGGCGCCAGCTCCAGCCCCAGCTTGCGGCCGAACACCCGCTGCACCTTGGCGGCGAAGGCCTGCTCCCGCTGGCCATTGCGCAGCAGCAACCAGACCCTGTCCTTGTCGGCCAGGGGCAGGGGATCCTCGAGCAGGACACCCACCCCGCCATTGGAGTAGTCCTTGACGGTGCAGGGGTAGAGGTGGCCGTTGGCCAGCTTGATGGCCGCCGGCATCACCATCTCCACCCTGGGATTGGTGCGCACCTGACGCGACTCGAACGCCACCGCCAGAGCCCCCCCCAGTATGGTCATGTTGTAGAGGGTCCACAGCATGCTGAGGATCAGGGTCAACACCTCGTCGGCCGGGCCGGTGGCGATGCGCCAGATGCCAAAGCCCAACCCGCACAGGTTGAGCAGGATCAGGATCAGATAGGGCCTGGAGACCGCCAGATCCAGATACACCTCCTCCGTCATGCCCCCCTTGGCGGTGACGTTGAACTTGCCCTTGTGGGGTGCAAACAGTGCCACCGTGGTCGGCCGGGCTATGTACCAGGCCAGCACCGTCTCGTAGACCTCGCCCCAGAAGGAGTGGCGCACCTTGCCCTGCAGCCGGGAGTTGGTCAGGGCGCTGTGGAAGATGTGCGGCAGCATGTAGAGGGCGATGGCCGCCGCCGGGGCGTAGATGATGTAGGCGTGCAGGATCAGAAAGGCGAGCGGCGCCGTCAGGAAGATGAGACGCGGTATGCCCGACAGGAAGTGCAGCATGGCGTTGAAGTAGCAGAGCCGCTGCCCCAGGTTGAGCCCCTTGCCAAACAGGGGGTTGTCCAGGCGCAGGATCTGCACCATGCCACGCGCCCAGCGGATGCGCTGCCCGATGTGGGCGGAGAGACTCTCGGTGGCCAGCCCCGCCGCCAGGGGGATGCGGATATAGGCGGAGGTGTAGCCAAGGCGGTGCAGCCGCAGCGAGGTGTGGGCATCCTCGGTGACCGTCTCCACCGCGATGCCGCCGATCTCGTCCAGCGCCGAGCGCTTGATGACGGCACAGGAACCGCAGAAGAAGCTGGCATCCCACATGTCGTTGCCATCCTGCACCAGACCGTAGAAGAGAGCCCCCTCGTTCGGCATCTTGCGAAACCGCTGCAGGTTGTGCTCGAACGGATCGGCGGAGAAGAAGTGATGGGGGGTCTGCACCACCCCGAGCCTGGGATCCCGGTAAAACCAGCCCACCGTCATCTGCAGGAAGGAGCGGGTTGGCAGGTGATCACAGTCGAAGATGGCGACCAGATCCCCGCTCGCCTGCCTGAGCGCATAGTTGATGTTGCCAGCCTTGGCGTGCTCGTGGGTCGGCCGCGCCACATAGCGGATCCCCGCCCCTTCGGCAAATTCGCGAAACGACTCCCGGCCCCCGTCATCGAGCAGCCAGATGGTCAGCTTGTCAGCAGGCCAGTCGAGCCCCATGGCGGCATAGACGGTGCCCTTGACGATGGCGAGATCCTCGTTGTAGGTGGGGATCATCAGGTCAACCCTGGGCCACTGGGCCGGGTCCGCCGGCAGCGGCGCCGGCGGGCGGTGCAGCGGCCAGGCCGTCTGCCAGTAGCCAAGCAGCAGCACCACCCAGGCATAGGTCTCGGCGGCCAGCAGCAAGAGACCACAGGTGAGGCTGAGGGGATCGAACAAGTCCAGGGTGGAGGTGTAGCGCCACCAGATGTAGCGGCAGGAGACGGTGAGGGAGAGCACCATCATCATCAACATGGGGTAGCGGCCCGGCACGGCGCGCAAAATGAAGGCCATGGCGGCCAGCAGCAGAACGAAGACCAGCTGCGCCTGCAGGGTGAAGGGCTGGGTAATGCAGAGCAGGGAGAGGATGCCTGCCACCACGCAGAGCAGCACGCTCTTCCAGCGCGCCTCGCGGGGGGTGGCCCTGGCCGCCGCCAGCCCCCTCTCCTCCTGCCGAATCAGCAGGGTGCCGAGAGCCTGGGTGCCCCATTGCCAGGCCCGTTGCCAGGAGGCGGGCCAGTGCAGGGGGATGGGCTCGGGGCGGCGCACTATGAGCCAGAGGCTCTGCAACAGGATGCGCAGGGGATCCCCGACGCGGGGCCGGGCCAGCTGGGGATAGAGACTCTGGGCGTGGCCCAGCACCCACTGCCAGCCATGACGCTCCAGGGGGAAGAGGGTCCAGGCCAGCAGCCACACCAGGGTCAGACCGGCGGACCCCAGCCGGGAGCCGCCCTGGCGGCGCAGTGCCTGGTAGCGCTGGGAGCACCAGAGGCCCGCCGTCGGGGTCAGCAGCCTGGCTAGCATGGGTCGGCGCCCTCGATGTCCAGGCACCAGCAGGCCAGGGCGCTCAGCTCGTGGGCGATCAGGCTGGTGGGAGCATAGCGACCCACCGGCTGCTTGGCGGCCATGGCCTCGGCCATCGCCTCGTCCCGATGCAGACGCAGCCCGAGCAGGGGCAACCCGCCCGCCTGCCAGAGATCCAGCAGATCCTGTTGCAGGGCACGGCGGCTGGTGAACTGGGTCACCAGCAATCGCTCCCCGTCCCCCCAGACATGGCGGTAGAGACGCACATGGCAGTTGGCGTCGGCATTGACTATGGTCAAGCGCTTGCAGGGCAGCCCGGGCAACTGGCCCATGGGCAGATCCAGCAGCACCAGATCATAGCCCTCGATGGCCTGCAGCCAGGCTCCTGCCGATGTCCCCTGCTGGCCGCCATGGGGCAGCAGATCCAGCCCCTCCTCATAGTGATAGAGTGCCGAACGCCACTCCCGCGTCGGGTCCGCCAGCCGGCTCCAGCCTCTGGGGTCGTCATGGGACAGGCCCAGGTGGATGCCAAGCAGGTTGTCATGACACAGATCCACCGCCAGCACCCGGGCACCCTGCTCCCGGGCCGCCAGCGCCAGGCCGGCGACCAGAGAGGTGGTGCCCACACCGCCACGGATCCCCTGCAACGCGACAAGATTCATGCTGGCCTCCCTGCGTCCGGCGCTGCCGGCCCCCTCAGGTCCAGCTCCGCCAGCAGCGGGAAGCGCTCACGCAGGGCGATGAGCCGCTCCCGGAACGCGATGTCCTGGTAGGAGAGATTGACGCCGAAGGCCTGCTGCACCATGGCCACGTCGCTCATCATGCCGCCTTCTACCGGCACCCCGAAGGGGGCCTGCGTCGCGGGTCGCCGCTCACTCTGCACGTCCACCTCCGGTGTCATTGGGGATAGGGGACCCAGTCCCCCTGCCCCAGCTTGATGTGGAACTGGTTCTGATACTCGAGCACGACAGCCCCCTGATTTTCCGAAACCGAAGGGGTCTCTGGCAGACCGCTCAGCAGTGCATCCCAGTCGATGGTGTCAGTGCCAAACACGTTGCCCCCCACCAGCCGGGACACCAGCTCGGACACCGCCAGGAAACTGCTGGGCGTGTCGATGTTGCGGGTTGCCTCGTGCTGCGCCCGGGTCCCCAGCAGGGCGACACCGACGGGCACCCGAGTGATGCTCGGGCTGGGAATGTCCCGCAGCCCGGGCATCTGCATCCTGTCGCCGGCCAGCGCGGCGCCGTGCTCAGGCACCACCACCACGGCCACCTTGCGACCGGATTGCTCCAGCGTCGTCATGAAGTCATCCAGCTGATCCAGCAGGGTCTTGAGCCTGGCCTTGTAGGGCGCTACCTGGCGGGTGGCCGCGTAGCGGTTGCCGTCGTGCAGTGCGATCAGGTTGAAGAAGGTCATGTTGCGCGCCGCCTGGTTCTTCTCTCGCTCACTCAGCCAGCGCCCGAACAGGGCATCATCCCGATAGATGGGTTCCCCATCGAAGGAGGCGAGATCATGGGCCAGCCCCTCCTTGCCCATGGGCGTGATGTCCAGCCCGGCGTACTGCTGCAGATCCTTCAGGTAGTTGCCAAAGGCCCCCGAGTGATCCATGGCAATCTGCTTGTCAAAACCGAGCCGGGCCAAGTTGTCGAACAGCAGGCACTGGCTGGGGGCCGTCACATAGAGCCCCTGGTGGCTGGTCTGCCCGCAACTGGCTCGCAGCAGACGGATGGAGCTCGGTCCGCTGTAGGAGGTCGCGGAGTTGAAGTGGTTGAAACGAATGTCGAAATGGCGCCAGACCGGGTGTTCGGTCAGGCCGCTGGCCTCCACGTCGCTCCAGGCCAGGGAGCAGATGTTGATGATCAGCAGATCGAATGGCGTCGCGTCGGCCGGCAGGGCGCTCGGGAAGCGCACCAGACGATCCTGCTCTTCCCGGTAGAAGTCGTCGAGATAGGTGTTGAGGTTCTCGTTGGTCGGCGGGGCGCTCTGATCCAGCTGCTCCGTCATCGACACCTGCCGTGGTGTGGACCCGGATTGAGGGGAGGTGACCGTGCTGGCCGCCACCGCATCCCGGGAGGCAAAGGGATCACCCACCAGGGGAGAGAGCCATAACCAGAGCAGGGCAAGCAGGATCCAGGGAGTGAAGCGCAGCCACTGGGCGATGAACAGATACAGGGTCAGCATCACGAAACCGGCGCCAACCATCTCCCAGTTGATGAAGCGCCCGAGCAGCTCCAGCCAGTAATCCAGGGTGAAGGAGAAGACCTGCCCCCCCTGGGCGCGAATGCTCTCTATCCCCGGCAGCCAGGTGTCGTGATAGAAGATCCCCGCGCCGATGGGCAGCGCCAGCCAGTGCCGGATGCGCCGCAGCCCCGCACTGGGCAGGGGAAAGATCAGGAAGGCGGCAAACACCAGATTGATCAGGGGGTGGAAATTGAGGTAACCAGCCCAGAGCAGGGCGAACTTGGCAAGGAAATAGATATTCCAGCCACCCAGGCCGTGCCAGTCCAGCCAGGGGGAAGCGGCATTAGAAACGTCTCGAGTCATCGGCGATGGGTCACCCGTTATAGTGGGGCCCCGCAACGGGACCCAGGCACACTGTCATGGTTGTCAGAAAAAACTCTATTTATTATGCAACTAATCACTTATCTCAGGTGGCCCCAAATGAGATCCGGGTAACCGGGTGACCTTCATGCCCGAGTACCATATTCACGGTATATGTTATCCAGTTGACACTATAAAAGGCACCCTCAGCGGCCAAAAGGGGTGATTAATTTTATGGCTGGCATATTCTTCATGGGCGGCCGGGCCCTCTTGCTACGACAACAACTGTCATCCTTGCTGCCATGTCGAACAACTTGAGGCCACTTCCAGATTACGCCATGATAACAGCCCCGGCCCCGGGCCGGCGAAATTGGACTGTCAACTTCAAGGACCCCCCATGTTTGAACACGTCGATGCCTATGCTGGCGACCCCATACTGACGCTCGTCGAAACCTTCCACAAAGACACCCGCGAGCAGAAGGTGAACCTGGGGATCGGCCTCTATTACGACGAGCAGGGGCGCATTCCGCTGCTGCCCTCGGTGCAGCAGGCCGAAGCCCAGCGCGCCGCCGCCCCGGCGCCGCGCCCCTACCAGCCGATGGAAGGCGCCGCCAACTACCGCACTGCGGTGCAGCACCTGCTGTTTGGTGCCGACCACGAAGCGGTCAAGGCTGGACGTATCGCCACCATCCAGACCATCGGCGGCTCAGGCGCGCTGAAGATCGGCGCCGATCTGCTCAAGCGCTACTTCCCGACCTCCGAGGTGTGGGTCAGCAATCCGACCTGGGACAACCACAAGGCGATGTTCGAGGGCGCCGGCATCAAGGTGCACGACTACCCCTACTACGATGCGGCCACCGGCGGCGTGCAGTTTGACGCCATGATCGACTGCCTGAGCAGCCTGCCGGCCAAGAGCATCGTGCTGCTGCACCCCTGCTGCCACAACCCGACCGGGGTGGATCTCTCCCGTGCCCAGTGGGACCAGGTGATCGCGCTGGTGGTCGAGAAGAACCTGATCCCCTTTATGGACATCGCCTATCAGGGCTTCGGCGACGGGCTGGAAGAGGATGCCTACGCCATTCGCGCCATGGTGGCCGCCGGCGTCAGCTTCTTCGTCAGCAACTCGTTTTCCAAGAACCTCTCCTTCTACGGCGAGCGTTGTGGCGGCCTGTCGGTCATCTGCCAGGATGCCGAAGAGGCGAGCCGGGTGCTGGGCCAGATGAAGGCCACCGTGCGCCGCAACTACTCCAGCCCCCCCACCCACGGCGGCCAGATCACCGCGGCCGTGATGAGCCAGCCCGAGCTGCACACCATGTGGGTCGGTGAGGTGACCGAGATGCGTACCCGCATCAAGGCGATGCGCGAGAAGCTCTACGAGGTGCTGAGCGCCAAGGTGCCGGGCCGCGACTTCAGCTACTTCATCAACCAGCGCGGCATGTTCAGCTACACCGGCTTCACCCCGGAGCAGGTGGATCGCCTGCGCGAGGAGTTCGCCGTCTATCTGGTGCGCTCCGGTCGCATGTGCGTGGCGGGCCTCAACAGCCGCAACGTCGACTACGTGGCGGACGCCATGGCCGCCGTGCTAAAGGGGTAATCCCCATGCCCCGCTCAAGCGGGGCTTTTTGTTTGTTCCGTCTGGAGGGGCAATCCCGGCTGCCAGACGTTCCCCTCATCCTCGCCCGCACGGGCTTCATCCCGGGAGGTTTCATGGATCTCATCGCGCTCTCACGCCTCGGCGGCCGTCATCTGGTGACCCTGCACCTGCTGCTGGATACCCAGAGCGTCACCCGCAGCGCCGAGCGGCTCTGCACCACCCCCTCCACCGTCAGCAAGACCCTCAACCAGTTGCGGGATCTGCTCGGCGATCAGCTGCTCTATCGCCAGGGCAACCAGCTGTTGCTGACCCCGTTCGCCGAGCGGCTTGGACCCAGCCTGCGCCGGCTGCTGAGCGAGCTGAACGGCCTCACCAGTCCGGAGGGCTTCAACCCCGCCAGCTGGCAGGGGGAGCTGAATCTGGCGATGCGGGAAAGCAGCATGATCTGGCCCATGGGGCCCGTGCTGGGGAAGTTGATGCAGGAGGTGCCCGGGCTGGTGCCCGTCATCTGGAACAAGGATCAGCAGGGACTGGCGGCACTGGCGGCGGGCAAGCTCGACTTCGTGATCCTGCCCCACGACCAGAGCCAGCCCCTGCCCAGCCAGCCTGGCCTGGTATGGGAGACGTTGCGGGAGGACAAGCTGGTCTGCCTGCTGCGGGACGATCACCCGGCGTTGGCCGGGCCCTGGGATCTGGATGCTTACTTAAGCTGGCGCCATGTCGTCATTCGCGACAGCGAGCTGGCCGACCCCTTCTTCGAGCAGAGCCTGGCCCAGCGTCAGGTACGACGCCAGATCGGTGCCACCCTGCCGGACTTTGGCAGTGCGGCCGCCCTGCTGCGCCAGAGCGATCTCATCCTCACCGCCATCGACGGCTGGGCCGGGCAGGCCAGGCCGTCCGGGCTGGTGAGCCGGCCCGTCCCCTTCGACTACGGCGCCGTGACCCACAGTCTGGTGTGGTACGGCCCCCTGGGAGAAGATCCCGCCCTGCACTGGTTCCGCCAGCGGATCCTGCAGCTCGCACGGGAGCTGAGTACCTAGTACCCGGACGGCTCAGGGCTTCTTGGTGTAGATGGGGCTCGGGAAGGAGGCGACGTTGCTGCCCAGATCCGTGATGCGGGCAGCCCCCTGCTTGCGCACCTGATCGATGCGCAGCACCTGGTGCATGGGGATCAGGGTGCGGTTGACGTCGGCAAACTCACTCTTGAGCTTCTCATGGCTGGGATCGACGATGAGCGCCGTGTGGTTATCCCACACGAAGTTCGCTATCTCGATGAAGCCGAACAGCTGGCCCTGATTCACGTCCTTGACATAGACCTCGTAACGCTCGTTGTGACAAATAAACTGCACTCGATATAAGGCGTTGGTTTCACTCATGGGTATCTGTTGATGATGGGCGGTTTTCCCATTCTAGCCGCCACTTTCCGCGCACCAAATAGACAGACATCACAGTTGCGTCATATCGGGACTCAGGAGGAAAAACATGCCGGCCTCGTCACAATGGCGGCAGGGAGATTGGGCCAAATCCTTTCACCTTCAATGCGTTGGACAGCCCATCCAGCTCGTCCATGGCAGCCTCCTGCCAGCCCGTCGCCTCCCCGCGCACCCCGTGATGGCGAAACCCGTTGAGACGGATGGGGACGGGCCCCAGGCTCTGCAGAAAGCTGACCAGGCCCGCCTCCAGCTTGCCATCGGCATCGATGAAATCAGTGCGCCCCGGTACATGGAGCAACCGTAATTCTTCTAGCTTGCCCACCCGTGCAAGCAATTGCAGCGACGCCAGCACCCTCTCTCGGCCCTGGCCGGTGAGCGCATGATGTACGGAGCCGCGCCATCCCTTGAGATCGATCATGGCACCGTCGAGTACCGGCAGCAGCCGCTGCCAGCCCGCCTCACCAAGGGAGCCGTTGCTGTCGAGCAGGCAGCTCAGGTGAGTCAGGTCGGGCGCGGCCTTGATGGCCGTAAACAGGTCGGTCACGAACGGCAGCTGGGTGGTCGCCTCGCCGCCGGAGACGGTGATGCCGGTGAGCAGCGGGCCGTAGCGGCGCAGCAGGGCCAGCACCTCGGCCACCGACATCTGGTGGGTCTTGGGGCTGGCACTGCGGGGACAGGCATCCAGGCAGCGGTCGCAATGGGTGCAGAGCGACGCCTGCCAGCGCACTCGGCTCTCGCCAGGACGACCCTCGACGAGCGTCAGGGCCCCGCTTGGGCAGCCGGGTACGCAGTCGCCACAGTGATCGCACAGCCCTATGGTGTGCGGGTTGTGGCAACCAGGGCAGCGAAAGTTGCACCCTTGCAGGAAGAGCACCAGCCGATTGCCGGGGCCGTCCACGCAGGAGAAGGGCAGCCAGCGGCTGACCGTCGCGGTGCGCGCCGCCCCTGCCCGCCTGCCGCACTCAGTAGTCACGCAGGCTTGCCTCAAGGCCCACCACTCGCGGCGCCCGCCGGCGGATCCCGGTCAGCTCACTCGCCTCGGCGCCGAGGCAGGTGGTCTGCAGTCGCGACCCTTCGGCGGCGAAGCGGGCCACGTCGCTCTTGCGGATCATGTAGCCGGTCACCCGCACCAGATCGCTGTCCGCCACGTTGGCGCTGAACTCGCGCATGCCGAGGGCGAAAGCCCCCTTGCAGAGCTGCAGCAGCGCCTGCGGGTTCTGGCGTATGGTGGGATCCAGGGTCAGGATCTCGCTGATCCCGGAGTGGTAGTAGCCGTGGTGCGGGGCCAGGGCCAGCAGGTGGCTGGCGGGATCCGGCTCCTCCCCATAAGGGATGCGCACCCCGGGGGTGACCCCCTGGTCCAGGCTGAGCCCGCCCTGGGAGTGCAGCAGGGCACGCCCGCCCCAGGCATGGGGCTGGGGCCGGGCCGTCACCCAGGCCGAGAGCCGGGCCGAGATGCGATGGCCGAGCTGGTTGGCCCCCTCGTCGTGGCCATAGCGCCCGGACAGCCCCGCCTTATCCATCAGCAGGTTCACCGCCTCCGCCATGCCAAAGATGCCGAACATGGGGACGAAACGCGCCTCCTCGATCAGCCCCTCCTCCACCAGGAAGCTGGCGAAGAAACCGGACTCATGGTGCAGGAAGGCGGCCCTTGCCTCGATAAGCCGGAAGGCCTGCTCGCAATAGTGGGGCAGCCAGCGCGTCATGAACTCCTCGAGGTCGGCACTCTGCTCGGCCATCCCCTTGAGGGAGAGGCGCACCAGGGTATTGGCGCCGCCTCCGAGCGGCAGGGCGTTGTAGCAGCTGACGATGCCAAAGCCCCTCTCATCGAAGGTCTCCCTGTGGATCGGGTAGTTGACGATGTGAGGCTTGCCGCACAGGGCTATGTTCTGCACCCCCTGCATCAGCAGGCTGTCCGGGGTCGATGCGGGATCGTGAAACAGGCTGAGGTTCGGCGCCACCTGCTTGAGCTCGCCGTCGATACGCAGGATCAGGCGGCAGATCCTGTTGTCATCCGGGCCTATGTTGACGTGCATGAAGGCATCCGGCAGCACCCTGTCCAGGTAGATCCAGAAGCCCTTCAGCTTGCGATACAGCGTCTCGTCATCCAGCTCCCCGACGAAAGGCAGCAGCAGGTGATCGAGGCGCCCCAACCAGACCGGCATGCCGGTGACGGAGGGCACATGGTGATAGAGGATGCGCAGGGCATCCAGGGCCTCGTCGAAATCCTGTGGCGGCGCCAGCTCCAGCCAGGGGGAGCCCTGGCGCAGGAACTTCTCGTAGTCCGGCAGCACATAGCGTGGCTTGTAGGGGGCATGTCCCTCGAACATGTCGCAGAGCACCCCTTGCGCCATCGCCTCGGTCACCTCGGCAGGCAGCGCGGGATAGGGCAGCGCATTCTCGGCGGCGAGCGCCAGGGCATGGCTCTTCTGAGCGGGTGAGAGCAGGGGGTCGCGCACTATGCGCTGACAGGTTTCGGTGAAAGACATGGGGAGCTCCTTGGCGGACAGTCCCTAAATCCTCACACTTGAGAGGCCTTTTTTAAAGTGACATTCACAACATAACGGATGTTTGATAGAGACATCCGTTATGTTGGATCACGACTCAACCCAACCAGGGCAGCAGCGCCGCCAGTCCCCCCTGCCAGCGCAGCAGGAAGAAGCCCCCCATGCCGACCACCACCACCACCAGGGTCGGCAGCCGCAGAAGGGTCAGCGCGGTCACCAGCAGGGTCGCGGCCAGGTAGTCCGGATCCCAGTCCAGTCCCTTGCCCGGCTCATAGCTGAAGACGATGGGCAGCCAGATGGCGGTCAGCACCGACTGGGCCGAGAAGCTGAGGAAGGCCCCCATTTCGGCACCGGGCTGATAGCGGGTCAGCCGCGAGAAGAAGGCGAAGCGATTGAAGAAGGTGATCAGGGCCAGCAGGCCTATCATCAGCCAGCCCATGGTCATCTCCTCATCCGGTGCAATACATAGCCCACCACCATGCCGGCCAGGGCCGAGATGATGATGTGGATCTCCGCCAGCAGCGGCTTGGTGAGCAGTGCTGTGCCGCCGCTCACCACAGTCGCCGCCACCATGGGCAGGTTCTTCATGGCGGGGATCGTCATGGCGATGAAGGTGGCGGCGATGGCAAAGTCCAGCCCCATCTTGTCCAGCCCCTCGATGTACTGGCCGGCGGCGATGCCGAGCAGAGTCGCCAGGTTCCAGAACAGGTAGAACACGAAGCCCGCGATCAGGGCATAGGCGGGGTTGAAGACGCCGTGGCGCTCCCTGTCTTTCAGTGCCACCGCGAACATCTCGTCGGTCAGGAAGAAGGCGAGGCTGGCGCGCCAGCGCAGAGAGAGCGGCAGCACGTCCCGGCGGAAGGTGAAACCGTAGAGCAGATGCTGGGAGGTGATGACCATGGTGGAGCCCATGATGGGCAGCAGGGGGGTGCCCGCCCCGAACAAGGTGGTGGCCGAGAGCTGGGCGGCGCCGGCATAGACCAGCAGCGACATCAGCTGGGCCTGCACCGGACTCAGGCCCGCCTGCAACGCCAGGGCACCACACAGTATCCCCCAGGGGATCACGGAAATAGAGAGGGGGAGAATATCCAGGGTGGCGCGCCACCAGAGCACACCCGTGCGCTCGGGCGCGGGGAGGCTCGTTCCTGACATCATGGGATCATCCTTGTGACTGCCAACGCGAACCGGAAAAACTAGCACGGTGCGGGATGGGCTGTCACGCCATCCGGGGCGGAAATAAAACGCCCGCTGGGCAGCGGGCGTGAGGGGCGAGGATCAGGGCTCGATGATGATGGGGGTGCCAGGCTCGACGGCGTTCCAGATCTCGTCCATCTCGTGGTTGAGCACGGCGATGCAACCGTTGGTCCAGTTGGACGGCTGCACCCTGCGATCCCCCATGCGATTGAGCTGACCATGGATCATGATCATGCCGCCCGGGCGCACTCCCAGTTCATTGGCACGCTTGATGTCGTCCAGATTCGGGTAGTTGATGTGGATAGCCTTGTAGAAGCCGGAATTGCTCTTCTTGTAGTCGAGGGTGTAGCGCCCTTCCGGGGTACGCTGATCCCCTTCCTGCAGCTTGTGCCCCTTGGGAGCCGGACCCAGGGCGACCCAATAGCGCTTGACCGGCTTGCCATCCTTCATCAGGGTCAGGCTATAACTCGACTTCTTGACCACCACCATGTCGGCGGACAGGGTGGCAAAACTCAATGCGGGCCACAGCCCCAGCAAACACAACAATACGGCTCTCAATTTCCATCCCTCGACAAGCCTTCAGGGCTTTGTATTTAGCTAATCATCTGAATGTCGCCACTCTCTGGCGGCGAGCGAGCGCCATGATATGGGATCGCCGTGAATACTCAATATATCCAGAGAAACATATCTGTGACCCGCCTCGCCAGCGCTCAGCCAAAGCCTCTGCGCATCACCATAATTAATAGTCAAAACAGATAGATGGCGCAAAAAAACAGGCACATCTTGCGCCGCGGCAAAGATCCCGCCCCACCTGACCACGCTTGCTTCCTGCTGAAATGAACAAGCCCTGCCGAGGGGCAGGGCTTGATGGTGGAGGAGCGCCTCACAGGGCGGCGGCGGACTCACGCTGATAATGCTGGCGGATCCAGGTCTCGAAGTCGGCCAGCATGCGGCCCTCCGACTCGCGGTTGTCGGCAATCAGCTCGGCGCCGTGCATCACCCGGATGTGGGCGTCGAGCGGCGTCCCCTCTCCGGCCGGTGGGCGCTGGCGCGCCGCCGCCATGCAGGCTGCGGCCGTCGCCCACGCCTGCGCCACACTCTGGTTGCACGCCTCGGCCAGGGGAACGGCACTGAAGCCTTCGCCAGTGAGGCTCCTGAGCGTCTCGTCATGGGTCATGCCGTTGCCCGGCCCCCAGTAATGGGCGGCCAGATCCGGCCCGATGCGCGGATTGTCGGTGAGGTAGCCGTCGCGCCCCAGGAAGTAGGCACGGGTCTGCTCCACCGCCATCAGCGCCAGCAGGTAGCCGTGATAGGCGCAGGCCGACTCCTGGTTGAGCAGGTGCGGAATGGCCAGCAACGGGCGCGGGCTCTCCACTCCCAGGATGGTGCGCTCCCAGCGCCGGGCCAGCGCCAGCACCGCCTCGGGAGTGCGCTCACTGTCTGCCATGGCGTAGAGATCCCGTTCGAAGTAGGCCACCAGCGCAATCTGGCGCTCGTTGAAGGCGCGAAACGGCTGGCGCGCCTCGATCATCCCCTTGATGAGCTCGTCGGGAATCGCCTCCCCCTCCCCATTCCTGGCATAGCGCTTGAGCCAGTCCGCGTCATCCAGCAGGCTGTCGCAGAACATGGACTGGGTCTCGGCATAGGCCATGGAAGTGGGGGGAAACTCCTGGGAGAAGCAGGGGGCGTTGCCGGTGACATTGGCAAAGTGCGCCGCATGGCCACCCTCGTGGAACAGGGTGTTGAGGCCGCTCCAGCCGCTGCCTACCTGGGCCGGATCCGCCAGGCTGGTGAAGTTGACCACCGCCGGGACCCACTCCCCCTCCTGCCAGAAGCTCGGCACAGGGCCGTGGCAGAAACCGTTCTCGTATTTCCCCTCCCGGGTCAGCAGATCCAGGGTAAGGGTGGCACCGCGATACTGGATGCCGAGGCGGCGGAAGCTCTCGACCCAATCCTGCAGCGCCCGGGAGAAGGGCACGTAGGGGTCGAGCTGGCGGGTCACGTCGCCACTCACGCTGTAGCGCAGGTTGTGGGGCAGCAGGGCCGCCTCTCCCTTGGCGGCTTTCAGCTCCGCCAGGCTCTGGTGTACCCGCTGTTCGGTGCGGCTGATAAAGTCATCGAGCACGGCGAACAGCTGCTCCGGGCTCATCTGCTCGTTCTTGTGCACCTTGTAGTCGAAGTAGTCCCGATAACCCATGGCCCGGGCGAAGCGGTTGCGCAGGGCCACCACCTCGAGAAAGCCGTTGCCGACCACCCACTGCTCCAGGGTGTGGAACATGGCGAGCGCACTCTGGCGCACCGCCTCGTCGCTACTTGCGGCCAGCGCCGTGCTGGCGGCGGGCAGACTGCCGGCCACCTGGCGGCCCTGCTCGTCCAGTAAAGTCAGCTTCAACCCCTTGCGGCGGGCAAAGAGATCCGCCTCGGCGACCACCAGCTCGTCCATCAGGGCCGCGGCGGCCGGATCCTCGATGACGTTGCACTCGAAGAAGGCCACCCAGCCCGCCAGGCCGCGCCTGAGAGCGGGCTCCTCGGCCTGGGCCTGCATCTCCCGCAATGCGGGCAGCCTGGCCGGATCGGCGCAGAACGCCTTGTAGGCCTGCTCGGCGGCGGTGAAACCGGCCTGATCGTCGCTGGTACCCATGTAGGTGGACCAGAACAGATCCTCCTTGCGCCTGTGTACCCTCAGGTAGTCGGCGTTGAGCTGGTTCAAGTAATTCCTGGCAATGGAACTCATAAATTCCCTCTTTTTATGGGGTCACCCACAGGGGTGCCCACTCCTTTTTGGTGAAATGCCAACTCATTCACACTTCCTGCAAATAGGGCCGGCAAATAGTGCGCCGGGATGCGCCAGACCACGCTATCAAAAGCGAGGGTTCCTGTCTGCTGGCTATACTGGTTGCCAAAAAACTCAATTGGCGGTCAATCATCACAACCCATTGAAAGTTAAATAAATGTTAACCAAAAAAACAATCGAGACCAGCCAACTGACTGGCCCTCACCAGATCCGCACGGGAAAGAAGGAAAAGACTATGTTCAAGCTCGGTGATATCGCCGTGAGTCGCAAACTGATGCTGCTGCTCTCGGTGGCGCTGGTCGGCTTCATCGCACTGCTGCTCATCTCGGCCAGTGCCCTGCATCGCAACCTGATGAGTGAGCGGGAAGCCCGATTACAGGCGGTGCTGGATCTCGCCATGAGCCGGATCCAGACCCTCGCCGCCACCCTGCCCGCCCCAGAAGCGCAGGCCGAGGCCAAGGCCATGCTCGACAGCATGCGCTTCGATGGCGACAACTATCTGTTCGTACTGGATGAGAATCGCCGTGTGGTGGTGCACCCTGCCAAGCCCGAGCTGGTCGGCCAGCAGATGGGCGCGCCCGACGCCGCCCCCGCCGACGCCCACTGGCAACGCATGGTGGATCTGGGCAAGGGAGGCCATCAGGGTCGTCTTAAATACCAATGGATCTCCCCCTCCGGCGAGGTGGCCCAGAAGATGTCACTGGTGGCTGGCTACCAGCCCTGGGGCTGGATCCTGGGATCCGGTCTCTTGCTGCAAGACATCGAGGCCACCATCTGGTCCCAGTATGAGCTGATGGGAGGGGCCACCCTGCTGGTGATCCTGCTGATGGGATGGCTGGGGATGACCATCAGCCGCTCCATCGTCAAGCCACTGGCTGAGATCAAGGGGGCCATGGCCCAGGTGGCAGCCGGCGATCTGGTGGTGAGCATCCCGGTGCATGGCAAGGATGAGCTGGGGGCCGTCGCCACCAGCACCAATCAGGGACTGGATGCCATTCGTCACGCCCTGCTGGAAGCCAGCCAGGGGGCTCGCAACGTGGCGGATGCCGCCCTGCGCATCGCCGCCTCCGCCGAGCAGACCAATCAGGCGGTCAACAACCAGCGGGATCAGCTGGCCCAGCTCGCCACCGCCATGAACGAGATGAGCGCCACTATCTCGGATGTGGCGGGTCACGCCGAGAACACGGCTCGCGACACCCAGGACGCCACCAGCGAGGCCGGACTCGGCAACGAAGACGTCCACGCCAGCGTGCACGGCATCCAGGCACTCGCCACAGAGGTGGAGCAGGCCACCCATCAGGTCAATCGGCTCAAGGAGGGGGTGATGCAGATAGGCGAGGTGACGGCCGTCATCAGCGCCATCTCGGATCAGACCAATCTGCTGGCCCTCAACGCCGCCATCGAGGCGGCCCGCGCTGGCGAGCAGGGTCGCGGCTTCGCCGTGGTGGCCGACGAGGTGCGCCAGCTGGCCAGCCGCACCCGCCACTCCACCGAGGAGATCCAGAGCACCATCACCCAGTTGCAGCAGCGGGCGATGACCGCCGCCAGCGCCATGGACGCCAGCCGCAAGCTGGCGGAGAGCAGCGTCGGCCAGTCCGAGAAGGCGGGGCAGGATCTCTCCCTCATCGTCAATCACATCCAGCACGTGAGCGACATGGCGACCCAGATCGCCACTGCGGCGGAGCAGCAGAGCATGGTGGCCGAGGACATGAACCGCAACGTCAGCGGCATCAATGACTCGGCCCTGGAGATGTCCCAGGCCGCGTCCCAGCTGGCCCGGGAGAGCGAGCTGCTGGCCGGACTCTCCCGCAGCCTGGACGAGCGGCTGGCGGTGTTCAGGCTCGGCAATGGCCTCTCCCGGGATCTGTCGCCCGGTCAGGCTCCGCGCTCCTCGCCCTCCCGCCGCACAGACCAGTACCCGCACCACTGACCACCTGACACAGTCCCATTCCCTGCCGGCCCCGTCGGCAGGGGATTTTTTCATTGATGAAAAATGTCGCGATTTTGCATCTTTTGACAGAGAGGGCGAAGCAAAACCCAACTTGATGAATTAAATATAATTTTAAAAACAGAGTGTTAAGTGATTGCTCTACTCCGATGAGGTCAAGCTGTAAAGATTTACACTTAATAATTTAATCAAAAGAAGCCATCATGGTGGCGCCGTCCTCAAGGGCGGCACCCTGACCCTTTATGTAGTCATTTGGCAAACTGGTTGAAAGGCCAGGACGCAAAGCCTCCGGTCTAAAGACATGTCGTCCAGGATAGCGGGGTTGCCACACTCAGGTGTGTCACGGGGAATTCCCCTGCCAACTTGACTGCCCACATCACCGAACAGAGGAATGTATGGCAGCAAAAATCAAACTCAATCATGTGGCCACCGCGCTAGCGCTGCTCGCCAGCGGCGGCGTGCTCGCCCACGGCTACATCAGCCAGCCGGAAGGGCGCAACTATCTGTGCAAGACCGGCGGCAACAGCCAGTGCGGCGCCATTCAATGGGAGCCACAGAGCCTGGAGGCGCCGTCCGGCTTCCCCAATGGCGGCCCCGCCGACGGCCAGATCGCCTCGGCCGGTCATCCACAATTCGCTGAGCTCAACGCCCAGACCAGCGATCGCTGGACCAAGCGACAGGTGCAGGCCGGCCCCTTCGCCATCGGCTGGACCTTCACCGCCAACCATGTCACCCGCAACTGGCGCTACTACCTCACCAAGCAGGAGTGGAATCCGAACCAGCCGCTGACCAGGGACTCCTTCGATCTCAATCCGTTCTGTGTCATCGACGGGGGCATGGTGCAACCGCCCAAACAGGTCACCCATCAGTGCACCCTGCCGGCGCGCACCGGTCATCAGGTCATCCTCGGCGTCTGGGAAGTGGGAGATACCGCCAACAGCTTCTACAACCTGATCGATGTCCAGTTCGACGGCGGCACCCAGCCACCGCTGACCTGGAGCCAGGGCGGGACCATCTACCCGTCCACCGATCTGGTTGCCGGCGACAAGGCCAAGACCCGGGTATTCGACGCCAACGGCGAACGCACCGATCTGCAGACAGTGCTGACCATAGGTTCCGCCGAGCAGGGTCAAAAGAACAACTGGGCCCACGATCTGGCCGCCAAGATCAACGCCGAGCAGAGCCAGATCCGCGCTGGTCAGCAAGGCTCCGATGGCCAGTTCAACCCGGTCTACGGCCAGAATCCCGTCTACCTGAAGGCAGGCAGCAACCTGCAGCGGGTCGAGGTCCAGCTCGAGCAGCAGCAACCCCCGGTGAATGACGGCATCAGCGTGAGCGGGCTGGAGAACGAATACCTGCTCGACAACGGCAAGGTCACCCTCAACTTCACCGTCACGGCCGAGGGGGATCTCGCGGTCACCAACACCCTGTATGACCACGGTGGCGCCGCCAAGGGTCAAACCAGTGCCGACATCAAGGACAGCAGCCAGAGCTTCACCATGGAGGTCAGCGGTCTGAGCGCCGGTCACCACCAACTGGTGATCGAGGGCAAGCCGAAGGCGGGCGGCGCCCCTCTGCAGCAGACCATGGATCTGATGTTCAAGGATCCGGCCAGCGGCGGTGACTACCAGTACAGTTTCCCGGAGGGGCTCAAATCCTATGCGGCAGGCACCAAGGTACTGCAGCCGAAAGATGGCAAGATCTATCAGTGCAAGCCCTACCCCTACAGCGGCTGGTGCACCATCTGGACGAGCACGGCGACCCAGTATGAGCCCGGTGTGGGCACCAACTGGCAGGATGCCTGGACCCTGGTGAACTGATCCCCGCAATCAGAAGAGGCCCGAGCGGCCTCTTTTTTGTGCCTGTCATCCGGGCTCCCGGTGCCTTGCAGCACCCTGGGCCCCAGTCGGAAAAATCCCATGACGAAAGACTACTATGACCCCCTGAGCCGCCTGCTGCACTGGTTGATGGCCGCCGTCATCCTCTACGCCACCCTGGCGGGCTACCTGATGCACCTGGTGATCGACAGCCACCCCAGGCTGTTTCAGTTTCTGTCGGTGTTGAACATGTCGATGGCGACCCTGATCACCCCGCTCTTCCTGCTACGCTGGGGCTGGCGGCACTGGCGCGCACCCCTGCCCGAAGATAAGGCCGAGCCTCACCATCCCGCCGCCAGGCTGGCTCACGCCCTGCTCTACGGCCTGATGTGCATCGTGCTGTTGAGCGGCTTCCTGATGTTGGAGCAGGGTTATTCCCTGTTTTGGCTCTACCCGGTCGGCAACCCCATCGATGTACCTGAGGTCAACGCCTTCTTCTTCGGCGTGCATCGCCTCGGCTGCCTGTTACTGGCGGCGCTGCTCCTGCTGCACGTGGCCGCCGCCCTCTACCATCACAGGATCAAGGGGGATCGCACCCTGTATCGCATGTTGGGTCCCCAGAGCGGGCGCTAACCAATGAGTGAGGCTCTGGGCCTGGCTGAAGAGCCGAATAAGCAACAGGGAGCCATCGGCTCCCTGTTTTTTCAGACCATGCGCCACATTCAGATCTGGTAATCGAGCAGCGGCTCGTTGCTCATGGCCCTGGCCTGGATCTCCGCCAGCGCCAGCTCGGGGTTGCAGAGCTGGATAAACTGCCAGGTGAAGTTGTGCTGGAACTGCCCCTGCTTGAGGCCGATCCAGGCGGTGTGCGGCGCAAACAGCCGGCTGCCGTCGAGCTGCACCAGCCCCTTGTCCCGCTGGGGATCGAACGCCATGTCAGCCAGTATGCCCACCCCCATCTCCAGCTCGACATAGGTCTTGATGACGTCGGAGTCCTGGGCGGTCAGCAGGATCTGCGGATGTATCCCCGCCTCGGCGAAGGCCTCATCCACCCGCACCCGCCCAGTCAGGCCCGCCTGATAGGTGACTATAGGCCAATGGGCCAGGGCCGCCAGGGTGAGCTCCCGCTCGGCGGTGAGGGGGTGCTGCTCCGGCACCACTATATTGTGGTGCCAGCGGTAGTAGGGAAAGGCCACCACGCCTTCGCTCTTGTCGAGCTGCTCGCTGCTGATGCCGATGTCCACTTCGCCGGTCTGCACCAGCCGCACTATCTCCTCCGGGCTGCCCTGGCGCAGTTCCAGCTGCACCAGGGGGAACTGCTCGCGAAACGCCTTCACCACACGGGGCAGGGCATAGCGCGCCTGGGTGTGAGTGGTCGCTACCAGCAGCCGCCCGGAATCCCGGTTGGCGAAGGTGCTGGCCAGTTTGCGGATATTGTCGGCGTCCCCCAGAATGCGCTCGGCGATCACCAGCAACTCCTTGCCCGGCTCCGTCATGCCGAGCAACCGCTTGCCGTAACGGATGAAGATCGCGAGCCCCAGCTCCTCCTCCAGCTCGCGGATATGGCGGCTGACCCCGGACTGGGAGGTAAAGAGGGCATTGGCCACCTCGGTCAGGTTGTAATCCCGCCGCGATGCCTCCCGGATAATACGTAATTGCTGAAAATTCACCTCATCGCCTCCTGCGCTGAGTGGCGGTGGATACTGCCACCGTCCTCTTGTTATTGGGTGGCCGGATCAGGATCCGGCTGTAAGCCTGAAAGGAGTCTCGTCTTGGGCCCTCGCCCTCAAATCTGGTAGTCGGGATAGAGCTGCGCATGTCGGGCCACCAGACGCACCCCCTGGCCGGGGGCGAAGGCACGGGCGGCCTCCTTGCTCAGCTCGGCCTCGTAGTGAGCCCCCCTGGTCTCGCCATCCCCGCGCAACTCCACCCGGATCCGCGGCCCCATGGGCAACAACCGGGTGATGGTGGCGCTGATGCCACCCGGTGCATCCGCTGGCAGAATCTCCAGCTCGTGGGGGCGCACATAGGCGATGGCCGCACTGCCTTGTGCCAGCTGGGAGCTGATGGGGCCACCCAACTGCTGCTCACCTATGCCAAGCCCCTGCCCGGCCACCCGGCCGCGGAACAGGTTTACGCTGCCGAGGAAGCTGTGCACGAAGGCGGTGGCGGGCTGGTCATAGACCTCGGCCGGAGTGCCGATCTGCTCGACCCGGCCTGCGTTCATCAGCACCACCCGATCCGCCACCTCCAGGGCTTCCTCCTGGTCGTGGGTCACGAACAGGCTGGTGACATGCAGCTCGTCGTGCAGCTCCCTCAGCCAGCGGCGCAGCTCCTTGCGCACCTGGGCATCGAGGGCGCCGAAGGGCTCGTCCAGCAGCAGTACCTTGGGCTGCACTGCCAGAGCACGCGCCAGGGCGACCCTTTGGCGCTGACCACCGGAAAGCTGGGTCGGATAGCGTCCGGCCACGTGGCTGAGCTGTACCAGATCCAGCAACTCCTTGACCCGGGCGCGGATGCTGGCTTCATTCGGCCGATCGGAACGTGGCTTGACCCGCAGGCCAAACGCCACGTTCTCGAACACCGTCATGTGCCTGAACAGGGCATAGTGCTGGAACACGAATCCGACGTTGCGCTCGCGCACGTGGAGATCCGAGGCATCCTCGCCGCGGATGATGACGTTGCCGCTGTCGGCCTGCTCCAGCCCAGCGATGATCCGCAGCAGCGTGGTCTTGCCGCAACCGGAGGGGCCGAGCAGCGCCACCAGTTCACCGTCATGGAAGTCGAGATTGATGTCGGCCAGGGCCGCGTACTGATTGAAATGCTTGTTGAGTCGTTGAACCTGAATGCTCATGGCTGCCTCTCTAAACCGTTAAACCGGATTCATGGTTATCCGGGCTGGCCTACCAGCAGGCAGACCAGGCCATATCAATGGGACTGGGTGGGCTGAGCGCGCAGCCGGGCCAGCAGGGTCTCTCCCAACAGGGTGAAGATCCCGAACAGGGCCAGCAGGCTCGCCACCGCGAAGGCGGCGCCGGTCTGGTACTCGTTGTAGAGGATCTCGATGTGCAGCGGCAGGGTATTGGTCTGACCGCGAATGTGGCCGGAGACCACCGACACCGCACCAAACTCCCCCACTGCCCGGGCGGTACAGAGCAGCAGACCATACATCAGGCTCCAGCGGATGCCGGGCAGGGTGACCCGCCAGAACATCTGCAAGCCGCTCGCCCCCAGCATGATGGCCGCTTCCTCCTCTTCCGGACCACGGGCCTCCATCTGGGGCAGCAGCTCGCGCACCACGAAGGGCACGGTAATGAAGGTGGTCGCCAATATGATCCCCGGGGTGGCGAAGATGATCTTGATGTCGTGCTCGCTCAGCCAGTCGCCGAACCAGCCGCGACTACCGAACATCAGCACGAACATCAGGCCTGCTATCACGGGCGAGACCGAGAACGGCAGATCGATGAGGGTAATGAGCAGTTGCCGACCCGGGAAACGGAAGCGGGCTATGGCCCAGGCGGCCGCCAGCCCGAACAGCAGGTTGAAGGGCACGGAGCAGAGGGTCACCAGGGCCGTCAGACCAAGAGCGCTCAGGGCATCCGGCTCGCTGATGGCATGCCAGAAGAAGGCAAGGCCCGGGCTCAGGGCCTGGATAAAGACTGTGGCAAGCGGCAGCAACAGCAGGGCGGCGAACCAGCCCAGCCCGACACTTATCAGCAGCCACTTCACCCAGACGGGCTCACGGGTCACGGCAGGCTGGCGCACCTGAGTGGCAGGCACTCCATCGAGGGCCAGCTCCAGGCTTGCGTTGGATGCGTTCATATGCGGCTTCCTCCGATGCGTGCCCAGCTCCAGGCCTGCAACTTGTTGATGATCAACAGCAAAACAAACGAGATCAGCAGCATGACGGAGGCGATGGCTGAAGCCCCGGCATAGTCATACTCCTCCAGGTGGCTCATGATCATCAGCGGCGCGATTTCCGACACCATCGGCAAATTTCCGGCGATAAAGATGACGGAGCCGTACTCCCCTACCCCGCGGGCAAACGCCAGGGCAAAACCGGTGAGCAGCGCCGGGATCAGGGTAGGCCACAACACTCGCGCGAAGGTCTGCCAGCGATTGGCGCCAAGGCTGGCGGCGGCCTCCTCTTGTTCGGTCTCAGCCTCCCGCAGCACGGGCTGCAGGGTGCGCACCACGAAGGGCAAGCCGATGAAAGTGAGGGCGATCACCACCCCTATGGGGTTGTAGGCGAGCTCTATACCAAAGGGGGCAACCCACTGACCTATCCAGCCGTTGGGGGCAAAGATGGCGCACAGGGCAATGCCGGAGACGGCAGTCGGCATGGCGAACGGCAGGTCGATGAGCGCATCCACCAAGCGGCGACCGGGGAAACTGTAACGCACCAGCACCCAGGCCAGGATCAGTCCGAAAAGGCTGTTGAGCAGGGCGGCGATAAAAGCAGCCCCGAAGCTGAGGCGAAAAGAGGCAAGCACCCGGGGGGAGCCTATCACCTGCCAGAACTCGGCGGCCGTCAGGTGGTTGACCGCGAACAGCACCAGTGCCGAGAGGGGTAGCAGTACCAGTATGCTCAGGTAGAGCAGACTGAAGCCCAGGGTCGGCCCCAGACCAGGGAGGACGGAATAAGAACTTAATCGCATAACACATCCGTTTGTTATAAAAATTTTCGATACGCTGATTCTGCTCACGACCGCCAGTGACAACAAACACCAATAACGCCTTTGCTAAGCACTTTTTTATCTAACAACGACAAACCAGGGCTTTTAGAGCGATAAATAGAAAAAAAGGTCTTCTATATAAATAAAAGACCTAACAAACGGAGCGGTGAAACCTGAACTGTGGAGACAGTCACTATGGGATCAGGGTGGCGAGCCTGTCTGATATCTTGCGGGAACTCTCCTTGTCATATGGGCAGAGGATCAGCGGAAGCTGAGGGCAGCCCGCCTGTCCCACTCGGTCGAGGCGGGGTCCACCACCATCTCGGCCCTGTGATGAAGGGTGTTCAGCAGGTTGAGCCCCTGACTCCACTCCCCATGACCGGACTGGGCATTGATGTGGCCCACCTCGCCGGCATCGAACAGCGGCACCTGCCACTGGCGACTCCAATACTCGGCACGTTCGAAGCTCATCCAGGGATCGTTGCGGCTGGCGATGAGCTGGGCGGACACCTTGATGGACCCTGCCAGCGCCTCGTCCGGAATGCCGAAGCGGGACGGATCCGCAGGCGCCACTATCAGGATGGAGGAAACCTTCTCCGGCTGTAACCGGGCGGCAGCGATGGCCGTCAGGGCACCGAAAGAGTGCGCTACCAAGTGGACCCGGCTGCGCCGGCTCCTGAGCTTGCTCGCCAGTTTGGCACTCCAGACCGTCAAATCTGGCTTGTCCCAAGGCAGGCCAACCATGCGCTGCCAGTGTGGAAAGTGCTGATGCCAGCGACTCTGCCAGTGATCCGGCCCACTGTTGTGCAGACCGGGAACCAGAAGGATCTTGTTCATCATGGTGCTCCTAGCTGTTGTCACAGGGACCGGCCGGCCTTAGCCGCCCGGTTGGTAAATCTGGTCGAACAGCCCACCCTGGGCGAAGTG
Source organism: Aeromonas sp. sif0611 (assembly GCF_019218845.1). NCBI lineage: Bacteria > Pseudomonadati > Pseudomonadota > Gammaproteobacteria > Aeromonadales > Aeromonadaceae > Aeromonas > Aeromonas sp. sif0611. The sequence goes on along the minus strand of NZ_JAHUWU010000008.1, from coordinate 1,298 downwards.
CTTCTTCTGTGCCTTGTCCCAATCCCCTTCCAGATCCTTGACGGTAAAGAGCGCCAGCTGCGGGAACTGGGCCGATGTCTCCTTCAGGATCGCCGGGTTGCTCGGGCGATAATGGTACTTGGCGATGATCCGCTGCCCCTCGTCGGAATAGAGGTAATCAAGATAGCCCTTGGCGACTGCCTCGGTACCGTGCTTCTTGGCTACCTTGTCCACCACGGCAACCGGGGGTTCGGCCAGGATGGAGACCGAGGGCACCGCGAGTTCAAACTTGTCGCTGGTCCCCGGCTGATTCAGCACCAGCAGGGCTTCGTTCTCCCAGGCCAGCAAAACGTCGCCGAGGCCCCGCTCGATGAAGCTGGTGGTGGCGCCCCGGGCGCCGGAATCCAGCACCTTCACGTTCTTGAACAGATCGCCGACAAACTGTTTGGCACCCTCTTCAGTGCCGCTCTTCTTCAGGGCATAGCCCCAGGCAGCCAGATAATTCCAGCGCGCACCGCCGGAGGTCTTGGGGTTCGGGGTCACGATGGCGACATCCTTGCGAACCAGATCACCCCAGTCCTTGATCTGCTTGGGGTTGCCCTTGCGCACCAGGAAGACGATGGTGGAGGTATAGGGAGACGCATTGTTGGCAAGGCGCCCCTCCCAATCGCTGGCAGTAAGACCCGCCTTGGCCACGGCATCGACATCATAGGCCAGCGCCAGCGACACCACGTCAGCCTCCAGGCCATCCACCACGGCACGGGCCTGCTTGCCGGAGCCACCGTGTGACTGGCTCACCACCACATCATCGCCCGTCTTTGCCTTCCACTCCTTGGCAAAGGCGCTGTTATATTCCTGGAACAGCTCGCGGGTCGGGTCATAAGAGACGTTGAGCAGGCGCACCTCGGCCGCATTGGCCTGGCCGAGTGTCAGCAGAGAGAGCAGGGTCAGGGCGGTCATTCGCAGTTTCATGGTGATACTCCATATCGTTGGGTTGAGTACAGAATGCCGCCTTCTACATATATCAGGAAGAAAGAAAAAGCGCTTTGCTTATCTCTTTTACGCATATTAGGCCAACCGCCAACGCACACTTACTGCCGCGAACCAGCTCCCCGATACCCCTGATCGCCCAGCTCGCCCCTCATCAACGTCAGATTGCAGGCACGAAAAAGCCCAGTCTGTTGACCGGGCTTGCTGAAGGCGCATAGCAAAAAGGCCTTCCCGTTAGGGAAGGCCTTTCAAATTAGTGGCGGAGCGGACGGGACTCGAACCCGCGACCCCCGGCGTGACAGGCCGGTATTCTAACCGACTGAACTACC
>NZ_JAHUWU010000089.1:0-201 GCF_019218845.1 Aeromonas sp. sif0611 | reverse complement strand
ACAACGTCGACAACAGCAAGGTGCAGTACCTGGGCGAAGGGGAGACCAAGGTCGAGACCTTCACCGTGCAGTCTGTGGATGGCACCGAGCACACCGTCACCATCACCATCACCGGCGTCAACGATGCGGCGGTGATCACCGGCAGCGACACTGGTGCGGTCACCGAAGATGAGAGCACTCCGCTGCTGACCGAGACCGGCA
>NZ_JAHUWU010000088.1:0-204 GCF_019218845.1 Aeromonas sp. sif0611 | reverse complement strand
ACGAGGCCAAGTTCCTGGCTGGCAACGGCACCCCGAGCGCTGGCGCACTGGGTAGCCTGACCATCACCGAAGGCGGGGCCTGGACCTACCAGGTCGACAACAGCAAGGTGCAGTACCTGGGCGAAGGTGAGACCAAGGTCGAGACCTTTGTGGTCACCTCCGTGGATGGCACCGAGCACACCGTCACCATCACCATCACTGGCG
>NZ_JAHUWU010000087.1:0-205 GCF_019218845.1 Aeromonas sp. sif0611 | reverse complement strand
TCGGTGATGGCGAGGCTACCCAGCGCGCCCGCACTCGGGGTGCCGTTGCCGGCCAGGAACTTGGCTTCGTCGACCCCATCCACGTCGGTGACGCTCAGGGTGCCGGTCTCGGTCAGAGTCGGCTTGGCCTCATCTTCGGTGACCGCACCGCTGTCAGTGCCGCCGATCACGGCAGAGTCGTTGACGCCGGTGATGGTGATGGTGA
>NZ_JAHUWU010000086.1:0-213 GCF_019218845.1 Aeromonas sp. sif0611 | reverse complement strand
CATCGTTGACGCCGGTGATGGTGATGGTGACGGTGTGCTCGGTGCCATCCACAGACTGCACGGTGAAGGTCTCGACCTTGGTCTCCCCCTCGCCCAGGTACTGCACCTTGCTGTTGTCGACGTTGTAAGTCCAGGCACCGCCTTCGGTGATGGCGAGGCTACCCAGCGCGCCCGCACTCGGGGTGCCGTTGCCAGCCAGGAACTTGGCTTCAT
>NZ_JAHUWU010000085.1:0-219 GCF_019218845.1 Aeromonas sp. sif0611 | reverse complement strand
CCGCGGCATCGTTGACGCCAGTGATGGTGATGGTGACGGTGTGCTCGGTGCCATCCACAGACTGCACGGTGAAGGTCTCGACCTTGGTCTCCCCTTCGCCCAGGTACTGCACCTTGCTGTTGTCGACCTGGTAGGTCCAGGCCCCGCCTTCGGTGATGGTCAGGCTACCCAGTGCGCCAGCGCTCGGGGTGCCGTTGCCAGCCAGGAACTTGGCCTCGT
>NZ_JAHUWU010000084.1:0-219 GCF_019218845.1 Aeromonas sp. sif0611 | reverse complement strand
TCTGAGTGGACTCGAACCACCGACCTCACCCTTATCAGGGGTGCGCTCTAACCACCTGAGCTACAGACCCACTTCGTGTACTGTCTCTAAACTTGAATCAAGGCAATCTGTGTGAACACTCAACAACTTCGACATCTTAAGGTAAGGAGGTGATCCAACCCCAGGTTCCCCTAGGGTTACCTTGTTACGACTTCACCCCAGTCATGAATCACACCGTGG
>NZ_JAHUWU010000083.1:0-220 GCF_019218845.1 Aeromonas sp. sif0611 | reverse complement strand
GCGACGGTGACCACACCGGTGGCGGGATCGATGGCAAACAGGCCGCCGGGATTGCCGGACAGGCTGTAGGTGACGGCATTGATGGTGGCGTCTGCGTCGCTGGCAAAGGCGGTGATGCCGACCAGGGAGCCGATGGCGATGTTCTCGTCGACGGCATTGGTGGCGGCGTTGGTGTCGGTCGGGGTAGTGACATCGAACTCGTCGACATCGTTGATGGCGA
>NZ_JAHUWU010000082.1:0-222 GCF_019218845.1 Aeromonas sp. sif0611 | reverse complement strand
CCGAGCACACCGTCACCATCACCATTACCGGCGTCAACGATGCCGCGGTGATCACCGGCGCTGACAGCGGTGCGGTCACCGAAGATGAGACCAAGCCGACTCTGACCGAGACCGGCACCCTGAGCGTGACCGACGTGGACGGCGCCGACGAGGCCAAGTTCCTGGCTGGCAACGGCACCCCGAGCGCTGGCGCACTGGGTAGCCTGACCATCACCGAAGGCG
>NZ_JAHUWU010000081.1:0-226 GCF_019218845.1 Aeromonas sp. sif0611 | reverse complement strand
GGGGCGGATGAAGCCAAGTTCCTGGCTGGCAACGGCACCCCGAGCGCGGGTGCGCTGGGTAGCCTCGCCATCACCGAAGGCGGTGCCTGGACCTACAACGTCGACAACAGCAAGGTGCAGTACCTGGGTGAAGGGGAGACCAAGGTCGAGACCTTCACCGTGCAGTCTGTGGATGGCACCGAGCACACCGTCACCATCACCATCACTGGCGTCAACGATGCCGCGG
>NZ_JAHUWU010000080.1:0-226 GCF_019218845.1 Aeromonas sp. sif0611 | reverse complement strand
TGAAATAAACTGTGACAACCGAAGTTGTCTTGGTCACTTCACCAGACATTGAAAATCAACAAAATTGTTTGATGTTCGATGCTGTGAGTGCCCACACAGATTGCTTGATTCAAATTGTTAAAGAGCGTCACGCTTATCGCGTTGAGGAGGCGCATCTTACGCTCCTCACTTCGAAAGTCAAGCGGTTGTTTTCGCTTTTCTTTCGGCGCCTGCTTCACAAGGAAGC
>NZ_JAHUWU010000007.1:0-211755 GCF_019218845.1 Aeromonas sp. sif0611 | reverse complement strand
CCGAACTCAGAAGTGAAACGCGGTAGCGCCGATGGTAGTGTGGCATTCGCCATGCGAGAGTAGGACACTGCCAGGCACCCAATACAAGAAACCCCGCTCACTCGAGCGGGGTTTTTTATTGTCTGACATTCACGGCAGCCATCTATATCTGACTGATTTACAACTGCATCCTATCTTCATCGGCCCTGATCTACACAGGGCAGCACCATATTGACTATGCCGTCTTCCAGCTGGATGTCGATCTGGAAACCCAGCCGTTTGGCCAGGTTGATCATGCCGCGGTTGCTGGGCATGGTCATGCCTGAGAGCTGACCGATGCCACGTTCCCTGGCGTAGCGCACGATTTTCTCCATCATCAACTTGCCAAGCCCCAACCCCTTTAGGTCGGATCGCACCAGGATGGCAAATTCCGCATCGGACTGGTCCGGATTGGAGATGGCGCGCACCACTCCCAGGATCTGCTGGTTGTAGGGCCCATCCTGCCCCACGGCGACGAAGGCCATCTCCCGGTCGTAATCGATTTGGGTCATGCGGGCCAGTTCTTCATGGCCCAGCTCCCCCACGTCGGCGAAGAAGCGCTTGTATCTGTCTTCATCGGAGACCTTGAGCACGAACTGCTTGTGGGCCGGTTCGTCCTCAGGTCGGATCGGGCGCAGCAGCACATGGTTCTGATCTTTCAGCCAGGCCCCCTCCTCCAGTTCGGTGGGATAGGGGCGAATGGCCAGTGGCAGCATCTGGTGCCCTTCTTCCATCAGCACCAGCCTGGCATCCAGGATCACCATCTCTTCACCGCAGGCCTGCAGCGGGTGCAGATCCAACTCCTGGATTTCGGGGAAGGCCAGCAGCAGTTCGGATAGCTGGCACAAGACCTGGCCGAGGGCATCGATATCGAGTCGTACCGGACTGGCCTGTTCGCGGATCTTGCCATTCTTGAGGGCACCGATGATCTGGTAGCGAGCGAGCGCCTGGTTGAGCGGTGGCAGGGCCGCGACCATCTCGTGGGGTTCGGCACCTGACTCCCCGAGCAGGATGACGGGGCCGAACACAGGATCCTGCTGCAAGCGGATCCTCAGCTCCAGACCCCCGCTGCGGCGCGCCATGCGCTGCACCAGCAGCCCTTCTATTCGGGCCCCAGGGTCGTGCTGACGGACCCGGTCCAGGATGGCATCTGCCGCCTGGGCCACTTCCGCCGAGGTGCGTAAGTTCAGCATGACGCCGTGTACCTCGGATTTGTGGGCTATATCCGGTGAGCGCAGCTTAACCGCCACCGGGTAGCCTATCTGCTCCGCGGTCAGCGCCGCTTCGATGGCATCGGAAACGATCCAGGTCGACAGGGTGGAAAGGCCTGCCGCCTGCATGATGGGTTGCGCCAGGTGGGTATCCAGTACCCGTTGTTTGCGATCCAGTGCCTGGTGGAGCAACTGCTGACAGCGCTCGGCATCGAGCCTGTCCCCTTGCAGGGAGGCGGGGGTCTCCATCAACTGCTTCTGGTTGCGGCGGTATTCCACCATGTGCATGAAGGCGGTGACGGCACTCTCCGGAGTACGGTAAGTCGGGATCCCGGCCTCATTGAACAGACGACGTCCTTCTTGGGCCGAGTATTCTCCCGCCCAGTTGGTCAGGATGTTGAAGCGCCTGGCTCTGGGGTGCTGCTTGAGGAAATCGATCAGACTGCTGGCCAGGGTTGCACCGCGAGCGGTGAGGGAGGGGGCATGGATCAGCAGGATGGCATCAGCTTTGTCTCCTTGCAGCAACTCGTCCAGCGCGGTTTTGTAGGCCTCTACATCGGCATCGCTGCCTATATCCAGAGGAAGCATGGCCATCTTGCCGCCGCGCGCCAGCAGCACGTCTGCAGCCATGTTGGCCAGGCCACGCCCGTTGGAGAGGATGGCGAGCCGTTCCCCCTTGAGGGTAAGAGAGTGGCTCAGGGTTTCGACGGTGGCAAACAGCTCATGGGTGTCTCGGACCCGCAGCATTCCGGCCCGGCGGATGGCGGCGTCATAGACGTTGTCGAGGCCGTTGGCCGGATCGTGGCGGCCGCTCTTGAGCACCAGGATGGGCTTGTTGCGAGAGGCGGCACGGGCGGCGGAGAGAAAGTGGCGGGCATCGTGCAGTTTGTCCATGTAGATCAGGATGGCGCGGGTTGTCCCGTCGCGGGAGAGCTGATCCAGCAGCTGGCCGAAGTCGATGTCGCAGTGATCACCAAGCGAAACGAAGGCTGAGAAGCCGAGTTCACGCTGTTTGGCCCAGTCGAGGATGGTGGTACTGACTGCCGCGGATTGCGACAGGAAGGCAACCTGTCCCGGGGTGGCGACAATGGGGGAGAAGCTTGCGTTAATACCCTGCCCAGGCAACAACATACCCATGCTGTTGGGGCCGAGCAGGCGGATGCCGTATTGCTGGCAGAGCTGCCTGAGCCGCTGGCGCTCGTCGCCAGAGAACTGAGCAGCCAGTATGATGGCCGCTCCGGTTCCTTTCTTGCCTAGCTCCTCGATGAGCGGTAGTACCCGTTCGTGCCGGGTGCAGACGATGGCAAGATCCGGGGAGAGGGGCAGGCTGGCGATATCGGGATAAGCGAGCACGCCGGCGATGGCCCGGCTGTGGGGGTTGACCGGCAGTATAGGGCCCTTGAACTGGCCAGCGAGCAGATGCCGGATGACCACATGGCCAGCTTTCTGCGGGTCACTGGAGGCACCGATGACGGCAATCGATTGGGGTTTGAAGAGCCGATCCAGGCCGCTTGGTTTCATGGGCACTCCTCGTGACGGCCCCCGGTGGTGAGGGTGACGGATGGTGCCAGTCTAATACGCTTTCGGTGTTCGTTCTGTGACCCATTGCGGATCACGATCGGGTCAGGGCATTGGCACGGAGATAAAATCTCAGCTCACCCTGGATACGCCGCACAGTGGCCAGGTGCCTGTCCTGCACATAGACCTCCTGCTCCCGATCGAGCGGGGTGTGCTGGACTCCGAGGCTCTGCAGATACTCTGCAAACAGGATGGCGCTCTGGATTTCGACAAGATGCTGGCTCACGGCATGGCTCTTTGTGGTGGATGGGTTTACCGGCCAGTGTCCGCTCTTCTCCAGGGCTTTCATACTGACACATTTGACACTGATGTGGGGTCAGCCTCTGGGTCAGCGCAGCCCTCCCTGACCGCGTGCTGTGTCCCAGAAGGCGCGGATCAGCGGCTCTTCCAGCCGCTTCTTGAGCACGGCGATGCCGACATCGAACGGCTTGAGGGCGGGCTTGGGTTCGACGATGCGTACCTTGTCCCCCATGGGGCTGTGGTCGATCACGGCGGCAGGCACCAGCCCCACTCCGAAGCCGAGCGCCACCATGGCGACAATCCCCTCGTTGCCAGCTACCTCGGCATAGATGTTGGGGGCGATCCCCTTGTTGCGAAACCACTGGTCACAGCGTTTGCGAGCCAATCCCTGCTCCGAGAGGATGAGCGGCAGCCGCTCCCAGTCGGGTTCTCCCTGCGAGAACCACTGGCTTGACTGCGGAGCGGCCCGGGGAGCGATAAACACCAGCGGCACCTGCTGCAGGCTTGCAAACTCCAGCTTGGAGGAGAGGGCATCCGGGCGGGCGGCAATGGCCAGATCGGCCTCGTCGGTCAGGATCTTGTCCACCGCCAGCGCAGGGTCGCCGGTCTCCAGCTTGATCTCCAGCTGGGGATAGCGGCGGCGAAAGCGCTCCAGCACCTCGGGCAGCAGGAAGTAGCTGGCGGTGACCGAGCAGAACACCCGCAGCCGACCCTGTAGCGGTTCATCGCTGCGCCTGAGCTCCTGCTTGAGCCGCCGCCACTCCTGCAGCAGGCTGCCACCGAACTCCCTCAGCTTCTCTCCCGCCGGGGTGAGCCGTACGCTGCGGTTGTCCCGTTCGAACAGCACGCAGCCGGTCTCCTGCTCCAACCGCTGGATGGCGCGGCTCAGGGTGGAGGGGCTGACCGCCATGGCGTCGGCGCTCTTGCCGAAGTGGAGGGAGTTGGCGAGGTGGAGAAACAGTTCGAGATTGCGAAGGTCCATCTTTGAATTCCTGCAGCGGCGCTTGTGCCGACCATATATCGTCAGGCCGCAAGCCCCTGAGATGCACCAGGTGGGAAAACGGCCTGAGAATGCCAAGAGTCACATTTCAATTTCTGCAACGTACTGTTTCGAATATATCAGTTCAGGCAATAAGTGTCCCGCGCTATAGTGGTTTGGACAACGCCGCTACCCGGCATGGAATCAATCGAACGGAGCAATCACCATGGCTAACTATTTCAACACCTTGAACCTGCGTCAGCAGTTGGCCCAGCTGGGCAAGTGTCGTTTCATGCAGCGCGAGGAGTTCGCTGACGGTTGTGCGACGCTCAAGGGCAAGAAGGTGGTGATTGTGGGCTGTGGCGCCCAGGGTCTGAACCAGGGCCTGAACATGCGCGACTCCGGGCTGGATATCTCCTATGCCCTGCGCAAGGCCGCCATCACCGAGAAGCGCGCCTCCTGGCAGAAAGCCACCGACAACGGCTTTGTCGTTGGTACCTATGAAGATCTGATCCCGACCGCCGATCTGGTACTGAACCTGACCCCGGACAAGCAGCACTCCGACGTGGTGAAGACCGTCATGCCGCTGATGAAGCAGGGTGCCGCCCTGGGTTATTCCCATGGTTTCAACGTGGTGGAAGAGGGTCAGCAGATCCGTGCCGACATCACCGTCGTCATGGTGGCACCCAAGTGCCCGGGTACCGAGGTACGTGAAGAGTACAAGCGTGGCTTCGGCGTACCGACCCTGATCGCCGTTCACCCTGAGAACGATCCCCAGGGCGAAGGCATGGCCATTGCCAAGGCGTGGGCCTCCGCCACCGGCGGCGACCGTGCTGGCGTGCTGGAATCCTCCTTCGTGGCGGAAGTCAAATCCGACCTGATGGGCGAGCAGACCATCCTGTGCGGCATGCTGCAGGCCGGTTCCCTGCTCTGCTACGACAAGCTGGTTGCCGAGGGCACTGACCCGGCCTACGCCGGCAAGCTGATCCAGTTCGGCTGGGAAACCATCACCGAGGCCCTGAAGCAGGGCGGCATAAGCCTGATGATGGACCGTCTGTCCAACCCGGCCAAGCTGCGCGCCTTCGAGCTCTCCGAGCAGCTGCGCACCCTGATGCGTCCGCTGTTCGAGAAGCACATGGATGACATCATCGCCGGCGAGTTCTCCCGCGGCATGATGGCCGACTGGGCCGAAGACGATGCCAAGCTGTTCGGCTGGCGCGAAGAGACCGGCAAGTCCGCCTTCGAGAATGCCCCTGCCTATTCGGGCAAGATTGCCGAGCAGGAGTATTTCGACAATGGCGTGGTCATGGTGGCCATGGTCAAGGCGGGTGTCGAGCTGGCGTTCGAAACCATGGTGGCCTCCGGCATCTATGAAGAGTCCGCCTACTACGAATCCCTGCACGAGCTGCCTCTGATCGCCAACACAGTCGCTCGCAAGCGTCTGTACGAGATGAACGTGGTCATCTCAGATACCGCAGAGTACGGCAACTACCTGTTCGCCAACGCCGCCGTGCCGCTGCTGCGCGAACACTTTATGCCGACCCTGCAAGCGGGGGACTTGGGTAGCGCCCGTGCCGAGAGCAAGGCCGTGGACAACCAGGCACTGCTGGCCGCGAACGAAGCGACCCGCAATCACCCCATCGAGAAGATCGGCCAGACCCTGCGCGGCTATATGAAAGACATGAAGCGCATCGCCGTCGGCGGTTAATGCTAGCGATGTAAGGGCGGGGGTGACGATCCCCGTCTTCTGGCTGGCTTAGACACCTGGCCAGATCTCCACAGAATGGCAACGCTGGCTCCCGGCAATAAAAAGCCCCGCTCTATGAGCGGGGCTTTCGCATTCAGAAAGAACTGGAAAATCAGGCCTTCCAGGATTTCCAGGTGTTGATCAGACCGTTGGTGGAGCAGTCGTGGCTGGTGACAGTCTCGGCGGTGGTCAGCTCCGGAAGGATCTTGTTGGCCAGCTGTTTGCCCAGCTCCACGCCCCACTGATCGAAGCTGAAGATGTTCCAGATTGCGCCCTGTACGAAGATCTTGTGCTCGTACATGGCGATCAGGGCACCCAGGGTTTTCGGGGTCAGGCTCTTGAACAGGATGGAATTGGTCGGGCGGTTGCCTTCGAACACCTTGAACGGCACCAGATCCTTGACCTGCTCCAGGGTTTTGCCAGCGGCCAGGAACTCGGCTTCGACCTGTTCCTTGCTCTTGCCGAACGCCAGCGCCTCGGTCTGGGCGAAGAAGTTGGCCAGCAGTTTCGGGTGGTGGTCGCCGATGGGGTTGTGGCTGATGGCCGGTGCCAGGAAGTCACAAGGGATCAGCTTGGTGCCCTGGTGGATCAGCTGGTAGAAGGCGTGCTGGCCGTTGGTGCCCGGCTCACCCCAGATGATGGGGCCGGTCTGGTAGTCAACCGGTTTGCCGTTGCGATCCACGTACTTGCCGTTGGATTCCATGTTGCCCTGCTGGAAGTAGGCCGGGAAGCGGTGCATGTACTGATCGTACGGCAGGATGGCTTCGGACTCGGCACCGTAGAAGTTGTTGTACCACAGGCCGATCAGCGCCAGCAGCACCGGCACGTTCTGCTCATAGGAGGCAGTGGCAAAGTGCATGTCCATCTCGAAGGCGCCTTGCAGCAGGGCTTCGAAGTTTTCAAAACCGACGGACAGGGCGATGGGCATGCCGATGGCGGACCAGGAGGAGTAGCGACCGCCAACCCAGTCCCAGAACTCGAACATGTTGTTGGTGTCGATGCCGAACTCGGCCACGGCCTTGCCGTTGGTGGAGAGCGCAGCGAAGTGCTTGGCAACGTGGGCCTTGTCACCGGCGATGTTGATGAACCAGTCGCGGGCGGTCAGGGCGTTGGTCATGGTCTCCTGGGTGGTGAAGGTCTTGGAGGCCACCAGGAACAGGGTGGTTTCCGGATCGATTTTCTTCAGGGTCTCGGCGATGTGGGTGCCATCGACGTTGGAGACGAAGTGCATCTGCAGGTGATTTTTGTAGGGGCGCAGCGCCTCGGTGATCATCACAGGGCCGAGATCGGAGCCACCGATACCGATGTTGACCACGTGCTGGATCGCCTTGCCGGTGTAGCCTTTCCACTCGCCTGAGATGATCTTCTCGCAGAAGCCTTTCATCTTGGCCAGTACGGCGTTCACTTCCGGCATCACATCCTTGCCATCGCTTTCGATGGGGCGGTCGGAGCGATTGCGCAGGGCCACGTGCAGTACGGAGCGCCCTTCAGTCATGTTGATCTTCTCGCCATTGAACATGGCATCGATCGCGCTGCGAAGATCGGTCTCTTTGGCCAGATCAACCAGCAACTTGAGGGTCTCCTCGGTGATCAGGTTCTTGGAGTAGTCGACCAGGATGTCGCCTTGATAGGTGAGGGAGAACTTGTCGAAACGCTGGGGATCCTGGGCGAACAGATCTTTCAGCCGGGTTTCTTTGTTCGCTGCAAAGTGGGCTTCCAGCGCCTGCCAGGCCTGGGTCTGGGTTGGATTGATGTTTTTCATAGGATTATCAGTCTTCCAAGTTGTGTATGAACCTTGCAGGCAAGGCTCCCGCCAAACCTTATTATTCGAGCATTATACCGGGCCCATTGCGCGGCCCATGTAACAGAGCTTTACCAATTGTCTGCCATCGAAGGAGTTTACAACCAAAACGCTGCGATTATGAGTCACTCATGGCCAGGGGATCTTGAGTTTGCTCATACTTCACCCGGCTTGCACGGGTTGAAAGGGCTTTCATCTATGGCTGGTCGCGACTTGCTGCCTGGCAAGTTCGTGTTACAGCTAAAGGGGTATCTGACAGCCGCTTTTTGGCTCGTTTTATGAGCAGGCGCAAATTGTCAGGGTTGGGTCTTGGCTAGCATATGAGCCGAATGGACGAGATCTCCCAGGGATGGCCACTGTCTGGAATGAGGAGATCGCAATGAAAGCTGTGTTGTCCCTGTTTGCCCTGAGCCTGATCGCCACCGGCCTCATCGGTCTGCTGACCATGGTACTGACCAGTGCGGCGCCTACCTTGCCGTTACGGGTGCTGGCGGTGATCGGTGCGGTGCTGGGGGGTTATGTGTTGGTGCAACCGCTGCTCAACCGGGTCGCACGCCGACTGGTGTAGTGGCGCCGATCCCTGTTTGCTGAGAACAAAGTCCGGCCCACATGGCCGGATTTTTTATGTTCGTCAGCGGGGGCCGGAAATGATAATGCCAGCCCGGAGGCTGGCATTATGCGTTGCAGCGGAACCGTGATCACGCCTGCGGTTTTTGCATGTGCATCACCATCTGGGGGAAGGGGATCTCGACGCCTTCGGCATCGAAGGTCAGTTTCACCTTCTCGTGGAAGTCGAACCAGACACCCCAGTAATCGCCCGTCTTGACCCAGGGACGCACCACGATATTGACCGAGGAGTCGGCCAGTGCAGCGACGGCGATGACGGCTTCCGGGTCTTTCAGGATGCGCGGGTCCTCGTTCACCAGTCGCTCCAGGATCTGCTTGGCCTTGCGCAGGTCGGAGCCGTAGCCGATGCCGAAGGTCATGTCGACCCGGCGGGTATCCATGCGCGAGTAGTTGACGATGGTGCCGTTGAGGATGGCGGAGTTCGGCACCACCACCATCTTGTTGTCACCGGAAGTGAGGGTGGTGGTGAACAGCTGGACGGATTGCACCACGCCATTGGTGCCGGCCACCTCGATGAATTCACCGGCCTTGATGGGGCGGAAGATGATCAGCAGGAAACCGGCGGCGAAGTTGGAGAGCGAACCCTGCAGCGCCAGACCGATGGCCAGACCGGCAGCACCGATAATGGCAACGAAGGAGGCGGTCTGGACTCCGACCCGGCCCAGGGCGGCGATCACTACGAACACCAGGATGGTGTACTTGAGGATGCTGCCGACGAAGTGGGTGACTGTGGTATCCAGCTTGCGGGTCTGCATCACCTTGACCACGGCACTGCTGATGAGGTTGGCGGCGATGTAACCGATCAGCAGGGTGAGCAGGGCGGCGGCGATGTTGACCGCGTACTCGATGATCAGCCCCTGGTTGTTGACCAGCCAGGTCTGCGCTTCGGTAATGATCTCGGGTTCCATAGGATGTCCTGTTGATATGAAGGTTTATGGCGCATGAATCTAACATCGGAACGCGACAGCCTGGGTCGCATCTGATACTCGTCTCTCTTTTGTGCCACAAAAAGCAAGGGAGGCCAAGGCCTCCCTCTTAGTCGCAACCCCTATGGTGTATGAGGCGCATGTGATGTATGAACTCAGCTCTGTAGAAGTTGGCTACGCATAAACTGCCACTGATCCTCGAACCCGGCGGTGGGCTTGAGCTTGAACTCGGAGCGGACGAACTGGCTGATGCGGCCCTCGGCATAGGCCAGCAGCAGGTTGGCCAGCATGGTCTCATCGAGCTGGAAGCCTTGGCCTTCCCGCAGACGCTTCTCTCTCAGTGCCTGCTTGAGCTGGGTCTCCAGCTTGTCAAACAGGGCGCTGATGCGATCCCGCAGCCGATCGTGCTCGCCAAGCAGGGCATCGCCGTTGAGGATGCGGGTGATGCCGGGATTACGCTCGGCGAACACCAGCAGCAGCTGCAGTATATGGTGGCAGCGGGCCATGGTGTCCTTCTCTTCGGCCATGATCAGGTTGACCCGTGACAGCAGGGAATCCTCGATAAAGTCGATCAGCCCCTCGAACATCCGCGCCTTGCTCGGAAAGTGTCGATAGAGGGCCGCCTCGGACACACCTACCTCGGCCGCGAGGCGCGCCGTGGTGATGCGCTGGCCCGGACTGGTTTCCAGCATGTGGGCGAGTGCCTGCAGGATCTGATCGCGCCGACTCTGTTTCTGGTTACTGCTTGCCATGGATTCCCCTAAAAAAACAATGGCTTGATTCTGTTATTAGACACAAACCCCAAGGGGCTGTGTGGTCTTGTTATTGGCGACCAGAAGAACCAAACCCGCCTTCACCCCGTTCACTCTGATTGAATTCGTCGACCAGCTGGAAGCTGGCCTGCACCACGGGCAGGATCACCAGCTGGGCGATGCGTTCGCCGGGCTGCATGGTGAAGCTGTCGTTGCCGCGATTCCAGACTGAGACCATCAGCTGGCCCTGGTAGTCGGAATCGATGAGGCCGACCAGGTTGCCGAGCACTATGCCGTGCTTATGACCCAGGCCGGAGCGGGGCAAGATGGTGGCGCACAGACCCGGATCCTGAATGTGGATGGCGAGCCCGGTCGGCACTAGCGTGGTGTCGCCCGGCGCCAGCGTGATCGGTGCATCCAGCAGGGCGCGCAGATCCATACCGGCGGAACCCGGGGTGGCGTAGGCAGGCAGCGGGAAGTCGGTGCCGATGCGGGCATCCAGGATTTTCAGTTCAATTTGTGTGTTCATAAATCGTTTTTCAGTTGGATCGCCAGGGGCGATCGAGTGGTTCAGCGGGTGCTTGTGTGGGCACTCGCATGTTCAATACGATCCGTGTCGCCACGACGCTTTCGTCTGTGGAAATGGCCCAGGGCTCAGGGTCGATAATGGCGTGCAATCAGGGCTACAAGGTGACGAGCCAGCGTCAGCTTATCGGCCAGGGGCAGGGCAGCTTGACCCCCTTGCCAGAAGACGGTCAGGGCATTGTCATCGGCGTTGAAGCCTTGACCTGCACGGGACACGTCGTTGGCGGCGATCATATCCAGCCGCTTACGTCGCAGTTTGTCGAGGGCGTATTGTTCCACATCCACAGTTTCGGCGGCAAATCCGACGGTGAAGGGTTTGTCTGACAAGGCTCCCACGGCGGCGATGATGTCGGGATTCTTGACCAGGGTCAGCGTCATCTGGTCGTTGTCGCCGGTCTTCTTGATCTTCTGGCTGGCGACCTGGGCAGGGCGATAGTCCGCCACGGCGGCGCAGCCGATAAAGAGATCGCAGTCACCGATCCTGCTCATCACAGCTTCGTGCATCTGCAGGGCGCTCTCCACGTCGACCCGCTCAGCTCCCTGGGGAGCGGCAAGGGCGACCGGGCCGCTCACCAGCGTCACCTCGGCACCCGCCTCACGGGCGGCGCGAGCGATGGCGTAACCCATCTTGCCTGAACTGTGGTTGCTGATGTAGCGCACCGGATCCAGCGCCTCGCGGGTCGGCCCTGCGGTGAGCAGCACCCTGACGCCGGCCAGCAATGGCTCGGCAGTCAGCTGCTGGCAGCAGCGCTCCACCAGTTCGAGGGGATCCAGCATCCGGCCCGGGCCCACGTCGCCGCAGGCCTGGCTGCCGGAGTCCGGCCCCCACAGCAGGATGCCACGGCTGGCCAGGGTATCGAGATTGGCCTGGGTGGCGGCGTTGCGGAACATCTGCTGGTTCATGGCCGGCGCTAGCGCGACGGTTGCCGGGGTGGCCAGGCAGAGGGTGGTCAGCAGTTCATCCGCCATGCCGGCGGCCAGGCGCGCCATCAGGTTGGCGCTGGCGGGTGCGATCAGCACCAGATCGGCCCACTTTGCCAGCTCGATGTGGCCCATGCCCGCCTCGGCGGCCGGGTCCAGCAGGCTGTCGGCGACCGGGTGGCCGGAGACGGCCTGCAGGGTCAGGGGAGTGATGAACTCCTTGGCGGAGCGGGTCATCACCACCCGCACCTCGGCCCCCTGATCTTTCAGGCGGCGTACTAGCTCGGCACTCTTGTAGGCGGCGATCCCGCCACTGACACCCAACAGGATGCGTTTATCGGCCAATCTCATCTGCTGCTTCTCTTTCGGCTCACTCTGACTGGTCGGCTAAGATAGCACAGGCGATGGACGACGACAGAGGCTGACATGGGGGAGTTGTGGTCGGGCTCCCGCGATTTTTTGCTATGTTTTCTCTCAATAGCCATGGGGGAGAGACAAATGAGCATCAAGGAGTGGCCGGAAGATGAGCGCCCCCGGGAGAAGCTGTTGCGCCGTGGAGCTGGGGTGCTGTCCGATGCGGAATTGCTGGCGATCTTCCTGCGCACCGGGGTCAGCGGCCTGAGTGCGGTGGATCTTTCCCGCCAGCTGTTGCAGCAGTTCGGATCCCTGCGGGCATTGCTCGGTGCCGAGCAACAGGCTTTTTGCGGTGCTCACGGGTTGGGGCCGGCCAAATATGCCCAGTTGCAGGCGGTGCTGGAGATGGGCAGACGGCATCTTGCCGAGCAGTTGCAACGGGGGGAGGCCCTCACGTCCCCTCAGCTGACCCGGGAGTATTTGCAGGCTCAACTGCGGGACAGGCCGCGGGAGGTGTTTGCGCTGTTATTGCTCGATAACCAGCACAGAGTGATTCAATTTGTTGAACTTTTCTACGGCACCCTGGATTCGGCGAGCGTCTGGCCCAGGGAAATCGTGCAGATCGCGCTCAAACATAATGCAGCCGCCGTGATTCTGGCGCATAATCACCCGTCCGGCGTAGCCGAGCCCAGTCGGGCCGACCGCCAGATCACGGATCGGATCCTGGCCGCCCTGGCCTTGGTCGATATCAGAGTGCTGGATCACTTGGTGATCGGTGACGGCATCACGGTTTCTTTCGCAGAGCGTGGTTGGTTATGACTGGGCTCTGGCACTGTATTAGTTGATCTTTGATCACGGATGCTGTATAAAATGCCGCCTTCTGTTTGCCCCGCAATCGAAGGCCAGCGGGGCAGATATTTGCTCGAGCAATGAAGTAAGATTTGGAGAGACTGACATGTCTAGAGTATGCCAAGTAACCGGCAAGCGCCCGGCAGTTGGTAACAACCGTTCGCACGCTAACAACGCTACCAAGCGTCGTTTCCTGCCGAACCTGCACACTCACCGTTTTTGGGTTGAGAGTGAAAAACGCTTCGTAAGCCTGCGCGTATCCGCAAAAGGCATGCGTATCATCGACAAGCGCGGCGTTGAAGTGGTTCTGGCTGAACTGCGTGCCAGCGGCGTTAAGGTATAAGGAATTAGATCATGGCTAAAGGTATTCGCGATAAGATTCGCCTGAACTCCAGCGCCGGTACTGGTCACTTCTATACCACTACCAAGAACAAGCGCACCATGCCCGAAAAAATGGAGATCAAGAAATTTGATCCCGTTATTCGTCAGCATGTGATCTACAAGGAAGGCAAAATCAAGTAATCACTTGATGCTGCATTCCCAAAAAACCCGGCTTAGTGCCGGGTTTTTTTATGGATGGAATTCAGTACACTGCCGCTTCAAAGGGAGGCTTGCCATGTTCAAATTGAGCCGTAAAGGCTGGAATAATGTGATCATAGTGGCGGTGCTGATAGTGATCACCCTGCTGCACCGGCTGGAGCAGGCCCAGCAGGAGAACAGCGCTCAGCGGTCCCGTCCCCTGCTGCCCGAGTCTGCCGTGGTGTTGACCTGGCAGGGGCCGAGCTGGCAGATAGAGCGGATCGGCCAGGGTTGGCGCAGCGGGCCGGATCTGGGGCTCAGCAGCGCCCAGCTGGCCGCCCGCATCGAGACATGGCAAGGCTGGCTGTTGCCCCCGGGCGGGGCCGTGCGCGGCACCCCTGTCACCCTCAAGATATGGGTCGCCGGCCAGAGCGATCCGGTTGAAGTGGGGCTCTATCAGGATGACGGCAAGTTTGCCGCCCTGCTGCCCCCCTCGACCTGGCTCACCCTGAGCCAGGAGCAGTACCGCGACCTGTTGCGTCCCACCCCTTGAACCCTGCCGTGAGCGAGAGGCCTGTCTATGCCTGAATTACCGGAAGTCGAAGTCAGCCGCCAGGGGATCTCTCCCTGGCTCACCGGCATCAAGGTGACCCGAGTGGTGGTCAGGGATGGCCGGCTGCGCTGGCCCGTGCCTGGCGAGATCCAGGAGCTGGTGGATCTCGTCATCCACCGGGTCAGCCGCCGGGCCAAGTACCTGCTGCTGGAGACCGATTTTGGCACCGCCATCCTGCACCTTGGCATGTCCGGCAGCCTGCGGGTGCTGGACATAGGCACCCCGGCCGAGAAGCACGATCACGTGGACATCGAGCTCGCCAACGGCAAGCTGCTGCGGCTCAACGATCCGCGCCGTTTCGGTGCCCTGCTGTGGACCCGAGAACCCGCCGAGGCGCACGCCCTGCTCGCCAAGCTGGGGCCTGAGCCGCTCACCGATGCCTTCAATGCCGATTACCTGCGCGATCGCGCCAAGGGGCGCAGCACCGCCATCAAGCAGTTCCTGATGGACAATCAGGTGGTGGTAGGGGTGGGCAACATCTACGCCAACGAGGCGCTCTATGCCGCCGGCATTCACCCCAAGCGGGCGGCAGGCAATATCAGCGGCGAGCGGCTGGGTACTCTGGTGGCCGAGATCAAGCGGGTGCTGGCCGAGGCCATTCGCCAGGGAGGCACCACCCTCAAGGATTTCACCAGTGCCGACGGCAAGCCGGGCTATTTCGTGCAGCAGTTGCAGGTTTATGGCCGGGGCGGCCAGCCCTGTTTCCACTGCCATACCCTGCTGACCGAGGTGAGGATGGGCCAGAGAACCACTGTGTTCTGCTCCCACTGCCAACGCTGAATTACCGTTTTTTGGGCCATATCCTGCCAAGTTGTAAGAGAGTATTGCCAGTCTGTTGATGCCGCTTTCGTCCATGACTACTATCTCGCCAGTTCAGGCTGCGAGGTAATAAAAATGACAGCAAAATCAATAGACTGGGATCATTTATCCCGGCAGGGGCACTATTGCGCCCAGAAAATGGCCCGCTTCCTTTATCCCGATGACAGCGCCCGCAAGACCTTCAATCGCGGCAAGTTCGTGCTGCGCAGTCTGCTCTACCGGTCGCAGTTGAGCCGGGTGTTCGAGCTGTTTCAGACAGAACCCCTGAGGGCCCTGCCTGCCCACTATCCCGAGCTGCTCGACAAGCCGATGCGGCCCTATCGCTTCGCCTGTTCGACCGTGAACCAGCGGGTCAGGATGGTGGAGGATCACTACCGGCTGCTGCTGGCCCGTTATCCTGATCTCATTGACCTGCTCTATCTGGGGGAAGGGATCGAACTCGGCCGTTACCCCGAGGGTGGCTGTCGCCTGGTGCTGCGCCACGACGGCACCTTCCGCCGGGAGGCCGAGCTGGCTCTCTCCATCGTCAACGAGCAGGGGGAACGGCTCTACAGCTGCGCCTTCTCGCTGGCGGGCAGCGAGCATGAGCTGGCGCTGGTGATAGGCTCGGTGCAGGGGCCCGAGCCCGGTGTCGAGCAGCCCCAGGAGCAGGTACGGGCACTGACCAAGGCGGGTCATGGCCTGAGACCCAAGTCGCTGGTGGTGATGCTGGTGATGGCGCTGGCCGCGGCCATGGGGGCCAGCCGTGTCTCGGCCGTGCGAATGAAGGCGCACATCTTCCAGGCCAGACGCTATAGCAAGAAGAAAAAAGCCTGCCTGCAGGCGGATTATGACGAGCTGTGGCAGGAGTTCGGTGCCCTGGATCAGGATGCCAACTTCGTGCGGTTGCAACCCGTGGTACGCAAGCCGCTGGAGGAGGTGGCCGCCAAGAAGCGAGCCATGTACCGGCGTCGCTACGCATGGCTGGACGAGCTGGCGCTCAACTGTCAGCAGGCGCTGCACCGCGCGCCGGGCTGACGGCCGGGACGGGAGACAGGGGCCGCGTCAGTTGCCCCGACAAACAGGCTACCCTCGGGTAGCCTGTTTGCGTTGTCACTTCCCCTGTTTGGCGGAGATGGCCTGGGCCACCAGGGGATCGACGAACTGGTGGATGTCGCCGCCGTGCAGGGCGACTTCCTTCACCAGGGTGGAGGAGATGAAGGAGTTCTCTTCGGCCGGGGTGAGGAAGACGCTCTCCAGCTCCGGCATCAGGCGGCGGTTCATGTTGGCCAGCTGGAATTCGTACTCGAAGTCGGAGACGGCGCGCAGGCCCCGGATCAGCACGTTGGCCTGCTGCTCCCTGGCAAAATCCACCAGCAGGCCGGAGAAGCCCACCACCTTGACGTTGGGCAGATGGGCGGTCACCTGCTGAGCCAGCAGGACGCGCTCCGCCAGATCGAACAGCGGCCGCTTGCTCGGGCTGTTGGCGACCCCGACCACCACCTCGTCAAACAGCCTGGCGGCCCGGCCAATCAGGTCGGTGTGGCCGTTGGTGATGGGGTCGAAGGTGCCGGGATAGATTACCTTGTTGGTCATGCTGCTGATTCCTGCAACCGGGAAAATTGGTCGCATTATAGGGTCTGTTGGTGGTTTGTCGCGACCGGGATGGCGCGGATTTCTGGCGCGACGCCCCAGGTTGGATCGCCCAAATCAGGGCCCCTTGGCGTCTTCGCTTGAGAATAGCCCGGCATCAGGCAAGAATACCCGCACCGCGCATCAAGCCTCCCTGCATTGGTGACAGGGAGCAAAGGGATTTTTTATGAAACGTATTCTGGTAGTCCGCAATGACAAGATTGGTGACTTCATGCTGGCCTGGCCGAGTTTTGCCATGCTCAAGCGCTCCATGGAGTGTCATGTGACTGCCCTGGTGCCCTCCTACACGGCGCCGCTGGCCCGCCTCTGCCCCTGGATCGACGAGATCATCCTGGACCCGGGTGCCCGGGCCGACAAGGAGCAGCAACGCGCCTTGCTGGCCCGCATCAAGGCGGCCGCCTTCGATGCTTCCATCTGCCTCTTCTCCAACACCCGTAACGCCAAGCTGGTGTGGAAGGCACACATTCCCTACCGGCTGGCCCCGGCCACCAAGCTGGCCCAGGTGCTCTACAACCAGCGGCTGGTACAGCGTCGCTCCCGCTCCCAGAAGCCGGAGTACGAATACAACCTGGATCTGGTACGCCGCTTCCTCGCCGACCAGCAACTGAGCGTGGTGGAGCCTCAGGGTCCCTACCTCAGCTTCGATCCCGAGAGCCTGCAACAGGTGCGCGAGCAAGTTGCCAGCCGGTTGAAGCTGGATGCGGGCCGCCCCTGGTTGATGGTGCACGCCGGCAGCGGCGGCTCGGCCAACAACCTCTCCATCGAGCAGTACTCGCGCCTCATCATCAAGCTCAACCAGGCCTGCCCTGAATTGCAGTGCGTGCTGACGGCGGGGCCCGGGGAGGAGGGCAAGGCGGAGCAGCTGGCGGCCGAGCTGCTGGCCCACGGCGGCAACGGCTGGATCTATCGCTCCGATGAGGGGCTGCCGAAGTTCTGCCAAGTGATGGCCAATGCCGCCCTGTTCGTGGCGGGCAGCACGGGGCCGTTGCACATAGCCGCGGCGCTGGACGTGCCCACCATAGGCTTCTTCCCGGCGCACCGCTCCGCCACGCCGCTGCGCTGGCGCCCGCTCAACAGCGAGGGGCGTCATCTGGCCTTCAGCCCGCCGGAAGACAGCGATCACCCGGAAGACATGAGTCAGCTCGATCCCAAGACCATGGCGGCGGCGATCGCCCGCTGGGCACCGCCGTTCTGGCGGACAGAAAGCTGAGAATGCAAACAGGGCCCCTCGGGGCCCTGTCTCGTCATGGGGATGTCACCATGTCGGCTTATTTGGGTGCCTGGTCCGGTGCCTGGGGTTGCTGGCGGATCCAGAGGTCCGCGTACTTCGCGAAGGTGGAGTGGGCGGAGAGGATGGCCAGCAGCAGTCCCTGCTTGCCATCGAGGAAGCCGGCCTTGAGCAGGTACATCTTGAGGAAGCAGCCGATGGCGTGCACCAGTCCCTGACCGAGGGAGCCTTTCTTGCCGCGAGCGGTGCGCTGATCAGCCCAAGCCCGGGCGTAGCCGGCGGATTTGACCAGATAGTGCTCGAGATCCCGGTAGGTGAAGTGGAGCAGGTCGCCGTGCAGGTTGACGATCTTCATGTTGGCGCGCACCTCCACCTTCTCGTGCACCAGCGCCTCATTGTAGCCGGTCAGCGCCCTGGGGTAGAGGCGCAGCACCCGATCCGGGTACCAGCCGCTGTGACGGATGAAGCGGCCGAACACCCAGGAGAGGCGGGGGATGGAGTAGATGGTGTCGCTGGCCGGACTGGCCATGACGGCGGCGATGGCCGCCTTCAGTTCGGGCGTGAGCCGCTCGTCTGCATCCAGCCACAGCACCCATTCGGACTGGACATGGGACTGGGCGAGGCGGCGCTGGCGACCGAAACCGGGCCAGGCGGTGTTGACGAAGAAGCGGGCGCCGAATTCGGCGGCGATGGTGGGGGTGTCATCCTGGCTGCCGGAGTCCAGGATGACGATTTCGTCCACCAGGCCATCGAGGGAGGCGAGGCAAGCGCGCAGGTTGTCGGCTTCGTTCTTGACGATCAGGACGGCCGCCAGGGTCGGTTTTTTCACAGGGTCTGGACTCTTGTTGGCACCCGGCGGGCGGGTCATGCTCGGATTGGCGCCCATTCTAGCCTAAAACCCCGGCCGGGGCATGGGCCCGCTGCCCCTGAAGGCCTCTTGCGTATCGGGCAGGTATCTTCTGTTATTTCTTCAGCCTTTCTTGGGGCATAATCTCGCCCAGTAACGATTAACTGCCGGGCCAGTCCCGAGAGAAGACGCGCGATGAAGATATTGGTGATCGGCCCCTCCTGGGTCGGCGACATGGTGATGTCCCAGAGCCTCTACAAGGCGATAAAGGCGAATCACCCGGACAGCGAGCTGCATGTGATGGCGCCGGCCTGGTGCGTGGCCCTGCTGGAGCGGATGCCCGAGGTGGACAAGGCTATCCCCATGCCGCTCGGCCACGGTGACTTCAAGCTGGGGGCCCGCCGCCGGCTCGGCAAGCAACTGGCCGCCGAGCAGTACGATCAGGCCATCATCCAGCCCAACTCCATGAAGTCAGCGCTCATCCCCTGGTTCGCCAGGATCCCGGTGCGGACCGGCTGGAAGGGGGAGCACCGCTTCGGCCTGCTCAACGACATGCGTAGCAACAAGCAGGCCTTCCCGCTGATGGTGGAAGCCTATCTGGCGCTGGCCTACCCCAAGGCACAGATGAAGAGCCGGAGCGACATTCCGTCCATTCCCCATCCCTCCCTGCACGTGGATCTCATCAACCAGGGCAAGGCGCTGGAGCGGCTCGGCCTGAATCGCGCCCGCCCGGTGCTGGTACTCTGCCCGGGGGCCGAGTTCGGCCCGGCCAAGCGCTGGCCCGAGGGGCACTACGCCGTGGTGGCCCAGAAGCATCTGGATGAAGGCTGGCAGGTGTGGATCTTCGGCTCCGGCAAGGATGTGGAGGTGGCCAACACCATCCGCGACCGGATCAATCCCCTGTCCCGGCCCAACTGCCACGTGCTGGCGGGCAAGACCAGCCTGCACGAGGCGATCGATCTGATGGCCCTGGCCGGTCGGGTCATCGCCAACGATTCGGGACTGATGCACGTCGCCGCCGCCCTCAATCGGCCGCTGATCGGTGTCTACGGCTCCACCTCGCCGCTCTACACGCCGCCCCTGGCGGACAGGGTCGAGATCGTCCACACCGACATCGAATGCCGCCCCTGCTTCAAGCGCACCTGCAAGTTCGGCCACCTCAAGTGCCTGATCGAGCTGATGCCGGAGCAGGTCATCGAGGCGGGCAAACGACTGGAGCGGAGCGAGTCGGAAGATCTGGTGATCGCGCAGCAGCCGGTGGCGGACCCCACGACCGGCGGCGAAGGCCAGTAGCATGATCTATCGGCTGCTCTACAACCTGCTGATCCACCTGGGCCTGCCGCTGGCGCTGCTGGCGCTCTACAAGCCCAAAAAAGGCAAGCTCGGCTTCGGCAAGCGCTGGGCCGAGCACCTGGGACGGGCACCTGCCACAGGGCAGGAGGCGCCGCTCTGGATCCATGCGGTGAGCGTGGGGGAGACGCTGGCCATCAGCCCCTTCATCCGCGCCCTCAAGGCGGAGCAGCCCTCCTTGCCCATACTGCTCACCACCACTACCCGCACCGGCGCCGAGCAGGCGGCCAAGCTCGGGGATCTGGTGGTGCACCGCTATGCGCCCCTCGACTACCCCTGGGCCGTCTCGGCATTTCTGGCCACCTTCAAGCCCCGCGCCCTCTGGGTGATGGAGACCGAGCTGTGGCCGAACTGGCTGGCGGCCTGCGAGGCGCGCCACCTGCCGGTGACCATCCTCAATGCCCGGCTCTCCGAGCGATCCTGCCAGCGCTATGCCCGCTTCCAGGGCGCCTTCGATGCCCTCAGCCGTCCGCTGACCCACCTGCTGTGCCAGCACCAGGACGACGCGGATCGCTTCCATCGTCTGGGAATCGGCCGCGAGCGGCTG
Source organism: Aeromonas sp. sif0611 (assembly GCF_019218845.1). Classification (NCBI taxonomy): domain Bacteria; kingdom Pseudomonadati; phylum Pseudomonadota; class Gammaproteobacteria; order Aeromonadales; family Aeromonadaceae; genus Aeromonas; species Aeromonas sp. sif0611. The sequence goes on along the minus strand of NZ_JAHUWU010000007.1, from coordinate 191,612 downwards.
GCAGTGACCGGCTCCATCAAGTTCGACATCCAGTTTGGCGACGAGGTGCAGGCCCGGGGCCGCGCCCTGCGCCAGCAGCTTGGACAGGGGCGGCCGGTCTGGATCGCCGCCAGCACCCATCAGGGGGAGGACGAGCAGGTGCTGGCCGCCTTCGATCGGGTGCTCAGGGCGCACCCGTCGGCCCTTCTTATCCTGGTGCCGCGCCACCCCGAGCGCTTTGCCCGGGTGGCCGAGCTGTGCGCCCCTTACGGCTGCGTGCGGCGCACGGCGGGCAGTGCGGTCGGCGAGAGCGACAAAATCTACCTGGGCGACACCATGGGCGAGCTGCCGCTGATGCTGGCAGCCGCCGATCTGGCCTTCGTCGGCGGCAGTCTGGTGAAGATTGGTGGCCACAACCTGCTGGAGCCGGCGGCGCTCGGCAAACCCTGCCTGACCGGCCCCGCCTACTTCAACTTCAGCGACATCACCCGCCAGCTGGTGGCTCAGGGGGGGGCTGCCGTGGTGGCGGATGCCGATGCTCTGGGCGACAAGGTAAATGCGCTGCTCGGCGATGCGGGCGCTCGCCGCCAGATGGGGGAGCAGGCCCGTGCCGTGGTGCTGCGCAACCAGGGGGCGCTGGCCCGCACCCTGTCACACTGCCTCGCCGCATTGGAAAACGACTAGCGCGGGCGGCCTGGGTGGCCACCCTGCCTCTATCCTGTCGTTCCGTGGGTAAATCGTCGCAGGCAATCCGGCCCGCTTTCCTTTATGCTCTGCCCTTTGTCTTGACTCTGTGATACCCCGATGAACCGCGCCCCCCTGCTGTTGATGATGCTGGTCACCCTGCTGGCCGCCGCTGGCTGGCTCTTCTCGAAAGAGGCGATCCGCGAACTGCCTACCGCCGCCTTTATCGGCAGCCGTTTCCTGCTGGCCGCCCTGCTGCTGTTGCCACTGGCCTGGCTGCGCGAGCCGCCCCCCAGTCGTTCGCAACTGCTGCGCGCCGCCGGCTGTGGCACCCTGCTCGGGGCCAGCCTGCTGTTCTGGGTTACCGCCATCAGCCAGAGCGATGCGCTCGGCAGCGGCGCCTTCATCATGAGCGTGGCCACCCTGATGGCACCGCTCGCCGCCTGGGCGGCGTTCAAGGCCAGACCCGGCCGCCACTACTGGCTGACTCTGCCGCTTGCCGTCGCCGGCCTGCTGCTGCTCTCGAGCAGCACCCACTGGGGCGTCTCTTTGTCGCTGTTCTGGTTTCTGGCGGCGGCCGCCACCCTGGGCGTCCAGCTTGCGGTGCACCGCCACTTCGCCCAGTCCATTCCCCCCACCTGGCTCACCTGCGTCCAGTTGGCGGTGACTGGCCTGCTCGGCACCCTGCTCTCCCTGCTGACCGAGCAGTGGCCCGCCAGCATCAGCTCTGGCGTCTGGGGCTGGTTTGCCGCCAGCGTCCTGATCGCCACCACCCTGCGTTACTGGCTGCTCACCCACGCCCTGAGCCGGATGACCACGGCCCATGCCGCCCTGCTGATGCTGCTGGAACCGGTCTGGACCCTGATCCTGAGCACCTTCTTCTATGACGAGCCGCTGGGAGCCGCCAAACTGACTGGCGTCGGCCTGGTGCTGGGGGCACTGGTGCTCTACCAGCTCCCACTGCTGCTGCGCAGTCGCAAATTCAAATCGTCCAACGAATAAAAAGCTGCACCCCGGCAAGAACGGGTGGTTATCAGCCATAAAAACGGGCCTGCACTTGCAGGCCCGTTCTTTTTGGCAGGGAACCGTCCCATGGTCGCGCCTCCATCAGGTCATGGGCATCCATGACTTCGACGACAGGGTTGTGGTGGCTCAGGTTGCGGGGGATTGAGCGACGAGGACATGCCGTTGAGCGTCCTGGGGATATGACATAAAAAAGCCCCCGCATTGCGAGGGCTGGTGCATCGGAGACGGGGATCACTCGATGTTTTGAATTTGCTCGCGCATCTGCTCGATGAGGACCTTCAGTTCGACGGCGGACTGGGTCACTTCGGCGTTGATCGACTTTGAACCCAGCGTGTTCGACTCGCGGTTGAACTCTTGCATCATGAAGTCGAGACGACGACCGCAGGCCCCTCCCTTCTTCATGATCTTGATGGTTTCGCTGATGTGCATCTCCAGGCGATCCAGCTCTTCGGCCACGTCGATCTTCTGGGCCAGCAGCACGATTTCCTGCTCGATACGGGCCGGATCCAGCTCCACCTTGGCCTCGGCCAGGCGGTCGGTGAGCTTCTGGCGCTGCCACTCGATGATCTGCGGCAGGTGCACGCGCACCTTCTTCACTTCCACCTGGATGCCGTCCAGACGCTGCTGGATCAGTGCCTTGAGGTTGGCCCCTTCGCTGGCGCGGGAGGCGAGGAAATCTTCCATGGTCAGATCGAAACCGCCGAGCAGTTCGGTGGCGACCGCATCCATGTCTTGCTCGGCGGCGGCCATGACCCCCGGCCAGCGCAGCACGTCCACCGGGTTGAGCTGGCCCTGGCCCGCTTCTTTCATTACCCAGTTGGCGCTGTCGATGATGAGTTTGGCCAGCTCTTCATTGATATGGAGCTGGCTGGCGGCGGCTTGCGCTGCCTCGAACCTCAGGTTGCACTCCACCTTGCCGCGTTGCAGCTTGGCACGGAAACGCTCACGCAGGACCGGCTCCAGGCTGCGCAGCTGCTCCGGCAGGCGGATGTAGGTTTCCAGATAGCGCTGGTTGACCGAACGAATTTCCCAAACGGCTGTGCCCCAGTCGCCCTTGAATTCCTTGCGGGCGTAGGCGGTCATGCTGTGAATCATTGATTGTTCCGGGCTTGATGAAGTGTGCGGCCAGTATACTCAGCCAGGCTTGCCCCGTCAGCCGATGCCGTGGTTTTAGCGGCTGATATTTGAGTCACGATGGCTTATACTCCTGCGCCAATTCAGCCAGTCCAGAGGTCAGTCCCATGTCCCGTCCCAGCGATCGCAGTGCCGCGCAAGTGCGCCCGGTTACCATCACCCGCAACTTCACCAAGCATGCGGAAGGATCTGTGCTGGTGGAGTTCGGCCACACCCGCGTGCTGTGCACCGCCAGCGTCGACACCAGCGTGCCGCGCTTCCTGAAAGGCAAGGGTCAGGGCTGGGTCACCGCCGAGTACGGCATGCTGCCGCGCTCCACCCATTCGCGCATGAACCGCGAGGCGGCCGCCGGCAAGCAGAGCGGCCGTACCCTGGAGATCTCCCGGCTGATCGCCCGCTCCCTGCGCGCCGCCGTGGATCTGACCGCCCTCGGCGAGCACTCCATCACGGTTGACTGCGACGTGCTGCAGGCCGACGGCGGCACCCGCACCGCCGCGATCACGGGGGCCTGCGTGGCCCTGGTGGATGCGCTGAACTGGATGGTCGAGAAGGGCATGCTCAAGCAGAGCCCGCTCAAGCAGATGATAGCGGCCGTCTCCGTCGGCATGTATCAGGGCGAAGCCATCTGCGATCTGGAGTATGTGGAAGACTCCGCCGCCGAGACCGACATGAACGTGGTGATGACCGAAGACGGTCGCATCATAGAGGTGCAGGGCACCGCCGAGGCCGAGCCCTTCACCCACGAGGAGCTGCTGGCGATGCTGGCGCTGGCCAAGGGCGGCATCGACGACATCATCGCGCTGCAGAAGCAGGCGCTCTCTTGAATTTCTGATTTGAAAAACGCGGCATTGACCGCGTTTTTTTATACCCACACACCAGTCAACGACAAGCCAAGCAAGGAGCCAGAATGAAAGCCTACCAGCGTCAATTTATCGAGTTCGCCCTGGAGAAACAGGTTCTCAAATTCGGTGAGTTCACCCTGAAATCCGGCCGCAAGAGCCCCTACTTCTTCAACGCCGGCCTGTTCAACAGCGGTCGCGATCTGGCCCGCCTCGGCCGCTTCTATGCCGCCGCCCTGATGGATGCCGGCATCGAATTCGACGTGCTGTTTGGTCCGGCCTACAAGGGGATCCCCATCGCCTCCGCCACCGCGGTGCAACTGGTGGAACAGCACGACGTGGACGTGCCCTGGTGCTTCAACCGCAAGGAGGCCAAGGATCACGGCGAAGGCGGCAATCTGGTGGGCAGCCCGCTCAAGGGACGCATCATGCTGGTGGACGACGTCATCACCGCCGGGACCGCCATCCGCGAATCCATGGATCTGATCCAGGCCAACGGCGCCTCCCTGGCCGGAGTGCTGATCGCCCTGGATCGTCAGGAGAAGGGCAAGGGAGAGCTCTCCGCCATTCAGGAAGTGGAGCGTGACTACGGCGCCCACATCATCGCCATCATCCAGATGAGCGACCTCATCGCCTATCTGGAAGAGAAGCAGGCAGAGCAGCCCGCGCTGGCCGAGCAACTGGCGGCCATGAAGGCTTATCGCGCCCAGTACGGCATCTGACGACCTCACCTGCCATCATGGCGTCGCCCCTGGCTCGGGGCGGCGCCATTTTTTTTGAAAAAGTGAGTGTGGTGGCTTGAGCTTACCCTTACAGTAAAGGTTAGGGTTTAGTCATCGGCAGCCAGTTTGGCCGATGAGTTCCGAGGAGGAACAACATGACTACCCAGACTCAAGATCCCATCCATCTGCAGTTGCCGCTCAGCGGCATGAGCTGCGCCAACTGTGCCAGCCGCATCAGCACCGCCCTCAACCAGCTCGACGGGGTGACGGCTACCGTCAACTTCGCGTTGGAGCAGGCGGCCATCGAACTCGGTGACCCAGCTCGTCTGCCCGAGGTCCTCGACAGCATCACGGGGCAGGGCTATGGCTACGGCCATGAGACGATCTCCTTCCAGATCAGCGGCATGACCTGCGCGGGTTGTTCGGCGCGTCTCAACAAGATGCTGACTGCGCTGCCCGGCGTGCTCTCGGCAGAGGTGAATTTTTCCCTCGAGCAGGCCCGCATCGAGCTGGTGCCGGGGATGCAGACTCCGGCCTCGTTGCGTGAGCATATAGCCGCGCTTGGCTTCGGTGCCCAGCTGGCGCAGGGCTCTGCCAGTGCTCGCCGCCAACAGTTGCAGGCGCGTGAGGAGCAGGAAGCAGCCGCCGCCCGTCATGCGCTGAATCAGGTCGTCATCTCGGCCCTGCTGACCCTGCCGCTGCTGGTGGGAATGGTCGCCATGGCCGGCCTGCTGCCCTGGCATCTGCCCGCCTGGCTGGAGCTGGTGCTCGCCACCCCGGTGCAGTTCTGGATCGGTGCCCGCTTCTATCGCGGGGCCTGGCTCGCCCTCAAGAACCGCGCCGCCAACATGGATGTGCTGGTGGCGACCGGCACTAGCGCCGCCTACTTCTACAGCCTCTATCTGCTGCTGACGTTGGGGATGGCCGCCAGCGGCAAGCTCTATTTCGAGGCGAGCGCCATCATCATCACGCTCATCTCGCTGGGGAAACTGCTGGAGGCCCGCGCCCGGCGCAGCACCCAGTCCGCCATTCGCGAGCTGATGGCGCTGCGGCCGGACACCGCCACCGTCTGGCGCGGCGAGGCCTGGCAGAGCGTTGCCATCGACGAGGTGCTGCGTGGCGACAGGCTGCGGGTACTGGTGGGGGAGCGGGTGCCGGTGGATGGCAAGATCCTGAGCGGTGAGAGCGAGCTTGATGAATCCATTCTCACCGGTGAGAGCCTGCCGGTGCCGCGTGCGCAGGGGGATGCCGTGCTGGGTGGTGCCATCAACCGCTCCGGTGTGCTGGAGATTGAGGCCACCACCGTGGGGGAGGACTCCAGCCTCAGCAAGATCATCGCCCTGGTGGAGCGTGCCCAGATGGGCAAGGCGCCGCTGCAACAGTTGGTGGACAGGGTCTCTGCCATCTTCGTGCCCGTGGTCATGGCCATCGCCCTGTTCACCCTGCTGGCCTGGTATGCCTACAGCAACGACTTCGGTCAGGCGCTGCTGGCCGCCGTCGCCGTGCTGGTGATCGCCTGTCCCTGCGCCCTGGGGCTGGCGACCCCGGCCGCCATCGTCACCGGCACCGGGGTGGCGGCCCGTCACGGCATCCTGATCAAGGACGTGGATACCCTGCAGAAGGCCCACGCCATCAAGGCGCTGATTTTTGACAAGACAGGCACGCTCACCCAGGGCAAGCCCGTGCTGGCCGGCTGGAGCGGCACCGATGAACAACTGCGCCTCGCCGCCGCCCTGCAGCAGGCGAGCGAGCATCCGCTGGCGCTGGCGATGCGCGAAGCTGTCGGCAAAGAGGTTGCGCTGCCCCAGCCCGAGGCCGTGGAGGTGCGGGTCGGTGCGGGCATCCTCGGCAAGGTGGCGGGCCACTCGGTGGCCATCGGCAATCCCGCCCTGCTGGCTCAGCTCGGCATTGAGCCGCCACAACAGGATGAACAAGCCGCCGACGGCGCGACCCGAGTCTGGGTTGCCATCGACGGCGTGGCGGTCGGCATCGCCGCCCTGGCCGATTCCTTGAGACCCGAGAGCCCCGAGGCCATCGCCACCCTGCGTCAGCGCGGTATCGCCAGCTGGCTGGTGAGCGGCGACGCCCCGGCACCTGTGGCCCATATCGCCGCCAAACTGGGGCTGGACGGCGCCTTCGACTCCGTGTTGCCCGCCGGCAAGGTGGAAAAAGTGGAGGCGCTGCGGGCGCAAACCAGCGGGCTGGTGGCCATGGTGGGAGACGGGGTGAACGACGCCCCGGCGCTGGCGGCGGCAGACGTGGGCATCGCCATGGGTTCCGGTTCGGACGTGGCCATGGAGACCGCCTCCATCACGCTCATGCGATCTGACCCGCGGCTGGTGGCCGATGCCATCGACATCTCGGCGGCGACCTGGCGCACCATACAACAGAACCTGTTCTGGGCCTTCGTGTTCAACATCATCGGCATTCCGCTGGCGGCGCTGGGCTATCTCAGCCCCGAGCTGGCGGGGGCGGCCATGGCCCTGAGCAGCATCACGGTATTGAGTAATTCCCTGTTACTGAAACGCTGGCAGCCCAGGGCGGGCAGCCAGCGCCAATCTGAATCGAAGAGGAGTCATCCATGAACATCAGCAAGGTTGCCAAGGCCACTGGGTTGTCCGCCAAGACCATCCGCTACTACGAGAGTATCGGTCTCATCTCGGCCCCGGTGCGCAGTGACAATGGCTATCGCAGCTACACAGACGGTGCCCTGCGGGAGCTGCGCTTCGTCAAGCGGGCGCGGGAGACCGGCTTCAACCTGGAGGAGTGTCAGGAGTTGCTGGCGCTCTATCGGGACGAGCACAGGACCAGCGCCCAGGTGAAGAAGCTGGCCCAGGAGAAGATCGTCGATCTGCGGGCCCGCATTGCCGGTCTGCAGGCCATGCTCAGCTCCCTGGAGGAGGTGGTGGGATGTTGCCATGGGGACGCGAATCCGCAATGTCCCATTCTTGACGAGCTCGAGAAGGGTTGAGTGAGTACTGGGTTGTTACTCGGCGAGCGCGAGCAGGCCGGGGCAGCCCGGGATCCTGCCAGTGCTGCACGGCGAGTCGGGGGCTGAGTGGCTGCTTAATAGCGGGCGATTGATTGTTGAGCAGGAAAAGGGAGTGTTAAACTGTGCGGCTCTTGTACAGGGAGTACCCAGTTGACCCAGAGTGTGAAACACCAGGTACGGCGTGCCATCATGGCCCAGCTCTATACCCATGCCTCCTTCAGTCTGCCTTGTCTGGCGCTGCTGGCGATCAGCTGGAGCCTGCTGTTCCACGACTACCTGCCCGCCGGGGAAGCGCTCGGCTGGCTGGGCCTGGTCTTTCTGCTGTTGCTGGGGCGCGGATGGCACCTTCGCTGGCGTCAGCCTCGGCTGGCGGAGCTCCCGCTGCCAGTGCTGGAACGAGAGCTGTTTATCGGAGTGACCATCACCTCCATCATCTGGGCGCTCGGCGTGCTGCTCTACATGGACAGGCTGCCCGACACCTACCGCGCCGCCATGATGATGCTCACCAGCCTGATCCTCACCGGCAGCGCCATCATGCTGTTCGGCAGTCGCCGCACCCTCTACGGGGCTGTGCTGCCCCTCGGCTTTGCCATGTTGTTCGAACTCGGCGGCGGCAACGAGCAGGAGCGGATCGTCTCCTGCATGCTGGCGGGTTACCTGTTCGTGTTCCTGCCGACCCTGCTGCGCCGGTTACGACGGGATCAGGTGGCTTCCCTCTATCACAGTTTTTCCAATGCCGAGCTGGTGGCGGAGCTCAAGGTGGTCTCCGAGCATCTCAAGCTCACCTCCCGCCTGGACGGTCTGACTGGCATCGCAAACCGGGCTCACCTCGACGACACCCTGGCGCGTGCCTGGCGCCGCTGCCATCGAGCCAGGGCACCCCTCTCCCTGGTGCTGGTGGATGTGGACTACTTCAAACAGTTCAACGATCACTATGGCCATCAACTGGGGGACCAGTGCCTGCAGCAGGTGGCGAGCCTGTTGGCTGAGGTGCTGCGGCGGGAGGACGATCTGGCCGCCCGCTACGGCGGGGAGGAGTTCGCCCTGTTGCTGCCCTGCACCACCTTGCAGGGGGCCATGCAGATCGCCGAACAGGTGCGCACGGCCCTGCGCACCCTGGGTATTCCCCACCACAAGTCCCGGGTATCCGGGCGGGTCAGTTGCAGCTTCGGGGTGGCGACCCTGGTGCCGGATCAGCACCACTCCATCGCCGAGCTTATCCAAAAAGCGGATGCGGCCCTCTATCAGGCCAAGCATAATGGCCGGGATCGTATCGAAGTAGCCTTGATGGGTAAGGTTGCCTGAGTTTCACATGACAGATTTAAAGAGGTCGTCTATGCAATGTCATCGTATCGAAGAGCTGCTGGAGCTGCTGCAGCCCGCCTGGATCAAGGAGCAGGATCTCAGCCTGGTGCAATTCATCGCCAAACTGGCGGCGGAGGCGGGCTATGACGGCGCCCTGTCCGAGCTGACCGACGACATGCTGATCTACCACCTCAAGATGCGCGAATCCGACAAGCAGGCGATGATCCCGGGCCTGGCCAAGGACCATGTTCCTGACTTCAAGGAAGCCCTGCTCAAGGCCCGCGGCATCAAGTAACCCGACCGCCGGGTTGCTGGAAGAGGAAGGTTTCAAGGGAATCTCTATAAAGGCGCATAGTCAACTGGCTATGGGCCTTTTTTGTTGCCTGAAATTGCGACGGCACTCGAACTATAGATACATTTAACCCACACAATTAGCAGGCTGTTTAAGATATAATCGCTTCATAACAATATGAGTGGAGCGATGTGTTGCAATGGCCGACCAGGACAAGATCGATATCAAGGATGTGACCGACAAGAACGTCACCGGGACCTTCAATCCCCACACGTTCAAGGCGGGCGATGACAGGTTCAATCCCGGCAACCGCATCTACGTCAGGTCCCAGACCGGCTACTGGCAGCGGGTGCGCAAGGCCATGGGCTGGTTCTTCGTCGCCCTCTTCGTCACTTTGCCCCTGCTGCGCTACGACGGCCGCCAGGCGGTACTGTTCGATCTGGAGCATCAGCAGTTCCACATCTTCGGCGCCACCATCTGGCCGCAGGACCTGACCCTGCTGGCCTGGGTCTTCATGATCGCCGCCTTCGCCCTCTTCTTCGTTACCACCTTCCTCGGCCGGGTCTGGTGTGGCTATCTCTGCCCACAGACGGTATGGACCTTCATGTTTATCTGGTTCGAGGAGAAGCTGGAAGGCGCCGCCAACAAGCGCCGCAAGCTGGATGCCGCCCCCTGGAGTGGCGAGAAGCTGGCCCGCAAGGGCGCCAAGCACCTGGCCTGGATCCTGCTGTCGCTGGGCACCGGCCTCACCTTCGTCGCCTACTTCCAGGACGTGTTCCAACTGGTGCCTGACTTCTTCACCCTGCAGGCGAGCGGCTGGGTCATCTTCTGGGTGATCTTCTTCGCTGCCTGTACCTACGGCAACGCCGGCTGGATGCGCGCCATCATGTGCATCCACATGTGCCCCTATGCCCGCTTCCAGTCCGCCATGTTCGACAAGGACACCTACATCGTCGGCTACGACACCAAGCGCGGCGAGACCCGTGGTGCCCGTGGCCGCAAGGCCGATCCCAAGGCGCTGGGGCTGGGGGACTGCATCGACTGCGACCTCTGCGTGCAGGTCTGCCCGACCGGCATCGACATCCGCGACGGCCTGCAGTACGAGTGCATCAACTGCGGCGCCTGCGTCGATGCCTGCGATCAGACCATGGATCGGATGGGCTATCCGAAGGGGCTGATCAGCTACACCACTGAGCACAAGCTGGCCCACAACCAGACCCATGTGGCCAGGCCCAAGCTGCTCGGCTATGGCCTGGTGATGGTCATCATGCTGGTGGTCTTCGTCTACAACGCCATGTCGATCATGCCCATGGGGCTCGATATCCTGCGGGATCGCAACCAGCTGTTCCGGGAGAACAGCGAGGGGCTCATCGAGAACACCTATACCCTCAAGATCCTCAACAAGACCCTGCAGTCCCAGACCTATCAGCTGGATGTGGAGGGGTTGCCGGAACACCAGTGGTTCGGTCCGCGGGAAGTGACTCTCAAACCAGGGGAAATTTTCACCCTGCCGGTGAGCCTGGCGGTGGATCCCTTCAACCTGAAGCGGCCGACCCTGGATGTCCAGTTCGTGCTCAAGCGGGAAGGGGCCGCGCCGGACGACAGCAAGGGGATCCTGCGTCAGCCGAGCAAATTTATCAGCCGGTTGTGACCACCAGGGCAACCTGCACTGAAACAACCCAGCAAATATATCAGCAGGTTGTGAGGGTTTACGGGAGGGCGGGTCGTCCATCTCGGGCAGGATCGGATAGAATGGGGCGCAACAGCGCCCCTTTCTCATGGTGGATGACATGCGTTTCAACTATTCCGACCTCAATCCCGACCTCATCATGGATGCGATCGATCTCAGCGGCCTGCGCATCGATTCCGGCCTCATCGAGCTCAACAGCTATGAAAACCGGGTCTACCAGTTTCAGGATGAGGATCGTCGCCGCTACGTGGTGAAGTTCTATCGTCCCGGTCGCTGGAGCCGGGCCCAGATCCTCGAGGAGCATGAGTTTGCCGCCCGTCTCAATGAGACGGAGATCCCGGTGGCCGCCCCCATCGCGTTTGCTGGCGAGACCCTGCTGGAGCATCAGGGTTACCCCTTCGCCATCTGGCAGAGCGTCGGTGGCCGTCAGTTCGAGGTGGACAACCTGGATCAGCTGGAGTGGGTGGGACGCTATCTTGGTCGCATTCACCGGGTCGGGGCCAGTCACTCCTTCCACCATCGCATCCAGCTGGATGTGGAGAGCATGCTGCACGAGCCGCGTCAGCTGCTGGCGGCCGGTGAATGGGTGCCGAGCGGCCTGGCCAAGTCTTTCTTCGGGGTGCTCGACGAGCTGATCCGGCACGTGAGCGACGCCATGACCCTGGATGTGGCCCGCATCTCCCTGCATGGCGACTGTCACCCAGGCAACATCCTGTGGCGTGACGGCCCCTTGTTCGTCGATCTCGACGACTGCCGCACCGGCCCCGCCATTCAGGATCTCTGGATGATGCTGAGCGGTGAGCGCCACGAGCAGCAGATCCAGCTCGACACCCTGCTGGCGGGCTACGAAGAGTTCATGGAGTTCGACCCTCGGGAGCTGGCGCTGATAGAGCCGCTGCGAGCCATGCGCATCGTCCACTACATGGCCTGGCTAGCAAGGCGCTGGGAAGACCCCGCCTTCCCCCGTCACTTCCCCTGGTTCAATACGGATCACTACTGGCGCCAGCAGATCGCGACCCTGCACGACCAGCTGGCGGCGCTCAAGGCCCCGCCTCTGACGCTGATGCCGAACTGGTGAGCAGATAGCCGGTTCGCGATGCCCAGAGTGTGACCGGCGGGCCGCGCGCCAGGCATTGCCGCTGATGCCGAGCGGGTGAGCCGGGCAAGCCCCGGCAACCGAACCCGGTATGTCACGACGAGGGGCTCGCCCATCCGCCTTTGCCATTGACGGCAGGAGGGGGACGCAATAGGCTTGGACTGCTTCGGTTCGCCGGGCGTGCCTCACAGTGATCCCTTAACAGGAAACGTCATGAAAAAAGTACTATTTTTCCTCGCTGCCATGCTGATGATCCCCATGGTTCACGCCGCCCCGGAATTCAAGGAAGGCGTCAACTATGACGTGGTCACCCAGACCGGTAGCGCCCAACCTGAAGTACTGGAGTTCTTCTCCTACTTCTGCCCGCACTGCGCCAAGTTCGAGCCGATTGCCGAGGAGCTTAAGAAGAGCCTGCCGGAAGGCGTGGCGATGAAGAAGAACCCGGTGGCTTTCCTGGGTCGCGAGATGGGCCCCGAGATGCAGCGTGCCTATGCGGTTGCCAATCTGCTGAATGTGGAAGGCAAGCTGACCCCGGTCATCTTCGACAAGATCCACACCCAGCGTCAGGTGCCGCAAAGCCGTGCCGACGTGAAGCAGATCTTCGTGGACAACGGCGTGCCGGCCGAGGAGTTTGACGGTGCCGTCGACAGCTTCGCCGTCTCCGGCATGGTCTCCCAGTTCGACCGCAACACCGAGAGCTACAACGTGCGTGGTGTGCCGGCCTTCCTGGTCAATGGCAAGTACATGGTGAAAATTGAATCCATCACTTCCCAGGAGCAGTTCAACCAGCTGGTGAAATTCCTGCTGGCCAAGAAAGATTGATTGTTGCCTGACCGCATGAAGAAAGCCCGCCGGTGCGAACCGGCGGGCTTTTTGTTTTTGTGGCCGCCAGAACCGGCCGCCTCGTCGGGCAGGGCGGACGGAGTCGGATCAAACCTGATTCAGATCTGGCAGTCTCGCTGGGAAGGCGCGGGGCGCGGCAACCGGGTGCGGCGGCTGATGGCTTCCGCCAGCCAGACCAGCAGCAAGATGGCCAGGATCAGGGTGGCCGCCTGATCGTAACGGAACAGACTCAGGGATACATAGAGTTGCTGTCCCAGTCCGCCTGCGCCCACCACCCCGAGGATGGTGGCGGCGCGCAGGTTCATCTCGCCGCGATAGAGGCTGTAAGCCAGCCACTGCCGTGACACCAGCGGGAACAGACCGTACCAGAAGCTGGCCGTGGGGCCGGCACCGCTCAATTGCAGGGCGAGGCGGGGGGTCTGATCCGCGTTCTCAAGCGTCTCCACGAACAGCCGGGCCAGCACCCCAGTGGTATGCAGGGTGAGCGCCAGTATGCCCGCCACCGGCCCCAGCCCGACCGCGATCACCAGCAGGCTGGCGAAGATGAGCTCGGGCACGGAGCGCAACAGGTTGAACAGCAACCGCAGCGGCCAGCAGTGGCGGGCGAGGCAGGCCAGCGGCAGTGCCAGCAGGGCGCTCAACAGGGTGCTCAGCAGCGCCATCTGCACCGTATCGAGCAGACCAAGGCCGACTGTTCGCAGAAAAGGCCCCGACCAGTCCGGTTGCAGAAACTCGCCGACAAACTGCCCCAGTCCGCCGAAGGAGACGCTCAGCATGCGCCAGTCGAGCTGATAGAACGCCAGGGCGCTGGCCAGCCCCAGGCAGATCAGCAGTTGCAGGCCGGGAGCGCGGCTGTGGCGCAGCCAGGCACTGAGGCCATCCGCCAGCGTGACCAGCAGGATGAAGGCAAGCAGCAGGGTCACCACCTCGCCGCCGGAAAACATGCGCAACGAGAGTTCGAGCTGCTGGCCGAGCCCGCCGGCGCCGACGAAGCCCATGATGACGGAGGCGCGCAGGGCACACTCCCAGCGATAGACGGTGTAGGAGAGCAGCTCCTGACGCACCGCAGGCAGCACGCCGTACCAGAGCGCCTGCAGGCGGCCGCTGCCGCCGAGCAGCAGGGCACGGGCCGGTTGCAGGGCGCCGCTCTCCATGATCTCGTTGTAGACCTTGGCCAGCATGCCGCCGTAGCTGACGGCGATGGCCAGGATGGCGGCGAGCGGCCCGAGCCCGGAGAGGCGCACGAACAGCAGCGCCCAGATTAGCTCGGGCAGGCTGCGCAGCAGGATGGCGATGAACCGGCTGAAGGCGCGCAAGGCGCCGCGCAGCGGGCTGGGGATGGGGCCCAGCTCGGCCAGCGACAGGGCGCGGGAGCCGAGCAGGGCGAACGGAATGCCGAGCAGCAGGGCGCCGGCCAGCCCCAGGGTCGCCACGGCCAGACTCTCCAGGGTGGCGGTCAGGGTCAGGGCGAGAAAGCTCTGATCAAGGCGGGGTGGCCAGCTGGTGGCGAGGAAGTTGCCCATCTGCCGCCAGCTCTGGCCATCGAGCAGGCCGAGCCAGCCGTCGGCCTGCTGCCACAGGCTGAAGCCGATCAGGGCCAGCAGCCAGGGCAGGGGATGGCGCCAGCGGCGCATCAGCCGCTGCACGGCAGTGCCTCTCGCTCGCCGGCATAGAGGGCGGCCAGCATGGCCGGGGTGACGGCGGTGGCGGGGCAGTCGAACTGCACCCGCCCCTCGCGCAGGCCTATGATGCGGGGGAAGCGCTCGAGCGCTAGGTCGACCGCGTGCAGGCTGGCGATCAGGGTGCTGCCGCGAGTGCGGGCTTGCGCCAGCAGGGCATCCAGGCTGCTTTGGGCGAGCACGGGATCGAGGGCGGAAACGGGTTCATCGGCCAGCATCAGGTCCGGCTGCTGATAGAGCACCCGGGCGATGCCGACCCGCTGCAACTGGCCACCGGAGAGCTCGCCGCAGCGCTGTTGCCACTTGTCGGCGAGGCCGAGGCGAGCCAGTTCGGCCCGTGCACCTTGCGGATCGCAGGGGCGCAGCAGCGAGAGCAGGGCACGAGCGAGGGACCACTGGCCGAGTCTGCCGACCAGTACGGCAGTCACCACCGGCTGGGAGGCGGGCAGCGGAGGCTGTTGCCAGACCATGCCGATCCGGCTGCGCAGCCGCTGGCGGGCCCGGGTGGAGAGGGCCCAGGGATCCTGGCCCCAGAGGGCAAGCCTACCCTCGCCACGCAGCTCGGTGCCGATCAGCCGCAGCAGGCTGGTCTTGCCCGCGCCGCTCGGTCCTATGATGGCGACACACTCCCCCGCCTCGATCTGCAGGCGAAGCGGATGCAGGATGCGACTCTCGCCGAGCCTCAGTCCTGCCCCCTCCAGCGCAACGGCGATCACTTCAGCAGACCGGCCTGGGTCGCGGCCGCTTCGATGCCCTGATAGTTCTCGGGCCTGGTTTCGATGAAACGGCTGGCCCGCTGCAGCTTGAGGATCTCGGCCTGGGCCGGGACGGCAGGATCCAGGCTGAGGAAGGCCTGCTTGATCTTCTCCTGCAGCGCCGGATCCAGGTCGCCGCGCACCGTCCAGTTGTAGTCAAAGTAGGTCGGTGTGGTCCAGATCACCTTGACCTTGGCGGTATCGACCTTGCCCTCTTCCACCAGCTTGTCCCACACCGAGGCGTTGAGCGCACCGGCCGGCACCTTGCCGGAGGCGACCCAGGCGACGGTGGCGTCGTGAGCACCCGAGAAGGCGACATGGGCGAGGTCACGCTCCGGATTGATGCCCTGCTCGGCCAGGAAGTGGCGCGGCATCAGGTGGCCCGAGGTGGAGGAGGGGGAACCGAAGGCGAAGTCCTTGCCCCTGGTGTCGGCCAGGGTCTTGATGCCGCTGTCGGCGTTGGCGATGAACTTGGAGGTGAACTGGGCGTCCTCCTGGCGCTGTACCAGCGGCACCACCTTGTCGGCACGGCGATGGGCCTGCACATAGGTGAAGCCCCCGAGCCAGGCCATGTCTAGCTTGCCGGCGGCCAGCGCCTCCACCACGGCGGCATAGTCGTTGACCGGCACGAACACCACCTCGCGGCCGGTCTGCTTGGCCAGGTAGTCACCCAGCGGGGCAAACTTGCGCTGCAGCTCGGTGGGGGCTTCGTCCGGAATGGCGGAAACTCGCAACGGCTCGGCGGCGGTGGCACCCAGGCTGGCCAGCAGGGTGGTGAGGGCAAATATCCATTTCGAAGTCATGGGCAGTTCCTTGTGGTCTGTTGTTCGGGCAAGAGAAAGGCCCGACACGAGTCGGACCTTGCAAAAGGGTCATGGTAGGGGGCCTGTCGTGCTCTGCGCAAGATGGGCCCCTCAAAAAGGCGCGTTACACCCCGACGTGGAACGCCTGCTTGAGGTTGCGGATGAAGTCCGCATCCCGGCACAGGGTCTTGCCCGGGCTGTCTGAGATCTTGGCGACCGGGCCGCCGTTGCACTCCATCAGCTTGAAGACGATGTTCATGGGGCTAACACCGGGCAGATCGCAGGTGAGCTGGGTGCCGATGCCGAAGCTGGTGTTGATGCGGCCCCGGAAGTGGCGCAGCAGCTGCACCGCCTTGTCGAGATTGAGCCCGTCGGAGAACACCAGCGTCTTGTCTCTTGGGTCGATGCCGAGCCGCTGGTAGTGGCTGATGGCCTTCTCGCCCCATACCACGGGATCGCCGGAGTCGTGGCGCAGCCCCTGATAGCGGCTGGCCAGCTCGAAGTCGAAGTCGCGCAGGAAGGCATCCATGGTGATGCAGTCGGTCAGGGCGATGCCGAGGTGGTTGGTGAATTCATCCAGCCAGCTGGTGAGGGCTGCGCGCTGGCTGTGCTCCAGCGGGAAGCCGAGCTGCTGGTGGGCCTGGAACCATTCGTGGGCCTGGGTGCCCACCGCCGGCAGCCGGTATTTCTGGGCCAGCTGGTAGTTGCTGGTGCCCTTGAATGCTGGCAGGCGCTCCTTGAGACGACCCACCACCGCATCCTGCACCGCGTGGGAGAAGCGGCGGCGGGTGCCGAAGTCGATGAGGTTGAAATCCTGCATCTCCGCCGGGCTCAGCTCCCGCTCCAGCTTGTCTAGCTTCTGGTCCAGTCGCGCCAGGGCATGGCTCACCCCGAACTGGGGATAGCGGAAGCGGTTGCGCATCTCGCTGATGATGGCGAGCACCGGTATTTCCCACAGGATCACATCCTGCCAGGGCCCCTCGACTCGCACGTTGATGCGACCATCCCGTTCGAACACCTTGAGCAGGGAGGCATCGAGCGGCTTGCGGCGCAGGTGATCCAGGTAATCGGCGGTGAAGAAGGGGCGTTCGGCCAGGAAGTCGAGCTCTGGCCTGGTCAGCCGCAAGGAGCCGGCGAGGTGCAGCTGCTCCTCGATCTGGCCCATCATGGGCAGCAGATCCTCTTCGTTGCGGCTGTGGAACTCGGCCACCACCTCGGCATCCGGGTAGCGATGGAACACCGCCTGCTGCATGTGCAGCTTGTAGGCATCGGTGTCGAGCAGGCTGGTGAGGATAGGGGGCATATCAGGCGTCCAGCAGGCGTTGTACATCGGTCAGGGTTTGGGCCAGTTCGGCGCCCGCCTCGATCATCTGGGAGTGGGCGCTGGCCACCGTCTCGGGGGCGATGCCACGACAGGCGTCGAGATGAACGATGACCCGCAGACCGGCTCGGCGCAGTTGCAGCACGCTGGTCTTGACGCAGTAGTCGGTGGCGAGGCCTCCCACCAGCACCGTGCTGACGCCCCGTGCTTGCAGGAATTCGATAAGCCCGGTGCTGCGGCGCTCGGCCAGGTCGTGGTAGCAGGCACCGTACGGATGCAGATCCGGCTCGACCCCCTTCCAGACGAAGAAGTCATAGTCGATGGGGGCGGGCAGGCCATCGAGCAGTTCGAAGCCTTGGGTGCCGGGCACGCAATGAGCCGGCCAGGTGAGATCGGCGTTGGGCAGATCCAGGGGTTGCAGCATGGCGGCGGGGCTTGTCACGACCCAGGCGGCGTTCGCGGGGTGGGCATCCTTGCTGCCGACTCGCAGGGTGGCGAGGGCGGCCTGCGCGTTGAGGGCCGCCACTATGTCAGCCCCGCCCGCGACGGGCAGTTCGTTCGGGCAGAGAGGGGTAAAGCCCTTCTGCGCATCTATATCCAGGCTGGCGATGGTTCCCATGGGTGGCTCCTGCACATAATATTCTTGTGATATTATCTACCAAACATTATTAGAAGGCGAGCAGGTCGACCAGGATGCCGAGAATGAGTCTGGATATGGTGGTGCTGCGGTTGAACGAGGAGCGGCTCGAACTGCTGCTCGAGACCCGGGATCGCCCCCCCTTTACCCACTGCTGGCAGTTGCCGGCCCTGCGCATCGACGAGACCCGGGATCGGGATCTGGATGCCGCCCGCCACCGTCTGCTGGCGGAGTGGGGGCTGGGTCATTGCTACAGCGAACAGGTCTGTACCCTCGGCAATCTGGAGCGGGATCCCCGTGGCTGGTCCACCACCCTGGTCTATCTCTGTCTGGTGGAACCCAGAGCGGAGGCCGTGCGAGGTCATTGGCACCCGCTTTCGGCCTTGTCTGGCCTCGACCTCGCCTTCGATCACGACCAACTGATCGCCAGAGGGCTGGAGCGGTTGCGCATCAAGAGCCGCTACAGCACCTTGCCGCTGCAACTGTTGGGGACCGAATTCACCCTCTCCGAGGTGCAACGGGCCTTCGAGATCGTCCTGCAGACGCCGATGAACACGGCGGCGTTTCGCAAGCGGATCCATCGCGCCGACATCCTGGTAGATACCGGTCGCAAGCGCACCGGCAAGCAGCGTCCCGCCATCCTATATCGGTTGGAAAACCCCTGCTGCGTGATGTTCGATCAGGTGATGAATGGAGCCGAGGCATGAACAAAGCACCGCCCCGGGTGCTGGTCAGCGTCTGCCTGCTGGATCCAATGCCGCCGCACTACGACGGCTATGCACCAAGGTATCTGGTCGACCAATGGAGAACGAAGCATGAGTGACGCAGGAATGCACAAGGTATTGGTAAGCGCCTGTCTGCTGGGCCAGCCGGTTCGCTACGACGGCCAGAGCAAGGGGATCGTCAGCGACTGGCTGAATGAACTGGGCGCCGAGGGGCGGGTGCTGGCCTTCTGCCCCGAGGTGGCAGGCGGCTTGTCGACCCCGCGCCCGCCCGCCGAACGGCAGGGCGAGCTAGTGGTGACCGAAAGCGGGCTGGATGTGACGGCGGAATTCGATCGTGGCGCCGAACTGGCGCTGGCGATCTGCCAGCGGCAGGGCATTCGCTTCGCGCTGCTGAAAGAGGGCAGTCCCTCCTGTGGCAGCGGCCGTATCTATAACGGCCGCTTCGAGGGGGTTTCCGTGGCGGGGGAGGGCAAGACCACCGCCCTGCTGCGCCGCCACGGCATTGCCGTGTTCAGCGAGGATCAGCTACCCGAGCTGGCGTCGGCGCTCTCCTTGGCGGTCAACGCCGCGGGCGCCTGAGCCTGCTGCCAGCCTTCCAGCACCTCGTCCTTCTCCTGCCAGCGCTGGTTCAGCCACGCCTGGAAGCCGCGCTTGAACTGCTTGTCGTTGAAGTAATCCCCTACCAGCTGCCCGTCCACCGGCAGCTCCTCGATGCGTACCCGGATGCGCTTCATCCGCCCCATCAAAAAGTCCTTGAACGGGGTCTCTGCGTTGTCCGGATAACTGATGGTGACATTGATCAGACTGTCGAACTGTTCTCCCATGGCCGCCAGGGTGAAGGCCAGCCCCGCCGCCTTGGGTGGCATCAGGTGCTGGTAACGGGAACGGGTCGCCTCTCGCTTTTCCTCGGTGAAGCGGGTCCCCTCAACGAAGTTGATGACGGTGGTGGGGATGTGGCGAAACTTCTCGCAGGCGTGGCGGGTGGTCTCGATATCCTTGCCGCGAAGGTGCGGGTTGCGCAGCAGGAATTCCCGTGAGTAGCGGCGCATAAAGGGCATGTCCAGTCCCCAGCAGGCGAGCCCCAACAACGGGATGTAGATGAGCTCGTGTTTCATGAAAAACTTGGGCACCGGCAGCCGGTCGCGGAACAGGTGACCCAGCACCACTATGTCGGTCCAGCTCATGTGGTTGCTGATGATGAGGTACCAGCCATCCTTGCGCAGCCGGGTGTCATCTTCCACCTGCCAGTCGATGCGGGTGGTGAGGCTTATCACCAGGGCGTTGCAGGCCAGCCACAGGCGCATGAAGCCATTGTTGAGCCGGCTGCAGGCGCGGCCAAAGGCCGGGATCGGCAGCAGCAGTTTGACCAGCGACACCAGCAGGATCAGGCTGGCACACAGGGCGGTGAACAAAATGGTCAGGCTGGTGCTGATGAACAGCACCAGGGGACCCGGGAGCAGGCTTGGCATGGGTATCGTTTACTGCGTCTTGTCCGCCAGCAGCTGACCCAGGGTCTGGTCCTTCTCACGCCAGATCCCGTTCAGCCACTGTTGAAACTCTTGTTGGAACTCGGGGTCATTGAAGTAATCCCCCACCAGATTGCGTTCGATCGGCAGAAAGCGGACCCGAACCTTGATCTCCTTGACCCGACCGCACATGAAGTCCCAATAGCTGGGGATGCCACCCGGATAGGCGATGGTCACATCCACCAGCTTGTGCAGTTGATCACCCATGGCCGCCAGGGTGAAGGCGATGCCGCCAGCCCTCGGGTGCAGGAGGTGGCGATAGGGCGCGCCCTGTTTGTCGTGCTTGTGGGCGGTGAAGCGGGTGCCCTCCACAAAGTTCATCACACTCACTGGAATGTGGCGGAACTTGGCACAGGCCTTCCGTGTCGTTTCTATGTCTTTTCCCTTCAGATAGGGTCGTTTTTCCAGAAGTTTACGGGAATAGCGCCGCATGAAGGGGAAGTCCAGCGCCCACCATGCCAGACCGAGAAAAGGTACCCAAATCAGTTCTTTCTTGAGGAAAAACTTCAGGAAGGGGATTTTCTGATTAAAAATCCGCTGCAGTACCAGTATGTCGACCCAGGATTGATGGTTGGCAATCACCATATACCACTCATTCCGGCGCCCTTTGTCCACTCCGACCACCTCGAAAGGGGTTCTGATGATGGTTTTCTGGATCAGGTTGTTGAAACCTATCCAGCAGCTGGCGCAGCCGTCCAGCAGGGCGTTGCAGAGGGTTCGCCAGCCCTTGAGGGGCAGCAACAGCTTGATGAGACCGAGCAGCAGGATGGGGACAAACCAGAACAGGGTGTTGAAAAAATAGAGCAGGGTCGAGAGGCAGCCGCGCAGCCGCTCTATCAGCTTGTTGTGCATGAATCGGATCCGTTTTCGTGTCTGTGGGTGGTAACCAAGTGGTCAGATCTGTGGCCATAATATCAGCCGTTCCGGCGCTAGACCATGGATGCACCGTACTGACGCCGGGCTGTCCTTGCCATCATGTCGTGTTCACTGGCCGCTGCGCAGCCGTGACAGCAGCCTGTCCATGGCCCTGTAGCCGAGCGCCTCGATGAGATGCTCCTTCTCGATGGCGGGGCGCCCCGCCAGATCCGCTATGGTGCGCGACACCCGCAGGATGCGGTGCCAGGCCCGGATGCTGAGCCCCAGCCTCTGGATGGCGTTCTCCAGAAACTCGGCATTTTGCGGCGATAATCGGCAAATATCTTCGATTTCGCGACTATCCAGCAGATTGTTGAGCTTGCCGTTGCGGCTCAGCATGCGCTCCCGCGCGCCCAGCACCCGCTCACGGATCTGCCGGCTCGACTCCCCTCGCTCCGCCTTGCCGGTCAAGCTCCCCTTGGGCAGCAGCGGCACCTCCACCGTCAGATCGAAGCGATCGAGAAAGGGGCCCGAGAGCTTGCCGAGGTAGCGCAGTATCTGATCCGGGCTGGAGCGGGTCTGGCCGTCCCCGTAGTGGCCGCAGGGGCTGGGGTTCATGGCGCCCACCAGCTGGAAGCGGGCGGGGAAGTCCACCTGGCGGGCGGCCCGACTGATGGTGATGTGGCCGGTCTCCAGCGGTTCTCGCAGGGAGTCGAGCACCTTGCGCTCAAATTCGGGGAGCTCGTCGAGAAACAGCACCCCGTTGTGGGCCAGGGAGATTTCCCCTGGCCTCGGGTGGCTGCCGCCCCCCACCAGGGCCACAGCTGAGGCGCTGTGGTGGGGCGTGCGATAGGGCCTGTGATGCCAGTGACCGGCGCGGGGGGTGAGGCCGCCGATGGAGTGGATGGCGGCGGTCTGCTGCGCCTCCTGTTCGCTCAGCGGCGGCAGAATGCCGGGCAAGCGGCTCGCCAGCATGCTCTTGCCGGTGCCGGGCGGGCCGATGAACAGCAGGTTGTGGCTGCCGGCGGCGGCGATCTCCAGCGCCCGCTTGGCCTGGGACTGGCCGATCACATCCTGCAGATCCGGCACGTCGGGCAGGGTGTCCGTGGTCTGGGGCTCCGGCAGGGGCAGCTCGTACTGGCCCGCCAGCCAGGCGGTGACGGCCAGCAGCTGGTGGGCGGTACGCACTTCGGCGTCCTGAATGAGGGAAGCCTCGGGGCCGTTCTCCCGAGGTACCAGCAGGGTACGCCCGGCGTCGCGGCAGGCGAGCACGGCGGGCAGCACGCCGAGCACGGGGCGGATCTCGCCGGTCAGGGCCAGCTCCCCTAAAAATTCGTGATCGAGCAGGTATTTTGCAGGTATCTGCTTGGAAGCGGCGAGAATGCCGATGGCGATGGCCAGATCGAAACGGCCCCCCTCCTTGGGCAGATCGGCGGGGGCCAGGTTGACTGTGATGTGCTTGGAGGGGAACTCGAAGTTGCCGTTGAGCAGGGCGCTGCGCACCCTGTCCCGGGACTCTTTCACCGAGGTTTCCGGCAGGCCCACCATGTTGAAGGCGGGCAGTCCGTTGGATAAATGGACTTCCACCGTGACTTGCGGCGCCGCGATCCCCAGGCTGGCACGGCTATAAACCACAGCTAATGACATAAATCCCGTCCTTGGTTTGATGTATGTGCTGGTTAACCGTTTTTTATTAGCTTTTTGTTCCAGAGAGCAGCTTGCAGATCAGTCAAAATCAGAGTCTTGTCAGGTAAAAAATGCTTGCCCAATAAAAATCACCGTGCTAGTTCTAATAGCCATTCGCGGTGCAAACCGCCCCCATTTCACAGGATTTCCGGTTGTAACTATGAACATGGCCTCCCGTTTCGTCAGCATTATTGTGGTCCTAGTGGTGATTATTATCTCACCGCTCGGGGCTCGTTTAGCTGCACGGAACAAGGGATAGACCCACCACCGGACAGAACGAAACAAGCGACCCCCGAGCCTCACGGCCCGGGGGTTTTTTTTCGACCAAAGGACAGGATTTCCACATGAACGGCGCGCAGTTTTTGGTACAGGCTCTCAAGAAACAGGGTGTGACCCAGGTGTTTGGTTACCCGGGCGGGGCCATCATGCCGGTCTATGACGCCCTGTATGACGGTGGACTGGCCCATCAGCTCTGCCGTCACGAGCAGGGGGCTGCCATGGCCGCCGTGGGTTATGCCCGCGCTTCCGGCCAGGTGGGGGTCTGCATCGCCACCTCGGGCCCGGGGGCCACCAACCTGGTGACCGGCCTGGCGGAGGCGCTGCTCGATTCCGTGCCCCTGGTCGCCATCAGCGGTCAGGTCGCCTGTGCCGCCGTCGGTACCGATGCGTTTCAGGAGGTCGATGTACTCGGTATGTCTCTCTCCTGCACCAAGCACTCCTTCATGGTGACGGATGCCGCCGATCTGGGCCGGGTGCTGGCGGAAGCCTTCGCCATCGCTACCGAAGGGCGTCCGGGGCCTGTGCTTATCGACTTTCCCAAGGATGTGCAGCTCGCCGCCGTGCCAACCCAGAGCCCGCTGTTTGCGGTGGAGGAGCCCGAGCCCCTCAATCCGGCCGAGCTGACCCTGGCCCGCACCCTGCTGGCCGCCGCCGAGCGCCCCGTGCTCTACGTCGGCGGCGGTGTGGGCATGGCCAATGCGGAGCAGCAGCTGCGGGACTTTGCCGCCGCCACCGGCATGCCGGCGGTCACCACCCTCAAGGGGATAGGTGCGCTCAATCCCGACAGCCCCGTCTACCTCGGCATGCTTGGCATGCACGGCACCAAGGCCGCCAACTATGCGGTGCAGCAGTGCGATCTGCTGGTGGTGGTGGGTGCCCGTTTCGATGATCGGGTGACCGGCAAGCTGGAGGAGTTCGCTCCCGAGGCCAGGGTGATCCATCTGGACGTAGATGCCGCCGAGTTCGGCAAGCGCCGCGCCGCCGACGTGGGCATCACCACGGATCTCAAGCGGGTGTTGCCCGCCCTGGTCATGGCGCTGGCGATCGATCCCTGGCGTGAGCACTGCGCCGCCATGGCTCGCGAGTATGCCTTCCGCTACGACCACCCCGGCCAGCCCATCTATGCCCCGGCCCTGCTCAAGCAGCTCTCGGCACGGCTGCCGGACACCAGCGTGGTGGCCTGCGACGTGGGTCAGCACCAGATGTGGGTGGCCCAGCACATGCGCTTCACCAGCCCGCGCAATCACCTCTCCAGCGCCGGCCTTGGCACCATGGGCTTCGGCCTGCCCGCCGCCATCGGCGCCAAGATGTCGCGCCCGGATGACGAGGTGGTGCTGGTGAGCGGTGACGGCTCCTTCATGATGAACGTGCAGGAGCTCGGCACCATACGCCGCGCCCAGCTCAAGGTGAAGATGGTGCTGATCGACAATCAACGTCTCGGCATGGTGCGCCAGTGGCAGGAGCTGTTCTTCGACGGCCGCTACAGCGAGACCATACTCTCCGACAACCCGGATTTCATCGCCCTGGCCGCCGCGTTCGGCATCCCGGGCGAGACCATCACATGCAAGGAGCAGATAGCCGGTGCACTCGATCGCCTGCTGGCGAGCGAGAGCGCCTACCTGCTGCATGTGGCCATTTCAGAGGAAGAAAACGTCTGGCCCCTGGTTCCGCCGGGAGTCGCCAACCACAAGATGATGGAGCAACGCCCATGAAGCAGCACAGCTTTCACCAACCCGGATTTGCGCAGCACACACTGCATATCCACGCCCAGCCGAGACCCGAAGTGATGGAGCGGGTGCTGCGGGTGGTGCGTCACCGTGGCTTCGCCCTCTGCGCTCTGAATATGGAGCAGGATTGCCAACAGCTGCGGATCACGGTTACTGTCGAGTCGGAGCGTCCCATCCAGCAGTTGTGGAGCCAGCTGGTCAAGCTGGTGGATGTCTCCCGGGTCGATGCACTGGAACAGCAACCCCGGATCAGCGCTTAAGGAGCCAAGCCAATGTCACAGTCTTCCCAATCCGCCACTCACCCCCAATACATCTGGTTCAACGGCAAACTGGTGCCCTGGCAGGATGCTCAGGTGCACGTCATGAGCCACGCCCTGCACTACGGCTCCTCGGTGTTCGAGGGAGTACGCGCCTACGACACCCCCAGGGGGACCTGCATCTTCCGCCTGCAGGAGCACACCCGCCGCCTGTTCGACTCCGCCAAGATCTACTGGATGGACGTCCCCTACAGCGAGGCCGAGGTGAATGATGCCTGCCGCACCGTGGTGCGCGAGAACGGCCTGAAAAGCGGCTACCTGCGTCCGCTGGCCTTTGTCGGCAACGTGGGGCTGGGGCTGCACCCGCCGCTGGATGCCAAGGCCGACCTCATGGTCGCGGCCCTGCCCTGGGGTGCCTATCTGGGGGAGGAAGGGCTGAAGAACGGGGTGGATGTGTGCGTCACCTCCTGGAGCCGGCTCGCGCCCAACACCATACCCACAGGCGCCAAGGCCGGGGGCAACTATTTGTCGTCCCAGCTGATCAGTCGCGAGGCCAAGCGTAACGGCTTCGCCGAGGGGCTGGCGCTGGACGTGAACGGCTACCTGAGCGAAGGGGCCGGTGAGAACCTCTTCCTGGTGAAGAACGGTGTGCTGTTCACCCCGCCCGCCACCGCCGCCATCCTGCCCGGCATCACCCGCGACACCATAATGACGCTGGCTCGTGACTTGGGGTATGAAGTGCGCGAGCAGGCACTGCCCCGCGAAGCGCTCTACGTGGCGGACGAGATCTTCATGACGGGCACTGCCGCCGAGGTGACCCCGGTGCGCTCCGTCGATCGGATGCAGGTGGGCGCTGGCAGCCGTGGCCCCGTGACCGAGCAGTTGCAGAACGCCTTCTTCGGCCTGTTCAACGGCAAGACCGAGGACAAGTGGGGCTGGCTGACCCCAGTCAACGACTGATAAGAGAGGGGAGGCGTCACGCCTCCCCGAGTCGCTTCCGGTGAAGGCTCCCTGTGGCGCCTTCACCAGGATCGATTCCCGATCCGCGAATCACACATTCATGTTGAAAGACAATGCGCCCCAGGGGCATTCAGGGAGTAGAGACAATGCCGAAGTTGAGATCCGCCACCACCACCCACGGACGTAACATGGCCGGGGCCCGCGCCCTCTGGCGTGCCACCGGCATGACAGATCAGGATTTCGGCAAGCCCATCATTGCCGTGGTCAACTCCTTCACCCAGTTCGTGCCCGGTCACGTGCACCTCAAGGATCTGGGTCAGCTGGTGGCTCGGGAGATCGAGGCCGCTGGCGGCGTCGCCAAGGAGTTCAACACCATAGCGGTCGATGACGGCATCGCCATGGGCCACGGCGGCATGCTCTATTCCCTGCCGTCCCGGGAGCTGATCGCCGACTCGGTGGAGTACATGGTCAACGCCCACTGCGCCGACGCCATGGTCTGCATCTCCAACTGCGACAAGATCACCCCGGGGATGCTGATGGCCGCCCTGCGCATCAACATACCTGTGATCTTCGTCTCCGGCGGCCCCATGGAGGCGGGCAAGACCAAGCTCTCCGATCAGATCATCAAGCTGGATCTGGTGGACGCCATGATCCAGGGCGCCGACCCCAAGGTTTCCGATGCCCAGAGCGATCAGATAGAGCGCAGCGCCTGCCCCACCTGCGGCTCCTGCTCCGGCATGTTCACCGCCAACTCCATGAACTGTCTGACCGAGGCGCTCGGCCTCTCCCAGCCGGGCAACGGCTCCATGCTGGCGACCCACGCCGATCGGGAGCAGCTGTTCAAGCTGGCAGGTCAGCGCATCGTCGCTTTGGCCAATCGCTACTACCAGCAGGATGACGAGAGCGCCCTGCCGCGCAACATCGCCACCAAGGCGGCGTTCGAGAACGCCATGGCCCTGGACATCGCCATGGGTGGCTCCACCAATACGGTGCTGCACCTGCTGGCGGCGGCCCAGGAGGCCGGGGTGGACTTCACCATGGCCGACATCGACCGCATGTCCCGCAAGGTGCCTCAGCTGTGCAAGGTGGCACCATCCACCCAGAAGTACCACATGGAAGACGTGCACCGCGCTGGTGGTGTGGTCGCCATCCTGGGTCAGCTAGAAAGAGCCGGCCTGGTGCACGGCGATACCCGCAACGTGCTCGGCACCTCCCTGAGCGAGTTGCTGGAGGCCTATGACGTCAGCCGCTGTGACGACAAGGCGGTGCACGACTTCTACCGCGCCGGCCCGGCCGGTATTCGCACCACCAAGGCATTCAGCCAGAACTGCCGCTGGCCAGAGCTGGATCTGGACAGAGCAGAAGGCTGCATCCGCTCCCTGGACAACGCCTACAGCCTGGAAGGGGGGCTGGCGGTACTCTCCGGCAACCTGGCCCTCAACGGTGCCATCGTCAAGACCGCCGGGGTGGATGATGAGAACCTCTGCTTCCGCGGCCCGGCCCGGGTGTTCGAGAGCCAGGACACTGCTGTCGCCGGCATCCTGGACGGCACAGTGAAAGCGGGTGAAGTTGTGGTGATCCGCTACGAAGGCCCCAAGGGCGGCCCCGGCATGCAGGAGATGCTCTACCCCACCACCTATCTCAAGTCCATGGGCCTCGGCAAGGCGTGCGCCCTGATCACAGACGGTCGCTTCTCCGGCGGTACCTCCGGTCTCTCCATCGGCCACGTTTCCCCCGAGGCGGCGTCCGGCGGCACCATAGGGCTGGTGGAGGATGGGGACATCATCAACATCGACATTCCGGCCCGCAGCATGGTGCTGGAAGTGGCTGACAGCGTGCTGGCCGCTCGCCGCGCCGCCGTCGAGGCCCGTGGCTGGAAGCCGCTCAATCGCCAGCGTCAGGTCTCCTACGCCCTGCGTGCCTACGCCATGCTCGCCACCAGTGCCGACAAGGGCGCGGTGCGCGATTTAAGCAAGCTGGAGGAGTGATGATGAACGCGACGACAAATCATTTATGCAAAGTGCCCCTTGCCTCTGTCTATGCCGACAAGGGGTTGATGTGGCGCGACCTCAGCAAGCTGGAGGAGTAAGCCATGGTCTCTGCGGCGGATTATCTACGCAAGGTGCTGCTCTCACCCGTCTACGAGGCGGCGCGGGTGACGCCCTTGCAGACCCTTAAAAAATTATCCGAGCGACTCGGCAACCACGTGGCGCTCAAGCGGGAAGATCTGCAACCGGTGCACTCCTTCAAGCTGCGGGGTGCCTATCACAAGATCGCCACCCTGAGCGCCGAGCAGAAGTCCCATGGCGTGGTGGCGGCCTCGGCCGGCAACCATGCCCAGGGTGTTGCGCTGTCGGCGGCCAAGCTCGGCATCAAGGCGATCATAGTGATGCCCAAGACCACGCCGGACATCAAGATCGACGCGGTGCGACGGCTGGGCGGCAACGTCATGCTGTTTGGCAACAGCTTCGACGAGGCCTACGGCGAGAGCCGCCGCCTCGCCGAACTGGAGGGCTACACCCTGATCCCGCCGTTCGACGATGTCGAGGTGATCGCGGGTCAGGGCACCATCGGCAAGGAGCTGCTGGAGCAGGATACCCACCTCACCCACGTCTTCGTACCTGTGGGTGGCGGCGGTCTGGCCGCCGGGGTGGCGGTCTACATCAAGCAACTGCTGCCGGATGTGAAGGTGATCGGGGTGGAGGCCGAGGGGTCCGCCTGCCTCAAGGCCGCCATGGAGGCTGGTGAGCCGGTCAACCTGGAGCGGGTCTCCCTGTTTGCCGACGGGGTGGCGGTCAAGCGCATCGGCGAGGAGACCTTCCGCCTGTGCAACCAGTATTTGGACGAGGTGGTGACCGTCTCCAACGACCAGATCTGTGCGGCGCTGAAAGACATCTTCGACGACTGCCGCGCCATCGCCGAGCCCTCCGGTGCCCTGTCCCTGGCTGGCCTCAAGGCCTATAGCGAACGGGAGCAGGTGAAGGGGGGGCGGATGGCTGCCATCCTGTCCGGCGCCAACGTCAACTTCCACAGCCTTCGCTACGTGTCGGAGCGCTGCGAGATCGGCGAGAAGCGTGAGGGCATGCTGGCGGTGACCATACCCGAGCGCAAGGGGGCCTTCCTCGACTTCTGTCGCCAGCTTGGGCCGCGCATGGTGACCGAGTTCAACTACCGCTACGCGGATGCGGTGCAGGCCTCCCTGTTCGTCTCGGTACGCCTCACCGGCGGCGACGAGGAGCTGGGCCAGATCATCGACCAACTCGGTGGCAACGGTTACCCCGTGGTCAACATGACCGAGAGCGAGCTGGCCAAGAATCACGTGCGTTACATGATTGGCGGCCGTCCGGCGCGGCCGCTGGGTGAGCGGCTTTACAGCTTCAAGTTCCCGGAGCAGCCGGGTGCCCTGATGCGCTTCCTCGAGACCCTGGGCTGTCGCTGGAACATCAGCCTGTTCCACTACCGCAACCACGGCGCCGACTATGGGCGGGTGCTGTGCGCCTTCGAACTGCCGGACGAAGACGTGGCCGCCTTCCACGACTATCTGCACGAGATTGGCTACGGCTGGAAAGAGGTGAGCGACGATCCCGCCTATCGCCTGTTCCTGGCGAGTGGTGATGAACGGATGAAATGATTCAAAGAGGGAAGTGTCAACTTCCCTCTTTGATATTTTCACGAGAGCATTTTTTCAGATGTGCGTCGACTTGGTAGGCTGAATAATTTTATAGAGGCGATGACTATTAGTGCCCCCATAATAGTTGTCGTCGTAATTTCAGTATCGAAAATAATGAAGTCAAAAAACATAGTTAATATTGGCACCAGATAGAAGAGGACGCTGACCTTGCTCGCCGAGTTTCTCTGGATCATATAGAACAACAATAATACAGCCCCGGTAGAAACGACCACTATCATCCATGACAAGGAAAAGACGAAGTTTGGGCTCCAATTCACATGCCATCCAATGATGAGAGAAGTGGCCACGAAGACGATGGAGGCACAACCATTCTGAAGCATGCCTGACTCCAATGGCGTCATGGGGATCGTCTTCTGGAAGAGAGAGCCTATGCTGATCGCCATTACCGAGAGGATCGCGAAGCTAACCCCCAAGGGAGTAACCTGACTGACATCCTTGGCACCAAAGATTGCAAGTCCCAAGCCTGAGAAGCCGATAAGAAGAATCAGTAGTTTATAGGGTGATGTTTTATCACCACCGAACAAGATAGTCATAATGGGTTGCAAGCCCAGGACAATGGAGACCAGGCCCGGCGAGAGTTCATAACGAATAGACAAGAAATAGAAGGCCTGATAGAAGACTTGCAAGAGGAGACCTGTCACCACCACTCTGGCAAGTATGCTTGGGGTTAATTTTGTTTTGCTGTTTATTTTAAAACAGAGGTAGATCACTCCCATCAGTAGAAATGCACCTGTTGCCCTAAGGGTTAAAAAGGACCACACCGATGCGTTTTCCAATCCCATCTTGACGAAGATGGCACCACTGCTCCACATCAATAAAAATAAGATAGGAGCCAACCGTTCAAGATAGTTCATGCTGTACCATAGACCTGTCATCGATTCATGTTGAAATACGGCTTCATCACTGGATTAGTCATATTTACTCTGCTGTTTTTGGTGCGCACGAAGCACAGCGAAGCCATTATAAATTTATGGGTAAATATTTTTTATAGGCGAATTCCATCAAAAGTCCTTCATCGAAATGTGCTGCTGCTGACAGCATTGTTAATATTTCGATGTTATCCAATTGATCTTTGGGGGTCAAACGGATTTGATTGTGACTGGACAGAGGCAATACAACCATGAGCGAAGGACGAGACTGCACTCGGCGAATGGGTTCTATTCCCTTGAATATCAGGAAAAAGACTGCCCGGGTCTCAGAATGCAAGCGAGCTCACACTCCCGAGAGTTTTGTCATTTGAGGCTAGTGACAGATGGGATAATCTGAGTATGGGGCTTGGGTTCGGGGCCCCGTCAGGGAAGAGAGGCGCATCCGCGTCATAACAATTCATTGCAGGGGCTCATCCATGAACAGATCTATGCTCGCCGTCCTGATCGGCGCGTTGATGGCAACGGGGACGGTGCAGGCCGCCGCCCAGGACAATACCTGGTATGTCGGTGGCAAGGCTGGCTGGTCCAATTTTTACGGGGTGGATTACGACGATCAGGTCAAGGAGCTGCTCGATGCCTTTGATCCTGGCCAGGACCACAGCGATCTCGGTCTGGGGGCATTCGCCGGCTATCAGGTAAACCGCAACGTGGCCGTCGAGCTCGGCTATGACTGGCTCGGCAAGTATCAGGTCGATCAGCGCTTCAGCAGTAACGGGGTCGAGGCAGGACTGGATGGGGAGGCCAAGGCCCAGATGATCCAGGCCACCATGAAGATCGGCTTCCCGGCGACCGAGGCCCTGGATATCTACGGTCGGCTGGGGGGCGCCTATGCCTGGACCGACAGCTCCATCAGTGCCTGGGCCAACGATGGCACCAGCAACCTCTCGGCATCGGGCGGGGGCAAGTATCACGGTGCCGCCTTTGTGGGGGCATTGGGCATCGAATATGCCATCGACAAGGATTGGGCTGCCCGCCTCGAATACCAGTACACCACGCCGCTCGGCAAGGACTCGCTGGATGAATCCGGCATAGAGCTGGACAACGGCCTGCTGTCTGTCGGCATGCTCTACCGCTTCGGCCAGATCGGCGACGAACCTGTGGTGCCCACACCGGCCCCCGAGCCCGCCCCGGCCCCTGTGCTGGTGGAGAAACAGTTCAGTCTGGATTCGGATGTGCTGTTCGAATTCAACAAGGCGACGCTGAAGCCCGAGGCCAGCCAGGCACTGGATAACCTGTTTGCCCAGATTCTGGCCGCCAATCCGAAGGATGGGGTGGCGACCGTGATCGGCCACACCGACCGCATCGGCTCCGATGCGTACAACCAGTCCCTGTCCGAGCAGCGTGCCCGCAGCGTGGCGGACTATCTCATCGCCAAGGGACTGTTTGCCGACAAGGTGCGCGCCGAGGGGCGTGGTGAATCTTCCCCGGTGACGGGGGGCAGTTGCCCGGATGGTGCCAAGGCGCAGATGATCGCCTGTCTGGCGCCGGATCGCCGGGTCGAGGTGCGGCTGACCGGGGTCTCCCAGGCCGCCGAATAAGCCGGAACAGTCATGGGATAAACACAACGAGGGGGCCTTGGCCCCCTCGTTGTGTTCTGGCTCCCCCTGATCCCCAACCCTTCTCCCGCGAGGGTGAAGGGGGAAAAACCCTAGGCTTGATTCGCCACAAGGTGGCGTAATCAGACGCGCGATAAGAAAAACGCGGCTGGTGAGGGAGACGGTTTAATTCAACTCCGTGGGGTCGATGTCCAGGCTCCAGCGCACCTTTTTGCTCTCCGACCAGCCGTCCAGCTCCTTCACCGCCCAATCCAGCAGTTGTGCCAGGGGGGCCCGGTTCGGGCCCTGCACCAGCAGCTGCATGCGAAACTTCCCCGCCTTGCGCTCCATGAAACCGCTGATGGGCCCCAGCACCTGGACCTGGGGATAACGGGCGCTGCGCAGTGTCTCGGCGAGGCGGGTGAGGAACAGCTGCACCTCGTCCCGGCCGTTGGCCTCGGCCCGGAACAGCCCCTGGTAGCTGAATGGCGGCAGCCCCAGCAGGCGGCGCTCCTTGAGCGCGGTGTCGGCGAAGTGGCCGTAACCGTTCTGGGTCAGATCCTGCAGCAGGGCGTGCTCGGGGTGATGGCTCTGCAGCACCACCAGCCCGGGCTTGCTGGCGCGCCCGGCGCGCCCCGCCACCTGGGTGTAGAGCTGGGCCAGCTTCTCGGCGGCGCGAAAATCGGCGGAAAACAGGGCGCCATCCACATCCAGCAGGCCTACCAGGGTGACATCCGGGAAGTGGTGCCCCTTGGCCAGCATCTGGGTGCCGATCAGGATCTTGTACTTGCCCGCCTTGATGTCGCCGAGATGGGTCTCCAGCTCCCCCTTGCGGCGGGTGTTATCCCGATCGATGCGCACCACAGGGTATTGGGGGAATACCGTGGTGAGCAGCTGCTCCAGCTGCTCGGTACCCACACCGGAGCCGATCAGCTCGTTGCTGCCACACTCGGGGCAGTGATGGGGCAGCGGGCGCACGCTGTCGCAGTGGTGGCAGTGCAGCCGTCGCCCGGCCTGATGCCAGGTGTACCAGGCATCGCAGCGCTCGCAGGCAGCGCTCCAGCCGCATTGGTGGCAGATGAGGGCGGGTGCATAGCCACGGCGGTTGAGAAACAGCATCACCTGATTGCCGGCTGCCAGGTGCTCTGCCATCAGCTGCTCCAGCTGGGGGGAGAGCCCGGCCTGCAGCCGCGCGCTCTTGATGTCGAGGATTACCTGACGGGCGGTCTGGGCGTTGCCGGCGCGCCGCGTCAGGCTGAGGTGGTGATACTTGCCAGTTCTGGCATTGTGCAGCGTCTCCAGCGAGGGGGTGGCCGAGCCAAGCAGTATGGGAATGCCGGCGCGATGGGCCCGCATCACCGCGAGATCCCGGGCGTGGTAGCGAAAACCGTCCTGTTGCTTGAAGGAGCCGTCGTGTTCCTCATCGATGATGATGATGCCGAGGTTCTTGAATGGGGTGAACACCGCGGAGCGGGTGCCGATCAGGATGGCGGCTCCGCCGTCGCGGCAGGCGAGCCAGGCATCGAGCCGCTCCCTGTCGTTCATGGCGGAGTTCATCGCCACCACGGGCACCTTGAAGCGGCGCCGGAAGCGGTTGATGGTCTGCGGGGTGAGGCCGATCTCCGGCACCATCACCAGGGCCTGCCTGCCCGCCTTGAGCAATGGCTCGAGGATGCTCAGGTAAACCTCGGTCTTGCCGGAGCCTGTGATGCCGTCCAGCAGGAAGGCACCGAACTTGTCGCTCTGGCTGGTGACGGCGGCCACCGCCAGCGCCTGCTCGCCGTTGAGGCGCAACCCCTCGCCAGCGTCAAAATGGGTTGCCCAGTCGCCGTCATGGCTCGGCTCCAGGCTGCGCTTCTCCAGCAGTCCCTTCTTCTCCAGGGCGGTGAGTGCGGCGCTCTGGATCTCCTCCTGTTTGAGCGCAGACGGCGTCTGGGGCCCCTTGCGCAGCAGGGCGAGTGCCTGCTGCTGCTTGGCCGCCCGCTTGAGCTCGTTGAGATCGATAGCCATCCCGGCTTCTGTTACAAACCAGAACTCCAGCTCACGGTAGGCGGCGGGCTCTCCCTTGCGCACCAGCACCGGCAGGGCGTGGGGCAGCACTTCACCCAGCGGATGCTGGTAGTAGCTGGCACTCCAGGCCATCAGCGCCAGGATATCCGGCCCCAGCACGGGGGAGCTATCAAGCACTCGCTTGATGGGCTTGAGCTTGTTGCGGGGCACCTGACTCTCGGTCGGGTGATCCACCACCAGGCCGACCAGGGTCTGGGGACCGAACGGGATCTCTACCCGGCAACCGGGGGCAGGCAAGGGCAAAGGGGAGAGATAGTCGAAGTGCCGGCGCAACGGCACCGGGACAGCGACACGAACCAGATCAAGCGTTTGCGATGAATCCACCAAAAGGTTGCCTATTTTTTCTGCGAAGCCACTTGCCTGAACTCAGGCATTTCCTATATTATTCGCAGCCTTTGAAACTGTGTTCAACAATCGTGTGGTGTCCGACAAGAGATCGGATGGCGACACGGCCTATAATCGAGGTTGTCCATGAAAGCTGGTATCCATCCTGACTACGTAGCCATCACCGCCAAGTGCTCTTGCGGTAACGTGATCAACACCTTCTCTACCCTGGGTAAAGATCTGAACCTGGACGTGTGCTCCGAGTGCCACCCGTTCTATACCGGCAAGCAGAAAGAAGTTTCTAGCGGCGGCCGCGTAGACAAGTTCAACAAGCGTTTCGGTGGTCTGACTGCCAAGAAGTAATCTTACTTCTGAAGAATTCTGAAAAAGGCGCCCATCGGGCGCCTTTTTTGCTTGTTGGCGTTCTGTATTGCCTCGCTTTGCCCTATGGTGGGTGCGAGTCCATGGGGGATGGCAAGGAGTGTCGGAATGCGGAACTGTCTGGTGATGGGTGCGGCGGGTTACATAGGTTCCTATCTGGTACCCCACCTGCAAGGGTTGGGCTACAGGGTGATCGCCGGTGCGCGCCGCCCCTGCCGCCTGCCGGAGGGGGTGGAGTTCCGTCTCGCCGACAGCCTCAAGCCCATCACCCTGCTGCCGGCCCTTGCCGGGGTGGACACCGTCTTCTATCTGGTGCACGCCATGGGGGCAGGCGCCGGTTTTCACCGGTTGGAGCAGCAGGGGGTGAAGAACTTCGCCGCCGCCGCCCGCGCCGCCGGGGTGCGCCGCATCATCTATCTGGGGGCCATACAGCCGATCCCCTGCAACAGCCGCCACCTCAACTCCCGTCGCCATTGCGGGGAGCTGTTTCGAGAGGCGGGTGTACCCACGGTGGAGCTGCGGGCCGGCATCATCATAGGCCCGGGCTCGGCGGCGTTCGAGGTGATGCGGGATCTGGTGTTCAACCTGCCGATGATGGTGACGCCGAAGTGGGTGCGCTCCCGCACGCCCCCCATCGCCCTCTCCAACCTGTTGCACTATCTGGGCGGACTGGTGGAGGCCGACGGGGTGGATGGCCGCATCTTCAACGCGGCGGGCCCCGAGCTGCTCAGCTACCAGCAGCAGTTGCAGAAGTTTGCCGCCCACATCGGCAAACGCTGCCCCATCATCCCCATCCCCTTCCTGAGCCCCCGACTCTCCGCCTGGTGGCTGCAGTTTGCCACCTCGGTGCCCCAACCCATTGCCAAGGCGCTGGTGGGTGGCCTCAAGCATGACATCCCGGCCGATGACGGTCCGCTGCGGGCCCTGCTGCCCCAGCACCTGCTCAGCTTTGACGAGGCGCTGACGGAGAGCCTGGCGCTGGAACAGAAGCTCGGCGCCGAGCAGCAGGGCCAGGAGACGCCGCTCGGCCTGCGCTGGCGTCACCCCGAGTACGGTTTCTACGACCGTACCGCCAGCGGTGAGGCCGAGTGCCTCGCCTCTCCCGAAGTGGTGTGGCAGGTGCTGCAGCAGCTGGGGGGCGAGCAGCGCTACTTCTACATGAACGAGCTGTGGGTGGTGCGCGAATGGATGGATCACCTGATAGGGGGCCCGGCGCTCACTCGGGGCCGCACCAATCCGGATCGCTTCGTGAAGGGGGACATGCTGGACTCCTGGCAGATCCTCGGGGTGGACGAGGGGCGCAGGCTGGATCTGCTGTTCAACATGAAGGCCCCCGGTGTCGGGCGGCTGGAGTTCAACATCCAGCCCCAGGAGTCCGGCCTGACCCGGCTGCGGGTGACCGCCCACTGGCACCCTCAGGGTGCCTGGGGGCTGGCCTACTGGCTCGCCATGCTGCCCTTCCACCTCTTCATCTTCCAGGGGATGACGGAGGCCATCGCCCGTCAGGCGGAGCAGAGGGCCGGTATACCCGTGATGGATTGAAACCATATCTATAACTAAATGGGTATTCATTGTCGGTGATACGTGCTGATGATTGGCTCATCAGCGGATAACGGCAATACTTTCTACTGTGAAAGCCCGAAGGTTTTCTTTATGATCCCGAGCCCTCGCCTGTGGCGAGCCAATGCACCACCACATTCACTTCCGTATCGGGGTCCCCCATGTCCGATCTGCGTCACGATCTTCGTCAACAAGCGCTCGATTACCACGCCCAACCCATTCCCGGCAAGATAGCCATCGCCCTTACCAAACCCGCCGAGACCGCCCGCGATCTGGCGCTGGCCTACAGCCCGGGCGTCGCCGAGCCGGTGCGCGAGATCGCCGCCAATCCCGATGATGCCTACCGCTACACCGGCAAGGGCAACCTGGTGGCCGTCATCTCCAACGGTACCGCCATACTCGGTCTTGGCAATCTGGGGCCGCTGGCCTCCAAGCCGGTGATGGAGGGCAAGGCCCTGCTGTTCAAGCGCTTCGCCGGCATCGACGCCATCGACATCGAGGTGAAACACGAGACCAGTGCGCAATTCATCGACACTGTCGCGGCCATCGCCGACACCTTCGGTGGCATCAATCTGGAAGACATCAAGGCCCCCGAGTGCTTCGAGATCGAACAGGCGCTGATCGAGCGCTGCGACATCCCGGTGTTCCACGATGATCAGCACGGCACCGCCATCGTCACCGCCGCCGGTCTGCTCAACGCGCTGGAAGTGCAGGGCAAACGCATCGAACAGAGCCGCATCGTCTGCATGGGCGCCGGGGCCGCCGCCACCGCCTGCATGGACCTGCTGATCAAGTGCGGCGCTGCGCCACACAACATCTTCATGCTGGACCGTCAGGGGGTGATCCACACCGGTCGCACCGATCTCAACCAGTACAAGCAGCGCTTCGCCAATGAGACTCCGCTGCGTACCCTGATGGATGTCATCGACGGGGCGGACGTGTTTGTCGGCGTCTCGGGCCCGGACGTGCTGCCTGCCGAAGCGGTGGCGCTGATGGCCCCCAACCCGGTGATCTTCGCCTGCTCCAACCCGGATCCCGAGATCAAGCCTGCCCTGGCGCACTCGGTACGTAGCGATCTCATCATGGGCACGGGTCGCTCGGACTATCCGAACCAGATCAACAACGTCATCTGCTTCCCCTTCATCTTCCGCGGCGCCCTGGATGCGCGCGCCAGCCGCATCAACGACGCCATGAAGATAGCGGCGGTGGAGGCCATTCGCGGCCTGGTCAAGGAGCCGGTCCCGGCCGAGGTGCTGACCGCCGCCGGGGTGAGCGAGCTCACCTTCGGCAAGGAGTACGTCATTCCCAAGCCGATGGATGCCCGTCTGCTGCCCCGCGTGGCCCGCGCCGTGGCGCTGGCAGCGGTGGCCTCCGGCGTGGCACGCATCGCACTGCCGGCAGATTACATGCAAGATTGAGCCGCCTGAGCACGACAAAAGGGGCCCCATGATGGGGCCCCTTTTCATTGGGAGCTTGTGCGCCTGTTACTTGGTCTTGGGGGTCACTTTCACGGCCGGTGCGGCATGGGTCGCCTTGTGATGCTTTTTCACCACCTTGGTCTGGGTCGCGTGGGGGGCGGCAGCCTTGGTCGGGGTGGCAGCCATGGTGAAGCCGGAGGTCAGGGCGAAGACAGCGGCCAGGCTCAGGGGGATCAGCTTTTTCATATTCCAGTTCCTCGTTCGGTTTGATGACATGGAGCGGCTCTCCATGACGTCATCCTAGGGCTGTTCGACCTGTGGTTCAGTGAGCGACTGGTGACGGTTTGTATCCAAATGTACGGGCAGTCTGAGGCATAAGCGGGCACCGCTGCTGCTCGGGAGCAGCTGTACCTCGCCGCCGTGGTGGCGGGCGATGCTGCGCACTATGGCGAGACCGAGCCCGGTGCCGCCGGTGCGCCTGTCCCGGCTCTGATCCAGCCGCACGAAGGGCTCGAAGATCTGGGGCGCCAGCGCGGGATCGATACCGGGGCCGTCGTCGGCCACCTCCAGCAGGTAGTGATCCTGCTGCCGACTCATGGCGAGGCTCACCCGGCTGGTGGCGTGGCGCAGGGCGTTGCCGATGAGGTTTTCCAGCGCCCGATCCAGCAGGCGGATGTCGCCGTGCCAGGGCAAGGCCATGGCCGGGCGTACGAAATCGAGCCGGGTCTGTGGCCGCAGCGCCTGCCAGTCCGGGAGGCGGCTACCGGCCCAACTGGCCAGTTCCAGCTCGCTGAACTGCAGCGGCAGCTCAGGGCGATCCAGCCTGGCGTAGGTGAGCATCTCCTCGATGAGGGCGTCCAGGGCGCCGAGATCCCGCTCCAGCCCCTGCTGCTCCTCGGTGGTGGGAGGCTCGGCCAGCATGGCGAGCCGGTAGCGCAGCCGCACCAGAGGGGTGCGCAGCTCGTGTGCGATGGCGTCGGTCAGCTGCTTGC
Organism: Aeromonas sp. sif0611; assembly: GCF_019218845.1. Taxonomy (NCBI): domain Bacteria; kingdom Pseudomonadati; phylum Pseudomonadota; class Gammaproteobacteria; order Aeromonadales; family Aeromonadaceae; genus Aeromonas; species Aeromonas sp. sif0611. The sequence goes on along the minus strand of NZ_JAHUWU010000007.1, from coordinate 152,900 downwards.
GGCTGGCCAGCATGGCCTGCAACTGCTCCGTCATCTGATCGAAGGTGCGGCCCACCCGGCCCAGGCTGCTGCCGGGGGGCAGGCCGGTGCGGCTGGAGAGATCCCCATCGCCGACCCGGCGGGCTGTCTGTTCGAGTTGCTGCAGGCCACGCCAGTGGGGACGCAGCCAGAGCAGGATGGGTAGACCGAGGGAGAGGCCGATGAGCAGCAGCAGGCCCACATCCACCCAGTGCAGCTCGTGCAGGTAGGATAGGTAGGGCACGGGGCCGACGATCAGCACCTGATCGGTGCCCGGGATGCGCTGCAGGAAGGTGTCATCTTCCTCGACGATGACGATGTTGCCCGCCTCGAGAAAGACCTGATCCTCCCTGGCCAGCGGCTGGTTGGCGAGGGCCCCGAGCTGCAGCGGCAGGGTGAGCTGGCGGCTCTGCTCCGCCATGCGGGCGGGCCAGTGCGCCGGCGGCAGCCGGGCCAGTTCACCGGTGAGCAGGCCGAGGGAGCCTTGCATCATCCGCTCCAGATAGCGATCCCCCGCCCGCTCGGCACTGACCTGATAGACCAGACCGATGAGCAGGATGGCGAGGCAGAAGCAGCCGATAAGCAGCAGGTAGAACTGGATAAACAGGCGTCGCATGGAGGTTCTCCTCTTGCCTGGGTTGCGTCTTGGCGTTGTTTTGTTATCCCCTCATCGCCAACCCTTCTCCCGCAAAGGGAGCAGAGAGCATCAAGGTCATTCGGTAACTGTTTATTCCCAGGCCTGGGGCACCAGCAGATAACCCTTCTGGCGCACCGTCTTGATCCGGGTCGGGTTGTTGCTGTCATCCCCAAGCCGGCGGCGCAGGCGGGAGATGGCCACGTCCATGCTGCGGTCCTGGCCGTCGTAGTCGCGGCCCCGCAGGCTGCGAAACAGCGCCTCCCGTCCCAGGATCTGGCCGGCGTGGCAGGCCAGCTCCCACAAGAGATCGAAGTCGGCGGTAGAGAGGGGCACGCTGTCGCCATCGAGGCGCACGTCCCGACCCGGCCCGTCGATCCGCAGGCGGCCGAATTGCAGGCGCTGGGGCGGGGGGCTGGGAGCGAGCGGTTGGGATGCCTGCAGCCCCTGCTGGCGGAACTGGACCCGCAGCCGGGCCAGCAGCACGGGGGGCGGCGTGGTCTTGAGGATGTAGTCGTTGGCGCCCAGCTCCAGACTGAGGATCTGGTTCATGTCGCTGTCCAGCGAAGTGAGCATGACGATGGGACCGGCAAAACGCGGGCGCAGATCCCGGCACAGGGAGAGGCCGTCCTGTCCCGGCAGCATGATGTCGAGCAGCACCAGATCGGGCTGTTCGGCCTCCACCCTGGCGAGCGCCAGATCCCCCCGGGTCTCCAGCAGCACTTCGATATCGTGGCGGCCGAGCCAGCTGCTGATGAGCTGGCCTATGTCGGGATCATCTTCAACAAACAGAACGCGTGGCATGGTGGCGTGGCCCCCGGCGATGGCGCGAATGCGCGTGTCGCCAGCATAACGGCTGCGCCAGCGCTCTGCACCGGGATAACTAATCAAACAGGGCCCGAGGCCCTGTTCTCATTCTGCCTGTCGAAGGGGATCGGCGTCCCCTGCGGTATCAGCCCGCCTTGCGCTTCAAGTAGACCCCGGCCTCCATATGGTGGGTCCAGGGGAACTGGTCGAACAGGGCGAAGCGGGCGATCTCGTGGGTCTCGCCGAGGACCGCCATGTTGGCCTGCAGGGTCTCGGGGTTGCAGGAGATGTAGAGGATATTGTCGTACTCCTGCACCAGCTTGACCGTGGCGTCGTCGAGGCCGGCACGGGGCGGGTCGACGAAGATGGTGTTGCACTGGTAAGCGTCGAGATCGACCCCCTTGAGGCGGTTGAACTCCCGCTCGCCGCGCATCGCCATGGTGAACTCCTCCGCCGACATGCGCAGGATGATCAGGTTGTCTACGCCGTTGGCGGCGATGTTGTACTGGGCTGAATCCACGCTCGGCTTGGCGATCTCGGTGGCCAGCACCTTGCGGAAGTTCTGGGCCAGGGCGATGGAGAAGTTGCCGTTGCCGCAGTAAAGCTCCAGCAGGTCACCCTCGCTGCCTTTGGTCACGTCCAGCGCCCAGCCCAGCATCTGCTCGTTGATGGCGGCATTGGGTTGGGTGAAGCTGTTCTCCACCTGCTTGTAGACCAGCTCGCGCCCCTGCACGTTGAGCCGCTCGATGACGAACTCCTCTCCCAGGCAAATCTTCTGCTTGTGGGCGCGACCAATCAGTTGCAGATCGAACCCCTGGGCCCGCAGGTTGGCCTGCAGGGCCTCGGCAGCCTGCTGCCACTCCGCCTCCAGCTTGCGATGGTAGAGCAGGCTGACGCACAGCTGGCCGGACTGGGTGGAGAGGTAGTCTATCTGGAACAGCTTGCGGCGCAGCACAGGGTGCGGGCGCAGCCCTGCCAGCAGCACTGGCATCAGCCGGTTGATGAGCAGGCTGGCGGTGGGGAAGCTGTCGACCCGGATGATCTCCTTGGTGGCCTGGGCATACATGCAGTGGAAGAGGTCATCCCCCTCGTGCCAGATGCGGAACTCGGCGCGCATCCGGTAGTGCTCGGCGGGGGAGGCATGGACCTCAAGCGCGGGCGGATTGAAGTCGGCGAACAGCTGGGTGAGGCGATCGCGCTTCTCGTCGAGCTGGGCCTGGTAGTCGGCGGGGGTCCGCTGGGATTGGGTCATAGATACCTCAGATGCACACCGGCAGGGCCGGGCAGAAACCGGGGGAAGGCCGCAGCCAACCAAAGGGTGGGGATTTTAAAAGGCCGTCGCGGATTGTCCAAGTTTTTTGTGGTCAAGAAGTGGCCAGTCGGGCCGATAACCGATCCACCAGTATGGCGGGAGAGTGATGATGCAGATCGATGGCATGGGCGCAGCCCAACCCAAGGGAGTGGGCATTGCTCCCAAATCGCCTCAACAGGCAGAGTCGAAAACGACGGACAAGGGGGATGAGGTCTCCCTGAACAAGCCCCCGAAGTGGGCCCAGGTGCTGATCCAGCAGGCGCTGCAATTCGCGCTGGAGATCAATGGCCAGCATTATCAGGCCCCCAAGAGTCAGGAGTTCAAGCTGGATCCGCCAGAGGCGATCACCCCGGAGACCTTGTTCGATTACGAGACGGTGGCGGACAACGTGCTGCAATTTGTCACCGGACGGCTGGGCGCGGCCCGTGCCGACGGCAAGTCGGATGAGGATCTGGCCAAGATGATGGAGCAGGCCCGCAAAGGCGTGGACATGGGCTTCGGCGACGCCAGAAAGCAGCTCGGGGACTGGGCGGACAACGAGGACATCAAGACCGGTATGGATCAGAGTTACAAGCTGATCCAGGAGGGGCTGGAGTCCTTCGAGCAAGAGTTCTTCGGCGAGGTCTCGACCACGGATCTCGGGGCGGCCAAGATGGCCAGTCGGCAGCAGGCCTTCCTCGAGATCGAGACCCGGGACGGGGACAAGGTGATGCTGAGGTTCAGCGACAGCTGGCAGTTCAAGTCCCGTAACGACGGGAGCGGCAGCCAGTTCAGCCTCAAGTCGAGCCAGAGCTTCGACTTCTCCCTGGAGGGGGATCTCGACAGTGGCGAGATGGAGGCCATCGGCAAACTGGTCAAGGGGCTGGACGAGCTGGCTGGCCAGTTCTTCGGAGGCGGGGAGGGCAAGACCCTGGCCGACAGGCTGGACGGGTTGCAACTGGACGACAGTCAGCTGGCCTCCTACTCCCTCAAGCTCAAGCAGTCGGCCCGCTTGAGCCAGACCTATCAGGGGGCCCATTCGCTGCAGGAGGGCCTCAAGCCGCTGGCGGACTATCTGCCGAAGCTGAGCCAGTTGCAGCAGCAGGCCGATGCCCTGTTGCCGCCTGCCCAGCAGCAGGCGTTGACCCCTGCGGTACTGGCGGCGCGAGGCCAGAGTGAGGGGGCAGAGGGCGCCGGTTTCATGGGCTTCAACCAGCGGATGCTGGAGGCCATGAGGCTGCTCGGCCAGCAGATGGCGACCACCTGATCCCGGTTCGTCACCTCTCTGATGCGGCGTTTGCCAGCCCGGGCCCGGGCTGGCAAACTGCCCTTTTCTCCAGCCAGACGATGCCATGAACCCCAAGAAGCCAAGAGACAAGCGCGAGCTCTGCTACCCCTTCATCTTCGAGACCCAGTTCCAGTGTGACTACGAGATCGCCACTGACGAGCTCTGCTGTCAGGTGGGGGCCGTGCTCTCCCATCTGGTGCCGGATGAGGATACCCGGCCCGTGCTGGCGGATCTGGCGACCCTGCAACGACTCATCTACAACCTCAACGGCTCGGTGCGTGGCAGGCTCGGGATCTTCGAGGAAGATCTGGACTGGCTGAAGGGGCGTTACGATCACTACAACGAGGCGAGCCGCGGCCGGGTGACCGGCTTCGTGCTGCCCCAGGGGCCCCAGCCCATCCCCACCCTGCACCTGTGCCGCTGCGGCAGCAAGAAGGTGGTGCGCCTGCTGGTGCGCCTCGAAGAGAGCGGCGTGCGCTTCGACTCCATCCTCTATCGTTTCGCCAACCTGCTGGCCAACTTCTTCTTCGTGCTGACCGTCTACCTCAAGCAGGCGTGGAATGTGCCGGAAGTCCCCTACGTCAGCATCAACTACTGAGGTTGCCGGGGTTTGCCGAAGCAACATGAAGAAAAACCGGAGCCTTGGGCTCCGGTTTTTGTTGTCAGCTCGACAGCAGCACCCTGGCCGAGTTGGCCGGTATGGTGAGCTGCACCTCCCCTTGCACCACCTCGAACTTGTCGCCGTTGAAGGCGTCGGTGAAGCGGCTGGCGGGGCTGGCGGTCTGCCACAGGGGCAGGCTGATGGTGCGCGGCTCCGTGGGGTGGCGGTTGCAGGCCACCACCACCTGATCGCTTTGCAGGGTCCGGGCAAACACATAGCTGTGAGGGCCGGCGTAGAGGGTCTGGATGTCCCCCCGGCGCAGGGCCGGACGCTGCTTGCGGATCTGGATCAGGCGGCGGTAGTGATCGTGCAGCACGTGATCCCAGTCTGTGGTGTCCCAGGGGAAGCAGCGACGGCAGTCCGGATCGTTGCCGCCGGAGAGCCCCACCTCGTCGCCGTAGTAGATGGAGGGCACACCGATATAGGTGATGAGCAGGGTGGCGGCGAGCCGCATCCGCTGCTTGTCCTCCCCCAGCAGGTGCAGGAAGCGGGCGGTGTCGTGGCTGTCCAGCAGGTTGAACTGGGCCAGCTGGTTCTTGAAAGGGATATGAGCCCGGGCCAGCTTGAGCCAGCGGTCCAGCTCTTCGGCGCTGATCCGGATGGGGTGATAGGCGATGTCCTGCCCCGCCAGGAAGGCGCGGATGGGGTGGGCGAAGCCGTAGTAGTTCATGGCGCCGTCCTCCTGATCCCCCTGCAGCCACTGGCTTGCCTCGAAGAAGTGTTCGCCGAGCACGTAGGCGTCCGGATTCTCCTGCTTCACTGCGCCGCGAATGGCGCGCACATGGCCGCTGTTGCCCATGGCTGAGCCCCGTTCCCCCAGCATGTGGATGACGTCGAAGCGCCAACCATCGATCTGGTAGGGGGCACGCATCCAATAGCGCAGAATGGCGTTGTCTGCCCGATACACGGCGTCTTGCACCTGCTCGCTTGAGAAATCCAGCTTGGGCAGGCTGCGAATGCCCTTCCAACTGACATAATCCCCTTCCTGATCGAAGGTGTAGAAGCTGCGCCAGGGGGAGTCCGGATTGCTCTGGGCCCCCAGCGGCGGGCAGAACCAGGGGTGATCGGTGGAGGTGTGGTTGACCACGGCGTCCAGGATGATCTTCATGCCGCGCTGATGCAGGTTGCGGGTCAGCTCGGCAAACTGGGCATTGGTGCCGAGGTGCGGGTCGACGCTGTAGTAGTCCTGGGTGTCGTACTTGTGGTTGCTCGGCGAATCGAAGATGGGGTTGAGGTAGAGCGCCGTCACCCCCAGGGATTGCAGGTAGTGCAGCTTGGCGTCTATCCCCGCCAGATCCCCGCCGTAGAACTCGCAGGCGCCGTGGCCTTCCTCGTGGCGGCTGACCGGTTCCCCCCAGGCCTTGCTGATGACCGCCTTGCCGCGGTACTGGTACTCGTGATGCTTGACGCTCAGCGAGGGGTCGCCGTTGCAGAAGCGGTCGGGGAAGATCTGGTAGAAGACCTGATCCTGTACCCAGGTCGGCGGCTGGTGATGGCTGTTGAAGCGGAAATGCTGCTCCCGCGGCGGCATGGCGGCGCTGACGCCCGCCCCGTGCAGCCACCACTGCTCCTCGTCGGTCAGACATTTGAAGCAGTAGAGGTGGATCTCCTGCCCCCTGGCCAGCGGCAGCTCGACCTGCCAGACCTGCAGCCTGTCCCGGGTCGAGACCGGGCGCATGGCCACCAGGTACTCCTCGTTGTCCGGCTCGTGACGCAGCCACACCTCGCGGATGGGGGCGTCCAGCTCGCTGAACAGGGTGAGCAACAGGGTATCGGCACTCTCTTTGAACCAGGGTGCCACCTGGGGATGAAATAGGAAGGGATGGGTCATGGTATCTACAGCATCAGAGGGTGGCCAGAGGCTACTGGGTCAGGAGGTCGGCGAGGGCATTGCCCTGTTCGTGAAGTTGCTCCAGCTGATCCGCCAGGGTGGCGGGATCCAGCCCGAGCTGGTCGGCCAGCGGCTTGGGGAAGCGCGCTATGATGGTCTGGGCCGGTACCCCGGCGTGCCAGGCGAAGGAGACGAAGACGGAGAGCCGGATCAGCACCGCCTCCTTGCTGACGGGATCGTGGGAGAGCGGATCCAGCTGCTGGGCGATGGCATCGACGAAGGAGGCCGACAGGTTCCAGCGTTTCGCCAGCTCGGCGCCGAGCTGGGCATAGTCGTACCCCAGCATCTCCCGCTGGGCCTCGACCCGGCTGCTCCCCTTCTCGATGGCCAGGTTGATGAGCCCGGCCTCCTCCGGCAAGGTGCTCTGGATCAGTAGCTCGCCGATGTTGTGAATGAGGGCGCAGGTGAAGGCGCTCTCCGGATCCACCGCCTTGGTCTGCTGGGCCAGGGTGCGGGCTATGGTGGCGACCTGGAAGGTCTGGGTCCAGAAGCGGTGCTTGTCAAAGCCAGGGGGGGCCTTGAAGCTGCTGATGATGCCGGAGGCGACCACCACGGAGCGCAAGCGGTTGAAGCCGAGACGGATCACCGCCTGCTCGATGGAGGTCACCTCGTTGCCCCGGCGCAGGGCGGCGGAGTTGGCCATCCGCAGCACCTTGACGCTGATCACCTGGTCCATGGCGATCTTGGCCGCGATCTCGTCGATGCGGGCATTCTCATCGTTGAAACTCTGCATCAGCTCGTGCAGCAGCTGCGGGATTGTGGGCAGTTGTTTGATCTTGCCAAACAGGCGATCCATCGACATGGCTGAGGCAGCCTCCATTGCGAACATTGCCTCATATTGTGCCACAGCTGGGTCAGTTGTTCCTGTCGGCGAGTGGTTTTGTGAGCCCTAGTACACCCAGTCTTGCAGTTTGTATTCCAAACGGTGCTGTTTTCCGGTCAGGATCAGGGTCTGTGGCGTGCCGCTCAGGGTGGCACCCTCGGTCAGGGTGGTCAGCACCGCCTGCTCCACGGCATCGAGCGGCGCCAGACAGGCCATCTCGGTGTTGCCCAGGCTGGTGACCCAGAGTCTGTCATCCTCGAGGTGGCCCTGGCCGAAGTAGCGGTTGCAGCCGGCGATGCCATTGACGGTGAGGTGTTCCCCTATCTCTATGTCGGGGGGATTGATGCGGCTGCTGGGGATGGCCTGGCCATCCAGCTTATCGAGCACCCAGTGGTGGTGCTGCAGATCTTGCGAGGCGAAGCGGGGAGTACTGCTGCAGGCGCTGAGCAGGAGCAGGGCGAGCAGCAGTAGCAGAAATCTGGGCATGAAAGGGGCTCCGGTGGGGGGAGTGACAAGCATACCCGTGCCATGGCCCGGGAGGCAGGGCACGGGGGGGCCGGCCCGACCGCTTCTGTCGCCCTCAGGGAGAGGGGGGTGTCGGTAAATGGCAACACCTGCCCCGGCTGAGCCTGCTTATCCATGGCTCCCCTGACCGTCTCAGCCGGCGAACAACCGCTCGGCGTAACGGGCGAGCCCCGAGGCCACTGAGCCGAAGTCATCGCCTCCCTCCAGGGGCACTGCGGGCAGCTTCTGGCGAATGAAGGCCTTGATGAGGGGGGAGCGGGCGCTGCCACCGGTGACGAAGATCCGGTCCGGCGCCACGCCGGCGGCGGCGATCGCCTCGTCCATCAGCTCGCCGATCTTCTCCAGCAGGGGGGCCGAGGCACTGGCCAGCTGAGGGCGGGTGAGTTCTGCCTCCAACCCCTTCTCCAGCTCGTTCAGGGTCTGGTGATTGAGCTCGTGGTCGGAGAGGGCGATCTTGCCCTGCTCGGCGCGCCACACCAGCTGGTGGCTCAGCTTGTGGGCTCGCAGGCTGGCGAGCCGTGAGAGCTTGCTGCCAGGCTGGCTGTCGAGCTGCAGATCCTGCAGCTGGCGGACGGTATCCAGGCTGTAGAAGCGGCTCTGGGCGCTGACGTCGTTGATGGCGGCCGCGTCCCAGAACAGCGGGTGGGGCAGTGGCTTGCCGGTCTTGAGGGTCTCGTGCATGCCGAGCAGTGGCATCATGCCCTCCACCGTCAGCCGGATGTCGAAGTCGTTGCCGCCGATGCGCTGGCCGCTGTGGCCGAGCAGATCGCCGCTGCGATCCAGCCGGTCGCGGTGGCTGGGGCCCATGCGCAGCATGGAGCAGTCCGTGGTACCGCCGCCTATGTCCACCACCAGCACCACGGCATCCTCGCTGAGTCGCGCCTCGAACTCGAAGCCGGCGGCCACCGGCTCGTAGAGAAACTCCACCCGCTCGAAGCCGGCGAGTCGGGCCGCCTCACCCAGGATGGCGATGGCCTGGCGGTTGCTCTCCTCCCCGGCCAGCCCCTGGAAGTTGACCGGGCGACCGATCACCGCCTGGCGCACCGGGGCACCTGTCTGCTGCTCCGCCTCGTGGCGGACGTGCAGCATCATGGCGCAGACGATGTCCTCGAACAGGGCTATCTGGGGCGCCTTGAGGCCGTAGGCCCCGAGGAAGGATTTCGGCGACTTGATGTAGTAACCGTCATCCGGCTCCTCCAGGTAGCGCTCCAGCGCCGCCCCGCCGAAGCTGAGCTCGTCGATGAGCCCCTCTTCGCGCATCTGGCGGCGCACCGCCTGGGCCCGGGTCACCACGGGGCCCCGCAGCTTGAGGTACTCCGCCTGCTGCGTACTTGCCAGCCGTTCGGCCAGCAGGCCGGCGATGGCGTCCCGGTGCGGGGCGTGCAGGGTGGAGGGGAGGTAGTGGGAACCGGAGAGGGTCAGCAGCCTGGGGCTGCCCTGTTCCATCACGGCGACGGCACAGTTGGAGGTACCGTAATCAAATCCGATAAACATGGGTGCCAGACTCCAGAGTAAAAAAGGAGGACTGGCCTACCCGAAGGTGCCGGATCTTACAACCCGGCGCACAGTCGGAGGTACAGTGAGCAAATCCGATGAACATGCTTGCCAGACTCCTGTACAAAAAAGGGCTGGTAGCCTACCCGAAGGCGCCGAGTCTCACAACCCGGCGCCATGGTTATTGCGCTCGCAGGGGACAACAGGGCGAGCGGGGTGCCTGTCTGCGCAGGAGACAGAGGGAGTGGCGCCCTCTGTCCTTCATCGCTGCGGGGGAGGGGTTACTCCACCTCGTTGTCGCTGCGGCCCTGGCTCTCTATGGCCTGGATGTTGCCGAGGGTGGTGTCGGCGATGGCGTGCAGCGCCTCCCGGGTCAGGAAGGCCTGGTGACCGGTGAACAGCACGTTGTGGCAGGCGGAGAGGCGGCGGAAGACGTCATCGGTGATCACCTCGTTGGACTTGTCCTCGAAGAAGAGATCTTCCTCCTCCTCGTAGACGTCCAGCCCCAGGGCGCCGATGCGGGAGGTCTTGAGGGCCTCGATGGCGGCGTTGGAGTCGAGCAGGCCGCCCCGGCTGGTGTTGATGATCATCACCCCGTCCTTCATCTTGGCGAAGGCCTCCTTGTTCAGCAGGTGGTAGTTCTCCTTGAACAGGGGGCAGTGCAGGCTGATGACGTCGGACTTGCGCAGCAGGGTGTCGATGTCCACGTACTCGGCCCCCAGATCGATGGCCGCCTGGTTCGGGTAGGGGTCGCTCACCAGCAGGCGCATGCCGAAGCCCTTGAGGATGCGCAGGGTGGCGATGCCGATCTTGCCGGTGCCTATGATGCCGGCGGTGCGGCCGTGCATGTTGAAGCCGACCAGCCCCTCCAGGGAGAAGTTGGCGTCGCGGGTGCGCTGGTAGGCCTTATGGATGCGGCGGTTGAGGGTCATCATCAGGCCCACCGCGTGCTCGGCGACCGCCTCGGGGGAGTAGGCGGGTACCCGCACCACTTTCAGACCCAGCTCCTTGGCGGCCACCAGATCCACGTTGTTGTAACCGGCGCAGCGCAGGGCGATGACCTTGGTGCCGTTGGCGGCCAGCTCGGTCAGCACCTCCCGGTCGGCGTCATCGTTGACGAACAGGCAGACCACGGGGAAGTGATGGGCGAGGCGGGCTGTCTTGGCCTCCAGCCGCACGTCGAAGAACTCCAGCTCGAAGCCGTACTGGCTGTTGGCCTGATTGAAGTGTTCCTTGTCGTAGCTCTTGGTACTGAAAACGGCGACTCTCATGGTGCGCTCTCCGCAGATAATGATGTGGTTAAATTACAACAAATAGTGACCGTCATCACGGGATAAATGGTGGGGATTCAGCCCCACGGCATGATGGGGACGGCGCTCACTGCGCTCTTGTACGAACCATCCACCAACTTGGTGCTGTAAGTCAGATAGACCAGCGCATTGCGCTTCTCGTCGTAAAAACGCACCACCTTCTGCTCCTTGAACACCAGGGAGGTGCTGACGTCGAACACCTCTTCCCCGGCTTTGAGCTTGGCGGGCAGGGTGATGGGACCTATCTGGTGGCACGACAGTGAGGCGTGGGAGGGATCTTCCGCCAGCCCGAGACCGCCCTTGACGCCCCCTGTCTTGGGGCGGGCCAGATAGCAGGCGACGCCGGCTATCTTGGGGTCGTCGAACGCCTCCACCAGGATCTTGTGATTGGGGCCGACCAGCTTGAAGGCGGTGCTCACCTCGCCGACGGGATCGGCCTTGTCGGCCAGCGCCGGGCCGGCAAACAGCATGCCCAGCAGCAGAGGCAGGGCGCGGGTGAGGGGGGAATAGTGTGTCATGGTTTCTCCTTTGGACTCCCTCAGTAGGGGATGCCCAAGCGACGATAGAGGCTGGCCAGCACCCAGGCGGGGCCTACCAGCAGAAATTGCAGGTCGGCGAGGAAGGAGGGGCGCTTCCCCTCTATCCGGTGGCCGACGAACTGGGCTACCCAGAGCAGCACGAAGCCGAACAGGGCGGGCCACAGCAAGGGTCCTTGTCAGCTGTGGCAGAAGGCCAGCCCCAGCACGGTCAGCGCCGCCATCCCCACGAACAGGGCAAACGACAGTTGCAGGTAGAAGGCCAGCACCGGAATGGCAACCAGCGCCGCCCAGTTGAGGGACGGCGGCAACGGGCCTGCCGGCAGGCACCAGAGCAGGGCCAGGGTGCAGAGGTAGATACCGGGCACCGCCACCTTGTGGATGGCCACATTGACCGGGTGCCGGTGGCTCTGGCCGTAGTCGCTGAACCAGTTATCGAGTCGTTTCATGGCACCTCCCTGGTGCTGCGGTTGAAACCGGCCCGCTTATTCCCTGCGAGCCGGTGGTCAGGGACTCACGCCCTTTGTCGCGGTGGAAAGTCCCAGCGCCAGTGCGCCGGAATCCCGGTGTTACTGCCCTTGCCTGGTGGGGCAGTCCCAGCAAATAGGGCTCCGGAATCCTGGCGTTACTGCCCTTGCCTGGGGGACAGTCCCAACAGATAGGGCTCCGGAGTCCCGGCGTTACTGCCCTTGCCTGGGGGGACAGTCCCAACAGATAGGGCTCTGGAATCCCGGCGTTATTGTCCTTGTCTGGGGGGATAGTCCCAATATTGGGCTGGAATGCTCCTGAGCAAGGGGGTCATGTCCGGGTTGGGCAGGGAGATGGTGACCCGCTGTTCCAGATTTGCGCTGGCCAGGGCCTCGCGCACCCTGGGATTCTCGTGGAAGAACTTCATGAAGCTGCCGTCGGCATAGGCCCGCTCCAGTCCTGTCTGGATCGCCTTGGCCAGCTTGGGAGACTCTGGGCTGACGAAGAAGAACTCGGCGAAGGGGTAGCGGATCAGCAGGTGCTGCTCTATGGCGAGATTGGGGTACAGGGCCGCCAGCTCACGGCGTTCCGCGAAGATCTCCACCAGACCGCGGGGAAAGAAGTCGAGCTTGTCGCCGTCGTTGATGAGACGGAACAGGTTGCTGTAGCGCCCCGCATAGGTCGCTATGCCCGCCTGCTCCAGGATCTTGTTGTCGGCCCAGCCGACCCCCTGGGCCGCCTTCAGCTGCTTGAGATCCGCCAGGGTGTTGACCTGGTTGAACTTCTCCTGGGCATCGCCGTGAATGAACGACAGCCGCAGCCCTTCCAGGCCGCGGAACAGCGGAATGGGGACGGGGATCAGGGCGGATTCGAGGGCGCTGGAGGTACCCATCCAGAACACATTGATGGTTTTGCCCTTGCGCAGCTCCTGCTGCAGGGTGAACTGATTGAGATTGAGGTCGACCCGCTCCAGCTTGTAGGGCTGCCCGGCACGGTCGAGTGCCAGCTCCAGCAGCTTGAGCTGGTATTCGCTGTCGAGGTCATTGATCGGTCGGCTGGGGACCTTGACGGTGAGAGTCTGCGCCTGTGCCAGCAGCGGCAGGCACAAACACAGCTTGATGAGCCATTTCACGCTCTGATCTCCTGTAGAGTCCGGGACTTGCCCGGAGTCTAACAGAAGTTGTCACGCTCTTGCTGTGAAGCCGCGAACAAGGCTCATGTGCGGCCCGGCATGCTCGTCTGTCTAGACGGACGCCGCTGCCTGTGCACGGCCTTGCCTGCAGCCCGGTGCAACAAGGTGGTGACGGTTCACTGGCGTATCAGGCGACACGGCGGAACACGTGGGTGTCGTTGAATTCCTTGGTGCTCTGGCACTCGACGCAGAAGCGGGACTCAGGACGAGCCTGCAGCCGCTTGAGAGAGATCTCGTCACCGCAGGATTCGCAGTAACCAAAGTCTCCTTCATTGATACGTTTCAACGCCCCTTTCAGCTTGCGCAGATGCAGCTTGTCGTGCTCGATGCGGTTCAGCTCCAGACGGCGGGCCTCCTCGATGCTGGCACGATCAATTTCATCGGCCATCTCGTTGGTATCGGTGGCGATGGCCTGGCTGGCTTGGGAGTTGAGACGCTCTTCGAGCTCGAGGATTTGTCGCTCGATCTGACCCTTGTAAAAGGCCAGTTGGTCTTCAGTCATGAAATCACACATAGGGTTTGCTACCAGTCAGTTTCCCAATTTTTCCCATTTATGGGGGCTGTCGGCCCGCAGACCAAGCCCCTGTAGTCCGATTTGCACCAAATCCATGCAGGAGAGTGCAAATCAGGGCGGGCCTTGTACCAAAAAAATGCAGGTATGCAAAGAGAATTGGATAAGGATTGTGCGCCCTTGCAAAGAAATGGGCCCGCTCCGACAGGGGCTGACTGAGTATCGAGCAGGTTCTGTCCAGCCTTGGCATCGGGCTTGCAGTAGGCTGATCGTGACACAGGGTGTTTAGTATTTGGTGCCGCATTGGTCATTATACCGGCCGTTGTTTATAGTTTTTTAAACACCACTGCTTGACAAAGGCCTTTATCACGGGCTTTTATGGTGAGGTCGATTACATTTTCTTAACAAGGGTGTTCCTTATATTAGACACCCTTGCCAATGACAACCGTAGAGTCGGGGTTTAACATGGACAGTATCAAGGGCTGGATGGAGAGCAATCGCATCACGGAAGTGGAGTGCCTGTTCCCGGATTTCACCGGCAATGCCCGAGGCAAGATCATTCCAGCCAACAAGTTTCTGCGCGAAGGGGGCATGCGGCTGCCCGAGGTCATCTTCACCCAGACGGTGACCGGCGAGTACCCGGATGATGACAGCATGATCGACCCGCTGGAGCGGGACATGCAGCTCTATCCCGATCCCAACACCATTCGTTTCGTGCCCTGGGCACTGGAGCCCACGGCTCAGGTGATCCACGACTGTTTCGACATCAATGGCAAGCTGATCGACATAGCGCCGCGCTCCGTGCTGCGCCGGGTCTTGTCATTTTACGAGAAGCAGGGCTGGAAGCCGGTAGTGGCCCCCGAGCTCGAATTCTATCTGGTCAAGCGCAACGAAGACCCCGACTATCCGCTGGTGCCGCCGGTGGGCCGCAACGGCCGCCCCGAGACGGCTCGCCAGTCGTTCAGCATCGATGCTGTCAACGAATTCGATCCCATCTTCGAGGACATGTACGACTACTGCGAGGCCCAGGAGCTGGAGGTGGACACCCTGATCCACGAGTCCGGTGCCGCCCAGATGGAGATCAACTTCCTGCACGGTGACGCCATCGATCTCGCCGATCAGGTGTTCCTGTTCAAGCGCACCATGCGGGAAGCGGCCCACCGTCACGGCATCTATGCCACCTTCATGGCCAAGCCCATGAGCGACGAACCTGGCTCCGCCATGCACATCCACCAGAGCCTGGAAGACGCCGAGGGGCGGAACCTGTTTGGCACCAGCGAAGGGGGCAACTCCGCCCTGTTCATGCACTTCATCGCCGGACTGCAGAAGTACACTCCGGCAGTGACTGCCCTGCTGGCGCCGAACGTCAACTCCTACCGCCGCCTCACCTTCGGCGAGAGCGCGCCGCGCAACGTGCAGTGGGGCGTGGAAAACCGCACCTGCGGCCTGCGGGTGCCCTTCTCGGAGCCGAGCGCGCGCCGGGTCGAGAACCGCTTCGCCGGGGCCGACGCCAACCCCTATCTGGCGCTGGCCGCCACTCTGGCCTGCGGTTACCTCGGCATGCTGGAGAAGCTGGAGCCCATGCAGGAGATGAAGGCGAGTGCCTATGACCTGCCCTACAGCCTGCCCCGTTCCCTGGAGGAGTCGCTCAGCCATCTGGAGCAGTGCGAGCCCATCAAGGACATGCTGGGGGAGCGCTTCATCCGCGCCTTCGTCGCTGTCAAGCGCAAGGAGTACGAGACCTACTTCGGGGTGATCAGCCGCTGGGAACGGGAATTCCTGCTGCTGAACGTCTGACCCGTCTCGGGAGGGGCAGAGGTCCCTCCCGTCACTCTCAAAGCAAGATGGCACTGGCTCGTAAGGGGCGGCCGATGGCGCCCGCTCGCGGCCGCACCGTGCCCGTGGGCCAGCCCATGGATGCCTGCACGAAGATCGCTTACATCGAAGGAGCCGAGGAGCAAGCAATGCAGCATTCCGCCCGTGAGTAGCAGTGACCGGGAGAGTGCCAGCCACCCTCGACATTGACGAATAAACATCGCTTACATCGAAGGAACCGAGGAGCAAGCAATGAAGCAGACCACCCGCGAGTGGCAGCAACTGGATGCCAGCCACCACCTGCATCCCTTCACCGACTTTCAGGCCCTGAACAAGAAGGGCAGCCGCATCATCACCAAGGCCGAGGGGGTCTATCTGGAAGACTCCGACGGGCGCCGCATCCTGGACGGGATGGCGGGCCTGTGGTGCGTCAACCTGGGTTATGGCCGCCAGGAGCTGGTGGATGCCGCCACCAAACAGATGCAGCAACTGCCCTATTACAACCTCTTCTTCCAGACCAGCCATCCCCCTGCCGCCGAACTGGCGACCCTGCTGGCCGAGATCACGCCGCCCCATCTCAACCATGTCTTCTTCACCGGCTCGGGCTCCGAGTGCAACGACACCGTGCTGCGCATGGTGCGCCACTACTGGGCCAGCAAGGGGCAGCCTGACAAGCAGGTGATCATCAGCCGCCACAATGCCTATCACGGCTCCACGGTGGCGGGCGCCAGTCTGGGCGGCATGAAGGGCATGCACGCCCAGGGTGGCCTGCCCATTCCTGGCATAGTCCACATCGATCAGCCCTATCACTTCGGCGAGGGGGAGGGCATGAGCGCCCACGAGTTCGGCCTGGCCCGTGCCCGTCAGCTGGAAGAGAAGATCCTGGAGCTGGGGGTGGACAAGGTGGCTGCCTTCATCGGCGAGCCTATCCAGGGGGCTGGCGGCGTCATCATTCCGCCCGACAGCTACTGGCCCGAGATCCAGCGCATCTGTGACCAGTACGGCATCCTGCTCATCGCCGACGAGGTGATCTGCGGTTTTGGACGCACCGGTCACTGGTTTGCCAGCGAAGGGTTCGGTATCAAGCCTGACCTCATGTGTCTGGCCAAGGGCATCACCTCGGGCTACCTGCCGATGGGGGCCGTGATGGTGGGCGACAGGGTCGCCAGGGTGCTGGTGGAAGAGGGGGGCGAGTTCAACCACGGCTTCACCTACTCCGGTCATCCGGTGGCCTGCGCCGTGGCCATCGCCAATATCCAGCTTATGCAAAGTGAGAGCATAGTTAAGCGCGTCCATGATAGTATCGGCCCCTATTTGCAGCGCCGCTGGAGCGAGCTTGCTGATCACCCGCTGGTGGGAGAAACCCGGGGTAAAGGCCTGGTCGCCGCGTTGGAAATAGTGCAGGACAAACAGACGAAACGCCGTTTCCCGGCCGAACTGCACGCCGGGATGGCGTGTCGGGAGTTCTGTTTTAACAATGGCTTGGTGATGAGGGCTGTCGGCGATACCATGATCATATCGCCCCCCTTGGTGATCACCGAGGAACAGGTGGATGAATTGGTCAAACTGGCCAGGCTCAGTCTGGATCTGACGGCTGCAAAGCTGCAGGAATAGGCTGAAACCGGGCAGATTGGCTTACGCATACAATTTGCTTAGGAGACAAGGACTATGTCTTTTAAAAAGGGAATGATGGCTGCTTCCGTGGCGCTGGTCATGATGAGTACCGGGGCGATGGCCGACGAGAAGGTGCTGCACGTCTACAACTGGAGCGACTACATAGCGCCGGATACGCTGGAAAACTTCCAGAAGGAGACGGGCATCAAGGTGGTGTACGACGTGTTCGACAGCAACGAGGTGCTGGAAGCCAAGTTGCTGGCGGGCAGTTCGGGTTATGACATCGTCGTTCCGTCCAACCCCTTCCTGGCCAAGCAGATCAAGGCAGGCGTCTTCCAGAAGCTGGACAAGTCCAAACTCTCCAACTGGCAGAACATGGATGTCGATCTGCTCAAGGCGCTCGAACCGAGCGATCCGGGCAACCAGTACTCCATCCCTTACCTGTGGGGCACCATTGGCTACGCCTATAACGCCGAGAAGGTGAAGGCCGTGCTGGGTGCCGATGCGCCGGTCAACTCCTGGGATCTGGTGTTCAAGCCGGAGAACATGGCCAAGTTGAAGGAGTGCGGTGTCTCCTTCCTCGACTCACCGACCGAAATGCTGCCGGCCGCCCTGCAATACCTGGGCTTCAAGCCGGATAGCCAGAAGCCGGACGAGTTGAAGAAGGCAGAGGAGCTGTTCCTCTCCATCCGCCCCTATACCGCCTACTTCCACTCCTCCAAGTACATTTCGGATCTGGCCAACGGCAACCTGTGCGTGGCAGTGGGTTACTCAGGTGACCTGCAGCAGTCCAAGGCACGTGCCGCCGAAGCCAAGAACGGTGTCAGCCTGACTTACACCATTCCGAAAGAGGGGGCCGGCAGCTTCTTCGACATGATCGCCATCCCGGCGGACGCCAAGAACGTCGAGGCAGCCCACACCTTCATCAACTACCTGATGAAGCCGGAAGTGATCGCGAACATCACCAACGTGGTGCAGTTCCCGAACGGCAACAAGGCAGCGACTCCGCTGGTGGACGAGGCGATCCGAAACGATCCGGGCATCTACCCGACGGCGGACACCCTCAAGAAGATCTACACCTTCCCGGATCTGCCGGCCAAGGTGCAGCGTCTGATGACCCGCAGCTGGACCAAGATCAAATCAGGTAAGTAAGTGACGAGTACCCCTCCCGGTCCGCAGTTCGGCCGGGAGGGTGGTGACCACCCGACAGGTTGGACGGCGCGTATGGATGCGCGACTGGCAAAATCACACAAACGAGGACTGATACGTGCACATGACCAAGATGGCAACGCTGGCCCTGACCCTGGGGTTTGCAAATCTGACCCAGGCAGCCCCTGTGGTTCATTTTTACAACTGGTCCGATTATATCGGCGAGACCACCCTCAGTGACTTTCAGCAGAAGACCGGGATCAAGACCGTCTACGACGTGTTTGACTCCAACGAGACGCTGGAGGGCAAGCTGCTGACCGGACGCACCGGTTACGATCTGGTCGTGCCTTCCAACAATTTCCTGGCCAAGCAGATCAAGGCGGGGGCCTTCCAGAAGCTGGATCCCGCCCTGCTGCCCAACCTGAGCAACCTGGATCCCCTGCTGCTCAAGCAGCTCGACAAGGTGGATCCGGGCCATCAGTACGCCGTGCCCTATCTGTGGGGCACCAACGGCATCGGTTACAACGTCGAGAAGGTGAAGGCCGTGCTGGGGGTCGACAAGATTGACTCCTGGGCGACCATCTTCGAGCCGGAAAACATGAAGAAGCTCTCCCATTGCGGGGTGGCCTTCCTCGACTCGGCGGACGAGATGATCCCGGCTGCCCTGAACTACCTCGGCCTCAATCCCAACAGCCACGATCCTGCGGATCTCAAGCGTGCCGAGGAGCAGTTGCTCAAGGTGCGTCCCTATGTGACCTACTTCCACTCCTCCAAGTACATAGGGGATCTCGCCAATGGCGACATCTGTGTGGCGGCGGGGTTCTCCGGTGACATACTGCAGGCGGCGGCCCGGGCCGACGAGGCGGGCAAGGGGATCAAGATTGCCTACAGCATCCCCAAGGAGGGGGGCAATCTGTGGTTCGACATGATGGCGATCCCCTCCGATGCCACCAACGTCAAAGAGGCTCACGCCCTGATCAACTACATTCTCGAACCTGAAGTCATCGCCAAGGTGAGCGACTACGTGGGCTACGCGAACCCGAACCTCAAGGCGGGAGAGTTCATGGACAAGGCCGTGCGCGATGACGAGTCAGTCTATCCCCCCCAGGCGGTGCTGGAGCGTCTGTATGTGCAGGAAGCACATCCCCGCTCGGTGCAGCGCCTGATCACCCGGAGTTGGACCAAGATCAAGTCCGGAACCTAACCTTGGCGCCCATCCCGGGGCGCCAGATTGTATTGATGGATCGGCCCCGGCCGGTATCACCTTTGGGAGTTTGGTAATGGCGATAGCCTCCAGTGCCTACAAGAAAGCCCTCGAGGGCAGCCAGCAGCGTAAAGAAGTGCTGGTCAAAATAGACAGGGTAAGCAAGCAGTTCGACGAAACGCTGGCGGTCGATAACGTGTCTCTCAACATCCACAAGGGCGAGATCTTCGCCCTGCTGGGTGGTTCAGGTTCCGGCAAGTCCACCTTGCTGCGGATGCTGGCCGGGTTCGAGCGCCCCACCGAGGGGCGGCTGTTCCTGGATGGGGTCGACATTACCGACATGCCGCCCTATGAACGTCCCATCAACATGATGTTCCAGTCCTACGCCCTGTTTCCCCACATGACGGTGGCGCAGAACATCGCCTTCGGCCTCAAGCAGGATGGCCTGCCCAAGGCAGAGGTCGACGCCCGTGTGGAGGAGATGCTCAAGCTGGTGCAGATGACCCAGTATGCCCGCCGCAAACCGCACCAGCTCTCCGGTGGTCAACGCCAGCGGGTCGCCCTGGCCCGGTCGCTGGCCAAGCGCCCCAAGCTGCTGTTGCTGGATGAGCCCATGGGGGCGCTGGACAAGAAGCTGCGCTCCAAGATGCAACTGGAGCTGGTGGAGATCATCGAGCGAGTCGGCGTAACCTGCGTCATGGTGACCCACGATCAGGAAGAGGCCATGACCATGGCGGAACGGATCGCCATCATGCACCTCGGCTGCATCGAGCAGATCGGCAGCCCGATGGACATCTACGAAACCCCGGCCAGCCGGCTGGTGTGCGAGTTCATCGGCAACGTCAACCTGTTTGACGGCCTGCTGGTGGAAGATGAGCAGGACCACGCCACCATCGCCTGCGCGGATCTGGAGCAGCCCATCTACGTGGGCCATGGCATCAGCTCCCGTGCCGAGAACAAGAAGGTGACCTATGCCCTGCGGCCGGAAAAATTGCTGATGAGCCTGCACAAGCCGGAGGAGATCGAGCATCCGGACTTCAACTGGACCAAGGGTGAGGTCTATGACATCGCCTATCTGGGCGGCCACTCGGTTTATCACATCCAGCTGCCTTCGGGCAAAATCGTTCAGGCTTTCATCGCCAATGCCGAACGCCACGGCAAGCGGCCAACCTGGGATGACCAGGTGTTCCTCTACTGGGAAGATGACAGCGGCGTGGTGCTGCAATCATGAAGGCATTGAGACGACTCAAGCAGATGGGGGGACGCCAGCTGGTGATCGGCATCCCCTTCTTCTGGCTCTTCCTGTTCTTCCTGCTGCCCTTCGTCATAGTGGTGAAGATCAGCTTCGCCGAAGCGGATGTGGCGATCCCGCCCTACACCGACGTGATGAGCTGGGCCGACAATCAGCTCACCATACTGCTCAACATGGGCAACTACCTGCTGCTGCAGGAGGATGAGCTCTATATCGCGGCCTATCTGGGCTCCCTCAAGATGGCCTTCATCAGCACCCTGCTCTGCCTGCTGATCGGCTATCCCATGGCCTACTCCATCGCGCGGGCCAACAAGGAGACCCAGACCGTTCTGCTGCTGCTGATCATGATGCCGACCTGGACCGCCATCCTGATCCGGGTCTACGCCTGGATGGGGATCCTCAGCAACAACGGCCTGCTCAACAGCTTCTTGCTGGGGATTGGGGTGATAGACGAGCCCTTGCAGATCCTCAACACCAACCTGGCGGTCTACATCGGCATCGTTTACTCCTACCTGCCGTTCATGGTGCTGCCGCTCTATGCCAACCTGGTCAAACATGACCAGAGCCTGCTGGAGGCGGCCTCCGATCTCGGCGCCCGCAACCTGACCCGGTTCTGGCAGATCACGGTGCCGCTCTCCAAGAACGGTATCATCGCCGGTTGCATGCTGGTCTTCATCCCCGTGGTGGGCGAGTTCGTCATCCCCGAGATGCTGGGCGGCCCGGAGACCCTGATGATAGGCAAGGTACTGTGGCAAGAGTTCTTCAACAACCGCGACTGGCCGGTGGCGTCCGCCCTGGCAGTGGTGATGCTGGCGGTGCTGATCATTCCGATCATCCTGTTCAACCGCAACCAGGCCAAAGAGCTGGAGGGGAAAGTATGAGGCGCTTTGGTTTTGCCAAGCTGATGCTCTGGCTGGGGCTGCTGTTCATCTACCTGCCCATGATCATCATGGTCATCTACTCCTTCAACGCCTCCAAGCTGGTGACTGTGTGGGGGGGCTGGTCGCTCAAGTGGTACTTCGGTCTGCTCGACAACAAACAGTTGATCGGCTCCGTGTTCCGCTCCCTGGAGATCGCCTTCTACACCGCCATCGCCGCGGTGGCGCTGGGGACAGTGGCGGCCTTTGTGCTGACCCGGATCCCGCACTTCCGTGGCCGTACCCTGTTTGGCGGCATGGTGACGGCACCCCTGGTGATGCCAGAGGTGATCACGGGTCTGTCGCTGCTGCTGCTGTTCGTGGCCATGGCCCAGCTGGTGGGCTGGCCCGCCGAGCGGGGCATGCTGACCATCTGGATTGCCCACACCACCTTCTGTACCGCCTATGTGGCGATCGTGGTGTCGGCCAGGCTGCGGGAACTGGATCTCTCCATCGAGGAGGCGGCCATGGATCTTGGCGCCAAGCCGTGGAAGGTGTTCTTCCTCATCACCATCCCGATGATAGCCCCGTCACTGGCGGCGGGGGGCATGATGTCGTTCGCCCTGTCGCTGGATGATCTGGTGCTGGCGAGCTTCGTCTCCGGCCCAGGTTCCACTACCCTGCCGATGGAGGTCTTCTCGGCGGTGCGGCTCGGGGTGAAACCCGAGATCAACGCGGTGGCGAGCCTGATCCTGCTGTCGGTGTCGCTGTTCACCTTCGGCAGTTGGTACCTGATGGCGAGGGCGGAGAAACGCCGCCGCGCCGAGATTGCCATGACCACCCAGATGCAGGCCGTCGCCTGACCCCGGGGCTGTTGAGGCGGTCACGCGGCTTGCGCTGACGGCTCAACAGCCCCTAAGATCCGCATTCTCTCATCCGTCAGGAGCATGGAATGCGGATCTCCCTCTTTATCGGCCAGAGCGCCGAGATGAATGCCGAACTCGCCCCCGGACTCGTCAGTGCCATCGACAAGCATGAGGCAGGCCATCCCCTGTGGTGCAGCTTCTCGGGCCTGGAAGGCGATGAGCAGAGCGACAAACGCCATCACGGCGGCCCGGACCGCGCCCTGCACTATTATCCCGCGGATCACTACCCCTGGTGGAAGACTTGGCAAACCGCGCTGGGCCTGCCTACCCCCCGAGCCTCCTGGCAGCCGGCGGCCTTTGGCGAAAATCTCTCCGGCCTCGGATTGACCGAGGCGCAGGCCTGTATCGGCGATGTCTATCGCCTCGGCGCCGCCCTGGTCCAGATCAGCCAGCCGAGATCCCCCTGCTTCAAGCTCAATCAACGTTTTGGCTACTCGCACCTCTCTCAGGTGATGCAACTCACCGGTCGCTGCGGCTGGTTGCTGCGAGTGCTGGAGGAGGGGCGAGTGGATCCGGTGGATGAGCTGCTGCTGATGGACAGGCCCTATCCAGAGCTGACGGTGAAGCGCACCGCCGACATCCTGTTCAATCAGGCCCGCCACGAAGGAGACCTGCGACTGCTGCTGGAGAACCCGGCGCTCTCTCCCAATTGGCGGCAGCATGCGGCCCACTGGCTGGAGCACGGGGTCGTTGCCGATTGGAGTCGGCGTCTGCTGGGACCAGCCGAGTTTCAGCTGCCGCCAAAGGCGTAACCGAGTACTGGGATGAGCCCGGTGCCCCTGATCGCCATGAAACGCTGGATTATTGAGCGTAAAGCCCTTTTTTTACGGCAGATGTAAAAAAAGGCTTGTGTCATGTCGGGGCTTTCGGTAAATTCTCGCCCCGCAGACATCGGTGTGTAGCGCAGCTTGGTAGCGCACTTCGTTCGGGACGAAGGGGTCGGAGGTTCGAATCCTCTCACACCGACCACATTGGAAAAGGCCGCTCATCTAGCGGCCTTTTCGCTTTTGGAATGCCCAGGTGCCATGAGGCATCTCCCCTGCATCTCCTCGTCATTGTCCTTCCTTGTCTGATCCATCATCCCTCATGCAAAGGCATGCTTCCCGGGACGGTCACGCGCATCCGGTTCACCCCCCCTTGAGCCGGGCACCCTGCTCCTCCACCGCCTTTGCCAGCACCAGACGTTCATCGACGGATCCCCTTCAAACGGCAATCCCCCTGTGGTGGCTCCTCGACTCGACGTGCACATGGCGCGTCGCACTGACAGTCTGCTGGACACGATGTCGAGCCTTCACACCGTCGCGACGACACAGATTGGCTTGGAGGCAGGCATCGCAGCAGGGTGATGGCACTTCAGACATCGCCACCACGAGTATCAATCGCGATACAGCATCTCCCATGCTCGTTTGGTTCAATTATCAAAGACTTGTGGTCAATCTCGACGGGTAGCGCGGTACCGTGTGTTTCACTGCTGTGACATGCCTGATGGCAAGAATTCGTAACTCCTTGTTTTTAAACACCATGTCTACTGGCATACGACTTGCTCTATCGCTCTCGTCATGACGACCGGCGGTCGTAGGTGCTCGTGTCGAACGACACTTCCCGGCCACACAAGGACAACGTCAAGGAGACATCGACATGTTCGTCAGCAAACGATGGAAGACGACGCTGGGGGCCGTGCTCGCGTTCGTGCTGCTCGGCACGGCGCCGGCGCAGGCCGCCGACCCCGTTGGGGTGCAGACTACCTTGGAGGGATGTCGCAAAGATGCGAATTTCACCTTCCCCGATGGCGGCCCCTTTATCTGCCCCGACGCGGACTACACCACTGGCAACCTGGGAAAGACGTGGAACGAACTCGACCTCGTTCCTTATCGCATCACGCTGCAGGCCGGTAATTCCGCCCCTGCCAGCCAGATGTACACCCTTGGTGTGGTACTGGACAACGAGGATGCAGGCAAACCCGGATATGACATTATTTCGGCCCCGGTACTGAATGTGGGCAAATCGAGTGCGTCCTGTGCGGCAGCACAGTCGACGCCGCAAACCCCCAAGAACCCCGGCATCGGCGGCACAGACATTTCCATTTACCGGCTGATCACGGTCACACAGGCGAAAAATACCACCTGTGTCTATGACTATTACGGCCGGTTGGCCCTGGGATCGCACCTGTTCCCGGGTTCATCGCTGCACGCCAATCTCCTGGCCGAAGATCTCGGCACCGGAGGGGCTGGTGCACGCGACGTCTCCATCCCGGTGAAGGAGATCGAGCCGCAGGTGATTTCCAAGACGATGACGGCCCACCAGGGCGCGGAGCAGACCTGGAATATCTCCAAGGGGACCGAAGACTCGCTGGACTTTGGCAACGTCTGCCGCAGTGATGCGCCGACGTCCCTTCCCGTCCAGATCACGGTCACCTGGACCAAGGCGGAAGTCATCGGTGGCAAGGTTGCGGTCAACATAGTGTTGAATGCGAAGAATCCAGCCGCGCGTACGATCACCGTCGAGTTGACCGACAAGCTGTACAAGGGGTCGGACAACACCGGTACCCTGCTCGATACCTATAACGAGGGTCCATTCGACCTCGCTGCCGGTTTCAATGGCATGGTCGCCGAATTCACGGTCGAATTCGACGCAGCAACGGCGGGCAAGGTTGGCGACTGGCTGCACAACGAGGTATCAGGGACCTATACGGACAAGGCAACTGGCATCCCGGTCCCGGGCACCACGACGGCGGTCGCGGACGCTCAGATCCAGCAGGGTGAGGTCACCAATGCTTCGACGACCATCAAGGACGTGGAGGAGATCGACGGCATGGGTCTGATGTATGCGGTCGGGGTCCCGTCATTCGGCGACTTCCCGGATGGCTACATTGCGGACACGCAGACGGACGGCGAGGTAGGGTGGCAGACGACTGGTCAGACAGACAGTGGTTCCATCACCTTTGACAAGATGGTTTATCTCGACGATCCCAAGCGCGTCACGACGGGCATGTTGAGAGACACCGCCTACCTGACCGCCTCGGACGGATTTGCTGCCAGCACCAACGAACTGCAGATCCCGATCGCCTCATCGGTCATGGCCAAGCTCATGATTGAGAAGAGCATCCCCAACTTCCTGGATGCGGGTGAAAAACTCGAGGTGACATTCCACATTACCCGAGCCAATGATGGATCGTTCAGCAAGACCAAGGTCATCACCTTCACGGGGGGAGGTGCGACGACGCAATCCGTCACGGCGTGGGGCCTGGTTCCCGACACCTATTATGTCGAAGAGGTGAGCAGCGTGTTCTTCGCCGCAGGCAGTGACACTGGCGTCCCTGTCGGTCTGGCTGACCCGCGCGACCCAGCCGAGTATCCGAACCCCAGGACGGTGGATCTCCAGCTCGAAGACGGCATCGCGACCCATTGTTCGGCAACTGTCGACTTCCAGAATGTGCCAACAACCGAACCGGCCAAGGCGCAGGTGCAGAAGACCACTGAGCCGGTACTCGAAAACTCGGATGACGACTACTACTGGACCTTCAAGTTGTATGGTCCGGATGGCGGGCTGTTGAGTATGCAAGATGTCGGTGCGGGTGCAGGCCCTTCGATGTTCCAGACCGCTGGCCTCGATCTGCTCCTCACTAGCGAGGGTACCTATACCGTGGTCGAGACGGCCAAGGCGGGTTGGGATCTGGTTTCGGCCAACCCGGATTCGCCGATTCAGGACAAGGTCTGCGACTTCGTGGTCGACTACCCGGAGGATGCAGGCAAGGTCTTCTCCTGTTCGTTCCTGAACCGTGAACGCGGCAGGGCACAAGTCCTCAAGACCATGAATGGCCTCCCCGACTTGGGCAGCTACTCGTTTACCTTCGTGCTACGGCAAGGGGCTACCACCTTCTCCGTCGGCGAGACCTTGGAGTCGATGTCGGCCAATGCCGGGAACGGCGGCACCCTGGTGTTTACGCAGGAGCTCATCCCAGGTCAGACCTATCAGATCTGCGAGATCGTGCTGCCGGGGTGGCTCAGCAGCTTCGGAACCTTTGTTCCGAATGCGTTCATGCCACCGGATGGCGTAGTCATCAACCCGAATGTCGACAACAGTATTCTCTGTGGCAATTTCTCGGTCGGCCCGGGCGAAACGAAGGTGTTCAATATCGACAACACCCAGCCACCAGGTGGTCGCGCGTTGACCATCGGTTTCTGGCGGAACTGGGCGTCCTGCGCCAAATCCAATGGCAAACAGGAACCCGTGCTTGATCAGACGCTGGCCTCCTTTGCCGGTGGCGGGGTCTATATCGGCAACCTGTTCGTGGATACCTGCCAGGAGGCCGTGCGTATCCTGAGCAAGCAGGATGTCGGGAGCGGCAAGCAGAAGTCGAGTGATCCGGCGTTCAACATGGCAGCGCAACTGCTGGCTGCGAAGCTGAACGTGCAAGCCGGGGCGGGTCAGTGTCCTAATGCCGTCACAGCGATGGTTGCAGGCCAAGCCATTCTTGATGGACCGCCGCCCAGCTACGCGGTGAACTTCACCGGGATGGGGGATTATCCGAAGAAGGGCCAATTCGCGGCCGAGGCAAACAACCTCGCCACGACACTGGACCAGTACAACAACAACTATCTGTGCACTGGACCGTAACGGTGTAGCATCGTTGCGTTCAACCGAGGGGCCCGACACAAGCGGGCCCCTCTTCTTTGTGTCTGCGATCCTCGGTGAAGGTGACTTGCGGCTGGCAGCACGACAGGTGGTGACCGTACTGCTCGCGCCAGAGGCGGTGCAAAGCACGATGCAGTACGACGCGATGACATAGTGATGACATAGTGATGACATAGTGAAGCAGGAACATGGTGTTGGCATGTCAAACGTTGCGGGGCTGACTACCTGTGCTTCCCACTGCTTCCTCTGCCGTCGCGACATACGGCATGGCACCAAGGCGCCAGCCATTGCAATCGGCTGCCTGGCCTGGCCTGAGCTGGCAGGCAAATCCAATGTTCACCTCATCGGGGTGCACCTATGGTGCGATGTGCCTTGCGCCCAGATTATCTCCCGATCGCCAGCTCATCAGCCCTCAGATCATCGAGGCCCTGCGCGGCCAAGACCTCAAAGATCCGCCTTGCCGTAGCTCACCATGCAGCTCTGTGCTGGTGAGTTGCATGGGGTTCAATGGGCTGTCTTTCGCATTGGGCTATTTGTCTTGGCCGTGATAGGCAGACGGATGGTGGTATGCAGAGGAGGTTGCCCGGTGCGGAATGCCGCCCATTAAAAGGGCCACCGCTCGGTGGCCCTACAGGTGGAGTCTGATCCTGACTCCGGCACTCTAGATTGTGGCAATCTCGTTGTGGGTCTTGTCGATGGTGCCCTCCTTGCGCCCGGGGCGCATGATCAGATATGCCAGTGTTGATGCCGCAATGCCTTGAAGCCGTGCTGAGTTTGCAGAGCCGCATGCTTGGGGTACTCACTAATGAAATGTGCTATTCCCTCCATCAGTTGTGAACGCAGCGAAGACACGGGCTCATGCCAGGCCTGCAGGCAGAGATGGCCGGGGATCAACTGCTCTCGATACGCTTCCAGCAGTTGCTCTGGCCAGGGTTCGATACCGGGATCATGACGCAGTAGATAGTGGGCGGCGGGTTCACGGGCATAGATGAACTGAACTTGGGCCAGGTCGCGTTGGCTTAGCGTTTGGCTGCCGATGTGGCAAGTCAGATATTTCCCCGTCTTCAGATTCAGGAAGTGACCGCGTTGCCGACAGGCAATGATGCGATACCAAGGCAGGGGTGAACAGAGAGAATACCCCTCCAGCTCCTGTTCCAACCAGTGATGGCACTCGGGTGTCTGCACTTCTTCGCGCATAGACTCGAGCTGTGTCAACAAGGCTCTGGATGGTTTGGTAGCCAGCATCGCGCTCATCGTCTGCAATCCTCCCTCTGCACACAATCCCGACTTTCAGTATGGACCCTGGCCGGTGGAGGGGGGTAACAATTCTAATGATTAAAATCAGCTTAGATGCGCACTTTTTATGCAATAAAGGCCATTAGCCGACCAGGTAGGTGCCGGTGCCAAAGGCGATGTGGGTCCCTTCTTCGTTGTGCAGTTCCATACGGGCGACGGCGACCTTGCTACCGGCGCGGATGATGTGGGCGGTGGCGATGAACTCGTTGCCGCGGCCGGGTCGCAGATAGTCGATTCGCAGGTCTATGGTGCCGAGGCGGGAGAAGCGCTCCTTGAGGTAGCTGGGGGAGAAATCCTCCAGCTCGTCGATGCAGGAAGCGGCGACTATCATGCCGCCCGCCACGTCCAGCAGGCTGGCGGTCACGCCGCCGTGCAGTATGTTGTGAAAGGGGTTGCCGATCAGCTTGTCATTCATCTTGATGCGCAGCTCCACTTTCTCGAAGTCATAGTGGGTCACCTGCATGCCGATGAGCTTGTTGAACGGCATCTTCTCGGCGAACAGATTGGCAATGCCACTGAGCGCCATCTTCTTCAACATCTGTTTCATTCTCTGATACCGATCCCTGTCATCAAAGCCGAGTAAAAACTCCAGCCAGTCTGCAACACTTCCTTAACAGTCGCAATGGCAGGTTTATTGTGGGCGGCGGCTGCTTTAGAATGGCGACCCCAAAGGAGAGCCCATGACCGCCATTGCCGACACCTTGCCCGATACCCCCCTTGCCCTGCTGCAGGCGGTCTTCGGCTACCAGCAATTTCGGCCGGGCCAGCTCGAGATCATCGAGCAGATAGTGGCGGGGCGTGATGCCCTGGTGCTCAAGCCCACCGGTGGCGGCAAGTCCCTCTGTTACCAGATCCCGGCGCTACTGCGCCCCGGGCTCGGAGTGGTGGTCTCGCCCCTCATTTCGCTGATGAAGGATCAGGTGGACAGCCTGCGGGCCAACGGCGTGGCGGCGGTCTATATCAACTCCGCCCTGAGCCGGGAGGAGATGGTCCAGAACTTTGCCGCCATGCGCCGTGGCGAGATCAAGCTGGTCTATGTCTCCCCCGAACGGCTGCTGCAGCACGAGTTTCTGGATCGGCTGGCAGAGTTGCCCCTCGGGCTGTTCGCCATCGACGAGGCCCACTGCGTCTCTCAGTGGGGCCACGATTTTCGGCCCGAATACGCGGCGCTGGGACGGCTCAAGCAGTGGTTCCCCCAGGTGCCTGTGGTGGCGCTCACCGCCACTGCCGACGAGGCGACCCGCAGCGACATGCTGCATCGCCTCGAATTGCACGATCCCTTCATCCACACCGCCAGCTTCGACAGGCCCAACATCCGTTACAGCCTGGTGGAGAAGTTCAAGGGGGCGGAGCAGTTGCTGCGCTACGTGCAGAGCCAGAAGGGCAACTGCGGCATCGTCTATTGCTCCAGCCGCAACCGGGTGGAGGAAGTGGCAGAGAGGCTCTCCCGCCATGGCTGCAAGGCATCGCCCTATCATGCGGGCCTGCCGCTGGATCAGCGGCTGCGCACCCAGGATGCCTTCCTCAAGGACGATGTCGAGATAGTGGTGGCGACGGTGGCGTTTGGCATGGGGATCGACAAGCCCAACGTGCGCTTCGTGGTGCACTACGACATCCCCAAGAATATCGAATCCTACTATCAGGAGACCGGCCGGGCCGGCCGCGATGGGACCCCCGCCGAGGCGCTGCTGCTATATGATCCCGCCGACATTGGCCGGGTGCGACGCCTGCTCGACAACATCGAAAATCCCCAGCAGTTGCAGGTGGAGCAATACAAGCTCAACGTGATGGCGGCCTTCGCCGAGGCGCAGACCTGCCGCCGTCAGGTGTTGCTCAACTACTTCGGCGAGTACAACGACAAGCCGTGTGGCAACTGCGACATCTGCCTGGATCCCCCCAAAAGTTATGACGGCACCGAGGATGCCCAGAAGGCGCTCTCCTGCGTCTGGCGGGTGGGTCAGGCCTTCGGGGTAGGTTATGTGGTGGAGGTGCTCAGGGGCTCGCTCAACCAACGCATCAAGGATCACGGTCACGACAAGCTGTCGACCTACGGCATCGGCAAGGATCAGAGCCACGAATACTGGATGAGCGTGATCCGCCAGCTGATCCACAAGGGGCTGCTGACCCAGAACATCACCCGCAACCTGGTGCTGCAGCTGACCGAGGCGGCCCGCCCCGTGCTGCGCGGTGAGACGACGCTGGCCCTGGCGGTGCCACGCTTGCAGCCCATCTCCAGCCGCAAGGAGAAGCGCAGCGGCCTGCTCGACAACGCCAACTATGACAAGCGGCTGTTCAAGGAGCTGCGCGGTCTGCGCAAGCAGATCGCCGAGGATGAAGAGGTGCCGCCCTACGTGGTGTTCAACGACGCTACCCTGGTGGAGATGGCCCAGCTGATGCCGATGACCGAGGACGAGATGCTGGCCATCAACGGTGTCGGTCACCGCAAGCTGGAGCGCTTCGGAGAGGCCTTTATGGATCTTATCATCGACTACTGCCGCCGGTAGGGTCGACCCTGGTGGAGATGGCCCAGCTCATGCCGATGACCGAGGACGAGATGCTGACGGTCATCGGCGTCGGTCACCGCAAGCTGGAGCGCTTCGGCGAGGTTTTTATGGACCTTATCATCGACTACTGCCGCCGCTAGGGTCGATTAGCGAAGCGTGATCGACCGCATCGGGGATAGGGCGCCGCCGGGCTACTTCAGGCTGGCATAATAGGCCGCCAGATTCTCCATATCCGCCTCGGTCAGCATCGCCATGAAGGGTGCCATCAATGGCTCGGTGCGGCTACCCTCCTTGAAGGCTTTCATCTGTTTCAGCAGATAGGCAGCGTTCTGTCCGGCCAGATGGGGATAGACGGGGACACTCGCCTTGCCATCCACCCCATGACAGGCGACGCAGACAGGCGCCTTGGCCTTGCCCGCTTCGATGTCGGCGGCCTTGACCTGATGTCCCCAGGCCAGTGCCAGCAGGGGCAGGGCATATATCCATTTTTGCATTGTTTTCTCCGTGAAATGAAATAGCGCGATCGCCTGTTAGCCTGAGCGGGCAGACGGCGGTATAAAGAGTGACACGAGCATACGCAGGGACGAACCACACCACCATGAAGCTGATCAACACTTTCGCCACCGAACTGCCCTGGGCCTGCGAGCCCGTGGCTCCTCAGCCTCTGCGTGCACCCAGGCTGCTGCACCTCAATCAGGGGCTGTTGCGGGAACTGGGGCTGGACGGGATCGGTGAGGCTGACTGGCTCGCCTGCTGTGGGTTGGGGCAGCCGTTGCCGGGTATGCAGCCGGTGGCCCAGGTCTATGCGGGGCACCAGTTCGGTGGCTACAGTCCGCGCCTGGGGGATGGCCGCGCCCTGCTGCTGGGGGAGCAGTTGGCGCCGGATGGTCAGCGCTGGGATCTGCACCTGAAGGGGGCGGGCAAGACGCCGTTTTCCCGCTTCGGCGACGGCCGTGCCGTGCTGCGCTCCAGCATCCGCGAATACCTCGCCTCAGAAGCGCTCCATGCCCTCGGCATTCCGACCACCCGGGCCCTGGTGCTGGTGGGCAGTGACGAACCCGTCTACCGGGAGCAGGTCGAGAGCGGGGCGACAGTGCTGCGCACAGCGCCCAGCCACCTGCGCTTCGGCCACTTCGAGTACTTCGCCTGGAGCGGCCAGGGGGAGAAGATCCCGGCTCTCATCGATTATCTGCTGCGTCACCACTTCCCCGAACTGGAAAGCGGTGCCGAGCTGTTCGCCGAGGTGGTGCGGCGCACCGCGCGCCTCATCGCCAAGTGGCAGGCGGCGGGCTTCTGTCACGGGGTGATGAACACAGACAACATGTCCCTGCTCGGGCTGACCCTGGATTACGGCCCCTACGGTTTCATCGATGCCTATGTGCCGGATTTTGTCTGCAACCACTCGGATCCGGGTGGCCGCTACGCCCTGGATCAGCAGCCGGCGGTGGGTTACTGGAACCTGCAGAAGCTGGCCCAGGCGCTGGCGGATCAGGTGGACGGCGACGCCCTGGCGGCGGCCCTGGCCCAGTACGAACATCAGCTGATGTTGCACTACTCCGAACTGATGCGCGCCCGGCTTGGCCTGGAGACCTGGGAGGATGAAGACCCGGCCCTGTTCCGTCAGCTGTTCCAGTTGCTGGCGGCACATCGGGTGGACTATCACCTCTTCCTGCGTCGCTTGGGTGAGCTGACCACCCAGGGGGAGTGGCCCGCCTCCCTGCTGGCGCTGTTGCCGGACCCGGCCGCCTGGCAGGAGTGGCTCGAAACCTATCGGGCCCGGCTGGTCCGTGAAGGGAGCCAGGATGCGGCGCGCAAGGTGCGGATGGATGCTGTCAATCCCAAGTACGTGCTGCGCAATGCCTTGGCCCAGCAGGCGATAGACGCCGCCGAGACGGGGAACATGGCGCCGTTCGAGCGGCTGTTTGCCGCCCTGCAGCGCCCTTATGACGAGCAGCCGGAATACGAGGATCTGGCGACCCCGGTTCCCCAGTGGTATTGCGGTGGCGAGCTCTCTTGCAGCAGTTGAGGAACAACAGATGAACTGGCGTGTCATGCAGACGGATCGGGAGGCCGGGGTGGTGTTGCTGGCCTGCCCGGGCCTTGACTGGGACAACTTCCCGGCTCTTGCCAAAGAGCTGGTCGAGGGGTGGGAGCTTATACCGCTCGAGCAGGAGTGGGGCGCGGATCGCCACAGCTGGCTGCTGGAGTTCGAAGGCAGCCGGTTGCGGCTGGAGTATGAGCAGCACAGCGGCTGCTGGCTGGAGGCGGTGCACCCGGACGACAGGGAGGTGGTGCTCTGGCTCGGCCGTCAGCACTCAGCCGCCTCATCGCATAAGGATTGAACTATCCGCGTCGGGGCGTATAATCTCGCCCCTCAATTATCGCCATGGTGGCGGTATGGGTTCCCTAACCCCATTAACCAAAAAGGTCACAACATGAATCTGACCCCTGCTCAGCACCAGACGGCGCTGGTGCGCCTCTCGTTGTTCCACATCCTGATCATCGCCAGCAGCAACTACCTGGTGCAGCTGCCGATCACCATCTTTGGCTTCCACACCACCTGGGGTGCCTTCAGCTTCCCGTTCATCTTCCTGGCCACCGATCTGACGGTGCGGATCTTCGGTGCCGGACTGGCCCGCAAGATCATCCAGACCGTGATGCTGCCGGCCCTGGCCGTTTCCTATGTGCTCTCCGTGCTGTTCTTCGAAGGCAGTTATCAGGGCATGGGCAATCTGGCGGAGTTCAACCTCTTCGTGGCGCGCATCGCCCTGGCCAGCTTCATGGCCTATCTGGTGGGCCAGTTCATGGACGTGGTGGTGTTCAACCGCCTGAGACTGCTCAGGGCCTGGTGGGTGGCACCGGCGGCCTCGACCCTGTTTGGCAACCTGGTGGATACCATCGCCTTCTTCAGCATCGCCTTCTGGCGCAGCACGGATCCCTTCATGGCCGAGCACTGGGTCGAGATCGCGACCGTGGATTACGTATTCAAGCTGCTGATAAGCCTGGGATTGTTTGTACCACTCTACGGCGTGCTGCTGCGCTACCTCAGCCGCAAGCTGGTGGGGGAGGCCGGCCTGGCCAGTCTGAAAACGGCCACACGACAAGCCTGACGAGAATGACCACCCGCGCGGTGGTCATTTTTTTGCACTTTTTACAAATAAGGCTTGCACAGTTAAATGAGAATGATTATTGTTACCTTGTTTTCCGGGAAAGACTTCATTCGTTCCAACGTGATGGACTTCTTGTGAAGGCACGACATTGCTCACATTGCTTCCAGTTAAGGGGCCAGTTGTTTACTGGCCCTCTTTTTTTGTCTGTTTTTCAGCAAGTTGCAGCCATAAAAAATGGGAGCCTAGGCTCCCATCTTCAGTCTGTGTCTGCTTATTCGATATCGAGCGCATCGGGTGAGAGGATCACCCCTGTGGTGTCGGCGTAGAGGTGATCGTCCGGCAGGAAGGTGACACCGCCGAAGTTGACCGGCAGATCCGTCTCTCCCACATCCTTGTGATCGGCACCGACCGGGATGGCGGCCAGGGCCTGGATGCCGATGTCGAGATCTTCCAGGATGTCGACCTCGCGCACGCAGCCGTAGCAGACGATGCCTTCCCACTCGTTTTCCGCCGCCGTGGTGGCGATCTCGCTGTCGATCAGGGCCCGGCGCATGGAGCCGCCGCCGTCGATCAGCAGCACGCGGCCGACGCCGTTCTCTTTGACGACTTCACGGATGAGACCGTTCGATTCGAAGCATTTGACCGTGGTGATGACGCCGCCGAAAGAGGCGCGGCCGCCGAAGGAGCAGAGCATGGGTTCGAGTACATCCACCATGTCCTGATAGATGTCGCACAGTTCTGAAGTGTTGTATTCCATTGTGTCAGATCCACCGCTGGAAACAGGTGGATCCAGTATAAGGAGTGGGGTTGGCATTTCAACGACTATTCCTTGCCCAGAGGCGGGAATCCCCGTTTTTATCGCGGCAGCGGCTCCCGAATTCCTGTGCGGGATAAGGGCCTGCCATCCGGGGCTACCGGGGTCTGAGGCCACCAGGGCCGGGCACCCTGGTGGCTGCCATCAGGGGTTAGAGCAGGAACAGGGTCGCCAGACCCAGGAAGATGAAGAAGCCGCCGGTGTCGGTGATGGCGGTGATCATCACGCTGGCCCCCACCGCCGGATCCCGCCCCAGCCGACTCATGGTCATGGGGATGATGACCCCCATCAGGGCCGCCACCAGCAGGTTCAGCACCATGGCGAGCGTCATCACGGCGCCCAGGGCCGCATCCTGATAGAGGAAGTAGGTCGCGACCCCCATGGTGCCGCCCCACACCAGACCGTTGATCAGCGCCACTCCCAGTTCCCGCCACAGCAGGAAGGAGACGTTGCCCGGCTGGATGTGCTGCAGCGCCAGGGCCCGCACTATCATGGTGATGGTCTGGTTGCCTGTGTTGCCACCGATCCCTGCGACGATGGGCATCAGGGCCGCCAGCGCCACCAGTTGCGAGATGCTGTGCTCGAACAGGCCTATGACCCGGGAGGCCACGAAAGCGGTGCAGAGGTTCAGCGCCAGCCAGGCCCAGCGGGTCTTGACCGCCTTGGCGACAGGGGCGAACACGTCTTCTTCCTCGCTGATCCCCCCCATGCGACGCAGATCGGTGTCGCTCTCCTCATAGACAAGGTCCACCACTTCGGCGACGGTGAGCCGCCCCATCAGCTTGCCCTTGCCATCCACCACGGCGGCAGAGACGAGATCGTCCCGCTCGAAGGTACGAGCGGCGGCTTCATCGTTGTCTTCCGGATCGAAGGTGACGGGGTCCTTCTCCATCACGTCTTCCACCCTGGTCTCCGGCTTGTGCAGCAGCACTGTGGTGAGCGGCAGTTCCCCCTGCAGCCGGTTGCGCCTGTCGGTGACGAACAGCTTGTCGGTGTTGGCGGGGATCTTGCCAAGCTGGCGCAGGTAGCGCTGCACCGTCGCCAGGCTTACCTCGGCGCGCACCGTGATCAGCTCGAAATCCATCATGGCGCCGACGGTGTGCTTGCCGTAGCGGATCACCTCCCGCACCCGGTCGCGCTGGTCGGGGGCCATGGAGGTGAGCAGCCGACCCATCAGGTTGCGAGGCAGGTATTGGCCCAGATAGATCTGATCGTCGATGTCGAGGCTGCGCAGGGCCTGCAGCAGCGCCTTGTCACTCATGCCGCTGATCAGGCTGTCCCACACCGTCTCCGACGCCTCGACCAGGATCTGGCCATGGCGCTCCGGGTCCACCTGTTGCCAGAGCACGTGGCGCTCGTCCGGGGGCAGGGACTCCAGGGCATCGGCGACGTCGGCGGCCGGCAGGCTGTTGACCAGGCGCGTCAGCTCGCTGGTCTGATCCCGCAGCTTGGCGTCCTGCACCCCTTGAGGATCGAGCAGGCTGTCGGTGAGGGCATCGTCGGCCAGCAGCAGGGTGAGGATGCGGGCTCTGTCGTGTTCACGCTGTTTGGCGCTGTTCTTGGGGGGGAGAGACATGCAGCAAGATTCCTGAATTCGGTTGGCCGGATGGCCTTGCTCCATAGGATACCAAATTCAAAACAAGAGGTTATGACAGTAAATGCAGGAAAAGAAACGCCACC
Organism: Aeromonas sp. sif0611; assembly: GCF_019218845.1. NCBI lineage: Bacteria > Pseudomonadati > Pseudomonadota > Gammaproteobacteria > Aeromonadales > Aeromonadaceae > Aeromonas > Aeromonas sp. sif0611. The sequence goes on along the minus strand of NZ_JAHUWU010000007.1, from coordinate 116,595 downwards.
CTGAGGTGGCGTTGGCATATGAAGTGATATCAGGCCGAAGCCAGGGCCGCGTCTGCGGCACATCCTTGCCCGAACCAGGCGAGCTGGTCGGCCAGCGTCACCACGGATCCCACCATAATCAGGGCTGGGCTCTCGACCCCGGCCGCCAGCTCGGGTAACTGGTCGAGGGTGCCGCGAATGACCCGCTGGCTTGGCTGGGTGCCGCGCTCGATCAGCGCCACCGGGGTGTCGCCCCCCTTGCCGTGGGTCAGCAGTTGCTCGCGGATCACGGCGCAAGACGAAAGCCCCATGTAGAACACCAGGGTCTGTTTGTCTTTGGCCAGTAGCGGCCAGTCGAGATCCCGGGCGCCCCCTTTGCCGTGGGCGGTGACGAAGCGCACGCTCTGGGCGTGATCGCGGTGGGTCAGCGGAATGCCGGCATAAGCCGCACAACCGCTGGCCGCCGTGATCCCCGGCACCACTTGAAAACCGATGCCGCTGCCGACCAGCGTCTCCAGCTCCTCGCCGCCACGGCCGAAGATGAAGGGGTCGCCCCCCTTCAGCCGCACCACCCGTTGCCCCTTCTTCGCCTCGTCCAGCAAGAGCTGGTTGATCCCCTCCTGCGGCACGCAGTGGTTGCCCGCCTGCTTGCCAACGAAGATTCGCCTGGCGTCGCGGCGCACCAGCGCCATCACTTCGTCAGAGACCAGCCGGTCATAGACCACCACGTCCGCCTGCTGCATCTGGCGCAGGGCGTGCAGGGTGAGCAGGCCCGGATCGCCGGGGCCAGCTCCCACCAGCACCACTTCGCCACCGGTCTGGCTTTCGTCGGCAAACAGGTTGTCGGCCAGCTGGTTGGCAGAGGAGTGATCCCCCCGCGCCAGCGCCTGCCCGAGTCGGTCTGCCCCGAGCAGCCGCTCCCAGAAGCGGCGCCGCTCCCCCATGCTGGTGAAGCGCGCCTTGACCCGCTCCCGCAGGCTGCCGGCGAAGGCCGCCACTGCCCCCAGATGCTGGGGCAGCAGGGCTTCCAGTTTTTCCCGCAGCAGCCGGGCCAGCACCGGGGCTTTGCCGCCGGAGGAGATGGCCACCATCAGCGGCGAGCGGTCGATGATCGACGGCATGATGAAGCTGGAGCGTTTCGGGTCGTCCACCACGTTGGCAAAGATCCGCGCCTGATTGGCGCTCTGGTAGACCAGGGCGTTCACCTCGCGCCGATCGGTGGCGGCCACCACCAGCCACTTGCCCGCCAGTTGCGCCGGCGCGAATTCACCGGCCAGCCACTCGATGCTGCCGTTGGCAGCCAGTTCCGCCAGCTCGGGGTCGAGCTCGGGCGCCACGACTGTGAGGTGGGCACCGGCATCCAGCAGCAGGCGCGCCTTGCGCTCCGCTACCTCGCCGCCGCCGACCAGCAGCACGGGTTTGTTGTCGAGTCGGCAAAAGATGGGCAAGTAGTCCATGGGGCCTCCTGATCAGGCGGTTTGGGTCTGGCTGATGGTGGTGGTGGCGTCGCTCACCGCGACCGGGCGCTCAGCCTTGGGGGTGGCATACCAGTAGCCGAGGCCCATGAAGAGGGCGCCGGAGACGGTGTTGCCCAGGGTCACCCACAGCAGGTTGTGGCCGATGCCGCCCAGGGTGTAGGCCTCGGAATGGGCGCCGAACCAGGAGAGGGCGAACAGGGTCATGTTGGCGACCGAGTGCTCGTAGCCGGAGGCGATGAATGCCAGCAGGCACCACCAGATGGCGATGAACTTGGCGGCACCCTCGGTGCGCAGCGCCATCCAGATAGCGAGGCAGACCAGCCAGTTGCACAGCACCCCTTTCATGAACAGGGTCAGCGCCGGTGCCTGGGTCTTGGCCAGCGCCACCTTGTGCGCCAGGCTGCCTGCGTCCGGCAGCAGGCTGCCGCCGTAGGAGTAGATCAGCGCCACCGCGATGGAGCCGAGCAGGTTGCCGGCCCAGGTCTGCGGCAGGATGCGCAGCAGGTCGGCCATGGCTATCTTGCCGGTCTTCACCCCGAAGGTGAGGAACATGGTGTGACCGGTGAACAGCTCGGAGCCGGCGATGACAACTAAGGTGAGGGCTATGCCGAAGGTGGCCCCCATCACCAGCGGACGGATGCTCGTGTCCACCAGGTTGCCCAGGGTGAAGATGAGGATGATGCCAAGGCCCACATAGGCCCCCGCCATGGCAGAACTCAGCCAGAAGCCGAGCTTGTCGCTGCGCTCGAAGCGGTTGATGCGGGCCGCGTTGGCGGCGCACTTGTTGATGGTGTCGGTATACATCTTTATTTCCTTCAAGAGGGCCGCCCGCGGGCAGCCCTGATATGCATGGTGTTAGACGGCAACCCAGACCTGCTGGTCGCGTACTTCAACGGGATAGCTTTGCACCGACATGGCGGCGTTCTCGAGGCAGTGGCCGTCGCGCAGACGGAAGTGCTGCTTCTTGAGCGGGCTGGCGACCCAGAGCTCACCCTCGTGTTCACCTATGATGCCGCGCGACAGCACGTTGGCGGCGAAGAAGGGATCCCGGTTGTCGATGGCGAACACCTCGGCCGCCGCGCTCGGGCGGAACAGGGCAATCTGGCGACCCTCAATGAGTGCGCAGACACCGGTTCCCGGCATGATGTCGTTGAGTTGGCAGGCAAGTTTCATCGCTTAATCTCCACGTCGAGTTGGATGAACTGGCTATCGAGCAGGGCGCAAACGTCCATGCAGCCCGACAGGATGTCATTGCGTTGGCAGGCAAGTTTCATCATTTGGTTTCCACCTCGATCTGGTAGACGGGGATGCGCTCGGCCGGGGTGGCGGGCCTGTGCTGGTCGCGCTCGCTGACGAACTGGACGTCCGGGTCGCGCTTGTCGCTGTTGATGAAGTGGCTGAATCGCTTGAGTGCCTCCTCTTCGTTGAGGGTGCGCGACCATTCGCACTCGTAGCTGTCGATCAGGGTCTGGATATCGCGCTCCAGGGTGTCGGCCAGCCCCAGCTTGTCGTCGACGATCACTTCGCGCAGGTAGTCGACGCCCCCTTCCAGGTTGCCGAGCCAGACCGAGGTGCGCTGCAGTTTGTCGGCGCTGGTGACGTAGAACATCATAAAGCGGTCGATCAGCCTGATCAGGGTCTCGCGGTCGAGGTCAGACGCCAGCAGATCGGCGTGGCGCGGCTTCATGCCGCCATTGCCGCCCACATAGAGGTTCCAGCCCGCATCGGTGGCGATGATGCCAACGTCCTTGCCCTGGGCTTCCGCACATTCACGAGTACAGCCGGAGACACCTAACTTCATCTTGTGGGGGGTGCGAATACCCTTGTAGCGGTTCTCGAGGAAGACCCCGAGGCCGACGCTGTCCTGCACGCCGAAGCGGCACCAGGTGCTGCCGACGCAGGTCTTGGCCATGCGCAGCGCCTTGGCGTAGGCCTGACCGGTCTCGAAGCCCGCCGCCAGCAGTTTGCGCCAGATGGCGGGCAGGTCATCCTTCTGGGCTCCGAACAGGCCGATGCGCTGGGCGCCGGTGATCTTGGTGTAGAGCTTGTAGTCGCGGGCCACTTCGGCCACCGCCAGCAGCCCTTCCGGGGTCACTTCACCACCGGCCATGCGCGGGATGACGGAGTAGCTGCCGTCCTTTTGCATGTTGCCGAGGAAGATGTCGTTGGTGTCCTGCAACTGGGTATTGAGCGGGCTCAGCACATAGTCGTTCCAGCAGGAGGCGAGGATGGAGCCGACGGTCGGTTTGCACACCTCGCAGCCATGGCCGTGACCGTGCTTGGCCAGCAGCTCGTCGAAGCTCTTGATCCCCTCCACCTTGACCAGGTGGAACAGCTCCTGACGGGAGTAGGGGAAGTGGGCGCAGAGGTGGTTGTTGACCTCGATGCCCTGCTTCACCAGCTCGGCGTTGAGCACCTGGCTGATGAGCGGCACGCAGCCACCACAGCCGGTACCGGCCTTGGTGTGCTGCTTGATGGCGGCCAGGGTGGTGTGACCCTCGGCCACCGCCTGGGCGATGTCGCCCTTGGAGACGTCGAAGCAGGAGCAGATCTGGGCGGTTGAAGGCAGGGCATCCACCCCCAGGGTCGGCTTGGCACCGGCATAGGCGGGCAGGATCAGGGTGTCCGGGTGGCTCGGCAGCGGCAGGGCGTTGAGCATCAGCTGCAGCAGGTTGCCGTAGTCATCCACGTCACCCACCAGCACGGCGCCGAGCAATCGGCTGTTGTCTTCGCTCACCACTATTTTCTTGTAGACGCCAGCCTGGTCATCCTGGAACACATAGCTGTGGCTGCCCGGGGTGCGGCCATGGGCATCGCCGATGGAACCGACGGAGACGCCGAGCAGCTTGAGCTTGGCGCTCATGTCCGCCCCTTCGAAGCAGCTGTCGCCGCCCAGCAGGTGGTCGACGGTGATCTGGGCCATCTTGTAGCCCGGGGCCACCAGGCCGAAGAAGCGGCCCTGCCAGGCGGCGCACTCGCCGATGGCATAGATGTCGGGGTCGGAGGTGAGGCAGTGATCGTCGATCAGCACGCCGCCACGGTCGGCAATGGCCAGTTCACAGTAACGGCCCAGGGTATCCTGCGGGCGGATGCCGGTGGAGAAGACCACCACGTCCACTTCAAGCGTGCTGCCGTCGGCGAAGGCGAGGCGGTGCTGGGCGTCGCGGCCGCCGTGCATCAGGATCTCGCTGGTGCTCTTGCTGGTGTGCACCTGCACGCCCATGGATTCAATCTTGCGGCGCAGCAGCTGGCCGCCCTGACCGTCGAGCTGTTCGGCCATCAGCACCGGGGCAAACTCCACCACGTGGGTCTCCAGACCCAGTGCCTTGAGGGCGCCGGCGGCTTCGAGGCCAAGCAGACCGCCACCGATCACCACCCCGCTCTTGCTGCTCTTGGCGGCGCTGCGGATGGCTTTCAGATCCTCGATGGTGCGATAGACGAAGCACTCGTGGTGCTGGCTGCCCTGAATGGGGGGAACCCAGGGGTAGGAACCGGTGGCCAGCACCAGCTTGTCGTAACCGACCACAGTGCCCTTGTTGGAGTGCACTTCGCGGGTCGTTCTGTCGATTTTTTTCACCGCTTCGCCGAGCAGCAGGCGGATGCCGTGCTTGTCGTAGAAACCGGGTTTGACGAGGGAGAGATCTTCGCTGGTGTGATGGGAGAAGTAGGAGGAGAGATGGACGCGATCGTAGGCGGGACGGGGTTCTGCACCGAAGACGGTGATCTCGTAGCGGCCCGGGTCGGCCCGCTCGATCAGCTCTTCGATGAAGCGGTGCCCCACCATGCCGTTGCCCACAACGACCAGTCTGACTTTGCTCATGGTTGCCTCAATTTTGGAGTAATAAAACATCAATCTGACGTTAGGCTACCCAGTTAGGGGCGGTGGGCAATTGATGTAAATCAAGTGTCTATTTATATATCTCCTCAGGGGTAATTCGAGGAAATTCAAACCTATGCATAAATGGGTATACCAGTTGACGGTTTCCGTGTCCGGTGCGGCCCTGGCAGGGGCCGGGTCATCAGGCGATATGGCGGCGGAACATGGCCAGCGCCAGGGAGAGGGTGACACCGGCGATGGCGAGCAGGGGCCAGAGCAGGGGCCAGGCCGCCGACCAGCCGAGATCCTTGAGGAAGACCCCCTTGAGCAGCAGGATGAAGTGGCTGAGGGGATCCACGGCCGCCAGCCACTGGAACAGCTGCGGCATGTTCTCGATGGGGGAGACATAACCGGAGAGGATCACCGCCGGCACCATGAAGGAGAAGACCCCGAGAAACGCCTGCTGCTGGGTCGAACAGAGCGACGAGACGAAGAGCCCTATCCCCGCCAGCGCCAGGCCGTAGCAAACCATGCCCGCCATCAGCAAGGTGGTGCTGCCGCCAAACGGCACCTGATAGAGGAAGCGGGCCGCCAGCGCGACTATGGTGCCCTGGCCCACCGCCACCAGGATGCCGGGTACCGCCTTGCCCGCCATGATCCAGCCCGCGGTGAGGGGGGAGACCAGCAACTGATCGAAGGTGCCCTCTTCTCGCTCCCGTGCCACCGACAGGGCTGTGACGATGAGGCAGCCGACCGTGGTGATGATGGCCACCAGGGAGGGCAATATGTGCCAGCTGAACTCGATGTTGGGGTTGTAGAGGTGGCGCACCGCCAGTTCGGGCTGCGCCTTGCCCTCGCTCTGCCAGCGGGCGATGACCTCATTGATGTAGCCCGCCGCCACCTGACCCCCGTTGGAGCGGCGTCCGTCGATGATGAGTTGCAGCCTGGCCTGTTCGCCCCTGGCCAGCCGGCGGGAGAAATCCTGCGGGATGATGAGGCCGATCAGCGCCTGTTGCCCGGTGATGGCATCTGTCATCCCGGTCTCGCCCGCCACCGTCATCACTGTGGTGAAGGCGGGCAGGTGGGTGAGGCGCTCGATGAGCTCCCGGCTCTGCGCCCCTCCATCCTGGTCATAGATGGCGAGCGTGTTGCCGGTCACCTCCAGGGTGGCGGCGAAGGGGAAGAGGGCCGTTTGCAGCAGCACCGGCATGATGAGCAGGAAGCGCCCCTGGGTATTGCCAAGCAGGGCCTGCAGCTCTTTCCGGATCAGCCACCAGAGTCGGATCAGCATGTTTACTCCAGGGTGCGCCGCGTCTTGCGGGCGGTGAGGGCCAACCAGAAGGCGGCCAGCAGCAGCAGGCAGACAGCGTTGACCAGCAGGATGGAGAGCACGTTGCCCGCCTGGTAGAGGGTCTGCAACGAGCTCGCGAAGTAGCGGGCCGGGATCAGGTGGGTGATGGCCCGCAACAGCGGTGGCATGCTGGCGATCTCGAACACGAAGCCCGAGAGCATCATGGCCGGCAGAAAGGCCGCCGTCAGCGCGGCCTGGGCGGCATTGAACTGGTTGCGCATCACGGTGGAGAGAAAGAGCCCGAGCCCGAGGGCGCTGCCGAGAAACAGGGTGGTGAGCACGAACAGGGAGATCAGCGAGCCGCGCCAGGGCACCCCCATCACGGCCACCGAGAAGAGCAGGCAGATGAGCATGGCGGCGATGCCGAGCCCGTAGTAGGGCAGCAGCTTGGAGAGCAGTAGCTCTGCCTTGGTCACCGGGGTGGCGAGCAGCGCCTCCATGGTGCCGCGCTCCCACTCCCGGGCTACCACCAGGGAGGTGAGCAGGGCACCTATGATGGTCATCACCACGGCGATGGAGCCGGGCACCAGGAAGTTGCGGCTCACCAGCGCCGGGTTGAACCAGGCGCGGCTCTCCACCGCCACCGGCAAGGAGAATCCCTCTTTGGCGAGCCACCCCTGCCAGATCCCCTGTACGTAGTGGGTGACGAAGTTCGCCGTGTTGGGTTCGGAGCCGTCGGTGAGCAGCAGGGCTTTCGGCGTGCCATCCCCCTGACTGGCAAGGGCGGCGGAGAAGCCGTCATCGATCACCAGCAGGCCGCGGATCTCGCCGCGCTCCAGACTGGCGAGCAGCGCCGCCTTGCTCGGGCCGCCGTGGATTTCCAGCGCCGTGGAGCCGCGAAGGGCCTGCTCTAGCCGCACCGCCGGGGCGCCACTATCGGTGCGCCAGATACCGAGCCGCAGGTGGTCCACGTCCAGGTTGATGGCGTAGCCCATCACCACCAGCAGCACCACGGGCATGATGAAGGCGATGAGGATGCTGCTGGGGTCGCGCACGATTTGCAGGGACTCCTTGCGGCACAGGGCCAGCAGTCGGCGGCGGTTGATGCTCATGCGTCCTCCTCGCTGGCCTGCTCGACTAGCGTGATAAAGGCCTCTTCCATGGTTGGCAAGGCGGTGCTTGTGTCCTTGGCGGCCAACCCCTTGAGCTCGTCCGGGGTGCCCAGGGCCAGCAGGCGACCGCGGTAGATGAGGGCGATGCGATCGCAATACTCCGCCTCGTCCATGAAGTGGGTGGTGACCAGCACTGTCACCCCGTGATCGGCCAGGGCATTGATGTGGGACCAGAACTCCCGCCGGGTCACCGGATCGACCCCTGAGGTGGGCTCGTCGAGAAACAGCAGCGGCGGCTCGTGGAGCAGGGCGCAGGCCAGCGATAAGCGCTGGCGCAGGCCAAGGGGCAGAGATTCCGTCTGCTGGCCGAGCCAGGGGGCGAGGGCAAACGCCTCCACCATGGCGTCGATGCGCGTCTGCTGCTGGCGACCGAACAGGCCGTAGATGCCGGCGAAGAACGACAGGTTCTGGGCCACGGTGAGCTGCTTGTAGAGGGAGAACTTCTGGGCCATGTAGCCGAGGTGCTGACGCGCCGCCGAGGGGCTGCGGGCGAGATCGATGCCGGTCACCAGCGCCTGCCCGCTGCTCGGGCGCAGCAGGCCGCACTCCATCTTGAAGGTGGTGGACTTGCCCGCGCCGTTGGGGCCGAGCAGACCGAAGATCTCCCCCCGGCGCACCGCGAAGCTGACGTCGTCGGTGGCGGTGAAGTCGCCGAACCGCTTGGTGAGGCGGCGCGCCTCGATCACCGCCTCCGGGGAGACCCCCTCGGGCAGGCTGGCCTCGCGCATCAGCTGCGCCAGGCTGGACTCCCCACCCGGGCCGCCACCGAGCAGATCGATAAAGGCATCTTCCAGCCGGGCAGGGGTCGGCACTAAGCCGCCTTCCAAGAGGCCCAGCTCCGCCAGGGGCGGCGGCATCTGGCCCGGGTGCAGCAGCAGGCGCACTCGCTCCCCCGCCACGGCGCCATCCATCACAGCCGGGTGGGCCAGGGCGCGGCGCAGCAGGGCGCGCCGCTCGCGGCCATCCAGTTGCCCCGCCTCCAGCAGCCAGCAGCGGCTGGCCATGGCCCCCATCAGGTCGGCTGGCGTACCGCTGGTGCGCACCTCGCCATCCGCCATCAGCAGCACGTGGTCGCACAGCTCCGCCTCATCGAGATAGGCGGTGCTCCAGAGCACCGTCATGCCTCCCTGGGCCAGCTCGCGCACCATCTGCCAGAGGGCGCGGCGGGAGATGGGATCGACCCCGACCCCGGGCTCGTCCAGCAGCAACACATCCGGGGTGCCGAGCAGGGCGCAGGCCAGCCCCAGCTTCTGCTTCATCCCCCCCGACAGCTTGCCCGCTGGCCGCGCGGTGAAGCGGGCGAGATCGGTGAAGGCGAGCAGGCGCGCAAAGGTGGGGGTGCGTTCGGGCTCCAGCACCCCGCGCAAGTCAGCATAGAGGCTGAGGTTCTCCTGCACGCTGAGATCCTCGTAGAGGCCGAACTGCTGGGGCATGTAGCCGAGGCGCTGACGCAGGGCATCTCCCTCGCGCACCGGATCCAGCCCGAGCACCCGGATTTCCCCGGCCTCCGGCACCAGCAGACCGGCCAGCAGACGCAGCAGTGTGCTCTTGCCTGCCCCGTCGGGGCCCACCAGGCCGGTGATGCCGCCGGTCGGAATGGTGGCCGAGATGGCGTTGAGGGCGACCCGCTCGCCGAAGCGCTTGGTGAGCCCGGTGAGCTGGATGGCGGCATTCATGGCTGCAGCCTGACGGTGACCGGCATCCCCTGGCGCAGGGCAGAGTCAGGATCCTGCACTACTATGCGCAGCCGGTAGACCAGGTGAGTGCGAAGGTCCGGCGTCTCCACCGATTTGGGCGTGAATTCGGCGCTGGGCGACACGAAGCCCACCACCCCCTGATAGGGCTTGTCCGGCCGCGAGTCTGTGGTCAGGGTCACGCGGGCGCCGCTTGGGAAGTGGCCGAGCCAGGGCTCCTCCACATAGGCGCGCACCCAGACCGGCGCGGTCAGGGAGAGGTTGAAGGCGGTGGCCCCCGGCTGGACCATGCTGCCGATCTCGATGGCGCGGGTGAGGAGGATGCCGTCGCTCGGGGCTGTCAGCGCCGCGTCGGCGAGCGCCAGTTCGGCACTGGCCAGCGCCGCTTTGGCCCCCTGTAGCTGGGCATCGGACTGGGCTATCTCCTCCGGGCGGTAGCCGGTCTCGAGCTGGCCGAGCTGCTCGCGGGCTGAGCGCACCTGGGCCTGGGTCTGATCCCGTTGGGAGCGTGCGCTGTCGAGCTGGCCGCGGGAGATGGCGCCGGTCGCCGCCAGCGCGCTCTGGCGGCGCCACTGCTGCTCTGCCTCGAGCGCAGCTGCCTCGGCGGCGGCCAGTTCGGCCCGTGCCCGATCGCGCTCTTCACTGCGATACCCCTTGTGGATCAAGGCATTGGCTGCAGTGAGGGCGGCCAGATTGGCGCGAGCACTGTCGCGCTCATGGGCGAGGGGCACGGGATCGAGACGGGCCAGAGGCTGACCCGCTGTCACGCTGTCCCCCTCATCCACCAGCACCTCGCTGATCCTGCCCCCGACCCTGAACGCCAGGTTCACATCGCGGATGTCGACGTTGCCGTAGAGGATGGAGCCGTCGGCCGGGCGCCCCTGCCACCAGAGATAACCGCCGATAACGGTTAGCAGCAGGACCAGGATGACGATGCGTTGTTTCATACCGGGTCTCCTTCGGGGCGGCCCTGCCACCAAAGGTAGCCACTGAACAGGGTCAGCAGCACGGCCAGGAGTGCGATGCGTTGTTTCATGCGGGATCTCCTTCGGTGCGGCGCAGGCCGCGCAGGGCCCATGCCAGGCGTTGCCGGGCAGCCTCGGGGTTGTCTATCTGGGACAGAAAGGGGGCCGCCTCCGGGGGCAGCCAACCGAGCTGGCGACCGCTGCCGGCGATCACCAGCGGCAGGCCGACCGAACCCATGATGAAGATCATCAGCTGGAGCGGGTGGCCCGCCACCAGCGACCCTTCCGCCTGCGCTGTGCGCACCTGTTCGATCAGCAGCAGGGGATGGCGGCGCGGCAGACTGAGCAGAAAGCGCTGGGCTGCCCCTTCGCCCGCCAGCGCATCGCCAAACAGGTGGTTGATGAAGCCGCGCTGGCGCGCCACCAGTCCGATCAACGCCTCCATGGTCGCCTCGAAGGTCGCGAGGGCACAGGGATAGGTGCCTTTGGCCGCCACCGTCTTGAGCTCGTCATAGAGGGGGGCGTACCAGAGCTCCACCAGCTCGTCGATAAAGGCGTCACGGTTGCCGAAGTGATAGACGAAGGTGCCGAGATTGACCTCGGCCGCCGCTGCCAGCTCCCGTACCGTGAGGCCGCGCAACCCCTTGTCGGTCGCGATGGCAAGGCCGGTATCGAGCAGTTTTTGGCGAGTGGGGTGCATCTGGCAAGACTCCTTCTGAACAGATTTTGATCTGAATTATACGATCGTATAAATTCGGGGGAAGGGGCTGGCCGATCTTTTTTTGAACAAGGGGCGGCAGGAAGCCGGGTTCTCTCGCCGGGGAGTCGGGATCAGGTGGCCCGGGTCTCCCCTCCATAGGGGGCCTGGGCGCAGGTCTCGCGAATGAGGGTGCGCAGCCAGCGGTGAGCCGGATCGGCGTCCTGGCTGGGGTGCCAGATCAGGGCGACCCTGATCCCTGCCAGCGGGAAGGGCAGGGGCAGGGTTACCAGATCGGCGTGCAGGGCGGCGCAGTGCCGCTCGGGCACGGTCGCCACCAGGTCGCTGCCCCGCACCAGGGCCAGGGCAGTGGCAAAGCCGGGGACCAGGGTCGCCGCCGCGCGTGTCAGCCCGAGGCGCGCCAGGGCCTCGTCTATGGGGCCCTGCTCCAGCCCGTGCCGCGACACCAGTATGTGGCGGGCGGCGGCATAGCGGGCGGCGGTCAGGGGGCCCTCGCACAGGGGGTGGCCCGGACGTACCACGGCGACGAAGCTGTCCTGAAACAGCGCCTGGGTGCGCAGCTCGGGCGCCGTCTCTGCGCCTATGACGCCGGTTTCGAAATCCAGCTCGCCGCTGCGCAGGGGTCGGCTCCCCTTGTCGGGTTTGGCCAGGAAGTGCAGCCTGACCCCGGGGGCCTCGGCGGCGAGCCGGGCCAGCAGGGCAGGGCCGACCGCCTCCACGAAGCCGTCACTGGATCTCAGGCGAAAGGTGCGCACCAGCCGGGCCGGATCTATCTCCTGCTGGGGGCGCAGCACGGCGTGCGCATCCTGCACCAGCTGGCTGACCTGAGCGCGCAGGGCCAGGGCCCGCGGCGTGGGCACCAGACCCCGGCCCGCCCGCACCAGCAGGGGGTCGCCCGTGGTCTCCCGCAGCCTGGCCAGGGCCCGGCTCATGGCGGAGGGGCTCAAGGAGAGTCGTCTGGCGGCACCGGCCACGCTGCCCTCGTCCAGCAGGGCATCCAGGGTCAGCAGCAGATTGAAGTCGGGGGTATTCATGGCATTGCCCTCGTCGAGCCGGGATCCCGGGTGATGACCCATGACGGCCGGTAGGCTTCATCATACGCGAGAACCTCTCTCTTCATATGGCGTCTTGTGCAGCTATAAGCTGCAAGTCGTGCGTCTTCCGCCTGATCATGCCTCCCGCTAGCCTTGTGGACATCATCCTCTGCCGAAGATCATGCCATGTCATCACTCAATTCTCTCCCGACCCCTGCCACCCGCCACCTCGGCCTGCTGGCGCTCGGCCTCGCCACCCTGCTGCCCATGCTGGGGGGGAGCCTGGCCAACATGGTACTGCCTGCCCTGGGGCAGGCTTTTGCGGTGCCTTTTGCCAGTCTGCAGTGGGTGCTGGTGGCCTATCTGCTGGGGATCACCTGCCTGACTGTGGTGGCCGGTCGACTGGGGGACAGGTTCGGTCGGCGTCGCCTGCTGCTCCTGGGGCTTGGGCTCTTTGCGCTGGCCTCATTGCTGTGCGCCCTGGCGCCGACCATAGGCTGGCTGATCGCGGCCCGTGCCCTGCAGGGGATCGCTGCGGCCTGCATGCTCTCCCTGGCGCTGGCCATGGTGGGCCAGCTGGTGCCGCCGGCGCGGCGGGGCTGGGGCATGGGGCTGCTCGGTACCCTGTCGGCCTGCGGCACGGCGCTCGGCCCCTCCTTTGGCGGCCTGCTGACGGCCAGCTTTGGTTGGCAGGCCCCCTTCCTGTTGCTGGTGCCCCTCAGCCTGCTGGCACTGGGCTGCGCCCGGCTCGGTCTGCCCCGGGACGACTGCTCGCCACAAGAAGAGGGGGTGAACCTCGCGAGCCTGTCACTGCTGGTGGCGGCCCTGCTCTGCTACGGCCTGGCGCTGACCCTGGGGGGCGCCCTGGCCCTCTGGTGGGGGGCGGGGGCCCTGCTTGTCACGGGCTCGTTCATTCGCCGCGAGCACCGCGCCCTTGTGCCCCTGCTGCCGCTGGCGTTGCTGGGGGCTCCGGGGCTGCGCCACGGCCTTGTCGCCAGCGCCCTGGTGGCCAGCGTCATGGTGCTGACCCTGCTCATAGGCCCCTTCTACCTGAGGGGGGTCTTCGGCCTCGGTCTCGGGACTGTCGGCCTGATGATATCGGGCGGGCCCCTGCTGGCGGCCCTGACGGGCATGCCCGCCGGCTGGCTGGTGGACAGGCTGGGGGCGCGACAGGTGGTCCGACTGGGGCTGGCAGTCATGGGGGCTGCGGCCCTCGGTCTGGCCGGGGCTGCTGGGCAGTTCGGCCCGCTCGGCTATCTGTTGCCCATACTGCTGCTGACCGCCGGTTATGCCCTGTTCCAGACCGCCAACAACAGTGCCGTGGTGGGGGAGGCGAGTGAGCAGACCCGGGGCGCCGTGGCCGGTCTGCTGACCCTGTCGCGCAATCTGGGTCAGCTGACCGGGGTGGCCGGGCTCGGTGGCCTGTTCGCCGCCCTGGTGGGCGAGCAGGGCCTGACCCTGGCCAGCGAGCTGGTGTTCGGCACCCGGGCTCTCTTTGCCCTGAGCGCGCTGCTGATTGGCCTGGCGTTCTGGCTGGTGGGGCGCCGCCGGGAGGGGGTACCGGTCAGTGCCTGAACGGGACGCATAAAAAACGCCTCCGCGAAGGGAGGCGTTTTTTTATCGGGAGGGCGAGCCTACAGAATATAGCGGCTCAGATCCTCGTCCTCGATCAGGGCACCCAGGTGAGCGTTGACGTAGTCGGTGTCGATGACGAAGGTCTCGCCGGACTTCTCGGAGGCGTCGTAGGAGATGTCTTCCATCAGCCGCTCCATCACCGTGTGCAGACGGCGGGCACCTATGTTCTCGGTGCGCTCGTTGACCTGCCAGGCCGCCTCGGCCAGACGGCGAATGCCGTCCTGGGTGAACTCGATCTTGACCCCTTCGGTGGCCATCAGGGCCTGGTACTGATCGGTCAGGGAGGCGTTCGGCTCGGTCAGGATCCGCTCGAAGTCATGGGTGGTGAGGGCGGTCAGCTCGACCCGGATCGGCAGGCGACCCTGCAGCTCGGGAATGAGGTCTGACGGACGGGCCACCTGGAAGGCGCCGGAGGCAACGAACAGGATGTGGTCTGTCTTGACCATGCCGTGCTTGGTGTTGACGGTGCAACCCTCGACCAGCGGCAGCAGGTCGCGTTGTACCCCCTCGCGGGAGACATCGGGGCCCGAGCTCTCGCCGCGCTTGCAGATCTTGTCGATCTCGTCGAGGAAGACGATGCCGTTGTTCTCGACCGCGGCAATGGCCTTCTGCTTCAGCTCTTCCGGGTTGACCAGGCGGGCCGCTTCCTCTTCGATCAGCGCCTTCATGGCCTCCTTGACCTTGATCTTGCGCTTCTTCTTCTGCTGCTGGCCCAGGTTCTGGAACAGCCCCTGCAACTGGTTGGCCATCTCTTCCATGCCCGGCGGGGTCATGATGTCGACGCCCATGGGGGTGGCGGCCAGATCCAGCTCGATCTCCTTGTCATCCAGCTGACCTTCCCGCAGTTTCTTGCGGAAGATCTGGCGGGTGTTGGAGTTGTCGGCCTTCTCCTCCTCGCCCCAGCTATTGCGCGGGTTCGGCAGCAGGGCGTCGAGGATGCGCTCCTCGGCGGCTTCCTCGGCGCGGTATTTCATCTTCTCCATCTCGGTCTCGCGCACCAGCTTGATGGCGACATCGGTGAGATCGCGGATGATGCTGTCCACTTCCTTGCCCACATAGCCCACTTCGGTGAACTTGGTCGCTTCCACCTTGATGAAGGGTGCGTTGGCGAGCTTGGCCAGACGACGGGCGATCTCGGTCTTGCCGACCCCGGTCGGGCCTATCATCAGGATGTTTTTCGGGGTCACTTCATGGCGCATCTCTTCGCTGAGCTGCATCCGGCGCCAGCGGTTGCGCAGGGCCACGGCCACCGCACGCTTGGCATCGGCCTGACCGATGATGTGACGGTCCAGCTCGTGGACGATTTCTCTCGGGGTCATCTCGGACATGATGGAGTTCCTGTATCCGGGGCGGGCAGGGCCCACCCCTTGGAGAATGAGTTGGCTGACGGGCGCCCTTACTTGGCGCTGTAGTCCAGCACTTCGATGGTGTGGTTGCCGTTGGTGAAGACGCAGATGTCGCCCGCAATCTTGAGGGACTTCTCGACTATGGTCCTGGCATCCAGATCGGTGTTTTCCAGCAGGGCGATGGCGGCGGACTGGGCGAAGTTGCCGCCGCTGCCGATGGCGATCAGATCATGCTCCGGCTGCACCACGTCACCGTTGCCGGTGATGATGAAGGATTTGTGCTCATCGGCCACGGCCAGCAGGGCTTCGAGGCGGCGCAGGGCACGATCGGTGCGCCAGTCCTTGGCCAGCGCCACGGCGGCGCGCTCCAGGTTGCCCTGATGGGCCTGCAGTTTGGCTTCGAAGCGCTCGAGCAGGGTGAAGGCGTCGGCGGTGCCGCCGGCAAAACCTGCCAGCACCTTGCCGTTGTAGAGACGATGAACCTTGCGGGCGTTGCCCTTCATGACGGTGTTGCCGAGGGAGACCTGGCCATCACCGCCGATCACGACCTGGCCGTTGCGGCGGACGGAAACTATGGTAGTCACTTTACTTACCTCGCTTGAGCCGAATGACGGCCGGACTGTGCATGGCAAGAAAGATGGGGATGGCAAACCGGCTTTTCAAGCCTGCCTGTTGTCGGGAAAAAAGGGGAGGCCATGTCGGCGAGGGAGAGGGGGGTCGAAAGGAGAAGGGCCGGGGTTGTCCCCCGGCCCTTCCTGATTGGCTCTGTGGCTAGCCTTTCTTGGGGATGCAGCCGCTGATGCCGGAGCCTTGCAGCTTGCGGTTGGCCGCATCGACCGCCGCCTTGCCGCTGAAGGGGCCCACCATCACCTTGTAGACGGTGCCATTGGCACCATTGACCACCTGCAGGCTGGAGGAGAGGCCGGCGCCGAAGGCGATGCGCGCCTTGAGCGACTCTGCGGAATCCTGCGAGCGCAGCGCGGCGCACTGCATCATGTAACGACCGCCGTCGGCTGCCGCTGTCTGGGTCGCCGCCTTGGCCCTGGCGGCCTCGGCCCGCTCCCGCTCCAGTTCGGCACGGATCTCCCGCTCCATCCGCTCACGCTCGGCCTTCTGGTTGATCACCTGCTCTTGCGCGCTGGCGACCGGGGCACCGGTGGCCGGCTTGGCCGGTTGTACCGGTTGCGGCTGGAAGGGCTTCACCTGACCGATGGGGGTCCCCGGTTGGGGGATCTCGGTCGGTACCGGCTGCGGCAGCTTCTCAGGTTGCAGGGTCAGAGTCTCGGCAGGCGGCGGTGGCAGCACGCCCGGCTGGGGCGGCGGCTCTATGATGTCCACCTGCTTGTTCTCCAGCCGTTCGATGTAGCTCCACTTCTCCTGAGGCAGGGTATTGCCCTGAGCCTTGGGTTTGTTGGCCTTCACCTGCTCTTCGATGGTGGGGGCATCCGCCCCCTTGCCGTTGATCAGGTAAAGGAAGGCGCCAAAGCCGACGACCAGGGCCCCGGCCAGCAGTGCCGGGATAACAGGAAAGCGGCGAGGTGCCGCTTTCTTGATGTTACGACCACCGGCCCGTCGTCTCGGGCTGTTGCTGACGTAATCCCGGGTCGCCATCTATTACATGCGCTCCAGGGTGTATATGCCCAGCACGCCCAGGCCCAGCTTGAGCACCTTGGCGGTGGCGGCGCACAGCAGCAGGCGGCTGTTGCGGGTCGCTTCGTCCACGCCATCCTTGTTGATCGGGCAGGCTTCGTAGAAGGTCATGAAGTTTCCGGACAGCTCGTACAGATAGGTGCACAGCAAGTGTGGCATGCCCTTGTCCGCCACGCCGTTGACTGCGTCGGAGAACTGGATCAGCTTCTGGGCCAGCACCTCTTCGGCCTCTTCGTTCAGGGTCACGTGGCCGGTCAGGGCCTCGGCATCGATGTTCGCCTTGCGGAAGATGGATTGGATGCGGGTGTAGGCGTACTGCAGGTAAGGGGCAGTGTTGCCTTCAAACGACAGCATCATGTCCCAGTCGAAGATGTAGTCGGTGGTGCGGTTCTTGGAGAGATCAGCATACTTGACCGCACCCATGGCGATGGCGTGCACCACCTTGGCCTTCTCTTCGGCAGAGAGGTCGCTGTTGCGGCTCTCCAGCAGGGCGGCTGCGCGCTCTTCCGCTTCGTTCAGCAGGTCGACCAGCTTGACGGTGCCGCCGGAGCGGGTCTTGTAGGGACGACCGTCCTTGCCCAGCATCATGCCGAAGGCGTGGTGCTCGAGGGGCACGGACTCCGGCACATAGCCCGCCTTGCGGGTGATGGTCCAGGCCTGCATCAGGTGCTGGTGCTGACGGGAGTCGATGAAGTACATGACGCGGTCGGCGCCCAGGGTTTCGTAACGGTATTTGGCACAGGCGATGTCGGTGGTGGTGTAGAGGAAGCCGCCGTCACTCTTCTGGATGATGACGCCCATGGGCTCGCCATCCTTGTTCTTGAACTCGTCGAGGAAGACCACGGTCGCCCCTTCGCTCTCGACCGCCAGCCCCTTGGCTTTCAGGTCGGCCACGATCTGGGGCAGCATGTCGTTGTACATGGACTCGCCCATGATGTCCTTGTTGGACAGGGAGATGTTCAGGCGATCGTAGTTGCGCTGGTTCTGCTCCATGGTCATGTCGACCAGCTTCTTCCACATGGTGCGG
Organism: Aeromonas sp. sif0611; assembly: GCF_019218845.1. Lineage (NCBI taxonomy): Bacteria > Pseudomonadati > Pseudomonadota > Gammaproteobacteria > Aeromonadales > Aeromonadaceae > Aeromonas > Aeromonas sp. sif0611. The sequence continues at coordinate 98,789 of NZ_JAHUWU010000007.1, read as the reverse complement.
CAGTACTCATCGCCCCCCTGCAGCTTGACCACGTAGTTGCGTGCGCGCTCGGCGAAGGCTTCGTCCTCGTCGTAGTGACGCTTGGCCTGGGTGTAGAAGGCTTCCAGGTCCTTGAGCTCCATGTCGGAGGCGTGCTCGTTGGCCATCTTCTCCAGATAGGCGATCAACATGCCGAACTGGGTGCCCCAGTCGCCGATGTGGTTGGCACGCACCACCTTGTGGCCGAGGAACTCCAGGGCGCGGGCGGCCACGTCACCGAGGACTGTGGAGCGGATGTGGTGCACCGCCATCTCCTTGGCGACGTTCGGCGCCGAGTAGTCCACCACCACGGTCTGTGGCGCGGGCAGCTTCACGTTGGCGTTGGCAGAGGTCACCATGGCTTCCACCTGACCGGCCAGCCAGCTCGGGTCGAAGAAGAAGTTGATGAAGCCGGGGCCGGCGATCTCGACCTTGGCGATCAGATCGGAGGTGGGCAGGTGCTCGATGATGGCAGCGGCCAGCTCACGGGGGTTCTTGCGGGCCGGTTTGGCCAGCAGCATGGCCAGGTTGGTGGCCAGGTCGCCGTGAGCCTTCTCCTTGCATCGGTCTACTTGCACCCGGGCTTCCAGGTCGGCCGGCAGGACGCCCGCGGACTTGAGATTGGCTACCGTTTGTTCAAGTAGATGATGAATATGCTCTTTCATAACTGACCACCGAGGTTGCGCGTCGAAAAATGACTAACTGGATAAGGGCGTGAATTTTACCCGCATCGGGCCGAGAAAACTATAGGAATGGCCCGACCCCCTTGGGGTGGCGGATATTTCACTGCGTTTTTCACCACATTACAGAATATTGATTTGAATAAGTGGTGCTTATCCATTTCTACTGCATATCGAAGCGGCTTGTCCAGGCTATTTCCCCCTGTTTGTTAAGGGGTTATTTATTCCAATTTGGTCTGAATGATCCCGCGTCGTCCGGCGGTCGTATCCTTAGAGGAAGTCGCTAGAGGACGATTCCCATGACACTGGTGCTGTTTCCACTCTCCGCCCACCTGCTGCCCGGCGGCATCATGCCGCTGCGCATCTTCGAGCCCTGGTATCAGCGCATGATAGCCGAGGCGCAGGAGCGGGAGTTTGCGCTCTGCATGCTGGACCCCCGCCAGCCCGATGCGCTGCGCAACATGTATCCCATCGCCACCCGGGTGCGGATCATCGATTTCGATCTGCTGCCGGACGGCCTGCTCGGCATCACAGTGCTCGGGGTGGAGCGGGTCAAAATAGTCGACCTGTGGCAGGAGCCGGACGGCCTGCGGGTCGGCGAGGTGGAGCCGCTGCCCCCCTGGCAGAGAGGTCGGCTCAAGGCCGACCAGCACTCCCTGGCCAAGGCGTTGCAGGACGTGTTCAACGACTATCCGGAGTACGCGGCCCTCTACCCGGAACCCGACTGGAACGATGCCAGCTGGGTGGCACAACGCTGGCTGGAGGTGCTGCCCATCCCGGTGGAGCAGAAGCAATGGCTGGTCGCGGCCAAGGACAACCAGCCCGCCCTCTCCCTGTTGAGCGGCCTGCTGGTCGCGAGCCATTGAATTCCCGTCCCCGGTGATCCTTTTGCCCCGCCCGTCGTAATGGTGATGACAGCAACATTCAAGGGATGGCGCAATGGCATATACTGGCCAACCACAATCGGCTCTACGCAGGACATCGCCCCCCATGGACAACCCAGATGGCGATCTGACGTCTCTTCTCATCAGGGTGGCCGAGCACGGCGACAAGGTCGCCTTCGCCACCCTGTTCCAGCACTTTGCACCGCGCATCCGCAGTTATGGGATTCGCCATCTCGGCAGCGAGGCCAACGCCCTCGAGCTGGTGCAGGAGACCATGCTGCTGGTATGGCAGAAGGCGCGGCTCTATCACCCCGAGAAGGGGGCGCCGACGACCTGGATCTATACCGTCATGCGCAACCAGAGTTTCGACATGCTGCGGCGCCGTCGCGCCAGCAAGGAGGATCTCTGCGCCGAGGAGCTGTGGCCCCTGCTGGAGTTCAGGGCGGAAGAGGAGCACCTGAGCGGTGGTGAAGATGCGGTGCTGACCCGCCAGATGGCAGATTACCTCGCCACCCTGCCGGAGCCGCAACAGCAGGTGGTGCGCGGTATCTATCTGCAGGAGTTTTCCCAGCAGGAGCTGGCAGACCGACTCGGCGTGCCGCTCGGGACCATCAAGTCACGCCTCCGGCTGGCATTACAGAAACTGAAAGAGCAAGTGGAGCAAGGCCATGATTAAGACCCATCCGACCGAACTCATGTTGCGGGCCTTTGCCGCCGACGAGTTGCCCCTGCCGCTGGCCGTCGGTGTCTCTGCCCATTGCGAGCTCTGCCCCGATTGTGCCGCCCGACTCAAGGGCTGTGAAGAGGAGCTGGCTCGCCAGTATCTGGAGCCGGCAGATCAGCCTGCGGCGATAAGCGAGACCATGCCGCTGGAACTCGACGCCATGCTGGCAGGCATACTGCAACAACCCGTGGCCAGCCCGGCCGAACTCGGCCAACCGGTACGGCCGGCGCCCGAGCTGCGGGTGGCAGGCCAGAGTTACCACCTGCCACGGGTGCTGGCCCGCCACCATGCGCCCAAGTGGCGCCATATCGGGGCCATTCGCCAGCACAGTTTGCCTCTGGACGAGATGGGAGCCCGCGCCAGCCTGCTCCATATCGAGGCAGGCGGGTACATCCCTGAGCATACCCACAAGGGTTATGAACTGACGCTGTTGCTGGGAGGCACCATAGAGGACGGCGACACCCGCTATCAGGCGGGAGATTTCATCTGGCGCGATGCCAGCCATGCCCACAGCCCGCACACCCCGGACGGCTGCCTCTGCTACACGGTGCAGGATGCGCCGGTGCAGTTCACCAAGGGCCTGTCGCGACTGCTCAACGGCATCAGCCATCGCCTCTACTGAGCCATGTCGGACAGCAAAAAGGGACCATAAAGGTCCCTTTTTTCATGAGGCAATCCCTCGGGATCAGGCCACAAATACCAGGTAGACGGCGAAGGCCACCACGAAACGGTAGATGGCGAACGGGATGAAGTCGAGGCGACGGATCAGCGCCAGGAAGGTCTTGATGGCGACCATGGCGACCGCGAAGGCGGTGACGAAGCCCACCGCAAACATGGGGAAGTCGGCCATGGAGAGGAAGTCGCGGCTCTTGTAGAGGTCCAGCCCGCTGGCTGCGATCATCATGGGCACCGCCATGATGAAGGAGAACTCTGCCGCCGCATGGCGACTGATGCCCATCAGCATGCCACCGCTGATGGTGGCGCCGGAGCGGGAGAAGCCGGGCCAGAGCGCCAGGCACTGGAACAGACCGACGCCGAACGCCTGCTTGTAGCTGATGTCGTCCAGGGTCTCGGCGGTGACGGCGGGGCGGAACTTCTCGGCGATGATCAGCAGGATACCGCCGGCAACCAGGGCATACATCACGGTTTCCGGGCCAAACAGATGGGCCTTGATCCAGCTGTGAATGGCGAGGCCGATGAGCACGGCGGGCAACATGCCGAGGATGATGTGTATCAGGGAGAGGGTGGCATGCCCCTGTACCGGTTTCTGGCCAAAATGGACGCCTATGAGGCCGAACAGGCGGCGCCAGAACATGACCACCACCGCCAGGATGGATCCCAGCTGGATCACCACCTCGAAGGTGGCGGCCTTGGGGCCTTCGAAACCGAGCAGGTGGCCGACGATGATCATGTGGCCGGTGGAGGAAACGGGCAGAAACTCGGTCAGGCCTTCCACTATGCCCAGCACGAAGGCCACAAACAGGGCGTAGGATTCGGTCATGGTACAGATCTCTTGGTTGATGGGTCCGGATAAAATCAGCCCCGATCAGGGTCGGGGCGGCCAATGATGGCGGAAAATCACGCGGGCAACCAGAGAATATTGGGGGCTCCTGTGCGGTTTCCGGCCCTTGTCTGGCGGCCGGTACTTTCCGCATGGTGCAGGGTCAGGGCGCAGCGGCTTTAGTAGCACTACCTCGGACGTTGTTGCCGCCCCGTCACCTTCTGACATGACCGCCACGGCCAGTCAGCCGCCCGTGGCGGGTCAATTCGTCATGCCAGCACCGCCAGGATCTGCTGCTGCAGCGCCTCGTCCAGTGGCGGCAGGGCCAGTGCCTCGACCGCGCTCACTATCTGCTGCGGGCTGCTGGCGCCGATCAGGGCGCAGCTCACCACGGGATCGCGCAGCACCCACTGCAATGCCAGCTGTGACAGGGGCTGCCCCCTCTGCTGCGCCAGGGCGTGCAGGGCGCGAATGCGGGCCAGCTTGTCTGCGGTGATCTGGTCGGGCTGGAGGAAGGGGCTGGTGCTGGCGGCGCGGGAATCCGCCGGGATCCCTTCCAGATAGCGATCGCTGAGCAACCCCCCCGCCAGGGGCGAGAAGGCGACCACCCCCATCCCCTGTTCGCGGCAGACCGGCAGCGTCTCGGCCTCGATGTCGCGCTGAAACAGGGAGTACTTGAGCTGATTGACCAGGCAGGGGGTGCCGAGTTCGGCCAGCCGGGTCGCCGCCCTGGCGGCAAGCTCGGCCGGGTAGTTGGAGAGGCCGACATAGAGCGCCTTGCCCTGGCGTACCATGAGCGCCAGAGCCTGACAGGTCTCCTCCAGCGGGGTGCGGGGATCCGGTCTGTGGTGATAGAAGATGTCCACATAGTCGAGCCCGAGCCGGCGCAGGCTCTGGTGCAGGCTGGCAAACAGGTATTTGGCGCTGCCGCCGTCGCCGTAGGGGCCGTCCCACATCACGTAACCCGCCTTGCTGGCGATGATTAGCTCATCTCTGTAGGGGGCCAGACTGCCCTTGAGCACGCCGCCGAAGGTGGTTTCGGCGGAGCCTGGCGGTGGCCCGTAGTTGTTGGCGAGATCGAAGTGGGTGATCCCCAGATCGAACGCCTGATGCACCATGGCCTTCACCCTGGCGGGATCGCTCCCTGCACCAAAGTTGTGCCAGAGCCCGAGGCCGATGCCGGGCAGGCGCAGGCCGTGGCGACCGGCGGCTCTGTAAGCTTGGCGCTGGTAGCGATCCGGCGCGGCGAGGTAGTGATCATCCATGTTTATCAAGGCTCCTGAGTTGGCTCGGTGGACTGTCGTTAGCAAGCGGAGGTGAAGAGCCCCACTCCTCCCCTTCATAAGGGGAGGAGCATCATCGCACCTCCCCTTTTGAAGGGGGGGCGGGAGGGGGTCTTAGTCTGTGGGGATCAGACGGTAACGGGTCTGATGGTGATATAGCTGGCCCGGCAGCAACCAGGGGTCGCCGAGCTCCGGCCGGTTCGGGCTGTCCGGCAGTTGCTGCGCCTCCAGGCAGAAACCGTCGTAATCCCGGTATGGCCGGCCGCTGCGGTCCGGCGTGCTGGCCAGCCAGTTGCCGGTGTAGAACTGCAAGGAGGGCTGGTTGGTGTGGACCTCCATCACCAGTTGTTCATCCCCGGACACCACCCGTGCCGCCCACGCCTGTTCGGGGCCGTTCAGCACAAAGGCGTGGTCAAAGCCCTTGGCCTGTTGTTGCTGGGGATGGCTCAGCCAATCCTTGCCGATAAGACGTTCATTGCGCAGATCGAAGGGGCCCTCCACCGGCGTGATGGCGAGCGGCAAACCGCTCTGGTCGGTGGGCAGGAAGCGATCGGCATTGATGCTGATGACATGGTGACGAATATCGGAGCGTACATCGCTGCCAGCCTGGTGGCCATCGAGGTTGAAGTAGGCGTGACTGGTGAGGCTGACCGGGGTCGGTGCATCCGTGCTGGCCTTGAAGTCGACCACCAGATCGTGCTGCTCCAGCCGGTACTCCAGGGTCACCCGCAAGTTGCCGGGGAAGCCCTGATCTCCCGCTCTTGATAGCAGCGCCAGTCTGACCCTGTCCGCCTCCTGCTCCTTGATCTGCCAGGGCTGGCGATGGAATCCGTCGCGCCCGCCGTGCAGGCAGTGGGGGGGCTGATTGGCTTCGAGAGACCAGCGTTCGTCCCCTCGCACCAGCTCGGCGCCGCCGATGCGGTTGGCAAAGCGACCCGCTACTGCCCCCAGCCACACCTGCTGGGCGGCATAAGCCTCGTCGGCGCAGCCCAGCAGCACTTCACGGCGCTGGCCAGCTACCGGCAGGCTGAGGGAGGTGAGGGTGGCGCCAAATTCGAGGCCGCGCAGGCGCAGCCCCTCCTCGTTTTCCAGTTCGAATGTTTTCATGGTTTGCCCGTTTCGATGATCGGTGACCTGTCACTCATGTGCTTCCCGTTAGAGCCTACCCGCCCCGGCGCTGGCGCGGCAGACATAGCAGTCCGCCTGGAGGCCAAACCTGGCCGGGTACTGGGCCTCGACCACGGCGATCACCTCGGCCACCCGCTCCGGGCGCAGCAGGGCGACCACGCAGCCGCCGAAGCCGCCGCCGGTCATCCGCACGCCGCCTTCGCTGCCGATCTGGGCCTTGATGATCTCCACCAGGCCGTCGATAGGGGGCACCGTGATCTCGAAGTCATCCCGCATGGCGGCATGAGACTGTCCCATCAGCTCGCCGAGGCGTACCAGATCGCCGCTCGCCAGGGCGTCGGCGGCGGCCAGAGTGCGGGCGTTTTCCCCCACCACGTGGCGGGCACGGCGGTAGCAGGCCTCGTCCAGTCCGGCCTTGCCCGCCTCCAGCGCGGCCAGATCCAGGTCGCGCAGCGCCTTGACCCCGTAGTGACAGGCGGCGGTCTCGCACTGCTGGCGGCGGGTGTTGTATTCGCTGTCCACCAGGCCGCGGCGCACGTTGGAGTTGACGATCAGCACCGCCAGATCCGCGGGCATGGGGATGAGGCGGGTCTCCAGAGTGCGGCAGTCCAGCAGCAGGGCGTGATCCCGCTCGCCGCTGGCGGAGATCATCTGATCCATGATGCCGCAGTTGCAGCCGACGAACTGGTTCTCCGCCTGCTGGCCGTTGAGGGCAATCTCGGCCTGGCTGATGGCAAGCCCCTGGGCTTCCTTGAAGGCCTGGCCGATGGCCACCTCCAGGGAGGCGGACGAGGAGAGGCCGGTGCCCTGGGGCACGTTGCCGGAGACCACCAGGTTGAGGCCGCGCAGGGCATGGCCACGGGCCTGCAGATGCTTGATCACACCGCGGATGTAGTCGCTCCAGCGCTGGTCCGGGTGATGGGTGATGGGCTTGTCCAGGCTGAACAGATCCCGCTGGTTGCCGTAGTCGGCGGCGATCACGTGCACCAGGTTGTCGCTGCGCCGGCCGATGGCGACGCAGGTCTCGTAGTCGATGGCACAGGGCAGCACGAAGCCGTCGTTGTAGTCGGTATGCTCGCCGATGAGGTTGACGCGACCGGGGGCGCGCACCAGCAGGTCGGGTTGTTGCTCAAACTGCTCGGCAAACACGGCGCTGACGCGTTGGCTGGGGGTCATGGGGTCACCTCATTGGCTTTGTAATGAACGGGGGAGAGGGAACGCAGGCGTTCCGCGGCTTGTTCCGGCGTCAGGTCCCGCTGGGTTTCGGCCAGCATCTCGAAGCCCACCATGAACTTGCGCACCGTGGCGGAGCGCAGCAGGGGCGGGTAGAAGTGGGCGTGCAACTGCCAAGCCTCGGGGCAGTCCGAGTTCGGCGGCGCGAAATGCCAGCCCATGGAGTAGGGGAAGCTGCACTCGAACAGGTTGTCGTAGCGGCTGGTGAGCTCCTTGAGCGCCACCGCCAGATCTTCTTGCTGCTCCCGGGTGAGATCCAGCATTGAGGGCACATGGGCCTTGGGCAGCAGCAAGGTTTCGAACGGCCAGGCCGCCCAGAAGGGCACCACTGCCAGCCAGTGTGCCGTCTCCACCACGATGCGGGAGCGGTCTTGCAGCTCCCGCTCCATGTAGTCCAGCAGCAGCGGGCGGCCGTGTTCGGCCAGCCAGTCGCGCTGGTGCTGCTCCTCGCGGGCTATCTCGTTGGGCAAAAAGTCGCTGCCCCACAGCTGGCCGTGGGGGTGGGGGTTGGAGCAGCCCATGACGGCGCCCTTGTTCTCGAACACTTGCACCCATTCCCACTGGCTTGACAGCTCGGCGACCTGGCTCATCCAGGTGGTGATCACCGCCTCGATGGCGGGCAGGGGCAGCTCGGGCAGGGTCTTGCCGTGATCCGGCGAGAAGCAGATGACCCGGCTGGTGCCGCGGGCCGCCTCCAGCTTGAGCAGGGGATCCTGCTTATCGCCGGCGGCCGGGGTGTCCTGCATCAGGGCGGCGAAGTCGTTGGTGAAGACGAAGGTGTCCCGATAGTCGGGGTTCTGGTCGCCGGTGACGCGCTTGTTGCCGGCGCAGAGGAAGCAGTCCGGATCGTGGGACTGGCTCGGCGCCTGGCTTATTTTTTCGACCTGACCCTGCCAGGGGCGCTTGGCCCTGTGGGGGGAGACCAGCACATACTGGCCGGTCAGCGGGTTGAAACGGCGGTGGGGGTGATCAACAGGGTTGAACATCATCACTCCAGTCAATGAGTTGAGAAAATCGTAACGGGCAGGCCGGCAGGCCTACTCCTCGTAACCGTTCGGGTTGGCGGACTGCCAGCGCCAGCTGTCGGCGCACATGGCGGCGAGATCCCGGGTGGCATGCCAGCCCAGTTCGCGCTGTGCCTTGGCGGGATCGGCCCAGCATTCGGCGATGTCGCCCGGGCGCCTGGGCTCGATGCGATAAGGCAGTGGCTTGCCGCAGGCGGCTGAGAACGCGGCCACCATCTGCAGCACGCTCTGGCCCTGGCCGGTGCCCAGGTTGTAGGGGTGGACGCCGCCTCGCCCCGCACAGTGGTGCAGCGCCTTGACGTGCCCCTCGGCGAGATCCATCACATGGATGTAGTCGCGCACGCCGGTGCCATCCGGAGTGTTGTAATCGTTTCCAAAGACCGAGAGGCAGTCGCGACGGCCGATGGCCACCTGGGTGATATAGGGCATCAGATTGTTGGGGATGCCCTGGGGATCTTCCCCCAGGGTACCGGACTCGTGGGCGCCGACCGGGTTGAAGTAGCGCAGCAGGGTCATGCTCCAGTGGGGCTCGGCGGCCTGCAGATCCTCGAGGATCTCCTCGATGATCAGCTTGGAGCGGCCATAGGGGTTGGTGGCGCTGCGCGGGAAGTCTTCCCGGATGGGGGTGCTGGCCGGGTCGCCGTAGACGGTGGCCGAGGAGCTGAACACCAGGTTGTGAACCCCGGCCCGCTTCATTGCCTGCAGCAGCACCAGGGTGCCACTCAGGTTGTTCTCATAATATTCGAGGGGGATCCGGGTCGATTCGCCGACCGCTTTTAGGGCGGCGAAGTGGATCACGGCGTCGATCTGCTGCTCGGCGAAGATGCTGTCCAGCAGTGCCGGGTCACGGATGTCCCCCTGATAGAAGTGGGGCAGTTGCCCGCTGATGGCGGCGACCCGTGTCAGCACGGCGGCCTTGCTGTTGCAGAGGTTGTCCACCACCACGGGTTCCATGCCTGCCGCCTGCAAGGCCAGACAGGTGTGGCTGCCGATATAGCCGCAACCGCCGGTCACCAGTACTCTCATCCTCTTCTCCACCGTTCGTGCCTCACGCAAGGAAAGCCTGAGCAGGAGTCTAGCCGAGGGGCTGGCGGGTAAACTGTGAACCGGTTAACAAATAGATGGAAACGTTTACACGTCCTTGCGTGGCGATAAATGCATCGACATGGCTTTCCCCCCTGTTATCAGTGACATTGCTCGGTATAATGGCGCCATATCGAACCGTGAAATAAGTGAAAACAGCATGAGCACCATCAAGGATGTCGCCCGTTTGGCCAACGTATCGGTGGCAACGGTTTCACGGGTGATGAACAACTCACCCAAGGCCAGTGCCGCCTCCCGCGAGGTGGTGCAGAAGGCCATGGCCGAACTGGGCTACACCCCCAACGCCAACGCCCGGGCCCTGGTCAGCCAGACCTGCGACACCATGGGCGTGGTGGTCGGTGACGTGGCAGATCCCTTCTTCGGGGCTCTGGTCAAGGGGGTCGCCGGGGTGGCGGTGGAACAGGGGCTGCACCTGCTGATGGGAAATGGTTTTCACCGCGCCCAGCAGGAGCGGGAAGCCATCGATCTGCTGATCGGCAAGCGCTGCGAGGCGCTGGTGGTGCACAGCAAGGCGCTCAGCGACGAGGAGCTCATCGATTATGCCCTGCGGGCCCCTGGCATGGTGTTGATCAACCGCGACATTCCGGGTCTGAGGGGCCGCTGCATCGCCCTCAACAACCGGCAGGGAGCCGCCACCGCGACCCGCCATCTGCTGGAACTGGGGCATCGCCACATCGCCTTCCTCAGTTCGGATCATGCCATCGAGGATGCCATGCTGCGCCATCAGGGTTATCAGGATGCCCTGGCCGAGGCGGGCCTGAGCGCCGATCCCGAGCTGGTGGAGAGCGGCATGCCCAATGAAGAGGGCGGTGAGCGCGCCATGCTCAACCTGCTGGCCAAGGGGTTGCCCATCACGGCGGTGGTGGCCTACAACGATGCCATGGCGGCAGGCGCCATCTCGGTACTGGCAGACAATGGTCTCAAGGTGCCTGAAGAGGTCTCGGTGGTGGGCTTCGATGACATCATCTATGCCAGATACCTGAGGCCCAAGCTCTCCACCATGCGTTATCCCATCGAACTGATGGCCGCCCAGGCCGCCAAGCTGGCGTTGCAACTCGCCGCAGGGGAGAGCGAGACGGTGCAGAGCCGGATCTACACCCCGACCCTTATCAACCGCCACTCGGTGGCGCCCGTCAGGCTCTGATCGTTGCGTCTCCTTGCCGCCGTCATGGCGGTGGCGTGACGGCGGTTGGGGCATGTCTACTGGCTCATGCTGCTGCGAAGCGCCCCAGTCTCTAATCAACCGCCACTCGGTCGTACCCATCGGGTGTGCCCTCTGCCTCTGTCATGGCGGTGGAGTGGGGACTGAGCCACCGATAGACGCCCACGCCCCTGTTCAACTGCCGCTTGATGGCGCCCGTCTGTCTCTGCTCAACCGCCTTCCGATGGCATTCCCCAGACTCTGAAGGTGATGTTTCTTGCCGCCTTCTGACGGTGGATTGGAGGCAGTTGAGTAGCCGCCTCTGATGACTCGCCCTAAAAGTCGCCACTCGAAACTCGATATCTCTCTCTTTTTCCACGGTTCCCCCGTCCGGATCATCCTGTTTCAGCCTGACTATCCTACGGAGCGATCTTTTACCCTCATTTAGCTAATTTTTACTCTGTTTTACTTAACAAAACAGGTGTAATCGTTTACATCTGTGTGAGCGGGATCGCCGATCATCGGGCAAAACTCCCCTACACTGCATGCGTTATCGGCGTTCATGCAGGGAGAGAGAAGAATGCTCAGGGAGATAGTGGCCCGTCAGGACTGGCAGACCCAGGCGATTACCTCGGTGAATCGTCTGCCTGCCCATACCCCCTTGTTCAGCTGGCGCAGCGAGGCCGATGCCCGTGCCGGGCTCCCTTCGCCGTCCCGCATGCTGCTCGACGGCGACTGGCGTTTATCCTTCTTCGGGGCCCCCGAGCTGGTGCCCGAGAAGTGGCTGAACGAGGATCTGCCCGACTCGACCCTCATCAGGGTACCTGGCAACTGGCAACTGCAGGGGTTTGATCGCCCCATCTATACCAACATCAAGTACCCCTTCCCCTGCGATCCGCCCCGGGTGCCGGCAGAGAATCCCACCGGCTGTTATTCCCGCGAGTTTGAACTGTCCGCCGACTGGCTGGCCAGCGGTCAGACCCGCATCATCTTCGACGGGGTGGACAGCGCCTTCCATCTGTTCTGCAACGGCCGCTGGGTCGGTTACTCCCAGGACAGCAGACTGCCCGCCGAATTCGATCTCGGCGACTTCCTGCAGGCAGGCACCAACCGGCTGGCCGTGCTGGTGCTGCGCTGGTCCGATGGCTCCTATCTGGAGGATCAGGACATGTGGCGCATGAGCGGCATCTTCCGCTCCGTCAGTCTGTTGCACAAACCCGAGCGCCGGCTGCTGGACGTGCGGCTGACCCCGGTGCTGGACGCCTGCTACCGGGATGCCCGTCTCAAGGTGGCGCTGCAGGTCAATGAAGGCGCCGGGCTGGCGGTGGAGGCGAACCTCTATTTCGGTGAGCAGCCGGTTGCCCGCCTGCGTCAGCCCCTCGGTACCGGCCCCATCGACGAGAAGGGTGCCTACACAGACAGAGCCGAGCTGTGGCTGGAGGTCGCGGCTCCCCACAAGTGGAGCGCCGAGACGCCGCATCTGTATCGACTGACCCTGACCCTGCTGGACGAGCAGGACGAGCCCATCGAGAGCGAGGCCCATGACGTGGGTTTTCGGGCGGTGGAGATCAAGGGCGGCTTGCTGAGGGTCAACGGCCAACCGCTGCTCATTCGCGGCGCCAATCGCCACGAACACGATCCCGCCTTGGGCCATGTGGTGACCCCGGCCGCCATGGAGCAGGATCTGCGGTTGATGAAGCAGCACAACTTCAACGCGGTGCGCTGCTCCCACTACCCCAATCATCCCGAGTTCTACCGACTGTGTGACCGGCTCGGCCTCTATGTGGTGGACGAGGCGAACCTGGAGACCCACGGCATGACCCCCATGGGGCGGCTGGCACAGGATCCCGCCTGGAGCAACGCCTTCCTCGAGCGGGTCACCCGCATGGTGGCGCGTGACTTCAATCACCCCAGCATCATCATCTGGTCGCTGGGCAACGAATCCGGCTATGGTCCGGCCCATGACGCCATGTACCAGTGGGTCAAACGGGCCGATCCGAGCCGCGCGGTCCAGTACGAAGGGGGTGGAGCCGATACCCCGGCCACCGACATCATCTGCCCCATGTATGCCCGCACCCATCAGGATCAGCCTTTCCCGGCTGTGCCCAAGTGGGCGCTGGCCAAGTGGATAGGTCTGCCGGAAGAGACCCGACCGCTGATCCTCTGCGAATATGCCCACGCCATGGGCAACAGCCTGGGGGGTTACGCCCACTACTGGCAGGCGTTTCGCGATCATCCCCGTCTGCAAGGCGGTTTCGTGTGGGATTGGGTGGATCAGGGGCTAGACAAGATGGCCGATAATGGTCGTCATTTCTGGGCCTATGGCGGTGATTTCGGCGATCTTCCCAACGATCGCCAGTTCTGCTGCAACGGCCTGCTGTTCCCGGATCGCACGCCGCATCCCGCCTTGTTCGAGGCGAAGCGGGCCCAGCAACCCTTCGTGCTGTCCTTGGTAGGCCAGAAGCCGCTGACGGTGGAGGTCCATAGCGAATATCTGTTCCGCCCCACGGACAACGAAGTGCTGCGCTGGCAACTGCTGGAGGACGGAGTGGTGCTGAGCCAGGGCGAGTGCCCGCTCGCGCTCGCGCCTCAGGGACGGGCAACGCTGACCCTGCTGGAGCGGCTGCCCGGCTTTGCCGCGGGCGCCCTCGCCTGGCTGGATCTGGCCATAGTGCAGCCCACCGCCACGGCCTGGGTCGGGGCGGGTCACGAGGTGGCGCGCCAGCAATGCATGCTGCCGACTCCTCTGGCCATGCCCGTTACCCGGGCTCCCGCCCCCTTGAGCGAGCAGCCTGACCACTGGCTGGTGCGTGCTGCGGGCAGCGAGTGGCGGTTGGACAAGGCCAGCGGCCGTATCAGCAGTTGGCAGAAGCAGGGCCGTGAACAGCTGCGTGACGTCATCGCCGATCACTTCTACCGGGCGCCACTTGACAACGACATCGGCACCAGCGAGGCGGATCACGCGGATCCCAATGCCTGGATTGCCCGCTGGCAGGAGGCCGGGCTCAATGATCTGCAGCACCGCTGCCTCGGCCTGGAGGCGAGCCCGGCTCAGGGTCTCATCACGGTACTTCATGGCTACTTCGTGGCCGACGAGCTGAAGATACTGACCCGCTGGCACCACAGGTTCGATGCCGATGGCGTCATGACGCTGCACATCGAGGTGGAGATCGCTGCCGACATGCCGTCGCTGCCCCGCATCGGCGCCAGGCTCTGGCTGGCCGGCGAGGTCGACGAAGTGAGCTGGCTGGGGCGCGGTCCCCACGAGAACTACCCGGACAGGCTGCTTGCCGCCGACCTCCATCGCTGGCAGCTGCCGATTGTGGCCCTGCACACCCCCTATGTGTTCCCGACCGACAACGGATTGCGTTGCGATACCCGTCAGCTGCGGCTCGCAGAGGTGAGCATCGAGGGCAAGTTCCACTTCAGCGTCAGCCACTACAGCCAGCAACAGCTTGCCCAGGCCCGTCATCAGACCGATCTGGTGGCCCAGGGGGGAGTACACCTCTGTCTGGATGGTTTCCACATGGGTGTAGGGGGCGATGACTCCTGGAGCCAGAGCGTGCGGCCTGAATTCTGGTTGTTGCCTGGAAGTTACAGCTGGAACTGCATTTTTCGCTAGATGGACTAGTCTTGGATGGTGAGGCTTCGAAGGAGGCCTTAACTTACATAACTATTTAATTTTTAACAATATTGCTTCTATGTAACAGAGTGTAAACGTTTTCATTTTGTTGCCATGATCACAGACCGTCACACAACAAACTGATTACATTAGGCTGGCGCCAGTTCAAACGGTGTACAGCATTCCCTACAAATACAGATATTAGAGATCGGAGCATAACAATGAAAAAACTCACGACAGTTGCCACCTTGCTGATGGGACTGATGGCGGGAGCACAAGCCCAGGCCGATACCCGTATCGGTGTCACCGTCTACAAGTATGACGACAACTTCATGGCGGTAGTGCGCAAGGCCATCGAGAAGGAAGCGGTAGCCAATCCCGGTGTGGAGCTGCTGATGAATGACTCCCAGAATGACCAGTCCAAGCAGAACGACCAGATCGACGTGCTGCTGGCCAAGGGCGTGAAGGCGCTGGCCATCAACCTGGTTGACCCGGCTGCGGCCCCTGTCGTGATCGAGAAAGCCCGTGCCGACGAGATCCCCGTGGTGTTCTACAACAAGGAACCGAGCGCGGCCGATCTGGCCAGCTATGACAAGGCCTACTACGTGGGTACCGACTCCAAGGAGTCAGGGATCATCCAGGGCCAGCTGATCGCCAAGCACTGGAAGGCACACCCGGAGTGGGATCTGAACAAGGATGGCGTCATCCAGTTCGTGCTGCTCAAGGGCGAGCCGGGCCACCCGGATGCGGAAGCCCGTACCACCTACGTCGTCAAGACCCTGAATGACGGCGGCGTCAAGACCGAACAGCTGCACATGGATACCGGTATGTGGGATACCGCCATGGCGAAAGACAAGATGGACGCCTGGATCTCCGGCCCCAACGCCAACAAGATCGAAGTGGTCATCGCCAACAACGATGGTATGGCAATGGGTGCTGTTGAATCCCTGAAAGCCCAGGGCAAGACTGCCATTCCGGTGTTCGGCGTCGATGCCCTGCCGGAAGCCCTGGCCATGGTCAAGAGCGGTGCCATGGCGGGTACAGTGCTGAACGATGCGGCCAACCAGGCCAAGGCGACCTTCGAGCTGACCAAGAATCTGGCTGAAGGCAAGCCGGCCGGTGAAGGCACCAACTGGAAGATCGACAACAAGGTCGTGCGCGTTGCCTACGTGGGCGTAGACAAAGACAACCTGTCCCAATTCGAGTAATTCCTCCCCTCAGGGCAAGGGAGATCCCCTTGCCCTTTTTTCAACCAGATGTGATGGCTGATATGACAACACGGCAACAATCAGAATGGCTGTTGGAGATGATTGACGTCAGTAAGAGCTTTCCTGGCGTCAAGGCACTCGATAATGTCAATTTACGGGTCCGTCCTCATTCTGTGCATGCGTTGATGGGCGAGAATGGCGCAGGGAAGTCCACGCTGCTCAAGTGCCTCTTCGGCATCTACGAGAAGGATCAGGGCAAGATCTTCTTCAAGGGCGAGGAGATCAACTTCACCTCTTCCAAAGAGGCGCTGGAAAATGGCGTATCCATGGTGCACCAGGAGCTGAACCTGGTATTGCAACGCACCGTGATGGACAACATGTGGCTCGGTCGCTACCCCACCAAGGGCTGGTTCATCGACCACGGCAAAATGTATGACGACACCAAGCGCATCTTCGACGAACTGGACATCGACATAGACCCAAGGGTCAAGGTCGGCACCCTCTCCGTCTCCCAGATGCAGATGATCGAGATCGCCAAGGCATTCTCCTATGACGCCAAGATCGTCATCATGGACGAACCCACCTCCTCCCTGACCGAGAAAGAGGTCAACCACCTCTTCAAGATCATCAACAAGTTGAAGGACAAGGGGTGCGGCATCGTCTACATCTCCCACAAGATGGAGGAGATCTTCCAGCTCTGTGACGAGATCACCATATTGCGGGATGGCCAGTGGGTGGCGACTCAGCCGCTCGAGGGTATGACCATGGATCAGATCATCGGCATGATGGTCGGTCGTGAGTTGACCCAGCGCTTCCCGGAGAAAACCAACCAGCCGAAAGAGGTGATCCTCGAAGTCGAGCGCCTGACGGCCAAGAATCAGCCTTCCATCAAGGACGTGAGCTTCAACCTGCACAAGGGGGAGATCCTCGGCATCGCCGGTCTGGTGGGGGCCAAGCGCACCGACATCGTCGAGACCCTGTTCGGTATCCGCGATCACAGCGACGGTGTCATCAAGCTGCACGGCAAGGAAGTCGCCAATCGCAACGCCCATGAGGCGATCCAGAACGGCTTCGCCCTGGTGACGGAAGAGCGCCGCTCCACCGGGATCTACTCCCGTCTCGACATCGCCTTCAACTCCCTGATCGCCAACATGGACAACTACAAGGGATCCATGGGGCTGCTCAGCGACAACAAGATGAAGAGCGATACCCAGTGGGTCATCGACTCCATGCGCGTCAAGACACCGACCCAGCAGACACAGATTGGCTCCCTCTCCGGGGGCAACCAGCAGAAGGTGATCATAGGCCGCTGGCTGCTGACCCAGCCGGAGATCCTGATGCTGGATGAGCCGACCCGGGGCATAGACGTGGGCGCCAAGTTCGAAATCTACCAGCTCATCCTGGAGCTGGCGAAGAAGGACAAAGGGATCATCATCATCTCGTCCGAAATGCCCGAGCTGCTGGGGATCACCGACCGCATCATGGTCATGAGCAATGGCCGGGTCGCCGGGATCGTCAATACCAAAGAAACTGACCAGAGCGAGATACTGCGCCTGGCATCTCTGTACCTCTAGAGACAGGAAGACATTTATGGAGTCGGCTAAAAATTTCAATCTGATGCAGGCGCTCAAGGAAAACGCCATCTACCTGGTGCTGCTGGTGCTGCTCATGGTTATCGTGATCCAGGAGCCATCCTTCCTCAGCCTCACCAACCTCAGCAACATCCTGACTCAGTCCTCGGTGCGGGTCATCATCGCCCTAGGGGTGGCGGGGATCATCATCACTCAGGGGACGGATCTGTCGGCCGGTCGTCAGGTCGGTCTGGCGGCGCTGATCGCGGCCACCATGCTGCAGGCCCTGACCAACGTCAACAAGGTGTTCCCCAGTCTGGGTGAAGTACCCATTCCGGCGGTGATCCTGCTGGTGTGTGCGGTGGGTGCGCTGATCGGTCTGGTCAACGGCCTGATCGTGGCCTACTTGAACGTGACGCCCTTCATTACCACTCTGGGCACCATGATCATCGTCTACGGCATCAACTCCCTCTATTTTGATTCGGTGGGTGCCTCTCCGGTGGCTGGCTTCGACCCTCGCTTCTCCAGCTTCGCGCAGGGCTTTATCCGGATAGGAGGATTCAAGCTTTCGTACCTGACCTTCTATGCGGCCATCGCCAGCGTCTTCGTCTGGGTGCTGTGGAACAAGACCCGCTTTGGCAAGAACATCTTTGCCATCGGCGGCAACCCGGAAGCTGCCAAGGTCTCCGGCGTCAACGTGGCGGTCAATCTGGTGATCATCTACGCCCTGGCCGGTGTCTTCTACGCCTTCGGCGGCATGCTGGAAGCAGGCCGGATCGGCAGCGCCACCAACAACCTCGGTTTCATGTATGAACTCGATGCCATCGCGGCCTGCGTGGTGGGCGGTGTCTCCTTTGCCGGTGGTGTAGGGACTGTCGCCGGTGTCATCACCGGGGTACTCATCTTTACCCTGATCAACTATGGTTTGACCTATATCGGGGTCAGCCCCTACTGGCAGTTCATCATCAAGGGCGGCATCATCATTCTGGCGGTTGCCCTGGACTCAATGAAGTACGCCAAGAAGAAGTAAGCATTGGCAGAAAGGGCCGGTCATGTTCCGGCCCTTTCTATTTGGAGGGACCCACCCCATGCCATTCAAAGTCAAAATCAACGTTCTGCTCCTGCTCGCCATCCTGGTCACCATCGGCACCGCCTGGTTCAGCGTCAATCACTTCATCAGTGGCTACATCCGCACCCAGGCGACCCAGAACATCAACGAGCAGATCACCCTGGTCAAGGAGAAGCTGGCCGGTGACATCAACCAGAAGGTGCTGCTGGCGGCGAATCTCAACCTCGGGGTGACCAGCGTCAAGAAGGCGCTGCAGGAGACCGGTTTTCACAACATCGTCAAGCTGATCGGTGACATGGCGTTCGACGTGAACGGGGTCATCGACGACAAGGCCAGGGTCGAGGCTCTGCGCAAGCTGATCCCCGCCGCCAACAACCAGATCACCGTCAGCCCGCTGGAGCAACTGGACGGCAAGCCGGTGATCTCCATCCTGGTGCCCCGTGGTGCCGATTCCGCCTATCTCTATTACCTCGACATGAGCGAGTTCAAGGCGCTGCTGGCGAAGGTGAGCGGGGAGGGGCGTTACTTCTCCCTGAGCGACAGTCAGGGCCAGGTACTCTACAGCAGCAAGCCCCAGGGAGAGACGGAGAGCCGTCCCAACAAGCTGGATATCCGTGGCAGTCAGTGGACCCTGACCGGTTACGTGGATCTCGATTACATCCGGTCCATGACCCGGTCCCTCAACGGCCAGATCATCATGGCGCTGTTCGGCGTGGCGATAGTGGTGATGGTGCTGGCGATGCTGGCGCTCAATGTGGCCTATAGGCCCATCCTCTCCCTGCGGGATCTGGTGCTGGAGCTCTCTCGCGGCAGCGGCGATCTGACCCGCCGGTTGACGGTGACCAGCACGGACGATCTCGGCCAGATCTCGGCGGGCATCAACCGCTTCATCGAGCGGCTGCAGGAGATGATGGGAGAAGTACGGGAAGCCAGCGGCCAGCTCAACAGCGGCATCGAGGGGCTGGCCAGTCAGACGGGCTCCGCCCAGGGACTGTTGGCGGATCATGTGCGGGAGACCGAGCAGGTGGTCACCGCCATCAACGAGATGAGCCGCACCGCGGTCTCGGTATCGGAGAGTGCCGCCAGCACGGCCCAGCTCACCGGCCAGAGCCAGCAGCTTGCGAGCCAGTCGCGCCGGGTGGTGGATCAGGCCATGGCCAGCGTGACCGCCCTGGTGACCGAGGTGGAGACCACGGCCCACTCCATCGCCGCCATGCAGCAGGATGTGCAGCAGATAGGTTCCATCCTGGGGGTCATCGGCGGCATCGCCGAGCAGACCAACCTGCTGGCCCTCAACGCCGCCATAGAGGCAGCCCGGGCCGGTGAGCAGGGGCGCGGGTTTGCGGTGGTGGCCGACGAGGTGCGCTCCCTGGCGGGCCGTACCCAGAAGAGCACGGCAGAGATCCAGACCATGCTGACCCGGTTGCAGCGGGGCACCCAGACAGTGGTGGTGGCCATGGGCAACACCCGGCAGAGCTGTCAGGATGCGGCAGAGAACACCAGCAAGGTGAATGCGTCGCTGGATCTGATGGCGGGGGAAGTGGTGGAGATCAACGATCTCATCAGCCATATCGCCACGGCGGCGGAGCAGCAGAGTGCGGTCGCCGAAGAGATCAACCGCAACATGAGCGCCATCGCCGAGGTGATCACCCAGCTCAAGGGCAATGGCGAGCGGACGGTGGAGAGTTCGACCTCGATGCAGCACACCTATGACAGGCTGCGGGAGATAGTGGGGCACTTCCGGCTGGAATAAGGTCGGTTGGACTGGTGGTGGGGACCCTGGCCACCGTGGTCAGGGTGACAGCGCACCGGGAAAGCGTGAAAAACGCCCAAAAAAGATGGGGGCGACTTGCGTCGCCCCCGATAGTCTTATCGCTCATATCCTTGAACGAAGTTGCTCCCTGCAATCCCTGACTATACCTCTTCCTTTAGGTTTCCCCTTCCCAATCCTTTGGGGTGTCCTTTAGCCATCATGGCCTGACGAGTCATCCGTTCCCGTCGCACTTTCTCCGTCCTGGGAGGTGTCCTTTACCACATCCTGTGGTGAGTCCATTTGCCCAACCCTGGCAGCCAGTCTTCCTGACCGACTTCATTGCGTCCGTGCAGGAGTAACTATAAGGATTTCCCGGGGGACGACAACGGCATGTTGAAAAACGTTTTTGCCAAACTCGTTTCTCGAGAAATGATAATGATATTATTTCGTTCTGGATCAGTATCTTGTGCTTTTTAAGTGCGGTTTTTTTGCGCCTATCTTCCGACTATGGCGAGAATTTTTGAGGCGCTTGGCTTACACCTGTCATGGCGAATGTCTCACAGCTCGTTTAACTGAGGTTCAGAAAAGTCACCAGGGTCAGAGTCGATCGCGGATAGGCGAGCCGGGGCCGGCAGCATCCAGGTCGGAGGCGCCTGTGCCGGGTCGGGTTGAGGGAGGGGGGACACGGAGGGTTGCATGGGGTTGCTGGCCGGAAGCGGCTAACAGGAGCTGGCTATCGGGGGAGGGGTATACCGGCGTGGGACGCTGACAAACCAGGAGGAGGGATCCTCCCCCTGGGGGCAGTATCAGTGATGTTGCTGACCACCATACCATTGGCACAGGTAGGCGGGCACCAGCATCTGTGGGGCTTGGTCAACATGGCACACCACCAGCGGCATGGCGGGAGCACCCTGGGCCTGAACCAGAGCCGGGACCATGGGTAGAACCAGGGCGACGAGCAGAAACAGCGATTTGATCTTCATGGTTATCTCCTTGGTGATAGAAAAACAGCGTGATCCTGATCACTTTCTGAGTTAAGGCGAACCGGGGAGCTGCGCAAGGTGGCGCAATAAATTCAACTAATGAAAAAACTTTAAAACCTGGATGCAATGGGCCTGGTGAGAAAAGCATCGTCAGGATGCGATCAGAATGCATATCCATATAAAGGAGATGTGATGAGCACCCTGATGCGGAGGGCTGTCCGTGCGGGTTGGCGCCGATGCCATGATCTGGGACAAGAGATGGATTATTCAGGCGAAGGGATGCAGATGACTATTTATGTGGTTAGGTAAGGGAACATTTATGAGGATAAATGCATGGATGAACGCATAAAATTCAAACAAAAAATAACAAAAAGGCATGCATTTGATTTTATTGGTTATTTTTAATCTCTCATATCCATTTATAGATATCACACATGAATGAAAACGCTATCTTGATGAAATAAATACTGTCTTTATTGCGAAATAATGCGGCCAGCATTAATGGGTAAATGTCATTTATGTAAACTCCATCATAAATTAACTCCTGATTTTATTCAGTCTCGAGTGAATGTGATCAATGTCCAAGTTTGCGTTGATTGCTAGTCCTAACCTCTGTCACGAAAGGCAAGGGCAGGATAGAACACAAGCTGATTACCCT
This sequence comes from Aeromonas sp. sif0611, assembly GCF_019218845.1. Lineage (NCBI taxonomy): Bacteria > Pseudomonadati > Pseudomonadota > Gammaproteobacteria > Aeromonadales > Aeromonadaceae > Aeromonas > Aeromonas sp. sif0611. Next base: position 77,204 of record NZ_JAHUWU010000007.1, on the reverse strand, counting down.
ACATGAAGAATATCCCGCCTTAGCCACGAGCCAGAATAGAAGGAATCTATTCAATCACTCGCAGGGACCACTGCTAGACGGAATATAATCATGAGCAAATTTTATGTAGGTTCTGAAGTTGGCCAATTGCGCCGCGTCATGCTGCACCGCCCCAACCTCAGTCTGAAGCGTCTGACCCCTTCCAACTGCCAGGATCTGCTGTTCGACGATGTCCTGTCCGTTGAACGTGCCGGTCAGGAGCACGACAAATTCGCTCAGGTACTGCGCGATCAGAATGTCGAAGTCTTCCTGCTGACCAACCTGCTGGCCGAGACCCTGGATGTACCGGAAGCCAAAACCTGGCTGCTGCAACATCAGGTGTCCGATTATCGCCTCGGTTCTTCCCTTGCCAATGATGTGCGCTGCTTCCTGGCTGACATGCCGCACCGCGAGCTGGCCCGCATCCTCTCCGGTGGCCTGACCTACTCAGAGATGCCCTACAGCGGTGTCAACATGGTGGTCGGCATGCACGCCCCGACCGACTTCATCATAGAGCCGCTGCCCAACCACCTCTTCACCCGTGACACCTCCTGCTGGGTCTATGGCGGCGTCTCCATCAACCCCATGGCCAAGGCCGCCCGTCGCCGCGAGACCAACCATGTGAAGGCCATCTACCGCTGGCACCCGCAGTTTGCCGGCCAGGACTTCATCAAGTACTTCGGTGACGAGGATCGCGACTACGACAACTCCACCATCGAAGGGGGCGACGTCCTGGTCATCGGCCGTGGCGCTGTGCTGATCGGCATGTCCGAGCGCACCACGCCGCAAGGGGTGGAGCACCTGGCCCGCGGCCTGTTCAAGCACGGTCAGGCCAAGCAGGTCATCGCCATGCAACTGCCGAAACACCGCAGCTGCATGCACCTGGACACCGTCATGACCCACATGGACATAGACACCTTCTCCGTCTATCCGGAAGTCATCCGCAAGGACGTGAACTGCTGGAGCCTGACTCCGGGCGGCGCCACCGGCATGAACATCAAGGAAGAGGGCTACTTCGTCACCGCCATCGAGAAGGCGCTGGGTGTGGATCAGCTCAAGCTCATCACCACAGGTGGTGACAGCTTCGAGGCCGAGCGCGAGCAGTGGAATGACGCCAACAACGTGCTGACAGTACGCCCCGGCGTGGTGGTGGGCTACGAGCGCAACACCTACACCAACGAGAAGTACGACAAGGCCGGCATCACAGTGCTGCCCATCCCGGGTGAAGAGCTGGGACGTGGCCGCGGCGGCGCCCGCTGCATGAGCTGCCCGATGGAACGTGACGGCATCTGACAAGACGGCGTGGCGCCGGCAGAGGCTGGCGCCACACACACCAAGACTCGAGAGTAACACTCATGAAAAAACCAACTGTCGTCGTCGCCCTGGGTGGCAATGCCCTGCTCCGTCGTGGCGAGCCCCTCGAAGCTGACATCCAGCGCAAGAACATAGCGACCGCCGCCAAGACCATCGCCCGGATCGCCGAGGATTACAACGTGGTGCTGGTGCACGGCAACGGCCCGCAAGTCGGCCTGCTGGCCCTGCAGAACAGCGCCTACACCAAGGTCTCCCCCTATCCCCTGGATGTGCTGGGCGCCGAGTCCCAGGGCATGATCGGCTACATGCTGATCCAGGAGCTCAAGAACCTGATGCCGAGCCGCAACGTCACCGCGCTGCTGACCCAGGTGCAGGTCGACCCCAAGGATCCGGCGTTTGCCAATCCGACCAAGTTCATCGGCCCCGTCTATGAGGAAGCCGAAGCCCGCGCCCTGGCTGCCGAGAAGCAGTGGAGCGTCAAGGCAGACGGCAAGTTCTTCCGCCGTGTGGTGCCGTCCCCGCTGCCCCAGCGCATCGTCGAAGGCGACGCCATCGAAACCCTGATCGCCCAGGGCCACCTCATCATCTGTACCGGTGGTGGCGGCATTCCGGTGACCTGGGATGGCCACTGCCTGACCGGCATCGAAGCCGTCATCGACAAGGACATGTCTGCCGCCTACCTGGCCAAGCAGATCAAGGCCGATGCCCTGCTGATCCTGACCGATGCCGATGCCGTCTACCTGGATTGGGGCAAGCCGACTCAGCACCCGCTGCGGGTCACCAGCCCGGCCGAGCTGGCCGGGGTCAAGTTCGACGCAGGCTCCATGGGGCCCAAGGTCGAAGCGTCCTGCGAATTCGTCAAGGCAACCGGCGGCATGGTCGGCATAGGTTCCCTGGAAGATGGCCTCGCCATCCTCAAGGGGGAAGCCGGCACCAATATAGTCGCCACCCATACCGTGAATGCTTGAGTCGTTGAATCACTGCGTAGTTAACAACACTGCCCGAATTGGTCTGACACAAATATAGAGAGAACTCATCATGGCTTTTAATCTGCGTAACCGTAACTTCCTGAAACTGCTGGACTTCACCCCGCGCGAAATCCAATACATGATCGATCTGGCCATCGACCTGAAAAAAGCCAAATACGGTGGCTATGAGCGCAAGCACCTCACCGGCAAGAACATTGCCCTGATCTTCGAGAAGACCTCCACCCGTACCCGCTGCGCCTTTGAAGTGGCGGCCTTCGACCAGGGCGCCCAGGTCTCCTACCTCGGCCCAAGCGGTTCCCAGATCGGTCACAAGGAGTCCATGAAGGACACCGCTCGTGTGCTGGGTCGCATGTATGACGGCATCGAGTACCGTGGCTTCGGTCAGGAGATCGTCGAAGAGCTGGGCGCCCATGCCGGTGTACCGGTCTGGAACGGTCTGACCAACGAATTCCACCCGACCCAGATCCTGGCCGACTTCATGACCATGCTGGAGCACGGCAAGGGCAAGCGCCTGGATCAAATCAAGTTCGCCTACCTGGGTGATGCTCGCAACAACATGGGCAACTCCCTGATGGTCGGTGCCGCCAAGATGGGCATGGACATCCGCCTGGTTGCGCCGAAAGCCTTCTGGCCGGAAGAGGAGCTGGTCGCCAAGTGCCGCCAAATCGCCGAAGAGACCGGCGCGCGCATCCATCTGACCGAAGACGTGAAGGAGGGGGTGTTGGGTACCGACTTCCTCTACACCGACGTCTGGGTTTCCATGGGTGAAGCGAAAGAAGCCTGGGATCAGCGCGTCAAACTGATGACCCCGTATCAGATCAACATGGACGTCATCAACGCCACCAAGAACCCGGATGTGAAGTTCATGCACTGCCTGCCGGCGTTCCACAACGACGAGACCACCATGGGCAAGGAAGTGGCTGACAAATACGGCATGAAGGGTCTGGAAGTGACCGAGGACGTGTTCGAATCCGAGCACAGCATAGTATTCGACGAGGCCGAAAACCGGATGCACACCATCAAGGCAGTGATGGTTGCTACGCTGGGCGACTAAGGTCGCAGTAGTGGTGCCGGGGGGTGACCCCCGGCTTTTCGACCATGTGACAGCGGCATAATACCTCTAACCCTACGACCCGCAGATACATGGATACCGCACCACAGAAGGAAGCTGGACCATGACCAAATTCAAGTTCCCGTCAGCCTACACCATATTGTTTGTGCTGATCGCCCTGGTGGCCGCCCTGAGCTGGATAGTGCCGGCCGGCAAATACGACATGGTAATGAATGAAGCCCTCGGCAAGGAAGTGCCGGTGGCCGGTACCTACAAGCTGGTGGATGCCAATCCCCAGGGGATAGTCGACGTGCTGCTGGCACCCATCGACGGCCTCTACAACCACGACACCTATGAGGCAGGTGCCATCGACGTCTCCCTCTTCATCCTGATCATCGGTGGTTTTCTTGGCATTGTGACCAAGACAGGTGCTATCGATGCCGGTATCGAGCGCGTCACCGATCGTCTGCGTGGCCGCGAGGAGTGGATGATCCCGATCCTGATGGCGTTGTTCGCCGCAGGGGGCACCATCTACGGCATGGCGGAAGAGTCGCTGCCCTTCTACACCCTGCTGGTGCCCGTGATGATGGCCGCCCGCTTCGACCCTGTGGTCGCCGCCGCGACCGTATTGCTGGGTGCCGGTATCGGTACTCTGGGTTCTACCATCAACCCGTTCGCCACCGTGATTGCCGCCAACGCAGCCGGCATCTCCTTCACCGACGGCATCTGGCTGCGCGTCGCCATGCTGGTCGCCGGCTGGCTGCTGTGCGTGGCCTATGTGATGCGTTACGCCAAAATGGTGCGCAACGACCCGAGCAAGTCCCTGGTGGCCGACAAGTGGGAAGAGAACCGTGCCCACTTCCTCGGCAACAAGAGCGATCAGATGCTGGAGTTCACCCTGACCCGCAAAATCGTGCTGGGCATCTTCGTCGCCGCCTTCGCCGTGATGATCTACGGGGTGGCCGTGCTCGGCTGGTGGATGGCGCAGATCTCCGGCGTCTTCCTGGCCGCCGCCATCATCGTCGGCCTCATCTCCCGCATGAGCGAGGAGGAGCTGACCTCCAACTTCATCGACGGTGCCCGTGACCTGCTCGGCGTGGCCCTCATCATAGGTATCGCCCGCGGTATCGTGGTGGTGATGGACAACGGCATGATCACCCACACCATCTTGAACAGCGCGGAAGGCATAGTGACCGGCCTCTCCACCGTGGTGTTCATCAACGTGATGTTCGTGCTGGAGGTGGTGCTCTCCTTCCTGGTGCCGTCCTCCTCCGGTCTGGCGGTGCTGACCATGCCGATCATGGCGCCGCTCGCCGACTTCGCCAACGTGGGCCGCGAGCTGGTGGTGACCGCTTACCAGTCCGCCTCCGGTCTGGTGAACCTGGTGACCCCGACCTCCGCCGTGGTCATGGGTGGCCTGGCGATTGCCAAGGTGCCCTATGTGCGCTGGCTGAAGTGGGTGGCGCCTCTGCTCGGTCTGCTGACCGTGCTGATCGTGGCCTGCCTGAGCCTGGGGGCCATGCTCTCCTGAGGGATAACAAGCAAGACGCAACGGGAGCCTGAAGGCTCCCGTTTTTTTATGGCCACAGGATGACAGGCAACAAAAAGGCGACCCAGGGGTCGCCTTGCTGCATGCGGGGCTGGCTTAGCGCGCCTGCTCCAGGGTGCGTACCACGGCGGCATGGGCCTGGCGGGTGCGGCTGATGTGGCGCGGGGCTATCAGCACCACATCGTTGCCGGCCACGGCCCCCAGGATCTCGGGATCGGCGTGGCGATCCAGCAGGCGGGCTACCACGGTGGCGGCTCCCGGGGTGGTGTGCACCAGCACCATCTGCTGGTTGTGCACCACGGCGCGCACCATGTCGTGCACGGAGCGGGTGCTGCCGGCGGGTTCCAGCTGATCATCCACTAGCGTGTAGACCTTCTTGCCATTGGCATTCTGGGCCTTGGCGACGCCGAGGCGGCGCAGCAGACGGGAGATGGTGGACTGGCTGATGTCGGCGAAGCCGCGCTCCGCCAGCTCGCGGCGGATCTCTTCCTGGGTGCTGTAGCAGTGCTGGCCGATGATCTGGCGGCAGGCATCGAGCTGGGCCAGGTCGGACTCCTGTTCCGGGGGGCGACTGAGGGTCTTGACCATGGCGACTTCCTTTGACGATGACAGATGGCTATGGCGCTCAGTCTGTCATGCTTGTTTTTCATAGCGAAAAACACTGATGACGAGCATTTCGGTAGGTGATGAGCGATGTCTAGCCGTTGCGAGATGGCAAATTATAACCAAAGGGGGAATAAGTGATGTGACAGGGGTCAAAAATGGGCCCCGCAGGGCCCGACAGAGTATCAATAGCGTTCGCTGACGATGTCCTGGGTGAAGGATTTCTCGCAGTATTTGCACTTCATGCGCACCGCGCCCTTCACTTCGCGCACCCGGAAGTAGCTGTCCACCGGCTCGTTGTGGGAGATGCAGTTGGAGTTGGGGCAGTGGAAGACCCCGGCGATGAACTCCGGCAGCTTCAGCTGGTGCTTCTTCACCACGGCGAAGTCTTCGATGATGTTGACGGTCGCGGTCGGGGCAAACAGCGCCAGCTGGTTGGCCTGCTGCTCGGTCAGCCGGGTGTTCTCTATCTTGATGAGATCCTTCTTGCCCAGGGCGCCGGATTTCAGGTTGAAGCCGACGGTGATCCGCTCCTGGGTCTCGATCAGCTGGAACAGCTTGAGGATCTTGATGCCCTGGCCGGCGGGGACGTGGTCGATGACGGAGCCGTGACGGATGGCTTCGACTTGCAGTTGGTTCTTCTCGGACATGATGTTCCCCTTTTCCCTTAGACGGTTTCGTTCAGTACCAGTGCCAGCAGCGCCTGGCGTGCATAGACCCCGTTTTCTGCCTGCTGGAAGTAGTAGGCGTGGGGAGTCTTGTCGACGGCGACCTCGATCTCGTCGACCCGGGGCAGGGGATGCAGGATCTTCATGGTGGGCTTGGCCCCTTCCAGAGTCGCCAGCTCCAGCACGAACTTGGCGGCCATGTGCTTGTACTCTGTCTCGTCGAAGCGCTCTTTCTGGACCCGGGTCATGTAGAGGATGTCCAGCTCCGGCATCACCTCTTCCATGGTCTCGTGGACGCTGAACTGAATGCCCTTCTCCTCCAGCTCTTCGCAGATGTAGTCCGGCATCGCCAGGGCTTCCGGGGAGATGAAGAAGAAGCGGCAGTTGAACAGGCTCAGGGCCTGGGCCAGGGAGTGGACGGTGCGGCCATATTTCAGGTCACCGACGAAGGCCACGTTGAGACCGTCCAGCTTGCCTTGGGTCTCGTGGATGGAGAACAAGTCGAGCAGGGTCTGGGTCGGATGCTGGTTGGAGCCGTCACCGCCGTTGATGACAGGCACCCGGGAGAACTCGGAGGCCAGACGGGCGGCACCCTCTTTCGGGTGACGCATCACCACGGCATCGGCATAGGAGCCGATGATCTTGATGGAGTCGGCCAGGGTCTCGCCCTTCTTGGCGCTGGTGTTGCCGCCGTCGGCGAAGCCGATGATGTTGCCGCCGAGGCGCTGTACCGCGGTCTCGAAGGAGAGACGGGTGCGGGTGGAGGCCTCGAAGAAGCAGCTGGCGACCAGCTTGTCTTTCAGCAGGCGGGTGTCGGGTTCGGCCTTCAACCGCTGAGCGGTGGCGACCACCAGTTCCATGTCGGACCGGGTCAGGTCCGAGATGGAGATGACGTGTTTGTTATAGAGTGGATTGGTCATCGTCTGCATTCCCTTTGACATCAATGAAGGTTTTTCTGGCACAAAAAAAAGCCCCTGAAACAGGGGCTCTTTTTAAAAACAACTGGGGATCTGTGGGTCGGAAACCGGAAACAACGGGGCCGCTCTGGTGCGCTCCACCCGTCTGCAAGGCTGCTTTTTTCATCAAAAACGGCATCGTCCTGTCCCGACCTTTTTCAAAACCGGACAGATTATAGGGCTGGTTTTTGAATTGTCAAAAATTTATTTCAGAGGCAGGATTTGCCGGTAAAAACGTTTGAGTGTCGCGAACGGGTCGACAAATCCAGACCTGGTGCTCAGGCTGCAGCGGCAGTTCATCCGTGGCCATGCTGCGCAGATAACCGAGTCGGTGGTGCCCCTCCAGTAGACAATATGGCTGCGGCAGGGGTTGGCCATCTGGGTAGCAGGCACCGGGCTCGGGGGCGAGCACTATGATGGGCTCGGACCAGGTGCCCCGGCTCAGCATGTCTTCACCGAGCCAGGAACGACGCACATAGCGGTTGCTGCGCAGCATCTCGCCCCAACGCTCGATCACCTCCATGTGGCGGGAGCCTATCTGGCTCACGACCTGGGTCGTCTCCCAGGCTTCGCACTCGAACTGGTGGCGGGCGAGGTCGATAAAGCTCCAGTTGGACTCAAAACCGCGCCAATGGCGGTAAATCCATTGTGTCAGCACATTTTGGGGGATGAAGGGCACCAGGGGGGAGACCCGCTCGAGATAGTCTGGCAGAGACTCGGTTTTGCGCTCATCCCGGAAGTTGAGGGGCGCAAGTTGTTGAAGCAGTCGGTAATTGAGCATGAGCGACCTCCCTGTTGCTGGTTTCACCCTACCCCCATTTATGCCCCATTCCTACCCCGGCGGGACTGCAAATACAGCAAGTTACCCCGGCTGGTTGCGGGAATCGCCGTGATTTGCTCGTGAATTGTTCGATCGCATCGAAAGTGAGAAAAAAAGCCTTTACCTTTGATCCCGGCTTTGTATAATTCGCCTCGTTTGTTGCAGGGGCGTAGTTCCAATTGGTAGAACAGCGGTCTCCAAAACCGATGGTTGCGGGTTCGAGTCCTGCCGCCCCTGCCATTTTCAGAAAGGCCAGCTCATTGAGCTGGCCTTTCGCATTTCTGTCATCCGCTTTACCCATCCTGGTGGCAGCGGCTGACTGCCCTCGCTGAGCTGCCTTCCCGCACATCCCTTGAGCCTCAACGGTTCGGTCCGATTGCGCTTCGCTAGCCGCTATTGCCGCTTTTTGCCCTGTTGTTTCTGGCAATCGTGCTGTCTGGCGCCCTGTGCTACACCACATGAGCTGCGCCTCACTGGCGCGCGTGCAAGCAACCGGGCGTTCCGACCGGCAACGGGGAACGCGAAGCGAGAGTGAGGAGAGGCATGATGCACAAGGCCGTTGAAACCCGCATGAACAGAGCCCGCCCCGGTGGCTGGGTGCCACAGGATCAGGCCCACATCCGGCGTTGGATAGCGCGACTGAAACACTATGTGACGCAGCAATCGGGACCGCTGGCCGCGCCCATCGCCGAGTTGCGGGATCTGGTCAACGGCGATCCCCTGCTGCACGCCCAGGCCAATGCCATGTTCAGGGAGGCCTGGCGCCATGAGCACCTGACCCCGCTCGGCCAGATCGAGGTACAGAGCTTCGACGAGTTCCTGGCCTTGCTCAACGGCATCATGACCACGGCCCCCGAGGCCTATCAGGACATCCCCACTCACGAGCCCTCCGGCCTCATCGGCTTTCCCATCAACGCCCTGCTCGACTGGCCCATGGCGACCCGCTCCGGCTATCACTTCTTCGCCAACGCCCTGGTGAACCAGCAGTTCAAGAAGATCCTCGATTACTGGGCGCAGTTTCTGCAAAGTCCGTCCTCCCGCTATGTGCTGACCGAGCCGGTCAGTCGGCTGGACAGGGAGACCCTGATCGTCCCCTGGCTCGGCGAGGTGGCCAAGGCCGAGATGGTGCAGGTGGCCAGAGGGGCGTTCGGGGAGGGGCCTGACCCCACGCCCGCTCGTTTCGAGCAGATCTTCCAGTGCGATCCGGCGGCCGAATACCAGGGTTTTGGCTGCTGGGATGACTTCTTCACCCGCACCTTCCGCCCCGGCGTGCGGCCGGTGTCGGCGCCGGAGGACGACGGCGTCATCGTCAGCGCCTGCGAGTCGGCGCCGCTGCAGGTGACGGGGGATGTGAGTCTCAGCGATCGCTTCTGGCTCAAGGGCCAGCCCTACTCGCTGAACAACATGCTCGACTTTGACGAGAGCGCCCCCCTGTTCGACGGCGGCACTGTGTATCAGGCCTTTCTCAGCGCCTTGAGCTATCACCGCTGGCACAGCCCGGTGAGCGGGACCATTCGCAAGGTGCGCGTGGTCAATGGCACCTACTACCTGGAGAACCAGTTCGAGGGCTTCCTCGACTGTGACGGCGCCGATCCCAGCGCACCGAACAATTCCCAGCCGTTCCTCACCTCGGTAGCCACCCGGGCGCTGATCTTCATCGAGGCCGACAACCCCAAAATCGGCCTGATGTGCGTGGTGCCGGTGGGGATGGCGGAGGTGTCGAGTTGCGACGTCACGGTGAGGGTGGGGGACAGGGTGAAGAAGGGGGATCCGCTCGGCATGTTCCACTTCGGCGGCTCCACCCACTGCCTGGTGTTTCGACCCGGGGTCGAGCTGGCATTTGACTTCCACGGCCAGCGGCCGGGGCTGGATGCCACCAACCTGAGGGTCAACACCGCCATCGCGCGGGTGAAATAGGAGTCCCCGTGCCGTAGCAGAAAGGAAGAGGCCGCCTCTGGGCGGCCTCCTTGCATTCAGGCCCTCTGCCGGAGCAGCAGATCCAGGTATGCGCCCTCGATCAGCTGGGAGGGCTCCACCCCGAGGCGTGCCATGATGTCGTGGGCCTCCCGCATTCCCGCCTCGAGCGGCTCGGCCTCCTCCAGCACCACCTCCAGCTCGAGGAAGTGACCCAGCCCCTTCACCCGATCGAGGTGGATCCGGGTCCTGCCGACCAGGAAAAGGGTGCGCATCTTCCGCACCCTGCCGATCTGACCGCAGGCCAGACTGAGGGTCTCCCGCAGCCGGTCCGGCTCGCTGGTCGGGGTCAGGTGATAGAAACTCTCCTTGGGCCCCTGCCGATCGGCACGGCGGTAGAAGATGAGCTCACCGCTGCAGGGGGAGAGGGTGCGCAGCTTGAGGCGGCCAGCGTCGCAGCGAAAGAAGGTGTCATCCTGCGCTATCTCGACGGGGCCACGGTCGGCGATGGCGGTCGCCTTGGGATGAAGGAGATCGATCCGCTCGATCCTGGCCTTGATCTCGATATTTCGGGGCATGGGGGTCTCCATTGGGGGCAAAAAAGAGTCCCAACCTATCACAAGCGTCACCCTGGGATAGCCTCCGCCGATGTCGGTTGGGGATCTCGTGATTTTCGTGACTTGCAGCACAACCCGTTGTCGAGGCACGAGAAATTAATCAGATTCACTAAAGTCCAGCGTGGATACCGCCGATACCTACTACCAAGATGGGGGTATTTTCAACCCCCTGCTACCACAAGGATTCGTTGTCATGACTCTCTCGTTGCGCGGCAAGTTGCTCGCGGCCAGCCTGGGGGTAGTGCTGCTGATGGCAGCCCTGCTCGGTATCGTCGCCTTCCACACCCTCAAATCACGCACCCTTGGCGCCATCCAGAGCGAGGCGGTCAACTACGGCCACGCCCACTCGGTAGCCATCGGCAACTGGTTGGCAGATCGTCGGCATGCGGTCAATGCCCTGACCGCAGTGATTGCCGACAATCCCGAGGCAACCCTGGTGCCACACCTGCTGCAGACCCGTACCTCCGGTGGCTTTGGCCTCACCTATTTTGGTTCGGTGCAGGGGGCCATGACTCGCCACGATCCCTCCCTCAACACCGCCAACTACGATCCCCGGGTGCGTCCCTGGTATCAGAATGCCACCAAGGCGGGCAAGCTCATCGTCACCGCGCCCTACGTCAGCGTGACCATGCAGCAGATGGTGGTGACCCTGGCCGAGCCGGTGAGCCATCAGGGTCAGGTGATCGGGGTGGCCGGTGCGGATCTCTCCCTGGATGACCTCATCGATGAGGTGCTGGCCATGAAGGTGCAAGGGGAGGGGTACGCCATGCTGCTCGACCGCTCCGGCCTCATCGTCGGTCACCCGCAGAAGGCGCTGGCCCTCAAGCAGGTGGCCGAGCTGGCCCCCGGCCTCACGGGGACGACCCTGGAGGGCTGGAGCCGGGACGGTGAGCTGCACGGCGCCACCATAGCGGGGCGCGACGTGCTGCTGTCGGTGCAGGGGGTGCCAGGCACCGACTGGCTGCTCGCCATGGTGATGTACAAGGATGTGCTGGAGGCGCCCTTCGCCAGCCTGCTGTGGCAGCTGGTGGGGCTGACTCTGGTGCTGCTGCTGGTGTTCAGCGCCCTGCTCATCGCCATGTTCAATTACCTGTTTGCCGATCTCGGCCGGGTGTCGAAGGCGCTGGCCGACATCGCTCACGGCGAGGGGGATCTCACGGTGCAGATCGTGGCCCAAAGCAGGGACGAGGTGGGGCTGCTGGCCCAGAACTTCAACCTGTTCGTGGCCCGGTTGCACGGTATCGTCAGCCGGTTGCGGGACGTCACCGTCGAACTGGCGGCTCAGTCCAGAACCCAGGCGGCGGGGGCCGAGGAGCGCAGCCAGCGAGTGCGCCAGCAGCAGGACGAGATCGTCATGGTGGCGACCGCGGTGACCGAGATGGCATCCGCCACTCAGGAGATCGCCGGCAACGCCGAGTTTGCCGCCACCACCTCCGGCGATGCGGTCAGGCTGGCCGTCGCCGGTCAGTCCCAGGTCGGTCAGAGCCAGCGCAGCATCAGCGGCCTGGCAAGGGAGGTGGCCGATGCAAGCCAGACCATTCATGAGCTGGATGGACACGCCCATAAGATCAGCGGCATCCTGGCCACCATCAGCGGCATCGCCGAGCAGACCAATCTGCTGGCGCTGAACGCCGCCATCGAGGCGGCCCGGGCCGGTGAGCAGGGCCGCGGCTTTGCCGTGGTGGCGGACGAGGTGCGGGTGCTGTCGCGTCGTACTCACGACTCTACCGCCGAGATCCAGCAGATGATCGAGGCCCTGCAGCAGACCACCCGCCGCGCCGTGGGTGGCATGGAGACCAGTCGCCAGCTGGCGGGTACCAGCGTGGAGGATGCGGAGGCTGCCAACCAGAGTCTGGCGCGGATCAACGAGGCCATCGGTGCCATCAGCGACATGGCGACCCAGATAGCGGCGGCGGCGGAGGAGCAGACCTCGGTCACCGGCGAGATCAGCCGCAACACCGAGAACATCCGTCATGTCTCCCAGACGCTGGCAGAGCAGGCGAAGGTGGAGGCTGCCCAGGCCGCCGAGCTCAAGTCCCTGACCGAGCGGCTGGAGCAGGAGATAGGCCGCTTCCGGCTCTGATCCTCCCGACAAAAAAGGGCAGCCCGCGGGCTGCCCTTTTGCATTCTCGTGGGGTCAGGGGGTCTGCTTGACCCAGATCAGCCGGTCGGTGGCAAAACCCAGCCCCTTGGCCTTGGCGATCAACGCATCCACCTTCTCCTTTGGCGGGTTGGGGGAGCGGGAGAGGATCCACAGATAGTCATGGTTGTAGCTGGTCACCAGGGAGAGCTGGTAATCGGGGTCGAGGTCGATGACGTTGTAACCGCCGTAGAAGGGGCCGAAGAAGCTCACCTTGAGCCGTGCCTCGTCCGGCTTGTCGATGAAGTAGGCCTTGCCCTCGGCTTCGCGCCAACTGCCATCGCTCTGAAGGCCGCGGTTGAGCACCTTGACGCCGCCATCGTCACGCCGGCTGTAGGTGGCGCTCACCCGCTCCAGCCCCCGCTCGAAGCTGTGGTCGAGACGCGCGATCTCGTACCAGGTGCCGAGGTAGCGATCGAGCTGGAAGCCGGTGACGGGGCGGATGCCATCGGCAATCCCGGTACAGGCCGTCAGCAGCAGGGCAGTGAGCAGACAAAACAGTGAACGCATGGGTGATCCCTCTCTTTTAGCCTTCGATGATGCGCAGCTGACCGTCCCGGAAGCGGGAGGCCTGATCCGTCGGCGTGCTGCCGAAGAAGCGCTTGTACTCCCGACTGAACTGGGAGTTGCTCTCGTAACCGACTCTGGCCGCCGCCGCCCCCGCCTTGACGCCGTCGTGCAGCATCATCATGCGCGCCTTGTGCAGGCGAAACGACTTGATGTATTGCAGTGGCGAAGTGGCGGTGACCGCCTTGAAGTGGTGGTGGAAGGCGGAGACGCTCATGTTCACCTCCCGGGCCAGCTCCTCCATGGTGAGGTTGTCGGCGTAGCGCGACTCTATCATACGCAGCACCCGGGCTATCTGGCCCACATGGTTATGGCGATTGGCGAGCGCCTGCAGCGCCGGTCCGCCGCCCTCATGCAGGGCGTAGAACAGCATCTCCCGCACCGTCTGCGGCCCCAGCACCCTGGCGTGCAAGGGATTGTCCATCAGCGCGATCAACCGCTCGGCGGCGCAGAACATGTCCTCCGACAGGGGTACCGAGTGGACGCCGCTCTTCTGCGGGGCCGGAGCGGGCAGGGCATCTCCCAGCTCCAGCAACAGTTCCTGCAGGGTGGCGACGTTGATCTCGAGGGAGAAACCGATGAGGGGCTGCTCGGGGGAGGCGAAGCATTCGCACTCGCAGGGCAGCGGCAGCGTCATCAGCAGATAGTGGCTGGGATCGTAGCGAAACACCTGATCCGCCAGGTAGCCCACCTTGTGGCCCTGCAATATCACTATCATCCGCGGCTGATAGAGTACCGGGGTGCGGCCGTGGTACTCGGTGGTGTAGATGAGGTTCACCTGCTCCACCGGGGAGGGAGTGATGCCTGGGGTGGTGACGTGACGGGCCAGCCTGGCGGCGAGATCGGCGTAACGGTTGGACATGAATGCTCCGGGAGAATTCCGATTATTTGTAGAAATAGGCAAGTAATGTGCAGAATGTTGCCTTGATGGTAGATGGTGTCTGTAGAAAAATGCAATTAACATTTTGCGGCGCCGCCGCCCTCTCATCCATGAAGGTACTATCGATGCACAATTTCACTCTACATACCCCGACCAAGGTGCTGTTCGGCAAGGGCCAGGTGGCCCAGCTGCGCGGCCAGATCCCGGCCGACGCCCGCATCCTCATCACCTACGGTGGCGGCAGCGTGGTGCGCAGCGGCCTGCTGGCGCAGATCCGCCATGAGCTGGCGGGTATGACCCTGTTCGAATTCGGCGGCATCGAGCCGAACCCGGCCTACGAGACCCTGATGGGGGCGGTCGAGCTGGCCCGTGCCGAGCGGGTCGACTTCCTGCTCGCCGTCGGCGGTGGCTCCGTGCTCGATGGCACCAAGTTCATCGCGGCGGCCGCGCACTACGACCTTGCCAGGGAGCCCTGGCACATCCTCGAGACCGTGGGGGGCGAGGTGGCCTCCGCCATTCCCCTGGGCGCCGTGCTGACCCTGCCGGCCACCGGCTCCGAGATGAACATGGGGGCCGTCATCACCCGCAGAAGCACAGGGGACAAGCAGCACTTCTTCTCCCCCTTCGTGATGCCGCGCTTCGCCGTGCTGGATCCCGTGCTCACCTACACCCTGCCGGCCCGCCAGGTCGCCAACGGCGTGGTGGATGCCTTCATCCACACCCTGGAGCAGTACCTCACCTACCCGGTCAACGCCAAGGTGCAGGATCGCTTCGCCGAAGGGCTGCTGCTGACTCTGATCGAGGAGGGCCCCAAGGCGCTGGTGGAGCCGGAAAATTACGACGTGCGCGCCAACATCATGTGGAGTGCCACCCTGGCGCTGAACGGCCTGATCGGGGCCGGTGTGCCCCAGGACTGGGCCACCCACATGCTGGGCCACGAGCTGACCGCCCTGCACGGCCTCGACCACGCCCAGACCCTGGCAGTGGTGCTGCCCGCCCTGCTCGATGCCAAGCGTGAGCAGAAACACGCCAAGCTGCTGCAATACGCCGAGCGGGTATGGGATCTGCGCAGCGGCAGCGAAGAGGAGCGCATCGACGGCGCCATCGCCGCCACCCGCGACTTCTTCGAGCGTATGGGGGTCAAGACCCGGCTGCGGGACTACGGTCTGGCCGACGCCAATATCGACACCCTGCTGGCCAAGCTCGAAGAGCACGGCATGACGGCGCTTGGAGAGCACGGCGACATCGACCTGGTGCAGAGCCGGCATATTTATGAAGCCGCCTGGTAAGAGGCGAGCTGCCAGTCCCGGCCTTGTCCGGGGCTGAATCAGGGGGCCGGCCCTCGCCCGATGGCGGAGGCGCGGCCCCCGAGTCGTTACAAAACGGTTACTTTTTCCCCTTTCATCTCATCAGATGAGCCAACGGCATATTTCATAAGAACAAAAAACGCTAAGGTAGAGGCCCGGCAAAACATTTTTTTTGACTGGTTGGATCACTTTTTCCAGCGCATTTTGCTGGTATAAGCCCCTAATTTGGTTTGTTTTTTTTAATCATGGTCCGGGATGGGCTGAATTCTGTACCCGCCCGCTCGGGGTCGTGGTTGTAATAAAACTCCAAAATTTGATACTAATCACCTTCGCGCCTGAAAAGCGGGGGCCTGACCATGACAGGAGGTTGAGGTAAAGCCTGCTGATTTTCATAACAAAGGGCCCGTGACCTGCACTTTGATCATGCCTTGTCCGCTCAGACATGAGAGACTGGGCAATGATTGTTTATTAACCATCAGGGAATAGTCATGCAGATTGGAATACCGAGAGAGAGTCTCGCCGGTGAGACCCGGGTCGCAGCGACCCCGGCCACCGTCGAGCAGCTGAAAAAGCTCGGCTTCGAGGTCGCCATCGAGGCCGGTGCCGGCCAGCTGGCCAGCTTCGATGATGCCGCCTTCGAGGCTGCCGGTGCCAGCGTGGTGCCGAGCGTCTGGCAAGCCGACCTTATCTTCAAGGTCAACGCGCCTACCGATGCCGAGATCGCACAAATTAAGGATGGTGCCACTCTGGTGAGCTTCATCTGGCCTGCCCAGAACCCCGAGCTGGTCAAGAAGCTGTCCGAGCGCAACATCAATGTGATGGCGATGGACATGGTGCCGCGGATCTCCCGTGCCCAGTCCCTCGACGCCCTCTCCTCCATGGCCAACATCGGTGGTTATCGCGCCGTGGTCGAAGCCGCCCACCAGTTCGGTCGCTTCTTCACCGGTCAGATCACCGCCGCCGGCAAGGTACCGCCCGCCAAGGTCTTGGTGATCGGTGCCGGTGTGGCCGGTCTGGCTGCCATCGGGACCGCCGGTTCCCTCGGTGCCATCGTGCGTGCATTCGACACCCGTCTGGAAGTTGCCGAGCAGATCGAGTCCATGGGTGGGGAATTCCTCAAGCTGGACTTCGGCGGCGAAGACGGCGCCTCCAGCGACGGTTATGCCAAGGTCATGTCCGATGAGTTCATCAAGGCCGAGATGGAGCTGTTTGCCCAGCAGGCCAAGGAAGTGGACATCATCATCACCACCGCCCTGATTCCCGGTCGTCCGGCGCCCAAGCTGATCACCAAGGAGATGGTCGACAGCATGAAGCCGGGTTCCGTCATCGTGGATCTGGCTGCCGCCACCGGCGGAAACTGTGAATATACCAAGCCGACCGAGCTGTTCGTCACTCCGAACGGTGTCAAGGTGATAGGTTACACCGATCTGCCGGGTCGTCTGCCCGCCCAATCCTCCCAGCTCTACGGTACCAACCTGGTCAACCTGATGAAGCTGATGTGCAAGGAGAAGGACGGCAACGTTGCCATCGACTTCGAAGACGTGGTACAGCGCAACATGACGGTGATCCAGGCCGGTGAAGTCACCTTCCCGCCCCCCGCCATCGCCGTGTCCGCCGCGCCGCAGAAGCCGGCCGCCGCCAAACCGGCAGCGAAGAAGGAAGAAGCCAAGCCCTCCAACAAGAAGTTCGTGTTCGGTGCCCTCGGCATCGCCGCCTTCGGTTGGGTAGCAGCGGTGGCACCTGCCGCCTTCCTCTCCCACTTCACCGTCTTCATCCTGGCCTGTGTGGTCGGTTACTACGTGGTGTGGAACGTCTCTCACGCCCTGCACACGCCGCTGATGTCGGTCACCAATGCCATCTCCGGCATTATCGTGGTCGGTGCCCTGCTGCAGATTGGGCAAGGGTCGACCCTGGTCACCGTATTGGCCTTTATCGCCGTGCTGATTGCCAGTATCAACATCTTCGGTGGCTTCACCGTCACTCAGCGCATGCTGAAGATGTTCCGTAAGGATTAAGGGGGTTTAACGTGTCTCAAGGACTGGTAACAGCATCCTATATCGTTGCCGCCGTGCTCTTCATCCTCAGTCTCGCGGGACTGTCGAAGCAAGAAACGGCCAAGCATGGCAACCTGTTCGGTATCGCGGGGATGGCCATCGCCCTGCTCGCGACCGTGTTCAACCCGGAAACCAGTGGTGTGCACTGGATCATCCTGGCCATGGTCATCGGCGGCGCCATCGGCGTGCGCCTGGCGCTCAAGGTCGAGATGACCGAGATGCCCGAGCTGGTGGCCGTGCTGCACAGCTTCGTGGGCATGGCGGCGGTGCTGGTGGGCTTCAACAGCTTCATCGACTTGCACCCCTCCGCACCGGCTGAGGTCGTCGTCTCCGTCGGCTCCAACCTGGATGCGACCCTGGCTGCGGCCCGGGCGGCGTTTGAGCAGGCGGCCAGCGTCGCCCAGGTCGAGCACCTGTCCGGCGCCATGCTGAACATCCACCTGGTGGAAGTGTTCCTGGGCGTCTTCATCGGTGCCGTGACCTTCACCGGTTCCGTGGTGGCGTTCGGCAAGCTGCGTGGCCTGATCTCTTCCAAGCCGCTGATGCTGCCGCACCGCCACAAGCTGAACCTGCTGGCCGTGGTGGTCTCCATCGCGCTGATGATCCACTTCGTCAACGCCGGTGGCTCCACCTTCGCCCTGCTGCTGATGACTCTGATCGCCTTCGCCTTCGGTTGGCATCTGGTCGCCTCCATCGGTGGCGCCGACATGCCGGTGGTGGTCTCCATGCTGAACTCCTACTCCGGTTGGGCGGCAGCGGCGGCGGGCTTCATGCTCTCCAACGACCTGCTGATCGTGGTGGGTGCCTTGGTGGGTTCCTCCGGTGCCATCCTCTCTTACATCATGTGTAAAGCGATGAACCGCTCCTTCATCTCCGTCATCGCCGGTGGCTTCGGTTCCGACGGTGTGGCCTCCACGGCCGATCAGGAGATGGGCGAATACCGCGAGACCAACGCCGAAGACGTGGCCGACATGCTGAAGAACGCCAGCTCCGTCATCATCACCCCGGGCTACGGCAT
The DNA here is from genome assembly GCF_019218845.1 of Aeromonas sp. sif0611. Classification (NCBI taxonomy): domain Bacteria; kingdom Pseudomonadati; phylum Pseudomonadota; class Gammaproteobacteria; order Aeromonadales; family Aeromonadaceae; genus Aeromonas; species Aeromonas sp. sif0611. The sequence goes on along the minus strand of NZ_JAHUWU010000007.1, from coordinate 58,739 downwards.
GGCGGTGGCGCAGGCTCAGTACCCGGTTGCCGAGATCACCCACAAGCTGCGCGAGCGCGGCGTCAAGGTGCGCTTCGGTATCCACCCGGTGGCCGGTCGTCTGCCTGGTCACATGAACGTGCTGCTGGCGGAAGCCAAGGTCCCCTACGACATCGTGCTGGAAATGGACGAGATCAACGAGGACTTCAGCGACACCGACGTGGTGCTGGTGATCGGTGCGAACGACACCGTCAACCCGGCCGCCATGGAAGATCCAGGCAGCCCCATCGCCGGCATGCCGGTGCTGGAAGTGTGGAAGGCGCAGAACGTCATCGGCTTCAAGCGCTCCATGAACACTGGCTACGCCGGTGTCCAGAACCCGCTGTTCTTCAAGGAGAACACCCAGATGCTGTTTGGCGATGCCAAGGCCAGCGTCGAGGCCATCCTCAAGGCGCTCTAAGCGTCGATGGGATGAGACAAGAGGAGGCTTCGGCCTCCTTTTTTATTGCCCGCTTTTCACGGGGGTGGGCAAGACATTGATGACAAAGGGCCTTGGCCGGATGGGGGGACCCGTTGCCAGCGGCAGGGCAGCAATCCGGTGACGTTGCCCCCGCTGGAAGGCATAATGGCGGCAAAAGGCGAGGGGGCTCAATTTTATTTGAGGCTCGTGCCACTAGAATCAAATAAAGTGACATGGACGGGGCGGCCCTCCAGATAGCACCCATACCCCTATACGATGCCTGCGGCACAGTGAACCAGAGAAACCACAGATGAAAGCACAATGGACCGACTTTATTACTCTGCTCAAGCGTGAAGTGGTGCCGGCCCTGGGCTGCACCGAACCCATGTCGGTGGCGCTGGCTGCCGCCAACTGCCGCAAGCTGCTGGGGCAGGATCCGACCCGTATCAGCGTCTGGGTCAGCGGCAACCTGTTCAAGAACGGCATGGGGGTCGGGGTCCCCGGCACCGGCATGATTGGCCTGCCGGTCGCCGCCGCCGTCGGCATCACCGGGGGCAACCCGGATGCGGGTCTGGAGGTGCTCAAGACCCTCACCCCGGCCCAGGTGGATGCCGCCAAGGCGCTGTTGCCCATCATCAAGGTGGATGTGAAAGACGTGCCGGACGTGCTCTACGCCGAGGTGCTGGCCGAGGCCGACGGCCACAGCGCCCGGGTGGTGATCTGCACGGATCACACCCGCATCGTACTGCTGGAAAAGGATGGCGAGGTGCTGATGGAGCAGGACAGTGCCCCCGGGGTGCAGATCCAGCCCGCGAAATCCGACAAGCCGGCCATGACGCTGCGGGAGATCGTGGCGTTTGCCCTTGAGGTGCCGCTGACCGAGATCGCGTTCATCCGCGAGGCGGCCAGCATGAACCAGGCGCTGGCGGATGAGGGCCTGCAGGGCTATGGCCTGCGCATCGGCAAGATCCTCACCGAACAGGTGGAGCGCAAGCTGCTCTCGGACGATCTGATGACCCTGGCCATGCGGTTGTCCTCCGCCGCCTCCGATGCGCGCATGGACGGTGCCATGCTGCCCGCCATGTCCAACTCGGGCTCGGGCAACCAGGGCATAGCCGCCACCATGCCGGTGGTGGCCGCCGCGCGCTTCCTCAAGGCCGACGACGAACAGCTGGCCCGGGCACTGGTGATGAGCCACCTGGTGGCTATCTACATCAAGGCCTACCAGAACAAGCTGTCGGCCCTGTGCGCTGCCAGCACCGCCGCCATGGGCTCGGGGGCCGCCATCACCTGGCTGCTGGGAGGCCAGTTCGAGCAGATCAGCCACTGCATCAACAACATGATTGGCGACGTCTCCGGCATCATCTGCGACGGTGCCGGCAGCGCCTGCTCCATGAAGGTGTCCACTTCCACCTCGGCGGCTGTCAAGTCGTCGCTGATGGCCATCAACAACCTGCACGTGCCCCAGAGCGAGGGCATCGTCTCCGATGACGTGGACCAGACCATAGCGAACCTGGGCCGTCTCTCGAAACAGGGGATGCTGGATACCGACATAGAGATCATCAACATCATGCGGGCCAAGCAACAGGGCAAGGCCGGATGATGAGGGGGGCGGCACTGGCCGCCCCCGGTTTTTACAGATATTGACGTCACCCCGAACGGGGGGCGTGCCGCCACGATGCGGCCGGTTTCGGGGCGAGGCGCAGGGTGCGCCCGTCCATCCATCTCGGGCCTCGCCCGTTTATTTTTGGGGAATATCATGACTCTTAGCGTTATCGGTAATCTGGCCATCCTGGTCATGTTGCTGCTGTTTCTCTACCGCTTGCAGCAGACCCACGTCAGTTTCACCCGCCGCGTCTTCTCGGGGCTCGGGCTCGGGGTCCTGTTCGGCTGGGCCTTGCAACTGCTGTACGGTGTCGGCTCCGAAGTGCTGGTCCAGACCGGCGACTACCTGGATCTGGTCGGCAGCGGTTACGTGAAACTGCTGCAGATGATCATCATCCCGCTCATCATGGTCTCCATCATAGGCGCCATCCTCAAGCTCTCCGGCGGCAGCGCCCTCGGCAAGATCAGCGCCCTGACCATAGGGGTGCTGATCTTCACCACCATGATCGCCGCCGGGGCGGGCATACTGATGTCCAACCTGTTCGGTCTGAGTGCCGAGGGGCTCACCGCTGGCGCCGCCGAGACGGCCCGTGGTGCGGCCCTGCAGACCAGCCTCGGCAGCGTCGAGAGCATGTCCCTCGCCAAGATGGTGCTGGAGTTCATCCCGGCCAACCCCTTCCTCGACATGACGGGTTCACGCAAGACCTCCACCATCGCCGTGGTGATCTTCTCCATCTTCATCGGCCTCTCTGCCACCGGCATCGCCCGCAAGCAGCCCGAGATCTTTGCCAGCTTCGAGCGCTTCATGGGGGTCGCCCACGCCATCGTCATGCGGATGGTGACCCTGGTGCTGCGCCTCACTCCCTATGGCGTGCTGGCGCTGATGGCCAAGGTGGTGTCCGGCTCCAACTACGCGGACATCATCAACCTGCTGAACTTTGTGCTGGCCTCTTACGGTGCCATCGCCATCATGTTCCTGGTGCATCTGCTGCTGGTGAGCCTGGTGGGCATCAACCCGCTGCGCTTCCTGAAGAAGATCATGCCGGTACTGGCCTTCGCCTTCACCTCGCGCACCAGTGCGGGCTCCATTCCCATGAACGTGCAGACCCAGACCCGGGCCCTCGGCATCCCGGCGGGCATCGCCAACTTCGCCGCCTCCTTCGGCGCCACCATAGGCCAGAACGGCTGTGCCGGCATCTACCCGGCCATGCTGGCGGTGATGATAGCCCCGACCGTGGGGGTCAATCCCCTGGATCCCGGCTTCATCATGACGCTCATCGCCATCATCACCGTCAGCTCTTTCGGGGTGGCCGGTGTGGGGGGCGGCGCCACCTTCGCGGCGCTGATCGTGCTCTCCGCCCTGGACTTCCCGGTGGCCCTGGCGGGACTGCTCATCTCCATCGAGCCCCTCATCGACATGGGTCGTACCGCCCTCAACGTCTCCGGCTCCATCACGGCCGGCACCCTCACCAGCCGGCTGATGGGACAGACCGACATGGCCGTCTTCAACGGCGATGCCGAGGTCAGCCTGGACGGGGAAGAGTCCGCGGTCTGACCGGGCCTCATCTTCTGATTTGTATATGAAAAGGGGGGGCGAAGCCTCCCCAGTCGTGACTGGAGTCAAGCTATGCGTATTGTGATCATCGGTGGCGAAGCCGCCGGCATGAGTGCGGCGGCCAAGGCGCGCCGTCTGGCCAGGGACGCCGAGATTGTGGTGTATGAAGCCTCAGAGGTGATCTCCTTCGGCGCCTGCGGTCTGCCCTACTTCGTGGGGGACGATTTCCAGGAGCCCGGCTACATGGCCGAGTTCACCCCGGAGCAGTTCGCTGCCAAGGGGATCGAGGTGAAGATTGGCCACAGGGTGCTGAGTCTGGATGCGGCCGCCCAGACCCTGGTCGTCGAGCACAAGGGCGACAGCTTCAGCGATCGCTACGATCGGCTGATGATCGCCACCGGTGCCCGCGAACAGATGCCCCCCATCCCCGGCCTGCAGCAGCAGGGGGTGTTCGGCCTGCGCCGCATGAGCGATGGGTTGGCGCTCAAGACTGCTGTGCAGGATCCGCGCAGCAAGAAGGCGGTGGTGATCGGTTCCGGCTTTATCGGGCTGGAGGTGGTCGAGGCCCTGGTCCATCAGGGCAAGGAGGTGCGTCTCATCGAGCTGGCGGACAGGGTCATCCCCGAGGCGTTTGATAGCGAGCTCACCCAGCACATCGAAACCGAACTGCGCGAGCAGGGGGTCTCCCTTCATCTCGGCGAGCGGGTCCAGGCTCTGCTGGGGGAGGGCCGGGTCAGCGGCGTGCGCACCGACCAGGGGGAGTACGAGGCCGATATCGTCGTGGTCTGCACCGGGGTCAGGCCCAACACCGAGTTCCTGGCCGACAGCGGCATAGCGCGGCTCGGCAACGGCGCCATCAAGGTCGACCGTCAGGGGCGCAGCTCGCTGGCCAACGTCTGGTCGGCGGGGGATTGCGCCAGCGTCTGGCACAGCGTCAAGCAGCAGCAGGTCTATGTGCCGCTTGCCACCATAGCCAACAAGCTGGGGCGCATGGTGGGAGAGAACCTGGCGGGGGCCGAACAGGAATTCCCGGGCACGCTCGGCTCGGCGGCACTCAAGGTGCTGGGGCTGGAGGCGGGCCGTACCGGTCTTTCCGAGCAGGAAGCCAAAGCGATGGGCATTGACTATCGCACTGTGGTGATCAAGGACAAGTGCCACACCAACTACTGCCCGGGTCAGTCTGACATTCACGTCAAGCTGGTCTATGAGGCGGGTAGCAAGCGGCTGCTGGGGGGGCAGATCCTGGGTCGCAAGGGGGCGGTACACCGCATCGACGCCCTGGCGGTGGCCATCACCATGGGGGTGACCACGGATCAGCTCGGCATGCTGGACTTTGCCTACGCGCCGCCCTTCTCCCGCACCTGGGACGTGCTCAACGTGGCGGGCAACGTCGCCAAGTAGCTGAATGAAGATGACGGTGCATACAGGGCGCCGCCATGGGGGTCGCACTCTGCAGGGAAATTGCAGCCATAAAAAAACCGATGCCTTGGCATCGGTTTTTTGTCCCCGTCATGCTCAGCCGCGGCCGAGGCGATTGTCCGGGTAGTTCTTGGCCAGCACTTCGCGGGCGTGGCGGGCCAGGGTCGGCATCTTCAGGGTATCGTAGGCGTTGACCATGATCTCCAGTGCCTTCTCTGTCTCCACTGTGTCGGGATAGGTCTCGACTACCAGCTTGGCGCGGTTGGCGGCGGCGATCAGGGCATCACGCTTCACGTAATACTCGGCCACCCCCAGATCGTAGCGGGCGAGGCGGGTCTTCAGACCGACCATGCGGGCACGGGCATCGGCCGCATACTGGCTGTTCGGGTAGTTCTGCAGCAGGGTCTTGAAGTCCTGGAAGGCCTGACGGGCATAGGAAGGATCCTTGTCGTCCCGATCGATGCCCAGGAAGTCCTGGAAGAAGTTGTAATCTGCCGCCATGTTGGTCAGGCCGCGCATGTAGAACACGTAATCGATGTTCTTGTGCGCCGGGTTGAGGCGGATGAAGCGGTCGATATTGGCGATCGCCTGGGCGGTATCATCCTGCTTGTAGTAGGCGTAGATGAGATCGAGCTGCACCTGACTTGAGTAGGCACCGAACGGATAACGAGAGTCCAGAGCTTCCAGCAATTCGATGGCATTCAGGTAGTTGCCTGTGTCCAGTTTGAGACGGGCTTTCTGGTACAGGACTTCCGGCGGTTCGTCGGGAACCTTGGGTTTGGTGCTGGAACAGCCAGTGATCAGCGTAGCGACCAAGGCGAGCGACATCAGCAGGCGAGACTTCTTTCCCATCAACAACATCCGGTCCATTTCCACGAAATTGGCAAAGTATCCGTTATGCTTGGCTAAAAGAAAAGCTAGAATACCCGGATTATTTCGAATTGATACCCCCGCTCAAGAGACCATACATGAGCCAGCATATTGAACTGACAGGCGAATTTCAGGATCACCAATTCGGGCAGCGACTCGACCAGGCCCTGGCCGAATTGTTTCCAGACTACTCCCGCACCCGCATCAAGGAGTGGATTTTACAGGACAGAGTGACCCTGGACGGTCAGGTTGCCAATACCCCGCGCGAGAAAGTGGTGGCCGGGCAGCAGGTACATGTAGATGTCGAGTTGGAAGATGATACCCGCTGGGATGCCCAGAACATCGACCTCAACATCGTCTATGAAGATGAACACATTCTGGTGATCGACAAGCCGGCCGGTCTGGTAGTCCACCCGGGCGCCGGTACGCCGGACGGCACCATACTGAACGCCCTGCTGCACCGCTACCCCGGCATCGCCGAGGTACCCCGTGCCGGCATAGTGCACCGTCTGGATAAAGACACCACTGGCCTGATGGTGGTTGCCAAGACGATCCCGGCCCAGACCCATCTGGTGGAGGCGCTGCAGGCGCGTCAGATCACCCGTGAATACGAGGCCGTCGCCATCGGTCACATGACCGCTGGCGGCACTGTGGATGCCCCCATCGGTCGTCACCCGACCCAGCGTACCCACATGGCTGTGGTGCCCAATGGCCGTCCTTCCGTGACCCACTACCGGGTGCACGAGAAGTTCCGTGGCCACACCCGTCTGCGTCTGCGTCTGGAAACCGGTCGTACCCACCAGATCCGTGTCCACATGGCTCACATCAAGCATCCGCTGGTGGGGGATCCCGCTTACGGTGGTCGTCTGCGCCTGCTGCGCAATGCGACCCCTGAGCTGACTCTGGCCCTGCGCAACTTCAATCGCCAGGCGCTGCATGCCACCATGCTGAAGCTGGCTCACCCCATCACCGGCGAAGTCATGGAGTGGCACTCTGCCACGCCGCAAGACATGCTGGACCTGATGGAAGTGCTGCGTGCCGATACGCTCGCCAATCCGGACGATTTGGTCTGGAGTTGATGCAATAGGGCCTGCGTCGGTTTCTGCCGTCGTCTGGTCCGAAGAGATGACAAACGGGGTTCCCTTTCAGGAGCCCCGTTTCTATATCCGTGAATGGAAGGAGTCACAGATGAACTGGATTGAACCCGACTGGCCCGCTCCTGGCAATGTCAGGGCCCTGTCGACCACCCGGGATGGTGGCCTGAGCGAAGGGGTCTTCGCCAGCCTCAACCTGGGTGCCCATGTGGGGGACGAGCCTGCACGGGTCGAGGCGAACCGCGCTCGACTGCTGCAGGCGGCGCAGATCCCCGGGCCCCTCAACTGGCTCAATCAGGTGCACGGCACTGCCGTCCACTCCGTCAGCGACCAGTACGATGTGGCGCCGGATGCCGATGCGGCCTGCGCCCACGAGGCCGGGCAGGCCTGCATAGTGATGACAGCCGACTGCCTGCCGGTGCTGTTCTGCGATCGGGCCGGCACTGTGGTGGCTGCCGCTCATGCCGGCTGGCGTGGGCTGAAGGAGGGGGTACTGGAAGCCAGTATCGCCGCCATGGGCTGCGAACCGGGGGAGATCCTGGCCTGGCTCGGTCCCGCCATCGGCCCCACGGCCTTTGAAGTGGGGGGCGAGGTGCGCGATGCCTTTATGGCGGAACAGTCGGAGGCGGCTACGGCCTTCATCCCTTCGTCCAATGAGGGGAAATGGTTGGCAGACATCTACCAGCTGGCCCGATTACGCCTGGCCCGCGCCGGTGTGAATGCTGTCTATGGTGGCGAATACTGCACCTTTAGCGACAGCGAGCAGTTCTACTCTTATCGTCGCAACGGCCAGACCGGCCGCATGGCCTCGATTATCTGGTTGGCTGAGTAAATGTCTGGGGACGTTCCCCCATACAGCGAGCAGTTCTACTGCCCATGTCGTCGCGACGGCCAGACCGGCCGCATGGCCTCCATCATCTGGCTGGCGCCTTGACGAATCTCCCGCCCTGCATCTGGCAAGGGCGGGGATCCTGCCAGCGACCCTCGCTGCAGAAAAAATAACCAGGCTTGCCCCTTGAAATAGCCCGCACGGGCCTCATCTTTCATCTCAGAAAGTTATGTTGTTTGCCGCGCAAGCGGCGTGTCTGTTTCAAAGGGGGAGTGCAATGCGCCTCGATCGCCTGACCAGCAAATTCCAAGTCGCTATTTCCGATGCCCAGTCTCTCGCACTGGGGCGTGACCACCAATTCATCGAACCCGTCCATCTGATGACAGCCCTGCTCAATCAGGATGGCGGCTCCATCCGTCCGCTGCTGACCCTGACCGGGATGGACATCAACACCCTGCGCTCCCGACTCGGCGAGGAGCTCGATCGCCTGCCCAAGGTGAGCGGCGTCGAGGGGGACGTGCAACTTTCCAACGGCCTCGGTCGCCTGCTCAATGTCTGCGACAAGCTGGCCCAGCAGCGCAAGGATCAGTTCATCTCGTCCGAGCTGTTCGTGCTGGCAGCCCTCGACGAGAAGGGCAACCTGGGGGAGCTGCTGCGCGTCCAGGGTCTTACCAAGGAGAAATTGGAAGCGGCCATCGACAAGGTGCGTGGCGGCAAGAAGATCGATGATGCCAACGCCGAGGAGAACCGCCAGGCGCTGGAGAAGTACACCATCGATCTGACCGAGCGGGCCGAACTCGGCAAACTTGACCCGGTGATCGGCCGGGATGAAGAGATCCGCCGTACCATCCAGGTGCTGCAACGCCGTACCAAGAACAACCCTGTGCTGATCGGCGCCCCCGGCGTCGGCAAGACCGCCATCGTCGAGGGGCTGGCCCAGCGCATCATCAACGGCGAGGTGCCGGAAGGGCTCAAGAACAAGCGGGTGCTCTCTCTGGACATGGGGGCCCTGGTGGCCGGTGCCAAGTATCGCGGCGAGTTCGAGGAGCGGCTCAAGGCGGTGCTCAGCGATCTGGCCAAGGAGGAGGGCAACGTCATCCTCTTCGTGGACGAGCTGCACACCATGGTCGGCGCCGGCAAGGGCGAGGGGGCCATGGATGCGGGCAACATGCTCAAACCCGCCCTGGCGCGGGGTGAGCTGCACTGCGTCGGCGCCACCACGCTCGATGAATATCGGCAGTATGTGGAGAAGGATGCCGCCCTGGAGCGCCGCTTCCAGAAAGTGCTGGTGGAGGAGCCCTCGGTGGAGGATACCATCGCCATCCTGCGCGGCCTGAAGGAGCGCTATGAGTTGCACCACCATGTGCAGATCACCGACCCGGCGATTGTGGCGGCGGCCCAGCTGTCCCACCGCTACATCGCGGATCGCCAGCTGCCTGACAAGGCCATCGACCTCATCGACGAGGCGGCGGCCAGCATACGGCTGCAGATCGACTCCAAGCCGGAATCCCTGGACCGCCTTGAGCGGCGCATCATCCAGCTCAAGTTGGAGCAGCAGGCGCTGATGAAGGAGGATGACGACGCCAGCCGCAAGCGCCTCGATCTGCTCAATCACGAGCTGGCCGAGAAGGAGCGGGAATACAACGAGCTGGAAGAGGTGTGGAAGGCCGAGAAAGCCGCCCTTGCTGGTACCCAGCACATCAAGGCAGCGCTGGAGCAGGCCCGCCAGGATCTCGAGGTGGCCCGCCGTGCCGGGGATCTCGGCCGCATGTCCGAGCTGCAATATGGCCGCATCCCCGAGCTGGAGAAACAGCTGGATCTCGCCACCCAGGCGGAGATGCAGGAGACCAGCCTGCTGCGCAACCGTGTCACCGACGTGGAGATCGCAGACGTCTTGGCGCGCTGGACCGGCATTCCGGTGGCGCGGATGCTGGAAGGGGAGCGCGACAAGCTGCTGCGGATGGAAGATCAGCTGCACAGCCGGGTGATCGGCCAGGAAGAGGCGGTGGACGCCGTCTCCAACGCCATCCGGCGCTCCCGGGCCGGACTGTCCGATCCGAACCGCCCCATCGGCTCCTTCCTGTTCCTGGGGCCCACCGGGGTGGGCAAGACAGAGCTGTGCAAGGCGTTGGCGGAGTTCCTGTTCGATACCCAGGACGCCATGGTGCGGATCGACATGTCCGAGTTCATGGAGAAGCACAGCGTGGCGCGGCTGGTGGGGGCGCCTCCGGGATACGTGGGCTACGAGGAGGGGGGTTATCTCACCGAGGCGGTACGCCGTCGCCCCTACTCGGTGATCCTGCTGGACGAGGTTGAGAAGGCGCACCCGGACGTGTTCAACATCCTGTTGCAGGTGCTGGACGATGGCCGCCTGACCGATGGTCAGGGCCGCACCGTCGATTTTCGCAACACAGTGGTGATCATGACATCCAACCTCGGCTCGGATCTGATCCAGGAGCACTACGCCGAGAAGGACTACGAGGAGATGAAGTCCCTGCTGATGGAGCTGCTGACCCGCAGCTTCCGCCCGGAGTTCATCAACCGGATCGACGAGACTGTGGTGTTCCACCCGCTGGGCGAAGATCACATCAAGTCCATCGCCCGCATCCAGCTCAAGAGCCTGATGGGCCGTCTGGAGTCCCAGGGCTTCGAGGTGGAGGTGAGCGAGGAGCTGCTGACCAAGCTGGTCCACGCCGGCTTCGACCCTGTCTACGGGGCGCGCCCCCTCAAGCGGGCCATTCAGCAGAAGGTGGAGAACCCGCTGGCCCAGGCCCTGCTCAGCGGTCGGGTCATCCCCGGCAAGAAGCTGCTGTTGGGAGCCGACAGCAACGGCCTGACCATGACCCAGTAACCGATCTCGTGTCGGTGCCCACAACGCCAGCCCTCGGGCTGGCGTTGTCATATCTGGTGGCGGTGATTCGGAGGCAAAAAAAACGGCAATCCGAAGATTGCCGGGAGGAATGTATTCGATGCGACCTGGCGTGGGTTGAGCGGGTCGCAGGGGCAAGCCCCGGTTTCGCAGCGGATCATCAGGGATGACCACACGGCTTACAGCCTGTCCGGACTGCGCTCTTTCAGTCCGCACGGCTACACACCTTCTGCATCCGGCATGGGTTGCCGGATGCCTAGATTTGCTTACAACATGCCCGGGATGGCAGCCTTCATCTCGGATGGCCAGACGCCGACCTGTACCTGACCTATGTGCTCTTTTTGCAGTAACAGCATGGCCAGACGGGATTGGCCTATGCCGCCGCCTATGGTCTGCGGCATCCGTGCGGCCAGCAGATCCTGGTGCCAGTCATACTGCAGGCGATCCTCGTCACCTGTGATAGCCAGCTGGCGGCGCAGCGCCTTGGCGTCCACCCGGATCCCCATGGAGGAGATCTCGAAGCTGTCTTCCAGCACCGGGTTCCACACCAGGATGTCGCCGTTCAGACCCGCCAGACCCAGCTCGCTCTCGCTGCTCCAGTCGTCATAGTCCGGGGCGCGCACGTCGTGGCGCTCGCCGTGGGAGAGGGCGCCGCCGATGCCGATGAGGAACACGGCACCCAGCTCCTTGGCGATGGCTCGCTCGCGCCCCTTGGCATCGAGGTCCGGGTAGCGGGTCAGCAGCTCTTCGCTGTGCAGGAACTGGATCTCGCTTGGCAGGAAGGGGGTCAGCGCGTGTTCGGCGCAGACCGCGCGCTCGGTGGCCTTGATGGCGGCCCAGATGCCGCGCACCGTCTCCTGCAGGTAGGCCAGATCCCGGCGCTCGCCCGGCATCACCTTCTCCCAGTCCCACTGATCCACATAGACGGAGTGGATGGGGGTCAGTCTGTCTTCGTCCGGGCGCAGTGCCTTCATGTGGGTGTAGATGCCTTCGCCCGGGCCGAAGCCGAAGCGGCCGAGCGTCTGGCGCTTCCACTTGGCCAGGGAGTGAACCACTTCGTAGCTGTGTTCGGGGAGTGTCTTCACCTTGACCTGCACCGCATTCTCGTGACCGGACAGGTTGTCTTGAGTGCCATCACCGACTCGGCTCAGGATGGGGGCTTGTACCTCCATCAGACCCAGTTGCTGGGCGAGTTGGCGGGAGAACATCTCTTTGACGAAGCTGATCTGTTGTTGGCTGCGAATGTAGTGCTGTTTCATGCTGAATACCTGTTTCAAACTCGTTGGATATGGCGATTCTTCAACAGAATGAGTAACAAATTCAATATTCGATAATAGAAATAGGCTTTACGTATTTTTTTGTTCAAAATATCAGGGTTGTTACTGAGATATCATCAACGGGAGTGCGAAAAAGTGTCGGAAAATTATCGGATCGATAATCTCGATCAGGCCATCCTCACCGCTCTGATGGACAATGCGCGGCTCCCTTACGCCGAGCTTGCCAAGCAACTGGCGGTCAGCCCGGGCACCATCCATGTGCGGGTGGAGAAGATGAAGCAGGCGGGGATCATCGAGGGGACGCGGGTGCAGGTGAACGCGAAGAAGCTGGGTTACGATGTCTGCTGCTTCATCGGGATCAATCTCAAGAGCGCCAAGGATTACCCCTCGGCCCTGGCCAAGCTGCAGGCGCTGGACGAAGTGGTGGAGGCCTACTACACCACAGGTCACTACAGCATCTTCATGAAGGTGATGACCCGCTCCATCGACGAGTTGCAGACGGTGCTGATCCACAAGATCCAGACCATAGACGAGATCCAGTCCACCGAGACGCTGATTTCACTGCAAAATCCCATCCTGCGGGACGTGAAGCCCTGAGTAGCGCCTTCCACACGAGCCCCTGATTTTGCTGTAGCTTCTGATATGGAGCGATGTGAAGCCCTGTTCTCGCCGCCGGCTCCGGCATGGCGGGCTCAGGGCTCGAGGTAGGGGATGCCGTACTTGTCGTAGAGGGCCTTGAGACGGCCGTCGCGCTTCATGTGCAGCAGCTCTGCATCATAGGCTGCCATCAGCGCCGGGGTGTCGGCATCGGCCCGAGCCTTGCACCACACATGGTAGTAGGGGCTGCTCTTGAGCGGCTTGGGCAGGTAGTCGAGCTTGCCCTCAAGTCCCTCTTCCCTTATCTGGGCGAAGGCGGTGACCAGAGACATGGGGACCACATCGATGCGCCCGGCGATCAGCTTGCGCAGTTGCAGCTGGTTGATGGGGATCACCTGGAAGCGATAGGCCGGATCGGCCATGGCTGCCGTCAGTTCCGGGGTGTAGGAGAAGTCTTTGGTGACGCCGATGCGCCAGGGTTCGAGATCGGCCAGGGTGCGGTAGCGGATCTTCCCCAGGTCATCCTTGCGCACGAAGAAGTGCCAGCTGTGGCGGATATGGGCCTGTTTGGGGTAGAGCAGGTAGGACTCCCGCTCCAGCTTGTAGGAGTGGCTCAGCAGCAGGTCATAGACGCCGCCCTCGGCATTGCGGGTGAGCCTGGCGCCGGAGTCGAGCAGCTCTATCCTGATGGGGACCTTGAGGCCACCGAAGATGGTGGTGACCAGATCCACATCCAGGCCCCGTGGCTGGCCGCTGTGATCCAGCCATTTCAGAGGGGGTTCCAGGATGCCGCCAATGATCAGCTCTCTGGCCGACAGCCAGCAGGGCAGCAGCAAGCAGAGCACGAGCAAGCTTCGCAAATCACATCTCCTGAACACTCGGGGCGGGTTCACGATCCACGGGGTATAGTGACCGGCAGATATCTCACTAGAGACGACCCCGGATGGCAAACCCTGAAATAGAAAGTGAACTGGATGGCATCGACAGGCTTTCTGTCTGTCTCTATCGTCTCGGACTGAGTCTGACAGCTTTGCTGCTGTTGTGTCGAGGGGCAGGTGTGCTGGGGTGGCTGGTGCCGTTGTCGCCGTCTCAGTGGCTGACCATGCTGGTGGTGGCGAGCGGCCTGTGTGGATTCTGTCTGCACCTATATGACAAGCGGGTGCGGTTTTTACTGCAGGGGCTGGCTTGGGGCGGGTTGATGCTGGCCGCCTGTGGTGCCCCCGCCATCCTGGTGCTGGGGGCGGCCCTGGCCACCCTCTGTGGCCTGGCGTTCAAGGAGCAGTTCTGTTTCGCCATCCCGGGCATCAGGCTTCTGCCGCTGTTGTTGCCCTTGCTGTGGTTGCTGGAGTGGACCCGCGTTGCCTGGGCTGCGGCCCTGGTTGCCTTGGCGAGCGGCCTGCTGCTCGGCCTGCTCAGTCTGGCCAAGTGGCGCATGCCGCTGCATTTCGATATCGGCGATCGGGGACGCTACCAGCTCTAGGTGGCCTGACACTGCTTCATCTGAGCGTTGAGGGCCTGCATCACCTGCCGGCGGTTGATGATGCCGACCACCTTGTCCCCTTCCCGCACCGGATAGATCTTGGGCTTGGCCCCGGTCATCTGGCGGGCGAGATCCAGGATGCTGTCGTCCGGGCTGACGAACAGCGGGGTACGGCTCATCAGATCCTCCACCTGGGTACGGCTGTCGCAGTGGTAGCTGCCGGTGAGCAGACTCGGGATGCAGTCCTGCTCGGAGAGAAATCCGATCAGTCGTTTTTGGTCGTCCAGCACCGGCAGGCCGCTCGAGTCTGCCTGATGGAGCCTGTCGAGTGCCTCGGCCAGGCCGAGTTGCGGGCTGAGGGAGTGGGTCAGGCGGCTCATGTGATCGCGGATCTGCAGCATGCGTGTGGCTCCAAAAGGGTTAAAGTGGTGTCACTATGTCCGCTGGACGGTGCTCGGGGCCAATGGCTTGTACCGTTGAGATTGATAGGCACGGCCCTGGGCCGGCAAGCAACGACAAAAGGAGAGGGTATGCGTGCATTGGTAACGGGCTGCGGCCGTCGGCTGGGGTTCTATTTATGCGAGCAGCTGGTGGCCGCTGGCTGGCAGGTGACGGGCAGCTATCGCAGCGAGCGAGCCGAGCTGGCCCACCTGCGGGCCCTGGGCGTTGAGCTGGTGCAGGCGGATTTTGCCGTGGAAGAGGAGGTCGCACGGCTTGCCACGGCACTGGGTGCCCATGATGATCTGGCGTTGATCATCCACAACGCCTCGGCCTTCGAGCCAGAGGCTGACGAGCCGGCGGCACAACTGGAACAGTTCGAGCAGTTTTACCGGGTGCACATGGCGGCGCCATTTCAGCTGAATCGCGCGCTGGCACCCCAGCTGGCGCGCCAGCACAACGCCAGCATCATCCACATCACCGACATCTACATTCACGCCCCGGCGCCCCAGTTCGCCGCTTATGTGGCCACCAAGGCGGGCGCCCATTCGCTGGCCATGAGCTTTGCCCGGGAGCTGGCACCCGAGGTGCGGGTCAACACCATTGAGCCCGGCCCCATCCTGTTTCTCGATGAGCATGGCGACGCCTGGCGCCAGCAGGTGCTGGCCCGGACGCCGTTGGCGAGGGAGGGGGGGCTGGAACCCATCTGGCAGGCAGTCACGCTCTTGATGGCAAACGACTATATGACGGGAGCCAGCATCCGGGTGGATGGTGGTCGGGCCCTCGCCGTCATCTAGACGTCATGGCGCGTCGTTGAATGAAGCGATGGCGGGAGTCTGATCGGGCTCCCGTCGTGGTGATCCAGCAGGGCGACTAGTGGTGGCGAATGGTTGCCTGATGGGCAGGCATATCCGGGGGCACGGCGGACAGCTCCTGGCGCTCATCGACCGGCTGTCGGAGGGCGACGGGCTGCTGGCCGAAGGCCTGCTGTGCAAACACCTTGCTGGTGCGCAGACGCAGCGTCACCTTGTGGGCGCCAACCCGTCCCCCCTCATACATCTCGGCCAGCAGATCCCCGAGATAGGCATCCACCCCGACCCCGGCGAAGGCATCCCTCTCGTGGCTGGCCAGGATGTCGATGTCGAGGGGTCTGTCCGTCACCTTGCACAGGGGATTGCCGCGATCCCGCCCATGGGCCAGCTCCATGGTCACGAATTCGGCCTTCAGCTGGGCGGCGGAGAGCTCGCTCTGGACGACGAACAGGCAGTTGAGAAAGTCATGGTGCGAGCACATCCCCACCGGTGTGGTCTGGATCACCGAGCTCAGACGCAGCTGGCCGAAGCGGGCCAGCAGCTCTTCCACGGCCTGGCTGACATGCTGGGCAGGGTCTAGATTGGATCCAATGCTGCAGAGGTAAAACATGGTTGCCATTCCTTGGATTGGGCTCGTCTGAAATATATACGCAGCTCACGGTTATCGGATTCACTATGAATTAACATATTGTTATCTGTTGTGATCCAACTCTGATTGGCAGAAAGGAGGTTTGCATGAGTGTGGAGATGAAATGGGCGCTGTTGACCGCCTCAGGAGCCTTGGCCGTGATCCTGATCATCTGCCTGGCATCCGTCGGTCTGGCGTAAATCCGAGTTCCGAGTGCAATCAAACCGGCCCCCTGGCCGGTTTTGCTTTTTCATGGAGTGCGGATATGCTGGCCCCCCCATGACGAATCGAGACAGCAGAAGATGACCAAGGTTCGGCCTCGTTCCCTGCTCCAGGTGGTATTGATGGGCTTCGTGCTGGTGTTGATGCCCCTGGGGGGCATGATCTGGCACGACAGTCAGGCGCTCTCCCATCTGGGCCAACTGACCAGCGACGAGATGGAACGTGCGGTGCGGGATACCCGCCGGGCTACCCTGCTCACCGCCCAGGCCATCGATCTGGAGCGCACCTTGCGCCGCTATGCGGTGCTGGGGGACGAGCGCATTCTCGGCAGTTATCAGCAGCAGTTGGCCCGCTATCGCGAGCTGCTCGCCACTCATCGGCAATCCATCCCGGATGCCGCCGTCTACTCCGATCTCGAGGCCACCCTGGCCTGGCTGGATGGCTTGCAGGATCTGCGCAAGGCCAGGATGGAGGCGACCAGTCCCAATTTCACCCAGTTCAATGAACTCAACCAGCAGCTGGAAGTGGTCACCCGCAGTCAGGTTGACGAGCATGTGGCGGGGATGCGGGCGGCCATTGCCGAGCTGAGGAAGGAGATCTGGTGGGTCAGTGGCTTCGTGGTGGGACTCAGTCTGTTGCTGGTACTGCTGTTTACCTACCTCATCATCCACCCCGTGCGTCAGATTGAGTCGCGGATCCTGAGCCTGGGGGCCGGTGTCGAGCCGGACACGCGCCCGGTGGATGGCCCTGCCGAACTGGTGTTGCTGGGAGAGCGGATCGGCTGGCTACACGACAAGCTCAAGGAGCTGGAACAGCAGAAGTACCAGTTCCTGCGCCATGTCTCCCACGAGTTGAAGACGCCCCTCGCCGTGTTGCGGGAGGGGGCGGATCTGCTCTCCGAGCAACTGGTGGGGCCGCTCAATGGGGATCAGCAGGAGATCTGCCAGATGCTGGAGGAGAACAGCCGCCGGCTGCAGACCCTGATCGAGCGGCTGCTCGACTTCAATCGCCTCAGCCAGCAGGAGGTGTTCAGCCTGATGGCGGTGCCGCTGGCCCCCCTGTTGTCAGAATTGTCTGCAGAGTACCGGCTGGCGCTGGAATCCAAACAAATCAGTGTACACTGGCCGCCCGAGCCCATCAGCTTGCAGGCAGAGCCTTATCGCCTGCGACTCATCCTCGACAACCTGTTTTCCAACGCGGTCAGTTATGGCGCCAAGGGTGGCCAGATCTGGATCCGTGCCGGCCAGGATGCCAATGGCGGCTGGCTGGAGGTGGCCAATGAAGGGCCCGTCATCCCGCTGGACGAGCGGGAACGGATCTTCGAGCCGTTCGAGCAGGGCAGCATAGTGCGCCAGGGGTTGTTGAAAGGATCCGGGATGGGCCTCTCCATTGCCCGCGAGTCGGCGATGAGCCTGGGGGGCGAGCTTAAATTAATTGAGGATGAACAGGCTGATGTCTGTTTCCGGTTGGATCTTAAGTGAAATTCAAGATGAAACGATTCGTTGTACCCGTATTGATGATGAGCCTGCTCGCAGGCTGCTCCCTGCTGCCATCGCGCAGCCTGACAGAGCCCTCGGAGCAGGTCCTCGCCAAGCGGATGGAGTTCGCCAATAAAGAGATGCAGGTGCGCCTGCAGTACTCGGACTGGTTGCTGGCCAGCCGTCCCCAGCAGCGGATACAGGAGCGCGAGCGGCTGGCCGGAGCCACCGATCTCGAGAGCCGGGTCAGCCTGGCCATGGTCAACACCCATCCGTCCGAGTCGGTGGCGAGTCGCCGGGCTGGGCTGGACAAGCTCAAGGCCCTGCTGCCCGAGCTCGGCCTGGATGCCCAGGCCTTTCTGCGCAGCTGGATAGCCCTCGGTGAGGAGCTGCTGGCCCGTGACAGTCGCCGCGACGATCAGAGCCAGGAGGTACAGCGTCTGCGCCGCCAGATCGAGCAGCTCTCCGCCATCGATGAACAACTCAACCAGCGCAAGCTCAATGGGGGCGCCCAGCCATGATGCGCCGAGGGCATGCCGGGCAGGGGAGAACAACAAGTCTTCACGGTAAAGGGGTGAGAGCATGAGTCGCATTCTGCTGGTGGACGATGATGCCAGCCTGCTCAAGCTGATGAGCATGCGCCTGCGCAGTCAGGGTTACGAGGTGGATACCGCCGACAGCGCCGAGGGGGCGCTGGACAGGCTGCGTCAACAACGGGCCGATCTGGTGCTGAGCGACCTGCGGATGGGGGGCATGGACGGACTGGCGCTGTTCGAGCGGATCCAGTCCCAGTGGCTCGGCATGCCGGTCATCATCATGACCGCCCACGGCACCATTCCCGACGCCATCCAGGCGACCCGCTCCGGGGTGTTCAGCTTTCTCACCAAGCCCATCGACAAGGACGAGCTGCTCGTCACCATAGAGCACGCCCTGAGCCTGACCCGTCCGAAACAGCAGCATGAGTGGCAGTCCCTCATCCAGACCCGCAACCCCCAGATGGAGCAGTTGCTGATCCAGGCGAGCAGCATCGCCGCCATGGAGGTGCCCGTGCTGATCATGGGGCCGTCAGGTTCCGGCAAGGGGGTGATGACCCAGGCGCTGCACCAGGCAAGCAGCCGCCGTGACCAGCCGCTGCACACCATCAACTGCGCTGCCTTGCCGTGGGCGGCGCTGGATTTGCAGCTGTTTGGCGAGGATGGGCAGTCCGGCCTGTTCGAGCAGGCCAAGGGGGCGACCCTGTTTCTCGACGAGATAGGGAATCTGTCGGAGTCGTTGCAGGCCAAGTTGCTGCAGGTGCTGGCGGAATATGGTCAGGGCACCCCCGAGGTGCGGGTCATCAGCTCCAGCCACCAGGATCTGGTCACCGCTATGGAGGAGGGGCGTTTTCGGGAAGATCTCTTCTACCGCCTCAATGTGGCCAACATCACACTGCCGCCCCTCAGCGCCCGCAGCGAGGATATCCCCCTGCTGGCACGTCAGGCGCTGGACGACTATCGCAGTCGCCACGACAACTGCGCGGCTCTCGGGTTTTCGCCGGAGGCGCTGGCCCTGCTGGCGGCGGCGGCCTGGCCCGGCAACGTCCGTCAGCTCTATGGGGTGGTGGAACAGCTCGCCAGCCTCTGCTGTAGCCCGGTGATCGGCGCCGCCATGGTGGAGTCGGCCCTGAGCGGTGGTGTCGGCGGCATACCCTCGTTCAACGAGGCGCGTGCCGAGTTCGAGAAGGAGTATCTGATCCGCTTGCTGCGCACCACGGAGGGGAATGTGACCCTGGCGGCCAACATGGCGGGAAGAAACCGCACCGATTTTTACAAGCTGTTGAATCGGCACGGTATCGAGGCGGCCAACTTCAAGCTGAAGAGCTGATCCCAAGGGCAAAATGAAAACGGCCTGACCACTGTGGTGGTCAGGCCGTTTTGCCATGTCGCGCCGGGTTTCAGGAGCGGGCGGGATCGGCCGCGTTCGCCGTGGCCTGGGTCTTGCTGGATAGCCAGAGACCGCTCGCCTTCATCAGATAGCCAAAGAGCGCGCCTATCACCAGGGAGGGCAGGATGAGCCGCCACTCTCCCGCCGCCCCGAAGGTGGCGCAGCAACCGGCGAAGGTGCCCGGAATGTACCCCAGCCACTGCTGCCTGGCCTGCACGCACATCAGGGTCGCCACCACCCCCGTCATCAGATAGCCCGCCATGCCCGCACCCCACCAACCTTCGCCGTGGATCAGCAGCAGTGCCCACAGCATGCCGGTGGCGTTGCACAGCAGGGTCTGCAGCAGCGCCTTGTAACCGCCGCTCGAGGCGAAATAGCTGGTACAACCGAGGAAGCCGACCCAGGAGATGAGGCCGAGGGCGGCGGCCAGTCCGCCCCAGACGGCGGAGAGGATCCCGGTCGTGATGGCGATGGCGATCAATGGGCTCATGGCATGACTCTCAGTGGTTGAATCCGGAAAAGGAGGCAGCCTACCCTTCGGCAAGGGGGCGGCAAGCAGGGGCCGGATTGTGTGTGATCTCCGTCACTCTTTTCAACTCGGGAATACGCTTGCGCTCGCGAAAAAAAATTCACTGGAGGCGTCCTTGGCCTTAGCCCATAGTTAGAGGCCCTGTCCCGCTCATGGAGTGAGTCTGATGGCGCCAAACGTGATCGTCCCCCTGCTGGTATTCATTCTGCTGTTCCTGGTCGGCACCATGGCCAAGGCGCTGCCTCTTTACCAGCCCATGTAAATTTGTGTGAAATAAAACTCGGCCGGGGCGGGTCTTATGGTTGTCAGCCTCATCGCCCCGGGAGTTTTTCATGTTGATCAAGCGCCGTTCCTCTCATCACCTCACCGAACAGGATGTCACGCCGGAAGCCGTCTATCAGGATCGCCGACTCATTCTGAAAGGGTTGGGACTGAGTGCCGCCACCCTGGCGTTTCCCACCCAGGCCAGCCTGCTGGATCTCTTCTCCGCCGAGGAGTCGACCCCGGCGCCTGCCAGTAAACCACTCAATTACAAGGCTGCGACCCGGCCGGACGGATTGACCCTGACGCCGCTGGAGAAGGCGACCAGCCACAACAACTTCTATGAGCTCGGCACCGACAAGGGGGATCCGGCCCGCAACGCCCACTACCTCAAGCCCGAGCCCTGGACGCTCAAGGTCGAGGGGGAGGTGGCCAACCCCTTTACCCTGGATGTGTGGGATCTCATCAACAAGAGTACCCTGGAGGAGCGGATCTACCGGCTGCGCTGCGTGGAGGCCTGGTCCATGGTGCTGCCCTGGAGCGGCATCCCGCTGGCGGATCTGATCCGCCGGGCCGAGCCCAACAGTCGCGCCAAGTTCGTGGCGTTCGAGACCCTCTATGATCCCGAGCAGCTGCCGGGACAGGCCTCTCGCTCCCTCGGCGGCGGCATCGATTACCCCTATGTGGAGGGCTTGCGCCTCGACGAGGCCATGCACCCGCTCGCCTTCCTGGCGATGGGGCTCTACGGCAAGACGCTGCCCGCCCAGAACGGGGCGCCCATCCGGCTGGTGGTGCCTTGGAAGTACGGCTTCAAGAGCATCAAGAGCATCGTCTCCATCCGTCTGGTGGAGGAGATGCCGCCCACCACCTGGAACCTGCTGGCACCGAACGAATATGGTTTCTATGCCAACGTCAATCCGCAAGTGGATCATCCGCGCTGGAGCCAGGCGAGTGAGCGCTTCATCGGTGAGGGGGGCATCTTCGGCGCCAAGCGCCAGCCGACCCTGATGTTCAACGGCTATGGCGACGAAGTGGCCTCCCTCTATCAGGGGATGGATCTGCGCAAATGGTATTGAGACGGGGAGCCGACGCATGACAATGAGACTGACCACGCGCCATATCACCCTGCTGCGGGCCCTGGTGCATCTGGGGGCGCTGGGGTGCCTGCTCTGGCTGGGCTATGCGGTGCCGGCCGGGCTGCTGGGGGGGGATCCGGTTCAGGGGCTGACCCACTACCTCGGGAAGGGGGCACTGCACCTGTTGCTGCTCACCCTGCTGGTGTCGCCGCTGGCCAAACGCTGGCGCCAGGGTCAGCTCATCAAGCTGCGCCGTCCCCTCGGGCTCTGGTGCGCGGCCTGGGCCGGCTTGCACTTCATGGTGTGGCTGGGGCTGGATCTGCAGTTTGACTGGGGGCTGATCGGCGGCGAGCTGGTGAAGCGCAGCTACATAGTGGTCGGGGCGCTGGCCTTGCTGCTGTTGCTGGCGCTGAGCATCACCTCGATCCCGGCCCTGCTGCGGCGCATGGGGCCGGCCTGGCAGAAGCTGCACAACTGGATCTATGCGGTGGCCCTGCTGGTGCCGGTGCACTACTGGTGGTCGGTCAAGAGTGGCTGGCAGGAGCCCCTCATCTACCTGTTGCTGGCGGGGGGGCTGTTGTGGCCGCGGCGGGAGAAGCTGCTGCGCCCCTGGCGCCAGCGCCGGCAGCAACGCCAGAAACTGAAAGAGGCGTGACTGGTCACGCCCTCATCCCCGCATAGTGCACCTGACAAAAGAGGCCTAATCGGCCTCTTTTTTGGTGATCTCTCCGCTGTAGGCATCGACCTGCAGTTGCACTCGCCTATCGTCGGCGTCCAGGGTTTCCACCTCGAATTTGTCCCCTTCCAGCTCGACTTCCCGAATGTCGTGGTACCCTTGTGCCAGCAACAGCTTGACCAGGGCCGGCATGTCGAGACGCGCCTGAGCCGCCCAGCCAAGGGTGGAAAAAAGGTAGAGGATCAGCAGGATACTGCGTGGGATCATATTCATTCCGGATTCATGGCTGGCACACTATAAACGGCATTATGTTAGGTTTTGAGAGATGAATCACCCATGAATAGCGTGCTGCCCCTGTTGGGATTGCTGCTGCCGATGCTGGTCCAGTCGGCCCAGCCGAACGAGGCCTTGCTGCAACAGGCGGTCAGCGAGGGGCGGATCCGGCCTTTTCATGAGCTGATGGAGGTGGCTTCCCGCCTGCCGGTGCGCGTACTGCGCGTCGATCTGGGGGAGGAGGACGGGGTCTGGCTCTATGAGCTTCGGCTCATCGACGACGAGAACAGCGTCATCAAGGTAGGCTATCGCGCCGACAACCTGGAGATGGTGTGGCTCAAGGGCCATCACCTGGAACGCTTGTTCGAGCCTCGCTCACCCCCGGAAGAGGAGTGATCAACCGGATGTTCCCCGCCCTGATGATTCGTCCCCCAATCGCCGCCGGTACAGGCGCAACTCTGCTTTGGATACCCATTTATGCGAATTCTGATAGTTGAAGATGAAAAGATCCTGGCAGGCCAGCTGGCGGAACAGCTGCGCCTGTCCGGATTTGTGACCGATCTCTGCCACGATGGCAACGAGGCGGGTTTTCTCGGCGAGACCGAGCCCTATGATGCCATCATTCTGGATCTCGGCCTGCCGGGTCGCGATGGTCTGAGCGTGCTCAAGGAGTGGCGCAGCAAGGGGATGGACACCCCTGTGCTGGTGCTGACCGCCCGCGGTCAGTTGCACGAGAAGATTGAGGGGCTCAACGCCGGGGCCGATGACTACCTCACCAAGCCGTTCCAGGTCGCCGAGCTGGTGGCCCGGGTACAGGCGCTGGTGCGCCGGGCGGCGGGCAACGCCAGCTCCATCCTGGAGATTGGCGGGGTACGGCTCGACATGGCGGCGTCTCAGGTATGGTACGAAGGAACCCCCATCAAGCTCACCGCCCACGAGTTCCGGGTGCTGGGTTACCTGATGCAGCACAGGGGCAAGGTGGTGTCGCGCAGCGAGCTGATCGACCACATCTATGCCCAGGATTTTGATCGCGACTCCAACACGGTCGAGGTGTTCATCGGCCGGATCCGCAAGAAGACCCACGCCGATCTGATCGAGACGGTGCGCGGTCTCGGCTACCGGATCAACGAATGACGCCATCGCAACCGATGACAGGGTGGACTGAATGAGACTGGTGCGTACCCTGCGGGGACGGCTGGTGGTCATCGCCCTCGTCTGGTGCGGGCTCTTCCTGTTTGCCACAGGTTTCAGCCTGCAGACCATGATGCGCAACTACTGGCAGGAGGCGGAAGCCGACGGCCTGCGGTTGCAGCTCTACGATCTGCTCTCCCGTCTCGAGATCCAGCCCGACGGCCTGCCCGTCGTCACCGAGCCCATGGCGGATCCCCGTTTCCGCCAGCCCTATTCCGGGTACTACTGGCAGCTTGAGCTGGGGGATGCCGTGGTCAGCCGCTCCCGCTCCCTGTGGGATGTGCACCTGAGCGCCCACGGCCTGAAATCGGCCTTCGGGGATCCGGATCTCTTCGTCGGCAAGGGGCCCAACAAGGAGCCCCTGCTGATCATGACCCGCACAGTGCTGCTGCCGGGCTCTGACAAGGTGTTTACCCTGGTGATGGCCAAGGACAGCAGCGCCCTGACCCAGACCCTGAAGAAGACCCGGATCAGCCTCTTCCTCGGTCTCGGCTTCGCGGCTGCCGGCCTGGTGCTGGGCTTCATGTTCCAGATCGTCTACGGCCTGCGGCCGCTCCACCTGCTGCGCCGCGAGCTGGGCCGGGTCCATCAGGGCCATCAGGAGGGGTTCAGGCTGCGATATCCGCTGGAGATCCAGCCGCTGGTGGAAGACATCAACCGCCTGCTGCACCACTACGGTGAGCTGCTGCAGCGGGCCCGCTCCCACACCGGCAACCTGGCTCACGCCCTCAAGACACCGCTCAGCATCATGCGCAATCAAGTGGCCCAGCTGCCCCCCGAGGATCAGGCCGCCATCGGCGAGCAGCTCGATAAGATCCAGCGCCACATCGATTATCACCTCGGCAAGGCGCGGGTCACCGGGGCCGCCAAGATCCTCGGGGTCTCGACCCCGGTGCGGGCACGGGTGGAGTACATCTGCCGTGCCTTTTCCCGGCTCTACCCGGGCAAGACGGTGGACCTGCAGGTGCCAGCCAACCTGGCGGTCGGGGTGGAGGAGCAGGACTTCGACGAGATGGTGGGCAACCTGCTGGAGAACGCCTTCAAATGGTCGGCCAGCGAGCTGCGCATCTCCAGCGCCGAGCTGGGGGGCTGGATCACCCTGCGTATCGAGGACGACGGCCCCGGCATGAGCGAGGATCAGATCGCCAAGGCGGTGCTGCGCGGGGTGCGCCTCGACGAGAAGGTGCCGGGCTCCGGGCTTGGCCTCAACATAGTGTCAGACCTGGCCGAAGCCTATCGTGGCAGCCTCATCATGGGGCGTGCCGAGCTGGGCGGGCTGGCCGCCTCGCTCTCCCTGCCCAAGGTGGCCAGGGTCGACGGTTAGCGCCCCAATGGGCGGTTTGGTTCCATCTTGGGACGCTTGGGCCTGTCTCGTCCTCCGAGGTAGCATGGGGGACGCACCAGGCATAAGATAAGGTCCTTATTTCAAGCGGTAGGAAGGGTAGCAATGACTGACGATCCATGGGCGCTGTGCCATCTCGATGATTCGTTCGATGCCTCCGTACTGGGTACCAAGGGGGCCCAGATCCAGTGGTTTGAGGACAGGGAGTCCCTGATCGAGTTCTTGCTGGAGGACTTTGTCGATCTGTTGGCCGATGTGGGCGAACTGGATGAGGATCAGACCGAGAGCGCCCGCGAGCGCTTCACCCTGCTGGTGGAGCAGAGTCAGGACGATCGCACCCTGATGGATGCCATCAACGATCTCGCCTCCGGCCTGCGCCGCATCGCCTGGCTGGGGCCGCTCTCGGAGCTGGCCGAGATCAGCGATGACTTCGCGAGTGGTCTGCGTGCCTTCTTCTGGACCCAGTATGATGGGGACGAGGATGACCCCGAGGCCTGGGTGCCGGAAGATCTCTGGCCACAGTTGGTGGAGTGTGCTGAAGAGTACATGGTGGAGGGCGATTTCTAAGCCACGTCACCGGTCACCCAGGGTGGAATGTGCAGTTGAAGGACTCACTATCAGCAATAAAAAACGGCGCCTCGAGGGCGCCGTTTTGGTTGGTCAATCGATCACTCAGGCGTTGGCCGGTACCTCATGGGCTGTGTTGACGAGTTCTGGCCCGCTGTATTTCTCGATCTGCAACTGGGCCATGTGACCGCAGTTGCCTTGCGCCAGGCTGGAAGAGCCCTCGTCGAAGGTGAGGCAGTTGACGTTGCCGTTCTTGCAGATGGCGCCCACCTCGCCCGGTTTGGCCGGATCGAACCAGGCTCCTTCGCAGATCCGCACCACGCCGGGGCGAATGTCTTTCGAGAGCAACGCCCCCACCAGGATCTGGCCGCGCTCGTTGAAGGCGCGCACCAGGTCCCCATCCTGGATGCCGCGTGCCTTGGCGTCGTCCGGGTGGATCAGGATGGCCTCTCGATCGGCGATGGCGAACTTGTCCCGCAGCGGGGTGTTGTCCAGCTGGGAGTGCAGCCGCTGGGTCGGGTGCGAGGTGTTGAGCGACAGCGGATAGCGCGCGGCTACCTCGCTCTTGATCCACTCCTTGGGCTCAAACCATTTGGCATGACCGGCGCAATCGGCATAGTTCATGCCCGCCACCGTGTTGGAGAAGATCTCTATCTTGCCGGACGGGGTACCGAGCGGGTTGAGCAGCGGGTTCTCGCGAAAATCGGCGTGACGGATCCACTGGCGGTTCGCCTCGGGGATCGGGAAACGGATGTAGTTGTTGGATTCCCAGAACATGCTGAACGGCGGCAGCGCGACCCGGGCACCCCGGGCCTGGGCGGCCATGCCGTCGTACATCTGCTTGAGCCACAGCATCTCGTCCTTGCCCTCGGTATAGGCCTCTTGCAGGCCCAGCTTGGCGGCGATGGCGCTGAAGATGTCGAAGTCGTTGCGGGCCTCGTGCTGGGGCGGCACGCACTGGTGCATGGGAAACACATAGCGCTGGGAGTAGTCGCCCCCCATCTCCAGATCGTTGCGCTCGTAGCTGGTGGTGACCGGCAGCACTATGTCGGCGTGCTTGGCGGTGGCGGTCCAGTAGGGTTCGTGAACGATCACGGTCTGCGGCTTGCGCCAGGCCTGCAGCAGGTTGTTGGTGTCCTGATGGTGGTGGAAGGGGTTGCCACCCGCCACATAGACCAGCTTGATGTCCGGATAGGTCACCTTGCGACCGTTGAAGTCGATGGTTTTGCCCGGATTGGCGAGACAGTCGGCGATGCGGGCCACCGGAATGGGGGCCGGGCTGTTCTTGGGCGCGTTGCCGGCGGAGATACCCGCCAGGATCCCCCCCTTGGCGGTGGGACTGCCACCGGAAGAGTAGTGGTAGCTGAAGCCGTAACCGCCGCCCGGCAGGCCGATCTGGCCCAGCATGGCCGCCAGGGTGACCAGCATCCAGTTTGGCTGCTCCCCGTGGTGCTGTCTCTGCATGCCCCAGCCGGCCATGATCATGGTGCGCTTGGCCGCCATGTCGAGAGCCAGCTGGCGAATCACCTTGGCCTCGACGCCGCAGACGGTACTCGCCCACTCGGCGCTCTTAGGCTGTCCGTCGTCCTGGCCAAGCAGGTAGGCGAGGAACTTGTCGAAGCCGACGGCGTAGCGGTCGAGGAAGGCCTGATCGTGCTTCTTCTCGCTATAGAGGGTGTGGGCCACCCCCAGCATCATGGCCACGTCAGTGTAGGCGTTCGGCGCAATCCACTCGGCGTTGGCCAGCTTGGCGGTCTCGTTGTAGACGGGATCGATGCTGATGACCCGGGTGCCTTTCTCTTTCAGCGCCTTGAAGCCTGCCTGACCCTCGTGATCCGGCATGTTCCAGCTGTTCTTCAGGGTGACCTGGGCATTGACCCCCCAGAGCACCACCAGTTCGGCGTGTTCCACCACGTTCGGCCAGGCGGTCTGCTGCTCGTACACCTCGATGGAGCCCATCACGTGGGACATGATCACCTGAGCCGCACCGGTGGAGTAGTCCCCGGCATAGCCGGTGAAGCCCCCGGCGAGGTTCATCAGGCGGTGCAGCAGGGTGCGGCTGTTGTGGAACATGCCCACACTCTTCCAGCCGTAGGAGCCGGCGTGGATCGCCTGGGGGCCGGCGTCGCGCTGGACCCGCTGGATCTCGCCGGCCACCAGTTCGATGGCCTGCTCCCAGCTCACCCGCACCCACTCGTCGGCGCCGCGCAGCTCGGGCTTGGCGCCCGGGCCGTGCTCCAGCCAGCTCTTGCGCACCATGGGGTACTTGATACGGTTCTTGGCATGGACCTGGAAGGGCGCCATGTCGATGAGGTCATTCGGTGCCGGATCGTCGGCCACCGGCTGGACCCGCACCATGCGGCCATCGGCGACGATGGCCTCGAAGGCTCCCCAGTGGGCGCCGGTCAGTATGCCCTTCTGGGCGGGGACCAGGGTGGGGAACTGCTCCAGCGCTGTGCTGATGGCCTGGGCCAGGGCGTGCTTCGGGAACAGGGCACCAAGCAGGGGCAGGGCGGCGCAGGCCCCCAGGCCCTTGAGCAGGCTGCGGCGGGACAGATTGGTCTGTTGATCATTGAAAAAAGTCATATCGAATTCCTCTGTTCCAGCCTTAGTGTGCCGCGCTCATGTCACTGGCGTGTTTCTGCACGTATTGGGTCAGCATGCGCGCCTGCTCCGGGGTGAGGGAGGTGCGGGACTCCATGCCCTTGATGACGCCGATCCACTGGTTGGCATTGAAGTGATCCAGCGCGGTCAGGCCGTGGCAGCCGGTACAGTTGTTGGACATCAGGGTGGAGGCGTATTGCCACAGCTTGCCCTGATCGCCGATGAGCTGGGCCTGAGCCACCCAGGCGGTCAGCTTGACCTGGTGCCAGGTGAGGTTGGTGGCGCCGTCGGTCTCGCTCTTGCCGGTGATCAGTGCCTGCTTGGCGGCATCGCCGACCAGCACGCTCAGGATGCGCTTGCCGGGGGCGGCGTAGAACACCTCGCTCACGCCGTCCTGCTGCCAGCCCTCGATCTGCACCTGGGCGCGGCCGTTGTCGTTGGCTAGGACCTCGACCTGGGTCGACGGCATCAGGGTACCCTCGTCCGTGGTGGCCTTGGCATCGAGGAACAGGGGCGTGGTGGCGATGGCGTAACGGGTGGTGACGCTGGCCGGAGTCTGGGCGGCGGCGGCGGCCAGTTCGCTCGCGCCGGCGGCTGCCAGCTCGCTCATGTCGGGAATGATGTGGGCGACACCACGGTGACAGTCGATGCAGGTCTGCCCCTCCTTGATGGCGACCGGGTGTTCGGTGCGGGCGTTGGGGCGCTGGGCCAGAATGTCCATGGCGACGTAGCTGTGGCAGCTGCGGCAGGTGGCGGAGTCATTGGCCTTGAGCTGATCCCAGACCGTCTGGGCCATGCGCAGCTTGTGGGCTTCGTATTTTTCGGGAGTGTCGAGCGTGCCGATCGCCTCGTGATAGATGTCCTTCACGGCGCGGATCTTGGTCCAGAGGTAGGAGGCTGGCTCATTGGGAATGTGGCAGTCGGCGCACTCTGCGCGGATCCCCTTCACATTCTGGAAGTGGACGCTGCCCTGATACTCGGCGAGCGGTGTCTGCATGGAGTGGCAGGAGACGCAAAATTCGGTGGAGCTGGTCTTGTGCAGCACTGTGACTGTCACTCCCAGTGCCGCGACGCCCAGCAGGGCTCCAAGCAGCAGGAGCCAGAACCAGGTCTTTCTCAACATTTTTCCAAGCATGGTGGCGGTGTCCTTCGAATCGGATATTACCAATATAGTAGTAGTCTTGAGACTCGAGAGATTGACCTCAGTCATGGTTTATATTTTGATATGGTGCAACTTATGGATTTAAATTTCGCCTCATGTTCATTATGTGAATTTAAATCAAAATCCAATCTCGAGATGAGCTCAGGTCCGCACTGAACCAGGCTCAGGCGGGGAAAGGTTGAACGCCAGTCCAGGCCCTGGCGTGCTCCTGTCATATGGCCCGCCGCAGGATTTGGGGTTTGTGGAGGGAGCAATGTATACTGTTCGCATATACAGTATTCAGGTGTCTCCGTCATGCGACTCTTTATCGCCGAAAAGCCCAGCCTTGGCCGTGCCATCGCCGATGTTCTACCCAAGCCTCACAAGAAGGGTGAGGGTTTCATCGAGACGGCACAGGGAGACGTAGTGACCTGGTGTATCGGCCACCTGCTGGAGCAGGCGGAGCCCGATGCTTATGACACCACCTACAAGCAGTGGCGGATGGAGCACCTTCCCATCGTTCCTGCCCAGTGGCAGCTGGTGGCCAAGCCCAAGACCAAGAGCCAGCTTGCCGTGATCAAGCGGCTCATCAAGCAGGCCGACTGCGTGGTCAATGCCGGTGACCCGGACAGGGAAGGGCAGCTGCTGGTGGACGAGGTGATCGACTTCCTCGGCTATCCCAAGACCAAGCCGGTGCAGCGCTGCCTCATCAGTGATCTCAATCCTCCCGCGGTGCGCCGCGCCCTCGACAAGCTGCGGGACAACAAGGAGTTCGTGCCGCTGGCGGTGTCGGCGCTGGCCCGCAGCCGCGCAGACTGGCTCTATGGCATCAACATGACCCGCGCCTACACCCTGCTTGGGCGCAAGGCCGGCTGCAGCGAGCTGCTGTCGGTCGGTCGGGTGCAGACGCCGCTGCTGGGGCTGGTGGTGCGGCGGGATCTCGAGATAGACGCCTTCGTGCCCAAACCCTTCTACGAGGTACTGGCCCATGTGATGACGGAGCGCAACGAAAGGTTCAGCGCCAAGTGGCTGCCCTCCGAAGCCTGTGCGCCCTGGCAGGACGAGGAGGGACGGGTGCTCAACCGGGCGCTGGCCGCCAAGGTAGTGGAGCGGATCCAGGGCCAGCCAGCCCAGGTGGAGGAGGTGGAAGAGCAAGCCCGGAAACAGGCGGCGCCACTGCCTTACAACCTCTCCAGCCTGCAGATCGATGCCGCCAAGCGGTTTGGCATGGATGCCAAACGGGTGCTGGATGTCTGCCAGAGCCTCTACGAGCGCCACAAGCTCATCACCTACCCCAGATCCGACAGCCGTTATCTGCCAAGCGATCACTTCAACAGGGCGCCCCAGGTGCGGGATGCCATCGCCGCTACGGCCCCGACGCTGGCCCGCGCCGTGGCCGAGGCGGATGGCAAGATCCGCAGCAAGGCGTGGAATGACGGCAAGGTGGATGCCCATCACGCCATCATCCCCACCGAGAAACATGGCAACCTGGCCAGCCTCTCCGCCGACGAGGGCAAGCTCTATGGCCTGGTAGCCCGTCAGTACCTGCTGCAGTTCTATCCCCCGTTCGAGTACAACGACAGCCGGGTGTTGCTGCGTATCGCGGGCGGCCTGTTCCAGGCCAAGGCGAGGCGCATCCTCAAGGCGGGCTGGAAGGCGCTGCTCGGGGTCGAAGAGGACGATGAGGAGGAGGCCGGCACCCTGCCTGCGCTGCGAGAAGGGGAGCAACTGTCGTGCGAGCGGGGCGAGCTGCTGGAGAAGATGACCCAGGCACCCAAGGCATTCACCGATGCCACCCTGCTGGCTGCCATGACGGGCATAGCCCGTCATGTGCAGGATCCCGAGATCCGCAAGATCCTGCGCGAGACCGATGGCCTGGGCACCGAGGCGACCCGGGCTGGCATCATAGACCTGCTGTTCAAGCGGCGCTTCCTGGTGCGGCAGGGCAAGAGCATCAAGGCGACCCCGACCGGACGGGCCCTGATCCTGGCGCTGCCCGCCACCGCCACCACGCCGGACATGACGGCGCTGTGGGAGCAACACCTGGGTCGGATCGCCGAGCGTCAAACCGGTTACCAGCAATTTATGGGGCCGCTGACGGATCAGTTGAATGCCTTGATCGATGGTGCCAGACAGGATTCGGGAGCCAGCTTCAGCGCCCTGCCCAGGGAGGTGCCGGGGGCCAGCAAGCGGCGCTTCAGCCGCAAGAGTGCGGCGGCCAGTGGTAAAGGTGCGGCGCCCCGCAAGGGGACGGGCAAGCGCCCGGCCAGAAGCAAGGCGGCATGAGCGATCTGAGCGCTTGGCGGTTAGTTGCGGCGGTAAAGAGAGAGGGGCCATTGGCCCCTCTCTCTATCTGGCGGCAATCAGCCGGTGTAGACGTTCTCTTCCGGGTAGCGGATCCGGGTCTCGCTCGGTCTGGAGAGCATGATGGCCAGGGTCAGCGGACCGAGACGGCCGCAGATCATTACCAGCACCAGGATGAGCTTGCCCGGCTCGCTCAGGGAGGCGGTGATGCCGGTCGAGAGGCCGACGGTGGCAAAGGCCGAGACGGTCTCGAACATGATCTTGTCGAAGGGTTGCGACTCTGTGAGCATCAACAGGAACATGGCCAGCATCAATACCATGACGCTGACGATGATGATGGCGAGTGAACGGGTCACTATCTGGGGCGACAGGGTACGGCCAAACGCGGTGACATGGGGTCGTTTGGTCAGGAAGGCCCTGGTGGCCAGCAACACCACGGCGAAGGTGGTGACCTTGATACCGCCCCCCGTCGAGGTGGCACCGGCACCGATGAACATCAACATCATCATGAACAGCAGGGAGGCCGGCACCATCTGACCGATGTCCACCGTGTTGAAGCCGGCCGTGCGCGCCGTGGCCGACTGGAAGAAGGCCGCCAGCAGTTGGCCACCGGGCCCGGCGTTGCCGAGCGTGGCGGGATTGTTGTGCTCCAGCAGCCAGAACATCAGGGTGCCCAGCAGCAGCAGGGCGGGGGTCATCAGCAGCATCAGCTTGCTGTGCAGCTTCATCTTGCGCCAGCGATGGTTGCGCACAAGATCGACGATGACGGTGAAACCTATCCCGCCGAGGATGAGCAGGGCCGGTATGGTCAGGCTGATGATGGGGTCGTCTCTGTAGTCGATGAGGTTGTTGGCAAACAGCGAGAAGCCGGCGTTGTTGAAGGCCGAGACCGCGTGGAAAAAGCTGACGTAGAGACCATGGCCCCAGCCCATCTCCGGTACCCAGCGAATGGCCATGATGGCGGTGCCGATCAGTTGGGCTATCAGGGCGAACAGCACGATGCGCTTCACCAGCTGGATGATGTTGACCGATCCCTCCTGGCCCAGCGCCTCCTTCGCCAGTATCTGTTGGCGCAGGCCGACCCGCTTGCTGAACATGGCGATGAGCAGCAGGGTCATGGTCATCTGACCGAGGCCCCCTATCTCCATCAGTATCAGCAGGATGATCTGTCCTTGAAGAGTAAAGGCGGTACCGGTATCCACCACCCCGAGACCGGTCACACTGATGGCCGAGGTCGCGGTGAACAGGGCATTGATGAAGGTGACCTCGCCCTTGTGACTCGAGGGCTGCACCAGAAACAGGGTTCCGATCAGGAGGATGATGAGAAAGCTGCCCAAGATCAGCCTGGCTTCA
Organism: Aeromonas sp. sif0611; assembly: GCF_019218845.1. NCBI lineage: Bacteria > Pseudomonadati > Pseudomonadota > Gammaproteobacteria > Aeromonadales > Aeromonadaceae > Aeromonas > Aeromonas sp. sif0611. The sequence goes on along the minus strand of NZ_JAHUWU010000007.1, from coordinate 25,887 downwards.
CTCCAGCGGGACTCGGTATCCCGATGCAGGGCGAAGGCGTAGTTGCTGCGCCAGTTGATCATAGGGTGTCGAGCCAGTGATCGATGGCGTGCTTGTTGCCGGCGAGGATCAGGATGTCACCGAGTTGCAGCTCCATCTTGCCGGTCAGCACGTTGTGCAATACCTCGCCGCGCTTGATGGCCAGCAACTGGAAGTCGTTCTGTTGCAGCAGATTGAGATCGGCCAGGGTGCGACCATTCTGTTGCAGGCCGATTACAAACTCGGTCAGCACCATCTCGTGCCCCAGCTCCAGGTAGTCGAACAGGCGGTTGTCCAGCATGCTCTGAGCGACCCGGCGGCCCATGTCCCACTCCGGGTTGATCACCTTGTCGGCCCCCACCTTCTGCAGGATCTTGGCGTGGAACTTGTCGCGCGCCTTGACCCACACCTTCTTCACTCCCGCTTCTTTCAGCACCAGCGTGGTGAGAATGCTGGTCTCGAGGTTGTCGCCGATGGCCACGAAGACGATGTCGAAGTTGGCCAGTCCCAGCTCGGCGACCGTGGCCTCATCGGTGGCATCGGCGACGATGACGTGGTTGCACAGGGTTGCGATCTGACGGGTCTTGCTCTCGTCGATATCGATGGCCAGCACCTCGGCATTCTGCAACTGCAGCTCTTCACACAGTGCGCTGCCGAACAGGCCGAGGCCGATGACGGCGAATTGATTGTTCATTCATGCTTCCTCAACGGACTGAAGGGGCTACTCTACTCCAGCGGTTTGAGTCCGAACAGTACCCGGGTTTTTCGTCCCGGGGATCTGGGGTAAACTGCGCCCTTGCCCTTGTCGGAACACGCAGATGAAACTCACTCCCCATGCCCCCCTGTCGGCCCTCAATACCCTGGGCTTGGACGCACACTGCCTCTGGCTTGCCGAAGTCGCCAAGTTGGATGATCTCTGCCAGTTGCGGGCCAATCCAGAGTTGAGTGCCCTGCCACGCCTGGTGCTGGGTGGTGGGAGCAACATCTTGTTCTGCAATGATTTTTCCGGTCTGATCGTGCTCAACCGAATGAAAGGCATCGAACTGCAGGATGACGGCAGCCACTGGTTGCTGCATGTGGCGGCGGGGGAGGAGTGGCACCAGCTGGTGCGCCATGCCCTGCAACAGGGTTGGCACGGGCTGGAGAATCTGGCGCTGATCCCGGGTACCGTCGGTGCGGCCCCGGTGCAGAACATAGGCGCCTACGGGGTCGAGCTGGCCCATTTCTGTGCCTATGTGGAGGCATTCAACTGGCAGAGCGGCGAGGTGGAGCGCATCGCGGCGGCCGACTGCCGGTTCGGCTATCGCGACAGCATCTTCAAGCACGATTATCAGGACTCCCACTTCATCACCGCCGTTGGCTTGCGCCTGCCCAAGGCCTGGCAGCCGGTGGCGGGTTATGGCCCGCTGGCCGCGCTCGGTGAGCAGCCTTCGGCGCAGGCCATCTTCGACACCGTCTGTGCCACCCGCATGGCCAAGCTGCCGGATCCGGCCGTGCTCGGCAATGCCGGCAGCTTCTTCAAGAACCCGGTGGTGCCCACCGCACTGGCAGGAAGCCTGAAACAGCAGTATCCACTGATGCCCTGCTATCCGGCCGGGGAGGGGCAGGCCAAGCTGGCGGCGGGCTGGCTCATCGATCAGTGCGGGCTCAAGGGCTTTGCCATCGGCCGCGCCGCCGTGCATCAGGAGCAGGCGCTGGTGCTGGTCAACCTCGGGGGCGCCAGCGCCATGGAGCTCATCGCCCTCGCGGCCCATGTGCGTGACAGCGTGGAGCACAAGTTCGGCGTGGTGTTGGAGCACGAGGTACGTTTCATGGGGCTCACCGGCGAGACCTGGCTGGACGAGGTGCTGGCATGACCCTCACCCCCGTCAGACAGACCCTGATCACCTTGCTGAGCGACGGCCAGTTTCATTCCGGCGAACAGCTGGGGGAGCAGCTTGGCATCAGCCGGGCTGCGGTGAGCAAGCACATGGCCGCCCTCAAGGAGCTCGGGCTGGATCTGTTCAGCCTGACCGGCAAGGGGTACCGCCTGGCAGTTCCCATGGCACTCTATGACAAGGCGCAGCTGCAGGCACTGGCCCCCATGGCGCCGGTGCACTGCTTCTCGGTGATCGACTCCACCAACCAGTATCTGTTTGAGCGGGTCAACCAGCTGAGCTCCGGCGAAAGTTGCTTGGCGGAGTGTCAGACCGCCGGTCGAGGGCGCCGTGGCAAGCCCTGGGTCTCCCCCTTCGGCTGTCAGCTGATCCTCAGCATGTACTGGCGGCTTGAGCAGGGCATGGCGGCGGCCATGGGGCTGAGTCTGGCGGTGGGGGTGGCCGTGGTGGAGGCGCTGGAATCCCTCGGTTACCCCGGGGTGGAGCTCAAGTGGCCGAACGACCTCTATTACCAGGGCCGCAAGCTGGCGGGCATACTGGTAGAGATGAGCGGCAGCGCCGGCGCCAGCTGCCATCTGGTGATCGGCATTGGCCTCAATCTGGCGATGCCGAGTCAGCAGGGAGAGAAGATCGATCAGGCCTGGTCAGAGCTGCGCCACGTTCAGCCCGAACTGGTGGATCGCAACCAGTTGGCGGCCTGCGTACTCCTGCATCTGCAAGCGGCCATGCAGACTTTCGAGCAGAGTGGTCTGGCGAGCTTCGTCGAAAGCTGGAATCGGCTCGACTACTTTGCCGACCAACCGGTGAAGTTGCTGATGGGGGAGCAGGTGATCCGCGGCATAGCCCGGGGCATCGACGATCGTGGTGCCCTGCGGCTGGAGACGGACGAGGGGATCAAGGTCTATCTGGGAGGGGAGATCTCCCTGCGCCGGGGGGATTGAGCGGGATCGGCTCATGTGAATCCAATAGAAGAGGGGGCCTGCGGGCCCCCTCTTCGTTATCCGTCGGCCGTTGCGATTACTTGCGCAGCTTGATCTGCTCGATGGCGTGCTCCTGTCCCTTGGTCAGGATCAGGTTGGCTCGCTCCCGGGTCGGCAAGATGTTCTCTTGCAGATTCAGATAGTTGATGTCTTGCCATATGTTGCTGGCAATCTCGGTCGCCTCGCTTTCCGCGAGCTTGGCATAGTGGTGGAAGTAGGAGTCCGGATCCGAGAAGGCGCCGCTGCGGAACTTGAGGAAGCGATCGATGTACCAGGCGCGCAGCAGCTCGGCGTCGGCGTCCACATAGATGGAGAAGTCGACAAAATCCGACACGAAGACTCTGTGGGGATCCTGGGGGTAATCCATGCCGCTCTGCAGCACGTTGAGCCCCTCCAGTATCAGGATGTCCGGCTGTTCCACCACCTTCTTCTCATCGGGCTGGATGTCGTAGATGAGGTGAGAATAGACGGGGGCCTCGACCTTCTCGTGACCCGCACGGATGTTAGCGACAAACTCCACCAGATGGCGGATGTCGTAGGATTCCGGAAAACCCTTGCGGCGCATCAGCCCACGCTCTTCCAGCTCCTTGTTGGGATAAAGGAAGCCATCCGTGGTAACCAGTTCTACCCGCGGGTGTTCGGGCCAGCGTTCCAGCAATGCTTGCAGGATGCGGGCCGTGGTGCTCTTTCCCCCTGCCACGCTGCCGGCGATGCTGATGATATAGGTGCCCTTGCCACGGGACTGGCCGAGAAACTGCTCCAGCACCCGACTGCGGCGCTGCTTGGCCTTGACGTAGAGATTGAGCAAACGGGAAAGGGGCAGATAGATCTCTTCCACCTCGCGCAATGACACCTTCTCGTTGATGCCACGCAGGGTGTGCAGGTCCGTCTCTGTCAGGGTCAGGGGGACCGCATCGCGCAATAACGCCCATTGTTCGCGGGTGAATTGCAAATAGGGGTTATGCTCTGTCGTCATGGTGTCATCACTGTTTCTTGGGCAGGGCGACCATACACCAAGGGATCGGGAGCGACAAGGGACGCGTCCGGTTGGGGCGGTGGCGGAGCGTTTTTTTGCATAGATCCCGGCAATAATGCACATTTTGCAGGGCGCAATGGTTGCATCCCCAAAATCCTTACCATAAAATGCGCGACGCTTGGATGTCTGTCGTCTATTTGCCCAGCAAAAGCGACAAAAACAACGGGTGCAAGCAGAATTACCGTTGTGGCATTCGTGCAATCGGAGGGGTTCCCGAGCGGCCAAAGGGATCAGACTGTAAATCTGACGGCTCTGCCTTCGAAGGTTCGAATCCTTCTCCCTCCACCATATTTCTCTGCGGTTTGAGTTCTTTGGGTTAGAGAAATGCGGGCATCGTATAATGGCTATTACCTCAGCCTTCCAAGCTGATGATGCGGGTTCGATTCCCGCTGCCCGCTCCAAGATGCTGATATGGCTCAGGTAATTCTGAAAGCCACACCCTAGGGTGAGTTCGGCAATCGAACCTGCCTGCCAGCACCATCCTCTCTGTCCCCCTGATTCAAATCCATCATATAAACTGTTCTGTGGTTAGCTTGCCACCGCGTACTCAGCGTTAGTTTAGAGGGACGATCATGTCTAAAGAAAAATTTGAGCGTAATAAACCGCACGTTAACGTGGGTACCATCGGCCACGTTGACCACGGTAAAACCACCCTGACCGCCGCCATCACCAACGTGCTGGCCAAGCACTTCGGTGGTAAAGCTTTCGCCTTCGACCAGATCGACAAGGCACCGGAAGAGCGTGAGCGTGGCATCACCATCAACACCTCCCACGTAGAATACGACACCGCGATCCGTCACTACGCCCACGTAGATTGCCCGGGTCACGCCGACTACGTTAAGAACATGATCACCGGTGCTGCCCAGATGGACGGCGCGATCCTGGTAGTAGCCGCGACTGACGGCCCGATGCCGCAAACTCGTGAGCACATCCTGCTGGGTCGCCAGGTTGGTATCCCGTACATGATCGTGTTCATGAACAAGTGCGACATGGTAGACGACGAAGAGCTGCTCGAACTGGTCGAGATGGAAGTTCGTGAACTGCTGACCGAGTACGACTTCCCGGGTGATGACCTGCCGGTAGTACGTGGTTCCGCGCTGAAAGCACTGGAAGGCGACGCTGCATGGGAAGAGAAGATCATCGAGCTGGCTCACCACCTGGATACCTACATCCCGGAGCCGGAGCGCGCCATTGACCAGCCGTTCCTGATGCCTATCGAAGACGTCTTCTCCATCGCTGGCCGTGGTACCGTAGTTACCGGTCGTGTAGAGCGCGGTATCGTCAAGGTAGGTGAGACTGTAGAAATCGTCGGTATCAAAGACACCGTTTCTACCACCTGTACCGGTGTTGAAATGTTCCGCAAACTGCTGGACGAAGGTCGTGCCGGTGAGAACGTTGGCGCGCTGCTGCGTGGCGTGAAGCGTGAAGAAGTTGAGCGTGGTCAGGTACTGGCCAAGCCGGGCTCCATCAAGCCGCACACCAAGTTCGAATCTGAAGTGTACGTGCTGTCCAAAGAAGAAGGTGGTCGTCATACCCCGTTCTTCAAGGGCTACCGTCCGCAGTTCTACTTCCGTACTACCGACGTGACCGGTACCATCGAGCTGCCGGAAGGCGTAGAGATGGTCATGCCAGGCGACAACATCAAAATGGTTGTTACCCTGATCGCGCCGATCGCGATGGACGACGGCCTGCGTTTCGCTATCCGTGAAGGTGGCCGTACCGTAGGTGCTGGTGTTGTAGCCAAAGTTATCGCTTAATCTTGGCTTACATAAATAAAGCAAAGCCCCTATAATAGGGGCTTTCTTATGCAGGGGCGTAGTTCGAATTGGTAGAACAGCGGTCTCCAAAACCGATGGTTGCGGGTTCGAGTCCTGCCGCCCCTGCCATATACCTCGTCTCGTACGGGGCTTTTGTGTCTTTGGTTACGTCAGATACAGGTGGGTTGTATGAGTGTTAGTTCTGAGGGACAGGGCGGAAGCAAGGATACCCTTCTTTGGGGCCTGGTTTTCATCATCCTGGCGGCCGCTGTAGTGGGTAATTACCTGCTCACCGATGTTGTCGCAGCCGTCCGCGCCCTGGGTGTGGTCGTTGTCATCGCTGCTGCAGGTGCAGTAGCCCTGCAAACCACCAAGGGCAAGGCAACACTGGCTTTTGCTCGTGAGTCGCGCCTGGAAGTCCGCAAGGTCGTTTGGCCAACCCGTCAGGAAGCCATTCAGACAACCCTGATTGTGCTGGCGGTGACCGCCGTGATGGGGCTGTTGCTGTTCGTTCTGGACGGTGCCTTGGTCTGGTTGGTCAACCTGATTACCGGTGTGTAAGGAAAAGCCATGACTGAACAACGTGAACAACGTATGAGATGGTATGTCGTGCAGGCATTTTCCGGCTATGAAGGCCGGGTTGCCAAATCCCTGCGTGAACATATCAAGATGCATGGCATGGAAGAGCTGTTTGGCGAAGTGCTGGTCCCGACCGAAGAAGTGGTCGAGATGCGTGCCGGCCAGAAGCGCAAGAGTGAGCGCAAATTTTTCCCGGGTTATGTCCTGGTCCAGATGATGATGGACGAGACCACATGGCACCTGGTACGCAATGTACCACGGGTCATGGGCTTCATCGGTGGCACCTCCGATCGTCCTGCTCCTATCTCCGATAAGGAAGCGGATGCCATCCTCAATCGTCTGCAAGATGCCCATGACAAGCCGCGTCCGAAAACCCTGTTTGAACCGGGTGAAATGGTGCGGGTTGCCGATGGTCCGTTCGCTGACTTCAACGGTACCGTTGAAGAAGTGGACTACGAGAAGAGCCGCGTGAAGGTCTCCGTATTGATCTTCGGTCGCTCAACGCCGGTAGAACTGGATTTTGGTCAGGTCGAAAAGGGCTGATTAAACTCTATACGTTTAACGGTTGTCAGGGGCAGCGATTATCTCTATAATTCGCTGCCCCTTTATTTGTTGGGGAGCCGTTTGCAGGAGCATGTCTCCGAGGCGCTAGAACCCATTTTTGAGGTATTTTCGTAATGGCTAAGAAAGTCACAGCTTATATCAAGCTGCAAGTTAAGGCTGGCAGTGCTAACCCCAGCCCTCCCGTTGGTCCTGCTCTGGGTCAGCACGGTGTGAACATCATGGAATTCTGTAAGGCGTTCAACGCTCGTACAGAAAAGCTGGAAAAAGGTTCACCGACTCCGGTCGTGATCACCGTTTACAGCGACCGTTCCTTCACCTTCGAAACCAAGACTCCGCCTGCTTCCTTCCTGCTGAAGAAAGCCGCTGGTATCCAGTCTGGTTCCGCCAAGCCGAACAAAGACAAGGTTGGTAAGGTGACTGTTGCTCAGCTGCAAGAAATCGCCAAGACCAAAGAGCCGGATATGACTGGTGCCGATCTGGATGCAAAAGTACGTTGCATCGCAGGCTCCGCTCGTTCCATGGGCCTGGTAGTGGAGGATTAAGACAATGGCAAAACTTTCCAAGCGTATGCGCGTTATTCGCGAAAAAGTTGACGGTACCAAAGAGTACTCCATCAACGAAGCCATTGCCCTGCTGAAAGAACTGGCTACCGCCAAGTTCGTTGAAAGCGTTGACGTTGCCGTTAACCTGGGTATCGATGCTCGTAAATCTGACCAGAACGTACGTGGTGCTACTGTACTGCCGCACGGTACCGGTCGTGACATCCGTGTCGCCGTATTCACCCAGGGCGCCAACGCCGAAGCCGCCAAGGCTGCCGGTGCTGAGCTGGTTGGTATGGATGACCTGGCCGAGCTGGTCAAGAAAGGCGAGATGAACTTCGACGTCGTTATCGCATCCCCGGATGCCATGCGCGTTGTTGGTCAACTGGGCCAGATCCTGGGCCCGCGCGGCCTGATGCCTAACCCGAAAGTGGGTACCGTTACCCCGAACGTTGCTGAAGCTGTGAAGAATGCTAAAGCCGGTCAGGTTCGTTACCGCAATGACAAGAATGGTATCATCCATACCACTCTGGGTAAGGTTTCTTTCAACGAAGTTCAGCTGAAAGAAAACTTGGAAGCTCTGCTGGTTGCTCTGAAAAAGGGCAAACCCTCTTCCGCCAAAGGCATCTTCATCAAGAAAGTCAGCATCTCCACCACCATGGGTGCCGGTGTTGCCGTAGACCAAGCTTCTTTGGAAGCTCAGGGCTAATTGATGGATTTTACAAGGCGCAAAATTTAATCTATAATTTTGCGCCTTGATTGGTTGGGGGTTTCGACCTCCGTCCAAGACCGCAGGTGGCTGCAAGGCCTTAATCTTTCCTGCGTAGACGGTGCCGGAAACCCAGCGAGAAAGTTTTCTTTCTCTTCTGGAATCCTGCTACCGCATCGTTCCCCTCTGTTGTGAAGGTAGGGGGGATGTGTCAGTACTGAGTCATGAGACTCAGATTCAATCCAGGAGTTAAGCCAATGGCATTGGGACTCGAAGACAAAAAGGCAATTGTTGCTGAAGTCAACGAAGCTGCCAAAGGCGCTCTGTCTGCAGTTGTAGCCGATTCTCGCGGTGTGACTGTTGACAAGATGACCGTCCTGCGTAAATCCGCTCGTGAAGCCGGTGTGTACATGCGCGTTGTGCGTAACACCCTGCTGCGTCGCGCGGTAGAGGGCACCGAATTCGGTTGCCTGAACGACGTATTGACTGGTCCTACCTTGATTGCTTTCTCTAACGAACACCCGGGCGCTGCCGCTCGTCTGTTCAAAGAGTTTGCCAAAGCGAACCAAAAGTTCGAAATCAAGGCTGGCGCTTTTAACGGTGAGTTTATCGCCGCAGCACAAATTGATCGTCTGGCCACGCTGCCGACCTACGACGAAGCAATTGCGAAGTTGATGGCTACCATGAAGGAAGCCTCTGCTGGCAAGCTGGTTCGTACTATCGCTGCTGTTCGCGACCAGAAACAAGCTGCTGCTTGATTCTCGCCTATTTAGGCTGTTTGAGTTTATTCAACATCAGGAATTTTTGTCATGTCTATCACTAAAGACCAAATCATCGAAGCCGTTGCTTCCATGTCCGTAATGGAAGTTGTTGAGCTGATCGAAGCAATGGAAGAGAAGTTCGGTGTTTCTGCCGCTGTTGCTGTAGCTGCCGGTCCGGCCGCTGAAGCAGTAGAAGAGAAGACCGAGTTCGACGTAGTTCTGACTGCTGCTGGCGCCAACAAAGTTGCCGTCATCAAGGCCGTTCGTGCTGCCACCGGCCTGGGCCTGAAAGAAGCCAAGGACCTGGTAGAAGCCGCTCCGACCAACCTGAAAGAAGCCGTCTCCAAAGACGAAGCTGAAGCTCTGAAGAAAGAGCTGGAAGCTGCCGGTGCTTCTGTTGAGATCAAATAATCTGCATTTATGTAGATTAGCCTGATAAAACAGGCTAGGGCTGGTGAATGTTTGTTCACCAGCCTTTTTGCGCTGTAGACTGAGAGCATTTCACACCGTTTACGACTCTCGGTGCACCAGCAATCCGGACCGCCTCATCGTCCGGGCCAACACAAAACGGTGTTGAGACAGAGCTGTCCCGCGGGACAGAGTGGGTCACTTATCAGCGAGCTGAGGAACCCTATGGTTTACTCTTATACCGAAAAAAAACGCATTCGTAAGGACTTCGGTAAGCGAGACCAGGTACTGGACACGCCTTATCTGTTGTCCATTCAGCTGGACTCCTTCAAGCAGTTCATCGAGGCTGACCCGGAAGGTGAATATGGCCTAGAGGCCGCTTTCCGTAGCGTTTTCCCGATCACCAGTTACTCCGGTAGTGCTGAGCTTCAGTATGTCAGCTATCGCCTGGGTGAGCCGGTATTTGACGTAAAAGAATGCCAGATCCGTGGAGTGACCTACTCCGCGCCGCTGCGTGTCAAGCTTCGTATGGTTCTGTACGACCGTGAAGCAGCTGCCGGCACCGTCAAAGATATCAAGGAACAAGAAGTGTACATGGGCGAAATTCCGCTCATGACCGAGAACGGCACCTTTGTCATCAATGGTACCGAACGGGTTATCGTCTCCCAGCTGCACCGCAGCCCGGGCGTCTTCTTCGACCACGATAAAGGCAAAACACATTCATCCGGTAAGGTACTGTATAACGCCCGCGTTATCCCCTACCGTGGCTCCTGGCTGGACTTCGAGTTCGATGCGAAAGACAACCTGTTTGTCCGTATCGACCGTCGTCGTAAACTGCCGGCCTCCATTATTCTGCGCGCCCTGGACTTCAGTTCCGAAGAAATCCTGGCCACCTTCTTTGAGACCATTGGTTTCGAGGTCAAAGATGGCAAGTTGATGATGGATCTGGTGCCCGAGCGCCTGCGTGGTGAGACTGCGACCTTCGACATCATTGCCAATGGCTCCGTGGTGGTTGAGACCGGTCGTCGTGTCACTGCCCGTCATATCCGTCAGTTGGAAAAAGACGCCATCACCCAGATCGAGGTGCCGGTAGAGTATGTTGTTGGCAAAGTTGCAGCCAAGAACTACGCGCACCCACAAACTGGTGAAATGGTCGTGACTGCCAACCAGGCTCTGAGCCTGGAAGCGGTAGCCAATCTGTCCCAAGCCGGCTTCAAGCACTTCGAGGTTCTGTTCACCAACGAACTGGACCACGGTGCCTACATGTCCGAGACCCTGCGCATCGACTCCAGCTCCAGCCGCCTGGAAGCTCTGGTCGAGATCTACCGCATGATGCGTCCGGGCGAGCCGCCCACTCGCGAAGCGGCCGAGCAGCTGTTCGAGAACCTGTTCTTCTCTTCCGAGCGTTACGACCTGTCTACCGTGGGTCGGATGAAGTTCAACCGCCGTCTGGGTCGTGAAGACGAGACCGGCGTTGGCGTGCTGACCAAAGACGACATCGTCGAAGTAATGAAGCGCCTGATCGACATCCGTAACGGTAATGACGAGGTGGATGATATCGACCACCTGGGTAACCGTCGTATCCGTTCTGTCGGTGAAATGGCAGAAAACCAGTTCCGCGTCGGTCTGGTGCGTGTCGAGCGTGCGGTCAAGGAGCGTCTCTCCCTGGGCGACCTGGACACCCTGATGCCGCAGGATCTGATCAACGCCAAGCCGATCTCCGCCGCGGTCAAAGAGTTCTTCGGTTCCAGCCAGCTGTCCCAGTTCATGGACCAGAACAACCCGCTGTCCGAAGTGACCCACAAGCGTCGTATTTCCGCGCTGGGCCCGGGCGGTCTGACCCGTGAGCGTGCCGGCTTCGAAGTTCGAGATGTACACCCGACTCACTACGGTCGTCTGTGCCCCATCGAGACTCCGGAAGGTCCGAACATCGGTCTGATCAACTCGCTGTCCGTGTATTCCCGCACCAACGAGTACGGTTTCCTCGAGACCCCGTACCGCAAGGTCATCGATGGTGTGATCACCGATGAAGTGGACTACCTGTCAGCCATTGAAGAAGGCAAGTACGTGATCGCACAGGCCAACGCCGCGACCACCGAAGATGGCCGTCTGAAAGACGAGTTGATCCCGTGCCGTCACAAGGGTGAATCCACCTTTATGAACGCCGACCAGATCCAGTACATGGACGTGAGCCCGCAACAGATCGTATCTGTGGCAGCGGCCCTGATCCCGTTCCTGGAACACGATGATGCTAACCGAGCCCTGATGGGTTCGAACATGCAACGTCAGGCCGTACCGACTCTGCGTGCTGACAAGCCGCTGGTAGGTACCGGTATGGAACGCGCCGTGGCCGTTGACTCCGGTGTTACCGTAGTGGCTAAGCGTGGCGGCATGATCGACTACGTCGACGCCTCCCGTATCGTGATTAAGGTCAATGAAGATGAGCTGCTGCCTGGCGAAGCCGGCATCGACATCTACAGCCTGACCAAGTACACCCGTTCCAACCAGAACACCTGTATCAACCAGCGTCCTTGCGTGATGTTGGGTGAGCCGGTGATGGCGGGTGACGTGCTGGCTGACGGCCCGTCTACCGACCTGGGCGAACTGGCGCTGGGCCAAAACCTGCGTGTCGCCTTCATGCCGTGGAACGGCTACAACTTCGAAGACTCGATCCTGGTGAATGAGCGCGTGGTACAGGAAGATCGCCTGACCACCATCCACATCCAGGAACTGGCCTGTATCTCCCGTGACACCAAGCTGGGTCCGGAAGAGATCACTGCCGACATTCCGAACGTGGGTGAAGCCGCTCTGTCCAAGCTGGACGAGTCCGGTATCGTCTACGTGGGTGCCGAAGTGAAGGGCGGCGACATCCTGGTCGGCAAGGTAACACCCAAGGGTGAAACCCAGCTGACCCCGGAAGAGAAGCTGCTGCGCGCCATCTTCGGTGAGAAGGCCTCCGATGTGAAGGACTCCTCCCTGCGTGTGCCGAACGGTGTGTACGGTACCGTGGTTGACGTGCAAGTCTTTACCCGCGATGGCGTGGAAAAAGACAAGCGCGCCAAAGAAATCGAAGAGATGCAGTTGAAGGAAGCGAAGAAGGACTTGACCGAAGAGTTCAAGATCCTGGAAGACGGCATCTTCGGCCGTTCCCGCAACCTGCTGCTGGCCGCCGGTTACAGCGAAGATCGTCTGAACAAGCTGGATCGTTCCAAGTGGTTTGAATTGGCCATCGAAGATGAAGCCAAGCAGATCGAGCTGGAGCAGATCGCCGAACAGCACATCGAGCTGAAAGCCGACTTCGACAAGAAGTTTGAGAACAAACGTCGCAAGATTATCCAGGGTGATGATCTGGCGCCGGGCGTACTGAAAATCGTCAAGGTTTACCTGGCAGTCAAGCGTCGCATCCAACCGGGTGACAAGATGGCGGGCCGTCACGGTAACAAGGGTGTTATCTCCAAGATCTGTCCGGTCGAGGACATGCCCCATGACGAGTTCGGCCGTCCGGTCGACATCGTACTGAACCCGTTGGGCGTACCGTCCCGTATGAACATCGGTCAGATCCTCGAAGTACACCTGGGCCTCGCGGCCAAGGGTATCGGCGAGAAGATCGACCGCATGATCAAGGATCAGCGCGAGCTGCACGAGATGCGTGACTTCCTGCAACAGGTCTATGACCTGGGCGAGAAAGACACCCAGCAAGTGAACATCGCCGAGCTGTCTGATGACGACGTACGTACCCTTGCGGGTAACCTGCGTAAGGGTCTGCCGGTTGCTACACCTGTCTTTGATGGTGCCAAAGAGCGCGAAATCAAGGCATTGCTGAAGCTGGCCGATCTGCCGGAATCCGGTCAGATCTCCCTGTTCGACGGTCGTACCGGCAACGCCTTCGAGCGTAAGGTCACCGTGGGTTACATGTACATGCTGAAGCTGAACCACTTGGTAGACGACAAGATGCACGCGCGTTCTACCGGCTCCTACAGCCTGGTTACCCAGCAGCCGCTGGGTGGTAAGGCACAGTTCGGTGGTCAGCGGTTCGGTGAGATGGAAGTGTGGGCCCTGGAGGCTTACGGTGCGGCATATACCCTGCAGGAAATGCTGACCGTCAAGTCTGACGATGTGAATGGCCGTACCAAGATGTACAAGAACATCGTGGATGGCGACCACCGTATGGAGCCGGGCATGCCCGAATCCTTCAACGTACTGTTGAAGGAAATCCGCTCTCTGGGTATCAACATCGAGCTGGACGAAGAGTAAGAGCTCGCTCTTATTGTTCGAGAATTGACGTGGGCGCCCTGCTGCTTTGGCAGCAGGGCGCCGAGGTTAGACTCCTGACAGGGGAAACACGTGAAAGACTTACTCAAGTTTTTGAAGGCTCAGACCAAGACCGAAGAGTTTGACAGTATCAAGATCGGTCTGGCCTCTCCTGACATGATCCGCTCCTGGTCATTCGGTGAGGTCAAAAAGCCTGAGACCATCAACTACCGGACTTTCAAGCCGGAACGTGATGGTCTGTTCTGCGCCCGTATCTTCGGACCGGTGAAGGACTACGAGTGTCTGTGCGGCAAGTACAAGCGCCTGAAACACCGTGGTGTGATCTGCGAGAAGTGCGGCGTAGAAGTGACCCAGACCAAGGTCCGTCGTGAGCGCATGGGCCACATCGAGCTGGCCAGCCCGACTGCCCACATCTGGTTCCTGAAGTCCCTGCCGTCCCGTATCGGTCTGCTGCTGGACATGACCCTGCGTGACATCGAGCGCGTGCTGTATTTCGAATCCTATGTGGTTATCGAACCCGGCATGACCAACCTCGAGCGCAGCCAGATGCTGTCCGAAGAGAACTATCTGGACGCGCTGGAAGAGTGGGGCGACGAATTCGACGCCAAGATGGGTGCCGAAGCGATCCTTGCATTGCTGCGTGCCATCGATCTGGAAGGTGAAGTCAAGACCATGCGCGAGGAGCTGGATCAAACCAACTCCGAGACCAAGCGCAAGAAGACCACCAAGCGTCTGAAGCTGATGGAAGCCTTCCTGCAGTCCGGCAACAAGCCGGAGTGGATGATCATGACAGTGCTGCCTGTGCTGCCGCCGGACCTGCGTCCGCTGGTACCGCTGGACGGCGGCCGTTTCGCGACTTCCGATCTGAACGATCTGTACCGTCGCGTGATCAACCGTAACAACCGCCTGAAGCGTCTGCTGGATCTGGCGGCTCCGGACATCATAGTGCGCAACGAAAAGCGCATGCTGCAAGAGTCCGTGGATGCCCTGCTGGATAACGGCCGTCGTGGTCGTGCCATCACTGGCTCCAACAAGCGCCCGCTGAAATCCCTGGCCGACATGATCAAGGGTAAGCAAGGTCGTTTCCGTCAGAACTTGCTGGGTAAACGTGTCGACTACTCCGGTCGTTCCGTTATCACCGTAGGTCCGACGCTGCGTCTGCATCAGTGCGGTCTGCCGAAGAAGATGGCGCTGGAACTGTTCAAGCCCTTCATCTATGGCAAGCTGGAATCCCGTGGTCTGGCGACCACCATCAAGGCCGCCAAGAAAATGGTGGAGCGCGAAGAAGCCGTCGTTTGGGATATCCTGGACGAAGTGATCCGCGAACACCCGGTCCTGCTGAACCGTGCACCGACCCTGCACCGTCTGGGTATCCAGGCGTTTGAACCGACCCTGATCGAAGGCAAGGCCATCCAGCTGCACCCGCTCGTTTGTGCCGCCTATAACGCGGACTTCGATGGTGACCAGATGGCGGTCCACGTACCGCTGACCCTGGAAGCCCAGCTGGAAGCGCGCGCCCTGATGATGTCTACCAACAACATCCTGTCGCCTGCCTCCGGTGAGCCGATCATCGTTCCTTCCCAGGACGTGGTCTTGGGTCTGTACTACATGACCCGTGCCCGTATCAACGCCAAGGGCGAAGGTATGGTGCTGGCCGGTCCGAAAGAAGCCGAGAAGGTCTATCGTGCCGGTCTGGCCGATCTGCATGCTCGTGTGAAAGTGCGCATTACCGAATACCTGCGTCAGGAAGACGGTTCCCTGCTGCCGCACACCGAGATGAAGAACACCACCGTTGGTCGTGCGATCCTGAGCCTGATCCTGCCGAAAGGCATGGAATACGCGCTGATCGACGAACCCAAGGTGCTGACTGCCGCCGAGCAGGCCGATCTGGATGCCAATCCGCAGAACTGGATCAAATCCGTATCCAACAAGGCGCTGGGCAAAAAGCTCATCTCCCGTCTGCTGAACACCTGCTATCGCAAGCAGGGCCTGAAGGACACCGTCATCTTCGCTGACCAGCTGATGTATACCGGTTTCCACTACGCGGCCCTGTCCGGTGCTTCCGTTGGTATCGATGACATGGTCATCCCGGATGCCAAGAAAGACATCATTGCGGCAGCCGAAGCCGAAGTTGCCGAGATCCAGGACCAGTTCCTGTCCGGTCTGGTGACCGCTGGCGAACGCTATAACAAGGTTATCGATATCTGGGCCAGCGCGAACGATCGCGTCTCCAAGGCCATGATGGATAACCTCTCCAAGGAGCGGAACGTCAACTCCCTGGGTGAAGAAGAAGAGCAGGCCTCTTTCAACAGCATCTTCATGATGGCCGACTCTGGTGCGCGGGGCTCCGCCGCCCAGATCCGTCAGCTGGCCGGTATGCGTGGCCTGATGGCCAAGCCGGATGGTTCCATCATCGAAACGCCGATCGTGGCGAACTTCCGTGAAGGTCTGAACGTACTGCAGTACTTCATCTCCACTCACGGTGCTCGTAAGGGTCTGGCGGATACCGCACTGAAGACAGCGAACTCCGGTTACCTGACTCGTCGTCTGGTTGACGTGGCTCAGGACATGGTGATCACCGAGGACGATTGCGGTACGACCGAAGGTCTGTGGATGACTCCGCTGATCGAAGGTGGTGACGTGGTCGAGCCGCTGCGTGAGCGCGTGCTGGGTCGTGTGGTCGCCGAAGACGTGATCAAGCCGGGTACTGAAAGCGAGATCCTGGTCGCGCGCAATACTCTGCTCGACGAGTATCTGTGTGACCTGCTGGAGCGTAACTCCGTCGACCGCGTGAAGGTACGTTCTGCCATCACCTGTGAGACCGACTTCGGTAACTGTGCTCACTGCTACGGCCGTGATCTGGCCCGTGGTCACCTGGTGAACAAGGGTGAGGCTGTCGGTGTTATCGCCGCCCAGTCCATCGGTGAGCCGGGTACCCAGCTGACGATGCGTACCTTCCACATCGGTGGTGCCGCATCCCGAGCTGCTGCCGAGAGCAGCATCCAGGTCAAGAACACCGGTAGCATCAAGCTGCAGAACGCCAAGTTTGTTACCAACAGCGCCGACAAGCTGGTTATCACCTCCCGTTCTACCGAACTGACCATCATGGACGAGATGGGCCGTACCAAGGAAAGCCACAAGCTGCCTTACGGTTCCGTCCTGGAAGTGAAAGATGGCCAGGCCGTGAGTGCCGGTGATACCGTCGCCAACTGGGATCCGCACACCCACCCGATCATCACCGAAGTAGCAGGTCGTCTGGACTTCGAACACATGATCGACGGTGTGACCATCACTCGTCAGACCGACGAGCTGACCGGTCTCTCCTCTATCGTCGTGCTGGATGTCAATGAACGTCCGAGCGCCGGTAAAGAGATGCGTCCGACCGTGAAGCTGGTCGACCAGAACGGCAAGGATGTCATGATCCCGGGTACCGATGTTGCAGCCCAGTACTTCCTGCCGGGCAAGGCGATCGTGAACCTGGAGGATGGTGCCAACGTGGGCGTGGGTGACGCGGTCGCGCGTATCCCGCAAGAGTCCAGCGGTACCAAGGACATCACCGGTGGTCTGCCGCGCGTTGCGGATCTGTTCGAAGCACGTCAACCGAAGGAACCGGCTATCCTGGCCGAGATCTCCGGTACCATCTCCTTCGGGAAAGAGACCAAGGGCAAACGCCGTCTGGTCATCACCCCGACCGACGGTGGCGACATCTACGAAGAGATGATTCCGAAGTGGCGTCACCTGAACGTGTTCGAAGGTGAAAAAGTTGAGAAGGGTGAAGTACTGGCAGATGGCCCTGAGTCTGCTCACGACATCCTGCGTCTGCGCGGTATCAGCCCGGTCGCCAACTACATCGCCAACGAAGTGCAGGACGTTTACCGTCTGCAAGGCGTTAAGATCAACGACAAGCACATCGAAGTCATCGTTCGTCAGATGCTGCGTAAGTGCGAGATCCTGAGCGCTGGCGACACCGATCTGATCGAAGGCGAGCAGGTTGAAGTGGCTCGCGTGAAGATTGCCAACCGTAAGCTGGTTGCCGAGGGTAAGACTCCGGCCACCTTCCGTCATATCCTGATGGGTATTACCAAGGCATCTCTGAGCACCGAGTCCTTCATCTCCGCGGCTTCCTTCCAGGAAACCACTCGTGTTCTGACCGAAGCGGCCGTTGGCGGCAAGCGTGATGAACTGCGTGGCCTGAAAGAGAACGTAATCGTGGGTCGCCTGATCCCGGCTGGTACCGGCTTTGCCTACCACCATGCCCGGATCAACCAGCGTGCCGCCGCAGCCCGTGCTGTCGGTGTGCCGCAGGTGACTGCCGATGAGGCTCAGCAAAATCTGGCGGATCTGCTCAACGCAGCCGGCAGTTTTGACGAAGAGTAATCTTCAGCTGCAGTGATTAAAAAGGGCTCCTTCAAGGGGCCCTTTTTGTTGCCTGACTGCTAACAGTGCGCTGCACCGGGCTGGGGCAGGGGATGATCCAGTGCAAGGTTATAGAGCAAAAAATCAAAAAAAGTTGACATTGATCCCCCGCAATTGAAAACTCGGGAAAGTTGAATGGTTATTACAGGGGTAGAACATGGCTGTCGGTATCGAGGAAGTACTGCTTCCCGAAGAGCAACTGAGCGGTCGCGCTTTTACAGACGAAGACAGGGAATTGTTGCGTTCATATGAGGGCCTCATTGAGGGCCTGGCCGATCTGTTCGGCAAGCACTGCGAAGTGGTGCTGCATTCCCTGGAAAATCTGCATGAGTCAGTGATCAAGATAGCGAACGGATTCAACACTGGGCGGACTCTGGGAGCACCGATCACCGATCTGGCCCTGCGCATGCTCAAGGACATAGAGAGCACGGGTCAGGATCACACCCAGAGCTACTTTGCCCGCAGCCGGACCGGTGCGCTCATGAAGTCGAGCACCATCGCCATCCGCAACCGCGACAAGCAGGTGATAGGTCTTATCTGCATCAACCTGCACATCAATGCGCCTTTCCATGAGTTCGTGGCCGAATTCTTCCCGACGCCCCAGCAAGTGGAGCGTCAATCGCCGGAGACCTTCGCCAACAGCGTAGAGGAGCTGGTTGCCCAGACGGTGGACAACACCATCGACGAGATCAACCGCGATCCCTCCGTGGCCAACAACGCCAAGAATCGTTTTATCGTGACCCAGTTGTTCGAGAAGGGCATATTTGATATCAAGGACTCGATCAACCTGGTCGCCGACAAGCTGAATATTTCCAAACATACCGTGTATCTCTACATCCGACAGCGCAAGCAGGGTGAAGAAGAGAGCGAGTAAGCGCCATAGATAGGGGATAGATAACAATGGCTAAAGAAGTGATTGCAACCGACAAGGCGCCTGCCGCAATTGGTCCTTATGTTCAGGCTACCAAGCTGGGTGATCTGGTGTTCACCTCCGGGCAGATCCCGCTCGATCCGGCCACCATGGACATAGTTGCCGGTGGTATCGAGGCACAGGCCGAGCAGGTGATGAAGAACCTGGTTGCAGTATTGAAGGCGGCGGGTGCCGATACCAGCAAAGTGTTGAAGACTACCTGTTTCCTGAGCGACATGAACAACTTCGTGGCCTTCAATCAGGTCTATGCCCGTTACTTCGGTGACGCTGCGCCGGCGCGCTCCTGCGTGGAAGTGGCTCGCCTGCCAAAAGATGTGCTGGTCGAAGTCGAAGCCATTGCTTACGTCTGAGTCACCGTCAGCGAAAAAGCCCCTCCCAGGAGGGGCTTTTTCGTCTTTGAGATAGAATGGATACACATCTGTGCAGGAGTACGGACATGAGTCTGAATTTTGCCCTGCTGGTCACCGGGCCAGCCTATGGCACCCAGACGGCCAGCACCGCCTATCGCTTCGCCCTGAGCCTCATCGAGCAGGGGCATCAGCTGTCCCATTTGTTCTTCTATCAGGATGGGGTCCATAACGGCAATGGCCTGCATGCCCCGGCCAGCGATGAGACCGACCTGGTGGCGCTGTGGCGCGATCTGGCCCTGGCGCAGGGTATTGCCATCGATGTGTGTGTCGCCGCCGCCATGCGCCGCGGGGTGCTCGATGAAGCCGAGGCCAAGGGGATCGGCAAGACCCAGTTCAATCTGCAGGCCCCGTTTCGCTTAAGCGGGCTGGGTCAGCTGGCGGAGGCCAGCCTGACTGCCGACCGCTTCGTCCAGTTCTAGGGGGATGAAATGACCAAGATAGCGTTTATCTGCCGGCGTGGCCCCCACGGTACGGCGAGTGGACGAGAGGGCCTGGATGCCTTGCTGGCCACCTCTGCGTTGACGGAATCCCTGGCGCTGTTCCTCATCGGTGACGGCGTGCTGCAACTGCTCAGGGAGCAGTCGCCACAGGGGATATTGCAGCGCCACTACGCCCCGACCTTCAAGATGTTGGAACTGTACGATATCGAGGAGGTCTATGTCTGTGCGGCGTCGCTGGCCGAACGTGGCCTGACGGCCGAGGATCTGCTGATCCCCGTGACGGTGGTGAGTCCGACCGAGATCCGCCACCAGTGGGGTAACTTCACCACCCACATCAGCTTTTGAGGTACTCATGATACAGCTTGTATTGAGCTCGCCTTTCCTCAGCCAGGACCTCGAGCAGGTGTTGCGTTATCGTCAGGACGCGGATCTGCTGGTGCTGATGCAGGACGCCGTAGTGGCGACGACGGCTCCGCAGTGGTGCGAGCGATTGAGCGGGATCCCGCTCTATGTGATGGGGGAAGACCTGAAGGCGAGGGGCTTGTCCCCCAGGATCGGGATGGAACTCGACATGGCCGGCCTGATCAAGCTGATCGCCGAGCAGGGATCACCACAGACCTGGGCCGGCTAAATTTGATTTTTACCAGCTATCTCAGGCGATTATCACAATAGTGGCGGAATGTCATTTGCCCTTTTGGCGCACGAATTGTATAAATCTTGACTCCCTAGACAACAGGGCATAAAATTTCGCGTCCCCGTATCTGCGGGGAGGATTTTTCACACGTTTATGAAGTCATTATCAGGAGCCTTTTGATGGCAACTATTAACCAGTTGGTTCGCAAGCCACGCATCAAGCTCGTTGTGAAAAGCAACGTGCCGGCGCTGGAAGCGTGCCCTCAGAAGCGTGGCGTATGCACCCGTGTATACACCACCACCCCCAAGAAGCCTAACTCTGCACTGCGTAAAGTGTGCCGTGTACGTCTGACCAACGGCTTCGAAGTCACCTCCTACATCGGTGGTGAAGGTCACAACCTGCAGGAGCACTCCGTTGTTCTGATCCGTGGCGGTCGTGTCAAGGATTTGCCAGGTGTTCGTTATCACACCGTTCGTGGTGCGTTGGACTGTGCCGGTGTTAAAGACCGTAAGCAGGCTCGCTCCAAGTATGGCGTGAAGCGTCCGAAAGCTTAATGGTTCTCCGTTAAGTAAGGCCAAACGTTAATTCGTTTCTAGTTAGATAACTTTCTAGTTTTGGGTAACCCCTGAAGTTACGGAGAATTTGAAATGCCAAGACGTCGTGTTGTTGGTCAGCGTAAAATCCTGCCGGATCCCAAGTTCGGATCAGAGCTGCTGGCTAAATTTGTCAACGTAGTAATGGTTGACGGTAAGAAATCTGTTGCAGAAGCCATCGTTTATGGCGCCCTGGACATCATTGCCACCAAATCTGGCAAAGAGCACCTGGCCCTGTTCGAAGTCGCTCTGGACAACATTCGTCCGGCGGTCGAGGTTAAATCTCGTCGCGTCGGTGGTGCAACCTATCAGGTACCGGTAGAAGTTCGTCCGGTTCGTCGCAATGCCCTGGCAATGCGCTGGTTGGTTGATGCCGCTCGTAAACGTGGTGAAAAATCAATGGCTCAGCGTTTGGCTGGCGAGCTGCTGGATGCCGCTGACAATAAGGGTTCGTCTGTCAAGAAACGTGAAGACGTTCACCGTATGGCTGAAGCGAACAAGGCTTTCGCTCACTTCCGCTGGTAATCCGCCTGCGCAGGGCCTTCAGGCTCTGCGCACCTTCAGTTATCTAGGGGTACGCTCCTAGTAAGAGGATGACAATGGCTCGTACAACCCCCATTGAGCGTTATCGTAACATCGGTATCTCTGCTCACATCGACGCCGGTAAGACTACTACTACCGAGCGCGTTCTGTTTTACACCGGTGTAAGTCACAAGATCGGTGAAGTTCACGATGGCGCCGCCACCATGGACTGGATGGAACAGGAACAAGAGCGTGGTATCACCATCACCTCCGCCGCGACCACCGCTTTCTGGTCCGGTATGGGTAAACAGTTCCAACCGCACCGTATCAACATCATCGATACCCCGGGCCACGTTGACTTTACTATCGAAGTAGAGCGTTCAATGCGTGTTCTGGACGGCGCCGTGATGGTGTACTGTGCCGTAGGTGGCGTACAGCCACAGTCTGAAACCGTATGGCGTCAGGCTAACAAGTACAAGGTTCCCCGTATCGCGTTCGTCAACAAGATGGACCGTACCGGCGCCAACTATCTGCGCTGCGTTGAGCACATCAAGACCCGTCTGAAAGGCGTGCCGGTTCCCCTGCAACTGAACATCGGTGCAGAAGAGAACTTCAAGGGCGTTATCGACCTGGTCAAGATGAAAGCCATCAACTGGAGCGAAGCTGACCAGGGTGTGTCTTTCGATTACGAAGACGTCCCGGCCGAGCTGCTGGAACAAGCGCAAGAAATGCGCATGAACCTGGTTGAAGCCGCTGCTGAAGCGTCTGAAGATCTGATGGAAAAATACTTGGGTGGTGAAGAACTGACCGAAGAAGAGATCAAGAAAGCTCTTCGTCAGCGTGTTCTGAACAACGAAATCATCCTGGTTACCTGTGGCTCTGCGTTCAAGAACAAGGGCGTACAGGCCATGCTGGATGCCGTGGTTGACTATCTGCCGGCTCCGACCGACGTAGCAGCCATCGACGGTCTGAAGCTGGATGGCGAGACCAAGGACGAGCGTCACGCTTCCGATGACGAGCCGTTCTCTGCTCTGGCATTCAAGATTGCTACCGATCCGTTCGTAGGCAACCTGACCTTCTTCCGCGTTTACTCCGGTGTGGTTAACTCCGGTGACTCCGTACTGAACTCTGTCAAAGAGAAGCGCGAGCGTTTTGGCCGTATCGTTCAGATGCACGCCAACAAGCGTGAAGAGATCAAAGAAGTTCGCGCAGGCGACATCGCCGCTGCCATCGGTCTGAAAGACGTGACCACTGGTGACACCCTGTGTGACGAAAAAGCGCCGATCATCCTCGAGCGTATGGAATTCCCGGAGCCGGTAATCTCCATCGCGGTTGAGCCGAAAACCAAGGCTGACCAAGAGAAGATGGGTCTGGCACTCGGCCGTCTGGCGCAGGAAGATCCGTCTTTCCGCGTATGGACTGACGAAGAATCTGGCCAAACCATCATCGCCGGTATGGGTGAGCTGCACCTGGACATCATCGTTGACCGTATGCGTCGCGAGTTCAAGGTTGAAGCCAACGTAGGTAAGCCGCAGGTTGCCTACCGTGAAACCATCCGCAATACCGTCAAGGACATCGAAGGCAAGCATGCCAAGCAGTCCGGTGGTCGTGGTCAGTACGGTCATGTTGTGATCGACATGTACCCGCTGGAAGAAGGCAAAGCCTACGAGTTCGTTAACGACATCAAGGGCGGCGTCATTCCAGGTGAGTTCATCCCGGGTGTTGACAAGGGTATCCGTGAGCAGCTGAAGTCCGGCCCGCTAGCAGGCTATCCGGTCATGGATCTGGGTGTGCGTCTGCACTTCGGTTCCTACCACGATGTCGACTCCTCCGAACTGGCGTTCAAAATCGCTGCTTCCATGGCCTTTAAGGCTGGCTTCATGAAAGCCAACCCGGTTCTGCTCGAACCGATCATGAAAGTAGAAGTTGAGACTCCGGAAGATTACATGGGCGACGTCATCGGTGACCTGAACCGTCGTCGTGGCCTGATCGAAGGTATGGAAGACGGCCCGTCCGGCAAGATCGTTCGTGCTCTCGTGCCGCTGGCCGAGATGTTCGGTTATGCGACTGCCCTGCGTTCCGCTACCCAGGGTCGCGCTTCCTACGCCATGGAATTCGCCAAGTATCACGATGCCCCGACTAACGTCGCCCAGGCCGTGATCGAAGAGCGCAAATCCAAGTAATTTATGATTCCCCGCCTACGACGGTAGGCGGGTTTAACCTAGAAGGACTACGTCGTGTCTAAAGAAAAATTTGAGCGTAATAAACCGCACGTAAACGTCGGCACCATCGGCCACGTTGACCACGGTAAAACCACCCTGACCGCCGCCATCACCAACGTGCTGGCCAAGCACTTCGGTGGTAAAGCTTTCGCCTTCGACCAGATCGACAAGGCACCGGAAGAGCGTGAGCGTGGTATCACCATCAACACCTCCCACGTAGAATACGACACTGCTACCCGCCACTACGCCCACGTAGATTGCCCGGGTCACGCCGACTACGTTAAGAACATGATCACCGGTGCTGCCCAGATGGACGGCGCGATCCTGGTAGTAGCCGCGACTGACGGCCCGATGCCGCAAACTCGTGAGCACATCCTGCTGGGTCGCCAGGTTGGTATCCCGTACATGATCGTGTTCATGAACAAGTGCGACATGGTAGACGACGAAGAGCTGCTCGAACTGGTCGAGATGGAAGTTCGTGAACTGCTGACCGAGTACGACTTCCCGGGTGATGACCTGCCGGTAGTACGTGGTTCCGCGCTGAAAGCGCTGGAAGGCGACGCTGCATGGGAAGAGAAGATCATCGAGCTGGCTCACCACCTGGATACCTACATCCCGGAGCCGGAGCGTGCAATTGACCTGCCGTTCCTGATGCCTATCGAAGACGTCTTCTCCATCGCTGGCCGTGGTACCGTAGTTACCGGTCGTGTAGAGCGCGGTATCGTTAAAGTTGGCGAGACCGTTGAAATCGTCGGTATCAAAGACACCGTTTCTACCACCTGTACCGGTGTTGAAATGTTCCGCAAACTGCTGGACGAAGGTCGTGCCGGTGAGAACGTTGGCGCGCTGCTGCGTGGCGTGAAGCGTGAAGACGTAGAGCGTGGTCAGGTACTGGCCAAGCCGGGCTCCATCAAGCCGCACACCAAGTTTGAATCTGAAGTGTACGTACTGTCCAAAGAAGAAGGTGGTCGTCATACCCCGTTCTTCAAGGGCTACCGTCCGCAGTTCTACTTCCGTACTACCGACGTGACCGGTACCATCGAACTGCCGGAAGGCGTAGAGATGGTCATGCCAGGCGACAACATCAAAATGGTTGTTACCCTGATTGCACCGATCGCAATGGACGACGGCCTGCGTTTCGCTATCCGTGAAGGTGGCCGTACCGTAGGTGCTGGTGTTGTTGCTAGCGTAATCGCTTAATCGATTCGTTATCTGCACACATAAAAGGGGTGGCTTCGGCTGCCCCTTTTTCTTTTTGGGTCTTATGCCCTATGAGATACTCTGCAAAATCATTTATTGAGGTAGTCCACAGTGAGCAAACCCGCCATTTTTCTGGATCGTGACGGTGTCATCAACGAAGACACAGGTTATGTCAGCCAGGTAGACGACTTCCATTTCCTGCCCGGGGTGATCGAAGCCCTGCAACTGTTGAAGAAGAAGGGCTACCTGCTGATCGTGGTCACCAACCAATCCGGCATCGCCCGCGGTTACTTCAGTGAAGACGACTTCATGAACCTGACGGAGTGGATGGACTGGTCACTGGCCGATCGGGATGTGGATCTCGATGGTATCTATTTCTGCCCTCATCATCCTGATCATGGTGCACCCTGCGATTGCCGCAAGCCTGCACCCGGTATGCTGCTGTTGGCACAGCAGGAGCTGGGCATCGACATGGCACATTCTTATATGGTGGGTGACAAGCCTTCCGACCTGAAAGCGGCCATCAATGCCGGGGTCGGACACAAGGTGATGGTGCGCACCGGCAAGGCAGTGACCGATGAGGGCAATACGCTGGCTGATACCGTTTATGACAATCTGCACGATTTTGCTATTTCAGCGCCTGTCGCGGGCTGATTTCGTTCGCTTAATACGCGCATTGGTGGCTTTATGAGCGAACGGTTGGTGAAAGCCATCTTTTTGCAATTATCTGCTTGCCAGAAAGTTTCAGCTCCCTATAATGCGCCTCCATCGACAGGGCAAGCGGCAACGCAAACAACCTCGTCGGTAACCTCGAAAAGCCTTTGAAAATAAGGCTTGACTCGAGAAGGCGGTTGAGTAGAATTCCACTCCCGCAGCAACACACTGTTGCATCGCTCTTTAACAATTTGAATCAAGCAATCTGTGTGGGCACTCGCAGCATCGAACATCAAACAATTTTGTTGATTTTCAATGTCTGGTGAAGTGACCAAGACAACTTCGGTTGTCACAGTTTATTTCAG
>NZ_JAHUWU010000079.1:0-228 GCF_019218845.1 Aeromonas sp. sif0611 | reverse complement strand
ACGCGGCGGTGATCACCGGCAGCGACACCGGCAGCGTGACCGAAGACGAGAGCACCCCGACCCTGACCGAGACCGGCACCCTGAGCGTGACCGACGTGGACGGGGCGGATGAAGCCAAGTTCCTGGCTGGCAACGGCACCCCGAGCGCGGGTGCGCTGGGTAGCCTCGCCATCACCGAAGGCGGTGCCTGGACCTACAACGTCGACAACAGCAAGGTGCAGTACCTGG
>NZ_JAHUWU010000078.1:0-228 GCF_019218845.1 Aeromonas sp. sif0611 | reverse complement strand
AGGCGCCGGTCTCGGTGATGGCGAGGCTACCCAGCGCACCCGCACTCGGGGTGCCGTTGCCGGCCAGGAACTTGGCTTCATCGGCGCCATCCACGTCGGTCACGCTCAGGGTGCCGGTCTCGGTCAGAGTCGGCTTGGCCTCATCTTCGGTGACCGCACCGCTGTCAGTGCCGCCGATCACGGCAGAGTCGTTGACGCCGGTGATGGTGATGGTGACGGTGTGCTCGG
>NZ_JAHUWU010000077.1:0-229 GCF_019218845.1 Aeromonas sp. sif0611 | reverse complement strand
AAGGCGGGGCCTGGACCTACAACGTCGACAACAGCAAGGTGCAGTACCTGGGCGAGGGGGAGACCAAGGTCGAGACCTTCACCGTGCAGTCTGTGGATGGCACCGAGCACACCGTCACCATCACCATTACCGGCGTCAACGATGCCGCGGTGATCACCGGCGCTGACAGCGGTGCGGTCACCGAAGATGAGACCAAGCCGACTCTGACCGAGACCGGCACCCTGAGCGT
>NZ_JAHUWU010000076.1:0-234 GCF_019218845.1 Aeromonas sp. sif0611 | reverse complement strand
ACCACACCGGTGGCGGGATCGATGGCAAACAGGCCGCCGGGATTGCCGGACAGGCTGTAGGTGACGGCATTGGTGGTGGCGTCGGCGTCGCTGGCAAAGGCGGTGACGCCGACCAGGGTGCCGATGGCGATGTTCTCGTCGACGGCATTGGCGGCGGCGTTGGTGTCGGTCGGGGTAGTGACATCGAACTCGTCGACATCGTTGATGGCGATGGTGAAGGTCTGCGCCTGGCTG
>NZ_JAHUWU010000075.1:0-235 GCF_019218845.1 Aeromonas sp. sif0611 | reverse complement strand
AAGAAACTTAAGGGCTAATCCCCGTTCGCTCGCCGCTACTGAGGGAATCTCGGTTGATTTCTTTTCCTCGGGGTACTTAGATGTTTCAGTTCTCCCGGTTCGCCTCGCTGCACTATGTATTCATGCAACGATACCTAGCTTATGCTAAGTGGGTTTCCCCATTCGGAAATCTGTGAGTAATAGCGTCTCTTACCGACTTCTCACAGCTTATCGCAGGTTAGTACGTCCTTCATCG
>NZ_JAHUWU010000074.1:0-237 GCF_019218845.1 Aeromonas sp. sif0611 | reverse complement strand
GCAACGGCACCCCGAGCGCTGGCGCACTGGGTAGCCTGACCATCACCGAAGGCGGCGCCTGGACCTACAACGTCGACAACAGCAAGGTGCAGTACCTGGGCGAGGGCGAAACCAAGGTCGAGACCTTCACCGTGCAGTCTGTGGATGGCACCGAGCACACCGTCACCATCACCATTACCGGCGTCAACGATGCCGCGGTGATCACCGGCGCTGACAGCGGTGCGGTCACCGAAGATG
>NZ_JAHUWU010000073.1:0-241 GCF_019218845.1 Aeromonas sp. sif0611 | reverse complement strand
TGGCCTCGTCGGCGCCGTCCACGTCGGTGACGCTCAGGGTGCCGGTCTCGGTCAGAGTCGGGTTGGTTTCGTCTTCGGTGACCGCGCCAGTGTCGCTACCGGTGATCACCGCGGCATCGTTGACGCCGGTGATGGTGATGGTGACGGTGTGCTCGGTGCCATCCACAGACTGCACGGTGAAGGTCTCGACCTTGGTCTCCCCCTCGCCCAGGTACTGCACCTTGCTGTTGTCGACGTTGTA
>NZ_JAHUWU010000072.1:0-242 GCF_019218845.1 Aeromonas sp. sif0611 | reverse complement strand
TGATGGCGAGGCTGCCCAGCGCACCCGCGCTCGGGGTGCCGTTGCCGGCCAGGAACTTGGCCTCGTCGGCGCCGTCCAGGTCGGTCACGCTCAGGGTGCCGGTCTCGGTCAGCAGCGGGGTGCTTTCATCTTCGGTCACGCTGCCGGTGTCGCTGCCGGTGATGACAGCCGCATCGTTCACGCCGGTGATGGTGATGGTGACGGTGTGCTCGGTGCCATCCACAGACTGCACGGTGAAGGTC
>NZ_JAHUWU010000071.1:0-243 GCF_019218845.1 Aeromonas sp. sif0611 | reverse complement strand
CAGCCAGGCGCAGACCTTCACCATCGCCATCAACGATGTCGACGAGTTCGATGTCACTACCCCGACCGACACCAACGCCGCCGCCAATGCCGTCGACGAGAACATCGCCATCGGCACCCTGGTCGGCATCACCGCCTTTGCCAGCGACGCAGACGCCACCATCAATGCCGTCACCTACAGCCTGTCCGGCAATCCCGGCGGCCTGTTTGCCATCGATCCCGCCACCGGTGTGGTCACCGTCGC
>NZ_JAHUWU010000070.1:0-244 GCF_019218845.1 Aeromonas sp. sif0611 | reverse complement strand
TCGGTGCCATCCACGGAGGTGACCACAAAGGTCTCGACCTTGGTTTCGCCCTCGCCCAGGTACTGCACCTTGCTGTTGTCGACCTGGTAGGTCCAGGCACCGCCTTCGGTGATGGTCAGGCTGCCCAGCGCGCCCGCACTCGGGGTGCCGTTGCCGGCCAGGAACTTGGCTTCATCGGCGCCGTCCAGATCGGTCACGCTCAGGGTGCCGGTCTCGGTCAGCAGCGGGGTGCTTTCATCTTCGG
>NZ_JAHUWU010000006.1:0-234430 GCF_019218845.1 Aeromonas sp. sif0611 | reverse complement strand
CAGAGAGTTGCGGGAACAGGGTAAGGAGATGTTGGAAGGCTTGGGTATCCATGATGGAGGCCCTCAAGGTGATGACCTACTCCAAGGTTAGTCTTCCAACACGTAATTGGGACAGCGCCTTTTTTATTGTCCGCTCCGTCAGCACCGGCGGCAAGAAGGAGCACGCCTGGGCTCCGACCAGTCCATTGCGCCTTGTGCGAGAGGCGAAGGCTCGTTAAGGTGCGCCCCTTGCAACCCATAAGGAGACTCAATGTTACCACTCCCTGACACCCTCATCTGGCTCGCCCTGGGACTGGCCGTGCTGCTCTGCCTGGCCCGCCAGCAGCGGAGCGGCCTGATCCTGCTGGGGATTGCCCTGCTAACCGCGCTCTGGCTGGAGCGACTCGGCCCGGTCGCCGCGCTGGTCAGCCTCGCCGGTCTCTTGCTGGCCTGGCGCACGCCCACCCTCCCCCAGCCCTGGCGTGGCGTTGCGCTGACGCTGGTACTGCTGTGGGCCCTGGCCCTGACGCTGCACCTGGTGCCGGGCTTTGACAACCTCAAGGTGCTGGATCGGGTGCAGGCCGGTCCCGCCAGCGTCCCCTTCACCCTCTACCTCAATCTGGACAAGCCGCTCATCTTCTTCGGCCTGCTGCTGGCCTGGCCCGCCCTGCTCGGCCCGGGCGGCGCGATGCGCTGGCGACCGCTGGCCCTGCTCATACTGCCGCTGGCAGCCCTGCTGATCACCGCCTGGCAACTGGGGGCCCTCAAGCCCGAAGTGGGACTGCCCCACTGGTGGTGGTTGTTCGCTCTCAACAACCTGCTGTTCACCTGCGTGGCGGAAGAGGCGCTGTTTCGCGGCCTTATTCAGCAAGGAGTGGCGAGCCGAAGCAAGCCCTGGCTCGGCCTCCTGGTCGCCAGCCTGCTGTTCGGGGCCGCGCACCTGGCCGGCGGTCCGCTGCTGGTGCTGTTTGCCGCCCTGGCGGGGGCCTGTTACGGCCTGGCCTTCCTGCTGAGCGGGCACCTGAGCGTCGCCATCGCGATCCACTTCCTGTTCAACTTCGCCCACCTGGCCCTGTTCACCTACCCGCTGGCCAGCCGCTAACTTGTGTAGGCAGGTTCTCGCCGGATAAAAAATGCCCCGAACCTGTGGGTTCGGGGCATTTTCATCGCATCCGGACAGCTAGTCGACGTAGAAGGTCTGCTGGAAGGTCAGCGTCTGCTGCTGCCCCTCCCCCATGATCTTCAGAGTGAACTGGTAGGTGTCCTCGTTCCGGTAGGGCAGCACCGCCAGGTAGTAAATGGAGTCCCCCTCCTTCACCTCCTGGAAGCTCAGGGTACGGATGGTGCCGGTGAGGTTCTTGGCCTCGCCGCTGATGCCCACCGCCTGAGCCACCCCTTGCTTGTTCTGCACCGCAATGTTGACGATGCCGTTGTAGCGGCTGCGTTCCAGACCGTAAGCCTTGGCCACCTCAGGGGTGAGGAAGCTGGAGTTGAAGGCGCTGTAGTGCACCTGCCAGGGGCCCAGCGCCTTCATCTGTTCCGCCCGCAGTGGCAGTGTCATCAAGAGTGCCAGCAGGCAGCTCATCCAGACTGTTTTCATGATGTCATCCTTCTCGTGTTCCACTCTCCAGCAGGGCGGCGATCTCGGCGGGGATCTGTCTTGGTGCCTCGATGGCGACCGTCTTGTGCCGTCCCAGCTCCCCCCGCACGATGCGGACCTGCCCCTTGGCCACCTTGCACTGCTTGGCCAGATACTTGATCAGATGGCTGTTGGCCTGACCATCCACCGGCGGTGCCGTGATGGCCACTTTCAACTCGTCCCCGTGCAAGCCGACGATCTGATCCCGGCTCGCCTTGGGCTGGATCATCAGATGCAACACCAGCTCGTCCCCTTCCAGCAGGACGGCGGGCATCAGATCATCCACCACAGCTGGCCGAACAGATCCCCCAACAGATAGTTTATGGCCTGCAGCGCGATGAAGGCGACCAGCACCGAGAGATCCAGTCCACCCAGCGCCGGCAGTATGCGGCGGATGGGTGCCAGGAAGGGCTCGGTCAGCTGATGCATCACGTATTCGATGGGGTTGCGGCCCTGGCTGACCCAGCTCAGGATGGCACGGATCAGCAGCACCCAGAAGATCATGGAGCCCGTCTTCTTCAGTATGGTGAGCACCGCAAACAGGCTGAGGGTCAGCCAGTCGGTCAGCAGCACGTTCATGCTCTTGAGCAGCGCCAGCTTGGCGAAGGCGATGATGAGTGCCAGCAGCACCGAGGCCATATCCAGCCCGCCAAAGCCGGGGATGATGCGGCGCAGCGGGATCACCAGGGGGTTGGTCACCTTGACCACCATCTGGCTCATGGGGTTGTAGAAATCGGCGCGGGCCCACTGCAACCAGACTCGCAACAGCACCACCATGAGGTAGAGATCAAAAATCGTATTAATCAAAAAGTAAGCCGTGTTCATCCGGGCTCCTTGCTACAAAAGGTTCAGAAAAGGGTTTCCATCTCGGCAGCCCGGGTGACGGCCGCCTGCATGGCACGTGAGGTCAGCGGCTTCAGCCCCTGCTCCTGGAATGTCTTGACGGCCTCGGCCGTGGTGCCGCCCTTGCTGGTGACCTGCTCGCGCAGGGTCTGCAGGGAGAGCTCGGGGTTCTGCTCCACCATGGCGGCGGCGCCAAGGGCGGTCTGCTGCACCATCAGACGGGCCTGCTCGGGGGAGAAGCCCATGGCCTCCGCCTCCTCGGCAATCCCCTGCATGAACAGGAAGAAGTAGGCCGGGGCGCTGCCCGCCGCCGCGATGACGCCGTTGATACCGCTCTCCTGTGCGACCCAGAGGGTCTTGCCGACGGCCTGCATCATCTGTTCGGCGAAGTCGCGATCCGCCTGATCTATGCCGGTCGGAGCATAGAGCCCGGTCATTCCCAAGCCCAGCAGGGAGGGGGTATTGGGCATGGTGCGGATGATGCGGGCATGCCCCCCCGCCATCTCCTGCAACCGCTCGACCTTGATACCGGCGGCAATGGAGATGAGCAGCTTGCCCGCCAGCGACCCCAGCTCGGCCACCAGCGCCTCCAGCATGGCCGCCATCAGCTGGGGTTTGACCGCCAGCACGATGACGTCAGCCTCACGGGCCGCCTCGGCGTTGTTCTGGGTGATGCGAATGCCGAACTGATCAGCCAGTTCGTCCAGCTTGGGCCGACTGGGGTTGGCAGCGATGATCCGCCCGGCCGGATAACCGGCCTGGATCAGGCCGGCAATGATGCTGCGGCTCATGTTGCCCGCCCCGATGAAGGCGAGGGTTCTCTTATGCTGCATCTTGCACTCCTGCTGATGAAATGACTGCGGAGCCCTGCGTGCCCGCCCCGATAAAGGCGAGAATTCTATGTTGCATCACACACTCCTGTTAATGGCTTCCAATGCGGCGGTGTGCCGGGCCGACGAAGGCGAGGACAGGCTACACCGCATGCTTCTGTTCATGAGTAATCACGGGCACCGAAGATGGCGGTGCCGACCCGGACCATGGTGCTGCCATGGGCGACGGCGGCCTCGAGATCCTCGGTCATGCCCATCGAAAGGGTGTCGACGCTCGGGTATTGTTGCGCAAGCTCGGTGAACAGAGCCTGCATGCGCCGCATCTGCACAGCCAGAACCGCCTCGTCGCTGGTGTGCTCCGGGATGGCCATCAGGCCACGCAGCACCAGTCGCTCGCTCTGGGCAACCAGGGCGGCCAACCGGAAAATCTCTTGCTCCGACGTACCGGATTTGCTGCTCTCTCCGCTAATATTGATTTGCAGACAGACATTTAGCGGTGACAACCCGGCTGGACGCTGGTTGTTGAGGCGCTCGATAAGTTTGTCACGATCGACGCTTTGCACCCAATCGAATCGCTCCGCCACCAACCTGGATTTGTTCGATTGCAGCGGGCCGATAAAGTGCCACTCTATGTCTTGGCAGGCAGCCTGCTCACGCAGGGCATCAATTTTGAGGGCGGCCTCCTGGGCATAGGATTCGCCAAAGCGGCGCTGACCGGCGGCATAGGCGGCCTGGATGTCTTCAAGCGGCTTGGTCTTGCTGACCGCAAGCAGCTGGATATGATCGGCGCCACGGCCAACTCGCCTGGCGGCCTGTACAATACGTTCCTTTACCTGAAGCAGGTGCTGGGCAATCTGGCTCATATTTCGTTCGTGATCTTGTGATGGGAGAATAACAAATCTATGGATATCACAGAGTTATTGGCTTTCAGTGTAAAGCATAAGGCCTCGGATCTACACCTCTCAGCCGGGGTTCCCCCGATGATCAGGGTTGATGGAGAGGTTCGCAAGATCAATTTACCCGCCCTGGATCACCGTGAAGTGCACGCCCTGATCTACGACATCATGAACGACTATCAGCGCAAGGAGCTGGAGGAGAATTTCGAGGTGGACTTCTCCTTCGAGGTACCCGGCATGGCGCGTTTTCGGGTCAACGCCTTTCAACAGGCGCGGGGCTCTGGCGCCGTGTTTCGCACCATACCCAGTACCGTTCTGACCCTGGAGGATCTGGAAGCTCCCGAGATGTTCCGCAAGATAGCCGAGTTTCCGCGCGGCCTGGTGCTGGTCACGGGCCCGACAGGTTCGGGCAAGTCCACCACGCTTGCGGCCATGGTCAATTACATCAATGACAACTTCCACCACCACATCCTCACCATTGAGGATCCCATCGAGTTCGTGCACGAGAACAAGCGCTGCCTGGTCAACCAGCGCGAGGTGCACCGCGATACCAAGAGTTTCGCCAACGCCCTTCGCTCGGCCCTGCGTGAGGACCCGGACATCATACTGGTGGGTGAAATGCGCGACCTCGAGACCATCCGCCTCGCCATGACGGCGGCGGAGACCGGTCATCTGGTGTTCGGTACCCTGCACACCTCCTCGGCGGCCAAGACCATAGACCGGATCATCGACGTCTTCCCCGGCTCGGAGAAGGACATGGTGAGATCCATGCTCTCCGAGTCCCTACGGGCGGTCATCTCCCAGACCTTGCTCAAGCGGATCGGCGGTGGTCGGGTGGCAGCCCACGAGATCATGCTGGGGATCCCGGCGGTGCGAAACCTCATCCGGGAAGACAAGGTCGCCCAGCTCTACTCCGTCATCCAGACCGGGATGACCCACGGCATGCAAACCATGGATCAGAGCCTCAAGCAGCTCGTCAACCGGGGCGTGGTTGCCGCCCTCGATGCCAGGGCCAAGGCGGCCGATCCCAACAGCATTTAAGATGCTTTCATACCCAAGGAGACACTATGAACATGGATGTTCTGCTCGCTGCACTGGTTGAACAAAAGGGATCGGATCTCTTCATCACGGTCGACGCTCCCCCCACCCTCAAGGTCAATGGACGCCTGGTACCGCTCGAGGGGGGGCCGCTGGACAGGCAGGCGGCGCTGGCCCTGGTCAGGGATAGCCTGGACGAGACGCACTTCGAGCGATACCTGCATAGCCGGGAGGCAAACTACGCCATCCACCGCGAAGGACTTGGCCGATTCCGGGTCAGCGCCTTCTGGCAGCAGGATATGCCGGGCATGGTGCTGCGTCGTATCGAGACCCGTATTCCCACCTTCGAGGAGTTGGTACTGCCCCCCATCCTGCAGGATGTGGCCATGGCCAAACGCGGGCTGGTGCTGTTCGTCGGTGCCACGGGGGCTGGCAAGTCCACCACCCAGGCGGCCATGATCGGTTATCGCAACCAGCACGGCGACGGCCACATACTGACGGTGGAGGATCCGGTGGAGTTCGTCCACCAGCATGGGCGCTGCTTGGTGACCCAGCGGGAGGTCGGCATAGACACCGACTCCTTCGACGTGGCCCTCAAGAATTCCATGCGTCAGGCACCGGATGTCATCCTGATCGGTGAGATCCGTACCCAAGAAACCATGGAACTGGCCATCCAGTTTGCCGAGACGGGCCACCTCTGCCTCGCCACCCTGCACGCCAACAACGCCAACCAGGCGCTGGATCGCATCCTCCATCTGGTGCCGGAGGCGAAACACCGCCAGTTCCTGTTCGATCTCTCCTTCAACCTGCGCGCCATCGTGGCGCAGCAACTGCTCCCCAGCGTGAATGGCAGCCGCCGGATCGCCGCCTTCGAGATCCTGCTCAACACCCCGCTCATCACCGACATCATCCGCAAGGGCGAGATGCACAGGCTCAAGGAGGTGATGACCAAATCCGGCGAGCTCGGCATGCAGACCTTCGATCAGGCGCTGTTCACCCTGTTCTGCGCCGGCCAAATTGGCTACAGTGAGGCCCTTGCCCATGCCGACTCCGCCAACGACCTGCGACTGCTGATCAAGCTGTCGGGTCGCGAGCAGCTGGGTGCAGGCACACTCGACAACGTGACCCTGGATGAATGAGGGACGTGCGTCACCGCTAGTAAAGGACAGTTATGCTGATTGTGGTTTCCCCGGCCAAGACGCTGGATTACGAGTCGCCGCTGGTGACCTCCCGTTTCACCCTGCCCGAGCTGCTGGATCACTCCGCCCTACTGATCCATCGGGCCAGGCAACTGGCCCCGGATCAGATCGCCAGCCTGATGAAGATCAGCGACAAACTGGCGGGACTCAACGCCGCCCGCTTTGCCGAATGGCAGCCGGATTTCACCCCTAACAATGCCCGCCAGGCCCTGCTGGCCTTCAAGGGTGATGTCTACACCGGCCTCGCCGTGGAGGATTTCAGCGAAGCGGATCTCGACTTTGCCCAGGCGCACCTGCGCATGCTGTCCGGCCTCTACGGCGTGCTGCGACCGCTGGATCTGATGATGCCCTACCGGCTGGAGATGGGGATCCGCCTCGACAACGAGCGCGGCAAGGATCTCTATCAGTTCTGGGGTGACATCATCACCGAGCAACTGAACAAGGTGCTGGCTGCACAGGGCAGCGAGGTGCTGATCAATCTGGCGTCTGACGAATACTTCAAGTCGGTTCGCCCGAAGGCCCTGAAGGGCCGCATCGTGACGCCGGTGTTCAAGGACGAGAAGAACGGCCAGTTCAAGATCATCAGCTTCTACGCCAAGAAGGCCCGCGGCATGATGGCCCGCCACATCATCAAGCACCGGCTGACCGAGGTAACCCAATTGACCGGGTTCAATGAGGCTGGCTACTATTTCGTTCCACAAGAGTCCGACGATCACACGCTGATGTTCAAGCGCACTGAAAATTAATTACAAATGGAGGGAACCAAGTTCGAGATCCCCGGGTCTGAACCTATGAATCCTCTGTTGTAAGCACTTTTTGTTGGCCGACGTTAATGCGTCGGCTTTTTTCTGCGCGCTTCTCACCACACGGGCCGGAAGACCGGCAGCAAAACGGCCATCCGAGGATGGCCGTTTCAACGTCAATGGGGCATTACTTCTTTTTCTTCTTGGTGCTCTTTTTCTTGCCATCCTTCGGTTTCTTCTTCTTCACCGGCACTCGCGCCTCCTTGTGCCTCGGGCGCAGCTCCTCGATCACCCGACGCTTGAGCCGCTCCTCGGTGTAACGCTCGATCTTGGCCACCATGGCCATGTCGTGGGCTTCCACCAGGCTGATGGCGCAGCCACGGTTGCCAGCACGGCCGGTACGGCCGATGCGATGAACATAGACATCGGTGCCGTAGGGCATGTCGTAGTTGATGACGTGGCTGACGTTGGGCAAGTCGATACCCCGGGCGGCCACGTCGGTGGCGATGAGGAAGGGCACTTCACCTTCGTGGAACTTGCGGATCGACTCGACGCGCTTGCTCTGCTCCATTTCGCCACGGATCCAGGCACAGGAAACACCGGCCGCCTGCAACTGACCGGAGAGCTCCGCCAGCCGCTCGCGGGTCTTGACGAAGACAATGGCCTTCTGGGTCTGCGGATCCTTCAGAATATGGATCAGCAGCGCCAGCTTGTGGGCCGCGTCATCGGCCAGGTGTACCCACTGGGTGATGGGACGACGCTCGCTGCGGGGCGGCTCGGCGTGCAGTTCGACCGGATCATTGAGGATCTCGTTGGCAAACTTGGTCAAGCCGGCTCCTTCCAGGGTGGCGGAGAAGAGCATGGTGTGCTTACGGTAACGCGCCTCTTCCACGATGCGGTTCACATCCTTGATGAAGCCCATGTCCAGCATGCGGTCCGCTTCATCCAGCACCAGCACCTCGATGTCGTGGCTCTCGAACTCTTCCTTCTCGATGTACTCGAGCAAGCGACCCGGAGTGGCCACCACGATGTCGGTGGTCTTGGTCAGGGCCGGCAGCTGCTCTTCATGGCTGACGCCGCCGATGATGGTCTCGATACTGAGATGGGTATGTACCGCCAGCGCCCTGGCATGTGCACTGACCTGCAGTGCCAGCTCGCGGGTCGGGGTCAGGATCAGCATGCGGCACGGGCCCGGCTTGCGGCGCGGGAAGTCCAGCAGATGCTGCATGGCTGGCAGCAGGAAGGCGGCGGTCTTGCCGGTACCGGTCGGCGCGGATGCCAGAATATCGCGGCCGTCCAGGGCTGGCTCCAGCACCATCTGCTGGATGGTAGTGGGGCGGGTGAAACCCATCTCGGCCAAGGCCCGGTTGAGGGCTGGATTCAGGTCGAAATCATCAAAGGACTGGCTCATGGCAATACTCGGTCATTAAGGAAACGGCAGATTATAGGCGATTATGCCGCCAGCTCCTATGGCGACTGTGGCTTAGCCGCTATAATCGCCGACCATTTTCGCTATGGCGGACTAGCAACGAGGGTCAGATGGGGCGTAGCAGCGGTTTTACCTTCAAACAATTTTATATCGACCATGACCGCTGTGCCATGAAGGTGGGCACAGACGGCATCCTGCTGGGAGCCTGGGCTCCCGTTGCCGATGCGCGTCGAGTACTGGATATCGGTACCGGTAGCGGCCTCATCGCCCTGATGCTGGCCCAGCGCAGCACGAACGACTGCCGGATCGACGGGGTGGAGCTGGATAAGGATGCAGCGGAGCAGGCCAGGGATAACGTGGCGGCCTCCCCCTGGGCCTCCCGGGTTACCATTATCGAGAATGCCATTCAGGACTATCAGGCTGTTCCTTACGATCTCATCGTCTCCAACCCCCCGTATTTCTTGGCAGGTCAGGTATTTAGCGATCCGGCCAGGGCGCTGGCCCGCCATACGGGGGCACTCGGTCCCCATGCGCTGCTGGCGGCAAGCCGTCGCCTGCTGAGTCAGGATGGACGGCTGGCACTGGTGCTGCCGACCGCCATGGCAGATGAAATTTTATGCATCTCGGCAGATTATGATCTGTACAGCCTTTGTTATACAGCTGTTATCACCAGGGAGGGGAAAGAGGCAAATCGCGTTTTATTGCTACTTGGCAGAGGATTAAGCAGGTGTGAGCAGGGTGAAATTGTGATCCATTCTACTGCTGGAGGCTATTCCGACAGATACATCCAACTAACCCACCCCTTCTATTTGAAGATGTAAATTTCGCCTTGAACTATTTTTTCACATCATTATGCTGACTATCAAACGAGCGCCCGCTCAAGACCAGCTCAAACCACTGGTGGCGATGAAAAAAGCAGCGGGGCTCCTTTTTTTTACCCCTGAACAACGCCGGTCACTGACCAATAAAAAACTATAACAAGCAATAGTTTACAAGACAGACGAGGTTGAACTTGACGAAATCACTCACATTGTCCGATGTACTCGGATTGGGCTTCATGACCTTCGCCTTCTATCTGGGCGCAGGCAACATCATCTTCCCGCCCCTGGCCGGTTACATGGCGGGTGAACACCTCTCCCTGGCCATGCTGGGCTTCCTGGTGACCGCCGTGGGCCTGCCCCTCATCACCATTCTCGCCGTCGCCAAGGCCGGTAATGGCTGGGCCGGCATGACCAAGTTGCTGCCCACCGGCATCGCCACCGCGCTGGCCGTCGCCATCTACATCATCATAGGCCCGGCCTTTGCCGCCCCCCGTACCGGCCTGGTAGCCTACGAGATGGGTCTCAAGCCCTTCCTCGGTGACATGGGTCAATCCGGACTGGCCGCCTACACCGTGGTCTTCTTCGGCGTGGCCATTCTGGTCTCCCTCAATCAGGGCAAGCTGATGGATGCCATCGGCAAATACCTGACCCCGGTACTGATGCTGCTGCTGCTGACTCTGGCCATCGGCGTCTTCGTCGCACCCCAGGGCTCCATGCCCGCCGCGTCAGGCGACTATCAGCACAGCCCCCTGGTGAAAGGGATCCTGGAAGGCTACAACACCATGGACACCCTGGCGTCCCTGATGTTTGGCGCCCTGATCGTCGATCTGCTGCGCAAGAAAGGCATCCACGACTACCAGAGCCAGTTCAAGTACCTGGCCATCGCGGGCATCATATCCGCCATCGGCCTGTCCGTGGTCTATGTCTCCCTGTTCCAGCTGGGTAACACCGCCGGCGGGGTCGCCACCGACATCAGCAATGGCGGCGCCATCGTCAACGCCTATGTCCTGAGCCTGTTCGGCCAGCCGGGTCAGTTCATTCTGGCAGCCATCATCACTCTGGCCTGTTTCACCACGGCCGTGGGCCTTATCTCCGCCTGCTCCGACTTCTTCCACAATCTCACCGGTATGAGCTACCAGAAGCTGGTCGTACTGCTGGGGGCCGTCTGTGCCGTGGTGGCCAACGTCGGTCTGAGCCAGCTCATCAGTCTCTCCATCCCGGTGCTGGTCGCCATCTATCCGGTTGCCGTGGCGCTGGTGCTGGTTACCTTCCTGAAGAGCTACTTCGGACGTCCTCGTCTGGTATTCCGCTCCGTCCTGCTGGTTGCCTTCCTGTTCGGCTGCCTGGACGGTCTGGGTGCGGCCGGCATGAAGATGGATGCGTTCGCCTTCCTGCCGCTGTTCGACAAGGGCCTGGCCTGGTTGCTGCCCACCCTGCTGGCCTGCGGCCTGGGCACCATGGTACGTGGTGGTGACAAGCTGGCTGCCGAAGCCGCCTGATCGTCACCCCAACAACATAAAAGAAGAGGCCAGCATTTGCTGGCCTCTTTCATTTGTGCAACGAGTGCATTGCAAGGTGGTTTCGTGTTCAGAGCACGGATGCCGGCTTGGGTTTGCCTGCCAGGCCGTACCAGTGGCTCTCGACCTGACCGGCATGCCAGCGCAGGGTGCCCCAGGGCTGCTCGCCCTGCCAGCGCGGGAAGTTGATCTGCACGCTGTTGTCTTCGTACTTGTAGAGGGAGGTGCTGATCTCGATATCCGACAGGATAAGCAGCACTCCCCCCCCGATGACACTCCATTTCAGCATCTTCCACATGGCGGTTACTCGAAGCAGATCTCTATGGTGGCGCGGCCATACTCGGAATCGAACGGCATCATGATCTTGGCACCATCGGCCCTGTGGGTAATGGTGTGGTTGGGGCCGGAGACGATGATGGGAGTCGCCATGTCGAACTCATAGCCCTTCTCCCCCAGCATGCGCTTGGCGCCGCCGGTCACCATGTTGGTGATCTCGCCCACCATGTCGGTCACCTCTTCATTGATGGTGGCCGGCGCCTCCCCCAGCATGCGGCGCATGATCTCCAGCGCCAGCCCCTTCTCGAAGCTGATGGAGAGCGACCCCCGGGTCTGTGGACCCACCATGCCGATGAGGCCGGAGACATCCCCCCGCGCCAGCTCATCCGTCTTGCGCTTGGGAGCACCGGGTTTGAGTTCCATCTGTGCCATGGTGGAGAGCACGTTGAGCAAAGAGAGCAGGAACGGGTTTACGAAATCAGCCTTCATCTTCACTTCCTACGGTGTCGGAGCAACGAGCACATTGGCCATGAGCCTCTATGGTCTTGTTGGTAATAGTAAAACCATGCAGATGAGCCTGCTCGGAAAAGGCGCTGTCGATGGCTGGATCATGCAGCTCCACCACCTCTTTGCAACGATCGCAGATCAGCAGTTGCATGGGATGGGCATGGTCAAAGTGACAGCAGAAGATGAAGGCATTGAGCGACTCCACCTTGTGAGCAAATCCCTGCTCGAGCAGAAAGTCGAGTGCCCGGTAGACGGTGGGGGGCTTGGCATGGGCCTCGGTCTGCTGCAACTGGGCCAGCAGATCATAGGCGCTGATGGCATTGCCATGGGCGGCAAGCAGCCGGAACACCTGGCGCCGGGTCGGGGTGAAACGGATGCCCCGCTGGTCGCAGAGACGTTCCGCTCGTTGTAGAAGTAGGTCTTGATTCATGATCACGCAGATACCCTGTCAATTAGCCGGATACTATCACAGGGCCTCGCTGGCGCGGCGACAAAATTCATTTTCTGAGGCTGTCTCACGTTGTGGTAGAATCCGGCCCCTTCTTTTGCCAACCCGGATGATTTTTATGCAGGCGCAGCGCTTCTCCATCGCCCCCATGCTGGACTGGACCGATCGGCATTGCCGTTATTTTCACCGTCTGATGACCCGCCAGACCCTGCTCTATACCGAGATGGTGACCACCGGCGCCATCATCCACGGCAAGGGAGATTATCTGGGCTACAGCGAGCAGGAACACCCGCTCGCCCTGCAGCTCGGTGGCAGCAACCCGGCGGATCTGGCCCGCTGTGCGAAGCTGGCCGAAGAGCGTGGCTATGACGAGATCAACCTCAACGTGGGTTGCCCGTCGGATCGCGTCCAGAATGGCCGCTTCGGCGCCTGTCTGATGGGGGAGCCCGCCCTAGTGGCCGATTGCGTCAAGGCGATGCGCGACGTGGTGAACATTCCGGTGACGGTCAAGACCCGTATCGGCATCGACGAGCAGGACTCCTACGAATTCTTGCAGGCCTTCATCGAGCAGGTGCGCGATGCCGGCTGCGAGACCTTTATCGTTCACGCCCGCAAGGCCTGGCTGAGTGGCCTGAGCCCGAAAGAGAACCGCGAGATCCCGCCGCTCGACTACCCGCGCGTCTATCAGGTCAAGCAGGACTATCCCGAGCTGACCATCGCCCTCAACGGCGGGGTCAATTCTCTCGAGCAGACCCTCGAACATCTGCAGCAGGTGGACGGGGTCATGATGGGGCGCGAGGCGTACCAGAACCCCTACCTCCTGGCCGAGGTCGACAACCGGGTATTCGGTCTGGGTGGCGAGGTGCCGAGCCCCCACGAGGTGGTGCGCATGATGCTGCCCTACATGGAGCTGGAGCTGGCCAAGGGCAACTACCTCTCCCACATGACCCGCCACATGCTGGGCCTGTTCCAGAACATGCAGGGAGCCCGTGCCTGGCGCCGTCACCTGAGCGAGAATGCCTGCAAACCGGGTGCAGGCATCCAGGTGGTGCTGGACGCCATGGCCAAGGTGCCGGAATTCGTCAGCGCCGAGTCGGTGGAGTAACCATGTATCGCTTCACCGGTTCCTGGCTGCACAAGGCGCTGGTACGCCTCTGCGCCGGCCTGCTCGCCATCCTCGGCATCAAGCTCAGCGTCTTCTATTTCATCGGGCTGCTGATCGTGCTTGGCCTGCACAGGGAGCAGTTGCTCGGCTGATCCCGCCAGCCACTCAGGCAAGAAAAAGCCGGAACAGCGATGTTCCGGCTTTTTTATCTGGATGATGGCGCCCGTTCACTCCTCCAGCGCCACAAACTGCAACTCCGGAGGGGAGGAGGTCAGCACGTCGGCGCAGTAATCCCAGGTCGAGATGCGATAGTGCTGCAAGTCTTCGTCCAGGTGCAGGCCATCGGACTCCTGATGGAACCAGCTGGCGAAACGGGACGGCGTGATCAGCTGGATCTGCTCCTCGATGACGTGGCTGTCCCGCCCTTCCGCCAGATCGCAATCTTCCATCACCCGCACGGCGAAGATATGGCGGAAACTGACCCGGCACAGCGGCTGCGGCGGCAGATCGATACTGCGGGCGCGGCCCAACATGACGGTCAGGGTGTCACTCCAGATATCCTGATGCAGTTCGGCCACAACCAGGCCGGGGGGAAGTTGGCGGGAGGGTGCCCAAGGCACGGCCACCTGCCGGATGGCATTCTTCTGTTCCATATCCACCTCACTACAGCGCATGCCATATCCTGAGTGTATCTGAAACAAATTTTAACGAAGATGGCAAGAAAAAACCCGGCATAAGCCGGGTTTCATTTGATTACTTTACGCGATTACTTGACGGCGTCTTTCAGCGCCTTGCCTGCCACAAAGGACGGCACATTGGCGGCTGCAATCTGGATCTCTTTGCCAGTCTGCGGGTTGCGACCGGTGCGGCCCGCGCGATGGTTGACCTTGAAGGTACCAAAACCCACCAACTGAACGGCATCGCCCTCTTTCAGGCTCTGGGTAATACCATTGATGATCT
The DNA here is from genome assembly GCF_019218845.1 of Aeromonas sp. sif0611. NCBI lineage: Bacteria > Pseudomonadati > Pseudomonadota > Gammaproteobacteria > Aeromonadales > Aeromonadaceae > Aeromonas > Aeromonas sp. sif0611. The sequence continues at coordinate 220,200 of NZ_JAHUWU010000006.1, read as the reverse complement.
CTTCCAGAGCGACTTTGGCCTGAGCTTTGCTCAGGTCTGCTTTGGCGGCAATTGCATCGACAAGTTGAGCTTTGTTCATAACATTTCCTTTATGATCGGGCATTTAGCACCGGGCCACTCTATTCAAAAAAAAACACTCAGGCAAAGGCTTTATCAGCCGGATTGGCTTGAATGCTGGGGTTTTCATCAAGATCTGCGGAAATAGTCACATATCTCGTCCCCGCACCCTCCTGACTGGCGACACGGGACGAGAAACCGACGGAGACTTGTATGCAAACCCCCGCCTGATGTAACAATATCCCCACACTCCTATTGACGGTCAACAGGATTTTCCCTAGTTATAGGAGTGTCGTCAGTCGATGAGAATGACCGAAGGCCTGCAGCCATCGCGCTTCATGCCATGCCCATGGAGGGACTATGTTAACTGAACTGGAACAAACCAAGCGCGCGCTGGCAGGCAAGCACAGGGCAATCGATGACTGGCTGGATGCCAGGCAGGCATTGCTGGTCGAATACATGCGGCTGGCCGGGCTCATGCCCACCAAGTCCAAGCAGCGCTCCCTTCCCGGTCACGTCGAACTTCAGCGCTTCTGCGAGCAACTGGTCGACTACGTCAGCGCCGGTCATTTCGAGATCTACAACCACGTGGTCACCGCCTTCGAGCAAGCCAGCGGTGACAAGCTGGAGTTGGCCAAACGCATCTATCCCCATATTCGTGCCTGCACCGAGTTTGCCCTGGAGTTCAACGACAAATACAGCAATGCCGACGAGGCCCAGCTGTTGCAGCTCGATGAGGATCTGAATCAGCTGGGGCCCGTGCTGGAGGACAGGTTCAAGCAGGAAGACAGGCTGGTCAAGGCACTTCAGGTGGTCGAATCCCTCAGTCAACAGCGGGTCTGATGTCCAATATCGGAGCCAGTTCAACATCCTGATGCGCCGGCTACATTACACTCTGGGGCATGGATGGTTAGCACTGTGCTCGCACGCAGACCGGAGATGAACATGGCCGAGCGCCGCCACTTTACACGAGTCTTCTATTTGACCGCCGCCAAACTGACGCAGGGAGTACACCAGTGGCACACCCAACTGGTAGATGTATCCCTGCAGGGCGCCCTGCTGTTGAGGCCCGAGGATTGGGTCGGCAGCGATGACAAGGAGTACGAGATCTGCTTCATGCTCGGCGGCAGTGACATCGAGATCAGGATGCAAGTGGAGCTAACTCATGAGGCCAGCAAGAAGCTGGGCTTCTACTGCCACCACATCGACATCGACAGCGCCACCCACCTCAAGCGGATGATGGAGTTGAACATCGGGGAAGAGCAGCTGCTGTATCGCGAGCTGGAGCAGTTGCTGCAAGAACACAAGGAACACAATCCTCCCACCTGACTCACCATCGGTGAAAAAGGAGCGTCATACGCTCCTTTTTTGTTCTCTTTTGCGCTGTTACAAGGCCTCCAGGGCATCGGACAGCTTCTTGACCGGCACCACCTCCATCCCCTCGATGGGATGCTTGGGTGCGTTGGCATGAGGCACTATGGCACGGCGGAAACCGTGCTTGGCCGCCTCCTGCAACCGCTCCTGGCCAGAGGGTACAGGTCGGATCTCGCCAGACAGCCCCACCTCGCCGAATACCACCAGATCCTTGGGCAGGGCCTGATCCCGGAAGCTGGAGACCATGGCCAGCAACAGCGCCAGATCCGCACTGGTCTCCTCGACCTTGACCCCGCCAACCACATTGATGAAGACATCCTGATCCGCCATCTGCAACCCGCCGTGACGGTGCAGTACCGCCAGCAGCATGGCGAGACGGTTATGATCCATGCCCACCGCCACCCGGCGCGGATTGGAGAGCTGGGAGTAATCCACCAGCGCCTGCAACTCCACCAGCAGGGGGCGCGTCCCCTCCCAGATCACCATGACGATGGAGCCGGGTGCCTGCTCCTCGCCACGGCTCAGGAAGATGGCGGAGGGATTGCTCACCTCTTTCATCCCCTGCCCCGTCATGGCGAAGACACCGAGTTCGTTGACCGCACCGAAGCGGTTCTTGTGGGAGCGCAGGGTCCGAAAGCGCGAGTCGTGGGCACCGTCCAACAGCACGGAGCAGTCGACACAGTGCTCCAGCACCTTGGGACCGGCCAGGGTCCCGTCCTTGGTGACATGGCCCACCATGAAGATGGCGACATGATTCTGCTTGGCATAGCGGGTGAGCAGGGCCGCAGATTCGCGCACCTGGGAGACGGAGCCGGGGGATGACTGCACATCCGCCACATGCATCACCTGGATCGAGTCGATGACCATGATCTGCGGCTGCTCCTGCTGGGCAATGATGCAGATCTGCTCCACGCTGGTTTCCGACAGCATGCGCAGCTTGTCGGTGGGCAAGCCCAGCCGGCCGGCCCGCATCGCCACCTGTTGCAGCGACTCCTCCCCGGTCACATACAGGGTCTTCATCCGCTGTGCCAGACCACACATGGTCTGCAGCAGCAGGGTCGATTTGCCTGCCCCCGGGTTGCCACCAATGAGGATCGCCGAGCCCGGCACCACACCGCCGCCGAGCACCCGGTCCAGCTCCTTGAAGCCCGAACTGAAGCGGGGGATCTCGGTGGTCGCGACCTCGGCCAGGGTTTGCACCTGGCTGCCGATGGCACCGGCATAACCGGTGTAGCGGGCACTCTTTCCCGGTGTCGTGACGCCCAACCGGACCTCGGTGATGGTGTTCCACTCCTTGCACTCGCTGCATTGGCCTTGCCAGCGGGAGAAGTCGGCGCCACATTCGGAACAAACATAGGCGGTTTTGTTTTTGGCCATGGATAACTCGGGGACAGGATGAATTCCTGCTTGATATACTGGTTTGCGACCGACAGATCAAACCCAGAATCGGAAAAGTGACTTTCCGCGGCAGGAATACATGGATTCAGAACAACCACTCCACCTGATAGAACAACTGGTCCCCCTGCTCCGGGAAAAGGACTTCGACGAGATCTTCAACCGCCTGACCCAGAACGAGAATACCAACGGCCGTTTCCTGCTGAAGATGGAGCTCAAGCGCAAGTGCACTCCCTGCCGGCGCGTGATCGACATGCGCAACGAACTGGGGCCCCTCTGTCAGGTGCACGAGTTTGAGGGTGTCACCCACTTCATGCCCGCCGAGGCCATCGAGCAGTTCCAGTCCCAGTGCTACCTCTACCGGGACAGCTACACCCTGGGGGTCTACGAGGCGTTGCAAGCCTGGTGCAAACTCAATCAGGGGCGCAGCGAGAGCCTCTCCTTGCCCGTCAGCCCGTTCCGCCCCTTCGATGTCAATGCCATTCCCTTCGCCAGCCACTACGGCCGGCAGGAGGAGCGGATGCACTTCAGCTCACCCATGGTGCTCAAGCTGGCGAGCGGAGAGAAGCTGCAGGCCAAGAGTTCGGACATCTCTCTCGGCGGGATCCGGGTCTTGGTCCCCTATCTGCCCGACTACCAGACCGGCGATCACATCGAGGTCTTCTTCACCGGCCTGGAACGCGAGCACCCCACCCCCATGCTGCGCCAGTCGATCGACTATCAGATCCTGGGGAAGGAGCAGAAAGAGGGAAAATTCTGGCTGCGGCTGGTGAAGAGTGACGATCATCCCGCCTTCGATGCGTTCCTGCGCGATTTCATCGAGCGCAACCGCAGCCGCTATCGGGTCAGCGTCGACTACCTGCTGTCGGCTGCCATCATCAAGGGGTACGAACAGTTCTACCTGCCGCGCATGACCGGAATGCCGCTCTTCTTCGGCCAGGGTGCAACCCCTGGCCTCGAGATCGCCCTGCGTACCGAGAACAACCAGCACATCCTCGAGTACTGGCGCGACGCCAAGAACCGCGACATGCTCGCCAGCCTCTTCACGCCAGCGCGCATGCCGTCACTGTTGCCCGCCAAAGGGGGGCTTCGCGAAACCCTGATCTACAGCTTCACCCACTCGGTGCGCAGCCACCTCTACTTCTTCTCCGCTACCCGGGAAGAGCTTGAGCAGAGCGGGCTGACTGCCCTGTTCTTTCAGATAGGTGCCCGCCGCCCCAGCTGGCGTGTCTACAAATTCAGCCTGGAGGCCTGCACCCTGGCCGAGGCCGATCTCGACAGCCAGCCGGGAGGGGCGCACCAGTTGCAGGACATGTTGCTGCGCGAGCGGCTCGGCCAGCTGGGCTATGTGGGCATGCTGCAGGAGATCGGGCTCGACAACCAGCGCGGCGAGTTCTGGTTCGACAGCAGTCAGACGCACAACGCCAACGCCTTGCAACGCTTCGGCCACGACATCCATGCGATCCCCTTCGAGATAGAGACGCTGCACTATGTGCAACTGCGCAAGGAGGCCCGCTACGTCCACAAGACGGCGATCGTGATCCGCCACCAGGATCGCGCCTGGCTCGGCTGGACCCGCGACATCTCGACCCACGGCATGCAGATAGAGCTGGAGGAGCCGTTCTCTGGCGAGAAGGGGGACATCATCCAGGTCGCCCTGCCCCGCCTGCAGGATCTCGCCAAGAACATGGATCTGCAGCACCTCCCCTATCGGCTGGTCAGCCTCAACCTGAGTCGTACCGTGCTGCACCTGTGCATCGAGGGGACGGCAGAGCGCCACATCGGCCACCAGTTTTTCAGCCTGCTGATCGAGAGCAACCAGAACAAGCTCAAACCCACCAAGGAGCACAAACGCTATCGTGGCATGGCAAGGGCACTGCGCAACCTCTATACCCACCACCTGTTCAATACCCCTGTCTATGTGAACAAGCTCAACGGGCCACCCCGCCCCGCCGCGCTGGGGCTGGCGCCCAGACAGCGCAGCCTCGCCGGCCTGTTGCAGGCTTGCGCCGAACAAGAGAAACACCTGAACCTCTACCCCCTGTTCCAGGGAACGCTGCTCAAGACCCTGCTGCTCAACCCCCTGCGCACCATAGAGCGGGAAGACAAGCCGGAAGAGGAAGAGGTCTACATCGCCGGATTGCACACCAAGGGTGGCACTCCCCTGTTTCGCAGCCAGCTTGCCAGCAGTTTTGCATCGGTTGAGCAAAAGCGCCGTTTCATCGAGTTGGCTCGGCAGCAGGGTGAGTTCTATTCGGTGCTGGTCGGCATCTCCCGCACCGGCCGCCCCGACACCAGCTTCATCGCGGGCGAGCTGGACTACATCGCCAAGTTCGCCATTCACAAGGCCAAGAAACTGGAGGAAGAGCTGTGGAGCGTGGTGGGGGTGGGCGAGCTGACCGACACCACAGAGGCCACCCTGTTCCGGCTCGGCATCCCGGCGCTCTGACCCTGGCGGGACGAGCGCCATCCATGACAAGGGCGGCCATGTGGCCGCCCTTGTCATGTCAGGCCGCCTGCGGGTTGCGCAGCCAGGCCAGGATCTCGGGGAAGTGATCCTCCTGGGCCTGGGGGGCCGTCAGCATGTTGATGTGGTCGTAGTCGAGCCGGTTGCCGTTGTCCCGGCCGAGGCTGGTATGACGCGCGGCGGAGCCCATCTCGTCGCTGAAGCGGCGCACGTCGGTCGGGTGACCCAGCACCTTGTCCGCCTTGGCCGAGATCATCCAGAGCGGCGGCCAGTTGACCCTGGCTGCGGCCTCCCCGTAGGCGAAGCCATCGTGGGGATCCTGCCAGGGCCCGCATTTCACCCAGGGGATGGTCTCCTGCAGGTAACGCAAGGGTTCATCGTCCGCCCCAATCCGCAACCGGCGCGCGGCCAGAAAACCGCGGTTTCGTGCCAACCAGGGTGCCAGCCGGTTCCAGATTAGATCCACCTTCAACCAGCGCTCGGGGTTCTGTACCGAGACCCCCCGCTTGGTGCCGAAAAACACCAGACTGGCTATCTGGTCGGCCAGCTCCGGGAAGCGCACCAGGGTCGAGGCCATGATGACCCCGCCCCAGGAGTGGGCCATCCAGTGCACCCTGGCGCCGGCATGACGAGCAGCGACCCAATGTTGCAGGGCCGGCAGATCCTCGGTGATCAGCTCATGCTGGCCGTGGCCAGCCCGCTCGGCGATGGCCGGCGTGCTCTGGCCCCGCCCGCGCAGATCCGCCACATACACCTGATAACCGTGCCGCGCCAGGAAACAGGCCAGCCCCTTGCCGGATTCGGTGTAGAAGATGCGTCCGTTCTCGATGGCGCCGTGCACCATCAGGATGGGATCGGCATGCACGGCGACACCGGGCTGAATATGGCGCACATGCAGCCGATGCTCGCCACAGGGGACAAACAGGGATTGTTGCAACAGTTCCATCTTGTTCTTTGCTCCTCCTTGAACGGGTTCAACACCAGCGCCGGTCGCGGCAGGCCAGCGCGCCGAGCAGGCAGAGCACCCCTTCCAGATCATGGTGATTGAGGGTGGCGGCCGCCTGGGCACGTACCAATGGCTTGGCGTGGATGGCAATGCCGAGCCCGGCCACCCCCATCATCTTGAGATCGTTGGCGCCATCGCCGACCGCCACCGTCTGGGCTACGGGGAGCTCATGCTGCCGCGCCAGTTGCTGCAGCACCTCGGCCTTGACGGCGGCATCTACGATGCGCCCGCTCACCTTGCCGGTCAGCAGGCCTCCCTCCACCGCCAGCTCGTTGGCAAAGATGGCGTCCAGCCCGAGCGCCTGCTGTAGTTCGCCGGCGAAACGGGTAAAGCCGCCCGAGGCAATCGCCACTGTCCAGCCCGCCTGCTTGAGGGTGTCGACCATCAGCTGCAAGCCGGGCATCCAGGGCATGGCGGCCGCCACCTCATCGAGGATGGCGACAGGGGCACCCTCCAGCAGGGCGACCCGGTTGCGCAGGCTGTCGGCAAACTCCAGCTTGCCCTGCATGGCCGCCGCCGTCACGGCCGCCACCTGCTCCCCCACCCCGGCCAGACGGGCTATCTCGTCGATGCACTCGATCCGGATCGCGGTGGAATCCATGTCCATCACTAGCAGCCCGGGGAGCGCCAGGGTGGGCAAGGTGGCGAGATGGCAGGCATCTATGTCCCACTCCTGCCCCTTGAGGGCCAGCACCAGCTCGGGGGAGAAACGGCTGGCGCCGAGCAGCAGCAGGGGCACACCGGCCTGCTCCCCCACGGGATAGAGGCTGGCCTCGACCCCATGGTCTGCCAGCAGCGTCGCCACCTGTGTCAGGTGGCGGGCACCTAGCGCCTTGCCAAACAGCACCAGCCAGGCGCCGTCATGGGCACTGGCCGCGGGCAGCAGGGCCTCGGGGGTGAGCTGCCAGCAGGGAGCACCGCACAGAGCCTGGGACCAGTCGTGCGGGGAGCGGGGGAGTTGGGACAACAACATAAGAGAGACGCCTTCCTTGGAGATCATGGGGTTCATCATGCGGGCCCAGAGTAGCGTATTGCTTTTTGTACAGGCAAGCGCCAAGATCCCCCACCATTGTTCATTCACCGCAAGAGGCTCAGCGCTGTGCGTCATCTCCCCATCAAACGTGTTATCAGCCTGGCAGCAGGGATCCTGCTCGCCCTCTGGGTGCTGGCGCTGATGATCCACATGCAGGGAGCAAGCCAGGCCGCATTGCACAGCGCGGCGCGGGACAGAGCCCAGGCGCTGGTCGCCTACGCCGCCCGGGACATGCGGCGCTGGATCAAGGAGGACAAGGAGAGCGAGCTGGAGCGGCTGGCACAGGATCTCGCCGCCGAACCCGAGATCCTCGATGTCACACTTTATGATGCCCGTGGTATCCCGCTCGCCCAATCGGATCAAGCGGTACCTCTGGACAGCCTGCTGCCCATCGGCACCGACAACAAGTCACTGCCGGAGCAGGGCAAGGGGCGCACACAGTTCGTGCAGGAGATCCAGGAGGGTAACCTGACCCTGGGCTACCTGAGGATCACGTTGGAGGAGCAGACGCTGATCGCCGCGCAAGACACCCACCTCAAGGTGAGTCAGGAGAAACAGCGGCTGATGCTGCTGGTGATGCTGCTTGCCGGCCTGCTCATCTCCTACGGGGTGCGCCGCAACTACATGCGGGTACGCAAGCACAAGAAGAGATCGGTGCAGAGCCAGGCCTCCGCCGATCACGCCCCGCCGCCCGGCATCGAATAAGGCGCAGTTCGCAAAACGCGTTGCTCATGTTATTCCCCCCCAGCTGTTCGAGCTTCTGATCGAACAGAGTATCGAGACACTTGGCATCGCGTCATCGCTGAGGCGCTCGTTAACGAAGTGACGATCCACGATCACTTCATGCCGCAGTTGCTTGAGCAGCCTATCCAGCCATTTTCGCTGTATCGACATCCAACTGTGCTGCGCCTAGTTCTTCTCCATCCCCAAGTGCATTGATTGAATCTCGAGCCCACCGAAGGCGGTATCCCATAGCCCTTAACTTCTCAGGTCTGCCCACCTGACTTTGGTGACATCCTGGGGTTCAGGCGTAGCGTGAGACTGAAGCAAACGAATTTTTCACCCCTTTCCAGCCGGTTTGGGGTGTGATCTCGATTAGTGGTTTATGTTTTCGGTATGAGACGCCCGCATTGAATGCAATGAGAGACAACATTTGTAGACATCTTCAGGCAAGAGGCGCATCAGCCACTCCAGCAGAAGGAAACAAGGTCATGAAGCAACCCCTATTTCGCCATGGCGTGTTGGCGGCCGTGATTGCCCTCGGCACGGTATTGGCTGCCTGCAAGGAGGAGCCGCCTGCCGTCACGCAAAATGCTCAGCCCAGCGTGGCCTCTGCTGCCAACCCAACCAGTGCTGCCAGCTCTGCGGTCGCACCGCAAGGGCAGCCCGTTAACGCACCAGCATCGACATATACCCCGGAGGCGCTCGAAACCCTGCTTGCGCCCATAGCCCTTTACCCTGATGCGGTATTGGCTCAGGTGTTGGCCAGCGCCACCAATCCGCAAGAGGTGCTCGATGCCGGCAACTGGCTGGTCGCCCACCCCGATCTCAAAGGGAAAGAGCTGACCACCGCCATTGCGCCGCTGGGCTTTACTCCGCCGACCATGTCGCTGATGCACTTCCCGACCGTCATGGACATGATGTGCTTGAAGATGGAGTGGACGACCGAGCTGGGCAGTGCCTTCCTGGCTGATGAACCGGGCGTACTGGCAGCCGTTCAGCGCCTGCGTCAACAAGCGATGGAGGTGGGCAACCTAAAAGACTCGGAGCAGATGAAAGTGGCCAGGGATGAGCAGAACAATCAGCAGATCGTCACCATTGCGCCTGCCAACCCTGACGTCGTTTATGTCCCACAATACGACCCGAGCGCTGTCTATAGCCCGCCAGCTGCCGGGCCGGCCTCAGCGCCGGTGACCACGGAAACCACGACAACGACTGCGCCTGCGACAACGACCACGACAGTGGTGGAACATGACGACGATGATGAATACGACCGCGGTGATATGGTCTTGACGGGCTTGCTCGCCTTTGGTGCGGGCATGTTGGTCAACGAGGTCTTCAACGATGATGAAGGCGATTACTATTACCCGCGGTGGGGATCGGGTTATCCCGACGGTTATGTTCCCTATCGTTATAACCCCAACTATGGCAATGGTTTCCGTCCCGCCAATGGCTACAACCGTCCGGTCAACTATCAGCGGGGCTCCAACAACAAGATCTATATCAACGCCGAGGGGGACGATTACTTCAACAAGTTTGAGCGCGGCCCCAACAACTACCTGCGCCAGGCCGACAGCCCCATCACGGCGGCGCGCCCCCAGCGCGCTGAGCTGGCTACCCTGGAACAACGCTCGCTGAATAACGAGGCAGGGGGGGGGCGACGAGATGCTACACCGAAGGGGAGTTATGCGGGGGCCAATCGCCAACCAAAAAGCGAATACGCCGGCGCACCGCGCACCGTCAATGAGGTGAACAGAGAAGCTCGCGTCACCGCGCCGAAGGGAACCTATGCGGGAGCCAACCGCCAACCCAACAGCGACAATGCCAAGGTGACGCGCGACGTCAGACAGGCAAACAGGGAAGCAAATGTGGCCCAACGCACGCCGCGCCAGGGCGACTACGCAGGAGACAAGGTCAGGCGGCAGCAAATCACGCCACAGACCGCAGGAGCACGTGATCGCGGCTATGTCCAGCCACGCGCCACTCACAGCAAGAGCACAACACAGACGGCGACGCGCAGAGCACCTGCTGCCTCAAAGAGTGCCTTCCAAGGGGTACAGAATTCGGGTAGAACCGAGCGCGCCGCCAGCCAACGTGGGCGTGAAAGTGTGGCTAGCAGCGCGCGTGCCGGGCGCACCACTCAACCCAGACGGAGTACGCGATAATGAAGCGTTTGTTGAAATGGAGTTGGGCCCCCTCATGGGGTTTGGCCCTGCTGGCTCTGACCATTGCCTGCGACGCAAGCGCCATAGCACAGCGTACCTTCGCCACCCCGGATGAAGCGGTGCAGGCCCTGATCTCGGCCCTGGAGCGGAATGATGTCACCGCACTGACGCTGTTGCTCGGCGAAAATAGTGAGGAGGCCATCACCTCGGGGGATGAGGTGGCCGATGCCAATGATCGCACCGCCTTCGTCGCGAGCTTCAAGAGCAAGCACCAACTGATGGCCGAAGGTAAGGATAAAATGATACTGGTCGTGGGGGAGTCGGATTGGCCACTGCCCATCCCCCTCGTGGCCGCAGATGGCAAGTGGTATCTCGATGGTGCCGCCGGTGCCAAAGAGATCGCCTATCGCCGCATCGGTCGCAATGAGCTGGGGGCGATTGCTGTGTGCCGTGGCTTTATCGACGCGCAGATAGAATACGCCGCCATGGGGCATGATGGCCAAACTGCGGGGCTCTTTGCGGCAAAACTGCGTAGTGATGCAGGACAACAAAATGGACTCTATTGGCCTGTAGGCGAGGGGGAACCAGCAAGCCCGGCCGGAGAGGAAGTCGTCAGTGCCGCGGCAGAGGGCTACAAGACCGTGGTCGGTCAACGCACACCCTATCATGGCTACTACTACCGTATCCTGTATGCCCAGGGGGCCGCAGCCAACGGGGGGAGTAAAGAGTACTTTGTCGAAGGACAATTGAGAGACGGTGTCGCCCTGATCGCCTGGCCAGCCGATTATGCCAACAGCGGGGTGATGACCTTCATGGTGAATCACGAGGGGCGGGTTTACCAAAAGGATCTCGGCGCCGAAACGGCAACTGTCGTTGAGACGATCCAGCTGTTCGATCCCGACAAGAGCTGGTCGCTGGTGGTTAGCGAAGAGGGTGATTAGGGTTCTTTATCTACCACAGGATCCTGGCGACTAGCATGGCGAGCGCGGCGTGATTGAGATCACAGGAGGTGATGCGGGGCCAGCCGGTTCCGTCATCGGCCAACAGAAAGGACATCGTTGTCGATCTGCGGATCTGCCAACCCTTGCCTCACCTCTCGCTGGCCCACGCGATGTTCGGCATCAGAATGAAGCGCCGCTGAGTCAGAATATGCCGTCGTTTCATGGTGTTAATCTCGTGGTGGGCGACCAGAAAGGATAAACGACACACCCAGCCCTCTGGGCTTCCTTCTCCAATGAGGCATAAAAAACGGCGACCCAGGGTCGCCGTTTTGCATGGAGCCGAAGCCGCGGGATCAGTCGCCCAGCAGCACGGAGTCCAGTGCGATTTCGATCATGTCGTTGAAGGTCAGCTGACGCTCTTCGGAGGTGGTCTGTTCACCGGTACGGATGTGATCGGAGACGGTGCAGATGGTCAGTGCCTTGGCACCGTACTCTGCGGCCACGCCGTAGATACCGGCGGCTTCCATCTCGACACCCAGGATGCCGTATTTTTCCATCACGTCAAACATGGAAGGATCCGGGGTGTAGAACAGGTCGGCGGAGAAGATGTTGCCCACGCGCACGGCCACACCCTTGTTCTTGGCGGCTTGCACGGCATTGGCCACCAGACCGAAGTCGGCGATGGCCGCGAAGTCGTGATCCTTGAAGCGCAGGCGGTTGACCTTGGAGTCGGTGCAGGCACCCATGCCGATCACCACGTCACGCAGTTTCACGTCTTCACGCACGGCGCCGCAGGAGCCCACGCGGATCAGGGTCTTCACGCCATAGTCCTTGATGAGCTCGGTGGCGTAGATGGAGCAGGACGGGATGCCCATGCCGTGGCCCATGACGGAGATGCGACGGCCCTTGTAGGTGCCGGTGAAGCCGAGCATGCTGCGCACATCACACACCTGCTCGACGTTCTCCAGGAAGGTTTCGGCGATGTACTTGGCACGCAGGGGATCCCCTGGCATCAGCACGGTATCCGCAAAGGCGCCATCTTTCGCATTGATATGAGGAGTTGCCATTCTCTTGATTCCTTCACACTAGGTTGAGTTTTATTGTTTTATAAAATTGCCCGCCGCCGAAGTGGCGGGCGGGTAAGTTACAGGAAACTGGTGCCGTATTGCAGCTTGGGCAGACCGTGATAGGTCGCGATGCTCTGGCCGATGTCGGCGAAGGTCTCGCGACGGCCGACGGAACCGGCCTTGACCGGCTTGCCGTAGAACAGCACGGGGATGTATTCACGGGTGTGATCGGTGCCATTCCAGGTCGGATCGCAGCCATGGTCGGCGGTCAACACCACCACATCGCCATCTTGCAGTATCTCGAACAGCTCCGGCAGGCGGGAGTCGAAATACTCAAGCGCATCGGCATAGCCCTTGACGTCACGACGGTGGCCGTAGGAGGAGTCGAAGTCCACGAAGTTGGTGAAGACGATGGTGTTGTCACCAGCCGCTTTCACCTCTTCCAGGGTTCTGTCCCACAGCTCGGTCAGGCCGGTGCCCTTCACCTGCTTGGTGATGCCTTGCTGGGCATAGATGTCGGCGATCTTGCCGATGGAGACCACCTGGCCACCCGCATCCTTCATGTAGTCCAGCACGGTCGGCGCCGGCGGTAGCACGGAGTAATCGTGACGGTTGCCGGTGCGCTTGAAGTTGCCCTTGCCGCTGCCCACGAACGGACGTGCGATGACGCGGCCTATGTTGTAGGGCTCCAGCAGCTCACGCACTATGTGGCACAACTCATAGAGCTTCTCGAGGCCGTAGGTCTCTTCGTGGCAGGCAATCTGGAACACGGAGTCGGCAGAGGTGTAGAGAATAGGCTTGCCGGTACGCATATGCTCTTCGCCCAGGTCGTCCAGCACCTGGGTACCGGAGGCGTGGCAGTTACCGAGGTAGCCCGGCAGACCTGCCTTCTCGACGATGGCGTCCAGCAGCGCCTGCGGGAAGCTGTTGTGGTGATCGTGGAAGTAACCCCACTCGAACAGGACCGGCACACCGGCGATCTCCCAGTGGCCGGACGGGGTGTCCTTGCCGGAGGAGAGCTCCTGAGCGAAGCCGTAGGCACCGACTACCTCGATATCTTTCTTCAAGCCAGCCGGGAAGTAGCCGGAAGCCTGCTCCCCCGCGTGGCCCAGGCCCAGCTTGTTGAGGTTGGGCAGGTTGAGGGCGCCACGGCCTTCGATTTCACCGGCGGCGCAGGCCTTGGCGATATGGCCAAGGGTGTTGGCGCCCACATCTCCGAACTTCTCGGCATCGGCGGCAGCGCCAATACCGAAGGAGTCCATCATCAGAATAAAGGTACGTTTCATGGGTCTTCCCCTTGTTACAAATCGGCCAGACCGATGCGACGGTAAACCTCGGGCAGTGCCTGGGGTCGAGTGTCACCGATCTTGACGGCTGCCTGCACCATGCGGGCGGCCTCGGCAAATTGAGCTTCTGTCTGAGCGTGGATCAGCGCGAGCGGCTTGTCAGCCTCGACGCTCTGCCCCAGGCGGATAAAGTCGGTCAGACCGACCGCATAATCGAGTTTGTCCCCGGCAGCGCGGCGACCACCGCCCATGGCGACCACGGCCAGGCCCAGTTCGCGGGTATCCATGGCGGTCACGAAACCGGCCTGCGCGGCATACACGGGGCGCACTATGCCAGCCTTGGGCAAATAGCTGTCGTAACGCTCCATGAAGTCCGCCGGACCACCGAGGCCGGTCACCATACGACCGAAGATCTCGGCAGCCTTGCCGTTGTCCAGCACCGCCTGCAACTTGGCATGGGCGTCATGCTCGTCGCTGGCGAGGCCCGCGGAGATCAGCATCTCGGCACACAGCGCCAGGGTCACTTCGTGGATGCGCGGGTTGCGATACTCACCGGTCAGGTAGCGCACCGCTTCGCGCACTTCCACCGCGTTGCCAGCGCTGGAGGCCAGCACCTGGTTCATGTCGGTGAGCAGCGCAGAGGTGCGGCAGCCGGCACCGTTGGCCACCGCCACTATGCTCTTGGCCAGTTCCTCAGAGGCTTCAAACGTCGGCATAAAGGCGCCTGAGCCCACCTTGACGTCCATCACCAACGCTTCCAGCCCGGAGGCGAGCTTCTTGGAAAGGATGGAGCCGGTGATCATGGCGATGGATTCGACGGTGGCCGTGATGTCCCGTACCGCATAGATACGCTTGTCGGCCGGGGCGAGATCGCCGGTCTGACCTATGATGGCCACGCCGGCCTCTTTCACCACTTTCAGGAAGCGATCGTTGTCGACCGAGGTCTGGTAGCCGGGGATGGCATCCAGCTTGTCCAGGGTACCGCCGGTGTGCCCCAGGCCACGGCCGGAGATCATGGGCACGAAGCCACCGCAGGCGGCGACCATGGGACCGAGCATCAGGGAGACCACATCACCCACACCGCCGGTGGAGTGCTTGTCGACGATGGGGCCGCCCAGGTTCAGATGATCCCAGGTCAGCACCATGCCGGAGTCACGCATGGCACAGGTCAGGGCGACCCGCTCATCCATGGTCATGTCCTTGAAGTAGACCGCCATGGCCAGCGCCGCTATCTGCCCTTCGCCTATGGTGTTGTTGGTAATGCCCTGGACGAAGAATTGAATCTCTTGGGTACTGAGCGCTTCACCGTTGCGCTTCTTGCGAATGATTTCTTGAGGCAAAAACATCTTTCATTCCCTCCGCCATTGCTGGCGTTACACAAGCCTGAATCCTTGCCCGCACACCGCATGGTGGGGGCGAAACAGGGCGGACCAGGTCCGCCCTCTCATCAACCTATTAGTAACCGCTGGTGTTGGCCGGCTTGTCGCCATGCCCCAGTGTGGCCAGCAGGCTGGCCAGCAGGCTGGATGCACCAAAGCGGAAGGTGCGGGCGGATACCCAGTCCTTGCCCAGGATCTCTTCGGCCATGGCCAGGTACTGACCCGCCACGGCGGCGTCTTTCACACCACCGGCCGGCTTGAAGCCGACTTTCGGGTTCTTGGCCTTGATCACTTCCATCATGATGCGCGCCGCTTCCGGGGTCGCATTGACCGGCACCTTGCCGGTGGAGGTCTTGATGAAGTCGGCACCGGCGTCGATGGAGATCTCGGAGGCGCGACGGATCAGCGCCTCTTCTTTCAGTTCACCGGTTTCGATGATCACTTTCAGCAGGGCTTGGGTACCACAGGCTTCCTTACAAGCTTTGACCAGATCGAAGCCGACCTGTTCATTGCCAGCCATGAAGGCGCGGTACGGGAACACCACGTCCACTTCGTCGGCACCGTAGGCCACGGCGGCGCGGGTTTCGGCCACGGCGATCTCGATGTCGTCGTTGCCGTGCGGGAAGTTGGTCACGGTCGCAATGCGCACGTCGGCGGCGCCGATTTCACGCAGGGTCTTGCGAGCGATGGGGATGAAACGGGGATAGATGCAGACGGCGGCGGTCAGGCCGGCCGGTGACTTGGCCTTGCGGCACAGGTCGATCACCTTCTGATCGGTGTCGTCATCGTTCAGAGTGGTCAGGTCCATCAGGTTCAGGGCGCGCTGGGCGGCCAGTTTCAGATCAGTCATGCTATGTCTCCAAAGTCTCGATAAGTCCCCCCACCCACGATCAACCTCCAGCGAACACTCAGGATCGGCAAGAGAAGATCCCGGACGAACGGGATATGGAATTACAGCGCAAATGCACAGGCAATACGGCTGCAAATAAGGCAAGAGCCCTGTCACTTTCTTACAAAAGTGCGGACTTGGTTCCATGAAGACTTGAGAAAGGCCGACAACCGCAGACCCGACTTCCCAATCAATTCCATTTGACCGCCAACACCCACTTCATGTGGGCATTAGTCAATGCCAGCACCCTGCTGGCATCGCCTATTTCAGCCGAGATACCCCTTGTTTGCAAGCCGGATTTGCCAATTTCAGAGGTACCTCACACCCGGCAAATCCAGCACTGGTAGGTGCTTAAGAGAAGAAGCGGGTCAGGATCCAGGAGTAGGCAATCCCCCCCAGATAGACCCCCACAATCCCCATTACCCCGGACAGTACGGGAGGTGCCGGGATCGGCAACTTGAGGAAAGAAAACAACACGCCAACGATAAAGCCGGCAGCAATCGCCAGTAGCACTTCATTCATAAAACCTCCGATTTGACTCATTTTATTATTAGTCTAGAAAGGAAAACGGTTGTCACCGCCCCAAACGAGAACGCCACAGCTTTTCGCTGTGGCGCTCGTTTCAACTTGTCAGTCAGACAAGCATTACATGGCTGTCAGTGCCAGGAAGAAGCCTGCGATGGTGGCAGACATCAGGTTGGACAGAGAGCCGGCCAGTACGGCCTTCAGACCGAACTTGGCGATGGTGCCGCGACGGTTCGGTGCCATGGACCCCAGACCACCCAGCAGGATGGCAACGGAGGACAGGTTGGCGAAGCCGCACAGGGCGAAGGAGATGATGGCCTTGGTGTGGTCGGACATGGCCACGCCGTTGATCAGCACTTCATCCTTCAGGTAGGGGGCGAAGTTCAGGTAAGCCACGAACTCGTTCACCACCAGCTTCTGACCGATGAAGGAACCGGCCACGACAGCTTCGCTCCAGGGCACACCGATCAGGAAGGCCAGCGGGGAGAACAACCAGCCCAGCAGCAGCTCCAGGGAGAGCTCAGGCATGCCGAACCAGCCACCCACGCCGGAGAAGATGCCGTTGATCATGGCGATGAGGCCGATGAAGGCCAGCAGCATGGCACCCACGTTCAGGGCCAGCTGCAGACCGGCGGAGGCACCGGCAGCGGCGGCGTCGATCACGTTGGCAGGCTTGTCGTCCAGATCGCCATCGGCGGAGTTCTCGTCGTAGCTCGGGGTCTCGGTTTCCGGTACCAGCAGCTTGGCGAACAGCAGACCACCCGGGGCAGCCATGAAGGAGGCGGCGATCAGGTATTCCATCTTGACGCCCATGGAGGCGTAACCGGCCAGCACGGAGCCTGCAACGGAAGCCAGGCCACCACACATGACGGCGAACAGCTCGGAGTCGGTCATCTTGGAGATGAAGGGACGCACCACCAGCGGGGCTTCAGTCTGGCCGACGAAGATGTTGGCAGTGGCAGACAGGGATTCGGTACGGGAGGTACCCAGCACCTTCTGCAGACCACCACCCAGCAGCTTGATCACCCACTGCATGATGCCGAGGTAATAAAGAACCGCGATCAGGGAAGAGAAGAAGATGATGACTGGCAGGACACGGAAGGCGAAGATGAAACCACCGCCACCGAACACTTCGAACATCTTGTTGCTGACCAGACCACCGAACAGGAATTCGATGCCGTTCTGACCATAACCGATGACGCTGGAGACGGCGTTGGACACGCTCACCAGAATATCCCGGCCAACCGGGACATACAGCACGAAGGCACCCAGGCCTGCCTGAATGGCAAAGGCACCGCCCACGGTACGAATTTTGATTGCCTTGCGATTGCTGGAGAACAGCACCGCGATAAGGATGAGCGTCGCCATCCCCACCAGACCCATTATCAGATTCATTATTAACACTTCCTCTTTGGTAGCACCTGCCAGCTTGTTAACGTTTTGTGTATGAAAGCCGCTAATCAAGGGTGCGCATTATACTAATTACGGTGCGACAAAATAGAATACTGGTCACATTTTATAAGCCTGAAATGGGCTGAACGTCGTTTAATTAGACCGCAAACGATTTTTATGGGTCCTGTTTTTTATCACACCGGCATCAGTCGTTAATCCGCTGTTAAATTCATGGTCGCCCGCGGGAAAAGCAGCAGAGTGGATTCATGTAACACCGAAATAACATCCGCCAGCGGTTGCTGCCGTAATTGCGCCAACAGCAGGGCTATGGTCGGCAGGCTGGCCGGGGTGTTGATCTCCCCCTGGTGCCCCTGCAGCGGCATGTCGGGGGCATCGGTTTCCAGCAACAAGGCCTCCAGCGGCATGGCGCGGATCGCCTCCCGGGTCTTGTTGGCCCGCTCATAGCTGATGACCCCCCCGATCCCCAACCTGAAACCCAGTTGCCAGAACGCCTCGGCCTGATGCAGGGAGCCGCTGAAGGCGTGAATGACACCCCCTCGCGCCGGTTTGAAGCGCCGCAGGATCTTGGCCACCGTGTCGTTGGCCCGCACCGAGTGGACGATGAGGGGCAGATCATGAGCCATGGCCAGCCTCACTTGCGCCTCGAACAGCGCGAGTTGCCCCTCCTGGGGCACCTGGGTGCGCAAGTCCATCCCGCATTCGCCGATGGCCACCAGCCCCCTGGGCTTGCCCGCCAGCAGGGCCTCCAGCCTTGCCAGCGCCCCCTCCGTCTGGGCCCCCACATACCAGGGATGCACCCCCAGACCATAACGAATGCCTTGATGGTGCTCGGCCAGCGCCATCACGCGCCCCCAGTTTTCCTCTCCCACGGCGGGGATGATATACTCGCCCACCCCCAGCTGGCGCCACTGGGCCAGCAATGCCTCCCGATCGTCATCGAACACCGGAAAATCCAGGTGGCAGTGGGTGTCTATCAGTTCCATGTCGCGCTTACCTGTTTGTTGTACTCAATGGGTTGATTCCATGCCAAAACACCTTTCCCACGGTTTTACCCTGCTCGAACTGGTACTGGTCATCGTCGTGCTGGCCATCCTGGCGGTCACCGCCCTGCCCCGCTTCATCAATATCCAGGACGACGGGCTCAAGAGCAGCGTCTCGGCGACCGCGGGCGGTTTTGCCAGCGCCGTGCAACTCGCCCATGCTGGCTGGGCGGTCAAGGTGAAGGGAGAGCCGCTGGCACTCTATAACTTTAGCGGCATGGGCAAGCAGGATCTCGACATCAACAGCCACGGCTGGCCTGTGGGCACCAAGGAGGATCAGGGGCCCGATGCCGTCTTCCTCGGTGGCGACAGCGATCAGATCTCCGTCAGCAGCCGGGACGATTGCGAGAGCCTGTTCGGCGCCCTGCTCGATACCGATCTGACGGCGGCCGATGAACTCGATAAAGATTCAAAGAGTGACTACATCTCCCGGCTCATCCCGGCAGACGGGCAGGCTGATGGCAAGCTTCGCCACGACAACTGTCGCTATACCCTGCGCGACTCCATTGGCCGCTTCCCGGCCTACCCGGAGGGTCTCTCTTTCGACTACAACAGCATCAACGGCGCCGTGACGCGCAATTTTCAGTGAGGCCAGCCTCACCCTTGTCTGACGCTTTCTCGTCCTCATCATGTCGCACCGGCGCGCAGCAGCGCCGGTTCTCCGGAGTGAGTCCCCACTCCTGGCACCAGGCATCGTAGCGAGCCAGCCAACGCAGCAAAATCCCCTTCATGGGCCCTCCTCGTCTCTATTATTCTCCCGCTACAGCCTGCCCCAATCGCGCGCGCCGGACCAGCCTCACGGGCCCAGCGGCGTCATGGGGCCGTGAACGGCAACAGCAGCCCCATGCTGATCTCGTCGACATAGCCTTCGTCCAGCCGATACGCCTGCCGCCGCAGCCCCTCATCCATGAAACCGCACTTGCGATAAAGTGAATGAGCCACCTCGTTATGAGCCATCACCCCCAGCTCCAGTCTGCTGATGCCGCAATCCGGTGCACTCGCGATCAGGGTACGCAGCAGCCGCTCGCCCCAGCCCTGGCCGCGCGCACTCGACCGCAATCCCATCACCACCTGGGCGCAGTGCCGGTTGCGCGCCAGGCCGCCGCCGATGAGCACGGCAAACCCCTGCACCTCTCCGGCCAGCACCAGCAGCCACATGGCCTGACTGGGGACCGCCGCCATGGCCTCGAGCCGCTGGCGCTGCCCCTCGATATTTGAGGGTCGCTCCCCCACTTCATAGAGCATGAAGCCGGTCTCCCGATCCAGCTGCCCAAAGAAGTGATCCAGCGCAGCTGCATCCTCCACGTCCGCCAAACGAATCATCACCCCGCTCTCCCTGCCTGGTTGCCATGCCGGTCCACGGCCATAAAAAAACGACTCCATTTGGAGTCGTTTTTATCAGAGCCATCTGGCTAATGCCATGCCCTTATGGCGCAGCAGCCCGATCAGGCTTTCGCTGGCAGGCTCAGGCGGGCGACCGCTTCCACGTGCATGGAGTGCGGGAACATGTCCACCGGCTGCACCTCGTCCAGCACGAAGCCCTGCTTGACCAGCCAGGCGAGATCCCGGGCCAGGGTCTGGGGGTTGCAGGAGACATAGACCAGCCGGCGCGGCGCCATGGCGACCAGGGTCTGCAGCACCGCCTTGTCACAGCCCTTGCGGGGCGGATCCATCACCACCACATCGGCGGTCACGCCCTGGGCGTGCAGCTCGGGCATCAGTTGCTCGGCCTTGCCCACGTGGAATTCGGTGTGCTCTATGCCGTTGAGAGCTGCGTTGCGACGGGCATCGCTGATGGCGCTCTCCACCGACTCGATGCCCACCACCTTGGCGGCCTTGCCAGCCAGGAACAGGGAGATGGTGCCGATGCCGCAATAGATGTCGAACACCGTTTCGTTGCCGCTCAGCTCGCTGTATTCCAGCGCCTTGGAGTAGAGCACATCGGTCTGGCTCGGGTTGTTCTGGAAGAAGGAGAGCGGCGAGATCTCGAACGCGAGCTCGTGGATCTTGTCGCGGATCACCCCTTCCCCCAGCAGCACGCGGTTGCTCGTCCCCAGGATGCGGTTGGTGCGCTCGTCATTGATGTTCTGCACCAGGGTAGTGATGGGCAGATCCCTCAGGGCCGCCAGCAGTTCGGCCTCGAAGGGCAGCGTCTCGCCCAGGGTCACCAGCACCACCATCAGCTCGCCGCTCTTGAAACCCTTGCGGGTCATCAGGTTGCGCACGCAGCCGGTGTGGGCCACCTCGTCATAGGCGGCAATGTCGTGCTCGCGCATCCAGCCGCGCACCCGGGCATTGAGCTCCACGTGCAGGGAGTCCTGCACCGCGCAGTCGTCGGCGGTGATGAGATCGTGGGAGTGCTTGCGATAGAAGCCGATCTCGGCGCCGGCCTCGCTGCCACGCACGGCGTACTGCGCCTTGTTGCGGTAGGCGAAGGGGCTGTCCATGCCGAGGATGGGGTTGACCTGGGTCTCACCCAGCCCGACCTGATCCAGCGCGCTCTGCACCAGGGATTGTTTCAGCTTGAGCTGGGCCGGATAGGCCAGCGGGCGCACCTGACAGCCGCCGCACTCGGTGTTGGGGCAGAAATCGGGAACCCTGTCGGCGGACGGCTGGGTCAGCTCGACCAGCTTGCCGTGCAGGTAGTTCGGTTTGACCTCGGTCAACTCGACCAGCGCCTGCTCACCGGGCAGCAGACCCTCGACAAACAGGGGGCGATCGAACAGGCGACCCTTGCCATCCCCCTTGTCGGTCAGTTCCAGAATATCGATCTGATGTTGGTGTCCCACTAACGGCATGAGCGGCTCCGAAGGCATAGAAGAAAGGGTGGAAGCAGGGCGGACCCGGCTACCCGAAATAAAGGGTGGCAGAGTTTAGCGGAGATCCGGCCAAATTGCAGGCATAAAACGCCCCTTGAAGGAAATAACGGCAGGCAGGATCAGGGGGCTCTGGATAGGGGGCGCCTCATGGGTCACCATAAAAAAACCGCCGGGCAAGGCCGGCGGCAGGTGGTCAACGGGCGCCTGAGGGGATCACAGGCTGTAGGCTTTCTCCCCATGGCTGGTGACATCCAGCCCTTCCCGCTCGGCATCTTCCTTGACCCGCAGGCCAATCAGCAGATCCACCAGCTTGTAGGCCACGGCGGAGACCAGGGCAGTCCATGCCACAGTCACCAGCACACCGATGACCTGGATCTTGACCTGGGTCAGGATGGAGTAGCCCTCGGCCACCTGATTGGTCACATAGTCCCACACCCCGGTGCCACCCAGATCCGGGCTGGCGAACACCCCGGTCAGCACGGCCCCCAGGATACCGCACACTCCGTGCAGGCCGAACACGTCCAGGCTGTCATCGGCCCCCAGCAGGCGCTTGAGACCATGCACCCCCCACAGACCGGCCACACCGCTCAGCAGACCGATGATGAGGGCACCACCGACACCGACGAAACCGGCGGCAGGAGTGATGGCCACCAGGCCCGCTACCGCACCGGACACGGCGCCCAGCAGGGAGGGACGACCCTTCATCATCCATTCGGCCAAGGTCCAGGAGAGCGCGGCACCCGCCGGCGCCAACCAGGTGTTGACGAAGGCCAGGGCGGCCGTGCCGTTGGCTTCCAGCGCGGAGCCGGCGTTGAAGCCGAACCAGCCGAACCAGAGCAGGGCGGCGCCAATCATGGTCATGGTCAGGCTGTGGGGGGCCATGGGATCACGACCGTAGCCGACCCGCTTGCCGACCATGAAGGCACCGACCAGACCGGCCACCGCCGCGTTGATGTGCACTACTGTGCCGCCGGCAAAATCGAGGGCGCCATGCTGGAACAGATAACCTGCGGTAGCACCCGCAGCCTCGGCGGCGGCAGCATCCGTGTAAGCATCAGGACCGGCCCAGTACCACACCATGTGCGCCATCGGGATATAGGCGAAGGTGAACCAGATCACGGCGAACAGCAGCACGGCCGAGAACTTCATCCGCTCGGCGAAAGCACCGACAATGAGCCCGCAGGTAATGGCGGCAAAGGCCCCCTGGAACACCACATAGATGAACTCGCTGATCCCCACCCCTTTGCTGAAGGTAGCGGCAATAGACTCGGGGGTCACCCCGACCAGCAGCAGCTTGTCGAACGAACCGTAAAAGGCGCTCCCCTCGGTGAAGGTCAGTGAATAGCCGTAGATGACCCAGAGCACTGTGATCAGGCAGAACAGGGTGAACACCTGCATCAGCACGCTCAGCATGTTCTTGGCGCGCACCAGGCCACCGTAGAACAGGGCCAGCCCCGGGATGGACATCAGGATCACCAGGGCGGACGCCAGCATCAACCAGGTGTTGTCTCCCTTGTTGATGGTCACGGTCGCGGCAGCCTGCACCACCTCGGCCTGAGCGGCTACCTCTTCTGCCCAACCTGGGGTGGCCATGGTGGCGCTCAGCGCCAGCAGGCCAGTCACTACGAGTCTCTTGAACATACAGCCCTCTCCTTGTCGTCCCGGCACCCGGCCGGGTCCATTTCCTGATATGAATGTCAAACTTGGCCACTTGCACGCATCGTCACATCCAGCGTGCCACCCCCTCGGGCATGACTCGGCGGGCTCTTCATGGCGACCTGATTTATCTAAAGCATAAAGCAGGCCAGAAAATATAATTCTTTATTTTCAATTACTTGAATTTTATTGTGCGATCTGATGCACCATATTGGCGCATCCCGCCCACAATCAGGCAGGGAGGCGCACTTCGGCTGTGCAGTGCCGGGCGTTGCACCAGGATGGCACCTGGGCATACCAAACGGGAAAAATCCCGGGGCAACGGGGCCCGGCTGGCCCTAACGCTCATTTATTGAACAGATGGAAAACGCCTTTGCATGACGAAGTCACATGATGGCGTAGGTTGGGTATCATCCATCTGAGGGAGAGGATGGGAGCGCAGAGGGGGATTCACCGCCCGATCTGGTCTGAGCCCGATCTTCCTGACCATACCGGCGCGACCAGGTTTGCCCTGTCACCCGAACGAGGAGCCTATACCCTGTCTCGCCATGCCCAAACTCAAGGCGTTCGTGCCTGCCTGCGACGTCAACCTCTCCAGGCAGTGCTATCAGGTTCTCGGCTTCACCCTGGCTTCTGACGGCGAGGGGTGGCCTATTTCCATTTCGGAGAGGTGGGCTTTCCACGGCAGGACCATTACCACGAGGCGCTGGCCGAGCACTTCATGATGCTCATCCTGATGAAGGACGTGGCCGCCTGGTGGGCTCACGGAGAGGAAAGCCAGATCACCCCCGTTACGGCATCAGGGTCACGGAGATCGCCACCCAGCCGTGGCACATGAAGGAGTGCTGTCCCTACGACCTCTCAAGCGTGCTGTGACGGTTCGGCCAGAGCATCGATTGAGGGGCCGCGAGTGCTGAAAAACAAAAGGCCATCCGCGAGGATGGCCTTTTGTCATTGAATTAGTTGATGGTGCCCGGGGTCGGACTCGAACCGACACGTCTTGCAACGGCGGATTTTGAATCCGCTGCGTCTACCGATTTCGCCACCCGGGCAACTGCGAGGGATTATACGAATGGCGTTTTGGCATGCAAGGTGTTTTTCTTGCACGGCCACCGTTTGCTCAATTATTCAACGCCTTGCCGATGTTCGGCCAGTTACATAGAATGCCCGCATCATATTAATGGAATAATCATCATGGCCAAGCGCAAGACCCCCTCCTCTCTCCAGCCTCCCCCCCAGCACCTGCACCCTTCGGCCGGGCTGCTGCGGCGCCTGGGTGCCCTGCTCTATGACTACCTGGTGGTCATCGCCTTGCTGATCATCGCCGGTTTCATCGGCATGGGGGTGGCGCAACTGCTGCTGGCCACCGGCATGGCGACCGTGCCCGAGGGCAAGGATGCGGCCTGGCTGCTGACAAGTCCCCTCTACAGCGCCTGGCTCGCCCTGGTGATCTGCGGTTTCTACACCTGGTTCTGGACCCGCGCTGGCCAGACCATAGGTATGCGCGCCTGGCGCCTGCGCATCCAGAATCTGGACGGCAGCAACATTCGCATCACCCAGGCCCTGATCCGGCTCGCGACCTCGGCCTTCGGTCTCGGCAACCTGATGTGCGTGTTCAATCGTGCACGGCCCCGCGCCTTCCAGGACATCTGGGCCGAATGTGAAGTGGTGGTGCTGAGCAAGCAGGAGAACCTGGAGCAGCTGAACAAGTGACCCACCGAGTACGAGATGAGAAACAAGAAGGGCACCCACTGGGTGCCCTTCTTGTTTCTTGTCGTCTCACCCCACAGCCAGTGTCACTGCTTGCGGCTCAGGATATAGAAGGAGATGCCACCAAACAGCAGGCTGGGTGCAATGGCAGCCAGGATGGGCGGTACCGCATACACCAGGCTGACCGGGCCGAATACCCGATCGCTCACATAGACAGCGAAGCCGGTCATGATCCCCATCAGCATCCTGGCCCCCATGCTCACCGAGCGCAGCGGGCCGAAAATGAAGGAAGACGCAAGCAGTATCATGGCCACCACCGACAGCGGCGACAGCAGCTTGCGCCACATCTCCAGCTTGTAGCGTCCTGCGTCCTGCTTGTTGGCGTCCAGATAGCCGATGTAATCCCGCAGTCCCGAGATGGGCAGGTTTTCGGGATCAATGCTCACCACCCCCAGCTGCTTGGGAGTCAGCTCGGACTGCCACTGCATCTGGGCATGTTTCTCGTCCAGGATCTGCTTGGGATCGTCGAAGCGGGTGATGTGCACCTGCTTGAGCAGCCAGTGATGCTGCTCGAACACCCCTTCCTGCGCCTGGACCACGTCGATCAAGGCTCGGGACGGAGTAAAACGATACAGGGTGATACCGGTCAGGGCGCCGTCGTTGCGCACCCCGTTGATATTGACGAAGTTGTTGCCATCCCGCGCCCAGACACCGTAGGCCGAGACGGTGAGTCGCCCTTCCGACATGGCACCCGCCTTGATGTCATCTGCCATCCGCTTGGCGGCCGGGGCGACGTACTCGCCCATAAGACCTACCAGCAGCATCAGGGGGATCGCCGTCTTGAGCGCAGCCATCACGATGCTGATCTTGGAGCGACCCGATGCCTGCATCACCACCAGCTCGGAGCTGGTGGCGAGCTGACCCAGGCCGATGAGGCCACCCAGCAGGGCCGCCAGGGGGAAGAACAGCACCGCCTCCTTGGGCATGGAGAGCAGCACGAAATAGAGGGCGTTGAGCATGTCGTAGTTGCCCTCCCCCACGGCTTTCAACTGCTCCACATATTTGATGAGCGCCGCTAGCCCGACCAGGGTCAGTTCACACAGCAGGATCGACATGAAGATGACCCTGCCGATGTATCTATCGAGAATGCCGAACATCAACAGAAACTCCTATGTTGCAGCATCATGCTGATTTGCCTTTGAAAAAGTGGCCCTTGACCCCGTTCCACCAGCTGGTGCCCTGCAGGTTGAGCGGCACCCCGATCAGCAGCAGATAGACCAGCGGCACCAGGAACATGCCTGGCCAGTGAGGCAGACGCCCGCTGTCGATGGCTGAACGGGCGGCACTGAGCAGCAGGAAATAGGAGAGATAGAGCAGGATGGCCGGCAACAGCTTGGCGTAACGCCCCTGGCGGGGGTTGACCCGGGCCAGCGGCACCACCAGAACAGTGAGCACCAGGATGGAGAAGGGCAGCGACAGACGCCACTGCAGCTCGGCCATCAGCTGATTGTCCTGGGTACCCAGCAGCGCCATGGTCGGCTTGGCCGCCGCCTTGCGGTTGGAGCGCTCCATCTCCTGCTGACGGATCACCAGGCTGTATTCGCTGAACTCGGAGACCTGGAACTGCTTGCCGGTGAACTGACCTTCATAGCGGGAACCGTCCTTCAGAGTCAGCCATTGCAGGCCATTGCTGTCGGCGGTCACCTGTCCCTCGTTGGCCACCACCACGGAAGGGGGCGAACTCCCTTCGGCACGCTGCAGCACGAAGATCTTCTGCAACTCGGATCCCTTGTCGTTCAGATCCTGGATGTAGGCAACCAGGCGCCCCTTGTCGAGCTCCATGAAACGGCCGGCCTGCAGGAAGGAGATGCCAGGATCGGCCTTGAACTCATCGATCACCTGATACTCGCGCTCCTTGGCCTGGGGGGCGATCCAGCCGGTATTGAATGCGGCGACGGCTGCTGTCAGCAGAGCCAGCAGCAGGGCACTGCCCATCACGAAGCGGTGGCTGAAGCCTACCGCATGCATCACCGTCATCTCGCTTTCCGCATACAAACGACCGTGAGCAAACAGAATGGCTAAAAACAGACTGATAGGCAGCATCAACAGGGCCATATTCGGCAGGTTGAGCAGCAGCAGGGTGGAAACCAGGCGCGTCGGCACCTCACCATCGGCAGCATCGCCGATGATCTGGATAAATTGCTGGCTGACGAAGATAAGCAGCAGTACGAACAGCACCGCCAGCTGGGTTTTCAGGGTCTCCCTGAACAAATATCGGAAAACGATCACAGTCATTCCCAAGTAAACTTGTGTTTTTAGTCGAATGCCTGAAAAATAGGGCCCTATATTGGATTTTTACCAGTTTGAACTGCGGAGCCTGTGGCTGTTCGCTCCGCCTCTGATACCCCAACAAGCACCGCATTATTCAATAAATGGTGCCTTTTGTCTTTAGGATGTAGGAGATTCCATGGAGTTCAGTGTAAAGAGTGGCAGTCCTGAGAAGCAACGCAGCGCCTGCGTCGTGGTCGGCGTTTTTGAGCCTCGCCGCCTCTCTCCGGTTGCCGAACAGCTGGACAAGATCAGCGACGGCTACCTCAGCTCGCTGCTGCGCCGCGGCGATCTGGAAGGCAAACCAGGCCAGATGCTGTTGCTGCATCAAGTACCGGGCGTGCTCAGCGAGCGCGTGCTGCTGGTCGGGTGCGGCAAGGAGCGGGAACTCGACGAACGCCAGTACAAGCAGATCATCAACAAGACCATCACCACCCTGAACGAGACCGGGTCCATGGAAGCGGTCTGCTTCCTGACCGAGCTGCACGTCAAGGGCCGGGATACCTATTGGAAGGTGCGCCAGGCGGTGGAAACCACCAAGGCGGGCCTCTACAGCTTCGATCAATTCAAGACCAACAAGGCCGAACCGCGCCGTCCGCTGCGCAAGCTGGTATTCAACGTGCCGACGCGTCGGGAACTGACCATAGGCGAGCGCGCCATCACCCACGGCCTGGCCGTGGCGAAAGGGGTACGCATCTGCCGCGACGTGGCGAACATGCCGCCCAACGTCTGCAACCCGGCCTACCTCGCCTCCCAGGCCCGCCGTCTGGCGGATGCCTATGACAACATCACCACCAAGGTGATCGGCGAGCAAGAGATGGCCGAACTTGGCATGAACTCCTACCTGGCGGTGGCCCGCGGCTCCGAGAACGAAGCCATGATGGCCATCATCGAATACAAGGGCAACGCCGACGCCAAGCCCATCGTGCTGGTGGGCAAGGGGCTGACCTTCGATTCTGGCGGCATCTCCATCAAGCCGGCGGACGGCATGGACGAGATGAAGTACGACATGGGCGGCGCCGCCTCCGTGCTCGGCACCATGCACGCCCTGGCCCAGTTGCAGCTGCCCATCAACGTCATCGGCGTGCTGGCAGGCTGCGAGAACATGCCGGGTGGCAACGCCTATCGCCCGGGTGACATCCTCACCACCATGTCCGGCCAGACCGTCGAGGTGCTCAACACCGACGCCGAGGGTCGCCTGGTGCTGTGCGATGCCCTC
Source organism: Aeromonas sp. sif0611 (assembly GCF_019218845.1). Classification (NCBI taxonomy): domain Bacteria; kingdom Pseudomonadati; phylum Pseudomonadota; class Gammaproteobacteria; order Aeromonadales; family Aeromonadaceae; genus Aeromonas; species Aeromonas sp. sif0611. Next base: position 191,711 of record NZ_JAHUWU010000006.1, on the reverse strand, counting down.
ACCTATGTGGACCGCTACGATCCCGAAACCGTGATCGATGTGGCGACCCTGACCGGCGCCTGCATCATCGCCCTGGGTCACCACACCTCGGGCCTGCTGGCCAACCACAACCCCTTGGCCCACGAGCTGCTGAACGCCTCCGAGCAGGCCGGCGATCGCGCTTGGCGCCTGCCGCTGTTCGACGAGTATCAGGAGCAGTTGGAGAGTCCGTTCGCGGACATGGCCAACATCGGGGGCCGCCCGGCCGGCACCATCACCGCCGCCGCCTTCCTGTCGCGCTTCACCAAGAAGTACAACTGGGCCCACCTGGATATCGCAGGGACCGCCTGGAAGAGCGGCAAGGATAAAGGCTCCACCGGTCGCCCCGTGCCGCTGCTGACCCAGTTCCTGCTCAATCGGGCAGGCGTGGCGGACGTCGAAGAGAAGGAGTAACCCCTCTCTTCAGATGCCCGCATCAGGGGAGTGGTACCACAAGGAAGAGGCTCGCCTCTTCCTTGTTTCATTGAGAGAATCCGGGAAGACCGTGCCTGGCACGGCGCCCCGCAGACGGCCAATCGCTGTCCGTCACAGCCAAACGGGACCAACCTGATGAGCCAAGTGACCTTTTACCTGATGAGTGAGCCTGACGACGCTCAGGCGTCTGCGGTCGAACGCCTCGCCTGCCAGCTGGCGGCCGATGGCTGGAGTGCTGGCCACCTCTATCTGTTTTGCAACGACGAGGCCCAGGCCCTGCGCCTGGACGAGCTGCTGTGGCAACTGCCGCCGGATCGTTTCGTGCCGCACCAGTTGCAGGGGGAGAGCGGCCAGGCCCCGGTGGAGATAGGCCATCAGCCACCGAAGCGGCGCTATGCCCGCCTCATCAACCTGGCCGAGCAGACACCTTTGTTTGCAGGACACTTCGCTCAAGTGGTAGATTTTGTCCCCACTGACGAAACGCAAAAGCAGCAAGCCCGCGAGCGCTACAAGCACTATCGCCAGGCGGGCCATGCCCTCGAGATGAGGGATCAGCCCGTCCTTGCCGCACCGGATCCGGCGCAGCCCTGACTGCGCCACCCTCGATCCACGACGACTCAACACCAGACTCCATCCATCCAGAATACGGCGAGACCATGGAAAAGACTTTTAATCACAACGCCATCGAACAGGCGCTCTATCAGCACTGGGAAGCCCAGGGTTACTTCAAGCCCCACGGCGACACCAGCAAAGACTCCTTCTGCATCATGATCCCGCCGCCGAACGTCACCGGCAGCCTGCACATGGGTCACGCCTTCCAGCAGACCCTGATGGATACCCTGATCCGCTACAACCGCATGCAGGGCAAGAACACCCTGTGGCAGGCGGGTACCGACCACGCCGGTATCGCCACCCAGATGGTGGTTGAGCGCAAGATCGCCGCCGAAGAGGGCAAGACCCGTCACGATTACGGCCGTGAAGCCTTCATCGACAAGATCTGGCAGTGGAAGGAAGAGTCCGGTGGCACCATCACCCGCCAGATGCGCCGCCTGGGCGACTCCGTGGACTGGGAGCGCGAGCGCTTCACCATGGATGAGGGTCTCTCCGCCGCCGTCCAAGAAGTGTTCGTCCGTCTCTACGAAGATGGCCTGATGTACCGCGGCAAGCGCCTGGTGAACTGGGATCCCAAGCTCAACACCGCCATCTCCGATCTGGAAGTGGAAAACCGCGAGATCAAGGGCCACATGTGGCACCTGCGCTACCCCCTGGCCAACGGCGCCAAGACAGCCGAGGGCCAGGATCACCTGATCGTCGCCACCACCCGTCCGGAGACCATGCTGGGTGACACCGCCGTCGCCGTGAACCCGGAAGACCCGCGCTACAAGGCGCTGATCGGCCAGCACATTCTGCTGCCACTGGTGAACCGCCTGATCCCCATCGTCGCCGATGAACACGCCGATATGGAGAAGGGCACCGGCTGCGTGAAGATCACCCCGGCCCACGACTTCAACGACAACGAAGTGGGCAAGCGCCACAACCTGCCAATGATCAACATCTTCACCCTAGACGCCCACGTGCGTGCCGAGGCCGAAGTGGTCGATACCAACGGCAACCCCAGCACCGCCTATGACGCCGCCCTGCCGAGCGAGTTTGCCGGCATGGAGCGCTTCGCCGCCCGCAAGGCGATTGTCGCCAAGCTGGACGAGCTGGGCCTCTTGGCCGAGATCAAGGATCACGTGCTGCAACAGCCCTACGGCGATCGCGGCGGCGTGCCCATCGAGCCGATGCTGACCGACCAGTGGTATGTGCGCGTGGCACCGATGGCCAAGACCGCCATCGAGGCGGTGGAAGATGGCCGTATCCAGTTCGTGCCGAAACAGTACGAAAACATGTACTTCTCCTGGATGCGCGACATTCAGGACTGGTGCGTCTCCCGTCAGCTGTGGTGGGGTCACCGCATCCCGGCCTGGTATGACGATGCCGGCAACGTCTACGTGGGCCGTGACGAGGCGGAAGTGCGTGCCAAGCACAGCATCCCGTCCGTAACCACCCTGCGTCAGGACGAAGACGTGCTCGACACCTGGTTCAGCTCCGCCCTGTGGACCTTCTCCACTCTGGGCTGGCCAAACAACACCGAGGCGCTCAAGACCTTCCACCCGACCGACGTGCTGATGAGCGGCTTCGACATCATCTTCTTCTGGATTGCCCGGATGATCATGATGACCATGCACTTCATCAAGGACGAAAACGGTCAGCCGCAAGTCCCGTTCAAAACCGTCTACATCACGGGCCTTATCCGTGACGAAGAAGGCCAGAAGATGTCCAAGTCCAAGGGCAACGTGCTGGACCCCCTCGACATGATCGACGGCATCTCCCTGGAAGATCTGCTGGAGAAGCGCACCGGCAACATGATGCAGCCGCAGATGGCCGAGAAGATTGGCAAGCGCACCGCCAAGCAGTTCCCGGAAGGGATCGAGGCCCACGGCACCGACGCCCTGCGCTTCACCCTGGCGGCGCTGGCCTCTACCGGTCGTGACATCAACTGGGACATGAAGCGCCTGGACGGCTACAACAACTTCTGCAACAAGCTGTGGAACGCCTCCCGTTATGTGCTGATGAACACCGAAGATCAGGACTGCGGCCTGCACGGCGGCGAGATGCAGTTCAGCCTGGCGGATCGCTGGATCCAGTCCCAGCTGCAGGTCGCCATCCGCGACTTCCGCACCGCGCTCGATACCTATCGCTTCGATATCGCGGCCGGCGTGCTGTACGAATTTATCTGGAACCAGTTCTGCGACTGGTATCTGGAGCTGACCAAGCCGGTGCTGGGCAAGGGCTCAGAGGCCGAGCAGCGCGCCACCCGTCACACCCTGGTCACTGTGCTGGAGACCCTGCTGCGTCTGGCGCACCCCATCATCCCCTTCATCACCGAGACCATCTGGAAGTCGGTGGCTCCGCTGACCGGCGTGCACGCCGACACCATCATGATTCAGGCTTTCCCGGAGTTCGATGCCGCCAAGGTAGACGACGCCGCCATGGCGGATCAGGAGTGGGTGAAGGAGTTTATCGTCGGCATCCGCAACATCCGCGCCGAGATGAACGTGGCTCCGAGCGTAGCCCTGAACGTGCTGCTCAAGTGCGATGGAAAGGACGCCCGGCGCGCCGGTGACAACGAGGCCTTCCTCAAGTCCCTGGCTCGTCTGGAATCTATCCGCGTGCTGGCGGACGATGAAGTCGCCCCCCTGTCGGTGAAGAAGCTGATCGGTGCTACCGAGCTGATGATCCCCATGGCGGGTCTCATCGACAAGGATGCCGAACTGGCCCGTCTGGCCAAAGAGGTGGCCCGTCTGGTGGGTGAATGCGGCCGTATCGAAGGCAAACTCGGCAACGAGGCCTTCGTCGCCAAGGCACCGGATGCCGTCATCGCCAAGGAGCGCGAGAAGCTGGAAGATTACCGCCTCCAGCTGACCAAGCTTGAGGCCCAGCAGGCCGAGATCGCCGCCCTCTAAGTGCCCCTCGCCAGTCCCAAAAGCCCCCGTCCACCGGGGGCTTTTCATTTTCCGCCCCCGGATGGCAAACCCGCGGCTATCATCCCGATGTCTGGATGACGACGAGTCCGTGATGGACGGATGCCCCGCAACCCAACGTTGAATTGAAAAATTCACGAGCCACATCACCTCCTTTCACAAGCGCATCGCCCACAAATTCATTACACTGCCAGCGATCTTTTCTACCGGGAGTGCTGCTGCAGTATGGAAATATTGATCCTGTTTGGATTGATTTTGCTCAATGGCGTCTTCGCCATGTCGGAAATCGCCATCGTCACCGCACGCAAGGCCCGTCTCAGCAAGATGGCAAGCGAGGGGAGCCGCTCTGCCGCCATCGCCCTCAAGCTGGGGGAGGATCCGACCCATTTCCTCTCCGCCGTCCAGATCGGCATCACCAGCATAGGCCTGCTCAACGGTATCTACGGTGAGTCACTGCTGGCCCAACCCTTCGCCCTCTGGCTGCAGGAGTGGGGTCTCTCCCCCAAGAGCAGCAGCCTGTTCGCCACCGTCATCGTCGTGGTGCTGGTGACCTACCTCTCCATCGTGGTGGGGGAACTGGTGCCCAAACGCCTCGGCCAGCTCAATGCCGAGCGCATCGCCTGCCTGGTGGCACGCCCCATGCTGTGGCTGGCGACCCTCACCCGTCCTTTCGTCTGGCTGCTGTCCGCCTCCACCAACGCCAGCCTGCGCCTGCTGCGAGTCGATCAGAGCAGCAGCAACAACGTCACCCAGGAGGAGATCCACGCCATCCTGGTAGAGGGCTCAGAGGCCGGCATCATCGAGGATCACGAACACACTATGTTGCGGAATGTGTTCCGCCTCGACGAGCGCAGCCTCTCCTCCCTGATGGTGCCCCGCAGCGACATCCGCTATCTGGATCTCTCCCTGCCGCTGGAGACCAACCTGCAGCGACTGGTGGAGTATCGCCACAGCTTCTTCCCGGTCTGTGACGGCAGCCTCTCTGACCTGGTGGGCATCCTCAACGTCAGCAAGGTGCTACACGCCTACATCAAGGGGGAGCCCATCGATCTGGCGGCCCTGACCCAGGATGGCAGCCTGCTGCCGGAGACCCTCAACGGCCTGGAGCTGCTCAACCACTTCCGCGCCCACGCCGAACACATGGTGCTGGTGGTGGACGAATATGGCGAGCTGCAGGGGCTGGTCACCCAGCAGGATCTGCTGGAGACCCTGGCGGGCGACTTCCAGCAGGAAGACGGGGAGAACAACTGGGCCTTCCAGCGTGCCGATGGCAGTTGGCTGCTCGACGGCCTGATCCCGCTGCCGGAATTGAAGGACTGTCTGGAGCTGGTTCGCCTGCCGGAAGAAGAAAAACATCACTATCACACCCTCGGAGGGCTTATCATGCTGCTCCTTGGCCGCCTTCCCCAGACCGGAGACCTGGTCACCCTGGAACAGTGGCAACTGGAAATCGTGGATATGGACGGCCTGCGCATCGACAAGGTGCTTGCCATGCCCTTGACCGACCAACCCAGCTAACCTGCGGAGTTTGCATGTATGGAGCAGTTTTACCACCTGGCTCACGCCTTCATTCATCAGGATCTGGCGACCCTGTCCGACCCCAAGATGGTCTTCATGGTCTACATAGTCCTGCTGACCTTCCTGGTGCTGGAAAATGGCTTCATCCCGACCGCCTTCCTGCCCGGTGACACCCTGCTGATCCTGACCGGCGTGCTCATCTATCAGGGGGTACTGCCGCTCGCAGTCATCCCGCTGCTGATCCTGGCGACCTTCTTCGGCACCTGGCTCGGTTACATGCAGGGGCGCTTCCTCGGCCACACCCAGATGTACCACAGGCTGATGTCCCATCTGGACGAGAAGCACAAGGAGAAGGTGCACTACCTGCTCAACAAGTACGGCATCATCACCCTGATCACCGCCCGCTACATCGCCTTCGTGCGCACCGCCTACCCCTACATCGTCGGCGCCAACGAGATACCCCAGGGTCGCTTCCTGGTGGTGAACCTCATCAGCTCCATCATGTGGATCTGCCCCCTGGTCGGGCTGGGTTACTACCTGAGTCACACCAAGCTGGCCGCGCAGTATGAGTCCCAGTTCCTCAGCATCATCCTCTGCCTGCCGCTGGTGCTGCTGGTGGGCGGCTTGATAGCGCTGGTCTGGCGCTGGCTGAGCAAACGCAAGGTCCACGTCTCAAGGGATTGAGACAAATCACAGGGGTCGCCGGCAGGCGGCCCTTTTTTATGGAAATAGTGGTGAATTCCGCCCTCCCGCTCTTGTAAAGCGAGGGCAAAAATGAGTGAATCTAGCGCCTTTTTTCGCTGTGGATGGAGTCGGTTGTATGGGGTGTCGGATTCGCGCAATCGCGCTGGTATGTGGATTGATGGGACTGCTCGGATCGCAGGCAGCCCTGGCGGCGCCCAACCCGGCCAAGCTGCAACTGAAATCGGGCAGTGCCCTGGTGATGGACATCAACACGGGCAAGACCCTCTACCAGAAAAACCCTGCCCAGGTGCGCCCCATCGCCTCCCTCACCAAGCTGATGACAGCCCTGGTGGTGCTGGATGCCCGCCAGAACCTGAATCAGACCCTGACCATAGATCAGAACGACAGGGACAACCTCAAGCACACCTACTCCCGGGTGCGCATGGGCACCAAGGTGACCCGCCGTGACGCCCTGCATCTGGCGCTGATGTCCTCCGAGAATCGCATGGCCTCTGCCCTCGGCCGCCACTATCCGGGTGGCCGCTCGGCTTTCATTCGCGCCATGAACAACAAGGCCAGGCAGCTCGGCATGCGCAACAGCCGTTTCTACGACTCCACCGGCCTGTCGACCCGCAACGTATCCACCGCCCGGGATCTCGCCAAGCTCATCGCCGCCGCCTATCGTCAGCCGCTTATCCGCCAGTTCACTCAGGACACCAACAAGGAGATGCGCTTCAGCACGCCCGCCTACAGCCTGATGTTCAACAACACCAACCCCCTGGTGAAGAACCCGGACTGGGACGTGCGCCTCTCCAAGACCGGCTACACCGACGAGGCGGGGCGCTGCCTGCTGATGCGTGCCAAGCCGGACCAGCAGGAGCTCGCCATCGTGCTGCTCAACTCAGTGGGCAAACGCACCCCCATCGGCGATGCGAACCGCATTCGCAAATGGCTGAAAAGCTGACCCTCTCCACGAAGACAAGAAAGGATGCCTAGGCATCCTTTTTGTTTGCCCGTCAAAGGCTGCTCTCGGCCGCCAGGGCGCTCAACGTCCAGAGCCTGGGCCCATTGGTGCCAACGAGCACAGAGCGTGCCTGCAGCAGCGCCAGTGAGTGACTGAAGGTGACATAGGGGGTGACAAGACGCCGAGTGGCAGGGTCTGATTGGAAGCAGAGGGAATATAGGGCGACGACGGAGAGCGGTGTGGCGGGAATAGCAGCGTCGTTCAATGCGGCGACACATCGATCGCCATCAGGGCAGCATAGCCCCACGACCGGGGGAATGCCGCCCATAAAAAAAACAGCCCCGACTAATGTCGAGGCTGTCTGTATGGTGCGCCCGAGAGGATTCGAACCTCTGACCACCTGGTTCGTAGCCAGGTACTCTATCCAGCTGAGCTACGGGCGCTCATCAACTTTTGGTACTGCTAAAATGGTGCGCCCGAGAGGATTCGAACCTCTGACCACCTGGTTCGTAGCCAGGTACTCTATCCAGCTGAGCTACGGGCGCTCACAAACTCTTGATACTGCTAAAATGGTGCGCCCGAGAGGATTCGAACCTCTGACCACCTGGTTCGTAGCCAGGTACTCTATCCAGCTGAGCTACGGGCGCTCATAAATCTTTGATTTCACTTTAAATGGTGCGCCCGAGAGGATTCGAACCTCTGACCACCTGGTTCGTAGCCAGGTACTCTATCCAGCTGAGCTACGGGCGCCCTGATTTAAAGCGATAAAAAAAGCTTACTCAACAGTAAGCCTTTTCTAGCGTACCGACCTGCTGACGGTCGATACATGACTCATCGTGAGTCTAATATGGTGCGCCCGAGAGGATTCGAACCTCTGACCACCTGGTTCGTAGCCAGGTACTCTATCCAGCTGAGCTACGGGCGCAAAATGGCGGAGAAGGGGGGATTCGAACCCCCGATGCGGGTATAAGCCGCATACTCCCTTAGCAGGGGAGCGCCTTCAGCCTCTCGGCCACCTCTCCGTTTGCGGGGCTGATAATACTTCACAGGGATTTTTAGTCAAACACTTTTTTGGAGAAAACAGCGTGTTCGCTCAGCATTTGGTCAAAGCGTGGAATATTCAAGCAATATCGACACTTACCCCCTGGTTTCGTGCCCTGCAAGGTGATTTGCAAAGCCCGGAAAAACAAAAGGCGACACCTGAGATGTCGCCTTGAGGCTGCCAATGGAATGGCTTAGAAATTCGGTTGGCCCGGTACTTTCTCGGCCTGTATCCGCATGTAGATCTCTTCGCGGTGTACGGAGACCTCTTTAGGTGCGTTCACACCAATACGAACCTGGTTACCCTTAACGCCCAGTACGGTGACAGTCACTTCGTCACCGATCATCAGGGTTTCCCCTACACGACGAGTCAAAATAAGCATTCGCTTGCTCCTGTATCCTGTTTTGTATTTATATCGATATGCGCCATTATCTTACAAAGATACCGATATGGTAAATGGTTGAAACTAAATCAATCAGGGATTGTTCCCCAAGGGCTGCTCATGAGGCTCATTATCCAGCCCGAACGCTGAGTGCAACGAACGCACGGCCAGCTCCAGGTACTTCTCGTCAATCACCACGGATATCTTGATTTCAGAAGTGGAGATCAACTGCATGTTGATCCCCTCCTCGCCCAATACCTTGAACATGGTGCGCGCGACGCCGGGATGATTCCACATGCCGACCCCGACGATGGAGACCTTGGCGATCTCCCCGTTACCCTGCACACAGGCGGCCCCCAACAGGGTGGCGGTCTCCTCCAGCAGGGCGCGGGCCCGGCGATAGTCATCGCGATTCACCGTGAAGGTGAAGTCGGCGGTGCCATCCCCCATGGTGTTCTGCACTATCATGTCGACATCTATGTTGGCGTCGCTGATCGGATTCAGGATCTGCGCGGCCACCGTAGGCCTGTCCGGCACACCCAGAATGGTCAGGCTGGCCTCGTTGCGGTTGAACGCAATGCCGGATACCAGGGGTGCTTCCATCCTCTCACCTCCATATGTGATTAAGGTTCCCTCTCCGTCGACAAAACTCGACAGCACCCGCAGCGGTACGCGGTACTTGCCCGCGAACTCCACCGAACGGATCTGCAGCACCTTGGCCCCCAGGCTCGCCATCTCCAGCATCTCCTCGAAGGTGATGGTGGAGAGGCGGCGTGCCTTGGGCTCGATGCGCGGATCCGTGGTATAGACCCCATCCACATCGGTAAAGATCTGGCATTCATCGGCCTTGATGGCGGCCGCCACTGCAACCGCCGTGGTGTCCGAACCACCTCGCCCCAGGGTGGTGATGGCGTTGTGCTCATCACGGCCCTGAAAGCCGGCGATCACCACCACCTTGCCCGCACCCAGCTCGGCCTGAACCTGCTCGGTGTCGATCTGGGTGATGCGCGCCTTGCCATGGGCGGAATCAGTGTGGATACGAACCTGATCACCGGTCATTGAGACCGCAGGACAACCCCGTTTGTTCAACGCGATGGCCAGCAGCGCTATGGTGACCTGTTCACCGGTCGAGACCAGCACATCCATCTCGCGCCGGTTGGCATCCGGATCCAGCTGCTGGGCCATGCCCAGCAACCGGTTTGTTTCGCCCGACATGGCGGAGACGACCACCACCACATCATGCCCCTGGGCGCGGCTCAGCTGAACGCGATCAGCCACCGCCTCGATCCGCTCCAGCGTGCCGACCGAGGTGCCGCCGTACTTCTGTACATAGAGTGCCACAGATCACCTCGCCCGTTTACAGGCGCTCTTCCAGCCAGGAGTGAACGGATTGCAGGGCCGCCGGCACCGCAGCAGGTTGGGTACCACCCGCCTGCGCCATGTCAGGACGACCACCACCCTTGCCACCCACCTGCTGGGCCACCAGATTGACCAGCTCACCGGCCTTCACCTTGGCGGTCAGATCGTTGGTCACACCGGCGATCAGGTTGACCTTGTCCTCGCTGCTGGTTGCCAGCAGCACGACACCGGACTTCATCTGATTCTTCAACTCGTCCAGCATGCCGCGCAGGGACTTGGGATCGGCACCTTCCAGCGCAGCAATCAGCACCTTCTGGCCATTGATCTCGATCACCTGACCCAGCAGGTCGCTGCCGGCCTGAGCCGCCAGCTTGGCCTTGAGCTGTTCCAGCTCGCGCTCCATCAGCTTTGCCTTGTCCATCATCTGGCGAACCTTGTCGGCGATGGAGAACTGATCCCCCTTCACCAGAGCTGCCGCCTCTTCGATCTGCTCGCCCAGCTGGTGCATGAAATCGATGGCACCTTTGCCGGTGACCGCTTCGATACGACGTACCCCTGCGGCGATGCCGCTCTCGGCGATGATCTTGAAGAAGCCGATGTCGCCGGTGCGCTTGGCATGAGTACCGCCGCACAGCTCGGTGGAGTAATCCCCCATACGCACGACGCGGACATCATCCTCATATTTCTCACCAAACAGGGCCATGGCGCCGGCGGACTTGGCGGCCTCCAGATCCATCAGCTCGGTGCTGACATCGTGGTTGGCACGGATCTGGGCATTGACCAGCTCCTCGACCCGGCGAATGGTCGCCATGGTCAGGCCTTCGAAGTGGGAGAAGTCGAAACGCATACGCTCCGCACCGACCAGGGAACCCTTCTGGGTCACATGGTCCCCCAACGCCTGGCGCAGGGCTGCGTGCAGCAGGTGAGTGACCGAGTGGTTCAGGGCGATGGCCTGACGGCGCTCGCCATCGACCACGGCTTCCACCTCGGCGCCCTTCTCCAGGGTGCCCAGTTCCAGATAACCTTTGTGAATGATGGCCTTGCCAGCTTTCTGGGTATCGGTCACGGCGAAGATGCCGTCATCCACTTTCAGAATGCCACTGTCGCCCACCTGACCACCGGATTCGGCGTAGAAGGGGGTCTCCGCCAACACCACCACAGCCTCTTCGCCGGCGATGAGACCATTCACCTCGACGCCATCCTTGTAGATGCCGACCACAGTCGTCTTTTCGCTGAGCTGCTTGTAACCGGTAAATGGGGTTTCGAAATCGAGTTTCAACACCTCGTTGTAGTTCACCCCGAAGCTGGAGGCTTCCTTGGCACGGGCGCGCTGCTTCTCCATCTCGGCCTTGAAGCCTTCCTCGTCGATACCGATCTCGCGCTCGCGTACCACGTCGGCGGTGAGATCCGCCGGGAAGCCATAGGTGTCATACAGCTTGAACACCACCTCGCCCGGAATGACCTTGGCATCGCCGAGGTTCGCCAGCACGTCTTCCAGCAGCAGCAGGCCGCGGTCCAGGGTGCGGACGAACTGTTCCTCCTCGATGCGCAGCACGCGCTCGACCAGCGGCAGCTGGGCGATGAGTTCGGCAGCCACGTCCTTCATCTGCACCGCCAGTTCGGCAGCCAGCTTGTAGAAGAAGATCTCGGTGGCCCCCAGCTTGCGGCCATGACGCACGGCGCGGCGGATGATGCGGCGCAGCACATAGCCGCGGCCTTCGTTGGAAGGCATGACGCCGTCAGCCACCAGGAAGGCGCAGGAGCGGATGTGGTCGGCGATGACGCGCAGGGACTGGTTGCTCAGATCCTCGGTGCCGACGATCTCGGCCGCCTTCTTGATCAGCGCCTGGAAGATGTCGATCTCGTAGTTGGAGTGCACACCCTGCATGATGGCGGAGATGCGCTCCAGACCCATGCCGGTGTCCACGGAAGGACGGGGCAGCGGCTCCATGGTGCCGTCGGCCTGACGGTTGAACTGCATGAAGACCACGTTCCAGATCTCGATGAAACGGTCGCCGTCTTCTTCCGGTGAGCCGGGAGGGCCACCCTGGATGTGATCGCCGTGGTCGTAGAAGATCTCGGTGCAGGGGCCGCACGGGCCGGTATCACCCATCTGCCAGAAGTTATCGGAGGCAAAAGCAGCGCCTTTGTTGTCACCGATGCGCACGATGCGCTCGACCGGCACACCGATCTCATTGGCCCAGATGTTGAAAGCTTCGTCGTCCGTTTCATAGACGGTTACCAACAGGCGCTCTTTGGGCAGCTTGAGGGTACCGGTCAGGAATTCCCAGGCAAAACGGATGGCGTCCTGCTTGAAGTAGTCACCGAAGCTGAAGTTGCCCAGCATCTCGAAGAAGGTGTGGTGACGAGCGGTATAGCCGACGTTTTCCAGGTCATTGTGCTTGCCGCCAGCCCGTACACAACGCTGGGCCGTGGTTGCACGGTTGTAGCCACGCTTGTCTGCGCCAAGGAACACGTCCTTGAACTGGTTCATCCCTGCGTTGGTGAACAGCAAGGTCGGATCGTTGTGCGGCACCAGCGAGCTGGAGGAGACAACCTGGTGCCCCTGAGAGCGGAAATACTCGAGGAACGCTGAGCGTAACTCTGACGTGGACATATACATGGAAAATCCTGCTTGATTCGGATACGGACTTTTAATCGCAATAATGTAAGTTTTCTGCGGGGTAAAGTAAAACGCGCGGGCCCGTCACGGGTGAAAAAGCCCCCAATGGACGGGGCTGCAGCAGAACACCTGACAAGCGCAGGCGGAAAGGGGAGTCGGCTGGGTGGCGGATCATGGCGCCATGGCCCTCAGGGGCAGGGTAAAACGGGGGAAATGCCCCTCCCATCTCACGCGCCGGAGGATCACGCCACCTGGCAGCACCATGGCCAGAACCAGCCCGTTATTCGTCCCCCTGCTGCATGGCAGAGATGGCGTAACGCGCCTGCTCCTGGGTAAAACCCCGCCCAAGCAAATACTTGAGCCATTTCATCCGCAGCTTGAAATCACCGAGATCGGCGACTCTGGCACGCCGCTCGAGCAGGACGAACGCCAGTTCGAACCAGTCCAGCTCGGGCTGGTCAAAGGCGGCGTCGATCTGCATATCATCCAGCCCCTTGCGGCGCAGATCGAAGCGGATCTTGATGGGACCATGCCCCTTGGCCGCACCGGCCCGCACCGCCATGGAGCCGTACCGATCGTCATTGACCCAGTTGTAGCCACGGCAATACTCGACAACGGCCTCGATCACCTCTTCATTGAAGCCCTGCAGCCGCAGCCGCTTGGCCAGCTCCGACTCGGCGCTCTCGCGGCGAGCCAGACTGCGCATGGCAAAGGCGCGGGCGGCAGCAAACCGTTCTTCAAAGGAGAGTTCAACGGGTTCGGGGGAAGATTCATCGACCATAAATGACAAGGCCGGGTATCAACCCGGCCTTCCTTGTTCCTTATTCGAACTCTTGTTCGCTTTCGTCTTCAAACTCTTCGGCGACCGCAGCCACCGGCTTCTCGACCGGCACGGCGCCAGAGAGCAGCAGCTCACGCAGGCGGGCTTCCACCTCGGCAGCCATCACCTTGTTCTCGGCGAACAGCTTCATCACGTTGGCCTTGCCCTGGCCGATCTTCTCGCCGTTGTAGCTGTACCAGGCGCCGGCCTTGTCGATCAGCTTGTGCTTGACGCCCAAGTCCACCAGTTCGCCCTCTTTGGAGATGCCGGCACCGTAGAAGATCTGGAACTCGGCCTGCTTGAAGGGCGGGGCCACCTTGTTCTTGACCACCTTGACGCGGGTCTCGTTACCGACCACTTCGTCACCTTCCTTGATGGCACCGATGCGACGGATATCCAGACGCACGGAGGCGTAGAACTTGAGCGCGTTACCACCCGTGGTGGTCTCGGGGCTGCCGAACATGACGCCGATCTTCATCCGGATCTGGTTGATGAAGATGCACAGGCAGTTGGCGTTCTTGATGTTGGCGGTCAGCTTGCGCAGGGCCTGGGACATCAGGCGGGCCTGCAGGCCGACGTGGGAATCCCCCATCTCGCCTTCGATTTCCGCTTTCGGCGTCAGGGCTGCCACCGAGTCGACGATGATGACGTCAACAGCGTTGGAGCGCACCAGCATGTCGCAGATCTCCAGCGCCTGCTCACCGGTATCCGGCTGGGAGATCAGCAGGTCGTCGACGTTGACCCCCAGCTTGGCGGCATAGATGGGATCCAGCGCGTGCTCCGCATCGACGAAGGCACAGGTCTTGCCTTTCTTCTGGGCTTCCGCGATCACCTGCAGGGTGAGAGTGGTTTTACCTGACGATTCCGGACCGTAAATCTCGACGATGCGACCGCACGGCAGACCACCGATGCCCAGCGCCACGTCCAGGGAAAGGGAGCCGGTGGAGATGGCTTCGATGTCCATGGTCTTGCTGTCGCCCAGACGCATGATGGAGCCTTTGCCAAACTGCTTTTCGATCTGGCCCAGCGCAGCCGCCAGTGCCTTCTGTTTGTTCTGATCCATGCCAATCTCCGCTGGGAATCGTGATGAAGAAGTGAAGTTGGGCTAAGTATACTGTTTATGCATACAGTATCAAGCCCAATTTATCTGAGCAGAGCCAGCAGTCCGGACAAGGCCTGCCTGACCGCCTGCTGGCGCACCTGATGGCGGTCGCCATCGAAACGGGCGAGCAGGGAGTGATGGCGGCCAGTGCGATCCGCCCAGGCAAACCAGACGGTGCCGACCGGCTTGTCGTCACTGCCACCACCAGGCCCGGCGATGCCGCTGATGGCGACGCAGATCCCGGCATCGGAACGGGCGAGGCCCCCTCTGGCCATCTCCAGCACCACGGCCTCGCTGACGGCGCCATGGCGCAGCAGGCTGTCGATGCTCACCCCCAGCATCTGCTGCTTGGCTTCGTTGGTATAGGTAACAAAGCCGCGATCGAACCAGCCTGAGCTGCCCGCAATATCCGTGATGGCCGTGGCGACCCCGCCCCCGGTACAGGACTCCGCCGTTGCGGCCAGCCAGCCTCGCGCCAGCAATGCCTCGCCGAGCTCCCGGGATAGACGGTCGATCTCTGCCTCAAGCCCCATCCTCATGCCCTCTCTGATCCCTTTCGGGGGAAACATGGGGGTCATTATGCAGTTGCCCCGAATCACGAGCAACCTACCCGGGAGCGGCTGCGTCAGCGACCGGCATGGCCCTGCCGAGCATTTGGCGCAAGCGCGCCACAGTGGCAAGTCACCCACGCTTAAGCTCCAGTACATGGGGGCTTCCTATAATCAGCAGGCACCGCCCTGTATGCGGTTTCTATCTTTTTGGATACTGGAGAAAGCAGATGAAGCATCAATTTAAAGTCGCCATGACTGCCCTGGCGATCTGTTTTGCCACCAATACCTTCGCCGCCGAGAGCGCCCCCGAGCTGCAGAGCGAAACCACCCTGGCGCAAGAGCTGAACCTCTCCAGCGCACAGGTTGAACAGATCAAGAGCCTGCGTGAGCAGGCGGCCAAAGAGCTCGGCGCGGTCAAGCTCGACGCCATCGGTCAGGACGTCATCATCAACATGATCAAGACTGGCAAGTGGGACGAGGCGGCCGCCAAGAAGCAGTTGCAAACCATCAGCAACGTGCAGGCCGAGGCCCGCTACTACCGTGCCCATTACCTGTTTGAAGTCAGCAAGGTGCTGACCCCGGAGCAGAAAACCAAGCTGCACGAGATGCTCAGTGGCAACGAAGCCATGTATTGAGAGACGGCTCCCGTTTCTGTGATGCCAATCCCCGCGCTGATGGCGGGGATCTTGTTTCCCCTTCCACGCCTTGCGCACAATGCCCCGCCCTCCCGACACGGCTTGTCACTCCCCTCCCACGCCAGTGAAACCCCAGGACAGCCTTCCCCAAAGCGAGATAACCCATCACCATCTCGGCCCGACCATGTAGAATGGCCACCAGATTCAGACCCATTACGGCAGACGCTTGCCCGCAAGAGCACCTTCTGGAATAGAACATGACAGCACAGCACCAAGCCACCAGCGCCAACCTGAGCGCCCACACCCCCATGATGCAGCAGTACCTTGGCCTCAAGGCCGAGAACCCGGAGATCCTGCTGTTCTACCGGATGGGCGACTTCTACGAGCTGTTCTACGACGATGCCCGCAAGGCCTCCCAACTGCTCGACATCTCCCTGACCAAGCGCGGCCAGTCGGCGGGCAGCCCCATCCCGATGGCAGGAGTGCCCTATCACGCCATCGAGGGGTATCTGGCCAAGCTGGTGCAGCTCGGTGAATCCGCCGCCATCTGCGAACAGGTGGGGGATCCCGCCACCAGCAAGGGGCCGGTGGAGCGCAAGGTCATTCGCATCATCACCCCGGGCACCGTCTCCGATGAGGCGCTGCTCAGCGAGCGGCAGGACAACCTGATCGCCGCCGTCTACCACGATGGCCGCCGCTTCGGTTACGGCACCCTGGACATCGGCTCCGGCCGCTTCTTCATCAACCAGTTCGATAAAGAAGAGACCCTGTTGGCGGAGCTGCAACGCACCAATCCGGCCGAGCTGCTCTATCCCGAATCGTTCGAGTTCCTGCACCATATCGAGGGTCGCCGCGGTCTGCGCCGCCGCCCGGAGTGGGAGTTTGAGCTGGGCACCGCCCGCAAGCTGCTCTGCCAGCAGTTCGGCACCCAGGATCTGGTGGGCTTTGGTGTCGACAAGAGCGAGACCGCCCTGTGCGCCGCCGGTTGCCTGATGCAGTACGTCAAGGACACCCAGCGTACCGCCCTGCCCCACATTCGCAGCGTGCGCCTCGAGCAGCCCGATCATGCGGTCATCATGGATGCCGCCACCCGCCGCAATCTGGAGCTGACCCAGAATCTGGCCGGTGGCTACGAAAATACCCTGGCCGAGGTGCTGGACCGCACCGCCACCCCCATGGGCAGCCGGCTGCTCAAGCGCTGGATCCACCAGCCGATCCGCGATCGGGTGATCCTCAAAGGTCGCCAGAGCACCATCAAGGAGCTCATCGAGCAGAACCTCTACGATGAGCTGGGCGGATTGCTGCGTCAGGTGGGTGATGTGGAGCGGGTGCTGGCCCGTCTCGCCCTGCGCTCGGCCCGTCCGCGCGACCTCACCCGCCTGCGGCAGGCGTTCGCCCAGTTGCCCGAATTGCAGCGCCTGCTGGCGGACAACGAGCACGAATCGGTGCAGCAGCTGGCCGAGCGCGCCAGCACCTTCCCTGAACTGCTCGACCTGCTGGAGCGCGCGGTGATGGAGGTGCCGCCGGTGCTGATCCGCGATGGCGGTGTCATCCGTGACGGCTTCAATCAGGAGCTGGACGAACTGCGGGATCTGGCCAACGGCGCCACCGCCAGCCTCGCCCGCATCGAAGAGCGGGAGAAGCTGCTGACCGGCATCAACACCCTCAAGGTGGGTTACAACAAGGTGCACGGCTTCTATATCGAGGTGAGCCGCGCCAACAGCCATCTGGTGCCGGCCCATTACATCCGCCGCCAGACCCTCAAGAACAACGAACGCTACATCATCGATGAGCTGAAGAAATACGAGGACAAGGTACTCACCGCCCAGGCTCAGGCACTGGCACTGGAGAAGCGCCTCTACGAAGAGTTGCTCGACACCCTGCTGCCCCACCTCGGCGATCTGCAGGAGTCCGCTGCCGCACTGGCAGAGCTGGACGTGCTGGCCAACCTGGCCGAACGTGCCGAGACCCTTGACTACCGCTGCCCCACCCTCATCGATGAGGATCAGATCCTGATCGAGGCGGGCCGCCATCCGGTGGTGGAGCAGGTGATGACAGACCCCTTTATCGCCAACCCGATCCGGCTGGAGCGGGAACGGCGGATGCTGATCATCACGGGTCCCAACATGGGCGGTAAATCCACCTATATGCGCCAGACCGCGCTCATCGTGCTGCTGGCCCATATCGGGGCCTTCGTGCCCGCCGACAGCGCCCGCATCGGCCCCATCGACCGCATCTTCACCCGCATCGGGGCATCGGACGATCTCGCCTCTGGCCGCTCCACCTTTATGGTGGAAATGACCGAGACCGCCAATATCCTCAACAACGCCACCGCCCGCAGTCTGGTGCTGATGGACGAGATTGGCCGCGGCACCAGCACCTACGACGGCCTGTCGCTGGCTTGGGCCTGCGCCGAACAGCTGGCGAGCAAGATTGGCGCCTACACCCTGTTTGCTACCCACTACTTCGAGCTGACCCGATTGCCGGAGCTGATGAGCGGACTGGCCAACGTCCATCTGGATGCGGTGGAGCACGGCGACACCATCGCCTTTATGCACGCGGTACAGGAAGGCGCAGCCAGCCGCTCCTACGGCCTGCAAGTCGCCGCATTGGCGGGGGTACCGAAATCGGTGATCCAGCAGGCTCGCCACAAACTGCACGAACTGGAAAGCGCCACCCCGGTCGTTGCCGGTGAAACCCGTCCGGCCCCGGTGGCTCTCGCCCCGCAACCCCATCCGGTGGTGGAAGAGCTGGAAGCGGTGCGTCCCGACGAGTTGACCCCCCGTCAGGCACTCGATCTGCTCTATCGCCTCAAGCAGATGCTGTAAGCATCCGCCGCCGCGCAAGCATGCAAAAGGGGAACCGCGAGGTTCCCCTTTTTTTTCCTGGTTGGCAGTGGGCCATCAGCCCGGGCCTATGCGATCCAGCAGGCTCAGATTGACCGAGCCGGGATGGCGCTTGAGCTTCTGCCGGTATTCGAACTGGTGCTGGCTCTCCTGCTTGAGCCCCTGCATCAGCGAATAGCACATGGCCAGCATGATCAGCGAGAAGGGCAGCGCGGCTATGATGCTGGCCGCCTGCAGGGCCGCCAGGCCGCCGGAAACCAGCAAGATGGCCGCCACCAGCCCCTGACCCAGTCCCCAGATGGCGCGGTGCAGCACGGGGGGATCCTGATCGCCGATGGAGAGCAGCGTCGTAATCACGAGCGTCCCCGAGTCGCTGGAGGTGATGAAGTAGGTGCAGATAAGCAGGGTCAGCACCCCCTTGGCAATCCAGCCGAAGGTCTCCCAGTGCATCAGTTCCACCGTCTTGTAGAGCGCCAGGGTCACGTCCTGATTGACTGCCGCCACCACGCCACCGCCGCCGAACAGCTCCAGATGCATGGCGGTACCGCCGAACACGGTGAGCCAGAACATGCCGAGCAGGGAGGGCACCAGCAGTACACCGAGCACGAACTCGCGAATGGTGCGCCCCTTGGAGATGCGGGCGATGAACATGCCGACGAAGGGGGCCCAGGCTATCCACCAGCCCCAGTAGAAGGCGGTCCAGCTCGATTGCCAGGCCGAGGTGCCGTTGGCTTCGGTGTTGGTCCAGAAGCTCAGTTTGACGATGTTCTGCAGGTAGTCGCCAATGTTCTGCACATAGGCGTTGAGGATGTAGGTGGTCGGTCCCAGCACCAGGAAGAGAGCGAGGATGAAGGCGCTGAGCCAGATGTTGAGCTCGGAGAGGATCTTCACCCCGCGCCCCACGCCGGAGATGGCCGACAGGGTGGCGATCAGACTGATGCCGCCGATGAGCCAGAGCTGGCTGTGTTGGGAGACTTCCATGCCGAACATCTGGTTGAGGCCGGTGTTCATCTGGGAGACGCCAAGCCCCAAGGAGGTCGCTACCCCGAACACGGTGCCGAACACCGCCAGCACGTCGGCGGCATGGCCCCAGAAGCCGTAGATCCGCTCGCCGAGAATGGGGTAGAGCACGGAGCGAATGGCCAGCGGCAACTTGCGGCGGTAGCTGAAGAAGGCCAGCGACAGACCGACGATCACATAGATGGCCCAGGGGTGCAGACCCCAGTGGAAGAAGGTGAGGCGCATGGCCATCTGGGCCGCTTCCGGCGTCATCCCTTCGGTGACGAAGGGGTTGCCCTGCAGGTGATACATGGGCTCGGCGATGCTCCAGAACACCAGGCCTATGCCCATGCCTGCGCTGAACAGCATGGAGAACCAGGCGAAGTAGCCGAACTCCGGTACCTGGTCGTCGTCGCCCAGTCGAATGCTGCCAAAACGGCTGAACATCAGATAGACGGCGAAGAACAGGAACAGGGCAACCACCAGAATATAGTACCACTTGAAGCCAGCAATGATGGTGTCCTTGGCGCCGGTGAACCAGGTTCCCGCGGTATCCGGGTCAAACACCCCGAACAACAGGAACAGGGTCACGACGGTCAGGGCCGTCATGGCCATGGTGGGATTGAGGCCTTTCAAAAGCCCTTTGGTTGCTCTCATCTGGCCTCCTTAGTCATTGTTGAAAAAATCTTCACCCACGTGATCCCCCGCACCACCGATGGCGCGATAGACCAGTCGACCCGCCACCCGCTCGCGGTGATCCACCAGGGTGACCGAAGGCTGGCCGTTCACGGCGTGACGCTTGCCGAGGAAGATGGCCATGGGCACCCCCAGACTGGAGACCCCGCTGGTGATCCAGAGCCGGTTGAAGTCATAGGAGCCGCCGATGAACTCGAGCTGGGCCAGACCATTGTCCAGACCGGCCAGGTAGAAGTTCATGGCGCTCTCGTCGGGGAAGAGGTGCACCAGCACATAGGCGTAGCGCAATTCGTTCACCAACTCCTTTAGACTGAAAGAACCTGTGTCGCTACAGGAGAGCGGCAGCTCACCATCATAGTGATGCACTTGCAGGTTGTTGGGATCCTCGTCATAGGCGGGCTGATAGCGAACGAAAGCCGAGGTATCTGGCAGTTCATAGCGGACCCTTACCACGCGAAGGTCGGCAACCAGGGACTTGATATCCAGGTCGTCATTCATGATGTCACTCCTCAAATATCGGGTTTAAATGCGGCAATTGTCCAATAACCTAACATAAAATTCATTAGAGCAGAAATGATTACACCAAAAACCATATTGACCTTGTTGTGGATTAGGCGGAGAATTTTGCGCCTCTCAACTGCCCTGCGATGACCCCGACTCCATGGAAAAACATGATGAAGTGCTGGTTGCTCTGCGCCAGATCATCCGTGCCATCGACATGCACTCCAAGCGCCTGATCAAGGAGGCCGGGCTGACCTCGCCGCAGCTCCTGCTGCTAAAGGGGATCAACGAGCTTGGCCAGATCTCCATGCGCCAGCTCGCCGATCACACCAACATGAGCCAGGCCACCGCGACCACCATCATGGACAGGCTCGAGAGCCGCCAGCTGGTGCAGCGCATTCGCAGCGAGACCGACAAACGCAAGGTGCATGCGACACTGACTGACGCGGGGCGCGCCCTGCTTGCCCAGGCCCCTACCCCGCTGCAGGAGAGCTTCATCCAGCGCTTCCAGGCCCTGGAGAACTGGGAACAGGGACTGCTGCTCTCCTCCCTGCAACGGATCTCTGCCATGATGAATGCCGACGGCATCGACGCGGCACCCGTGCTGAGTGTCAGGCCGCTCACCGAAGAGCGCGCCTGAACAAACGACGGCCATAAAAAAAGCTCCCGAATGGGAGCTTTTTTTATGGGAAGCGTGCGGCGAGATCACTCTTCCAGGCTGATGCCTATGTTGGAGACGCCGTCCTGGGCCGCGAAGGTGCGAATGGCCAGGATACGATCACTGTCGCGCTCATGGGCGACCCGCTTGAGCAACTCGACCTGGAACTCCAGCTCGGCTTCCATGTATTCATGCTCGTAGAGCTCTTCGTCACTGAGATCCCGCTCTTCCAGCATCTCGATGAAACCGGCCACGGTACCGACCGAGGCATGGCTGGCATCATTGGCCTCTTCACCCACCCGGCAGATCACCGAGTTGTAGGCGCAACCCAGCGCCACACAGGCATCCAGCGCCGGATAGGCACCGTAAGACTCAAATTTGCCAGGCTCGGGAATATAGACTTCAAACGCCTCCAGGATCGCTCCCAGATTGACGCGGGAACCTTTAACCGTCAGGTAATTCCACATCTGATCCAACGCGTGGCGAAATGCCTTCGCATCCCCGAAGCCGGAGGCCTGGGTAAACAGCGCATAGTTGGGATACATGCGCTCTGCCAGCGCCAGGGTGTAGACGGTCTGCTGCCAAGGTTGTAGCTCGGCCAGTCGCTTATAAAACTTGTCACCAAACACTGGAGTCGGATCCTTTGCAAAATGTGGGGCAGATTGTAGCCCACGAGGGGCGTGGCGAAAACGAAAAAGCGCCCTGGTCGACTATCTTGCCCGATCAACTGGGGTAAGATGAGGACAGACCCCTCCTCCTCCGTGCCGTAAACATGATAAGGAACAAGAGTATGAGTCAACGTACCCTGCTTCTGCTCAGCCAGGACAACAACCACTATGAACGCCTGCTCAAGGCCGCCCGCCTTCCTCATCTGCACATACTGCGGGCCGATAACCAGAGCGACGCCGAGAAGCTGATCGGTGATGCCCATATCCTGATGGCTGAGCCGGCACGGGCCAGACCCCTGCTGGCCAAAGCCGACAGGCTGAGCTGGCTCCAGTCCACCTACGCCGGGGTCGACGTGCTGCTGGATGCCAGCTGCCGCCGTGATTACCTGCTCACCAATGTGCGCGGCATCTTCGGGCCGCTGATGAGCGAGTATGTGTTCGGCCACCTGCTCAGCCTGTCGCGACAGTTGCCACTCTACCGCGAACAGCAGCAGCAGCGACTGTGGCAGAGCCATCCCTACCTGGGGCTCAAGGGACGCACCATGTTGATCCTGGGCACCGGCAGCATAGGTCAGCACATCGCACACACCGCCAAGCACTTCGGCATGCGAGTGCTCGGCATCAGCCACGGTGGCAATGAGCGCGCGGGCTTTGATCAGGTGTATCAGCTGCCGGCGCTGAACAAGATGCTGGCCCAGGCAGACGTCATCGTCAGCGTACTGCCGGCGACCCGCGAGACCCGCCATCTGTTCACCACCGATCGGTTCAATCACTGCAAACCGGGCGCCATTTTCTTCAACGTCGGCCGGGGCAATGCCGTCCATGAAGGCGACCTGCTGGCAGCATTGCACGGCGGCAAGCTTGGTACGGCTGTGCTGGATGTGTTCGAGCAGGAGCCCCTGCCCGCCGACAGCCCGCTCTGGCATCAGCCCAATCTCATCCTCACTCCCCACAACAGCGCCTACAGCTTCCCGGAAGATGTGGCCCAGATCTTCATACGCAACTACATCCGCTTCATCGACGGTCAACAGCTCGATGGCCGCATCGACTTCGACAAGGGCTACTGAGTCCAGGCCTCCAGCAAAAAGGCCCCGCCAGATTGGCAGGGCCTTTTGGTATCCGGAGAGAGGGGATTAACCCGCCTCCATCTCCTTGCGATAGCTCTTCACCTTGGCAAGGAACTGGCGCTTGTCTTTGCCGGAAAGCGGTTCCGCCATCGGCAGCTTGACCTTCATGGCATCCACCGGACGGTTGTTGAGCCGCACCTCATAGTGCAAATGAGCGCCGGTAGAGCGGCCCGTGTTGCCGGAGAGCGCTATCTTGTCTCCCATCTTCACCTTCTGGCCGGGTTTGACCAGCAGCTTGCTCAGATGCAGATAGCGAGTCATCAGGGTACGACCATGCTTGATCACCACATAGGTGCCCGCGAGGGGGTGACGGGTCGCCTTGAGCACAACACCGTCGCCGGTCGCCATCACGGGTGTCCCCACCGGCAGGGCGAAGTCAGTCCCCTCATGGGGGCGAACCTGACCGGTAATGGGATGGCGCCGGGCCGGGTTGAAGTTGGAGCTGACCCGATAGCGACTATGGGTCGGGTAACGGCGGAAACCTCGCTCCAGGCTGTTCGCCTGGCCGTCATAATAGTTGCCATCTTCCGACAGCCAGGCCGATACCGTCTTACCCTGGCTGAACACTTCCACTCCCAGCAGCTGGGTGTTGCCCGTGCTCTTGCCCTCGACCGTCTCCTGTCTCACCAACACCTTGAACTTGTCGCCTCTTTGCAGATCCTTGGCGAAATTCAGGCGCCACTGGAACAGGTTGGCAATTTTCTGAATGTGGTTGGCCGGGATCCCCGCGTTGCGGGCGCTGACGTAGAAGCTGCCATTGATGACGCCGTCATAACTCTTCTGCTGCCACTCAACCTCTTCATTGAGCATGTTGGCGCTGTAAGTGTCATCGGTTCGCT
This sequence comes from Aeromonas sp. sif0611, assembly GCF_019218845.1. Taxonomy (NCBI): domain Bacteria; kingdom Pseudomonadati; phylum Pseudomonadota; class Gammaproteobacteria; order Aeromonadales; family Aeromonadaceae; genus Aeromonas; species Aeromonas sp. sif0611. The sequence goes on along the minus strand of NZ_JAHUWU010000006.1, from coordinate 167,717 downwards.
CCAGCACCAGGGTTTGCTTGATGTTCAGACGGATCTTCAGCTGCTGCAGTATGTTGTCCTGATCGATCAGCAACTCGATGGTCTGACCGGGCTTGAGGCGGGCCAGATTATTCTTGGCATCCGCATCCAGCACCTTGTAGAGGGTGGTGGTGGAGAGGCCGAGATTGTTGAAGATGGTGGTCAGATTCTCGCCGTTACGTACCCGATAATCCTGCCACTGGGGCGTGCCGTCGGCCGGAATGTCATCTTCCGGCGCCGCTGCTTCCACCAGTTCGTGGTCGGGGATGTCGTTGAAGTCGGTGTTGTCTTCGTTGGTTGCGGTACCAGTGGTGGCAATGGGCAACTCCAGACGCAATGGCCGCTCAAGGATGTCACCTGGAGCCGGCAATACGGCTACCGCTGACAGCGTCATGGCCGTGAGCAATAGCATGGCATAAAAATGTTTGCGGGGAACCGGGGGTTCCCAGTTGGCAGCCTGCGCTACCAAGGGACGGAGACGTTTCATCCGCTATCCTGTTATTAGATCTAAGGGTGGTAGTTGTGGGTCTGTTTTTATGATTTTTTATTATGAAAACCGAATATCTGGGTTTTAGACCCAAATACTTACAAAAAGTTCATCACGATATGCACGAAACTCACATTTTATGCATAACCTTCTCGCATGGGCAGAAATGATCGCCTTTTTCAGCCAATTTTTTCTATTTTTAAGAACCAAGTCCGGTTGCGTTCACCCCCGGGCGGCCAGATGTTGCAAAAACATTTCCAGGGAGTGGGTATGTCATTGGCAAGATTGTTAAATGTAATCATTCTAATCCTGTTCGCCATAGGTGCCATCCTGCTGCTCATGCTGGAGATCACCACGGTACGGCAATCCATCCTCGATCAGATGTCGGCCAACCTGGAGACGGCCATCACGGCACTCGGCCTGGTGCTGCAAGGTACCCTGCTCAACGACGACAAGGTGCTGGCGGAAACCATCGTCAACGCCATGTTCGATGGCGGTTTCGTCAGCTCGGTCACACTGCTGGATCCCGATGGCCAGTTGCTGTTCCAGAAAGTCTTCCACACGGCCCAGCAAAATATTCCCGTCTGGCTGCCGACTGTCGTCCACATGCCACCGGTCAAGGTCGAGCAGGAACTCACCGATGGCTGGCGCATTCTGGGCACCCTCACCCTCGAAGGACACGAAGGGTATGCCTACCAGCACCTCTGGAACGCCATCAGCCGCACCGGGCTGGCACTGCTCGCGGGTCTGCTGGTATTCACTCTGGTCATCACCTGGGTGTGCAACCGCCTGTTGCGCCCTCTCGAACAAGTCAGCCTGCAACTGGTGCAGATCCGCAAACGCCAGTTCAGCGGTACTCTGCCAACTCCATGGCTTCGTGAGCTGCAGGAGGTCGTGGCTTCCATCAATCAACTGGTCTCCGAGCGTAAACGAGATCTGCTGCAGCAAAGACTCAAGATCACCCAGCTCGGTAAACATGACAGCCTTCGGGCTCATCAGAAACTCACCGGGTTGACCGACATCGCCAACGGCATGTATCTGCAACACTTTTTCTCCACTCAAGGACACATCCGACTGTATAGCCGGTTGCTGCCCAAGACCCCCCCCACCACAGACAGCTCGCCGGATGAAATCCGGACGCTGATCCACGACTGGCTGACCCAGAAGACGGAAGGGATCCAGCTCCCCCTCAGCGTGCTCAATCATCCCGACTGGACACAGTTTTCATCCTCCTTGGCCAGCGCCAGGGGAAAAATTCTGGACTGGCGCTGGGATCTGACAAGCTTCCCTCCCATGGCTGAGGAGCGTCTGGGTGCACTTCAGGCTCTAGGGATCGAGATGGCATTCAGCAATGTGCCCATGAACAACGACAACCTGACAAAGCTCGACCCCATCAAGCCAGTCTTCATCAGTTGCCAGCTGACTCAGGCCCCCCTCTACTGGAACCTGCTTTCCCAGTGCCTGCATGCCTCCAGCTATACCCTGCTGGCAGAAGCCGGTGACATCAACGACGTGGACACCCTGCGCAGTTGGGGCATCGATGGCTATGCCAGCCAGGAGGCATCATGAAACTCCCCATCCTATTGCTTGCCCTGCTGTGGCAGCCCAGTCTGCACGCAGTATCCGTGACCATTGGCACGGGAGGAGAACAGGGCATCTATTACCAGGTCATCAAGGAATTCTGCCGGCTGGCTCACAAGAGCGACCCCACAGTGCAGTGCAAACCGCAGGCCAGTTCGGGCTCCATCGAAAATCTACGTCTGCTGCAAGCCGGAGAGATCCCCTACGCCCTCGTCCAGTCTGACTGGCTCTATCAGGCCAGTCAGGGCACGGGGCCATTTGCCAGGCAACCCCAGCCCGAATTGAGAACCCTCTTTGCCACCCATGCCGAGCCTTTCACCATAGTGGTGCGGGCCGATGGCGATATCACCACCCTGGAGCAACTCAAGCTGGCCCCCATCGACATGGGGCTGAAGAATTCGGGTACCCGTCAAACAGCATTGGCACTGTTCAGCGTGCTGGGGGCAAAGGAACAGGATCTCGATCTGAAGAGCGTGGCCAATCTATCCGAAGCCTTGTGCAGCAAACAGATCGATGCCTATGGACTGGTGATGGGTCACCCCAACCGGATCGTGCTGGAGACATCCAAGCGCTGTGCCATCCGTTTCATGTCCGTCGAGGGCGCAATCCGGGAGCAATTGTTGCAAGGCGTCAAATATTATCAGCGCAGTCAGATACCGGCCCGCATCTATCCCGGCAATCTGAAAGCCACCCCCACCTTTGCCATCGCCGCCACTCTGGTGACCAATGCCATCACGCCGGATAAGGATGTCTATCGCCTGACCAAGGCGATGCTGAGCCAGCAGACCAGCTTCAACGAGCAGACCTATGGCTATGCCAACCTGTTTCACAAGACGCGCAACAAAACAGGCCCGGTGCTCAGCGTCATTCAGCATCCGGGGGCAGCGAGGTATTTCGAGGAGTTGAAAGCCGCAGGCAAGCTATAGCTGGCGACGGGGAGCACGCAGATGCTCGCTGGAGAAGCGGCTCTGCATCGACGTCCACTGGGTCAGGCGATCGGCACTCCCGGCCAGGGTTCCCTCACGACGTGACTTCATGACCCAGATGCTCTTGGCATCGAAACTGTACACGGGTTGCAGATCATTTCGCTGGCTGCCGGGCAGGATACGACCGTTGATGTTGTCCAGCACCAAGGGATCGGACTTGGTCGTCGGGAAGTAGAGCGTCACCATGTGAAACTGGTTGTAGCGGATCGCCTTCACATAGGCCAGCCGCAGTTTCTTCTCGTCGACGCCGAGTTCCATCAGGGTGTAGTACTTGGAGATGCTGTAATCCTCGCAGTCCCCCCCCCTGGCCCCGATAAATTCCAGCGGATTGGCCCAGTAGTCCTCATCTCCCCATAGCCTGGGATCCTCGCTGTAGGTCAGATTGTTGAAGTAGTTGTTGACCAGTTCCAGCTTCTGCTGATCCGTCGTACCCGCCCTGGGGGTGAGCAGGCGTGAAAAGGCCTCGGCGCGCTGGATGGCCCGGGCACCATACACTTCCTGCATTTTGACCTTCAGCTCAGGGCTGGCAAGGTGCTCGGAGAGGCGGGAGGCCTGCACGTTGGCACTCAACACTACCAGCGTGCAGGTGGGGACAAGCAACCATCTCATAACTGACACTCCATATCAGACGCTGGAGGTCAGTATAGTTGGCCGCGGCTACCCCATCGGGCAAGCCTGGGGGTGACTCAACGGCACTGAGCGAAGGCGTCGGCCAGCTGTTGCATGAATTGCAGATAAGAATCAGGACCAAGCGGAACTCCCTCGCCCACTTCATCCAGCAACAGCACCTTGGCCCCGGTGTTGCGGGCAACCGACTCGATCACCGCTGGCGAGAATTGCGGCTCGGCATAGATGCAGCGTGCCTGCTTCTCTTCCAGCGCCTTGCGGATCTCTACCAGCGTCTTGGCGCCGGGACGACGCTCAGGACTCACAGTGAAGTGTCCCTTGGAACTCATGCCGTAGTGACGCTCCCAGTAGCCATAGGCCTCGTGGAACACGAAATAGCCTTTCTGGTTCACCGCCTTCATCTGCCCGGCGATCACCTCGTCCCTGGCGTCCACCTTGGCATCGAATGCGGCGAGGTTGGCGGCATAACGGGCCTGATTGGCCGGATCCTGCTTGCCAAGCTCGGTCGCGATCGCCCTGGCAATCACCTTGGCCTGGGTCGGACCCAGCCAGAGGTGGGGATCCACCCCCTCATGGTGATGTCCCTCATGCCCTTCATCATGATCACCGTGTGCTTGGGCCTCGTGTTCATGATCGTGGTCGTTGTGGCTCTCCTGAGTCACGTAGTTGAACAGGGGCATGCCCGGCACCTGAGTCAGGGTCAGCGCATGGGGGTGCTTTGCAAGAGGCTTTGTCATGAAACCTTCAAGCTCGGGGCCGACCCACACCACCAGATCGGCGTCGTTGATGCTGCGAATATCGGAAGGACGCAGGGAGAAGTCATGGGGAGAGGCGCCGGTTGGCAGCAAGACGTTGGGCTCACTCACGCCATCGGTGATGGCGGCCGCGATAAAACCAAGGGGCTTGATGGTGGTCAGCACCTCGAGGGCACGGACAGGCAGACTCACCGCCAGCAGGGCAGTGATCAGTGTAAGAATTCGCATAGATATCTCGTCAGGAAGTGAGTGTGTGATAATATAACAAACCAATACTGTTGTTATATTATAACCCTCACAGGCTGTAAACCCCGGAGCTGTCATGACCCAACTGGTGGAGCTGAAAGAGGTCTGTCTGTCGTTTGACGGACGGTCCGTGCTCGACAAGGTCTCCTTTACCCTGAACAAAGGCAAAATCACCACCCTGGTCGGCCCCAACGGGGCGGGCAAGAGCACCCTGAGCAAGCTGGTGCTGGGTTTGCTCAACCCGGACTCCGGCAAGATCATTCGCCGTCGCGATCTGCGGGTCGGCTATGTGCCGCAACGCCTCTATCTGGATCCCACGTTGCCGCTGACGGTGCGCCGCTTCCTGCAGCTCGGCAAGAACAGCCGCCTCTCCATCGAGGAAGCGCTGGAGCGGGTCGGCGCCCAGGAGCTCTTGGACAACCGGATGCAGAAACTCTCCGGCGGCGAGATGCAGCGGGTGCTGCTGGCCCGTGCCCTGCTGGTCAAGCCCGAGCTGCTGGTGCTGGACGAACCGGTCCAGGGGGTGGATATCACGGGCCAGATCGAGCTCTACGCCCTCATCAGCCAGTTGGCCGCCGAGTTCCACTGCGCCGTGCTGATGGTTTCCCACGATCTGCACCTGGTGATGGCCAGCACCCACGAGGTGATCTGCCTCAATCGCCACGTTTGCTGCCACGGCGAGCCGGAAAGCGTGGCCCGTCACCCCGAGTTTGCCCGCCTGTTCGGGCGCCCGGAGCGGGAGGTGCTGGCGGTCTACACCCACCATCACCACTGCGACGGTGAACACCATCATCATGAGCCGCAGGCCCCCGTCATCCGCCTGCCGTCTCGCAATCCATAAGCGCAGTTAAGGACATTCAAGTGGACAGCTTTCTGTTATATGCCCTCGCGGCCGGCCTCGGCATCGCCCTGCTGGCCGGGCCCCTCGGCAGCTTCGTGGTGTGGCGCAAGATGGCCTACTTTGGCGACACCCTCTCACATGCCTGCCTGTTCGGCATCGCGCTGGGTATTTTGCTGCAGGTGGATCTCACCCTGGCAGTGGTGGTCTGCTGCCTCGCCATGGCCATGCTGCTGGTGATCATGAGCCGCAACCAGCAGGTGGCGACCGATACCCTGCTCGGCATCCTGGCCCATAGCGCCCTGTCGCTCGGCCTGGTCACCTTGAGCTTCATGGACAACGTGCGGGTGGATCTGATGGCCTACCTGTTCGGCGACCTGCTCTCGGTGCAGCCCATGGATCTGCTCTGGATTTACGGCGGCGGAGCCCTGGTGCTGCTCACCCTGTGGCGGCTGTGGGATCCCCTGCTCTCCATGACCATCTCGGAGGAGCTGGCGCGGGTGGAAGGGGTGCGGGTCGACGTGCTGCGCTGCGTGCTGATGCTGTTGATTGGCCTGGTGATAGCGGTAGCGATGAAGTTCGTCGGGGCGCTCATCATCACATCCTTGCTGATCATCCCCGCCGCCACCGCCCGGCGCTTCAGCCAGACGCCGGAGCAGATGGCCGGCTTTGCCGCCTTGATCGGCTGTCTGGCGGTGCTGGGTGGGCTGACCCTCTCCTGGTACCAGGACACACCGGCGGGCCCTTCGGTCGTGGTCTGTGCCACCAGCCTCTTCATCCTGAGCCAGTTCAAACGAGCTTAAACACCAAAGCTCCTGATAACGGTGGGTTCTCCAACGTTATCAGGAGACTCCCAAGTACGGCACCTTGATCCAGGTCTGTACCACCAGCCTCTTTATCCCGAGCCAGGTCAAACACGTCTGAGGGGCTCGCTCTCCCCGGGACGCAGGCTCGCCTGCGCCTCCTGCCAGAGCCACTGTCGCAGCCGACTGATGGCGGGTTCATGGGCGCGCGAGCGTTTGCAAACGAAATAGAAGTTGTCGCCGGTTTCGAGGGCGTGCAGCGGCAATCGTACCAGACCGGGATCCTCCGGCTGCAACATGTAGTCGTTGATGAGCGCCACCCCCTGATCCCAGCTGGCGGCCTCCAACGCCAGCAGGATGTGGCTGAAGTGGTGCATCCTCGCCACGGGGGGGATGGTCAGCCCGCCCACCTCGGCCCAGCGCCGCCAGTCCTCCCCCTTCTCCTTGTAAATCGCCTGGATGGAGAGCAGCGGTAGTTGCCACAAGGCCGCAGGCCACTCTCCCTCCACCTGTTGCCACAGGCGCCGGCTGCACACCGGCATCAGCCGCTCCCGGTAAAGCAGATCGTGCAGGTAGCCGGGCCCCTCTGGGGAGACGGTGATGAAACCATCCGCCACCCGATCGGAGAGTTCGGGGTCCTCCGCCACCATCTCCAGACTCAGATCCAGTTCTGGGTAGAGCTGGCGCAGCCCGGCCAGCCTGGGGATCAGCCACTTCACCGCAAACGAGCTGTAGACCGCGAGCCGCACCCGCATCTCGCCGCCGCCGCGCAACTGCTCGCTGCTCTGGGCGATCTGGCCGAGCCCGGCGGAGATCCCCTCGAAATAAATCTCCCCCTGAGGCGTCAGCGACAACAGCCGACCCTGGCGCAACAGCAGCCGCTCCCCCAGAAAGTCCTCCAGCAGGCGGATCTGGTGGCTGACCGCGCTCTGGCTGACATTCAGCTCCAGGGCCGCGCGGGAGAAGCTGAGCAGGCGGGCAACCGCCTCGAAGTATTGAACGGCACGCAGGGGGGGCAGTTTCATTATCCAAAATTCTCATGCATGGTGACTTTTTATCATTTTACTGGATAACTAGGCGCGGGCTACCCTCACCTCATCTGAATCTGGAGGTGGTATGAACGCAGTCGGAATAGGCATCCTCTATCTGGTGCTGGGCAACATGGTGGCGGTCTTCTCCGATGCGCTGGTCAAGGTGCTGGAGCCGAGCCAGCCGGTGTTCCAGTTCGTCTTCTTCCGCCAGCTCTCCGCCGCCCTCCTGCTGGCGCCCTGGCTGCTCTGGTCCTGGCGGCGCAACCCGCCGGTAGCCATCAAGTGGCACCTGTTGCGGGCCCATATCTGGGCGGTCGGTGTCTGCCTGATGGTGGTCGCCCTCACCCGCTTGCCACTGGCCACCGCCAACGCCCTCTTCTATGCGGCCCCCCTGCTGATGGTGCCGCTGGCGGTGTGGCTAGCGGGGGAGGCACTGTCGCGCCAGAAGGTGCTGACGGCCATGCTCGGTTTCATCGGTGTGCTGATCGTGTTGCGCCCGACCGAGGTGAACTGGGCCGCCCTGGCGGCGCTCGGGGTGGCGCTCTCCATGGCGGTCAACAACCTGCTGATCAAGCGGATCCCGCTCAAGCAGCCCATCGCCCAGACCCTGTTCTTCACCAACGTGCTGAGCATGCCCTTCATTCTGGCGCTGGCGTGGTGGGAAGGGGGGTATTGGCAATGGCAGATGTGGTGGCCCGCCTTCGGCTCCTCTGCGCTGATCATGGTCTATGCGGGGCTGTGCGTGGTGGCCTATCGCAAGGCGGAGGCGAGCAAGATCGCCTCGGCGGAGTACACGGGCCTGCTGATGGCGGTCGCCATCGGGGTCTGGCTGTTCGACGAGCAGCCCGGTCTGCCGCTGCTACTGGGGTGCCTGTGCATCATACTGCCGCTGGTCGCCATGGCGCGCGGCAAGTCAAAACCGCTGGCAGAGCCGGCAGTCTGAATCAAAGCAGCAAGGGGCAACCCTCTGCTGCAGATGAGGGATCACCTCCTGCTCGAACCAGGGGTTCTTCTTGAGCCAGAAGGTGTTGCGCGGGGACGGATGCGGCAACGGCAACCAGGACGGGCCATAGTCAGCCCAGTTGCGTACCGTCTCGGTGAGCGAGTCCTTGCCCGCATCACGCAGGTAGTAGTGCTGGGCGTACTGGCCGATAAGCAGGGTCAGCTCTATGTTGGGCAACAGCATCAACACCTTGTCGTGCCAGGTGGGCGCACATTCTGGGCGCGGCGGCAGATCCCCCGACCTGCCCTTGCCGGGGTAGCAGAGCCCCATCGGCATGATGGCGATGCGGGACTCGTCGTAGAAGGTGGCCTTGTCCACCCCGAGCCAGTGGCGCAGCCGATCGCCGGAGGGATCATCCCAGGGGATGCCGCTGGCATGGACACGGGTACCGGGCGCCTGCCCGATGATCAGCAGGCGAGCGCGCTCGCTGCCGCGGATCACCGGCCTGGGCCCGAGCGGCAGGTGGGCCTCGCACAGGCGGCAGGCCCGGATCTGTTCAAACAGGATATCGAGTCGGTTCATGGTACCGATGGTAACAGACTTTCCGGCAGGATCCCGCTTGTGGAACCGGCGGCAGATACTTATCATGCGGCCACATTTGTTTAATTTAATAAACGGAAAGCGATGAAGAACTGGCTGGGCCCCGGTAGTGCGGCCCTCTCCTTCGTGCTCTGGGGCATGCTGCCCCTCTATTACCAGTTCATGCCCGAGATCAACATGTGGGAGCTGCTCTCCCACCGGGTGCTCTGGTCTGTTGTCCTGCTGGGCGGCCTCTTCCTGCTGCTCGGGGTACGGGTACCCTGGGCACGCCTGCACAGCGAGCCCCGCCAGCTCGGCCTCATCCTGCTGGCGGGCCCCATCATGTCCATCAGCTGGTGCATGTTCACCTGGTGCCTGACCACGGGCCAGGTGCTGACCACCAGCCTCGCCTTCTTCATGACGCCGCTGTTCAACATCGCCTTCGCCGTGCTCTTCCTCAAGGAGAGGCTCACCCCCCAGAAACATCTGGCGGTCGCCCTGGCCCTGGCGGGGCTGGCCTACATGCTGTTCTCCTACGGCGAGCTGCCCTGGTTCTCCCTCATCATGGGTGCCAACTTCGCCTTCTACGGTCTCATCAAGAAGAAGGTGCGCCACGATGCCGGTATCAGCCTCTATCTCGAGTCTCTGGTTCAACTTCCCGTCGCCCTGCTGATCCTCGGTTGGCTGGGCCTGCACGGCATGAGCCAGTTCATGGCCGGGGACTGGGCCGACAAGCTGCTGCTGATGGGCAGCGCCCCCGCGACCCTGCTGCCGGTAGGTCTGTTCTGTTACGCCGTGGCACGCACCCGCATGAGCACTGTGGGGCTGCTGCAATACATAGAGCCGAGCCTCGCCTTCCTGCTCGCCATCTTCTGGTTTGGGGAGATCCCGGATCCGGTGAAGTCGGTGGGCTTCGCCTTCGTCTGGGCCGGCCTGCTGGTGAGCCTGCTGCCCCTGCATCGGCTCAGGCGCGACCGGGTCCAGTGGAAAGAGTCGTGACGACGGACATCTGTACCGATAAACCTGCAACTAACTGGTTTATCTATCTGGTGCGCACCGGCGCGGGCTCGCTCTATGCGGGGATCAGCACGGATCCCGAGCGGCGACTGCGCCAGCACCAGAGCGGCAAGGGTGCCCGAGCGCTGCGTGGCAAGGGGCCGCTGACCCTGGTCTGGCGCCAGGGGGTGGCGGACAAGGGCGCGGCGCTGCGCCTCGAGTATCGCCTCAAGCAGCAGAGCAAGGCATTCAAGGAGCGCCTGGTGCTCGACCCCGGACTCTGGCACGACTGGAGCCAACCCTGGCTGAGCGCCGATACGGCCCCCATAGATCCATCCCCCTGAACCAGTCGCTCCCGCCATAAAAAAGGCCGCTGGGAGCAGCGGCCAAGGAAGGATCCGATAGCAGGGAGGCTTAACGGTAGGTGTTCGACTGCTTGCGCCTGTTGCTGAGCAACCAGCACACCGCCAGCACCAGCAGCAGCCAGGGCGCCAGCTTGATGATGAGGGCAAACATGCCGGCCAGGGCGCCAAACAGCACGAAGACCCCGCTCACCAGCAGCATGGCCAGCACGGTAAACCCGGTCAGCGCCATGGTCACCAGTACCAGCATCAAGACGATAAATTCCAGCATGTTGTGCTCCTCACAGGCTTGCAGTGGCCAGCGGGTCTGATCCGGGGATCAGTCCAGCCAGCGTTTCAATTCACGACGGGGCGGCATCACCAGCACCGCCAGCAGATAGAGAGCCAGGGCCAGGGGCGGCATCAGGATAAGCGCCAGCAAGGCCAGCACCCGCACCGTCACCCTCGAGATCCCAAGCCCCCTGGCCAGACCGGCACAGACCCCGGTCAGCTTGCGATGGGCCAGATCTTTGGGCCAGGGGCTCATGGTTATGCCTCCGCCTTCCGGCTTTTCAGGCGAGCCAGCTCGCGCTCAATCTCGTCGTTCAACTCCAGCTCGCGGAACTGGGCCTCCAGCGAGGGATTCTGCCCCAGAGTGGCTGCCTCCAGCTGGGCTTCCAGCTGATCGACCCGGCCCTGAAAGCCGTCGAAGCGGGCCATCAGCTCATGCATGCGCTGGTTGTCCACCTGGGCGCGGGCACGGATCCGGCTGTGGGCTGTCTGTTCGCGCAGGGTCAGCATCTTCTGCTTCTCGCGAGCCTCGGTCAGCTTGGTCGCCAGCCGCTCGCTGTCGGCGGTGAGCTGGGCCAGCACCTCGGCCACCCGGGCCTTGTCCTGCTCCAGTTGCTCGCACCTCTTGACCTCGGCCAGCTTCTCCGTGAGGGCGGCACGGGCCAGATCCTCACGTCCCTTCTGGATGGCGAGCTCGGCCTTGGCAGACCACTCCTGGATCTGGTGGCGCAGCGCCTGCTGATGGCGCTCCAGCTGTTTCTGTTCGGCAATGACGCGGGCGGCCTGGGTTCTCATCTCGATCTGCACCTGCTCCATCTCTTCGATCATCAGACGCAGCATCTTCTCCGGCTCTTCACTCTTGTCGAGCAGGCTGTGCAGGTTGGCATTGATCACGTCGGTCAGGCGGCTGAATACGCTCATGGTCTGGCTCCTTGTTGATGGGATGTCACTCTCGTCCCATGGCATTACAAGAGCCGTGCCAAGATGATTTATTGTTGTTTTACAGATAGATGGAGACTTGGCATTGCCATCTCAAGGCCATGAGTTGGTGAAAATTGCCAATGGCGTGGTGATTTTAACCAATAAAAAAGGGAGCCAGCGGCTCCCTTCATGCAGTTGGGTTCAACCTCAGGCGGCCGGGCGATGGCCCAGCTTGCCATCCAGCTCCGCCAGCTTGGCTTCCATCCTGGCCCGGCAGGTATCCGACAGATCGCGGATGCCGGCGGCGCCGTGCTCCTTGCTGCACAGGGGGGGCAGCATCTCCAGCAGCACCTCGCCGTTGTCCCAGCGGTTCAGGTCAACCTGACCGAAGTAGCTGGAGCAGACGATGGGCACCACGGGCACTTCGGCCTGGACGGCGGTGTGGAAGGCGCCGGCCTTGAACGGCAGCAGACCGCGGCCCTGGGAGCGGGTCCCTTCCGGGAACATCCAGATGGAGGTGCCGTGGTGCTTGATGCGATCCACCACCTGGCCTATGGTGCCGATGGCGCGGGAGCGGTTGGATCTGTCGATCAACACGTTGCCGGAGAGCCAGAAGATGAGGCCGAAGAAGGGCAGCCACAGCAGACTCTTCTTGCCCACCGCCACCACGCCGGGGCGCACGGCACCGGTCACGGTGAAGATGTCGAAATTGCTCTGGTGATTGCAGACATAGACGGCAGGCCCCACCGACTTGACCTCGTCCGGAATGGTGACCCGGACCTTGAGCCCGATGAGCGGGCAGACGGCATGGTACATGCGGGCGAAAACATAGACGTTGTTGGGGTGGCGCGGACGCACCAGACAGAGCAACAAACCAAACACGAACCAGAAGATGAGCAGCAGGGTAAGCAGCAGCACACGGGCAATTTTGAGCATCGAACACCTCGGAATTTGACTCGGCGCAGTATACTGGTCCCCCTTTTAGCGAACAAGCGTTCGCCAGACAGAACCGACCACCCCAGATGGAGCACGTGCTCTCATCGAATCCCGCTGGCTTGCTCGCGCCACCATTGATCGATAGGATATGCCCCATTCAACAGGGTAGGACGAGCATGATTTTGCGACAACGCGTGGCGACAAGACTCCTGCTGCTGGTCTGCATCCTGGTGCTCAACTGTGCGGCCCAGCCGCTGGCCAGATTGGCACAGCTCGACCAGGCCCTGAGTTGCCAGGCACTTCCCCTCCCCTCGTCCAGCGCCGATGCCGACGAGGGGCAAGCCTCGACGCCCCAGCCCAGCAGTTGCCAGCTCAACGGCAAGTGGCTCAGTGCCGCCAACCTGCTCTGCGCCGAGCAGATCTTCTTTGCCATTGCCTTCGTGATTGCCCTGCTGGCGCCCCTGTCGCGCCGCGCCCCTGCGCTTCCCCCTCCCATCAATATCTCGCCCCCCGAACGGCGACTGCACCTCACCCTCTGCGTCTGGCGGGAATGAGTCTGCGGCGGTTTTCTCCACCCTGACTTTCATTTTCAAGAGACAAACACATGTCAAACATCATCAAGACCGCCCTGTTGCTGAGCGGTCTGCTGTGGCAATCCTTTGGGTTGGCCAGCGACACCGGCTGGCTCACCAGCCCCCAGAACGATCACGCCAAGGTGCGGCTGCAAGCTGACACCCGGGATCCCGCCGCCCCACGGGTGCTGCTCAGCCTGCAGCTTGAATCCGGCTGGAAAACCTATTGGCAGAACCCGGGGGAAGGCGGCATAGCCCCCGAGATCCTCTGGGATAAGCCCGAGCCGGCGGCGCAGTGGCACTGGCCAGTGCCCAGGCGGTTCGACGTCAGCGGCATCTCGACCCAGGGCTATCAGGGGGACGTCAGCCTTCCCATCAGCCTCACCCGCAGCGGCGGCGAGGCGCTGACGGGTACCCTGCGCCTCTCGACTTGCAGCAACGTCTGCATCCTGACCGACTACCCCTTCACCCTGGCGCTGGACGGCGCTGCCCCTGACGGGTTCGACCTTGCCTATGCGAAGGCGATGAGCAAGCTGCCACAAACCCTGCCGGATACCGTCATCCTCAAAGCGGGTTATCAGCAAAACCAGCTGCAACTGACCGCCGACAATCCCCAGGGCTGGCAGGATCCCCAGGTCTTCCTCCAGCGCCTGGAGGGGGCCGAATTTGGCGAGCCCAGCCTGGAGGTCCAGGGCAACACCCTGATCGCCCGCATTCCGGTCAGCGATGGCTGGCAGGGGGATGCCCCCGATATCCGTCATCAGCGGCTCGGGTTGGTGCTGGCAAGCGGCGAGCAGGCCTGGCAGAGCGAGGTCAGCATAGGTGACCCCCTGACCCTGCCGAGCTGCGGCCAGTCGCTGCTCTGGTTGCTGGGAGCCGCGCTGCTGGGGGGCCTCATCCTCAACCTGATGCCCTGCGTGCTGCCGGTGCTGGCCCTCAAGCTGGGGTCGGTGCTGCAGCTCGAGAACCAGGAACGCCGCCCGGTGCGCCTGCAATTCCTGGCGGCCAGTGCCGGCATTCTGGTCTCCTTCTGGGCGCTGGCGCTGATGAGCACCCTGCTGCGCGCCACCCAGGGAGCGGTCGGCTGGGGCATACAGTTCCAGAGCGTCTGGTTTATCGGCTTCATGGTGGTGGTGACGGCGCTGTTCTGCGCCAACCTGCTGGGGCTGTTCGAGCTGCGGCTGCCGAGCAACCTCAATACCCGCCTGGCCACCAGCGGCAGCCAGGGGCTGGGGGGTCACTTCCTGCAGGGCTGCTTTGCCACCCTGCTGGCCACCCCCTGCTCAGCGCCCTTCCTCGGCACTGCGGTCGCCTTTGCGCTCGGGGCGCCGCTCGGCCAGCTCTGGCTCATCTTTACTGCGCTCGGTGTGGGCATGAGCCTGCCCTGGCTGCTGATCGCCGCCGTCCCCCGCCTGGCGCTCTGGCTACCGAAGCCGGGCCGCTGGATGGGGCGCCTGCGCACCCTGCTGGGCCTGATGATGCTGGGCTCCAGCCTCTGGCTGCTCAGCCTGCTCGGCAACCACGTTGGCCCCTTCTGGATGCTGATCCTGATGGCGCTGATGCTGGTCGCCCTGCTGCTGGCCGTGGTGTGGCGCCACGGCATACGCACGCTGACCCTGGTGCTGGCGCTGGGCTGCCTGCTTGGCGGGGCCATGCTGCTCGGTGGCGCCTTCACCCTGGACGGCAAGCCCCAGCAGGACAGGGTCGACTGGCAGCCGCTCTCGGAGCAGGCCATCGCGCTGGCGCTGGCTCAGAACAAGCGAGTCTTCGTCGATGTGACCGCCGACTGGTGCATCACCTGCAAAGCCAACAAATTCAACGTACTGCTGCGAGATGATGTGCAACAGGCCCTGAGCGCCCCCGATGTGGTGGCCCTGCGCGGGGACTGGAGTCGCCCCTCCAACACCATCGCCAGCTTCCTGCGCCAGCGCGGCAGCGTGGCCATTCCCTTCAACCAGATCTACGGGCCCGGCCTGACGGATGGCGAGATCCTCTCCCCCCTGCTGGACCGATCGACCCTGCTTGCCACCCTGTCGCAAGCCGGTATTGCCCCCTCTCAAGGAGAAACCAAATGAAACCGACCCTGCTCGCCCTGACCCTGCTGGGCACCTTGTTGACCCCGGCCCTGCACGCCGCCCCCTTCACCCCGGAGCAGGAGGCCCGCATCAAGGAGCTCATCCGCGAGACCCTGGTCCAGAACCCGAAGATCCTGGATGAAGCGGCCGAATCCTGGGAGAAACAGAACGCCGCGGATCAGGCGGCCCAGCTCGGCGACTTCATCAAGGGCAACCAGGACGTGCTGTTCAACAGTGCCACCAGCCCGCGCCTGGGGGCCAAGAACCCCAAGCTGACCCTGGTGCTCTTCACCGACTACAACTGCCCCTACTGCAAGCAGTTCGACCCCGCGGTGGCCAAGCTGCTCAAGGCCTATCCGAACGATCTGGGGTTGGTGATCAAGCTGCTGCCGTTCAAGGGGCAGACCTCCGCCAAGGCGGCCCAGTACAGCCTGACCCTGTGGCAGCAGGATCCGGCCCGCTTCCTCGCTCTGCACGACAAGCTGATGAGCAAGCAAGGCATGCTGACCGAGGCGGACATCAACAAGGCGCTGGCAGCCACCGGCAATGTGGCGCTCAAACCCGAGGGCAAGGCCACAGAGGAGCTGCGCAATAGTCTGCGTATCGGCACCTTGCTGGGGGTGCAGGGCACACCGGCGACCCTGATCGGCAATCAGCTGGTGCCGGGCGCCCTCCCCTACGAGCAGCTCGAACAGCTCGTGAAAACTGAACTGGCGAAACTGGGGTAACGAATGACCGAGACGGCAACCCCCAGACCCCGCTGGCGACGCTGGGGCAAGGAGGCGCTCTGGCTGCTGCTGTTTGCCCTGATCCTCTCGACCGTGCTGGATCTGTGGCGCAGCCCGGCGCTGCCGGAGGGCAGCCCGCTGCCAGTGCTGACCCTGCAAGATGGCACCCGGGCCGACCTGCAGGCCATGAGCCGGGAGCGGCCGCTGCTGATCTACTACTGGGCCAGCTGGTGCGCCGTCTGCCGCTTCACGACCCCGGCAGTGGAGCAGCTCTGGCAAGACGGCGAGAACGTGCTGACGGTGGCGCTGCGCTCCGGTGACAACACCAGACTGCAACAGGGCATGGCCAGAAAGGGGCTCAGCTTCCCGACTCACAACGATGAGCAGGGGACGCTCGCCGCCCGCTGGCAGGTAAACGTCACCCCCAGCTTCCTCATCCTCAAGGACGGCAAGGTGGTGAGCAGCACCACGGGCTGGAGCAGTCGCTGGGGCTTACAGCTACGGCTGCTGTGGGCCAGCTGGCTGGCTTGAGCCCCATCACAATGAGCAGAGCCCGGTATGACTACCGGGCTCTTTTTTCATCTTGAAGGTGGTTCCCTTCACTTAAGGCTCAGACCTATTGCGCCGGGGACATCATCCCCTGGCCGAGCCGGGCCTTGACGTTTGCCCGTTCGGCCTCGTCGATCACGCCGTCACCGTTCTTGTCCAGACGGGTGAAGAGGGTCTCATGGCGTTCCATGAACTGCGCCTTGGTCGTATCCTGCATCGGCTTCATGTTGCCCATCTTGCCCGGCATGGCCTTGCCCGATTGCTTCATCGCCTCTTGCATCTTGGCCATGGCGGCCTCTTTCTCGGCAACCGACAGGGTGCCATCACCGTTGCTGTCTTGCCGGGCGAAGCGCTGCTCGGCTCTTTCCATGAACTGGGCCTTGGTGATATCCCCCTTGAGCATCACCAGCGGCTCATCGAGACTCTCATCGGCGGCGATGGCGACACCGCCCAGCAGTACCAGAGGCAGAAGATAACGTTTGAACATGATGTCTATTCCTTGTGATGGCCCCGGCCTTGCCGGGTCCTGATGCCTATCCCCAGGGCAGGATCCTTGTCACATGCACGCCCGACGATGTGGTTCCAGCATGAGTACACTGTCGCCCGTCACGGATACCCTCTGTCAGTGTAGTCCCCATGCCGGGCCCTCCATGTCTGCAGGGCTGACAAGCCGCTCCGTGACGAGCGGGATCCGTGCCCGTCCCGGGCTGCCGTCATCTCGTGTCCTATTCATGGCGGTGGCCGGTAGTTTCCGTTAAAATGACGGGTTTTTACCGTGCCTGGTTCCCCCAAGCCCCATCAGGCGCCAGCATTGTGACTCTGATGATGCCAGTGATGCAGGATCTGCCATGAACAACTACTTTCGGGTGCTGGGCGTCAAGTCCAACGCCAGCGAAAACGACATCAAGAAAGCCTATCGACGGCTCTCGAACCAGTACCACCCCGACAAGTTGCACGGGGCGAGCGAAGAAGAGAAAGAGCAGGCAGCCATCAAGCTGCATCAGGTGAAGAAGGCCTACGAGGTACTTTCCGATCCCAAGGCGAGAGCCGCTTTCATCAAGGATTTCAACAACGTCATCGTGACCGATCCCGCTGCTGCCATGCAGGAGATGTGGGACCAATTCTACCCCTGAGGGCGCTATGCAAAAAAAATGGGACCAGGCGCGCATCAAAGCGCTGATGAGTGACGCGGGCGAGAACATCGAATCCTACCGGGATCAGGATCAGCCCAAGGCGCTCGAGCAGTTCACCAGCAAGATGAAGGCCCTGCTGCTGGCCGATATCAGCATGCTGGAGTTCATGCCCGAATACCTGCCGCTCGCCCTCTATGGCCGGGTACAGTTCCCGCCCAAGGCGAAACCGGAGTGGGCCAGGTGGCTCGCCGACGGCGTACAACCCTCATGGGACGCGTTTAAGGTATCGGTGGCGTTCAACAACGCCGATCTGCCGCTGGTCAAGGCGGTGCGGGCCCAGAGCGAAGAACAGTTGATCGAAGCCTGCGCCGTGCTCTATCTGCTGGACAATCCCCTGCCCCGCGGTGGCCGCCGTGCCGATGACGACTACGAGTTGCGGGACGAAGAAGAGGAAGACGGGGAAGATGCCGACGCCGACTATCATGGCGGCGAGGGTGAGGAAGACGATCAGGACATGTACGACGAAGTACGTTTCTAATTGGGGCAAGGCATGAGCAATAGTCTGATAGAAATTACCGCCATCGAGATCAAAGAGCTGGCCGTGGTCGAACCGAAACAGGCCAGCGAGAAGTTCGAGCTGATCGCCAAGACCATGTCCGACGAGCAGTTGGCCGAAGTGATTGAAAACATTGATATCGTCACCCTGACCCAGATCAACGGCCAGCACGACATCTCCTTCCCGTCCATTATCTCCGAGCTGATGACCCCGGAGCGGATCCGCGACATCGTCTGCCAGCAGCCGCTCTACTGGGAAGAGGCCATCAAGAACAATGCCGAAGAGCTGCAGCAGCACACCTTCGACTTCCTCAACTACCTGATCCGCACCCAGGACAGCGAGGCCAAGCAGCGCGAGATCCTGGAGTGCATCGCCGACGATCCCGCCGGGCTCTTCTACCTCGCCATCCCCTTCATCGAGTTCTATCGCGGCGATCGCTACGAGGATGAAGAGGGCTATCGCGACGCCCTGCACGCCGAAGAGGAAGATCTCGAGGAGTCCCTCGCCTACAGCGAGCGCCAGCAGAGCGAGGATGCCCACGACTACCCGCTGGATGACCCGAGAAGCCTCTTGATGCTCATTCGCGAGCAGGCTCCCGAGGTGGAGAAAGCGATCAAGTCGCTGCTGCGCAGCGAGAACGCCACCTGGGACGGCATCATCAACAAGTTCGCCAACGAGCTGGTGATGCAGGCCAAGGAGAAGAACCAGGTCAGCGACGAGTACGACGAAGTGGACGACATGTTCAGCTTCCTGGATTGAGGAGAGCCCTATGCAGCTAGTCATCCGCGAGGCCAACGAAGGCCCCTTCCTCACCCAGGTACTGCGTTTTGGCCGCGACAACGAACGCCTGAGCGACCAGCAGCTTGCCGCCATCAAGGGCAAGGCGGTGCTGATGAGCCTGAAGTTCGCCGACAAGTACTACAACAAGTACAAGATGCACCTGCTGGAGCAGGCCGCCCACGACGTCATCGGCGTGGTGAGCCTGGGGTTGCAGGAGCTCTCCGGGCGCGACAATGCCCGGGCGCTGGCCCTGCTGCAGGCGCCGGAGGGACCCATCAAGCCGTTCCAGAAGGGCTGGTCCATGCTGATCTCCGTCAGCCCCAGGCAGACGGGCAACAGCCTCTACGGTGACGTGGATGCCAGGCTGCTGGACAAGATCTCGAGCCCCCCCGACATCGAGGAGTGGCAAGGGTGGCAGGAGTACGAGAAGGCGCTGGCCGAGCACAACAAGGTCCGCCTGATGGGGCTCATCGACCAGCACTTCTTCGCCAGCGAGAGCGATCACCCCACCATGGAGGACAAGCTGGCCGAGGCCCTGCTCTACCGCATCCTCTGCGGCAAGGGCAGCGGCGCCGCGCCCCTCAAGGTGAAGCAGGATCTCAAGCGCAAACTGGCGCGGGAGATTGAACTCGACGAGGCCTGGTACGATACCGACTATCTCGCCGCCCAGCTTGCCCTGATGCTCGCCGAGCTGCCCGCCGACATGGCCGCCGCCCTGCGCCAGGAGCTGAGCCCGGGCTTCGTGCCGAACCTGCTGCACACCCTGGGGTTTGTGCGCCAGTATCAGCAACTGCAACGGGACAACGCCTCGCCGGAGAAGCTCGACAACATCGAGATGCGCGCCGGCCTCAGGCACCCCCTGCTCGGCTGGCCCCTCTACCACGACTTCTAGGGCACATTTTCACCGCCCACACCATAGTCCCACAACGCCCGGCTTGCCGGGCGTTGTGCCATCTGCCTGGCAGTAAGCAAGCACTGCCAATAGAACACGCCCCTATATAAGCACTAACGTACAACCAACCCAATTGTGAGGCGTCGAGCGCTCCTCTCGGAACGCTCGCAGGTCATTGCAACCATACCCGTATCGGCCCAGTCAGTTTCGAAGGGGGTCGCCGATCCCTGTATAACAGAAGCGCTCACCTCTTAAATACTGTCATTTTGATACACAGTCGCACTCCAATATTGGCTGCCGTTACCTGTTTGGCGAGTCCATCCATCTGCCTCCAGTTGTCTGGCGATCATTCGATTCATAAAGCCATGACCGAGCAGCAGCACCGGTCCTTCGCTGGCAAGGGATTGAAGTCGTTGAGCTGCAGTGCTGGCGCGCCTCTTCGCAGTGCCGACAGATTCGACTCCATGTGAGTAACCCCACAACCATAAGATTCGCAGGATAAACGCCCAGACAAACGGCGATAGCCGTGGCAGTCTCCAGTGGCCATAAGGCAGTGGCGCTTCACGAAATAGCCCGTCGACGAGGGCGGGTTTCAGGCCGAGAGCCTGAACTGAGGTCAGCGCACGAGGCAGGTTGCTCGA
This sequence comes from Aeromonas sp. sif0611, assembly GCF_019218845.1. Taxonomy (NCBI): domain Bacteria; kingdom Pseudomonadati; phylum Pseudomonadota; class Gammaproteobacteria; order Aeromonadales; family Aeromonadaceae; genus Aeromonas; species Aeromonas sp. sif0611. The sequence continues at coordinate 147,412 of NZ_JAHUWU010000006.1, read as the reverse complement.
GACTATCACCTTGGCGGTGGTGGCGAGTTGCTTGCTGGCTTCCGGGACGGGGTGCTTGGTAATGTCGGAGCTGTCGTACTGCTCGATCCAATCTTTCATCTCGAGCGCTGACATTTTGTCGGTTGCGGCCAGCTTGGGCTGGCCGTGACGCATCAGGATTATTTTTCTGCTCACTGTCTTACTGTCCGTTTACGCCCTTGTCCTGATGTGTTCCAAACCAACCGTGATCACGGTACCACACCACTGTGTCGGTGATGGTTTGCTCCAACGCCCGGAAACGCAGATCAAGCTCTCGCTCACTCTTGCCGTGATCGAAGCAGGTGCGATCCTTCTCTCGTATCAACAGGCGCAACGTAGCCATGCTCAGCAGAATGGGCTTGCCAGTAACACGCGCGTAGATCTCCTGCACCGCCGCCAAGGCGTATAAAAAGGGCAGCGGTAGTTGTCGAACGGGTGTCTTGACGCCAGCGATGCGCCCAAGAACAGGTATCAGCTCACGCATTGTCATATGCCGGCCCGCAGCGAGATAGCGCTCACCCCGGCGCCCATACCTGGCTGCAGCGATCAGCGCCAATGCCACATCGCGGGCATCGACAACGGAGAAGCTACCGGGGATAAGTCCGGGCAATTTGCCGCGTACGACATCGTTGACCAACTGTCCCGAGGAGGTCGGGCCAATGTCGGCAGGACCCCACATCCAGCCAGGCAGGACCATGCAGGCATGCATCTCGGGATGGTTTTCCAGAAACGACAGGACGACACGGTCGGCGAGGATCTTGCTGCGGTAATAGTCATCCGCGTCAGCGTCGGCCCGCAGACAGCTTTCATCAATTGACGTGCCGGGTGCGCCGTCGAGCACGGCAATGGAAGACGTATGGATAAACCGTCTTATGCCAGCGCTGTAGGCCTGGCCAAGCAGGTTCCGTGTACCGGACACATTAATCTTGTCGAGCTCCTCCCAGTGACTGCCACCCTTGTAGCTGTCGCGAAAGTACGCTGCAGTGTGGAACACCGTATCACAGCCCTGTAGCGACGCAGCGAACGCGTCGACATCAGCCATGTCACCCACCACCAGTTCCACACCCGGCAGATCCTTGAACTGTTGTTCACCTTTGGCTCTTGAACGAACCAGGGCTTTGACTGCGTGACCACGAGCGACCAGTTCACGCACCAGGTTGTTGCCCAGCAAGCCGGTCGCGCCAGTGACAAATGTGTTATGCATGTATCACCCCTCACTCTGATCGGCTAACGGCATCAATACCACACGGTCGAAGAAAACTTCTTCACGTATGACCAAGCCGTCTCTGAAGGTGAGGTGTGCGGCGTAATACAAGGTAATGTGGCGCCCATGAGGTGGAATCACCCGGTCTGACAGCACTAATGGTGCCGTGAAGGTGCCGGTCAGGAAGACGATCAGTGCCAAACGATCGTCAGTGACAACAAATGGACTCAAGATCACTTTGGCATCGGGGAATGCTTCGAGTAGCGCGAGCTCTCGCTTGTGCATGGCCTCACGACCTGTTTGTATCCCTATGCCATCGAAGTAGCTAACGTCTTCGGAAACCAGTGCAAGCATCGCCTCCAGGTCTCGGCGATTAAAGGCGCTGGCGGCGCGTGCCGCATAGCCATTGGAACCAGTTGTCATACAGTCCATTCCATTCTTTTCGAGGGAGTGTAGATATACCGTTGACGCCGCTATCTAAAAACAGCGACTACTGCATAATGGCTTTGCAAATTTGCAGATCAGGCAAGATATGGAGCATGGCTTTGCAAGCAAACTGGGACGATCTTCGCCTGTTGTTGGCAGTCTCGCGACGTGGCAGCTTTCTTCAGGCTGGCCAATTGCTGGGGATCGCAGCCTCTACTGTGGCGCGACGGCTGACTCAGCTTGAAGGCGCACTGGGCGAGCCACTCGTCGAGCGGGGAGTTGAAGGATGCAGGTTGACCCCACGAGGCCAATCCCTCGTGGACGTTGCCCTGGCTGCAGAAGCAGGCTTGAGACGTCAAACCGTTACGGGCATATCTGATCCGCACACAGAGCTATCTGGCAATATCGTGGTCAGTGCAGGAGAGGGATTCTCGTCTTGCGTGCTGGAGGCCGCGAGTCGCTTCACCACTCTACATCCGCGATGCTCGGTGGAGTTGCTGGTCACAGCCGATTTTCACAAGATCGTCCGCGGTGCCGCAGACATTGCTGTACGCACGACTCATCTGGGCGAACCTTCGCTTATTTATCGCTTCATAGACAGGCTCGCTTATGGTGTCTTCGCCGATGCAGCTTATCTGAAGCGGTTTCCGGGGCTGACTCCAGCCACTGCGGTCAATATTGGCCTGCTTCCTCCGCTGGACATGTTGCCTCAAATGCGTGCGGCAAAGGCCGCAGGTCTGGACCACACGCCGATCAGCGTGAACTCGTTTTCGGTTCAGCTCGAATCGGTGAGGCGAGGTATGGGCGTGGCGGTGCTGCCCCGTATTCTGGCGAAGGATCTGATCGAATTGTTCCCGGAACTCCAGCTTCCAGATATGGAGGTCTATCTGGTGACCCGGCCACAGGTATTGAAACAGGCTCACATCAAATGTTTTTTTGTCATCCTGGAGAAGGTTCTCATTGAAGCCCTGTCCATGAAGAGTGTCGACGATCACCTCTTGGGAGTCGCGCCGAAATGAGTGCGTCATATACAGGAGATTTAGACTCAACCAATTGAAATAGATATAAAAATACTTCGTTTGTGATCTCGTTTATCGCCAAACAAAATCAACACGCGCGAAGCCTATGACCATTATCAATGCTGATGACTAACTCCTGGCTCCCGCCGTATCGAGCACATTGCCCGGCTGGCCGCTCTACCACGACTTCTAGGGCGCATTTTTACCGCTCACACCGTCGTCCCACAACGCCCGGCTTGCCGGGCGTTGGGCCATCTGCCGGGCAGTAGGCGCAGCCGGACTACCTCCTAAGCGTCATTGGCCCACAGTTTGTCAGGGATATAATGACTCCCCTATACGACCGCAGGGGAAGAGCCATGGGCAGAAAGCCGGACAGGATCACCGCGATGCAGCAGATCATCGACGCCGTGAAGCAAGAATTCCCGCTCTATCAGCCGGATACCTTCAAATGTGGACCAGACAACACCTGCATCGGCTGCCCCAAGAAGCTGATGGAGCTGGTGGACACCGACCTCTCCTACTGGCAATACCAGATCGAACGCGGCATCCCGCCCAGCTTCGACGAGATCCAGCGCTTCGGCAAGATGTGCAAGAACATCCGCCGGGCCCTGGTGCGCAACGGCCGCATCCCCGCCTGATTTCGCATACGCCTTGATCACCCATAGACGGCCCTCCGACGAAGGGGCCAAGGAGCAGACCATGACTCAGGAAAGGATCCAGACCCAATACCGACTCGGTAGCCCCTTCGCCAGCCAGGCCGAGCTGGCGCAGGCCATCGCCCTGGCCATAGAGGCCCACAAGCGGGACTTCTTCCCCCTGCTGGAGCGGCTGGTGGATGAGGGGAACCCCGGTGTCCACCTGAGCCAGGAGCACCCGCCTCGGGTGCTGGGCATCGAACTTGACCAGAGTGGTATCCAGGGGCTGGCCCACCTCGGCTACGAGTCCAACTTCTTCGAGGGTTGCCTTATCGTCGACAAATATGATCAGCACCAGATCGACCTGCCCTTTTGCCTCGAAGGGGATCAGCTGACGTTCGATATCGAGTTGCCCATCGCCTGGAATTTCAATAACTGAGGGGTTCGCGATCTCGCCTGGCATCATCACAAGAAAGGAGCCTTGCCGGCTCCTTTTTCAATGCTCCCCGCAGATGGCAGGCGAGGCGGTTGTAACCCCTTTGCCCGCGTCAGGTGAGATAGTAACGCCACGACCTGATCGGCTCGGCGTAGCCGACCCGGATGCAGAAGGGGGCAAGCTCGTGATTGGCCTGCTCCAGGCTGAGGGTCTGGTGGGCATCCTGCTGACACCACTGCACGAACTCGTCGCTGTTGAAGCTGTAGTGATCCCCGTGAAAGGCCCCGTGGGCCTCGATGAGCCCGATGGCTTTCTCCGTTTCCATATTTGGCCTCCTGGCACTGTGCTGTTCCTTTCAAGCTTAGCGAGTGGGGAGGAGTAGGGTCGATTAACGCAGCGTAATCGTCCGCACCATCGGCACCGTGGTGAGTGGAAAAGGGACAAGAAGAGAGGTTGCCTGCAAAACAGCTGCAGCCGGTGTTCGCGAACCTCTAATCACGCTTCACTAATCAGACTAACGATCCATCGTGCAGGGCCAATTTTGAGATGCAACACAATTGTTACGACAAAGGGTCATTTAAGTCTGTTAGAATAGCTTCCGTACTATTGCCGCTCAACCGTGTTACTTCGTGGGCTTAGTGCAACGGAGCTAAATCAATTAAGAAGGTCAATGCACATGGCATCATCTAGCAGAATCACTCCATCCAGCCCTCGACTCGCATCACTATTATCTGATGTAGAACGCGGAAATATTAAAATACCAGTTTTTCAACGTCAGTATATCTGGAATGATGAACAGATAATCAGCTTGCTTGACTCAATATACCGTGGATATCCCGTTGGCTCACTCCTAATGTGGTCCACCAAAGAAGAATTAAAGCATGAGCGGAATGTAGGTGGGTTCATGCTTCCAGAAACACCTGAAGATTATCCAGTAAACTATATTCTAGATGGTCAACAGAGACTGACGACACTTTATGGGGTCTTTCACTCGGATGGAAATACTTCCGATGCGGCACTAGCTGACAGATTCAACATTTGCTATATCCCAGATGAAGATGTTTTTGTTCATCATTCCGCCGCAGGCGGAAAAGAAAAAATACATTTACACACAATTCTTGATACAACTAAACTTTTAGTGGAGCTATCAAGGTTTAATGAAGATAATAGAGTGAAGATAGGGAAGCTAACCGAGTCATTTAAAGATTATGAATTCCCTATAGTTACAATTAGAGAGCGGAGCAATAAAGAAGTATGTAGCATCTTCCAGAGAATAAACTCCTCTGGAACACCACTAAGTAACTTAGAATTATTAACAGCTTGGACTTGGTCAGATCAGTTCGATCTTCGTCAAGAAATAGATAATCTATTAGATTTACTATCTGATAAAGGCTATGAAGAAATAGATCAGCCACTTCTAATGAGAATGCTGGCATCTCTCACATGCGGAACAATAGATTCAGATGACTTGGTCGATGTAAGCCCAGATGTTCTGGTCAAAGGGATGGAGACACTTAAAAGTGCTGTAATGTCAGCTGTAGACTTCCTTGAAGGGCAGCTAAAAATAAAAAATGTGATATTCCTTCCATTCCCAATTATGCTCATACCTATTGTTAATTTTTATGCTCTTATCAAACACCCCACTTCAGACCAATTGTCTCAGATAAGAAAATGGTTTTGGCAGTGCGCCCTCACACTACGATATAAAGCCGGGACTAATCGCTTAGTTTTAGAAGATTTAGGGAAAATAAAAAAGATATCAGAAGGAGATACACCTTTCGATTCTACTACACTAACAGTTAAACCTGATTTATTTAATAGCACTTGGAGAATTAACTCTACTGCTGCGAAGGCAGCCCTATGCTTAATGGCTCAGATGCGGCCGCGCTCATTTTTAACTGGCTCTGAAGTAGATTTAGGTAATGTTTTATCTGCTTATAACGCCAGACAATTTCACCACATATATCCAAAAGCATTTTTAGCTTCCCAAGGAATTACTTTCCATGAGGCTAATGTTATTGCCAACATATGTTTCCTAGCCGCCTCTGAAAATAATATAATTAGCGATAAAAACCCTAGCGATTACTTCAAAGATATTCCGCCCGCACATTTAAATGATATATTTCAGTCAGCATTAATACCTAGTAACGCACGAGTTGGAAATATGAAGTTCCAAGATTTCATAAATTCCAGAATAGAGCTCCTAAAAGAAAAAGCACAAAGACTGATAGATACTGGGTATATACAGTAACTGGTTTTAATCTCAGCGGTCATCATAATGAAGGGCGCTTTCGCGCCCTTTCTATTTATTAACCTTCCTGATTTTCCCCCGCAACCGGTTCTGCACCGGCGGCGGGTTCAATCTCGATGCGATCGACCCGCTGCAAACCACGGGGCAGCTTGGCGCCGCGGCGGCCGCGCTCGCCACGGTAGTAGTCAAGATCCGAAGGTTTGAGGGTCAGCTTGCGCTTGCCGGCAAACAGGGTGACATATTGCCCCTGCGGAATAATGGCGGCCATCACCATAAACTCTTCCCGTGCCTTCACCCGCGCCGATGGAATGCTGATCAGCTTGTTGCCCTTGCCCTTGCCGAGCACCGGCAGGGTGCTGAGCGGGAACAGCAGCATGCGCCCCTCGTTGGAGATGGCCATGCAGAGATCGGTCTCTGGCGAGCCAATCTTCTGGGGTGCCATCACCTGGCCACCTTCCGGCACGGTGAGCAGCGCCTTGCCGTTCTTGTTCTTGCCAATCAGGTCGTCATATTTGCAGACGAAGCCGTAACCGGCGTCGCTCGCGATCAGATACGGCTCCCCCTCGTTGCCCATCACCAGATGGCGCACCTCTTCCCCCGCCCCCAGGGCGAAGCGGCCGGTGAGCGGCTCCCCCTGACTGCGCGCAGATGGCAAGGTATGAGATTCAAGGGCGTAGGTTCTCCCCAGGGTGGAGAGGAACACCGCCTGCTGGTTGCTGCGCCCGCAGGCGTGGGCGAGATAGCCATCCCCCGCCTTGTAGGAGAGTCCGGCCACGTCCACGTCGTGGCCCTTGGCGGCACGCACCCAGCCCTTGTCGGAGAGGATGACGGTCACCGGCTCGCTCGGGGTCAGCTCCTTCTCGGTCAGGGCCACGGCGGTGGCGCGCTCCACCAGGGGGGTGCGGCGATCGTCGCCGTACTTCTCGGCATCCGCCAAGAGCTCTTTCTTGAGCAGGGTGTTGAGGCGACGCTCGGAGCCCAGAATGAGTTCCAGCTTGTCGCGCTCCTCGGCCAGCTCCTCCTGCTCGGCACGCAGCTTGAACTCTTCGAGCTTGGCCAGATGGCGCAGTTTGAGCTCGAGGATCGCCTCGGCCTGGGTCTCGCTGATGTTGAAGCGCTCCACCATCACCTTGCCCGGCTCATCCTCGGTGCGGATGATCTCGATCACCTCGTCGATGTTGAGGTAGGCAATCAGCAAGCCTTCGAGGATGTGCAGGCGGGCCAGCACCTTGTCGAGGCGATATTGCAGACGGCGACGCACCGTCTCGCGGCGAAAGACGATCCACTCGGAGAGGATCATCTTGAGGGTCTTCACCTGGGGTCTGTTGTCCAGCCCCAGGATGTTGAGGTTGACCCTATAGTTCTTCTCCAAGTCAGTGGTGGCGAACAGGTGGGCCATCAGCCCCTCCACATCCACCCGGTTGGAGCGGGGAATGATCACCAGACGGGTCGGGTTTTCATGGTCAGATTCGTCCCGCAGGTCGGTGACCATAGGCAATTTCTTCGCCACCATCTGGGCGGCGATCTGCTCCATGATCTTGGCACCTGAGGCCTGATGGGGCAGCGCCGTGATGACGATGTCGCCATCCTCCTCGCTCCACACCGCCCGCTGCTTGATGGAGCCCTTGCCGGTCTCGTAGATTTTGCGGATGTCGTCTCGCGGGGTGATGATCTCGGCGTTGGTCGGGTAATCCGGTCCCTGAATGTGCGCCATCAAGGCATCGAGCCCCGCATTGGGGTTGTCCAGCAGCTCGGCGCAGGCATAAGCCACTTCCCGCGCGTTGTGGGGCGGGATATCGGTCGCCATGCCCACAGCTATGCCGGTCACCCCGTTGAGCAGTATGTGGGGCAGGCGGGCGGGCAGCACCACGGGTTCCTTCATGGTGCCGTCGAAGTTCGGTGTCCACTCCACCGTGCCCTGGCCGAGCTCGGAGAGCAGCAGCTCGGAGAAGCGCGACAGCCGCGCCTCGGTATAACGCATGGCGGCGAAGGATTTGGGATCGTCCGGCGCCCCCCAGTTGCCCTGACCGTCCACCAGCGGGTAGCGGTAGGAGAAGGGCTGGGCCATCAGCACCATGGCTTCGTAACAGGCGCTGTCGCCATGGGGGTGGTACTTACCCAGCACGTCACCCACGGTACGGGCGGACTTCTTGTGCTTGGACAGCGCCGACAACCCCAGCTCGCTCATGGCGTAGATGATGCGCCGCTGCACGGGCTTGAGGCCGTCGCCGATATGCGGCAAGGCCCGATCCATGATGACGTACATGGAGTAGTTCAAGTAAGCCTGCTCGGTGAAGGCGCGCATGGGCTGGCGCTCTACCCCGTCCAGACTGAGCTCGATAGCATCACTCATGTGATTATCTCTTTCGGTTCGGGAGCCGCCCCTGGGCGACTCCGGCTGATACTTGCTGACCCGCGCGGGCCAGTCGACGGCTTAGATGATGGCGAGGTTGCCCTTCTCTTCCAGCCACTCGCGGCGATCCGGGGCACGCTTCTTGGCCAGCAACATGTCCATCAGTTGCAGGGTCTCATCCCCCTCCTCCATCTCGCCCATGGTGAGCTGCACCAGGCGGCGGGTGTTGGGGTCCATGGTGGTCTCCCGCAGCTGTTTCGGGTTCATCTCGCCCAGCCCCTTGAATCGGGTCACCATCACCTTGCCCTTCTTCTTCTCCGCCTCGACCCGTTGCAGCACGCCGTTCTTCTCGTCCTCGTCGAGGGCATAGAAGACCTCCTTGCCGATGTCGATCCGGTAGAGCGGCGGCATGGCGACGTAGACGTGGCCCTTGTTGACCAGGGTGCGGAAATGTTTCACGAAGAGGGCGCACAGCAGGGTGGCGATGTGCAGACCGTCCGAGTCCGCATCCGCGAGTATGCACACCTTGCCGTAGCGCAGGCCGCTGAGATCCTCGGAGTCCGGGTCTAGGCCGATGGCCACCGAGATGTCGTGCACCTCCTGGGAGGCGAGCACCTGACCGGCCTCCACCTCCCAGGTGTTCAGGATCTTGCCGCGCAGCGGCATGATGGCCTGAAACTCGCGATCCCGCGCCTGCTTGGCGCTGCCGCCCGCGGAGTCACCCTCCACCAGGAACAATTCGCCCTGCATGGGGTCGGCGCAGTTGCAGTCGGTGAGCTTGCCGGGCAGGGCCGGTCCCTGGGTAATCTTCTTGCGCACCACCGTCTTGGCGGCGCGCATCCGGCGCTGGGCGCTGCTGATGCAGATCTCGGCTATCTGCTCCGCCAGCTCGGTGTTGCTGTTCAGGTAGAGGCTGAAGGCATCCTTTACCACCCCCGACACGAAGGCCGAGCTCTGGCGGGACGACAGCCGCTCCTTGGTCTGACCGGCGAACTGGGGATCCTGCATCTTGACCGAGAGGATGTAGGCGCAGCGATCCCAGATGTCTTCCGGGGTGAGTTTCACCCCGCGAGGCAGCAGGTTGCGGAACTCGCAGAACTCGCGCATGGCGTCCAGCAGGCCCTGGCGCAGGCCGTTGACGTGAGTGCCGCCGAGCGCGGTAGGGATCAGGTTCACATAGGATTCGGCGAGGCATTCTCCCCCTTCCGGCAGCCAGCACAGGGCCCAGTCCACCGCCGATTGATCCGTGCTGAAGGCGCCGACGAAGGGCTGCTCCGGCAGGCAGGTGAACTGCTTGACCGCATCGATCAGGTAATCCTTGAGGCCATCCTCGTAGCACCATTCGAGCTTGATGCCGGTGTTCTTGTCGAGGAACTTGATGGTGAGGCCGGGGCAGAGCACGGCCTTGGCCTTGAGCAGGTGCTCCAGCTTGGAGACCGAGAAGCGCGGGGAGTCGAAATAGCTTGCCTGCGGCCAGAAGCGCACCCGGGTGCCGGTGTTGCGGCGCCCGCAGGTGCCGGTGATGGTCAGCTCCTGTACCTTGTCGCCTCGCTCGAAGGCGATGTCATAGACCTGGCCGTCCCGGCGTACCGTCACCTCGACCCGATCGGACAGGGCGTTCACTACCGAGATGCCCACCCCGTGCAGACCGCCGGAGAACTGGTAGTTCTTGTTGGAGAACTTGCCCCCCGCGTGCAGCTTGCAGAGGATCAGCTCCACCCCGGATACCCCTTCCTCCGGGTGGATGTCGACCGGCATGCCACGACCGTCGTCGATCACCTCGAGGGACTGATCTTCATACAGGGTCACCTCCAGGGTGCGGGCATGGCCCGCCAGCGCCTCGTCGACGCTGTTATCGATGACCTCCTGGCCGAGGTGATTGGGCCGGGTGGTGTCTGTGTACATGCCGGGGCGACGACGCACCGGTTCGAGGCCATTGAGGACCTCAATGGCATCCGCATTGTATTGAGTGGACATGGAGGGCCTTGCGAATTGACGTTTGGAGGGAATCTTAACTGCTCGGCGGGGGCAGAACAAACTCCCAGCACAGAAAGCTTGATCTGGACAGGTACCCTGCCATTTTTCGGGAAAGGGCCGGGCCGGAGCCGGCGTTGCTTTAACGATCGGCGGGATGATTGACCCCGTCCAGCACCGGCACCTCGCCGAGCGCGAAGGGGTTGACTCCCTCGAGGCAGGCGAGGTTGTAGCCGTACTCGGCCGGGTTGGAGCGGCGCTGATGGTGGGTGTAGATGCCGCAGACGCCGCAGAAGTAGTGCCTGGCGGTATGGGTGTTGAACTGGTAACAGCGAAGCTCGGCCTCTCCCTGCAGGATGCGGATGCCCGAGAGCGGCACCGAGGCGACAATGGCCCCCCGCCGCCGACAGAGCGAGCAGTCACAGCGGCGGGGATCCACCACCCCATGTGGCAGGCTGAGCTCCAGCACCACGGCGCCGCAATGACAGCTGGCCCTGTGTTTCCCCTGGATGAGGGTGTTGCCGATGCGCTTGATCATATGGCCTCCTTGCCACCGGGCTCAGCGTCCCGGGTGTGTCAGTCAAACAGGGTGTGGCGCCGCCCCTGCCGCACATGGTCGTGCAGGCTGCGCAGCTGGGACTCCACAACCCGGTGACGGGAGAGCTCGGGCAGGGCATCGATGGGGAAATAAGCCGCACCCTGGGTCTCGTCAGTCTCGGTGAGCAGCGATCCGCCCGTCACCTCGCACAGGAAGAAGGCCTTGTGGGCATGGGGCAGTTGCGGCGGATGGGGGTGCTTGAGCTTGTCGAACAAGGCCAGCAGTTGCACGGCCCGGCATTCGAGGCCGGTCTCTTCACTCACCTCGCGCACCACTGCGCCCGCCGGCGAGTCGCCGATGTCGCACCAGCCCCCCGGCAGGGTCCAGAGCCCGTCGCTGCACTCCTGCACCAGCAGCAGCCGGCCCGCGTCATCCAGGATCAACGCCCGCACATCCAGCTTGGGGGTGGGGTAGCCACTATCCAGGGCAATCCACTGGGCGATGGCCTCGGGCGCCAGCTCGCTCTGGCTGACAATGAGGGCGGTAGTGGCCGCTCTCAGCGCCTCGAAGCGGGCGATATCGAAGGGATCGTTGGAGTAGGTGAGTCCGGCCTGGGCCGTGGCCAGCACCTGTTCCAGAAAGGTGGCCAACGGCGGTTGCACGGCTAAAGCCCGAGGAAGTGAATGATCTGAGCCGGATAGCGTTCGAAGCCAACAAAGGCGTGGTTGCCACCGCACTCCAGCGACAGGCGGGCAAACTCGTATTCCCTCAATGCCTTGCGATAGTCGAGCACCTCATCTTCCTGCTGTTGCAGGATCCAGAGCCGTTCGGGGGCGGTTACCGGCACCGCCAGCGCCCGCAGCTCGTCCATGTGGGTTGGCAGCAACTCATAGCGTTCGTCGGTGTAGGGATTGACCTGGGGGCCGAGGTAGTCGCAGAGCAGTTCATGGGGGCGCACCGCCGGGTTGATCAGGGCCGCGCGGCAGCCATACAACTCACTGACTCTCGTTGCCATGAAGCCACCGAGGGAGCTGCCCACGGCACCGAGCCTGAGCTGGCCATCATGGCGAGCCCTGGCCTCGGCAATGACACGCTCTATGGCTTCCCAGGCCGCCGCCGGCGTATTGGGCTGGGCCGGGATGAGCACCTCGATGTCGGGCCTGTGTTCGGCGACCCAGGCAGCCATCTGCTGCGCCTTGGCGGAGCCCGGCGAGGAATTGAAACCATGCAGATAAAGGAGAACCGGGGTCATGGTGGCGGACTCCTCAATACCCGGTGGCATCGGGGTCGGGCACGAACTGTCCCACCGGCAGACGCCACACCTGGCTGGCAATGCGACCATCCGGATGCAGGGTGAGGTAGCGCCAGCCCGGACCGGACTCGTCCAGGGCGAAACCATCGGACAGCGGCTTGAACTGGATACAGGTGGAGGGGCTGGCGATCAGCCTCACCCCCTGGTGCACCTCGTCAAACTCCTGATGCACATGGCCGAACAAAATGGTTTTCTGCTGGGGGTGGCGGGCCAGCACGGCGAAGAGATCGTCGGCATTCTTGAGATTGTGCTGATCCAGCCAGGCGCAGCCCACCGGCACCGCCTGATGGTGCAGGGCGATGAGGGCGTGACGTTCGGGATGCTGGCGCAGCGCCTGATCCAGGGCCGCCAGCTGGTGATCGCCGAGCACACCATGGGGTTTGCCGCGCACCTGGGTATCGAGCAGGATCACCAGCCAGTGGTCCCCCACCAGTTGCTTGGCTTCGCTGATCCCGGCGGCGTGGAGGTACTCTGTCATCAGGGGGCCGTCGTCGTGGTTGCCGGGCAACCAGTAGATGGGGCGAGCCAGCGGCGCCATCATGGAAGCAAACCGCTGATAAGACTCCGGGCTGTGATCCTGGGAGAGATCCCCGGTGGCGAGGATCAGATCGAACGGATGCGCGTTGGCCTGCACCTGCTCCAGCACGGCAGCCAGGCTCTCTGCGGTTCGCACGGCCAGCAGTCGTCCCTCGGCACTGGCGAAGAGATGGGTATCGGTAATCTGTAACAGGCGCACACTGCCGTCCGGCGCCTGAGGTAGCTCTGTTTCCAAAATCACGCTTCTTTTTTATTGGGTTCGACTAGAGGATGTTGATCAGGCTGGTGCCATGTTTGAGACAAAATCTTAGCCAATCGGCCAGGAATAGATTTACCTGCTCTTTTTCATCCCTGTGATGCATTTTTTTATTGGGATAATCATAACGTGGTTGCAACATTGAAATCTGTTGCGCCGCACACACTTCCGCCATCCGCACGTCGTGATACAAACGAATCTCGATACGAGCCTGCAAGTAGCTCGGCAACTCGGGATTGTGCTGGGCCAGGATCACCTGGCTGGTGAAGCGGCTCTCCTCGGTGACGGTGAGCTGGAACTGCAGGCCGTTGCCTACCTGATAACGGCGTTCGGCCCCCACGGAACCACCGGGAGGCAACAGCTTCATCAGGGCCATGTAATTGACCTCGCAGGTACGCTGCAAGGACATCAAATCAGGCACATAGCGCTTCATCGGGCTCTGGACTAATGGCATATCGCAGCTCCATCAGTCACAACCCGCAGGCAATATTGAACGAACAACACCTTAGCGCCCCGCCAGCCAGCGGGCCTGCAGCTCGCCATGATTGAGGGCCAGCCATTGCAGGGCGATGACGGAGGCGGCATTGTCGATGCGGCCCTCTTTGAGCCAGGCGTAAGCCTGCTCGCGGCTCACCACATGGACCCGGATGTCTTCACCCTCTTCCGCCAGACCGTGGATCCCCGCCGCCTGGCTGGCATCCACCTCCCCCACATAGACCTCGATCCGCTCTGTGCTGCCACCCGGGCTCACCAGATAGCTGATGGCATGCTCGCAGCGACCCACCTCGATGCCCGCCTCTTCCACCGCCTCGCGGCGCACCACGGCCTCGGCGGTCTCCCCTTCATCTATGATGCCGGCCACCAGCTCCAGCAACCAGGGAGTCGGGCTGGTCTCGATGGCACCGATGCGGAACTGCTCCACCAGCACTATCTGGTCGCGCACGGGATCGTAGGGCAGCAGCGCGGCGGCGTGGCCTCGCTCGAACAGCTCGCGGACGATGGGCTCATTCCAGCCGCCGGCAAATAACCTGTGTTGCAGTCGATAGACGTTCACTTTGAAAAAGCCATTGTATCCCGATGATTTATCGATGATTTTCACATCATCACCGGAATAATGACTGGTTTGAGGCAAGGCTTGCTGTGACATACGAGACTCCTACCAGCTTGACTTGGCTTGGTTTGACCATAATATTCGGGGGCATGAATGAACATTCATTCACTCGCTCTCGCCGACGATGAGGGATGGATTTTAGCAGCCACAGGACATTTGGCTAGGCGCGTTGCCGAGAAAACTCGCCCTGACTCTTGACGTTTCTGTCGCTGGAAAAGAGACAGTTCGCAATGAAATCTGCTTATAGTAGAGTGGTTAAGCTGAAATCAAGCTTGGTCGATGACAATCCCCCCTCATCCAGCGGACAGCTTTGGGTTGATATATAAGGTTAAAACTATCATATGAAAAGAACACTCTTGTCAGTCATGGTGATGCTGGGTGTGAGCAGTGCCGCTCATGCCGAAAACCTGCTCGAAATCTACCAACAAGCCCAAGTCAAGGATACCCAACTGCTGGAATCCAAGGCCAAGCGAGACCAGGCTTTCGAGAAGATCAACGAATCCCGCGCAGCCCTGTTGCCACAGATCAATCTGGGTGCCGGCCTGAACTATCTGCAAAACAAGGACGATACCCAGACCAACAGTGGCGCCACCGGCTCAGTGACACTGGATCAGTCCATCTACCGTCGCAGCAACTGGGTCAACCTGGACCTGACCGAGAAGAGTGCCACCCAGTCCGACGTGAGCTACAACCTCGAGTACCAGAATCTGATGCTGCGTACCGCCCAGGCCTACTTCAATGTGCTCAAGGCGATGGACACCCTGGAATTTGTACGCGCCAACAAGGTCGCGGTGGAGCGTCAACTGGAACAGACTCAGCAGCGCTTCGAAGTGGGCCTGACCGCCATCACCGACGTGCATGAGGCCGAGGCCGAGCGCGATCAGGCGCTGGCAGACGAGATCAATGCCGAGAACACCCTGGACAACAGCTACGAGAGCCTGCGCGAGCTGACCGGCATCGATCATCGCCAACTGGACGTGCTCAACACCGAGCGTTTTGCCCCGCAGAAGACGCCGTTCAACTCTGACAAGTGGTTGGAGCTGGCACTGGACAAGAACCTGGAGCTGCACAACGCCCGCATCGGCAAGGACATCGCCAAGGAGCAGATCGACCTGGCCAAGACGGGTCACGAGCCGACCCTGGATCTGGGCGCCGGCCTCTCCGCCGGTTACAACGACTACAAGGACGAGATCCGCAACCCCGAGAGCAACAGCAATCAGGGCAATATCGGCCTGAACTTCAACCTGCCGCTCTACACCGGGGGTGCTACCACCTCCCAGGTCAAGCAGGCCCAGTTCAACTACGTGGCCGCCAGCGAGCAGCTGGAGCGCAGCTTCCGTTCGGTGCAGAGCACGGTGCGTTCTTCTTATAACAACGTGAACGCCAGCATCGGCTCGGTGCGTGCCTACGGCCAGTCCGTCATCTCCGCCGACAGCGCCCTCAAGGCAACCGAAGCCGGTTATGAAGTGGGTACCCGCACCATAGTCGACGTGCTGGACGCCACCCGCAAGCTGTACCAGGCCAAGCAGAAGCTCTCCGAGGCCCGCTACAACTACATCCTCAGCATCCTCTCCCTCAAGCAGGCCGCCGGCATACTGGAGCAGAAGGATCTGGAAGACGTGAACCAGGGCCTGATGCCCGCCGCCCAGGTCACCAAGAAGTCCTGAGCCGGATTCACGGCATGAAAAAAGGCGACCCCCGGGTCGCCTTTTTGCTGCCTGATTGCCGACTCCCGAGGGCACCGACAATGGTCACGTTAGTTCGCCTCAGCCGCGCTCGCGAATGGTCTTGATGATGTCGCTGGTGGAGCAGCCATCCTCGAAGTTCAGCACCTGCACCTCGCCGCCGTTGGCGGTCACTTCGGCATAACCGGCGATCTCTTCGGGCTTGTAGTCGCCCCCCTTGACCAGCAGATCCGGCAGGATTTCGGCGATCAGCCGCTGGGGCGTGTCCTCAGCGAAGGGCACCACCCAGTCCACGGCACCCAGCGCCGCCAGCACAGTCATACGGCGCTCGGTGGGGTTGACCGGACGGCCCGGCCCCTTGAGACGACGCACAGACTCATCGGTGTTCACCGCGACTATCAGGCGATCCCCCAGCTTGCCGGCATTGGCCAGGTAGGAGACATGGCCCGCGTGCAGGATGTCGAAGCAGCCGTTGGTCATCACCACCTTCTCGCCGCGCAGGCGGGCGGCCTGCACGGCCACCTTGAGCTGGGCCTCGGACATGACGCCAAAGCCGGTCTCCTGCTCGGTGTAGAGCGCGTTGGCCAGCTCCACCGGGCTCACAGTGGAGGTACCCAGTTTGCCCACCACTATGCCGGCGGCTGTGTTGGCCAGGGCGCAGGCCTCGTCCAGGCTCATGCCGGCGGCAAGGGATGTCGCCAGGGTGGAGATGACAGTGTCACCGGCACCGGTGACGTCATAGACTTCGTGAGCCTGGGCCGGCAGGTGCAGCTCCGGCTGCCCTTCGCGGATCAGGGTCATGCCATTCTCGGAACGGGTCACCAGCAGGGCGTCCAGCTCGAAGCGCTTGACCAGCTCCAGCCCCTTGGCGACCAGCTCCTCTTCGCTCTTCACCTTGCCCACCACGGCCTCGAATTCGGACATGTTGGGGGTCAGCAGGGTGGCGCCGTGATACTTCTCGAACTCCGTCCCCTTGGGATCCACCAGCACCGGGATGCCGGCGGCGCGGGCGCGGGCAATCATGCCAGGCACGTCGTTCAAGGCGCCCTTGCCGTAGTCGGAGAGGATCATCACGTCGGCCCCTGGCAGCGCCTGCTCCACCTTGCCCATCAGCAGGCTGGCGTCCACGTCGTGGAAGGCCTCTTCGAAATCGAGGCGCAGCAGTTGCTGGTTGCGGGACAGCACCCGCAGCTTGGTGATGGTCGGGTAGTCGGTCAGACGAACGAAATCACAGGCGACTTTGACCCCTGCCATCTGGCCGGCCAGGGCATCGGCGGCCTCATCCTGACCGGTCAGCCCGAGCAACACGGCCTGGGCACCCAGGGCGGCGGAGTTCAGGGCCACGTTGGCGGCGCCACCCGGGCGCTCCTCGATGTGCTCGACCTTGACCACGGGCACCGGCGCCTCCGGCGAGATCCGGCCGGTGGGGCCATGCCAATAGCGATCCAACATGACATCGCCAACGACCAGAACGCGGGCTTTCTCAAACTCGGGCAGGGTGATTTTCATCTGTATCGGCTCTCAAAACCTGAAAATTTCAGCGGGCGATTTTATCACACTCTTTTCCAGGACGTGAAAAAAGCACTGCCATGCCCGCCATGGCGCTCCCCACCTGACCCCTCTGACCAGGTGATGGCGATTCGCACCCGCCCCCGTTTTTCGGATAGAATCCCCAGATTGCGAGTGACAGCCTATCCACGGGCACCGATACCCCCGTGTCGGCTGGGCTCCCTTCCTTGCCTTTGTGAACAAGAGACTCTTCATGGCCCAAGAACATGCTCCCCGCCTCGAACCCCGTCTGTTCCATCCCCGTTACTGGGGCAGCTGGTTCGGCCTGTGCCTGCTGTGGCTGCTGGTGCTGCTGCCCTGGCGCAGCCAGATGTGGCTGGGTCGTCAGCTCGGCACCCTGGCCCGCAAGGTACTGAAATCCCGCATCAAGATTGCACGTCGCAACCTGGAGCTGGCGATGCCCGAGCTCAGCCGGGATCAGCGGGAAACCCTGCTCAAACAGAACTTCGAGAGCGTGGGCTGCGCCATCTTCGAGGTGGGCATGGCCTGGTTCTGGCCGGATTGGCGGATGCACCGCCTGATGAAGGTGGAGGGGGAAGAGCATGTCATCGACGCCATCGAGAAGGGTCAGGGCATGCTGCTGCTCTCCTGCCACTTCCTCACCCTTGAGCTCAACGCCCGCTGCTTCGGTTTGGTACGCCCCGGGGTCGGCGTCTATCGCCCCAACACCAATCCGGTGCTGGAGTACGCCCAGTACCACGGTCGCTGCGCCTCCAACAAGTACCTGGTGGATCGCATGGACGTGAAGGGGATGATCAAGGCACTGCGCAACGGCGACGCCCTCTGGTACGCGCCGGATCACGACTACGGCAGCCACGCCAGCGTCTTCGTGCCCTACTTCGCGGTGGAGCAGGCGGCCACCATCACGGGCACCGCCACCCTGGCCCGGGTCAAGAACACCGTCACCCTGCCCTGCTACAACATCCGCACCCAGGACGGCTACACCCTGCACATAGGGGCGCCGCTGGAAGACTACCCGAGCGGCGACGACCTGGCCGATGCCGCCCGCGCCAACCGAGAGATTGAAGCCGCCGTGCGCAAGGCCCCCGAGCAGTACATGTGGCTGCATCGCCGCTTCAAGACCCGCCCCAACCCTGAAGACGCAGGTTACTACTGAGAGGCATGCATTGCTCCCTCAAGACCCGCTCCGACCCAGAGGATCCCGGTGACTACTGAGATAACCCCCTTCGGTCAGGAATGAAAAAGCCCTCGCACTGCGAGGGCTTTTGTTATCTGCTTTTCACCACCGAATTACTGGCGGACCAAGCGGTAGATGGCGTAACCGGGGTGCTTGGCGTCATCCATCGGCAGGGTGGACTGGTACGCCAGATCCGCACCGGCCAGGGCCTTGGCCTCCTCACCCGGGGAAGAGTAGAGACGCACGTCAACGCCTGCGGGCAGCGCCTTCATGTGCCAGTTATTGTTGGCCGCCGGGCTGAAGCCAGCCGGATTCTCCGCAGACTGGGCCTTCAGGTACTGGGCGATGATCTCCCGTGTCTCGGAGGGATCTTCGTGCACTATGTTGCTGCCGTCGATGCCCGGGAAGTGACCGCCGCCGCTGGCGCGATAGTTGTTGGTCACCACGTAGAACTTCTGGGCCGGATCCATGGGCTGGCCATTGAAGGTGAGCCCGCTGATGCGCTGACCATCGCTGACCTTGAGCCCTTCCTTGCTGTAACGGGCCGGCTGGGTGATGTCCACCTCGTAGCTCACCCCGTCGATCACATCGAAGTTGTAGGTGGGGAAGCTTTCGTTCACCAGCCACTGCACCTCTGTCTTGCTGGCGTCGATCCGGTTGAACTGGCCGGCGCTCATCTCCAGCCACTCCTTGACCGTGGCCCCGTTCACCTCGACCACCTGCAGGGTGTTCGGGTAGATGTAGAGGTCGGAGACGTTGCGCAGGGAGATGTCGCCCTGAGCCACATAGGTGAAGTCATTGATGCCGTTGCGCCCGCCGCGGAAGGGGGCCGCCACCGACAGGATGGGGTAGGGCTCCTTGAGCAGACCGTCTTGTTGCAGTTGCTCGGCGTAGCGGCGCTGGGCATCGCTCACCAGTTGCACCGAAGGGTCGTCCTGCACCAGGGCGAAGAAGCTGTGGATGGGAGAGGTGATCTTGCCAAGCGGCTCATCCAGCCACTGGTTGGTGGCGTCGTGATCCGCCTGCACCAGATCCACCACCCGCTGATCCACGGCACTGCCTTCACTGGAGTCGATCTTGCGCAGGCTGGCCTGGCTCTGCTTCACCTGCCACTTGCCATCCACCTGCTCCAGCTTGAGATCGATGATGCCGAGGTGGTTGCCCCAGTAACCGGGCATCACGGTCGGGATACCGCTCAGGGTACCGGCCTGATTGTCCACCTCTGGCAAGTCAGGGAAATCACCCGGGAAGTTCTTGTGAGCATGACCCAGCATCAGGGCATCTATCCCCTTTACCTTGGCCAGATGCCAGGCGGAGTTTTCCATCATGGCCTCATAGCTGTTGGCGTTGATGCCGGTGTGGGCAACCACTACCACCAGATCGGCCCCCTTGGCGCGCAGCTCGGGCACATAGTGGTTGGCGGTCTCGACCATGTCGGCCACCACCACCTTGCCTTCCAGATGGCGTTTGTCCCACTGCAACACCTGTGTCGGCGTCAGACCCAGGATGCCCACCTTGACGGTCTGCAACTGGCCCTTGTCATCGGTGACCTGGCGCTCCAGCAGCAGGTAGGGGGTGAACTTGTTGCCACTCCAGTCAATCTGTCCCTTGGCGTCGCGCTTGAAGGCGCCCGCCTCGAACACGTTGGCGTTCACATAGGGGAATTCGGCCCCCGCCAGCACCTTGCCGAGGTAATCCAGCCCGTAGTTGAACTCGTGGTTGCCGAGGTTGCCCGCGTCATAGTCGAGCTCGTTCATGGCCTTGAACACCGGGTGGGCCTGCTTCTCGAGGTAGCCAGCACCGGACTGCTCGAAGATGTAGTCCGCCAGCGGCGTACCCTGGATCAGGTCACCGTTGTCGAGCAGCAGGTTGTTGGGATTTTCGGCGCGCGCGGCGCGGATCAGCAGGGCGGTACGGGAGAGGCCGAACTTGCGGTCTTCCTTGTTCTGGTAGTAGTCATACCCCAGCACGTTGGAGTGGATGTCGGAGGTCTGGATCAGGCGCAGAGAGACGGTCCCCGGCTGCGCCTTGCTGTCGTTTTCATTGCTGCAGGCAGTTAGCAGC
Organism: Aeromonas sp. sif0611; assembly: GCF_019218845.1. NCBI lineage: Bacteria > Pseudomonadati > Pseudomonadota > Gammaproteobacteria > Aeromonadales > Aeromonadaceae > Aeromonas > Aeromonas sp. sif0611. The sequence goes on along the minus strand of NZ_JAHUWU010000006.1, from coordinate 126,886 downwards.
ACGATGGCGGCGATGGCCCCCAGCTTCATGGAGTTATTCACTGTATTTTCCCTTTTATTATGAGTAACGCTTTACCAGCGGCGGGAATTTAACAGACGAATATGTCAGCAGATGAAGCCGGGACTCATTTTTATGAAGCACGGCACAAAAATAGCCTTATGAGGCCATCCATGCCCCGCTGGCCAGCTTGACCGCCAGCACCAGCATGATGAGACCGACAACAAGATCAATGGCTTGCTGTACCCGGCCTCGGGCAAGCCAGGGGGAAAGCGCCGCCGCCCCGACCGCCAGCCCGTAAAACCAGACCAGGGAGGCCAGCATGGCTCCGGCCGCGAAGGCGGGCCGCAGATCCTCGGCAAACTGGCTGCCGAAGGAGCCGAGCAGCATCAGGGTATCCAGATAGACGTGGGGGTTGAGCAGGGTCACCCCCAGCGTCATGGCCAGCACGCTCTTGACCCCCATCAGCTGGGGAGAGTCCGCCAGGGCTGCCCCCTGCCCGCGCCAGGCACTGCCAAGGGATCGCACCCCGAACCAGCCGAGAAACAGCACACCGCCCCAGGTCAGCAGCGCCAGCCCGATGGGGCTGGCCGCCAGCAGGTTGGCACCGCCAAACACTCCTATGCCGATCAGCACGAGATCGCACAGGCAGCAGAGGGTCGCCGCCAGCAGATGGTGGTTGCGGTGAATGCCCCGGCTCAGCACGAAGGCGTTCTGGGCACCGATGGGGATGATCATGGCAAGGCCGAGGGTAAAGCCTTGCAGTGTGGTCGCGAACATGGACAAACCTTTGAGTGGGAGATCTGGCCGCACTATAAGGGGAGGCATGAAATCAGAGAAATTCATTCATTTTCTGATGCATTCAAAAAACTGATAAGGCGTGGCAAAAAACAACTTCTGGCAGGCTGTCAATTGCAGGATCTGACAATTGTGGGGCCACAGCCCCGCCCCGAGAATCGGCGGCAGGATGGGACGGCGCAGGACAGCGGTGATGGCGACAGAGGGGATGCCAGGCGACGAGCCGGTGCCGCCGGGCCTGTATTCACTGCAACAGTCTGGGGAAGTTGGTGACCACGACCTGCTCCAGATTCGGCAGCAGGATGCCACTGCTGACCCCCTTGGCGATGGCCTGGTAGCGATTCATCGACCCCGTCTTGCGGGTGACCTGGTTGAGGTGATAGTTCACGGTGCGCTCGGTGATCCCGAGGATGCAGGCGATCTCCCCCGATGTCTTCCCGTCGCTGGCCCAGAACAGGCACTCGGTCTCCCTGTCCGTCAGGGCCTCCTGGGGATCATCTTCCCTCATGCTCTGGCGCACTATCCGGATCGCCGCCTCGAAGATGTAGTTGGACATCCAGGAGAGAATGGGCGAGGACTCGAGCAGCAGGTCGCTGGACGCCCGCTCCCGGGTGATGAACGACAGTATGCCGTTCTCCCCCGCCGCCCCGTGCAGCGGAAACGAGATGCCGTTGCGCAGCCCGAACTCCGCCGCCAGCCCCATCACATCCATGCTCCCCTCTTGCAGGAAGCGCGCCTTCTCGTCCAGCCGGTTCCAGTAGATGGGCAGGGTCTGTGTGCGGGCGAGCTGGATGATGGGATCGCAGGCCAGCATGTTGTTCACCGTGTAGGCCTGCACCCAGGAGTCCGGGCACTGGTTGAACAACACCACCTTGGGCCTTTGCATCGACATGGGCAGGATGAGCGCAAAGCGATAGTAGTCGTAGCCCATTCCCAGGGTGAAGCGGCCGATCAGCTCGGCCAGCCGGTTTCCATCCGTTACCAGCGTGAAATGTTCCAGATACTCAAGCAGTTGGTCGCGTGTCATAGGCTAGCCTCCCCTGGCCAAGGCCTTGGATTATAGCGCCTAACCATGAAATGGAGAGACATGAATGCTTGTTTTCAAAGGAAAATTGAAAGAACACCCCAGATGGGAGGTCGAAAACGAGCTTTATCGCTTTCGCAAGCGAGTCTTCTCCGATCGGCTCGGCTGGGACGTGGAGTCCCACCGGGGTCTGGAGCGGGACAGCTTCGACAAACCCGATACCCACTGGGTGCTGATTGACGATGAGCAGGGTCTGTGCGGCTGTATCAGGCTGCTCAGCTGTGCCCAGGATTACATGCTGCCCAGCATCTTTCCCGGTGCCCTCGCCGGCGAACGGGCCCCTTGCGGCGCCGATGTCTGGGAGCTGACCCGCCTCGCCATCGATGCCGGCCGCGCGCCCATGCTCGACAACGGCATCAGCGAACTGACCTGCGTCATCTTTCGGGAGGTCCATGCCTTCGCCAGGGAGCAAGGGATCCGGGAGCTGGTCGCCGTGGTCAGCCTGCCGGTGGAGCGCATCTTCCGCCGCCTCGGCCTGCCCATCGAGCGCCTCGGTCACCGTCAGGCGGTGGATCTGGGGGCGGTACGCGGGGTCGGGATCCGCTTCCATCTGGACGAGCGCTTCGAACGTGCCGTCAACCGCCCACTGCGGGGGGAGTACGTACCGGCAGGAGAGCTGCTCGGCATGAGCTAACCCCATAAAAAAGTCCCGGGCTGACACCCGGGACCAAAACTCTCGCTATGGCCCGTTTCCACCCCATGCAAAAACGGACCAAGTGAGTATCTTATGAATCTCATCCTGTCGCTACTGTCACATCTCACAGTGACAGGCCCGGGATACCCCGCACGGGGCACCCGCCAGTGTCGGCCAGGTTGTCCTGCCGCCATCACTCCAGTAGCATCCTTGTTCAATCCCCTTCTCTGATAAGGAATGCTGATGAAGACGCTGGACTACAAGCTGTTGCTGGCGCTGGATGCCGTGATGCAGGAGCAGAACTTCGAGCGCGCCGCCCAGCGTCTGCACATCACCCAGTCCGCCATCTCCCAGCGCATCAAGCAGTTGGAGCAGCAGTTTGCAGAGCCGCTGATCATCCGCAGCCAGCCCTTGCAGGCCACCGCCCTCGGGCAGAAGCTGCTGGCCCACTACCGCCAGGTGCGTCAGCTCGAGCTGGAGCTGGCGGGGGAACTCTCCCCCAGCGAACCCCAGGCGCCGATCCGGATCAGCATAGCCGTCAACGCCGACAGCCTGGCCACCTGGTTTCTACCCGCCCTGGCGCCGCTGCTGGAGCAGTACCCCATAGAGCTGAACCTGCTGGTGGATGACGAGAGCCGCACCCTGGACCGGGTGCGTGAGGGCCAGGCGTTCGGCGCCGTCAGCCTGCAGCCTCAGGCACTGGCGGGCTGCTGCGTCGACGAGCTCGGCGAGATGCGCTACCTGCTGACCGCCAGCCCAGCCTTCGTGGCCCGCCACTTCCCGGATGGGCTAACGGCGGAGGCGCTGGCCAAGGCGCCGGCAGTGGCGTTTGATCAGCGCGACGACATGCATGTCAGCTTCATGGCCCGTCACTTCGCGCTGGCCCCCGGCGGTTACCCCTGCCACACGGTGCGCTCGTCGGAAGCCTTCGTCGCCATGGCGGAGCAGGGGTTGGCCTGCTGTCTCATCCCCGAGTTGCAGATCCGCCAGCAGCTGGCACAGGGGCTGCTGCTCGATCTCAGCCCGGACAATCACCTCATCGAGCGCCTCTACTGGCACCGCTGGGTGCTGGAGCGGGGGCTGCACAAACAGATCTCCCAACGCCTGATCGAGCAGGGGCGCCGGGCACTGCAACCCCGCTGAGCAGGCCATTCACCTTGGCTTTGGAGGGGTAAAAACGTATAGTGCTGGGCGATTCTTCATCAGGTCTCCACTCAGGTTCCTCACTTATGTTCCAAGACAATCCGCTGCTGGCCCAGCTCAAGCAACAAATCCGCGAAAACATCCCCAAGAAAGAGGGTGTGATTCGCGCCTCCGATCGGGGCTTCGGCTTCCTGGAGGTCGATGAGAAGACCAGCTATTTCGTGCCGCCTCCCTACATGAAGAAGGTGATGCACGGTGACCGGGTGAGCGCCCTGATCCGTACCGAGAAAGAGAAGGAAGTGGCCGAGCCGGATGCCCTGCTGGAGCAGGCCGTGGTCCGCTTCGTCGGCCGCGTCAAGATGTTCCGCGACCGTCTCAACGTGGTGCCTGATCACCCTCTCATCAAGGACGCCATCAAGGCCCGCGCCAAGAAGGGTCTGGACGAAAAGTCCTTCAAGGAAGGGGACTGGGTGGTGGCGACCCTCAAGCGCCACGCCCTGGTGGATGGCAACTTCTCCGCCGAGATCACCCAGCTCATCGCCGACAAGGATGATCACAACGTGCCCTGGTGGGTGGTGCTGGCACGCCACAGCTTGGCTCAAATAGAACCGGCGGACCTGCCGGAGTGGAAGGTGATCGAAGAGGAAGAGCTGCCCCGTCGCGATCTGACCCAGGTGCCCTTCTTCACCGTCGACGGCGCCAAGACCAAGGACATGGATGATGCCCTGGCCATCACCAAGCTGGACAACGGCTGGGAGCTGCTGGTCGCCATCGCCGACCCGACCGCCTATGTGGCCGAAGGCAGCGAGCTGGACCAGGAAGCCGCCAAGCGCGCCTTCACCGTCTACATGCCGGGCCGCAACGTGCCCATGATCCCGCGCACCCTCTCCGACGAGCTCTGCTCCCTGAAAGAGGGGGAGGAGCGCAACACCCTGTGCGCCCGCCTGCTGATCGCCGAGGACGGCCTGCTGCTGGAAGAGACCGAGTTCTTCGCCGCCCGCATCGTCTCCCACGCTCGTCTGAACTATGACGAGGTCTCCGACTGGGCAGAGCACGGCAAGGCGCTGGACATAGACGCAGGCGTCATGGCCCAGCTGCCCCTGATGAAGGCCATGACAGAAGCGCGTATCAAGTGGCGTACCGAGCACGCCCTGGTGTTCCCGGACCGCCCCGACTACGACTTCGAGCTGGGTGAGAACGGCGCCGTGCTGGCCATCCACGTGGAGCCCCGTCGCATCGCCAACCGGATGATCGAAGAGTCGATGATCGCCGCCAACATCTGCGCCGGTCGCGTATTGGGCAAGAGCGTCGGCTACGGCATCTTCAACGTCCACACCGGTTTTGACGAGGAGTCGCTCGACGGCGCCATCGATCTGCTCAAGAGCGCCGAGGCACCGTTCGAGAAGGAAGATATCGCCAGCCTGTCCGGCTTCTGTGCCCTGCGCCGCTGGATCGACAGCCTGGACACCCGCTGGCTGGACGGCAAGATCCGCCGCTTCCAGAGCTATGCCCTGATGTCCGCCGAGCCGGGTGCCCACTACGGCCTGGGGCTGGATGCCTACGCCACCTGGACCTCGCCTATCCGCAAATACGGCGACATGGTCAACCATCGTCTGCTCAAGGCCGTCATCGCCGGCAAGACCCCGGGGATGCGCCCAAGCCAGGAGCTGACCGAGCACCTGACTGAGTGTCGCCGCCTGCACCGCAGGGTGGAGCGTGACATCGGCGACTGGCTCTATGTCCGTTACCTCCAGGCCGCCGCTGGCACCGATCAGGTGTTCAACGCCGAGATCATCGACGTGATGCGGGCCGGCCTCAAGCTGCGCCTTCAGGAGAACGGCGCCGTGGTCTTCATGCCCGCTCGCCATATCCTGGACAACAAGGACAGGCTGGAGTGCAACTGGGACAACGGCCGCGTCTACCTGGACAAGACCGAGGTGGTCTATGAGCTTGGTCAGATCATCGAGGTGAAGCTGAGCGAGGCGGTGGAAGAGACCCGCTCCCTCATCGCCAAACCGGCGGTGGCTCTGGTGCCTGGCCCTGCACCGGTCGCCCCGGCCGTGGAAGAGACGTCGACCGAGGCTGACCCCAAGAGCGAATAAGCCTGCCCACCAGCCGCTGACCACCAAAAAGCCCGCATCTTGCGGGCTTTTTTTCACACACCTGTTCCTTGTAGTTAGCTTCCCCTGGCAGGGCACCCTGACACGCTGCTGGTTACGACCGTCGTCGGCTTGCCATTCCAGCTCGATGGCGTTCAACGCACGCATGAGAGGCTGATGCACCACCTCATGTGGCGAAAGCCTGAAAGTGGGTTACAAAATAGATCATTCATCGCTCATGACCATCAATATGGGCAATATCCATCGTCAGGACCCCGGGATTTCCCTCGTCACCACATGACTCATTTGAATGCAAAATTAATATTTGTGATTGAAATCACATTGACACAGCATTTGCGCAAACGCCAAATGGTGATATTCATCACAAAAATAACGGTGTTTTGACCAGAAAGATCGAAATGTAGCCGAAGCACAGCGTCCGAATGTGATCGGGATCTCTGTTGTTGAAGGGGGGGGATGGGGGTAAACGAGAGGTGCATCACAAGATGCCCCGTTTTCAGCCTAATTTGATCACAAGCTGGTAGATTGAAGTTGCTTAGACGACAGGGATGGGGGTTCGGCAAAACCCGTCATCCCAACTACCACTTTTAATCACACAGGCTTAAAACGGGGTCCCGACATGTTATCACCGGATACCAAAGTCAAGATACAGAATTTTGGACGCTTCCTGTCCAATATGGTCATGCCCAACATAGGCGCCTTCATCGCCTGGGGCTTCATTACCGCCCTCTTCATCCCCACCGGCTGGCTGCCAAACGAAACCTTGGCCAAGCTGGTCGGCCCCATGATCACCTACCTGCTGCCGCTGCTGATTGGCTATACCGGCGGCAAGCTGATGGGCGGTGAGCGGGGTGCCGTGGTCGGTGCCATCACCACCATGGGCGTCATCGTGGGGACCGACATCCCCATGTTCATGGGCGCCATGATGGTCGGCCCGCTGGGTGGCTGGGCCATCAAGCGCTTCGACAAGGCGATGGAGGGCCGGGTCAAGAGCGGCTTCGAGATGCTGGTCAACAACTTCTCCGCCGGGATCATCGGCATGCTGTGCGCCATCCTCGCCTTCTTCGTCATCGGTCCCTTCGTCAAGGTGCTCTCCGGCGCCCTGGCCGGCGGTGTCGACTTCCTGGTCGCCCACAGCCTGCTGCCGCTGACCTCCATCTTCGTCGAACCGGCCAAGATCCTCTTCCTCAACAACGCCATCAACCACGGCATCTTCTCGCCGCTGGGGATCCAGCAAGCCACCGAACAGGGTCGTTCCATCTTCTTCCTGATCGAAGCGAACCCGGGTCCGGGTCTGGGCGTGCTGCTGGCCTACATGGTGTTCGGTCGTGGCGCCGCCAAGCAGTCCGCCGCCGGTGCCTCCATCATTCACTTCTTCGGTGGCATCCACGAGATCTACTTCCCCTATGTGCTGATGAACCCGCGCCTCATCCTGGCGGTGATTGCCGGTGGCATGACCGGGGTCTTCACCCTGACCCTGTTCAACGCGGGTCTGGTCTCCCCCGCCTCACCGGGCTCCATCTTCGCCGTGCTGCTGATGACACCGAAAGCCTCCCTGATCGGGGTGCTGCTCTCCATCATCGCCTCGGCCACCGTCTCCTTCCTGGTCGCCGCCGTGTTCGTGCGTGCCCAGCAGCCGGAAGCCGACGAGGCCGACGCCCTGGGTGAAGCCACTCGCAAGATGAAGGCCATGAAGGGCGCCAAGCCCGAGACCACAGCGGCCAAGAAGCCGGGTGCCGAGCTGACCGCAGTGCGCAACATCGTGGTCGCCTGTGATGCGGGCATGGGTTCTAGCGCCATGGGCGCCGGCATGCTGCGCAAGCGGGTGCTGGCTGCCGGTCTCGACATCAGCGTCACCAACCGTGCCATCAACAACTTGGACGATCAGGTGGATCTGGTCATCACCCACAAGGATCTCACCGACCGTGCCCGTCGCCATGCACCGCATGCGCAGCACATCTCCCTCTCCAACTTCCTCGACAACACCCTCTATCAGGAGCTGGTGCAAAACCTCAGCCTGGCCAACGCGGCCAACGACGACGTGGCCAACCCGCAACTGCTGGTGGCGGCCAACGACGACAGTTACGAGCCGCAGGCAGCCGAGGTCTTCACCCTGAGCCTGCAGGACGTGCACCTGGGCCTCAAGGCCGACAACAAGGAGGCTGCCATCCGGGCTGCCGGCAAGCTGCTGGCGGAGCGGGGCTACGTGGCGCCGGATTACGTCAACGCCATGCTGGAGCGCGAGCAACTGGTCTCCACCTACCTCGGCGAGTCCATCGCCGTCCCCCACGGCACCATAGCCGCCAAGGAACACGTGAAGCGTACCGGCATCGTCATCTGCCAGTACCCGGCCGGGGTCGCCTTTGGCGAGGACGCCGATGAAGTGGCACGCCTGGTGATCGGCATCGCCGCCCGCAATGACGAACACATGCAGGTCATAACCCGTCTGACCAATGCACTGGATGAACCCGGTCTCATCGACCGGCTGGCCAGTACTCAGGATCCCCAGGAGTTCCTGGATCTGCTGGGCGCCGAACAGGCCGCGTAATCATCCTTCATCGTCTTTGGTTGTAGAGGTTAAAATCATGAAAACATTGCATTTTGGTGCCGGCAATATCGGTCGTGGCTTCATCGGAAAACTGCTGGCGGACGCCAGCCATCAGGTCACCTTCGCCGACGTCAACGAAACCCTGATCGACCAGCTCAATCACCGCCAGGAGTACAAGGTGCACGTGGTAGGCACGGATCAGAAGCTGGATGTGGTACGCAACGTGGCCGCGGTCAGCTCCGCCGGACACGAGGTGATCGCCCGCATCATCACCGCCGATCTGGTCACCACTGCGGTCGGGCCCAACATCCTGGACAAGATTGCCAGCACCCTGGCCAAGGGGCTGCAGGCCCGTTTCGATGCCGGCAACCTGACCCCTCTCAACGTCATCGCCTGCGAGAACATGGTGCGCGGCACCAGCCACCTCAAGCAGGAGGTACTCAAGTACCTGCCGGTCGCGTATCATGCCACCCTCGACAACTGCGTCGGCTTCGTCGACTCGGCGGTGGATCGCATCGTTCCCCCTGCCGCGGCCAACGATGATCCGCTGGAGGTGACGGTGGAGAGCTTCAGCGAGTGGATCGTCGACCAGACCCAGTTCAAGGGCGAGTTGCCCCAGGTGGCGGGCATGGAGCCCACCGACAACCTGATGGCCTTCGTCGAGCGCAAGCTGTTCACCCTCAACACCGGGCACATCGTCACCGCCTACCTCGGCAAGCTGAGGGGCTACCGCACCGTGCGCGAGGCGATCGAGGATCCGGTGATCCGCAGCAAGGTGCGCCGCGCCATGGAGGAGAGCGGAGCCGTGCTGGTGAAACGCTACGGCTTCGATCAGCGCCTACACGCCGCCTACATCGAGAAGATCCTGTCCCGCTTCGCCAACCCCTATCTGGTGGATGAAATCGACCGGGTCGGCCGTCAGCCACTGCGCAAGCTGGCGGCGGGGGACAGACTGGTGAAGCCGCTGCTCGGCACCCTGGAGTACGGCCTGCCCAGCGATCACTTGCAGGAGGGCATCGCCGCGGCGCTGCTCTATCGCAACGATGATGATCCCCAGGCGGTGGAATTGCAGGCCCTGCTGGCAGAGCTGGGCCCTGCCAGGACCCTGGCCCGGGTGACCGGGCTGGAGGAAGAGAGCGAGATCGTGCGCGCCATCGTCGCCCGTTATGACAATTTGAAGTGACCCCATGGGGCCTAAGGGCCAACCGCCATCACACGGCGAAATGGTCACTATGCCCCATATGATAAAAACCGGGAGAGAGCCTGGCTCTCTCCCAGTCAGCCGGACCCTGAACACCTATGACCACACACCAGGAAGATGATGTACTGGAGCGACTGAACGAGCAGGATGGCCCCCGTGGCTTCTTTCTCGAGGTCGTGACCATCCTGGAAGAGGCGGTCGACTCCCTGATGCGGCGCGCGTTCCGCCAGGAGGAGTATGCCGTCAAATACGCCATCGAGCCCCTGCTCAACCAGAGCGGCCCCCTCGGCCAGTTGGAGGTGCGCCTCAAGCTCATCTTCGCCCTCGGCCTCATCTCCCTCGAGCGCTATCAGGATCTCGAAGCCTACCTGAAGATCCGCGATTTTCTGGTACGCGACCCCAAGGATTACCGTTTCAGCGACAAGCCGATCCGCGACCTGCTAGGCCGCCTGCATGCCATCCATCAGACCAGCATGATGCCGCAGGATCCCCCGGCCAATGAGGAGGACTGGCCCCTCTATCAAATGCAGCTCAACCGGCTCGATCAGATGGTGCGCTCCGCACTGGTGCTGGCGGTGACCGACTGCGTCACCGAACTCCACAAAGAGAGCCCCATCTGATCAGGCCAGTCCGCTAAGGATCCGGCCAGGCATCCGGGACCCCGGCCTCCCCGAGGCCACCTCTACCAGGTGTCAATTTGCTCTCCTTCCCCGCTACACTAGGTCCAACCCCATCACCCACTCGAGGTTGGCATGATTGCACTCTCCCTGGCCGGGATCGCCCTGATCTCGCTGCTGGCACAGTGGCTCGCCTGGTCACTGCGCGTCCCCGCCATCCTGTTCCTGCTGCTGAGCGGCCTCTTGCTCGGCCCGATGACGGGCATGCTAGACCCCGACGCCCTGCTCGGAGAGCTGCTGTTTCCGCTGGTGTCGCTCTCGGTCGCCATCATCTTGTTCGAAGGGGCGCTGACCCTGCACCTGACCGAACTCAAGGGGATAGGCAAGGTGGTGCGCAACCTCTGCTCCACCGGCATGCTGGTCAGCTTCGCCGTCATCGGCGCCGCCAGTTACTGGCTGCTGGGCCTGGACTGGCGGGTCGCCATGGTGCTCGGCGCCGTGCTGGTGGTGACCGGCCCGACCGTGGTCGCCCCCATGCTAAACGTGATCAGGCCGGTGCGGGAGGTGGACAAGATCCTGCGCTGGGAGGGGATCGTTATCGATCCCATCGGTGCCCTGTTTGCGGTATTGGTGTTCGAGGCGGTGCGCCTCGGCAGCCAGGGGGATCTCATCGATCACACCCTGCTGGCCCTGGCCAAGACGGTGGGGGTCGGCTCCCTCATCGGGGTGGCAGCCGGCTGGATCACCACCCTGATCATGCGCAAGGACTGGCTGCCGGTCAGCCTGCACAAGTTCGGGGTGCTGGCGCTGGTGCTGGTCACCTTCACCCTGTCGGACTGGCTCAGCCACGAATCCGGCCTGCTGGCGGTCACCGTGTTTGGCATCTGGCTCGCCAACCAGGAGGGGCTGGATCTGGAGGAGGTGCTGGCCTTCAAGGAGGATCTCGCCGTCATTCTCATCTCTTCCCTGTTCATTCTGCTGGCGGCCCGCCTCGATCTGGCGCAGCTCTGGCAACTCGGCCCCATGGTGCTGGTGCTGCTCTGCGTGGTGCAGTTCGTGGCCCGTCCGCTCTGCATCCTGGTCTCGACCCTGGGATCGGATCTCCCCTGGCGCGCCCGGGCCCTGCTCGGCTGGATAGCCCCCCGGGGCATAGTGGCGGCGGCGGTCAGCGCCTCCTTCGCCATCAGCATGCACGAGGCCGGCATTGAAGATGCCGACAAGCTGGTGCCCCTGGTGTTTGCCGTCATCATCTTCACCGTGGTGTTGCAGAGCCTGACGGCGACCCCATTGGCTAGACTGCTCGGCATGCGCCAGAGCGCTCCCGACACCTGGCTGCTGATCGGCGCCAATTCGGTGGCTCGTGCCATAGGCCGGGCGCTGGCGGATCAGGGCATCCCGGTCCATCTCTCCGATCCGGCCTGGGAACATTGCAAGCTGGCCCGCATGAGCGGCTTGCCCTGCTACTTTGGCAATCCGCAATCGGAACACGCCGAGCTGCACCTGCCCCTCACCAGCATACATACGGTGCTGGCGCTTTCACCCAACCGTCACAACAACGCCCTCGGGGTGCTGCACTTTGCCCACTTGTACGGGGAGGATAAGGTCCACTCCCTGCGCTCCAGCGAGCAGCACGGCAAGGCGAACCGGGAGAGCGCCACCTTCCGCGCACGCCAGGATCTGTTCGGGCCAGAGATGAATTTCGCCCGCCTGAGCGGCCTGCTGAACCGGGGCGGCCAGATCAGGGCGACCCGGCTCAGCGACGCCTTTGACTGGAGCCAGTATCAGGACGCCAATCCCGGCGCCATTCCCCTGTTCATCGTCGATGCCAGGGGGAAACCCCGGGTCGTCACCGGTCCCGTTGTCCCCCTGGCAGGGGAACTGCTGATCGCCCTGCAGCCGCCACGGGAGCCCCAGGCGGCTTGATGCGCCATCCGGCGAGCCGGCTCTCGGCACCTGCAATCACCGCGGGCGACTAGACTTGAGGGTGGCGCCATGAGTCACAGGAGGATGTCATGACAGTCAGCGAATTGCGTGCGTTTCATCAGCAGCACAGGTTCAAGGAGGCGGAGATCATGCATGACATCATCTCCCCCGGCTGGGTAGTGGAGTTTCGGGGTCAGGACGGCCATCTCTACATGATGACGGACACCCTGGGTTGCCCGATGAGTTTCTCCTCAACCGAGGAGGCCCGCGACCATATCCACCTCGTGGCCGATTGCCCCATCCAGGTAGAGCACCTCTATCGCTTCTTCGAGCGTTGAGACAGATGCCAGCAAAAAGGCTCCCGAGGGAGCCTTTTCTCATTCCGGCTGCAGTGGCTCGGCGTCCTTGCTCTCCAGCCGCCTGACCGGCTTTTGCAGGATCAGATTGGCCGGGTAGGTCACCAGATCGCCGTTGTCATCCCGCACCCTCAGGTAGAACAGGCCTATCTCGGTGATGACGCCGGTGACTGAGTCATCCTTGTCGAGGATGCGGATCCGGTCGCCTATCTTGTAGGGGAAGGCGAAGAAGATGGTGATGCTGGCGGTGATGTTGGAGAGGATCGACCACTGGGCCACCATGGCAACACCGAGCACGGCGAAGAAGGAAGACGCGAGCACCACCAGCCGGGAGAAGTCGAGCCCCCACACCCCCGCCAGGATCAGCAGGGTGGCGCAGCCGAGCAGGAAGTGGAACACATGCTCCACGTAGAGCACCCGGTTTTCGCTCACCTGCCGGCTCTGGCCGAGCGCCATCAGGCTCTTGTGAATGAGGCCGCGGATCAGGGTGTGTCCCAGCAACAGCAGCAGGGTCACGCCAAAGGATTCCCATGTCGTCATGTGCGTTCCTTACCACCAGCGTCGATATTTGAGCCAGACCGCCAGCCCAGTCGCCAGCGCCAGCAGGGAGCCGCAGAAGACCCAGAAGGCAGTCGGGCTCTCGGCACCGGGAATGCCACCCAGGTTGATGCCAAACAGGCCGGTCAGGAAGCTGGCCGGCAGGAACATCAGCGCCATCACCGACATCTGGTAGGCACGGCGGTTGGTGGCCTCTGCCGTCAGGTTGTTGATCTCGTCCGCCAGCACGGCGGAGCGAGCCACCCCGGCATCCAGATCGTCCAGCCAGCGACGCAACCGGTCGGCGATGTCGAGCAGACGACGGCGGTCATCCTCATCCAGCCAGCTGAGCTTCTCGTTGGCGAGGCGCGCCACCAGATCCCGCTGAGGAGAGAGGTAACGACGGATCATGATGAGTTGCTTGCGGATCCGTGCCAGCCGGCCGTTGGCGGGCAGTTCACGCATCAGCACTATCTCTTCCAGTTCCAGGATCTGATCGTGCAGCTCCTCGACAAACTCCCCCGCCCTATCGGTCAGGGCATCACAGATCTCCACCAGCCAGTCGGCGCTAGAGATGGCGCCGCCCCCCAGCACCAACTGCTGGAAGACATCTTTTTCCGACAATAGGGAGCGACGGCGACTGCTGAGAATGAAATCCGGGGTGATGTAGATGCGCAGCGCCACCATCTCTTCTGGCCTGTGATCCTTGTTGTGATTGATGCCACGCAGGATCAGCAGCACAGTCTCCCCCATCCGCACCAGCTTGGGTCTGTTGCTCTGGCCGAGCAGGGATTCGCGCGCGGCGTCATTGAGCAAGGGCGTCTGCAACAGCCAGCGCGCCGACTCTGGATTGCCGTAATCCAGATGCACCCAGCTGGGCTGCGCCGCCGGGATCTCGCTGCCTGCGGCCAGCGGGGTCATCCCCCCCTTGCCATCCAGGGTCAGGCCATAAATTACGTCACTGGGCACCCGATCCATCTCGTTTCCTTCTCGTTTCATGCTCAGGCCCCAGCTTACACGAAAGCGGGGGCCGACTCAGCTCCGCACCGGGAAGGGTACGTCTGTGCTACCATGTCCGTTCTCGTGTTATGCCCGTTTCAACTACAGGAAACCATGCCATGCCCATCTGGGTCGATGCCGATGCCTGCCCCATTCCGGTCAAGGAGATCCTCTACCGCGCCGCCCACCGCGCCCAAGTCGTCACCACCCTGGTGGCCAATCAGGGGCTGCGGGTTCCCCCCTCCCCCTTCATCAAGACCCAGCAGGTGGAGAAGGGATTCGATGTGGCGGATCATGTCATTGCCCAGCAGGTGCAGCCCGGCGATCTGGTGATCACCGGCGACATTCCGCTTGCCTCCTGGGTCATCGATGCCGGCGGCGAGGCGCTCAATCCCCGTGGCGAGATCTACACCCGCGAGACCATCCAGGCCCGGCTCGGCATGCGCAACTTCATGGAAGAGCTGCGCTCGGCCGGGGTGCAGACCGGCGGCCCGGCCCCCTTCAACGCCGCTGACAAACAGCGCTTCGCCAATGCCCTCGACAAATGGCTGCTCAAGGGCAAGCTCAGCTGATGCCTCTCCCCGGCTTGCCGCAGGGGAGGCTCATTCATTTCCCTTTTCGCTTAATTTTTTCTTAAGGCTTGTGGACTAACCTTGTGGCTGTTGACCCAACCACCCCAAGGAGTACACATGAAACTGACCCCTCTGTTGTTACTGATCCCCCTGCTGAGCGGCGCCGCTCTGGCCGACCCCCAGTGTACCCAGACCGACAAGAGCAAGTGGCTGAGCGAAGCAGATGCCCAACAGCAGATCAAGGCGATGGGCTACGACATCAAGAAGTTCAAGGTGACCAAGACCAGTTGCTACGAGATCTACGGCTGGGACAAGGACAAACGCAAGGTCGAGATCTACTTCGACCCGACCGATCTGAAGAAAGTGAAAGAAGAGATTGACGAATAACCCTGCCATGGGCTCGTCTGTCTCCGACCCCTTTGATGGAACCTTGCCATGACAACCCCGTCTGAAGTGAAAGTCTGGGATCCCCTTATCCGGGTGTTTCACTGGGCCACCGTCACCCTCTGCCTGCTCAACTTCTTCATCCTGGAAGAGGGCAGCAAGCCCCACAAATATGCCGGCTACGTGGTGGGCATCCTGCTCATCATCCGCCTGTTGTGGGGCATAGTCGGCCCCCATTACGCCCGCTTCGGCCAGTGGTGGCCGACGCCAGCCCGCATTCGTTATTACCTGCGCCAGCTGGCACAAGGTCGCCACCCCTATTACCTGGGCCACAACCCGGTCGGGGCTCTGATGATCTGGCTGCTGCTGCTGTCGCTGGTCGGTACCGTCGTCACAGGCTGGCTCACCACCTGGGATGCCTTCTGGGGTGAGGATTGGCTGGAGGAATTGCACGGGACCATTGCCAACACCCTGATGGCCGCCGTCGGCGTCCATGCGGCTGTGGTGATCCTGACCGATCGTCTCACCCGCAGCGACCTGGTGCGCGCCATGGTACTGGGCAAAAAACGGGTACCCGCCGATGCCAAGGTGGAAGATCCGCGCAGCGAATGACCGGGCCGCCCCCGGCCCCGGTTTTTTGCTGCAATGGCCCGCGACACAGGAAAGATGCGCCGCCATGCCCCCGTGCTGACCATCACGACAGCCCCAAGGTACCTGCTGTTGCCCGTCACCAGCCCCTGATCCCCCACATATTCCTGCTGACGCCGGCCCTGGCCGACGCCAGCCCGTGACAACCCATACCCACAACGCCGCCCCGCGCCCCGCTGCAAACCGGGGGCAAGGATGCACTCATTATTGGCCCCCTCAGCCACCGGTCGGGAGACAGGCCCACTTTCGCCAGCCTAGGGTTGTTCTGGCCCCTCAAGCACCGCGACCGGCGGCCGGGTCGTCCCAAAAAACAAACCCCTGCCGAGGCAGGGGTTTGTCGTGGTGATGGCGAGGCGCGCTCAGATCATCACACCGGCGATCACGGCGGAGAGCAGGCTCACCAGGGTGGAGCCGTACACCAGCTTCAGACCGAAGCGGGAGACCATGTTGCCCTTCTCTTCGTTCAGTGCCTTCACCGCACCGGCGATGATGCCGATGGAGCTGAAGTTGGCGAACGACACCATGAAGATGGAGAGGATGCCGACGGTGCGCGGGGAGAGCTCGGCAGCGATCTTGCCCAGATCCATCATGGCCACGAACTCGTTGGTCACCAGCTTGGTCGCCATGATGGAGCCGGCTTGCAGCGCTTCACCGCTCGGAATACCCAGGATCCAGGCGATCGGATAGAAGAGGTAACCCATGACGTACTGGAAGTTGACGCCAAACGCCAGCTCGAACAGGTAGTTGACCAGGGCGATCAGGGCGATGAACCCCACCAGCATGGCCGCCACTATCACGGCCACGGAGAAACCGGCCATGATGTACTCCCCCAGCATCTCGAAGAAGTTCTCCTTCTTCGGAGTGTGGTGCTCGTCACCCTCGGCCAGCGCCTTGGCGTCGGTCACTGTATTGTCCGGCTCGTACGGGTTGATCAGGGACAGCACGATAAAGGTGCTGAACATGTTGAGCACCAGCGCGGCCACCACGTAACGGGGCTCGATCAGCTGCATGTAGGCACCGACGATGGACATGGAGACGGTGGACATGGCCGTCGCCGCCAGGGTGTACATCTGCTTCTCGTTCAGGTGCGGCAAGGTGTTCTTGAGCGCGATGAAGTTCTCGGACTGGCCGACGATCATCGAACTGATGGCGTTGAAGGACTCCAGCTTGCCCATGCCGTTGATCTTCGCCAGCACGGTACCGATGCCACGAATGACGATGGGCAGCAGGCGGATGTACTGCAGGATGCCGATCAGCACCGAGATGAAGACGATGGGCATCAGCACCATCAGAAAGAAGGAGAAGGCCCCTTCGTTGACCAGGCCACCGAACACGAAGTCGGTACCCTGTTTGGCAAACTCCATCAACTTGGTGAAGCCGGCGGCGAAGCCACCCACCACAGCCAGACCCACTTCGGAGTTCAGCATGAACCAGGCCAACGCCAGTTCGACCACCAGCAGTTGGCCGATATAGCGCAGTTTAATCTGTTTCCAGTTGTGGCGGTTTGCCAGCAACGCCAGCGCGAGGACCATCACGAGTCCAAGCACAAAGTGAACGTATTCCATACCAGTAGCACCCAGTGAATTGTTATTTTTGACCGGCGCCATCATAAAGAATCGTATATTTAAAAATCAGATAGCCATCACAATCCGACTCAATAATATGTATGCGAGATAATACAAACGTTTTTAAATTAATTAAGCGGAAACGGGATATTAATCGCGCAACTAAAAATCAAAATAACCTTAAAAAACATTAATTTATATTTATTCTGATTGCAGCAACAGTGCCGATCAATATTTCATTATCACTCCCGCAACATTCGCATTCAAATATTACTCATGTTTCAGCCATGATATTTAATCAACCAGAACAGAAAACGTTTACCCTTGATAAATAATTACCTGAATACCGTAAACATTCACCTCGAGCCATCCCCGTGGCACCTCTCTGTCGCCATGGCGACGGATGAGCCCACGTTGAGGTTGCGCTGGGTCAACCGTTCAAAAATCCGCCACATCCGGTGTCACATTCTGGTATGATGCGCGGCCTTAGCGTTCGCGCATCCCCGTTTTCTCCGAAATAGAGTCCTTTTGTGAACAACAGCGAATTTAGCAGCCTCAATCTCTCCCCCGCCCTGCAAGAGAACCTCACCAGCCTGGGCTATCTGCAGATGACCCCGATCCAGGCTCAGAGCCTGCCTCTGGTACTCGAAGGCAAAGACCTGATTGCCAAGGCAAAAACCGGCAGCGGCAAGACCGCCGCCTTCGCCCTCGGCCTGCTCTCCCGCCTCAACATCAACCGTGTCGACGTACAGGCCCTGGTGCTCTGTCCGACCCGCGAGCTGGCGGATCAGGTGGCCCAGGAGATCCGTCGTCTGGCCCGCGCCCTGCCGAACGTCAAGCTGGTGACCCTGTGTGGCGGCACCCCGACCGCACCGCAATCTGCCACCCTGAGCTTCGGTGCCCACATCGCCGTCGGCACTCCGGGCCGCATTCTCAAGCACCTGGAGCAGGGCACCCTGGAACTCTCCAGCCTGGAGACCCTGGTGCTGGACGAAGCGGATCGCATGCTGGACATGGGCTTTGGCGAAGACATCAACAGGGTCATCAGCTATGCGCCCGAGCGCCGTCAGACCCTGCTGTTCTCCGCCACCTATCCGGAGGGGATCGCCCAGATGAGCCGCGGCGTGCAGCGCAACCCGGTCGAGGTGAGCGTGGAGTCCCTGCACGAGGGCAGTGCCATCGAACAGAAGCTGTATGAAGTGCCGGCCGGTCAGCGCCTCGACGCCCTCACCTGGCTGCTGAGCCACTATCAGCCAGGCTCCTGCGTGGTGTTCTGCAACACCAAGCGCGCCTGCAACGACGTGGCCGATCACCTGGCCGCCAAGGGCTTCTCGGCGCTGGCGCTGAACGGCGATCTGGAACAACGGGAACGGGATCAGGTGCTGGTACGCTTCGCCAACGGCAGCGCCACCATCCTGGTCGCGACCGACGTGGCAGCCCGTGGCCTGGACATCAAGGAGCTGGGCGCCGTCATCAACTACGAGCTGACCTATGACCCCGAGGTGCACGTGCACCGCATCGGCCGTACCGGTCGTGCCGGCCAGCAGGGCCTGGCCCTGAGCCTGTATCAGCCCAGCGAAGCGCAACGCGTCAACCTGATCGAGGAGTACCAGCAGGCACCCATGCCGCTGGGTGATCTCGACAGCATAGGTCGCGAGATCAAGCCGATTGCACCACAGATGGTGACTCTCTCCATCGATGCTGGCCGCAAGACCAAGGTGCGGGCCGGTGATATCCTGGGTGCGCTGACCGGCGAAGGCGGCATTGCCGGTGCCGACGTGGGCAAGATCCAGATCTCCGAGCAGTACTCCTACGTGGCAGTCAAGCGTCAGGTAGCGAGCGCCGCCCTCAAGCGACTGCAGGAAGGCAAGATCAAGGGGCGCAGCTACCGTGCCCGCAAACTGGGCTAAGGTTCTTTACAAGCCATTGGCCAGACCACAGGCGCCTGACAGGCGCCTGTTTCATATATTTGGATGCCGCCATGCGGCAAGACAGGCACCATGACCCAAGCAATCCAAACCGATGTGAGCTGCCAGAACTGCGAAGCCTGCTGCTGCCGTCTCGAAGTGATGCTCTTTACCGACACCGGCGTGCCGGATCGCTATGTGCTCGATCGGGAAGGGGAGATCCCCGTGATGCGCCGGCTGGAAGATGGCTGGTGTGCGGCGCTCGACCGCAACACCATGATGTGCCGCATCTATGAGGTACGACCGCTGATCTGCCGTGAATTCGAGATGGGCGAGCCCGACTGTGTCGACGAACGGGACAAGTGGTTTATCAAGCTGGAATGAGACTGGCAGACAGAACAGCCCCGGGCTGTCGGGTCAGCTCACCGGTGTGACGTCGCCGCCGAGCTGCTTCCCCAACCAGTGGATGGCCGCAGCCTCCTGCTCGAAGTAACGCACCGCCCTGAACGGCAGATCGCTGAAGACCTGATCCGCCAGATAGCGTTTGAACCCACCCACCGCCACCACCGCCAGAAAGGCGCAGCCATTGGCGGTACACCAGCCAAACTGACGACGAAACCGCGCCAGCACCTCGGGACCGGCGGCTTCGAACTCGGTCGCCACCTCGACAATACCCCAGGGCGCATCGCGCAATCCTGCGATCTGCTGGCTGAACGCCGCCTCATAGGCCATGGCGCCCGCCAGATTGAAAGGGCCGCTCGGGCGGCAAATCAGCACCTGCCCCTGTCGCTGCATCTCGAAATGACCGTGTGGTTGCAAGTGCACGCCCCCTCCTCCCATGCGTTTTTCGCCGCGCCGGCGCCGCCTGATGTTGCAACAAGGTAAGGATTTATCTACAGAAAGTCCATGCCACCCCGCATGGCCAAGCCCTTGCTCCACCACCGGATCGCCCATGACTGGCATGGCGACCACGCCAGTATGGATTGGTCTCCCCTCCCGCCATGTTCTGTTGCAGTTAATAAAACGTTGCTGCTATCATCCGCGCCGCCACCAACATTCCACCAACTGAAACGTTGGTCATTGACACAAGGATCAGAGATGAAAAACCGGGACTCGAGTCACTACCAGCGGATCTGGCGCTGGCATTTCTATGCCGGTCTCTTCGTCGCTCCCTTTCTGATCCTGCTCTCTCTCACCGGCATCCTGTATCTGTACAAACCCCAGCTCGACAACCTGCTGTACCCCGAGCTGATGAAGGTAACCCCCGCCACCCAGACCCTGAGCGCCGATCAACTGCTGGCCAAGGCGACGATCGCCATGCCCGATGCCAGCCTGCGCAAATACCTGCCCCCCGCGGCCACTGACGCGAGCGCCCAGCTCGTCGTCAACCAGGGGGATCGCGAGCTGACCCTGTTCATGGATCCCGCCAGCGGCGCCCTGCTAGGCACCATGGATAACAAGTGGAACCTGCAGGCGGTGGCCCGCGCCCTGCATGCGGAACTGCTGCTCGGCACCACGGGGGATCGCCTGATCGAGCTGGCCGCTGGTTGGGGAATCGTGCTGCTCGTCAGCGGCCTTTATCTCTGGTGGCCCCGCAGGGGGCCCGGTGTGGGTGGCATCCTCTGGCCCAGAATGCACCAGCGCGGCCGCCTCTGGTGGCGGGATCTGCACGCCGTGGTCGGCTTCTGGGGCGCGGGTTTCCTGCTGTTGCTGCTGCTGAGCGGCATGACCTGGACCGGTTTCTGGGGCGATCAGTTTGCCGCCGTCTGGAACCGCTTCCCGGCCGCCATGTGGAACGAGGTACCGAAATCCGCTCCTCTCGCCCGCACCCTCAACCATGCCCATGAACAGACGGTGCCCTGGGCCGTCGAGAGCACTCCCATGCCGAGCTCGCAGCCGGTTCCGGAAAATCATGATCACAGCGCCATGAACCATGGCGGAGAGCACGACGGCATGGTCATGGCCAGCCACCGCATCCCCTTGCAACGGGTGGTGGAGATCGCCACCGAACGTCGGGTTCATCCGGGTTACAGCATCACGCCGCCGGCCGGTGACACCGGCGTCTATACCATAGCCCTGTTCGCCGACGATCCGCGCAACGACGCCACCCTGCACATAGATCAGTACAGCGGTAAGGTGCTGGCCGACGTGCGCTGGCAGGATTATGGCGCGGTCGCCAAGACGGTGGAAACCGGCGTCATGCTGCACACCGGCAAGCTCTACGGCTGGCCCCACCAGCTCGTCATGCTGCTCATCTGCCTGATGGTGCTGGCCAGCTCGGTGAGCGGGCTCTGGATCTGGTGGAGCCGCCGTCCCCGGGGCAGGCTCGCCGCCCCGCCGCTGCCTGCCAAGCTGCCTCCCATGCGCGGTGCCATCGCCGTGCTGGTGCTGCTCGGGATCTGCTTCCCGCTGGTGGGCGCCTCCATGCTGGTCATCTGGTTGCTGGACTGCCTCTTCTTCGCTCGCCGCACGGCCGTGGCACCCGCCAACTGAGATCACTCCCCTGCGATGGCGACAAACAACCAGAAGGGCCCCTCATCCGGAGCCCTTCTGGTCTCTTCCCCGCCCTATCTCATCGCCTCGACCAGTGCGATGATCTTCCGTGCCTTCTCGAAGTGGTCGAGTCTGTGGGTCTGGATCCACCAGGTCGCCGCCTCCATCAACAGCTCGGGGTCGTCGTTCCTGTTGGCGAAAAAGGCATAGAAGGAGACACCCACCCCCTCCCCCTTCCGGGCAATTTTCTGGTGGCAGACCTGGATGATTTTCTGCTTGAGCGAGTCGCGCATGGTGACGTTCCTGCCTGATGAGTGAAATGGCGGACAGCATACCTCAGCCTGCAAAAAGGGCTCCCATTCGGGAGCCCTTTGCATGACCGATAGCATGCCACTGGGTCAGGAGAGGGCCAGCCCCGCTGAGAGCAGCAGGCTGAACAGGAAGGCGCTGATGGCGGTCTTCTTGAGGGCGCCGGTCAACACCTCGCCATCGAGGCTCTCCCGCAGGGTACGGGCGGCATCGGTGAGCGGCTTCATGGCGGGCAGGAAGATCCAGGGCCAGACGCTCGCGGGCTGAGTCAGCAGGAAGGCGATGGTGGCCAGCAGCGCTGCCCCCAGCAGCCCCCAGTGATAGGCGATGGCGCGGTGGCGGCCAAGCCGCACCGCCAGGGTGATCTTGCCGCTGGCGGCGTCCGTCTCGATGTCCCGCACGTTGTTGATGTTGAGCACGGCGGTCGCCAGCAGGCCGCAGGCGGTGGCAGGCAGCAACAGGTCCCATTCCAGGCTATGGGTGAACAGGTAGTAGGAGCCGAGCACCCCCAGCAGGCCAAAGAACAGGAATACCGAGATGTCCCCGAACCCCCGATAGCCATAAGGAGTCTTGCCCACCGTGTAGGTGATGGCCGCGACGATGGCCGCCCCCCCCAGCAGGATGAACGTCAGGATCTGCTGCCAGGCCTCCCCGAAGGCGCAGACCAGCAGGGAGAGCCCGCTCACCACGGCCGCCAGCGCGGTCAATCCCATGGCCACGCACATCTGGTGCCTGGTAATGAGGCCGGAGACCACGGCGCGCTGGGGCCCAATCCGCTCCCCGTTGTCGGCACCGGAGACCGCATCACCATAGTCATTGGCCAGGTTGGAGAGGATCTGCAGCAGGATGGCGGTCAAAAGAGAGAGACCCATGATGGCGCCGTCGAAGGCTCCCCGGCTGGCTGCGAGCCCCGAGCCCAGCAAAATGGAGGAGCACGCCAGAGGCAGTGTTCGCAAACGCGCCGCCAGCAACCAAACAGAGAAGGTATTTGTCATATTGTGATGGCCAAACAATCAGATATTGATCGTGTTAAGGGTTATCGAACCGGATTTCGGTATACTTGGCCCCTAGGGAGGTAGCTCCCCGGGCGATTTACATGGAAGAATGGGCAGATAATATATAGGAAATCATCGCCCTTTGGCATCAACCTGCGCCATCCTCCCCCGGAGCGATTGCGACTATCCGGCTCAGACAAGACATCCATGTTGGCTCAGACCCATCTCAAGCAACAACTGGACGCCCTGCGTCACAGCACTGTCAGCGGTTTCGTGCGGCTGCGCGTGGCGGCCAACGTCGACCTCTTCCCGGGCTGGCTGGCGGCGCAGACCCTCTACCCCCGCATCTATTGGCAGGCCCGTGGCCCCAAGAGCCCGGAGTATGTGGCGCTCGGCGCCATCCACGAGCTGACCCGGCCAGAGGATATCCAGCGAGTCTGCGATCTCGCGAATACGAGCAGTGAAGACAGCCCCCGCTACTACGGCGGCCTGGCGTTCGATCCGGCACAGCCCGGCTGGCAGGGGTTCGGTCCCTGCCGCTTCGTGCTGCCCCGTATCGAGCTGGTACGCCGTGGAGAGTGCATCAGTCTCTGCCTCAATCTCTGGTTGCCCGCCCAGGATAAGGTGCACGAATTCGATGCCGAGCTGCAGGCGGCCGAGGCTGCCCTCGACGCCCTGCAACCGGAAGCGCCCCTGCCCTCACTGCAAAAACGGTCGTGGCAGCGCCGGGATGTCCCGGGCCCGGCCCAGTGGCAACGCCTGGTAGAGCGGGTGACGGACCCCGCCTTTCAGGCCCACACCCCCAAGGTGGTGCTGTCGCGGGAGAGCCTGCTCGAAAGCGAGGAGAGCATTCCCCCCCTCTGCCCCTGGTCCCTGCTGACCCAGTGGGCCCGTCACGCCCAGGAGTGCTTCCACTTCGGCTTCCAGTTCTCCCCCGAGCAGAGCTTCATCGCCTGCTCCCCCGAGCGCCTCTATCGCCGGGAGCAGTGCCACCTCTTCACCGAGGCACTGGCGGGCACCATTCGCCGTTCCGGGGACGAGGCGACCGACGCAGCCCTGGCCGCCGAGCTGCTGGCAGACAGCAAGAACCGGCTGGAAAACCGGCTGGTACACGCCGACATCCTCAGCCGACTGGCGCCGCTCACCACGGACGCCACCCTGACCGAGCCGCGCATCCTGAAACTGCGGCTGCTGCAGCACCTCAAGTGCGACATCGAGGCCGAGCTCAAACCCGGCGTGTGCGACTGGCAACTGCTGGCCGCCCTGCACCCGACCCCGGCGGTGGGCGGTGCCCCCCGCGAGGCGGCGCTCGCCTTTATCCGCGAGAGCGAACCCTATGATCGCGGCTGGTACGCTGGCGCCTGCGGCATGCTGAGCCGGGAGACCTCGGAGTTCTCGGTTGCCATCCGCAGCGCCCGCATCACGGCGCAGGGCATCAGCCTGTTTGCCGGCGCCGGCATAGTGGCAGGCTCGGAGCCCGCCGCCGAATGGGCCGAACTCGACAACAAGATCGCCAACGTGCTCTCCCTGCTGGGATAGCGTTTTTCATTGACCCCTCACCGCGAGAGCCTTATGCCCGCCAGCCAATTGCCTGAGCACCGAGCGTTTGCCAGCCAGCATGCCACCTTCAATCACGTCTGGTCTTCCCTCCTGCTGGAAGAGCTCCATCGCCTCGGCGTGCGCGACATAGCGCTGGCCTCCGGCTCCCGCTCGGCCCCGCTCACCATGGCTGCCGCCGCCCACCCCGGCTTTCGCCGTCATCTCCACTTCGACGAGCGCGGCCTCGGGTTCATGGCGCTGGGGCTGGCCAAGGGAAGCGGTCGACCGGTGGCGGTGATCATGACCTCGGGCACCGCGGTGGCGAACCTCTGGCCCGCAGTGGCCGAGGCACAGCTGACCGGTGTGCCGCTCATCATCCTCTCCGCCGACAGGCCCCCCGAACTCATCGACAACGGCGCCAACCAGGCCATCGATCAGCAGGGGATCTTCGGGCGCTACCCCGTCCATCAGCAGAATCTGCCGAGCCCCACCCCCAGTATTCCGGCCGCCTTCGTGCTGAGCTCGGTGGATCAGGCGCTGGCCAAGCAGGCACTGACCCCCGGGCCGGTGCACTTCAACTGCATGTATCCCGAGCCCCTCTATCCCGGCGAGGCGTACCTGGACTTTTCCGACTACCTGGCACCGCTCGGTGACTGGCTGTATTCAAGCGAGCCCTGGAGCCCCTGGCTGCAGGGCGAGCAGCACTGCCCACACCAGCCCGACTGGGACGAGCTGCAGGGCAAACGCGGCATCATCATCGCCGGCCGCATTCAGGATCCGGTCGAGGCACAGAGGGTGATCCAGCTGGCGGAGCACCTCGGCTGGCCGTTGCTGGCGGACTTGCAGAGCCAGATCCGCTTCGACAGCCGCAATCTCATCCACATGGATCTCGCCCTGCAAAACAGCGGCTTCGTGACCGAGCTGGCCCGGGCCGAGGTGCTGTTGCAGTTCGGTGCCCGCCTCATCTCCAAGCGGCTCGGGCAGTTCATCAAGCAGCACCCCTGGCAGGATTACTGGCTGGTAGACCCGCAACCGGCCAGGCTGGATCCGGACTACCGGCTGCGTCGCCGGCTGGTGTGTACACCCAGAGCCTTTGCCACGGCTCACCAGGTGAACCATCGCCATCTGCCCTGGCACCGACTGGCGGAACGCCAGCAGGGCATCAGCCAGCAGGTGCGCAGCGCCTGCGATCGCTTCTCCGAACTCGGTGTCTGCCATCGGCTGAACCGGCTCATCCAGGGCCAGCTGTTTGTCGGCAACAGCATGCCGGCCCGGCTGATGGACATGCTTGGCGAAACCGGTACGGGCCCCAGCAGGGTGATGACCAACCGCGGCGCCTCCGGCATCGATGGCCTGATCGCCACAGCCTTCGGTTTCTCCCTGTCGAGGGATGAGCCGACCACCCTGCTGCTCGGCGATCTCAGCGCTCTGCACGATCTCAACAGCCTGGCCCTGCTTGGCAAGGGGAGCCGGCCCCTGGTGGTGATCCTGCTCAACAACGACGGCGGCAGCATCTTCCGCATGCTGCCGGTACCGACCAGGGACTCGCTGCTGGAGACCTACTACTGCCTGCCCCACGGCCTGCATTTCGAGCACGCCGCCGCCATGTTCGGCCTGAACTATCGGGCACCGACCACCCTCGACGAATTTGAACGGGACTACGCCACCGCGCTGAAAACCGGGGCAACCCTGATTGAAATCAAGGTGCCGAGCAACGAGGTAGCCGAGGATCTCAAGGCACTGGGAAGCGTAATCCGTGGCAGCTAGTGCCGACCAGCCGACGCTGGTGCTGCTGCACGGCCTGCTCGGCGATGCCGACGACTGGCGGCCGGTGATCGCAGCCCTGCCGGAGATCGAATGCCACGCGCTGGATCTGCCTGGCCACGGCCGCAGCAAGGCGCGGCGGGTGACCGGCTTCGAGCAGGCCCATGAGTGGCTCTGTGAGGAGCTAGCCGCACGGGATATCGAGCACTACCGGCTGGCAGGCTATTCCCTGGGGGGGCGGCTCGCCCTCTATCATGCCAGCCAGTCCCCCGCCGGGTTGCAGGCGATCTTGCTGGAGAACTGCCATCCGGGCCTGCCGGTGGCCGAGCGCGCCGCCCGGCTCGCCCACGATGAGGGCTGGGCCCGGCGCTTCGAGCAGGAACCCCTGCCCCTGGTACTGGCGGACTGGTACCGGCAGGGGGTGTTCGCCGATCTCGACGAGACCGCCCGTGCCCGCCAGGCAGCCCGCCGTCTGGGCAACGAGGGCCCTGCCATCGCGACCATGCTGCGCGCCACATCGCTGGCCAAACAGCCGGATCTCGTCCCCTGGCTGAGCCATACCCGATTGCCGGTGCGCTGGATCTCCGGCAGCAGGGATCACAAATTCCATCGCCTGGCTTGCCAGCTGGTCAAGCAAGGCTGCAATATCAATCACTTGGCTTTGGATGGCGGGCACAACCTGCACGCCAGCCAGCCCGACACCTTTGCCCGGCTCCTGCGGGAGTGGGTCAACCAACCAGAAGAGAAGAGTCATGACTGACGCAATGACGGAAGCGCAACCCCATGCAACCGTCGCCCCTGACAGGATTGCCCGGCTGACTGCTACCACACCAGAAGGAAAACACCATGATTGAGGCAATGACGGAAGCGGAACTGTACGCTCCCATTGAGTGGCAGGATTGCTCCGCCGGTTACGAGGACATCCTCTATCACAAGTCCCTGGATGGCATTGCCAAGATCACCATCAACCGTCCCCAGGTGCGCAACGCCTTCCGCCCCCGCACCGTGAAAGAGATGCTGCAGGCCCTGGCCGATGCCCGTTATGACGATCATATCGGTACCATCATCCTCACCGGTTTTGGCGAGAAGGCCTTCTGCGCCGGTGGCGACCAGAAGATCCGCGGCGACTACGGTGGATACCGTGACGACGAGGGCACTCACCACCTCAACGTGCTCGACTTCCAGCGCGACATCCGCACCTGCCCGAAACCCGTGGTCGCCATGGTGGCCGGGTATGCAGTCGGGGGCGGCCACGTGCTGCACATGATGTGCGACCTGACCATCGCCGCCGACAACGCCCAGTTCGGCCAGACCGGTCCGAAAGTCGGCTCCTTCGACGGCGGCTGGGGCGCCTCCTACATGGCCCGCATCGTCGGTCAGAAGAAGGCACGCGAGATCTGGTTCCTGTGCCGCATGTACGATGCCCAACAAGCGCTCGATATGGGGCTGGTCAACACCGTCGTCCCCCTGGCCGAGCTTGAGCGGGAAACCGTGCGCTGGTGCCGTGAGATGCTGCAAAACAGCCCCATGGCGCTGCGTTGTCTGAAGGCTGCCCTCAACGCCGACTGCGACGGCCAGGCCGGCTTGCAGGAGCTGGCGGGCAATGCCACCATGCTGTTCTACATGACCGAAGAGGGTCAGGAAGGGCGTAACGCGTTCAACGAGAAGCGCCGTCCCGACTTCTCCAAATACAAACGGAATCCCTGATGACACTCGCCCTCTATCGCTACCAACTGCCCTTTACCCAGCCCCTGACCTTTCACGGCAAGGTGGAGGTGGCGCGAGAGGGCCTGTTGGTGCGCATTGGCGACGGCTGGGGGGAGATAGCCCCCCTGCCCGGCTTCTCCAGAGAGAGCCTGGCCGAGGCGCAAACCGAGAGCCTCGCCTGCCTGGCGCAACTGGCCCGGGGGCAGACCATGGCCCCCCGGCTGCCCTCGGTGCAATTTGGTCTGGACTGTGCGCGGCGGGTCTGGCCGGAACAAACGGCGGCACTGCCCGACCCCTATCCCCTCATTCAGGGCTCCCCCCAGGAGCTGCTCAAGAACTGGAAGCAGTGGCTGCACGAGACACCCCTCAAGGCCAAGCTGAAGGTGGCTCGCTACCCCATGCGGGACGAGCTGGCGCTGATCCGCCTGCTGCTCGACAGGCGCCCCAATCTCAAGCTGGTGCTGGATGCGAACCAGGGCTGGACCCGCGAGGAGGCCTGGGCCTTCTGCGGTCACCTGGATCCGAACCGGATCGAATACCTGGAAGATCTGTGCGCCGACTTCGCCGACATCGCCTTCGTCGCCAGTCGTACCGGTATGCCGGTGGCCCTCGACGAATTGCTGGCCCAGGGCAAGTCCTGGGAACCCATACCCCAGCTGAAAGCCCTGGTGCTCAAGCCGACCCTGCTCGGTTCCCTGGCCAACAGCGAGGCCCTGGTGGCCCGTGCCCGCGAGCTTAAGCTGAAGGTGATCGTCTCCTCCTGTTTCGAGTCCGGTATCGGCCTCGGTCAGCTCGCCCGCCTCGCGGGGGAGTGGGCGCCGGATCAGGCCCCCGGGCTGGACACCCGACGCTGGCTGGCAAGGGATCTGCTGGACAAACAGGGTCAACCCGACCCAAGTCTGATGGAACCTCTGTTTCACCGTGACTGAAGGAGCCCCCATGCCGCCCGCCCGTGCAGCTGATGCCTCACTGGCAGCCTGCCCGGTGCGCCACTGGGCACAGGCGGCCCCCGAGCACATCGCCATCCACGGCCACATCTCTCTCACCTATCGGCAGCTGGATACTCGGCTAAACGGCCTGTGCCAACAGCTGGCACAGGCAGGATTGAAGCCGGGTGATCGCCTCACCGCCGTGGTGCGCGGCGCCCTGGAGGATGTGCTGCTGGCCTGGGCCTGCGTGCGCAGCGGCCTCGTCTTCTGCCCGCTCAATCCCGCCTTCCCCCTCGTCAGACAGGCCGAGCTGGCGCGACAACTCGAGGTGGTCGCCTGCTGGTCGGCGGGAGAGATGCCACCCGGCCCTTGGCGGCGGCTGCAACTGGAGTTCGAGGCCGAGGGGGAGCCCCCCCCCGAGCCTCTGTGGCTGGATCCCAACCGGCCGAGCAACATGATCCTCACCTCGGGATCCAGCGGCAGCCCCAAGGCCGTGGTGCACCGCCTCGCCAACCACCTCGCCTCGGCCCGGGGCTCGGCCAGCCTGATCCCTCTCGATGGCGACTGCGGCTGGCTGCTCTCCCTGCCGCTGTTCCACGTGGGTGGCTACGCCATCCTGTTCCGGGTCTTCCTGGCGGGGGCCAGCCTGGTGCTGGACGATCGCACCCAGCCCCTCAAGGAGCGGCTCGAGCGCCAGCCCATCACCCACCTCTCGCTGGTGCCGACCCAGCTCTGGCGCCTGCTGGCGGAGGGGTTCGATCCCGCCCGCACCCGCTTGTGCGAGCTGCTGCTCGGGGGGGCCGCCATCCCTGAGCCCCTGGTCAACCAGCTCAAGGCCCTGGGGTTCACCCCCAAGTCGAGTTATGGCCTCTCCGAGATGGGTAGCCAGGTCTGCACCGGCCAACCTGCCGGCGCCGGGGTAGTGGGCAGGCCCCTGCCCGGGCGGGAGGTCTGCATCCGCCAGGGGGAGATCTGCGTGCGCGGCGATACCCTGTTTGCCGGCTATTTCCAGGCCGGAGCGCTGGTGCTGCCGCTGGATGAGGAGGGCTGGTTCCACACCCGGGACAAGGGCCACTTCGCCCCGGGCGGCGAGCTGGTGGTGGAGGGGCGGCTCGACAACCTCTTCATCTCGGGAGGGGAGAACATCCAGCCCGAGACCATAGAGCAGCGCCTTGTGGATCACCCCGCCGTGGCCCAGGCCCTGGTGGTCCCCATCCCCAGCGCACAGTGGGGGCAGCGCCCCGCCGCCTTTATCGACTGGCTGGCAGAGCCCGTGCCCCACGACGAACTGGCGACCTGGATCAGACACTCCTTGCCTGGCTTTATGGTGCCGGACCGCTGGCTGCCCTGGCCTGATCTGGCTGGCAGCCTGAAACCCTCCCGCACCCTGCTCGCCCATACCTTGCGGCAAGAGGAGTGACGTAGCCCCCCATATGGGGCTGAGTCCTTGCTATCAATACAGTCCCTTTTGGGGCTGTTTTTATGTTGTTTGCTCCCGAATGCATGGTTCCTCGGCGCCATCTGGCGCATTGATATTCTTTTGGAGCCCAATACCCTGTCTGGTCCCCACGTCACTCCATCCACCAAAGGGATCATGATGAATCACCTCTCTACCCGGCTGCTGCTCCTGGCAGCCCCCGGCCTGCTCGCCACCTCGGCGCTGGCCAGCTACTCCCCCGACTGGCAACAGTATCAACTCATGGGCGAAGCCAGCCGTCAGCTGGGGGATCGTCTCACCGAAGTGACCTATGAGCTGAGCGCTCGCAACGGGAGCGCCCCCTATCAGCAGCTGAGGGTGTATCGCCGCTTCGACTGGCGCGACGCCAACCTGGCGGCCCTGGCAGAGCGGCAGTGCGGCGAGCCGCAACTCAAGATCGAGCAGGGCTGGCAGATCCGCTACCTCAGCTGTGAAGAAGTGGTGCCGGCCGGCAAGGCCGTCCCGGCCAGCAGCTATGACTTTGGCTACGGCATGAAGCAGGGCCGCTGGGAGCCACTGGCAGGCACCCCGACCGCGCCGCGTCAGGATCGTCTGCCGCTGGCGGAGCGGGTCATCCTGGGTCACAGCGAGCAGGAGTTGGATCGCTGCGAGCTCAACGCCGAGGGGCGCTGTGCCGAGCAGGCATGGCAGTACCAGCCCCGAGACTGGCAGCAGTTGAAGGTGCTGGAAGAGACCCCCAACGAACGGGATGGCAGGCTCGAGCAGATCTTCTTCCGCCTGCAACCCATCGCAGGCAGCCAGGCCGCCCGTCAGGTGAGCGAGCTGCACGTCTGGCGCCAGTACAGCTGGCAACTGGACGAGACCAAGGCACAGCAGGAGTGCGATGAACCCCAGAACCGGCAGGAGGGCGACAAGACCATCAGCTACCGGGTATGCCGCCAGACCCTGCCCGCCGGCAGCGAGGTGCAGGTGGTGCTCAAAGACACCGGCTATCAATACCCGGTGGGGGGCAGCGAATGGCAGACCCTGCCGGAAACAACCGAGTGGCAGGAGAGCCGGGTACTCAATCGCCCCATCGTACTGGCCAGCAAGGAAGAGCAGCTCGACTGCCGCCGCGCCGACGGCCGCGCCTGCTCCGAGCCGGACCTGCCTGATACGGATCTGCTGGATGCCGAAGCCGCCAAAATCGTGCAGGACGCCAGTGGTCAACCCGCGCCGGTCTGGCAGGAGAACTATGGTCACGATGACCGCAAGCTGCTGGCCGTGTCGCGCGGCATCCAGCGCCTGCTGGCGGCCAATCAGCCTGCCCATCCGGCCATGAAGCTGCTGCTGGAATACGTGCGTGCCCACAACTACCACAACTACGGCAAGCACAAGGAAGACGGCCCGGCCGCCGCCGAGGCGCTGGCCGAGGCGTTGACGGCGCTGGGCGCCCATCCGCTGCTCTTCCCGGAGCAGGCCAGCGACGAGGTAGGTACCGTCATGGGGGCCTGGAGCATCGCCCTGCACGGCCAGTTCAAGAGCCCGGCAGTGCAGAGCCGCTTTGGCACCCTGCTCAGCGAGTTCAACCAGATGCTGGCCTACGCCACCCTGCATGCCAGCGAGATCAACGGTCAGCACGCCTGGGCGACCGGCCTGTTCGATCTGCTCAACTTCCTCGACTTCGCCAGCGACTACAGCGACCCCTTCGCCAACGACTTCCGCCAGCAGGATGGCGAGCTGCGCAAGCAACTGCACGCCCTCGGCATGAGCGAGCTCGCGTTGTGGAAGGGACGGGATGGCGCCGATCTGTTCCTGCTCAACAACGTGCTGGATGCCTACACCCGCCTCTACCGGGTCGCCCGCTATACCCGCCCGGACGAGCTCGACGGCTATCGCAAACTGCTGGATGACTCCGTCATCGCCCTCGTTCGTCATCACGATCTGATCCCCGGCGGACAGCAGAGCCAGCACCTGCTGGACGACATGTCACTGACCCTCTCCACCTACTACCTGACCTACACGGACCGCACCAGCGAAGCCTGCATCAGCGGTGACTTCGCCGGGCTCTGCACCCCTATCCGGGTGGAGGACGTGCTGCCGTTCGAGCACACCTGCTCGCCGACCCTGCGCCTGCGGGCCCAGGATCTGACCATGGATCAGGCCGAGGGGATCTGCCGTGAACTGGGTGCCGAAGAGCAGCAGTTCCACCAGCAGATGGAAACCGGCTGGCAGCCGGTGGCGGACGATCACAACGAAGCGCTGGAGCTGGTGATCTTCGACTCCTCCGCCGACTGGCAACGCTACGGCAGCGCCCTGTTTGGCGGCGTCGCCACCGACAACGGCGGCATCTACATCGAGGGGGATCCGGCCCGTCCCGGCAACCAGGCCCGCTTCTTCGCCTACGAGGCAGAGTGGAAGCGCCCCGCCTTCCAGGTGTGGAACCTGCGCCACGAGTACGTGCACTACCTGGACGGCCGCTTCAACCAGTACGGCAGCTTCGGCCACTACCCGCTCAACCGCACCACCTGGTGGTCGGAAGGGCTGGCGGAGTTCATCGCCCACGGCCAGTGCTTCGCCCGCGGTCTGGACAACGTCGCCGGCCGCCCGGCCAACGACCGTCCGGCCCTGGCCGACATCCTGCATCTGGATTACGACAAGGGCGGTGAGATGGTCTACTCCTGGTCCTACACG
Organism: Aeromonas sp. sif0611; assembly: GCF_019218845.1. Classification (NCBI taxonomy): domain Bacteria; kingdom Pseudomonadati; phylum Pseudomonadota; class Gammaproteobacteria; order Aeromonadales; family Aeromonadaceae; genus Aeromonas; species Aeromonas sp. sif0611. The sequence continues at coordinate 94,006 of NZ_JAHUWU010000006.1, read as the reverse complement.
GTGCACCGCTTCCTCAGCGAGACCGGTCGCGGCGCCAACTGGCTGGCCATGGCCCAGGCCCTGCGCAACCCGGATCAGCAGCAGGCGATGAGCGCCTTCGAAGCCGAGCTGGACCAGCTGATTGCCAATGACAGCGAGGCCTACCAGCAGTGGCTCGGCCGTGAGCTGCTGCCCTGGTGGGAAGCCAACAAGGAGTCTGAGGAGTGCAAGGCGAACGACTCGGCCCATTGAGGGTGAGCCATGAATGAGGAAGGGCGGCCATGGCCGCCCTTGTTTATGGCGCCTCTTGATGGACTCAAGATCGCGCCGGGCTCTGCGACAGCCTGTGCCCGAGTGACGCCATGGGGGCGCATCAAACCTGACGCGCCACGGCAACTTGTAATAGAATGGCCCCCTGTCATCTCTTACTTCAGATCCGAACCGCACCGCGCATGAAGAAGTTTGCCAAGATCCTGCTCGCCTGCCTCTGCCTGTTGCTGGCCTCCGTTGCCGCACTGCTGGGCTACAGCGAGTGGACCGTGTCGGACGCCCGTCACTACACCTACGACGACGTCGATGCGGTGCCCTACAATCGGGTCGCCCTGGTGCTCGGCACCTCCAAGTATCTGATCGGGGGCAGCCCGAACCACTACTTCAAATACCGCATCAAGGCCGCTGCCGAGCTCTACAACAACGGCAAGGTGGACTACATCCTGGTTTCCGGCGACAACGCCACCGTCCAGTACAACGAACCACGCCAGATGCGGCGCGCCCTGATCCAGGCGGGCATTCCCGCCAGCGCCATCTACAGCGACTACGCGGGCTTCCGCACCCTGGACTCCATAGTCCGCGCCAAGGAGGTGTTCGGTCAGGCCCGCTTCACCGTGGTCTCCCAGGCCTTCCACAACGAGCGCGCCATCTTCATCGCCCGTCACTTCGGCATCGAGGCGGTCGGCTTCAATGCCCTGGATCCCAGCGCCTATCAGGGCATCAAGACCCGGGTGCGCGAGGTGTTCGCCCGCCTGATGGGGCTGCTCGATCTCTACGTGCTGGACAAAGGGCCCAAGTTCCTCGGCGAACCCATCGTCATCGGTGGTCCCATCCCCTGCCAGCTCCTGAGCACCCTGGGGACGAGCCAGCCCTGCCTGCCCATTGCACCGCCCCCTCATAAGCCGAAGGCCAAGCCGGCAGCGGCAGTGAACGCTGCAACCGCCACCAGTGCGGCGGCTGCAACCAGCAGTGCCTTGGCCACCAGCACCGCCGTGCCGAGCGAGGCAAGGCCCGTGGATAACCCGGCTGCCGCCAGTGCGGCAACACCAACCAGCGGTGCCTCGGCAACCAGCAGCGCGCTGACCCCTCAATAGCAGAGACCCGCCAACAGGCGGGTCTCTTTCATTGGGCTCGGTATTTCCGGCGATCAGGCCAGCGCCGCCACGTAACGCCGCGCCACCTCGGTCCAGTCGATCACCTTGTAAAATGCGGCTATGTAGTCGGGACGCTTGTTCTGGTACTTGAGATAGTAGGCGTGCTCCCACACGTCCAGCCCCAGAATGGGCACCAGCCCCTCCATCAGGGGACTGTCCTGGTTGGCGCTGCTCACCACCTGCAGGTGGCCCGCCTTGTCCACCACCAGCCAGGCCCAGCCGCTGCCGAAGCGACTCAGTGCCGCCTGGGTAAAGGCCTGTTTGAAGACCTCCAGCCCGCCCAGGTCCCGCTCGATCGCCGCGGCCAGCTCACCGCCCGGTTCACCGCCGCCTCGGGGGCTCATCACCTGCCAGAACAGGCTGTGGTTGGCATGGCCGCCACCGTGATTGCGCACCGCCCCCTGCACGCTCACCGGCAGGCTGTCGAAACGGGCGAGCAGTTCGTCCACCGGCAGGGCAGCCAGCTCAGGGAGCTCGACCAGGGCAGCATTGAGGTTGGTGATATAGGTCTGGTGGTGACGGCTGTGGTGGATCTCCATGGTCAGCGCGTCTATGTGAGGCTCCAGCGCGTCATAGGCGTAGCCGAGGGCAGGCAGGGTATGGCTCATGTTCGTTCTCTCTCTTGTTGGGCTCAATGCAATCGATGGGCGGGCTCGGTCTGGCACTGACATTGACCGAGGCAGCGCAAAATGCCGTCGTGATGACCGTATTTTTGCACGAAGGCGAGCAGCTCGGTGCGGGTGCCGCGGCTATGGCGCAGGGCCGCCGCCCGCAGGGGGTCCGGGCTTGCGGGAGACTGACTGGTGGCGAGCAGGCAGTCGTGGACATGGCACAACATGTCGGCAGCCCTGTCCGGCAGCGTCATGGCCACCAGCAGATCCGCCAGGTTGTGGTGGGCCACCACCAGGGCGGCCACGGCTTCGTCCGCATCCGGCCAGCAGGCGAACTGCTGACGGGCCAGCCACAGGGCCTGCTGATAATGGTCGAGCGCCCTGGCGTGCTCCCCCGCATCGAAGTGGCGATTGCCACTCAGGGTCTGCACCTTCCAGTGCGCCATGCTGTTGTCCGCGTCGGTGGCGCCGACCCATCCCTTCACCTAGGTTACCGTCATGACTCAGCCACTTAAATGATAATAATTATTATTTAACTTATTTGATGGGCGGACACAAGGAATAGTTGGCGCGGCATTTTTGCCCATATGGGTAGGGTTTTTCTGCAATCCCCGGTTTAGTGATCCCCTCCACAGATACATATGAGTTCAGCTACCATGCTGCTGCTACTGGCATGAGGCCGGTGGCTGCCCCGGTGACGATCGACGATCAGAGTGCAGCCGGTTTTTTCACAAGGATGGTGAAGATGAAAAGATGGCTATTGGTGCTGTTGTGCGCCCTGCCCATGCTGGGCCAGGGGGCCGGTTATACCCAGACCCGCTACCCCATAGTGCTGGTGCACGGGTTGTTCGGCTTCGACAAGCTGCTCGGAGTCGATTACTTCTACGGTATCCCCCAGGCACTGACCCGGGATGGCGCCCGCGTCTATGTGGCGCAGGTCTCCGCCACCCAGAGTTCGGAGCTGCGCGGCGAACAGTTGCTCAAGCAGGTACAGCAGGTGCTCGCCATCACAGGGGCGGAGAAGGTGAACCTCATCGGTCACTCCCACGGTGGCCCCACCATTCGCTATGTGGCCTCGGTCGCCCCCGAGCTGGTCGCCTCCGCCACCAGTGTGGGGGGCGTCAACCAGGGTTCGGAAATTGCCGATCTGGTACGCGCCAGGGTGGAACCGGGATCGCCAGCCGAGCAGCTGGCGGTGGCCGCCGCCTCGGCGCTCTCCGGGATCATCTCGCTGCTCTCCGGCGGCAGCGACCTGCCCCAGGATCCCCTCGCCTCCCTTGATGCCCTGACCAGCTCGGGTGCCCAGCGTTTCAACCAGCGCTATCCGGAAGGGCTTCCCAGCCAGCATTGTGGCGAGGGGCCGCTGCGCGCCGCCAACGGCGTCTACTACTTCTCCTGGAGCGGGCGCGGCAACATGACCAACATCCTGGATCCGGTGGATCCGGCGCTGGCCCTGACCGGCACCTTCTTCCGCGAGCCCAATGACGGCCTGGTCGGGGTCTGCAGCAGCCACCTCGGCAAGGTGATCGGCACCGGCTACCGGATGAACCACCTGGACGAAGTGAATCAGTCGTTTGGCATCCATCACCTGTTCGACACCGACCCCGTGACCCTGTACCGCCAGCACGCCAACCGCCTGCAGGGATTGGGGTTATGAACAGGGGTGTGCTGATACTGGCACTGCTGTGCCCGACCCTGCTGCTTGGAGTGCTGGCGCTCTGCCCGAGTGCGGAGCCACCCTTGGATGCCGCCCCCGAGCAGGGAGCCCTGCGCCACCAGCTGGCCCAGCGCCTGGAGCGAGGCGAGACAGACGAAGAGGACCCGCTGCTGAGTCGCTATCAGGGCTTCCTGGCAGCGGAGTCCAGCCTGACGGTGCCGACGGATCCCGGTCTCGCCAGCCTGCAACTGCTGTTCGACGAGCGCGAGCAGCTGCGCCAACGCAGCTTCACCCCGGCCGAGCAGGAGCAGCTGTTTGCCGAAGATCGGCTGATGGAGCAGTGGACCCTGAGGCGCAAGGCACTGGCGGAGGCCGACGACGCTGACAGGGAGGCACTCGGTGAGGAGCTCGCTCTCTGGCTGGCGGAGCAGCCCCAGTGGTTTCGGGAGGCCGAAGCCAATGGCCGCCTGCTCGGCGATCTGCAGCGCCTGGAGCAGATCTCCCCCGCCGAGCGGGACGCCGTGCTGCTGGAGCAACTGGGACCGGAGGCGGTGGATCGGCTGCGCCAGCTGGCGCAGAGCCAGCAAGGGTTCGAGCAGCAGTTGGCAGGTTATCTGGCGGAACTCGAGCCACTGCGACCCCGGGATCGTGCCGAACAGCAACGGACGATCCTGGCGCGCTGGTTCGATCCCGGACAGTGGCGGCGGGTAGAGGCTCTCACCCGGATAAGGCTGGGGGAGCCAGCATCCGAATGAGAAGGGGCCCGTAATGGGCCCCTCTTGCTGGTTCTGTTATTGCGGCTTGTTGGCGCCCGGCAGCGGCTGCCAGGTGAGGCGAGTCACCTGGGTACCCCGCACCTCGCAGGTGAGGCAAAGATCCTGCCACCCCTTCTCCTGGCGCAGAGAGACCTCTCCCTTCATGCCCTGTTCGCTCGTCTTGAGTTTCGCCTGCTCGGCGATCACCTTGTCGCCCTTGGCGAGCGCCATCAGCTTGTCATTGCAGAGCCACCGGGCCAGATCCGCCCCCTTCAGTTTGGCGCCTCCTTCGCTGGCCTTCTGCTCCGCCTGGCTCGGCACGAACAGCGCGCTCAGTTCAGCTGCCCGCCGGGTGAGCCAGGCTTCGCGCTGCTGCATGCTCATCTTGCTGACGAACTCTGCCGGCTGGCCCTTGTCATCGAGCCAGCGGGTCAGTTTGCCCTGGTCATCGAAGGCGAACTGGGCCGCAGGCTCCTTCACCCCAAACAACTTGCCTCCCTTGAAGTAGTAACGGCTCTCCCCCTCCTGCTTGCCCTGCTCGTTCAGGATGGGCACGGCGATGATGACGGGGGCGCCGTCGATCCAGGCCTTGATATCTACCCCGTCATGACTGAACTGGCGGGTATCGAGGGCACTCTGTGCCCCCTTTTCCATCAGGGCGAACTGCTCGGCCAGGGTGGTGGCGAGCGAAGGCAGGGAACAGAGTCCCAGGGTCAGAGCAATCAGGGTATTGCGCATAAGTGTCCTGTGATGGGCCAAAGGCCGGGTTAACTCTCTACCAGCCAGGTCCTCAGTCCCTCCCGGTGAGCGTCGCTCAGGGGACGGGATTGACGAGTCTGGTAGTCAAAATGGATCAGGGTCGTCTCGGCGGTCACCGCCAGCTCGCCGCCCTGCCAGGCTTCCTGCCAGAGCGTGAAGGAGCTGGTGCCGATGCGCCGTACCCCCGTCTTGATCAATACCTGCTGGCCATAGAACAGTTCCCGTTTGAACTGCACCGCATAACCCGCGATGATCAGATGCCAGTTGTGCACATCCAGCTCGGGAGAGAAGAGGCGAAACAGGGGATCACGGGCCGATTCAAACCAGACCGCCGGTACCGTGTTGTTGATATGGCCGAGGGCGTCCGTCTCTTGAAAACGGGGTTGGATCTGCATTTCCAGCATGGATATCGACTCCTTGTCGTGGGACCGCGCACAGGCTAGCGCGCCAACCCTCATGACTCAAGCGTCCCGGCATCCGGGTGGGAGCCGTCTCCGGTTTCCGCTGCCGCCATCCCCTGTTCGGGTCTGAGCCAGGCGCTGCGAAAATCGAACCAGCCGAGGGCCGTCATGCGCACCCCGTGCACGCCGACCCGGCTCTCCAGCTCCAGCCAGTGGTGAAACAACGGCACGAACCAGCCCTGGCGCTGCACCTCGGCCAGCAAGGGCCGCGGGCCGGGCTCGGCGCCGCTGGCGCGCCACTGCGTCAATCCCTGCCACAAACGCTGCTGGCCGCCCCACACCTTGCGCAGCAAGGGGGTGCCCTGGAGCCAGGCATAGGGGGCGAAGGCGTGTTCGTGCTCCAGGTTCAAGGTACCGAGCCAGAGATCCACGTCCTCATCCTCCCCGCTCACCCAGCGGCCGTAATCCAGGGTGCGCACCTCGAGCCGGATCCCCTGCTCCCCGAGCAGGCTGGCCATGGCGCCGGCACACTCCTCAAACTCCAGGTGCTGGTTGAAGCAGGCCAGCACCAGCCGGGTCGGCAACCGTGCCGGCCTCAGCTCCTCGGCGGGCAGTGTCTCGCGCCAGTGGGGCAGCAAGCCGAGGGCACTGGTCCAGCCCCGTTGCAGCTCGGGGGCGACCCGCCCCATCAGGGCGATGGGGTTCAGCAGCCGGGTCAGCCACTGGCGCAGGGCGGGATCCTGCAGCGGGGGGGATCTGTCGTCCTGCAGCAGGAAGTAGCAGCCGGATTCCAGCTCCGACTCACCGCGCATGGTGCCGAGCTCGGGGCTGTCGCGCCCCAGCTGCAGGTGGCTCTCCAGCCGCTCCGCCAGCTCCGGCAGCATCCAGATGTCGATCTCGTCGAGCAGAGCCCGCAGGCCAAAGTAGTCGTCGAAGGCCTCGAGGCACAGCTGCAGGGGATCGTTGGCAACCACCTTGTAGGGGCCGGTGCCGACCGGCTGCAGGGCAAAACCCGCCTCTTCCTTGAGCTCGCGCGGCAGGATCGCCGCCACCGGCTCCGCCAGCAGATGGGGCAGCAGGGGATCCGGACTGTCGAGATACATATCCAGGGTGCGCGGCCAGGGGCTCTCCAGCCGTGCGAGATGGGCGAACAGCGGGCGCTCGCGCAAGGCATGCAGGCTCTCCATTACATCTTCCACCCCCAGCTCGCGGCCATGGTGAAAACGCACCGCCGGCCTCAGATAGAAGCGCCAGTGACAGGGGCCGAGGCACTCCCAGTGGTGAGCCAGATCCCCCTCGATTTCCCCATTTTCCTCATTTCGCCGGGTCAGGCCGTTGAAGATCTGCCGACTCAGGTGAATCTCGGAGCGGCGCAGCGGATCCGTGGGCAACAGCTGGGGCAGCGGACGATAGTAGGGCACCCTCAGGATCTGGCGCCCCTCCCGGGTGGCCTGGCCGAGCTGCTCGATGAGCAGCGGGGTGAGCAAGTCCAGCCGCCCTTCCGCAAGCCGCACCGCCTGGGTGAGCTGCCCCTGGCTCAGCAGATCCCGCAGCCGGCGGCGAGTCAGGCTCTCCTGATTGTCCAGCAGGATGAGCCGGGAACGTCGTCCCCTGCCCACCTCGGCCGACCAGCTGAGCCAGCCCTGATCCTGCATGCGACGCAGCAGCAGGCGGGCGTTGCGCGGGGTGCAACAGAGCAGATCCGCCACCTCGGCGAGGCTGATCTCCCGCTCATCGCAGCCAAGCTGCTGGGCGAGCCGTTGAAATTGCTGGTAGAGGCGGCTGCTGGGCATAAAAGAGGAAATCCTGTTGATGAAGTTTGTCAGTTTTTACTTCCTCATTTTAGCTCAATACTGTTGGCGAACGTGAACACCACAGCACAGGAGCACCATCATGAGCCAGACCAACCCCCATGCACCGAACCGGATCCAGCAGATCCTGCGCCGCTACTTCCGCCGGATCCTGCCTCGCCCACTGACCCTGATCGAGGATCCCATGCATCAGCTCAACCGCCTGATGCAGTGGGACATGCACCAGATAGACGACAGGGAATATCGTCGCCGCCTCTGAATGGGCCAGGACTCAGGACGGGAAAGGGCGCAGCAGGATCACAACCCCACTGGCATTGCTTTGCCGGATTGGGTGGTTTACATCGGCGCAGGGCCTGCTAGATTGGACGTCTATCCATCTATAACTGCTACCCAGCAACATCCAACAAGGAGTGTGTGATGAAAGATGCGACCCTGGCCCTGCACCACGGCTTTTCCCACGATCCCACCACCAAGGCGGTGGCCGTGCCTATCTACCAGACGGTGGCCTACGAGTTCGACAGCGCCCAGCACGGGGCGGATCTGTTCAACCTGGCGGTGCCAGGCAACATCTACACCCGCATCATGAACCCCACCAACGATGTGCTGGAGCAACGGATGGCCGCCCTGGAGGGAGGCATAGCCGGGCTGGTGGTCTCGGCGGGTTCCGCCGCCATCACCTACGCCATCCAGGCGCTGACCGCCGCCGGCGACAACATCGTCTCCACCCCCCAGCTCTATGGCGGCACCTACACCCTGTTCGCCCACATGCTGCCGAGTTTCGGGGTCGAGGTGCGCTTCGCCAAAGATGACAGCGCCGAGGCAATCGCCGCCCTCATCGACGACAGGACCAAGGCGGTCTATTGCGAGAGCATAGGCAACCCGGCGGGCAACATCGTCGATCTGGCGGCTTTCGCCAAGGTGGCCCACGCCCGTGGCGTGCCGCTCATCGTCGACAACACGGTCGCCACCCCTGTGCTGTGCAAACCCATAGAGCACGGCGCCGACATAGTGGTACACAGCCTCACCAAGTACGTGGGCGGCCACGGCAACTCCCTGGGGGGCGTCATCGTCGACTCGGGCAAGTTCCCCTGGGCGGATCACGCCGAGCGCTTCCCCCAGCTCACCCGGCCCGAGCCCTCCTATCACGGAGTGGTCTATACGGACGCCTTTGGCCCGGCCGCCTTTATCGGCCGGGTGCGCACCGTGCCCCTGCGCAACACCGGCGCGGCGCTGGCCCCCATGAACGCCTTCCTGCTGCTGCAGGGGCTAGAGACCCTGAGCCTGCGCATGGAGCGCCACGTGGACAACGCCCTGCGGGTCGCACACCACCTCAAGCATCACCCCAAGGTGGCCTGGGTCAGCTATGCCGGTCTGCCGGGTCACCCCCACTATCCGCTGGCGGAGAAGTACATGGGCGGCCGTCCCTCGGCCATCCTCTCCTTCGGTCTGAAGGAAGGGTATGAGGCGGGGGTACGCTTCTACGATGCGCTGAAGATCTTCAAGCGGCTGGTCAACATCGGCGATGCCAAGTCGCTGGCCTGCCACCCCGCCTCCACCACCCATCGCCAGTTGAGCGAAGCCGAGCAGGCCAAGGCCGGGGTCAAACCGGAGATGATCCGGCTGTCGGTGGGGATCGAGGCCATCGAAGACATACTGGCGGATCTGGATCAGGCGCTGGAAGCCTGAGTCAGCACAGAGCGGGCATCTGCCCGCTCTTTTTTGTCTGCCGGTGAACCACTTGCCTCGCCCGTTCGTACACACAATCCCGCCACCGAATCGAGGTTCCCATGATAGTCCTGCACCACCTGAACAAATCCCGCTCCCAACGCATCATCTGGCTGCTCGAGGAGCTGGGCCTGCCCTACGAGATCAAGGCCTACCAGCGCGACGCCACCACCTTCCTCGCGCCCCCCGAGCTCAAGGCCATCCATCCCCTCGGCAAGTCACCAGTCATCGAGTTCGACGGCCGCGTGCTGGCCGAATCCGGTGCCATCACCGAATACCTGATCGCCCGCCATGCGGCCGAGCGGCTGGCGCCGGCCCCCGATAGCCCCGACTATCCCGAATACCTGCAATGGCTCCACTTCGCCGAGAGCTCCGGCATATTGCCGCTGCTGCTGGACATGTTCGTGCGAAAAGATGGCAGCCCGATGCGCTTCCTGCCGGACTACGCCAAGGCGGAGTGCGCAAAGGTGCTGGGCTATCTAAATGCGGTCTTGAGCACTCGCCACTATCTGGTGGGGGAGCGCCTCTCCGGCGCCGACATCATGAACTCCTTCCTAGTGGATCTGCTGGCCCAGGGCGGCCAGCTGGCGCAGTTCCCGCACCTTGAGGCCTACTGGCAGCGGCTCAACAGCCACCCGGCCCGCCAGAAGGCGGCAGCCCTGGAGCGCGAGCTGGACAAGATCGCCTGATCCTCTCCCCTCAGTGCCCCACCCCGGAATGCAAAACGCCCCGACAATCGGGGCGTTTTCTTTTCAGCTCGTCAAGCAGATGATCAGAGCGCGTGGGAAAGGATCCGCGCCACCTTGTCGGGATCTATGTCCTGCTGCTCCCCGAGCGCGGTCAGGCCGAAGCGCTTGAGGTTGGAGCAGATGGCGGGGATGCAACTCTCTGTCAGACCGTAGTCGGCGAGGCGGGTGCCCACCCCCATCTGCTGGAAGAACTGCTCGGTGCGAATGATGGCCTCCTCGATGCGCAGCGCCCTGTCCTCGCGGCCGGAGTGCCACACCCGTTCGGCGAACTGGGCCAGCTTTTCCTGCTTCTGGGCCGATTGCTCCCGCAGCAATGAAGGCAGCACCACCGCCAGGCTCTGGGCATGATCCAGCCCGTGCAGGGCGGTGAGCTGATGACCGATGGCATGGGTGGACCAGTCCTGGGGCACACCGCGCCCGATGAGGCCGTTGAGGGCCAAGCTGGCGGCCCACATCAGGTTGGCGCGCACCTGGTAGTTGGTGGGCTCCGTCAGCGCCCGCGGGCCGTTGTCCACCAGCACCTGCAGCAGGCCCTCCGCCAACCTGTCCTGCACATCTCCTCCCACCGGGAAGGTAAGGTACTGCTCCAGGATATGGACGAAGGCATCCACCACCCCGTTGCCCACCTGGCGCGGCGGCAGGCTGTAGGTGGTGGTGGGATCCAGCACCGCAAACCGGGGCAGCACCAACGGGTTGTAGAAGGAGAGCTTGGCCTCCCCCCGGCTCACCACGGCGGCCGGATTGCTCTCGGATCCAGTGGCTGGCAGGGTCAGCACGCAGCCGAGCGGCAAGGCCGCCTTGACCGGCGCCTTGTCCAGCAGGATCTCCCAGGGATCCTCGCCCTCGAAGCAGGCCGCCGCCGCCACGAACTTGGTGCCATCCACCACGGATCCGCCGCCCACCGCCAGCAGGAAGTCGATGCGCTCGCGCTTGACCAGGGCCACCGCCTCCATCAACTGATCGTACTGAGGGTTGGCACCTATGCCGGGAAACTCCAGCCACTCCCTTCCCGCCAGCGCCTGGGTCAGCTGCTCATAGACACCGTTCTGCTTGATGCTGCCGCCGCCGTAGAGCACCAGCAGGCGGCTGCCTGCAGGAACAAGCTCCGGCAATGTGGCGATCTGGCCCTCCCCGAAACAGATGCGAGTGGGATTGGCATATTGGAAGTTGTACACGGCAGAGCCCTCGGTTGAATGCATGCAGGGGGATTGTGCGCCAGCCGGCCCATCGGGTCAAAAAACGGGAGCAAGCCATCAAAATGGTGATCCGCCTCCTTTGGCATGATGGTACTCAGGTGTGACTTTGCTATGGTGTCAATGGAGAAGGGTCACTCCCCTGCTCCATCATGGCGCCGCGCCATGTCGTCATCCTGACGCCTCTCACGGGGTTCTGTTTTCCAGCCATAGGGTCTAATCATGAAACTGAAGCACGCATGGATCGCAGGAGTGCTCACTCTCTGTGTCAATCCCCTGATACAGGCCGCCGAGGTCACCACCAATGTGGCCGTCACCCCGGGCCAAGCCAGCCTGGCCGAAGAGGTGAAAGCCGAGGCGACCGTTACCGCCATCGATCTCGCGACCCGCAAGGTCAGCCTGAAGAATGCCGAAGGCAAGACCTTCGATCTGGTTGCCGGAGAAGAGGTGACCAACCTCCAGAATCTCAAGGTGGGGGATGTGGTGGCGCTGCGCTACCTGCAACTGCTGGATCTCGAGCTGCTCAAGGGCACCGCCGGTGTGAGAAAACGGGTGGTGGAAGTAGACGGGAGCAAGGCGGCCGCCGGTGAACAACCGGGCGCCGGGGCCGGCATGCAGGTGACCATCTATGCCGACGTCATCGACGTCGACAAGGCGCAGCAGACCATCAGGGTCAAGGGCGTGGACAATACCCTCACCCTCAAGGTGAAGGATCCGGCCCAGTTCGCCCTGATCGCCAAGGGGGATCAGATCAAGGCGGTCCAGACCACGGCCATCGCCATAGGGATAGTGCCAAAGCCCTGAGGCACGCCCTCTACGGCAGGGAGGGCACTGGCGCTCCCTGCTTCATCCTTCCCCGGCATCCGGGGCAAAACCTTGCCCGGCTGGCACCAAAGATTGCCGTTCGAGTCATTGGTCTCAGGCCTGGGCGCTCTGTCCGCTCGACGACTTGCCGGTGAGCCTGTCCATGGCCGCCTTGAGCATGGCATCACGCTGCTCGGTCAGGGCCCGGGTCTGGGTCTCCCGCTCTTCCGCCGAGAGCGTCTTGTCGTCGGCCACCCCCTTGATCTGGCTCTCGAGATCGTCAAATTTTTTGCGATCGAAGCCGAGTGCCTTGTCCACCAGCTGCTGCACCACCGTATTGCTGGCGCTCCCGGCCAGGGAGGCGCTCTTGCCGCTTCTGGCCAGATGCTCGTAAGTCAGTACCTGCTGCGCCTTGCCGGTCAGCACCTGGCTGGAGAGGCTGACCTGCTGATCCCAGCTCCCCTGCTGGCTGTCGTTGCCACCCAGGGTAGCCAGGGCACGGCTGTGGGACGCACTCTGGGCGAGTTGCTGACCATAAGGTTTGATGTCCATGAAGGCTCCACGCTGCTGCCGGCCGAGCCGGCGTCCGGGGAGACACTCCCCGCCAATAGCCATGACTCAGCAAGTTGCAGGCCAACTTGACCACTCGCTGGCAGCGATCTGGGATAGCGAGTGGATGACGCCAGACGGGGGCGGCGGGCGGGATAGAAAACAGAGCGAGAAGAGGCACCCGGGGGTGCCTCTTCTCATCCCGCCGAGACGGGGTTCAGCGACGGCTGATCTGCAGCGGGCCGAAGGTCTGGGCCACCGGCATGATCTCGATGCTGTTGATGTTGACGTGAGCGGGCTGCTGACTGACCCAGAGCACGGTATTGGCGATGTCCTCCGGCTGGATGGCCTGCACCCCCTGATAGACGGTGGCCGCCTTGGCGTCGTCACCGTGGAAGCGCACGTTGGAGAACTCGGTACCGCCGCACAGACCCGGCTCCACATTGGTGACGCGCACCGCGCTGCCCGCCAAATCGGCACGCAGGTTCAGGCTGAACTGCTTCACGAACGCCTTGGTGGCACCATAGACGTTGCCGCCCGGGTAGGGGTAAGTGCCGGCGATGGAGCCGATGTTGACCACGTGGCCGCGATTGCGCGCCACCATGCCTGGCAGCAGCAGGCGGGTGAGCAGGGTCAGGCCGCTGATGTTGGTGGCGATCATCTGCTCCCAGTCTTCCAGTTCCGCCTTGTGGGCGGGCTCAAGCCCCAGCGCCAGTCCGGCGTTGTTCACCAGCAGGTCCACCTCGCACCACTCGGCCGGCAGCCCGGCGATGGCGGCGCGGGTGGCGGCCTTGTCCTGCACGTCGAACGCCAGCGGCAGGAACTGCTCGCCCAGCTCGTCGGCCAGGGCGGCCAGCCGTTCGGCGCGGCGACCGGTGCCGATCACCCTGTAACCCGCGTTCACCAGCAGACGGCTGATGGCTTCACCAAACCCGGACGAGGCGCCCGTTACCATTGCGATCATCTGAACCTCCATTGTGATTTATCTTGTTGAAACAAAAAAAATTCATTCATCATCCAACTCGCGGCCCGTCGCTTTTCGCCAGATAAACACCGCCAGATGCAGCAGCAACAGGCCGCTGCCCCCCAGGGCAAACAGCAGGCCGGTGAGGGCGTTGACCGAGGTGTCGGCGCCACACCACCACCAGACCAGCCAGCCCACCAAACCGATGACGAAGGTCTGGATGGCGCAGAGCGGGCAGCGCCCCAGCCTGGCCCTGATGGCGGTGGCGAGGCAGTCGTCACAGCTCATGGCTACCCCTCGATGTCGCGGCAGCGCGGCCCATGCTGACCCCGAAGGCGGTGGCAAGACAGTCGTCACAGCTCATGGCTGCCCCTCGATGTCGCGGCAGCGCGGCTCATGCTGACCCTGATGGCGGTGGCGAGGCAGTTGTCGCAGCTCATGGCTGCCCCTCGATGTCGAGGCAGCGCGGCTCATGCTGACCCCGAACGCGGTGGCGAGACAGTCATCCCAGCTCATGACTGCCCCTCAATGCCAGAGGGCGATTCACGATGCGTCCCGCCCGGCGGGGCGCAGCGCCAGCACCAGCCGGTGGGCGTGCTGGCCCGGGCCGTAGTAATCCAGCAGCCTGAGCCTGGGGCGAAACCCCAGCCCATGGTAGAGGGTCTGGGCTTCGGGGTTGGCATCGGCGACCTCGAGCCGGATAGCCCCCCAGCCCGCTTCCCGGCCCTCCCGGATCACCTGCTCCAGCAGGCGCCTGGCCCAACCCTGGCGGCGCACCGTCCAGCGAATGGCGAGGGTCTGGATGATGAGCCTGTTCCAGCCCCTGTGCTCCAGCACGCTGAGGTAGCCCATCAACTGCGCCTTATCATCCAGCAGCAGCAGGGTGCGCCCCCTGGCATGACTGAGCAGGTAATGCCAGCGGCTGCGGCCGAAGGCGACCTCGGGGGGAAAACAGTAGCGTTCCAGCTTCACGATGGCGCCCAAATCATCGGTTCGGGCCGCGCGCACGGTCAACACGGGGAGTCCTTGTTCGGTTATTTATCCTCAGCACCAGAAATGCGACTTGTATCACAAGTTACCAAGGCAGAATATTAGGCACTGTAACCTCTTGTTTCCCCTCGCGCCATTGTCGTGCTTGTCGGTGCATCGAAGCCCACTGGGGATCCTGCCTTTTCAGGCAGTCCTTTCTGTGGAGCCGAAAATATGAGTACCTATGTCATCGTCGACGAGCCGGGCGACTGGCCCTGCCGTGCCGATTATCTGCTGACCGCCCGCACCTATCTGCAACACGGCGTGCCGACCACCGGCGGCCGTCCCCGCATCATCAATCTCTGCCGCAGCCTGGAGCACCTGAGTGCGGGCTATTACTGTTCCCTGCTGGCCCAGGCCCGCAGCCACCACTGCCTGCCGGGACTGCAGGCCATCAGCCGGCAGCAACCCCAGCAGCCACCGGCCAAGCTGTGGCGCAAGCTGCAGGGCTGGCTGGCCCGACAAAGCGAGGACAGGATCCGGGTACGCGCCATCTTCGGCCAGTGCGAACAGAGCGAGCTGGCGGGGCTGTCCCGCTACTACTACGGCCTGAACCAGCTACCGCTGCAGGAGCTGACCCTGAAACGAGGCCGTCACGGCTGGTCGGTGCGCCAGCAGCAGAGCCTCTCCCCCCTGGTGCTGAGCCCGCGAGAGCGGGAGCTGATGCTGCAGCACGCCCAGGCCCTGGTCGGTACAGGGGACGAGGAGCAGACGGCGCCGCTCTATCAGCTCGCCATCCTGATGGATCAGAACGATGGCCGGGCCAGCAGCGATGCCCTGGCGATCGAGCGCTTTATCCAGGCCGCCGCCGCCCAGGGGATCCAGGCCGAGATACTGGCGCCCTCCGCCATCGAGCGGCTGCCGGAGTTCGACACCCTCTGGCTGCGGGCCGAGACCGCGGTGGGCCACTACACCTTCGAGTTCGCCCGCCGTGCCGAGCAGCTCAAGATGCCGGTGATCGACAGTTCCCGCGCCATCCTCGCCTGCAGCAACAAGCTCTACCTCTACGAGCTGATGGTGCGCAGCGGCGTGCCCATGCCGCCCACCATGGTGGTGACCCGCCGTGGCCGCCACCAGGTGGACGAGCTGGTGCAGCGCCTCGGCCTGCCGCTGATGGTGAAGGTGCCCGACGGTGCCCAGGGCCGTGATCTCGCCATGGCCAACGACGAGACCCAGCTCGCCCGCCTGCTGGACGAGGGGCTGGGCCGCTCCGCCCTGCTGCTGGTGCAGAGCCGGATCCCCGCCGAGTTCGACTGGCGCATCGGCTTTCTCGACGGCTCGCCGCTGTTCGCCTGCCGCCGCTACCGGCCGGAGCCCGGCAACCGCATCCGCCGTCGCAAGCACCCCCTCGACATGAGCCGGATCGAGGCGCTGCCGCTCACCGAAGTGCCGGAACGGGTGTTGCAGACCGCCCGCCGTGCCGTGCACCAGCTCGGCAACGGCCTGTTCGGGGTGGATCTGCGCCAGCAGGGCCAGGGCTGCGTGCTGCTGGAAATCATCGACAACCCCTGGATCCGTGGCGACATCGAAGACAGAGAGGCCAGGGATCTCTATGAACGCCTGGCCAGGGCCTTCCGGCAACGGCTGGAGAACCGGGGGCAGAGCGCCCCTGATCGGCCATAAACAAAGAGGGCCCCGTGCTGGGGCCCTCTTTGTGATGGGACAGGCGTCATTGCAACTGCAGGAAGCGACCACTGAGGGGGGGCAAGTCTACCGTCAGGCTGCTGCCCCCCATGGCCAGGCGCTCGCCGCTCTGCAGATCCACCAGGGCGCTGCCGCTGCGCAGCTTGCCAACCGGCACGGCATAGCTCTGGGGCGTGGTGGAGACGTTGAGCAGGTAGACTATCTGCTCCGCCGCCGTCTGCTTGATGTCGCCGTAGACGCTGCCCTCGGCCACCAGCTTGATCCTTTCCCCCTGATAGAGGGCGGGGTGGGCGGCACGCAGGGCCAACAGCTGGCCAAGCCACTGCTTGAGCTCGGCCTGCTCGCTGCTTGGTGCAAAGCCGGTGACACCGGGCACCTTGCCGTCGCTGCGGGCCACGTGATCGTCACACAGCCCCTGGGCCGCACAGTCGCCGCCCACTTGGGCCGCAAAGCCCGGCACCTCGTCGCCAAACTCTTCGCCGTAATAGAGGGTGATAGGGCCGGAGCGTGCCGCCAGGAAGCTGAAGGCCGCCTTGTGACGCTGCCAGTAGTCCGCCGGATTGAAGTTGCCGCGCTCCAGCAGATCCCCGAAGCGCACCAGATCGTGGTTGCCCAGCATCAGGTTAGGCATGGCGTGATCCGGGTAGTTCTCCACCTTGTTCCAGCTGGCATCGAGCACGCTGGCCCCCTGGCCACCCTTGCCGGACTCCTCCACCGCCAGCGCCTGCACCAAGCCGTAGCGCAGCGGGAAGTCGAACGCAGAGGAGAGCGCCGGGTTGTCGCTGCTGCCGTAGGCCTCGTTACGGATGTCGTCGGCCCCCTTCCACACCTCCCCCACCATGTAGCCCAGGGTGCCCCACTGCTGGCCGGCAGCCTTGCGCGCCGCACTGGCCTGCTCCACCTCGCTGCGAATGGCGCGCCACTCGTCCAGCCCTAGCTGATAGGCCTGATCGAGGCGCCAGCCATCGATGCCGTACTGCTCGACCCAGTAGCGGGCCACCTCCTTGAAGTAGGCAAGGCTCTCGGGCTGATCGTAATCCACCAGCTGGCCAGGGTAGCCGGCGCCGCCACTCTTGAGAGCGGGCAGACGCCCCTCCGGCGAAGGCTTGCTCACCCCGACCCGGTTGACGTGGCCGAACACACCGTCCAGGAAGACATGCAACCCACGCTGATGGGCTGCCTCGACCAGTTTTTTCAACTGGGCATTGCTGCCGAAGTTCGGGTCTACGTTGAAGAAGTCGCAGGCGAAGTAGCCGGTGGCATCCAGCCGATCGTCCCCGGCCTGACCGGCACAGGAGTCGAACACAGGGGTCAGCCAGATGGCGTTGACGTTGAGGCTCTTGATGTGGTCCAGGCTGTCGATGATCCCCTGCAGATCGCCGTTGTGCCGGGAAGGACCGTAGCCGACACCGTAGTTGGCACTGCCGTCGCCATCGACGAAGGACTCCACCATCACCTGATAGGTGCGCAGGTTGCAGGCGGGCTGATCATCGCCGTAGCAGGCGCGGCTGTCCGAGGTGGGGGGCGGATTGACCACGGGGGGCTGGGGTTCGCTGCTGGAGCCCCCGCCGCCGCTGCCGCACGCTGTCAGTAACAAGGCGGCCCCGATCAGGCCGCCATGGCGCAACCTTCCTTGTTTCATTGTTATCTTCCCGCTGTGATGGTGCTGGCGCAAAATACGCCACCCTGGGGCCATGATAGCGGCCTCGCCACAGCGGGTCTGTGACTGAAAACGTTACCTGACTCAACGCGTTAGCAGGCAAGGCTCAATGCGTATTGCGATCGTGGAAGGCGTCGCGCTCGTCGATGGGCTTGATCAGGTGATAGACCTCCTGGGCCGACAGGGTGAAACCTCCAGGCCACTCCAGCTGGTGGCGGCGATTGATGAAGACCCGGGCGAAGCGACGCTCGGTGTCAATGGCGGCAAACAGGGGCTGGCTGCGCCAGGGGGTCAGGTCCAGCACCCCGGTAGTGCCATCCGAGAGCACCACGAACAGGCACCAGTCATGCACATACTCCACATCGATGAAGACCGGCATCCCTTCGGCTCCGATTGAGAAAATCCGGCGCCATTATAGGCAAGCCTCCCGCCCCGCTTTGCAATGGGGATCACACAATGCCCAGTCATTTATGCTGTCTTCTGGCCAGGTCAGGAGCACACCGGCCAGCCGAAGAGCTGGTTGCTGCTGGTTTGTCGGCGTTCTCGGCGGCTCGCCGCTGGCCACCAACATCAACGATCTCTTTATGGAAGGCTGAGCCTGCGAACCGTGCGATGCCTTCGGCGAGTCCGTCAAGCAGGCAAACCAATCCGGCTGGCGGACGACAACCGGTTCCGGCATCACAGCCGGAGGTCATGAGGGATGCCACTCTGGCGCTGTACAATGACGCAGAATAGCCAGATGACCCTCCACAGGCGGGGTGAATAATATGGCTTACGTCTCCCAAATGGTGTGCTGACGACTAAATGGGCTCTGGTTGGGTAGATTGGAAAATACGTTCCGACTAGGACGGCAGGCAGACGCAAGCCTGAACGATGGTGAGCGAAGCGGTATATCCGCAACAGGGATCACCTGCATCATGCCCTGAAAAACAATCCCCCGGTGCGGTGCATCGGGGGCTCAAGGCTGGCGGAAATGAGGTCTATCCACTGCCGAAGCGGATATGGGCTGATGGGGATCAGGCCTGGCCTTTCGGCCTCACACCCAGGGTATGGCAGATGGCGTAGGTCAGCTCGGATCGGTTCAGGGTGTAGAAGTGGAAATCCTTCACCCCTTCCTGGCTCAACACCCGCACCTGATCGATGGCGATGCTGGCCCCCACCATGTTGCGGGTCATCTGATCGTTATCCAGCCCCTCGAACCGCTGATGCATCCAGCGCGGGATCTTCACGTTGGTAAAGCCGGCAAACTTGTTGAGGGTCTGGAAATTGGAGACCGGCAGTATCCCGGGCACGATTTCGGCATCGATGCCGATGGCGGCGCAGCGATCACGAAAACGCAGGTAGGTCTCCACATCGAAGAAGAACTGGGTAATGGCGCGGTTGGCACCGGCATCTATCTTGCGCTTGAGGTTGAGCAGGTCGGACTGCGCGCTCCTGGCTTCGGGGTGGCCTTCCGGATAGGCGGCAACCGAGATGTCGAAGTCGGCTTCGGACTTGAGCAGGGCGACCAGATCGGTGGCATACATGTCCGGCTTGTCGAGTCCGGGAGGCAAATCACCACGCAGTGCCACTATGTGGCGAATGCCGCTGTTCCAGTAGTCACGGGCAATGGTTCTCAGCTCGTCGCGGCTGGCATCGATACAGGTCAGGTGCGGCGCGGCGATGAGGCCGGTGCGCTCCTTGATGTCCTTGATCACCTTGTGAGTGCGATCCCGGGTGCCCGAGTTGGCGCCATAGGTCACGGAGACAAACTTGGGTTCCAGCACCTGCAGTCGTTCGATGGATTGCCAGAGGGTATTTTCCATCCCTTCGCTGTTGGGGGGGAAAAACTCGAAACTGACCGAAATGTTGTTACCCAAGTCAGCCAGACTCTGGTTGAGTGCCTCAACCTGACGCGCGCTGTGAAATCCCATCTGCTCTCTCCCTGTCCTACAACCGATTCCTGTACGTCAAAACGGATGTTTGGACGTCTAAACGTCTTTCTATCTTTATGAGAAAACGGCTCAAAGTCAACCTCGATTTACCCACGAAGGCGGGATAAGCGATTTTTTTTATTTTGCAATTCAACCCAAGTCGCGAGCGGCCCCATCCCAAAATGTCCTCAGGCACGCTATGATGCGGGCGGATCGTCCTAGACGTTCTGAATCTGCGTGTGATTGTTTGGCCGGGTTTCCCGGCCTTTTTTTAACTTCTCCCCCTCCCTGCCGATAATCAATTCAAGCATTTGCAGGAGCCTTGTCATGGAAGATCACCCCGGTTTTGCCACCGATTTGCTGTTCGATCGCTATCAGGGCGAGGTGACGGACCATGAAGGGTTCTGGACAGTGCGCACCCCGACCGCCCCGGATTACTACTTCGGCAACTATCTGCTGCTCCCCACGCCGCCCAGCGACCGCGACAAGGGTTGGCTCGAAGCCAGCTTCGACAAGCTGATCGGCCAGGATCCCAGGATCCGCCATCGCACCTTCCAGTGGCCGCTGGCCGAGGGACAGAACAGCCGGGTCGCCGGCTTCGTGGCGGCGGGATACCAGTACATGGAGTGCGTGGTGCTGGCACTGGAAGCCGCCAGCTGGCAGACACCGAGCGACCAGAGCCTCGACTCGGCCCGCCCCTTCACCCCTGCCGACTGGGATGACTGGCTGACCTTGGAGCTCGATGACAGGGACCCAGGTCATGAGGAGGAGAGCTACCTCGCCTACCTGCGGTCACGGCGCGACCTCTATCAGGCCATGATCGCCGATGGACTGGGACAGTGGTGGGGGATCTGGCATCAGGATCGCCTGGTCGCCAGTTGCGGCCTCTTCTTCACCGGCACCATGGGGCGCTTCCAGCTGGTTCGTACCCATCAGGATTGGCGAAACCGGGGCCTCTGCCGTCAACTGCTGAGCCAGGTCGCCCGTCAGGGGTTCGAGCGAGCCAGGCAGCTCATCATAGTGGCCGACGAGCACTACCACGCCCAGCGGGTCTACCGCGCCCTGGGTTTCGTCCCGGTGGCACGTATCGGCAGCCTGTGCCGCTGGACTCACCAGCCATAGCCGGCTGGCGCAAATGAAAACGGGAGGCTGATGCCTCCCGTTTTTTTTCATGGTGCCGCCCTTCAGGGCTGCGGCGCTTCCAGCTCGCTGGCCAGCGCCTGCTCGACGTCGGTCGCGGCAGCCGCCGAGGGAGCCACAGCCGCAGACACGGGGGACGCGCTCAGCGCGGTCGAGATGGCCGCGGATGGCGTAGCAACGGCAGCCTCAACCGTGGCGGGCGCGGCAGAGACGGCGGCGGGAGCCGTGCATTGGCAGTCCACGGCCTTGGCCTGCTGGCCCTGATGCGGGGCATACCAACCCTTCAGCCCCTGCTCCAGCCGGTCGGCGGCGGCTTGCGGCGCCATGGTGCCGAGCAGCACACTCTGACTCACCTCGGCCAGCTCATCCCCCAGCTTGGGGGTGCCGCGAGAGAGGATCTGGGTGGCGACCCGGATGGTAGAGTCACACTGATCTCGCCACTCCATCATCTCTTTGGCTGCCGGGTTGGTGGCCTCGAAGAAGTGGTTGGAGAGGGAGAAGAACCCCGGCAGCGAGTTGGTATAGAGCTCGGCAAACTGGGAGGTGGTCAGCCACCGCAGGAAGGTCATGGCGGCCTCCTTGTTCTTGCTGGCCGGGTTCATCCCCATGCCGATGTCGGTGTGATCGGTGAAGAAGCAACCGTCACCCTGCTTTGCCACAGGGGGGCGCATGACACCGAAGTCCACCTTGCCGGTGAAGGGTGCTATCTCCCAGGAGCCGGCCGCATAGAAGGCAGCCTTGCCGGAGGTGAACAGCTCGTTGGTAGTGGCGTAGTCACGACCCTCCCCCCCCTCGCCGAGATAGGCACGCCAGCGGGCCAGCTCCTCGAACACCTTGACGTATTGCGGGTTGTCGAGCCGCTCCTGGCCGCCAATCAGCGCCAGCCTGCCATCCTCCCCCTTCCAGTAGTTGGGGCCAATGTTCTGGAAGCCCAGCTCGGAGGCGACCCAGCTCTCGGAGCCACTCATGGCCAGCGGCACATAGCGACCATCCGCCTTCACCTTGTCGAGCACGGCGAAAAACTCGTCCCGGCTCTGGGGCACGGCCAGCCCCAGCTCGCTGAAGATCTGCTTGTTGTAGAAGAAGCCGTGAATGACGGAAGCCATGGGCACGCAGAAGGTCTGGGCGCCGCTGTCGGTCTGCCAGGGGGACTGGGCGAAGCTCGGGAAGTTCTCCATCCCGGCCATCTCGCTCAGCTCCGCCAGATGACCCGCCTTGAACAGGGCCAGGGAGTCATCGAACGGGCGGCAGGTGATGAGATCCCCTGCCTTGCCCTCCTTCAAACTGGCCCAGAGCGTCGGCATGTAGTCGACGTTCTGCACCCCGTTGAAGCTCACCTGGATGCCCGGGTGAGCGGCCTCGAAGGCGGGGATGATCTTCTCCTCCCACAGGGCCTTGTCATCGATCCGCCAGCTTTCGATCACCAGCTCGCTGGCCATCAGCTGGCCACACAACAGGAGACTCAGGGCCCCGATCCACTTGTTAGCCATAAGTCCTCCTACACCTTGAAATGAGCGATCAATTGCTGCTGTTTGGCGACCAGATCCGCCAGCACTTCACTGCTGCTTGCCGATTCACGGGCCTCCCGTTCGGTCTCGTAGGCCACGTCCGCAATGCCGGCGATATGGCGGGCCACCCCCTGACTGACCGAGATCTGTTCCTGGGCCGCATGGGCGACCTGATCCGCCATCGACTTGATGGCACTCATCCGCTCGGCGATGGATTGCAACGCCTGATCCATGGCCCGGGTCTGTGACACGCAACCCTGGGTCTGCTCCTGGCTGCGCCCCATCACCTCCATCACCTGCTTGCTGGAGCTCTGCAGGTTTTCGATCATGGCCTGGATCTCTTCGGTCGAGGTCTGGGTCCGATTCGCCAGCGCCCTGACCTCGTCCGCCACCACCGCAAAGCCGCGGCCGGCATCACCGGCCCGTGCCGCCTCGATGGCCGCATTTAGTGCCAGCAGGTTGGTCTGCTCGGCAATGCTGCGGATCACGTCCAGAATACTGCCGATGTTGTTGCTGAATTCCCCCAGCTTGTGGGTGATGCCGACCGCCTCCTCCATGGCGCCAGCCAGCTGTTCGGTGATCCGGCGCGTGGTCGCCACCTGTTTGCGACCGGCACGCGCCTCCTCATCGGCCAGATCCACCTCGCGCTTGGTGCCGTCGGTGGAGCGGGCCACCTCGGTGGCGCTCACCTCCAGTTCGGTGATGGCGGCGGCCACCTGGTCGGTCTGGCTCTTCTGATCCTGCACCCTGGACATGGCCCTTTCGCTTATCTCGGCGGCGCGGCTCGCCTCCTCCACCAGATGACGGGAACCGGCGTTGATCTGGGAGAGCAACTCCCCCGTCTTGTCCGCCAGGGTGTTGATGGAACGGGTCAGGCTGCCGAATTCACAGCGGCTCTGGTAGTCGATGCGCCGGGTCATGTCCCCGGTGGCCATGCGATCCAGTGCCCGATCGATCAGCTGCAGCGGACGCTGTATGCTGCGGGCCGTGGTGTAACCGATGATGAGCGCGGCGGCGGCCGAGATGGCGGAGACGATCAGGATCCAGAGACTGGCACTGCTGACGGCGTCATCGGCACCGATCCGGCTCTGGCTGGCGATGCTGCCCGCCGACTTGCCCATCTCGTCCAACAGCGCCAGGCTGTTGACCAGACTGGTGTCGAGCTGCTGATTCAGGCTCTGCAACGAGGCGGCAAGCTGCTGGCCATTGCGCATGGTGGCCAGCAGTCCCTGCGGGCCGAGCGCCAGCTCCTGCATCCTGTCCAGATTGACGACGAAGCGCTGCCTCACGTCATCGGGCACCAGCACCCGCTCGAGCCGCTTGCGCGCCATCTCGATATCCTTGGCGAGCACCTTCTCCAGTTCGTTGAGATCTGTCTTGGCGTCTGCCCGACGGATGTTCTTCAGATCCCGGGCGATGCCGGAGGTGATGAGTTCGGCCTTGTTGCGCATGGAACGCTTGCTGGCGGTCTGCTGCAACAGCAGATCGGCGGCCCACTGATAGGTGTCTTCCAGCCTGATAAAGGCCAGCTCCAGCTCATGACGGCGATCGAGGGCGGCTATCCACTGACCATGCTGGCTCAGCACCTGATCCGCCAGACCGTAGAACTCCCGGGTGGCCCCATCGACCTGACGGAACCGCTCGCCCGCCTCGGCCACATCGTTGAAGCGGGCCATCTCCTTGCTCTGGGCAACGAAGCGCGCCTGCTGCGCCTTGAACTGGCTGGCCAGCTGCGGCAACTGGGTGGCATCCTCGCTGGTCCTGTAGGTCAGCACCCAGCGGTTGCTGTCCTGCAGTGCCCCCTTGAGCCCGGCGACGGCGATCACCAAGGGAGTGGCACGATCCGATACCTGGGACAGTCCCTCATTGATCCCCCGGATCTTCAGAATACTGATGAAGCCCAGCAGAACCAGCAGCAGCAACATCAGCACAAATCCGACGATGATCCGCTGCACGATAGATAAACCCATGGAGACATCCTCACTCGTTGGGAAATAAAGGGGTTAACGCAGAGGCTATCGGCACGCCGAGGCAATGGAAGAGCAATAAGTGACACTTTGAGGGGCCGGATCACAGTTATTGCCCCGAGCCAGACAGAAAAGGGCCCGAACAGAGCCGGGCCAAAGAGACATGCTTGGTTGTCATGGCCTTGAGGCGGCCAACCCTGTCATCAGAAGCGATAGCCGACGCCAAGCATGAAGGCAACCGGATCGATGGAGGTGTTGATGGTGCCCACTGCGGTGTGCACGTCGGTGTCGATGTCGATGAGCCAGGCAGAGGCGTTGACGAACCAGCGGTCATTGATCGCCATGTCCAGCCCCACCTGACCCGCCAACCCCCAGGAGGAGTCGACGCTCACATCCGTGCCCGCCAGGGCCCCGCGGCCCTCTTCATCGAAGAAGGTGGTGTAGTTGATACCGGCACCGACATAAGGACGCACCTTGCTGTTGGCATCACCGAAATAGTACTGCGCCATCAGGGTCGGCGGCAGGTGCTTGACCTTGGCGACCTCACCCAGCCCCGGGGTCGACACCGAGTGGGAGAAGGGGGTCGCCGCCAGCAGCTCGACGCCCCAGTTGTCCGTCAGCATGTAGGAGAGAGTCAGCCCCAGCTGCATGTTGCTGTCGATATCCAGCTCGCCGGTGCCGAGGACGTCGTCACTGCTGGTCTGGGGGGAGACAAAGGCCAGACCGCCACGCACCAGAATGTCGCCGGCCTGGTGTGCCAGGACGGCGGGGGAAGCAAAAGCGGCTGCGATCAGGAGAGGAAGGACTTTTTTCATCACATATTTCCTTTTTGTTTTCTTTCTATGTTGTAAGCCCGAAAACTATAAAAGGATGTGAATGACTGGTTATTGATTTGGCTCAATAGTTATCAAGAAATAGATGGATGTACACAACAGCTTCTAACAATCATAAAATCAACTCAAAATACTAAAAAACCATTTAAATACAGCACCTTGAAATATAAACACACCATAAGAACAGCCTTAAAATATCAAATAAATACACCTTAATCGCGCTCACATTGCCTTTTAACTGTTGTTTAATTATGCCGGTCAGCGTATTTTATTAAAGCAATGTAGCCATGCTGTAATTTAATCTTTATGAAACCACAAACACGCAAAGACAAAATCATCGGCATCCTGGCAGCCATCTGGGGCATCGGTTCCTTCCTGTTTATCCTGCTCGGCTTTCTGTTTGCCCTCGCCTTCCTGATGCTGGCTCACTGACACTCCGCCGTCACCGCTCATACTCCCGGTGACTGTCCTGCCGTGCCCGATCCAATGACACATTCAGCCACTCCCAGGCTCAGTGTCTGCGCCCGTCGCTGACGCCGGCCCGAGGAAAGATCCCTCGCGTCCCTCTCGATCGCCCACAAAAAAGGGGCCAAGGCCCCTTGTCTGTCTGATGTGCCCTTACTTGTTCAGCAAGGGGGCCAGGAAGCGCGCGGTGTGCGACTCCTTGCAACGGCTCATCTCCTCCGGCGTGCCGGTCACCAGGATGCGGCCACCGCCAGCGCCCCCTTCCGGCCCCAGATCGACGATCCAGTCGGCGGTTTTGATGACGTCCAGATTGTGCTCGATGATGACGATCGTATTGCCCCGATCCCGCAGCTGGTGCAGCACCTTGAGCAGTTGCTGGATGTCGTGGAAGTGCAGCCCCGTGGTCGGCTCGTCCAGGATGTAGAGAGTCTGGCCGGTGTCGCGCTTGGAGAGCTCCCGCGCCAGCTTGACCCGCTGCGCCTCGCCACCCGACAGGGTGGTGGCGGACTGGCCGAGGCGGATGTAGGAGAGGCCCACGTCCATCAGGGTTTGCAGCTTGCGCGCCACCGCAGGGACGGGATCGAAGAATGCGCGGGCATCTTCCACCGTCATCTCGAGGATCTCGTGGATGTTCTTGCCTTTGTACTTCACCTCCAGGGTCTCGCGGTTGTAGCGCTTGCCCTTGCAGACGTCGCACGGCACATAGACATCCGGCAGGAAGTGCATCTCCACCTTGATGACGCCATCCCCCTGACAGGCCTCGCAGCGGCCCCCCTTGACGTTGAAGGAGAAGCGACCCGGCAGGTAGCCGCGGGAGCGCGCCTCCTGAGTGCCGGAGAGCAGCTCGCGGATCGGAGTGAACAGGCCGGTATAGGTGGCCGGGTTGGAGCGCGGGGTGCGGCCGATCGGGCTCTGATCGATGTCCACCACCTTGTCCAGGTGCTCCAGCCCTTCCACTTCGCGATAGGGGGCCGGCGTGGACTCGGTGGCTTTGTTGAGCTCCCGGTGGGCGATGCGGAACAAGGTGTCGTTGATCAGGGTCGACTTGCCGGAGCCGGAGACCCCGGTGACGCAGGTCATCACCCCGATGGGCAGATCCAGGTTGACGTTGCGCAGGTTGTTGCCGCTCGCCCCCTTGAGCTTCAACCACTTGCCGGTGAGCGGGGTGCGCTCATCCGGAATGGCGATCTGCTTGCGACCGGAGAGGTAGTCACCGGTCAGCGATTCGGGGTTGGCGATGATCTCTTCCGGTGTCCCCTGGGCGACGATGGCACCACCGTGCACGCCGGCCCCGGGGCCGATATCGAGCACATGATCGGCGAGGCGGATGGCATCCTCGTCGTGCTCCACCACGATGACGGTATTGCCCAGATCGCGCAGATGAGTGAGGGTCTTGAGCAGCCGCTCGTTGTCTCGCTGGTGCAGGCCGATGGAGGGCTCATCCAGCACGTACATGACCCCTACCAGACCGGCACCGATCTGGCTCGCCAGCCGGATCCGCTGCGCCTCGCCGCCGGAGAGGGTCTCGGCGCTGCGAGACAGGCTCAGGTAATTGAGGCCGACGTTGACCAGGAAGCCGAGCCGCTCGACTATCTCCTTGAGGATCTTCTCGGCGATCTGGGCGCGCTGGCCGGTGAGGTTCAGCCCCTCGAAGAAGGCAAGCGCATCGCCGATGGATTGCTCGGCGATGGCCGGCAGATTACGGTTGTCCACGAAGACATGGCGCGCCTCTTCCCGCAACCGGCTGCCACCGCAGCTGGTGCAGGACTTGTTGGCGATGTACTTGGCCAGCTCTTCCCGCACCGAGTTGGATTCAGTCTCCCGGTAGCGGCGCTCCATGTTGTGCAGGATCCCCTCGAACGGGTGCTTGCGTACCACCACATCGCCGCGATCGTTCATGTAGCGGAACTCGATCTCGGTGCGGCCGGAGCCGCGCAGGATCACTTCCTGGGTCTTGGCTGGCAGATCCTCCCAGGGTGCCTCCAGATCGAACTTGTAGTGCTCGGCGAGGGATTTCAGCATCTGGAAGTAATAGAAGCTCCGTTTGTCCCAACCGCGGATGGCGCCACCGGCCAGGCTCTGGCCCGGATCGTGGATCAGCTTGGCGGGATCGAAGTACTGCTGCACCCCGAGACCGTCGCAGGTGGGGCAGGCACCGGCCGGGTTGTTGAAGGAGAAGATGCGTGGCTCCAACTCCGACATGGAGTAACCGCACTCGGGGCAGGCGAAGTTGGCGGAGAAGATCAGCGGGGCAATCCCCTCCTCCCCGTCCATGGGCGCCACCAGCACGATGCCGCCGGAGAGGGTCAGTGCCGTCTCGAAGGACTCCGCGAGGCGCAGCGCCAGGTCATCACGCACCTTGAAGCGATCAACTACCACTTCGATGGTGTGCTTCTTGTGCAGCTCCAGCGGGGGAGGATCGGAGAGATCGCACACCTCCCCATCGATGCGAGCACGAATGTAGCCCTGGGCCGCCAGGTTCTCCAGCAGCTTGGTGTGCTCCCCCTTGCGATTGCGCACCACGGGCGCCAGCAGCATCAGCTTGGTGCCTTCGGGCTGGGCCAGCACCTGATCCACCATCTGGCTGATGGTCTGGGCGGCGAGCGGGATGGCGTGGGTCGGACAGCGCGGCTCGCCGACCCGGGCAAACAGCAGACGCAGGTAGTCGTAGATCTCGGTGATGGTGCCGACGGTCGAA
The DNA here is from genome assembly GCF_019218845.1 of Aeromonas sp. sif0611. NCBI lineage: Bacteria > Pseudomonadati > Pseudomonadota > Gammaproteobacteria > Aeromonadales > Aeromonadaceae > Aeromonas > Aeromonas sp. sif0611. The sequence goes on along the minus strand of NZ_JAHUWU010000006.1, from coordinate 65,768 downwards.
CGCGGGTTGTGGGAGGTGGACTTCTGCTCGATGGAGATGGCCGGCGAGAGCCCCTCGATATGATCCACGTCCGGTTTCTCCATCAGGGAGAGGAACTGGCGGGCATAGGCGGAGAGCGACTCCACATAGCGGCGCTGTCCTTCGGCATAGAGGGTATCGAACGCCAGGGAAGACTTGCCGGAACCGGACAGGCCGGTGACCACGATCAACTTGTCGCGGGGCAGAATCAGATTGATGTTTTTGAGGTTGTGGGTGCGGGCACCCCGGATCACGATTTTTTCCATCTTGTTGCGCGCTCGATACGGGAACCAGAGCGGGCCAGTATGGCATAGAGACTACTGGATGAATAGACAGCCTTTTATCATCCCATCCCGGCGCTCAGAGATACTCCTTGGCCCAGCTCACCGCCTGCAGGCGGTTCTTGACGTTCAACTTCTTGAACACGTTATAGAGGTGGGACTTGATGGTGTGTTCGCTCACGAACAGGCTGTCGGCAATCTCGGTGTTGGAGGCCCCCGTCATCAGGTGGCGGACTATCTCCTGCTCACGGGCCGTCAGCAGCGTCTGGTTGCGCAGGGGCTGGCCGCTTCCCTTGCGGTAGTAATCCACCAGATCGCACAGCAGATGGCGCGGGATCCAGTACTCCCCCTGCAACACCTTGCGGATGCCGATCACCAGCCTGTCCAGGTTGTCCTGACGGAAGAAGAGCCCGCTGGTATGAGGCCACATCAGCAGCAGCTCCCGATCCGTGCTGGTCGGGGCATTGAGCAGCACGGCACTGGCCTCGCCGAAACGGCTGCAGATGGCCTTGCTCCAGTCTGCCTGCTGAGCCGACTTGAGATAGTCCAGATCGATCAGCAGCAGCGTCTGAGCTCCGGTTTCGGAGGGCTCAGGCAAGGCATCCAGCTCCCCGACCAGCAAGATGGACAAGCCAAGCTGTTCGCTGAGGTGACGCTGGAAACTGGTGGCTTGTGCATTATTTTCGGTGATCAGCACTAGGGGATATTCGGGCGTCATCAAGAGAACTTCCTTGCACATTCGAGTCGGGGTTTTCGGCAAGGAAGAGTACCAATCCCCCTCCTGGCTGCAGCATTAAAAAAGTATTAGACGCCGTTGTGATTCCTTTGAAGCTCAGCAATTTTCCAGCCAATACAAATGACTAGCACGCCCCCCCCATTTGGGGGGTCAGGTAGTGCCGACCACCACCATAACAGGCCTTGGCCGTCGTTGCAGCACTCTGCCCCGCCGTCCCCTTGCTGGTGGGCCCCTACCTCGGGTAAGTTACTCGGACGCCAGCGGCGGGGTTTGGTGCTCGCCGAGACAGGAAGGTGTGCGCTCATCTTCGCCAACTGGTATTATTGCGGGCAAACGCTGCGGCGGTGGCCGATAAACGCGTCGGTTGAATCTGGCACAGCCGTGACATGCGTGAAGATGAGGCCCATCCGTGGCGCACATCTCATTGCAAACAAACGACATATTGAATGGGCCCAGGCATTTGGCCTGGCCGGTATACATAAGGGTGGAAGAGAGATTATGGCCAGTCGAGGCATCAACAAAGTCATTCTGATCGGTAACCTGGGGCAAGACCCGGAAGTGCGCTACATGCCGAGCGGCGGTGCCGTGACTAACATCACCCTGGCCACCTCCGACACCTGGCGCGACAAGCAGACCGGTGAGCAGAAAGAGCGAACCGAGTGGCACCGCGTGGTGTTCATGGGCAAGCTGGCCGAAGTGGCCGGCGAGTACCTGAAGAAGGGTTCCCAGGTCTATGTCGAAGGCAAGCTGCAGACCCGCAAGTGGCAGGATCAGAGTGGCCAGGAGCGTTACACCACAGAGGTGCTGGTCGACAGCTTCACCGGCGTAATGCAGATGCTGGGCGGCCGTCCGCAAGGCGGCGCGGGTCAGGGCATGGGTGGTCAACAGTCCCAGGGCAACTGGGGTCAGCCACAACAGGCCGCCCCCCAGCAAGCGATGCAACGCCCGGCCGCCACCCCGCAGCAGAATATGCAGCCGCAGGGTGGTTACGGTCGTCCTGCCCAGCAGCCTCAGTCTGCACCGCCGGTCTACAACGAGCCGCCGATGGATTTCGATGACGATATCCCGTTCTGATCTACAAAAAGGCCCTGATCACTCAGGGCCTTTTTGTCTGTTTCTGACGCATTCACCCCCCCCTCATCATGTTGTTGCGACGATCCGGCCCCTCCTCTCTTCCTCGCCCCGACTTGTCGCTATCATCGGGACGTAACACTCCTCCGAGAATAAGCATGAGTTATCCTGGTCGCCTGCTGCGCCTCATCTTGCTGGTGTTTGCTGCCCCTCTGGTCGCCGAGCCGCTACGAGTGGGAGTGAGCTTCGCCATCCCTCCCTACGTGATCACTCACGAAGATCGCGGCATCGAGCTCGATCTCCTGCGCGAGGCATTCGCTGGCAGCGATCATGTGCCCGAGTTCACCTATCTGCCTCTCGAGCGGACCTTCCGGATGCTGGAGGAAGGCAAGCTGGATGCCATCATCAACGTCAAGCCAGGCATGCTTAACAATGCCCACCTGTCACAGGCGGTGATCACCTTTCACAATCGGGTCTTTACCCTCGACAAGACGGCATTTCACACCATGAGGGATCTGCAGACGCTGCGCGTCAGCGCCTTCCAGCGGGCACGGCAGATCCTGGGAAAAGAGTTTGCCGAGCTGGTCGATCAGAACCCCCACTACGAGGAAGTGGCACGGCAGGAGGGGCAGGTACAGAAGCTGCTGCTGGGACGTACGGATGCCGTGATCCTGGAGCAGCGGGTATTCTACTACTACATGACGCAACTGCTCGGGCAGACAGAGGGCAGCGTACGCTACTCCTCCGATCGGGTCAGACAACATGATCTCTTTCCCCCTACCCAGTACCACTTCGCCTTTCGCCAGGCGACGGCGCAGCGGTGGTTCGATCGCCAGTTGAGCAGGATGAAGGAAGATGGGCGCTATGAACGGATCTTTGCCACCTATGGCGCGTCGTCATCGTATAGAAACATAAAAGCCAGCCCATGACGGACTGGCTTGATACTGGCCCCAGAGGAACAACAGTGTAGTGGAGCGTTACTTCATCGCGCCGCCATTTTTCAGGTCGGCTTTCTGCCGTTTGGCCTCGCGCTTCTCTTTCAGTGACATCTGCGGTTTTTTCTTGGCATCTTTGCCGTGATGCTGTTCTTTGTTGCTCATCATCAGACTCCAAAAATGTTACCAGGACAGTTGGAATGAGATTCCAGCATGTCATCCGAATCATAGATCACAGTACGCTAGCAGTGACGATCGAGGATCGCACTGGCACCAGCATACCCCCACCCTCCATCGGGATCCAGCCTCACTGGACGGCAGTGTCACGCAGGGCGCGGGCCTCGTCATCCACGTCCCGACAAACCGCAATAACCGGCTCGTATCTGAGCGACAACCGGCAAGAAAACGCACTCAAGTTGCCCTTTTGGGGTCAAGAGGACGATTACATAAGAGTCGGCTTCCGGAGTGTGTTAGGGTGGACCATCACCTGCCGCAGGAGTGCGCCATGAAAAAGCTGGAAATGAAAGATCTTACCGAGGCCGAAAAAGCCGAGATCACCCTGTTGCTGCAGAAGGCCCAGGCCAATGCCGATCACACCCTGACCAACGGGGAACGCAACAAGATCCGTGAAGAGGGACGCCTGAAAATCTCAGAGGATCGCGCCAAGGCAGCCAAGGCGGCCTCCGCACTGGCACGGGAGAAGGCCAAGGAACGAGCCAAGAATCAGGTGCTACCTGAAACCTTCAACTGGGCGGATTCCGTCAGCAACAAATATCGCAGCAAGCGATAATTTCCGCCTCCCATGTCCGGATGCTTGTGCTGTCACCCGGACATGAGCCTGCATACTGCCCTTTCCCATACCGGAAATTGATAGATAACCTTCTGGTATAAAACGATTTTATCAAAATAAAACGCTAACGCATCCTCGTCGGGCCGGAATTAATACCAAGATAAAGATTGCCATGACGGAGTGAGCGTGTTCTAATCGATTTCGATGGTTCGGTAGTTCAGACCTGATTATGTTAGGCAGTCATTTTAAAGCAGTGATTTGTGCATAGAGTTGTCCCAGATGATTCTCGCCAAATAATTCTCCTTCTTTAGTGCTCCCCATACGTATTGCTGACGAAAAATCATGGATTGCTACAAACGTAGCGTTTCAACATCACTATTCAAGGAAATTATTATGTCTAACAAAATGACTGGTACCGTAAAGTTCTTCAACGCTGAGAAAGGTTTTGGCTTCATCTCCCCGGCTGACGGTGGCAAAGACGTGTTCGTACACTTCTCCGCTATCCAGTCCACCAGCTTCAAAACCCTGGACGAAGGTCAGCGCGTTGAGTTCACCATCGAGCAAGGCCAGAAAGGCCCGGCTGCTGCCAACGTAGTTGGTCTGTAATTCAAGCCAGGAAGCCTTTTCGTCAACCGGAAAGTCCTTCTGCAAGAATTGAAAAAACCCGCCTAGGCGGGTTTTTTGTTGCCTGCTTTTTACCTCTCTACCTTTCGCCTCTCTCAATCCACTACCAGATCCCACCTCACCGTCGTCCCACAGTCGCGAGCACCCTGTAAACACCACCGGATACAACGAGGGCGCCAACATGGCGCCCTCGTTACTGATGGATGAATGCGAGCGTCCTCACAACGGCAGGCTGATCCTCGCCTCCAGGCCACCCTCGGGGCGATTGTGGAGGCTGAGCTCCCCGCCGTGCTGGTGCACCAGGGTCCGGGCGATGGCGAGCCCCAGCCCCACACTGCCCGATTCGGTGTTGCGGGCCTCATCGAGGCGCACGAAGGGTTTGAATACCTCCTCCAGCTGGCCCTCGGCGATGCCGGGCCCCCGATCGCAGACCAGGATCAGCAGCTCGGATTCGGTGCGCACCAGTGACACCTCGGCGCCCCCAGCGTATTTGATGGCGTTGCCGATAAGGTTTTGCAGCACCCGGCGCAAAGTATTGGCACGACAGGCATAGACCTGCTTGCCCTCGGCCAGGCAGGTGACGGGTTGCCCCATGTCGGCATAGTCGTCGCACAGGCTCTCCAGCAGGCTGACCAGGTCCAGCTCCCGGGTCGCCTCCTGCTGCCCTTCCTCCCGGGCGAAGCTCAGGGTCGCCGCCAGCATCTGCTCCATCTGTTGCAGGGTCTGCTGGAAGCGATCCTTGTCCTCGCCGTCCGCCAGAAACTCGCTGCGCAGCCGCAGGCTGGTGATGGGAGTGCGCAGGTCGTGGGAGATGGCGGCCAGCATGCGGGTCCTGTCCTGCACGAAGCGATCGAGTCGGGTGTGCATGCGGTTGAAGGCCTGAATGGACTCACGGATCTCGGTGGGCCCCTCTTCGCGCAGGGGTTCGATGTTCTCGCCGCGCCCCAGCCTGTCCGCATTGGCAGCCAGCTGTTTGAGGGGCAAGGTCGCACGGCGGAACAGCCAGATCATCAGGCCGATCACCAGGCTTGCCACCAGCAGCAGGTTGAGGGTGGTCTGCCATGACCAGCTCGCCGACTCCTTGTCCACCAGGGAGCTGAACTGCAGCCAGCCGCCGTTGGGCAACTGGATGGAGCCATAGAGCCGCATGTCCTGGGGGGGCGGCATGCCATTGCGATCCTTCATCATGCGGTTGTGGTGCTGCCAGGCCCGGCTGCGCTGGATGTCCTGCTTCAGCTCGGCGCTGATCTCCACCGACAGGGACGACGGATACCCGAGCTTGGCGCGCACCAGCTTCTCGAAACGGGGGCTGCGGTTGTCCGGTTGCAGCGGCTCGTCGGCGAGGCGCAGCAGCAGGGTCTCGCTACGGCTCGCCTTGAGGATCTCGTGATAGAGGGAGGGGGGCGAGAGGGAGAGCAACCGCACCACGGAGATGATCCGCTGCATGGCGTTGCGACTGTTGACGTAGCCGAGGGCCTCCTCCCGGTCCGAGCGGTAGATCTGGATGCTGAGCAACTGGATCAACACCAGTCCCGCCAGTGCCACCAGCACTATCTGGCCGGTCAGCCCCTTGGGCAGCAGCCTGGCGAAGAAACCTTTGATCATGCTGGCCTCACTCCTGAGTCACGTCTGCGGCGAACAGATAACCGCCGCCCCAGATGGTCTTGATGAGCTCGGGGTTCTTGGGATCCCGCTCCAGCTTGCGCCGCAGCCGGCTCACCAGGGTATCGATGGCACGATCGAAGGCCACGGCCTCCCGGCCGCGGGCCAGATCCAGCAACTGATCCCGGCTCAGTACTCGCTGGGGGCGCTCCAGAAACACCTTGAGCAGATCGAATTCGGCGGTGGAGAGGCTCATCCCCACCCCCTCCTCGTCCACCAGTTCGCGGCGATTGATGTCGAGCAACCAGCGATCGAAGCGCAGATCCCGGGTCAGAGTCTCGGGCACGGGCTGGATCTCGGCCTGGGTTCGACGCATCACCGCCTTGATTCTGGCCAGCAGCTCCCTGGGATTGAACGGCTTGGCGAGGTAGTCATCGGCCCCCATCTCCAGCCCTATGATGCGATCCGTCTCCTCCCCCATGGCGGTGAGCATGATGATGGGCAGGCGGGACTTCACTCTGAGCTCGCGGCACAGGGTGAGGCCATCCTCCCCCGGCATCATCAGATCCAGCACCAGCAGATCGAACTCCCGCTCGTCCAGCAGCCGCTTCATCTCCTTGCCATCACGGGCACAGCTGACGCGCATGCCGTGTTGCTCCAGAAAGCGCTTGAGCAGATCGCGGATCTCACTGTGGTCGTCGACCACCAGAATATGAGGGCTGCCTTGGTTCATCATCGTCTCTCCCGTTATCGAGCTGGAGCGATTATACGAAAATCAACCGGGCGGGTTGTGTCAAAGTGTGCCAGAGCACCAAGATGCCACACTCTGCTACAAAATAGTCCGGTACTGGCAAAGTTCAGACACTTCCACGGTATTTACTGGGTACCAAGGCGAAACAGCCTGTACCCGTACCAATTAGACAGGAGTGACCCATGAAAAACCTGACCAAGACCCTGCTGACCGCCACCCTGATCCTCGGCCTGCCGCTCGGCGCCTATGCCGCCAGCGAAGCCGTCTCCACCGCCCAGCCGACCCAGGCCATGGCGGCCGGTTGCCCCATGGACGGCTCCGGCATGATGGGCGGCAAGCACCACAGCGGCCGCCACGACAAGATGGCCCGCATGCAGAACATGACCCCGGAGCAGATCCAGGCCCACCTGCAACAGCGCTATGACAAGATTGAAGACCCGGCCAAGAAGGCCGAATTCGTGAAGAACCTTGGCTTGCGTGCCGACGGCATGACCAAGCATGCCGAAGCGATGAAACAGTTCGCCGAGGCGCACCAGTAAAAGCTTCTAGACCCGCAACAGGGTGGCCTCGGCCACCCTTTTTTGTGTCTCCCGCTCGGCCTGCCACCCTCTGCGATTCGCCCCTGGCACCCGTCATTTCCCTTCTCATCTGCTCCGGGTTATGTGAGCGATAACAAACGTTTTATGTTCGAAATAGCTAATAATGGCGACTCAAACAACAGGATCGGGCAAGGCCCCGACAACAGTGGACAGGAGTCGTTATGGGATGGAATCTGGGCACAATCAAGGGGCGTTATACCGCCGTCTTCGTGGGATTCATGGCGCTGGTGTGCGCCCTGACGGTGATCGGCATCCAGCTCTGGATCAAGCCGGCGCTGCAGAAGGCCGGTGAGCAGAATGTGGCGATGCGGGTCAGCGAGATAGCCACCGACATCCGCGATCAGCTCAACGGGGTGCAGAGCCAGTCCCGCAGCATCACCCAGCTGGTGGCCCAGCTGCCGAGCGAGCAGATAGACACCCTGCTGCCTGCCCTCATCGATCAATACGGCAACGCCATGGTCTTCGGCGGCGGCATTTGGCCCCTGCCGAACAAGCGGGAGGCGGGCCGCGCCAAGTTCAGCACCTTCTATCACAGGGACGCGGCCAACGCGCTCATCCCCAATACCTACTGGAACTCGGCCGAGGCGCCGAACTACTTCGAGCAACCCTGGCACAAGGCGGGGCAGCAGGCTCCTCGCGGCATGTGCGTCTGGGCCGCAGCCTACAAGGATGGCGCCAGTCAGCAGCCGAGGACCAACTGCGCCATGGGGATCTACAAGGACGGCGCCCTGTACGGGGTATCGACCATAGACGTGACCCTGGGGTTCTTCAACGATCTGGTGGCCAGGAAGGAGCAGGAGATCGGTGGCCAGGTGATGATCGTCGAGGCTGACGGCAAGATCCTGAGCAAGAACGCCCGCCTCGGCGGCGATGTGGTGCTCGGCAACCTCTCCGCCCACGCCGACTACCCCTTCGCCGGGGCCATCGCCGGCCTGCTCGGCCAGGACGCTAGCAAGGGGCTGCTGCGCACCACCTTCCAGGATCAAGGGGAGGAGCAGACACTGCTGATGCAGGCCATTGAAGGCACCCCCTGGCTGCTCGCCACCGCACTGCCGACCAGCATCCTGACCCAGGACAGCCGGGACGTGCTCGCCACCCTGGCCAGTATCCAGCTGCCCCTGGTGGGGCTGCTGTTCGTGCTCATGGTGCTGGCCATCAGCCAGCTCGGCAGCCGGCTGCAGACCCTCAAGCTCAACATCGATGCCCTCAGTGCCGGCGATGCCGACCTGACCGCCCGCATCCAGGTGAAGGGCCATGACGAGCTGGACAACATCGCCCTGTCGGTGAACCGTTTCATCGCCTACCTGCAGCAGATGATGGTGCAGGTGACCGATGCCACCGACCTCATCACCCGTGAGCTGGCGCAGCTCGATCAGCAGACCGGTCAGGCCAGACGGATCCTGGGGGAACACGCCAGCGAGACGGATCAGGTGGTCACCGCCCTCACCGAGCTCAGTTCCACCGCCGACAGCGTGGCCCAGCACGCCAGCGACTCGGCGAGCTTCACCGAGGCTGCCAATGGCCAGGCTGCCAATTCACGCAAGGTGGTGGGATCGGCCTCCGCCAGCGTGGTGGCCCTGATCGACGAGGTGGATCTCGCCGCCGCCAAGGTGCTGGAGATGCAGGAGGATGCCAAACAGATTGGCAGCGTACTCGGAGTGATCGGCGGCATCGCCGCCCAGACCAACCTGCTGGCGCTCAATGCCGCCATCGAGGCGGCGCGGGCCGGGGAGCAGGGACGTGGCTTTGCCGTGGTGGCCGACGAGGTGCGCGCCCTGGCGGCCCGTACCCAGAACAGCACCGCCGAGGTGGGCAGCATGCTGTCACGTCTTACCCAGGGGGTGGCAGAGGCCGTGGTCGCCATGGAGCAGACCAAGCGCAGTTGTCAGGCCGCAGCCGACACCACGGGTCAGGTCACCGGCGGGCTCGACAGCATGGCCGACTCCGTGGTGCAGATCCACGATCTCAGCAGCCAGATAGCCACCGCCGCCGAAGAGCAGAGCCGGGTGACCGAGGAGATCAACCGCAACATGGTGAGCATTCGCGACATGCTGAGCCTGCTGGTGCAAAACGGCAGCCAGACCGAGCAGAGCGCCGCCACCCTGCTCGGCTCCAACCGCCAGTTGCTGGCCCTGGTGCGCCGCTTCAAGGTGTGATGGTGAACGTCAGCCAGCAAAAAGGGGCCCGCGGGCCCCTTTCTCATTCACTTCGCCGGGACTCAGGCCTTGTTGGCCAGGTTCAGGGTCTTGACGGTCTCGCCTTCGAACTTGATGACCACGTCTTTCTGGGCCACTTCGGAATCCTTCAGCAGGGACTTGGTGGTCTCGGCCAGCAGCGGGGAAGCCTTGTTCAGGGCGCCCAGATCATAGGTCCACACTTCCAGACCGGCGTCGGTCTTGGTGCTGGCCGGGGCGCCCAGCTTGTCCTTGATGGCCTGCTTGTTGGAGCCGCCTTCCTTGATATCCAGAGCCTTTTTGATCGCTTCGTTGGAGGCGCTGTCCATGGCAGTACCGGCCATCTCTTTGGCGGTGCTGGTGACGCTGCTGGTCACGGAGTCGGTCAGGGAGTCCATCAGGCCGGCCTGGGCAACCAGAGGCAGGGCGGTCAGGGCAATCAGGAGGCACTTTTTCATTAAGATACATCTCACAGGAATGAAAGAGCGCGCATCAGACCAGTGAGCTTGACTGGAGTCAAGGTGATCCCAAGGTCAAGCCTCATTCGGGGGGCAAGGGGCAATCCCCTTGGGTGAAGATGGTGGTCGGGAACGGATATCGGGCTGGCCTAGCCGCAGAGCTGATCCTTGCCCGCCAGCTTGGCTCGATAGAGCGCCCTGTCCACCCTCGCCATCAGCTGATTCAGGGGCTCATCCGGCATGGACTCCACCAGGCCGAAGCTCAGGGTGATGGGCTCCACCCCCTTGACCCTGGCGTAGCCCAATCGCTGTCGCAACTTTTCGGCAACCACCTGGGCCTCCGGCAGACGGGTATTGGGCAGCACCAGCATGAACTCGTCTCCGCCCCAACGGGCCAGCAGATCGATCTCGCGGATGGAGCCTCGCGTCAGACGCACTATGTCGATCAGGGTCTGATCCCCCACCCCGTGGCCATGGCGATCGTTGATCTGCTTGAAGTCATCCACATCCATGGCGATCACGGCGAAGGGCTCCTTGAAACGCCGGGCACGCTCATATTCCAGCCGGACGGCCTGCTCCAGCCGATAGCGGCTGGCGGCGCCGGTCAGGGAGTCCGTCTCCGCCAGGCGACGGTTCTCCTCAACCTGGTGCTGCAGCGCAAGATTGAGCCGCTCCAGCTCGGCGGTGCGCTCCGCCACCTGCTGCTCCAGGGAGCGATTGTGCAGCTCCAGCCGGGCATAGAGCTCACGCTGGGCATGGATATCCCGATGCGCCCCTATCATCCTGGCCACGGATCCATCCGGATTGCGCGCTATGATGCGGCCACGATCCTCTATCCAGATGAAGTCCCCGTTGCGGCAGCGGCAGCGGTACTCGACCCGGTAGTCAGGGGCCACCCCGCTCAGATAGGCGTCGAAACAAGCCATCACCCGCGCCAGATCGTCCGGATGGATGACGTTCTCCCAGGTGAACACCGTATTGTTGAGAGAATGCGGCTCATAGCCCAGCATCTGATACCAGCCCGGGTTGCGATAGACGAAACCGGTGTTGGCATTCCAGTCCCAGACCCCGTCGCTGATGACCTCCAGAATGCCGCGTACGGCGGCGTCATTGAGATCCGAGATCCTGATCGTGTCATTGTCCTGCAGCATGGGAACCATCCTTGTTCTGCTACCCCGCGTCACTGCGCGGTGACTCACATCCGATTGTTGAACATCACTGAAACATGCGCCTGGCCTGCCGGGAGTCGCCGATGGCGGTGTACGGCTTTCACACCCTGTCATGACAAGGTTATCGGCCACTCCCGAGCTCCCCTGAATAACAGTAGCAGCCGGGCTCTTCGCAGGTCTTGAGCGCCGTCAAGCCGACCCTCTTTTGTTTGTTCGCCGCATGCACCAAAGCGGTGCGCACCCTTGGCGCAGCCCTGCCAAAATTGGGCGTCTCTCGTCCCACCTCCGGACACAAAATGAATAAGACATTGAATAAATTGGAGAAAAATATTGGCCCAACATTTGCCTTTTGTCTAAGTGAGCCACCAAGGATTGGGGATATTGCATGAAATTAATCACCGCCATCATCAAGCCATTCAAACTCGATGACGTTCGCGAAGCCATGGCCAATCTCGGTGTCGAGGGGCTGACGGTCTCGGAGGTCAAGGGGTTTGGCCGCCAGAAGGGGCACACCGAACTCTATCGGGGTGCCGAATACCAGGTGGATTTCCTGCCCAAGGTAAAGCTGGAGATCGCCACCCTGGCCGACAACGTCGAGCAGATCATCGACGCCATCAGCAAGGCCGCCCACACCGGCAAGATAGGTGACGGCAAGATCTTCGTCTACGACCTGCAGGCAGCCGTGCGGATCCGCACCGGCGAGACCGACGCAGACGCCCTTTGATACGACTGGAACCGAGGAATACGACATGGAAGAGTTGATCACATCCGTCAGTGAGCTGCGTTATGCGCTCGATACCTTCTACCTGCTGATCTCCGGCGTGCTGGTCATGTGGATGGCCGCCGGGTTCGCCATGCTGGAGGCGGGCCTGGTCCGCGCCAAGAACACCACCGAGATCCTGACCAAGAACATCCTGCTCTATGCCATCGCCTGCGTCATGTACCTGCTGGTTGGCTACAACATCATGTACGTGGACAACGGCGCTGGCGGCTGGCTGCCGAGCGTTGGCAGCCTGATGGGCAGCCAGGCGGACGACGCGGGCCACTCCCTGCACGCCGACTTCTTCTTCCAGGTGGTCTTCGTCGCCACCGCCACCTCCATCATCTCGGGGGCGGTGGCCGAGCGGATGAAGCTCTGGTCCTTCCTGCTGTTCTGCGTGGTGATGACCGGCTTCATCTACCCCGTCGAGGGCTACTGGAGCTGGGGCGGCGGCTTCCTGAAAGAGGCGGGCTTCTCCGACTTCGCGGGCTCCGGCATCGTCCACCTGGCGGGTGCCGCCGCCGCCCTGGCCGCCGTGCTGTTGCTCGGCCCCCGTCGCGGTAAATATGGTAAGCAAGGGGAGATCCATCCCATCCCCGGCTCCAACCTGCCACTGGCGACCCTGGGCACCCTGATCCTCTGGATGGGCTGGTTCGGCTTCAACGGTGGCTCCCAGCTGGCGCTCTCCAGCGCCGCTGACGCCACCGCCATCGGCACCGTGTTCGTCAACACCAACGCCGCCGCGGCCGCCGGTGTGGTCGGCGCCCTGCTGGTCAGCAAGCTCACCTGGGGCAAGGCGGATCTCACCATGATCCTCAACGGCGCCCTCGGCGGTCTGGTCGCCATCACCGCCGACCCTGCCTCCCCCAGCCCGCTGTTTGCCAGCCTGATCGGCGCCCTGGCCGGGGCCCTGGTGGTCTACGCCATCGTCGCCTTCGATCGCCTGAAGATCGATGATCCGGTCGGTGCCATCTCGGTACACGGGGTGTGCGGCCTGTTCGGCCTGATGGTGGTGCCCTTCTCCAACGCGAGCGCCACCTTCGGCGCCCAGTTGCTCGGTGCCGCCACCATCTTCGGCTGGGTCTTTGTCGTCTCTCTGGTCGTCTGGAGCCTGCTCAAGGCCACCATGGGTCTGCGGGTCAGCGAAGAGGAAGAGCTGATGGGCGTGGACATGCACGAGTGCGGTGTCGATGCCTACCCCGAGTTCGTCAGCATCAAATCCAGCATCTAAGCACGCCATCTGCTTGCGGGGCCCGAGGGACACCTCGGGCCCCGTTTTTTTGGTGCCCTCAGCGCCCCTTGAAGGCGGGATGGTGAGCCTGGCGATAGTAACTGGGCGCCAGCCCATGCTGGCGCTTGAAGGCGGTGGAGAAGTGGTATTCGTTCTTGAAGCCGCACTGCTCGGCCAACTGCTTCACCGGGTCGGCCCGGCTCGCCAGCAAGAGTGCCGCCCGCTGCAAGCGCAGCCGTTGCAGCAAGGCCATGGGGGCCAATGCAAAGTGCTGCTGACAAAGCCGATGGAGCTGGCGCTCGGAGAGGTGCAGGGCGTCGGCCATCCGCCCTATGTCCCAGCACTCGGTCAGGGATTCTTTGAGCATCAACTCGAGACGCAGCGCCAGCCGCTCGCCGCGACTCTGCCCCTCTCCCTTTTGCAGCAGGCGGCGCAGATAAAAACCGAGCTGCTCCACCAGCAGCGCACTGAGCAGCGGATCCTGATGGCGCTCCTGCTCCGCATAGAGATTCTCAATGGTGCGAAGCAGAGTCCCCTGCTGGGAGGTGCAACCGAGCCTGGGGTGGTTGGCGAAGACATCCCAGGGGGAATCCTTGTGCAGCAGCAGCCACACCAGCTCCCACTCACCCGTCTCGTTCAACGGCTGATCCAACGGCTCGTTCACCTGCGCACTCAACTGCTCACTAAGCTGGTAGCAGAGCGGCTCCCCGGCCGGGATCAGCGCCCACTCGCCGACCAGCAACCGCTCGCGGCGATCCCCCACCTGCACCTCCCCCTCGCCGCCCAGGGTCAGCAGAAAGCAGTGCACATCGGCAAAGCGGCGCGCGATGCGGTAGCGGGTCTTGAGGCGGGAATAACCCGCCAGCCACACCTGCTCCTGTGCGAGGGCCGGCAGCAGGCTGTCACAACAGATCTGCTCGCGGCAGTCGGGGGAGACATCGACAAGATCGGTGTTGGCAGTTTCAGACATCATCAGGACGGGCTCAGCCATGTCGAAGGGAGAGGCCCCAGCATAGCATTAAGGGCATCAAGTCACAGGAGACCAGCCATGCATATCCATCACGTCGCCATCTGGGCGCAGGATCTGGAGGCGCTCAAGGCATTCTACTGCACCCTGTTTGGCGGGCAGGCCAATGGACGCGGCCACAAGCCAAGCCGTTCAGCTCCTGCTTGGTACGCCTCGAGGGGCCAGTCTGGAGCCGATGCACAGCCCCAGCGACTGGCCGCGCTGTTGAGATGAAGGTCACTGCCTGGCCAGATCGTCGATCCCCGGATCAGCTCCCGGGCAGCGGCATATATACACATGAGGCAGACGATGGATATGAGGGGTTATTGTTGAATGAATCGCCCCACAACATGGCGGGGCGCTTGAGGCCGCCAGGAAAGCCGTCAATCCGCCCGGATAACGGCCAGCGGCACTGACCGTGCGACCCGCAGATGTCCTTCAATATTGAGATGAAGGTGATCCCCGACATCATAGTGCGCACCGAGCCGCGACATGCATTCCGGATCCCGCACCAGCAGATCGCTGTCAATCACGGCATCAAATTCCCCGCTGGTGCGCATCCAGTGATTCACCGCCTGCCGGACAACCTCTTTTTCTGGCTGATAAAAACGCTCAATACCATACTCACCGGTACCCCGCAGCGGCACCAGGGTGACGCCTGTCATACGGATATGGTATTCCCGCGCCCTCTTCAGCAATTGTCGATAGCCGTTGATCAGCACCGTTGCCGCCGGCACCGGACTATCCGGATCCAGTGCCGTGCCCGCCAACCCGATATCATTCAGCCCGACCTGCACGATACAGCCGGTGACACCGGGCTGCTCAAGCACATCACGCTCGAAACGCGACAAGGTGGCGATGCCGACGCCGTCTTTCAGCAACCGGGAACCCGACTGCCCGGCATTCACCACCGCAATATTGTCGGCAACAAGGCGCTCTGCCAAAAAATCTGTCCAACGGCCATAGCTGTCCATCTCCACGCCGTTACCATCCACCATGGAATCACCGATGACGACCAGAGTGCGGCACGCGGAGCCCGGCTGAACCTGAACGCTTTCAACCAGCAAACGGGAGCTGATTTTCTGACCGTCGCCGGCCTCTTCCCTGACGGCCTGATTACCCGGTTCAAGCAACGAGAAATGGCGGGCATCCCAGTGGAAGGTATTGACCGGAATCGGCTCCGGCAGATAGGTCCGCAGAGTGATCACCGATAACGAGGGAATATCCAATGGAATTTCATCACTGCACAGCGTGCCCCCCGCTGGAATTATCGCGCCGGCTTGCCCATTAAAGGTGACAGCCATTGCGCCGCACAGATCAGGCACGGAAATATGGCTCTCGCCTATGACCAGCGGCTGGGCACCATAACGATTGGAAAAGATCAGCCGCAGCTTGTGACCGCCCAGGCTGATGCGCAGTGACTGCCGGAGTGTCTGATCCCCATGAATGGGTGGTATATCCGATGGAAACGGAAACGCCTCTCCCGATGCAGGCTGGGAGCTGGAAAGCCAGGTGCATATCCACCCGTCGCGCACTGGCGAGGCTGAAGACACTGAATATGACATCAGAAATTCTCCTGAAAGAAACAACAGATTTATTGCGCGACCGGCGGGGCCATCATGGCATCGAAACCCTGCATGGCGATATCCGTCATTGCCAGCAGACGCGCCCGGCTGACGCCATCCCGGGCCTGGATAGAGATCCCGTGAAACACGGTCGCCACATAATCCCCGAGCCCCTGTATATCGGTGTTTTCCGGCAGTTCACCGGACTGAACGCCCTGCCGGATGCGCTCAATGATGCCCTCTATCCGCTCCCGGCGGTAACCGGCCAGCCATGCCATGATCTCTTCGTTATCACGGCCATAGTTGGTCAGCGACAGGACCACCATGCAGCCGTGAGGCCTATCGTCACGGGTGTAGGCTTCGACCGCGTTCACCAGCAGTTGCCTGACAGCCTGGCGGGTGTCCGGCTGTGACAGGGCGGCGTCAGCAAAAGCCCCCTCTTCGGCCAGATAAAGCGCTATCGCCTCACGGAAAAGATTTTCCTTTGAGCCGAAGGCGGCATAAATCCGTGCAGACGCAATCCCCAGTGCAGCCACCAGATCAGACAGGGAAGTCCCTTGATAGCCACGCTGCCAGAACACCTCTTTTGCTATGCGCAACGCCTCTTCACGATCAAATTCTCTTGGTCTGCCAGCCATAACACACTCTCCGCATCTGTCATTTCAGACCAAGGCTACCAGTTCATTGTCGACTAACAAAGAATTATTTTTTGGTGATTGACAAAGATTGAGGCGCCCTCTTACCCTATTCGCTGTTGATCGACAAACAATAGCCACCATCCCGGTTGGCAGACGCCTTGTCTATGGCCTTCTGCGGGGATTTTTTATAGATAATTCAAACGGAAAGGGTATGAACGCATTCTTCAGAGTATCTCTGGCGGCAGTCATGCTGCTCACATTGCAGGGCACTGCGGTCGCGGAAAATACACAACGCCCGGCAGTGACGTCAGTAACAGCGCAGGTCAGTGAGGCCGATTTTCAGCATCACTATGTCAAGGTGGCGGGGCAGAAGATCCATTATGTGACGGCGGGAAAGGGGGAGCCCGTGTTGCTGATCCCGGGCTGGCCGCAAACCTGGTATGCCTGGCGTCATGTGATGACCGGACTCGCCGCCGAAGGCTATATGGCGATAGCGGTTGATCCGCCGGGAACCGGTTATTCCGATCGACCGAGCACGGGTTATGATACCGGGGCTGTGGCGACCACATTGCACAATATGATGAATCAGCTCGGTCATAAGCAATATTCGGTTGTCGGTCACGACATCGGCATGTGGGTGGGTTATGCCCTGGCCAGTGACTATCCCGTAGACATCAAGAAAATTGCACTGACCGAAGCGGTTATTCCGGGCCTCGCGCCGGCACCGTCCATCTTTGTCGATCCCCAGGACAATATTTTCCTCTGGCACTTTATGTTTAATCAGGTACAGGACTTGCCGGAAATGCTGACGGCTGGCAAAGAGCGGGACTATCTGAATTTTATTTTTGACCACTGGTCCTATCGTCGTGATCGCGTCGCAGCACAAACCTATATAGATGCTTATTCCTCCCCCGGCGGATTGCGGGCAGGCTTCGCGTATTACCGGGCGATTCCGCAGACCATCGCACAGAATAAACAGCGGGCAGAGAAAAAACTGCTGATGCCGGTGCTGGCAATTGGTGCGGATCATGCCACCCGTGACGCACCCCAGCAGACGATGCAGGGACGAGCGGTGAATTTGCAGGGCGCCATGCTCGGTGAATGCGGTCACTTCGTGACGGAGGAGTGCCCGGAACAGCTGATGACGGTATTGCTGCCGTTTTTGAAAAAATAAGACCGCGCTGATTTGCGGGTGATATCAAGACAGGCCCCCGACTCGGGGGCCTTCTTCTTTATGCCCAACATAAGCAGGCCAGCGAGCCTTGGTTTCACACCGGCTCAGCGTGGCGCAGTTGGCTCTTGGCACTCACCCGATCTCGGTTGCGCCGCAATCGACTGAAGATGATTGGCAGTTTCAGACATCATCAGGACGGGCTCAGCCATGTCGAAGGGGCAGGCCCCGGCATAGCATTGGGGGTATCAAGTCACAGGAGACCAGCCATGCATATCCATCACGTCGCCATCTGGGCACAGGATCTGGAGGCACTCAAGGCATTCTACTGCACCCTGTTTGGCGGGCAGGCCAATGAGCGCTACCACAACCCGACCAAACAGTTTTCCTCCTACTTCGTGCGCTTCGAGGGGGGCGCCAGCCTGGAGCTGATGCATACCCCCATCCTGTTTCCGGCAGATCTCGGCCTGCCGCACCCATTGCAGGGGCTGGCCCATCTCGCCTTCTCCCTTGGCAGCGTGGAGGCCGTGGACAAGATGACAGCCCGTCTCAAGCTGCTCAAGGGCGCCGAGGTGAAACACCTGGACGGCCCCCGCTGGACCGGTGACGGCTATTACGAGAGCACCTTCCTGGATCCCGAAGGCAACCGGCTGGAGCTGACCATCTAATCCCTGAGAGCTTCCCTCACCCTAACCCTCTCCCAACGGGAGAGGGGATAAAGCAGCATCCAGAATATGATCGCTCGCCACACAGGTTCGGTTCACCGCAATACCATCAGCCACGTAGGTTCGATTAGCGAAGCGTAATCGGACGAAGGTAACGGCATTGCTCCCTTCTCCCCTTCCGGGAGAAGGGTTGGGGATGAGGGGCAGGAAAAAAAGAGTTCGCGGTAAACGTTGGGCTACGCTCAGCCACAACCTACACAATCGGTAGGTTGATGCTGAGCCTGCGAAGCCCAACATCCGAGATATAAAGATATCAACATTAAATAGCGGTTAACTCTCTTTAGAAATGAATGCAGCATTTCTCATGTAAACTTGATCTAGTATATAAACAAATACAATAAAACCAAATAACATGCTGAAAAACTGAAATATCTTATCAAAGGAGAAATGTGATGTTATTAAAAATACAGCAGAAGAGAATAGAAATGATGCCAACATTATTATTAACAACACCCAATAATATGAACCACTGCTTCTGGTTGGCTTAGGAATAGTGTTTTTAGAGAGCATTACGACGCTCTTAAGCTTTTCAGACTCCGGACTTTGCTCTAAAAAATACTCTCTAATATTACTGGTTATATGGAAATGTTCTATTTGAGTGCGTCGCAACTTGGCAATTATAAGAACAAATAAAAAACCAAGCATTACGCATACTAATAAAGCAACAACAGAAACCCACAGCCAAGGTACTCCTAGAAAATCATGGTCAACATCTTTTTTCACTATGACTGATACAGTTGCCAAGGCAATACTACTCAACGCAATAAAAAATTGAGTTAACTTGCTTCTCATATCATCTACATGATAAGTAAGGTTTTGTGCTGAGTCATATTCCTTAAATAAAAAATCATCCATGTTGTTCTTTCTCATACTATCACCCATAACATTAAAGCTCTATGTATCTTCGCCCACTCGGAACAAAGAATTATTTGCCTAGAAGATAGTATCTTATTATGAACGAGAATTATTACATATAGTTATTCATTCTATAATCACCAAGTAAAACAGCGGTAAATCCCTTTGCCGCTGTCATCAATCACTCCCCCAACCTCTGTGCCAATCCAGAATACCGCTCGGTCTTTTTCCGCACCGCCTGTGCCAGCAGGGCGCGATCGCCGTAGAGATCGAGGCGCACCTTGGCGCGGGTGATGCCGGTATAGACCAGCTCGCGGGTCAGCAGCGGGCTGGGGCTGTCGGGCAATATCAGCACCGTATGGGCAAATTCCGAACCCTGGGATTTGTGGATGGTCATGGCGTAGACGGTCTCGTGGGGGGGCAACCGGCTTGGCAGCAGGGCGCGCAGGGTGCCGTCCGGCTGCTCAAACCATACCTTTAACCGCCCGCTTTCATCGGGCAGGCAGAGCCCCATATCACCGTTGTAGAGGCCGACCCCGTGGTCGTTGCGCACCACCATCACGGGGCGACCGGCATACCAGTCACCATCGCGGGCAATCAGCCCGGCCCGTGACAGGGCCAGTTCGAGGCGCTCGTTAAGCCCCAGCACCCCGAACGGGCCGTCCCGCAGGGCGCAGAGGATCTGGAAGCTGTTGAATGCCTTGAACACGGCGGCGGGCGCTTCCCCCGCGCGGGCCGCCTTCAGATAGCTGCCGTAACCGGCGACCCCCTGGGCAATCAGGGCGTCGTAGGCCTCCCCGGCCCAGGGGTGCAAGCTGATATCGGCAAAGCCCATGCCCCAGACTGATTCCACCGCCGCGGCATCGCCGCTGTTGCAGGCGCGCGCCAGCTGGCCTATGCCGGAGTGCTGATCAAAGCGCCAGCTCTTGGCCAGCAAACAGAGGCTGTCGCGCACCGGGGCGCCTGCGGGTGAGCCCTGCAGGCGGTAGCCGGTCTGGCGGGAGAGCCAATCCGCCTGCGCCGGGCTGATGCCCTGTTCGATAAAGCTGCAGATATCGCCGAGCACGGCCCCCGCCTCCACCGAAGCGAGCTGATCCTTGTCGCCGAGCAGGATCAGGCGGGCGTGGCTTGGCAGCGCATCGAGCAGGCGCGCCATCATGGGTAGGTCGACCATGGAGGCCTCGTCCACCACCAGCAAGTCGAGGTGCAGCGGGTTGCCTTTGTGGTGGCGGAACTGGCTGCGCCCCGGAATGACCCCGAGCAGCCGGTGCAAGGTGCCCGCTTCGGTGGGGATCGCTTCCACCCACTCGGGGGGCAGATCGAGGGCCTGCAGGGCAGAGCCGATACTCTCGGTCAGGCGCGCCGCCGCCTTGCCGGTGGGGGCCACCAGCCGGATCGCTGGCGCCTTGCCAGCCTGCAGGCCGGTCTCCACCAGAATGGCGAGCAGCTTGGCGACCGTGGTGGTCTTGCCGGTACCGGGGCCACCCGAGATCACCGCAAAGGGGCGCGCCGCCGCGGTGGCCGCCGCCAGCTTCTGGCCGTTGCAGCAGAGCGTCTCGGGCACCAGCGCATCCAGCTTGCCCAGATCGCTCGCCGCCTGCGCGCTGGCCAGCAATGCCTCGATGGCGGGCCAGTCCACCTCGTTCGGGAACACCAGATCGAGATACTTCTCGATAAAGTGGCGGGCCGAAAAGTCGGGGGCGAGGCGGGCTTTAAGCAGCGCCCCGAACACGAGGCCGTAGTCGCGGGCAAACAGCCGCGACAGGGCCGGGGCTATCTCTGGCCATTCAGCTCGCTCGCTCAGGGCACGCAGATGGCGAGCCACCCCCTGCTCGTGATCGTGGTAGCGGGTGAGGTAGAGCCGCCCGTGCCACAGCCGCAGCGGCCAGCGCGGGGTTAGCCCGTCATCCTGTTCCGTACCCACGAGCGGGCTTGCCGCAAACAGGGCGGGCCAGCGGGCAGGATCCGCCAGATCCAGCAGCAGATCCCGGCTCTGCTGGGGATCCAGCCCGAACGGGCGCAGGGATCCGGCAGCGAGCATCTCCAGCGGCAAACAGACATGGCCGCGCCCCAGCTCGAAGCAGGTGAGCGCAGCCCCCAGCACCAGCTCGGGGCTGCCGCCCAGGTCGGCCACCAGTTTGGCAAATTGCAGATCCAGCTGGCGGATGCGCCCCGTCAGCGCCAGCGCTTTCAACCGTTCGATCATGATTGCGCTGGTCGTGGTGCTGATCATGGTGCCGCTCATGCCTCTACCTCGTTTAATTCTGTTGATGACACACCGCCAGAGCGATCACCGTTTCTAAACAACTCATCCAGCCCCAGCACCAGTTCACGGCTCGGGCGGGTATGGAAAATGCCCCCCTGCGGCATGCCGCGCAGGAACAGATAGAAAACGCCGCCAAAATGCTGCTCGAAGTCGTAGCCCGGCAGGCGCAGGGTGAGCAGCCGGTGCAGCGCCAGCGAGTAGAGCTGGTATTGCAGGTCGTAGCGGTGCTCCGCCATCGCCCGCGCCAGCGCCGGACGGCTGTAATCGGCGGGGCTCATGCCGAGGTGGTTCGACTTGTAGTCGAGCAGATACCAGCGCCCCTGCCACTCGAACACCAGATCGATAAAGCCCTTGAGCATCCCCTGCACGGTGGCAAAGTTGAGGGGCTTGTTGCCCCGCGACAGGGGGTCATGCTGCTGGCAGAGGGCGGTCAGCGCCGGTGCCGTCACCCGCCCCATGGGCAGGAAGAACTCCAGCTCCACCTGTTTGCGCTCGGGGGCCAGATCCCGCAGCCGCACCGGATCGCCAAGGCCCGTTTCCAGCGGGGTATCCAGCACCGCCTCCACCTGCTGTTGCAGCACGGGGGCCCAGCTCTCGTCGAAGCCATCTTGCGCCAGCAGGCCAGCGATATGCTGCGCCAGCGGCTCGCCCGCCGCGCTCTCGAAGTCTATGGTCTCGAACAGGCTGTGCAGCAGGGTGCCGGGGCGCGCCCCCTTCGGGAAGGTGAAGATGGAGGGGGCTGGCGCCTCCTCTTCCTGCGCAGCGGCGGCCTCGGTCACTACCTCGTCATCGAAGCCAGGGTTCGCCAGGACCCCCTTGCCGTGGCCGTTCCCCTGGGCCGCCAGCCCGGAGTAGGAGCTGATCCACCAGTCCCGCTCCAGCCGACCGCTAAAGTGGCGCACCTGGGGATCCCCCAGCTGCTCCTCTTCTTGCGGCAACGGGGCCGGACGGGTGAGCGAGGGCTCACCGACAGCCACCCCGGGTAGCGCCTGGGCAAGCTCGGTCAGGGCGGTCGCCAGGGTTTCGGCGTCCCCCTCTTCGCCCTTTTGCAGCAGGTAGCCGATGGCGGTGTGGTGCAGCTCTGTCTTCTCCGACTTGCCGTTGCCCGAGCGCACCGGGGCCAGCCCCAGCCAGGTGGCGTAGACGCCCCGGGTCAGGGCCACGTAGAGCAGCCGCAAGTCTTCGGCGAGGCGCTCCTTGTCGGCTTCCGCCAAGGACCCCTCGGCGCCGGTCAGATCGAGAATGGTACGATTGCCCGCCTCGTCAGCCTCGTGATAGAGCGGGGTCTCGGCGGTTCTGTGGCTGCAGATGAAGGGCAGGAACACCAGGGGGTACTCCAGCCCCTTGGATTTGTGGATGGTGACTATCTGCACCAATTTGCGCTCGGATTCGAGGCGCAGTACCTGCTCCGCATCCTGGCCGCCCGGGCGGCTCACCGCCTCCCCCAGCCAGCGCAGCAGGGCATATTCCCCGTCCAGCTCGCTGCTCACCTGTTGCAGCAGCTCGCCGAGATGGAGGAAGTTGGTCAGCCGCCGCTCGCCGTAGGGGCTCGCCAAAAGCGAAGAGGCGAGATTGCGCCTGTGCAGCAGGGCCCGCAGCATGGCCAGCACGCCGCGGCGATGCCAGATCGATCGGTACTCCATAAACTCCTGCACCGCGCTCTCCCAGGCCCGCTCGTCCGAGGCCAGTGCATCGAGTGCCCTGGCGTCGAGATCAAACAGGCCGGTGGCGAGCGCCGCCCTAAGGCTGCGCTCCTCACTCGGGTTCTGGCAGGCGTGCAAAATCAGCAAAATCTCCCGCGCCTCCACCTGCTCCAGCACGCTCTCGCGGTTCGACAGATAGACGGAGGCGATGGCGAGGCGCGCCAGCTCCTGCTGCACCAGCTTGCCCTCGGCGCCGGTGCGCACCAGTACGGCGATATCCCCGGCCTTCACCGCCTTGTCACCGATCAGCGCCTTGCCCTCGCGGGCCAGGGTCAGCAGGCGGTGGATCTCGGCGGCGGTGGCACGGGCCATCTTGCTCTGGTAATCCCCCCGATTGAAGGTGGGTTGGCCGGTCAGCTGCCAGCAGTGAAGCACAGGGGCGGTGGCGCCATCGAGCAGCAGCGCCTTGCTCTTGCCCTGCGCCTCCACCGGCAGGAAGGGGATATCCGCCTCGTAGATAAAGGGATCCTTGGCTCGCTCGAACAGGCCGTTGACCGCCCCCACCAGGGCGCCGCTGGATCGCCAGTTGCGCCCCAGGGTGTAGTGGGCGCTCACATTTCGCCGCGCCTGGATGTAGGTGAAGATGTCGGCGCCGCGAAAACCGTAGATGGCCTGCTTGGGGTCGCCGATCATCAAGAGCGCCGTGTCCTGGTGGCCGCCGTAAAGCCGGTGGAAGATGCGGTACTGCTGGGGGTCGGTATCCTGAAATTCGTCGATCATCGCGACCCTATAGGTGGCGCGAATGCGATCGCACAGCCGCTCGCCGAGGCTGGAACCGAGCGCCCCGTCGAGGTCTTTGAGCAGGTCATCGAACGAGAGTTGATGGGCCTGGCGCTTGCTGGCCTGCATCCGGCTGCGCACCACCTTGGCCGCCCGTTGCAGGATAAGATCCCGGATACCGGGGCGGCTCGCCAGCAGCTGGTCGATCTGGCTGAACAGCGGCAGGGTCGGTAATGCCTTCCCCTTACTCAGCTTGGCCTCCAGGGTTTCCTGGCCGAAGCGCTCGAGATCCTTGGGCAGGGTATAACCGCTGGTCGGATCCTGTGCCCAGTCGCCTATCTTGGCGAGCCAACCTTCGTAGTTCTTGCCGGTATAAAGCTTGATTTGCCCCTCTGTCTGGCGGCGGATCTCGTCCATCTGCGCCAGCCATTCGCTCTTCACCGCCCCGATGCAGGCCATGGCGGCCTGATGGCGGGCGGCGAGGGTTTCGTCCCCCAGCGCGGGGTGGATCTCCAGCTCGCTGTTGTCGAGCCAGCCGTTCATCTCCCGCAGCAGGGCGGCGGGGCTCGGCCAGAGTGCGCGCACCGAGCTCGCCAGGGTCTTGTCCACCGGATAGAACTCGGCGCGCCAGTAGTCGCTCACCGCCTGCAGCCGGAGCTGGCTGTCGTCGGTCAAAAATTCGGTTTCAAAGAGGGCACCAGACTCGAAGGCGTTCTGCTTGAGCATCCGCTGGCAGAAGCCGTGGATGGTGAAGACAGCCGCCTCGTCCATCTGCCGCTCGGCGGCCAGCAGGCGGCGGGCCGCCAGTTCGTGATCCTCCACCTCTGCCAGCAACTGGGCCAGCAGGGTGTCACTGCTATGGCCGCGCATAAAGGCGAGCCGCGCCTCGTGGATGCGGCCGCGGATCCGCCCCCGCAGCTCGGCGGTGGCCGCTTCGGTAAAGGTCACCACCAGGATCTCGGTCACCGAGAGGGGACGCTCGTGGGCGCTGGGCTGACCGGCATCGGCACCCTCTTCGATGAGCGGGCCGTGCCCCAGTAGCAGACGCAGGTAGAGACCGGCGATGGTGTAGGTTTTGCCGGTGCCGGCGGAGGCTTCGATCAGTCGTTCACCATGGAGGGGAAAACGCAGGGTATTGAGCGGGTTAGCCATTATTTCAGCTCCTCCAGGGTCTTGAGCAGCGGGGTCAGGTGTTCGCGGGCCAAGGCCTGCAACTGGTCCAGCACGGCGTCATCCAGCTCGGGGAAGCAGCGGGCGACATAAGGGTCTTGCCCCTCCCCCGTCACCATGTAACCACCGTTGAAGCGGGTGAGGGCCGCCTTGTCGGCCGCCTCCGGCTTGTCGGGATCCTTCTCGATCGCCTTGAGCCACTCCCAGGCGGTGTTGGGGAAAAACGGCAGCGGCCGCTTCATCCCCTGGGCCCAGAGCGCCACCAGGGCCGCCAGCCTGGGGCGCGCCTCGTCGGCAGAGAGCTTGGGCAGCCGCAGACTCTGCTTGGCATCGAACAGCAGGGTGTCGCCGGGGGCGCAGCTCAATGAGAGACAGAGGTGCTGAACCCAGCCCAGCAGCAGATCCTTGCCGTTGAAGCTGCCGGGTTTGACCACCAGCGCTCGCCCCTTCTGGGTGTCGAGCCACCCCTGCAGTTGACCCTGAGTCAGGGAGATATCGATCTCCACCGCCCGTTTTTCAGCCTCATCAGCCGCAACCCAGGGGCGCAACCGATCCGCCAGCGTGCCCATCTCGGCATCCAGATCGTCCAGCAGCAGGCTGCCGAACCAACCTTGGGGCAGCAGGCCGGTAAGCTGCAACCGCTCGCGACGCACTGTACTGTCACCTTCCGCCAGATGAGCATCGAGCAGCAGACCTTTCAGCTGATAATGTTGCAGGCCATCCAGCTCGAACGGCTCGCTGTCCTCGATGTTGGCCTCGTTCAGTTCAAACCACACCTTGAGGCGGCGGTTGAGGAAATATTTGGTGGGCTGGCGATAGAAGCGCAGCAGCTCCGCCAGCTCCAGCCCCTGCTCCTTGCCCCATTCGGGGGGTAAAGGCAGCTCGCCGCTCTGGAAATTGGCCGCGCCGCGCACCGGATTGAGGGCGGGCAGCCAGTCGGCGGCATAGGTGAAGAGCCGGGAACCCGCCTGCGGGTAGAAGTAGTTGCGGCTGTAGGGGGTGAGCGGGTGCGCCACCATCAGGTGGTTGAGCAGCCGCCGGCCTGAGGTTTCGTCATCGAGGCTCTCATCCCCCACCAGCACGAAGCCCTGCCGCACATAGTCGATCAGCTCCGCCAGCAGCACCGAGGGCACCTTGTCGCTGTTGTCCTGGGCGCTGAACCCCTGATAGCTGATGTAGAGCCCCTGCTGGGCGCTCAAGAGCGCCTCGAGGAAGAGGTAGCGGTCATCATCGCGGCGGGAGCGATCCCCGCGCCGCGACGCCACCGCCATCAGATCGAACCCCATGGGAGCCAGGGTGCGCGGGTAGACGCCGTCGTTCATGCCGAGCAGGCAGACCTGCTTGAAGGGGATGGAGCGCATCGGCATCAGGGTGCAGAAGTTGACCTGACCGGCGAGGAAGCGCTGGCTGGAGCGGGACTCCCCCAGCACGCTGCCGAGATAATCCTGCAACAAATCGGCGGTGATGGGCTGCTCGAAGCGGGCCTCCCCAAGCTGGGTCTGCCAGTCGGCCAGCTGGCTACGAATCAGCTGGAGCTGACGCTCTTCATCTTCATCAGCCAAATAGAAGCGCTCCAGCAGCGCCAGCAGGCAGGCGTGCCACTCCGTCAGCGGCTGCGCCTGTTGCAAGCGGGGTAAAAATTCGGCCAGGGAGTCGACGAACCAAGCGAGCTTGCCGAGCGCCAACCCCTGCTGACCTTCGATATCGGCATAGGGCAGGATGCCCGCCACCGGCTCGCCGTCGCCCATGGCAAAACCGAGCAGCATGCGGCGCAGGCCGAACAGCCAGCTGTTGCCGGACATGGGCGGCAGATCGAAGCGCTCTGGGTAGCCGTCATCCAGCCCCCAGCGGATACCGGTCTCCTGCACCCAGACCCGCAGCTGGTTGAACTCGTCGTCATCCAGCTCGAAGCGGCGCAGCACGACAGGCACCTCGAGAATGGCGAGCAGCTCCCCTGCCCCCAAGCGGGCGTTGGGCAGCCTGAGCAGGGCGAGGAAGCTTTGCAGCAACGGGCTCTCCTGACTCGCCGCCCGATCCGAGACCGCAAACGGGATCTGACCGCGCGCCCCAAACACCGCCTGAATGTAGGGGCCGTAGCTGTTCACGTCCGGCATCATCACCACCACATCTTTCGGGGTGAGGGACGGGTCCTGCTCGAACAGCGCCAGCAGCCGGTCGTGCAGCACTTCCAGCTCGCGCATCGGGCCGTGGCAGGCGTGGATCTGCAAGGATCCATCCGCCGGGCTGATGGGGCTCTTGTGGTGGCTGCTGTCGAGATCAAATTGCCCCGCGCCCCGTTCGGCCAGTTCCAGCACATCCTTCTGGATGGCGCGCAGCAGGCTGACGTTGCCTTTGCCATCCACCTCGTCGATATCGACGAAGGCCTCGATTTGCGGCACCTCCAGCTCCATCAGCTGATGCAGATAGTCGCGCCCCAGCTTGCCCATGGAGGCGAGCAGCGGGTTGGCGGGGCCTTGCAGGGTCTCGATATCGGTGCCGGGCTTGAGCTTGTTCTCCAGCCGAGCCAGGGTCTTGCGATCCAGCAGGTCCCCCCAGTAGTAGCGGCAGGGGTTGGTGACGAACAGGTGCACCTCCACCTCCGGCCGACTGCCGAGGGCCAGCAGCGCCTCCACATAGCGCGGCGGCAGCGCCGAGATGCCGAACACAAAGACCCGCTGCGGCAGCTTGCCCGGCAGATCGGCGGTGCGTTGCAGCTCGTGGATAAACTCCTCGTAGAGGTTGGCGCGGTGGTAACCGCTCGGAGAGAGCGCCAGGGTGCGGGCCACCAGCTCGCGCCACAGCTCCGGCTGCCAATCCTGACCGCTCACCTCGGCCAGTTCGAGCCCCAGTCCCTCCCCCTGCTCCCAGCGGGCGATCCAGTCCGGCCGGTAGACCAGATATTGGTCAAAGAGATCCGCTACCTTCTGGCAGAGCTGCCACAGCCGAACTTGTTCGGGATCCTTGGCAGGATCCTCCTCATCTCCGCCGCCCAGATAAGCGGCAAGCGGCGCAAAGGCGGGGCGATCCAGCAAGGCAGGCAGAATGGTCATCAGCTGCCAGCTCATGGCGCCCTTGTTGTAGGGACTCTGGCGTGGCACATCCGCCAGCACCTGGGTGAACATCTCCCAGATAAAGCTGGCGGGTAGCGGGAAGTCGATATTGGCGGCGATGCCGAAGGCCTTGGCCAGCTCCAGCTTGAGCCACTGGGCCATGCCGGGACTCTGCACCAGGATCTGCTCGTGCTCGAAGGGGTGAGAGAGGGGCGCCTGCCGGATGCGGCTCACCAGCAGCTCCTTGAGCAGATCCAGCTGATTGGAGTGGTAGAGGGTAAACATGGACGACTCCCGCCAATTCACAAGAGGGGATGAGCGCCGGAAAAAACGAGCCATTTCCGTCACTTCACAGGAGTGGGAATTGTCAGGGATCGGGGGGGAAGATGCAAAAGGCTCTTGCGGCCAGCAGGCGGGCAAACCGCCGAACCATGAGGGGCGCCGCAGATTTGGCGCGCCGCCTCACCAACCCGGAAAACGCAGACAGAAAAAAGCCGGTGCAGTTGCACCGGCCAAAAGGCATTGGAAAACTTGAATCTTCAGGGCATTACCAGTTTTTGCCGAGACGGGCATCCACACTGAAGGCACCCGCACCAGCCGCCGCCAGGGCCAGGAAACCACCGGCCACTGAGACGTTCTTCATAAACATCAGCATCTGCATCTGTTCGGCAGGCTGATAGTGGAAGATGAAGGCGGCCATCAGGGTGAAACCGGCCAGCAGCACCGAGAGGCTGCGGGTAAAGAGACCCAGCACGATGGCGAGACCGCCACCCAGCTCCAGCAGGATCACCAGGGGCAGCATGAACCCGGGCACGCCCATGGCTTCCATGTAACCCTGGGTACCGGCGTAACCGCCGATCTTGCCCCAGCCTGCCATCACGAACATCAGCGCCAGCAGTACGCGACCCGCCAGCAGTGCCACATCTTTCATCTTGTCCATCGTCAGATTCCTTTGATTACCCATCTTGGTAATAACAGTGTAAGAGCTAATTGTTAACTCATTCATTTCGCCGTGATTTATCTATCAGGGCAAGTCAAACAGCAGGGCTTCACTCCCCTCGGAGGCGGTGAGCGTCCAGAACGCTTCATCGCGACTGAGCAGGCCGTCGCCGGGTCGGGCAGCCAGACCGTTGCCAGTCAGCTCCCCTGAAATCATATGCAGGTAACCATGACGCCCTTGCAATGCCCATTCGAGGGTTTCCCCTACGGCAAGTTGCAGTCGCCAGATGCGGGCCTGCTGGCGGATCCTGAAGGATCCATCCTCCCCATCCGGTGACGCGACCAGCGTCAGCCCGGGCTGAGAGGCTATCTTCTTCTGCTGATAACCCGGGGTAGTGCCCACTTCATTCGGCTCTATCCAGATCTGCAACAGGGAGAGGGGCTCGGTCTGCGAGGGGTTGTACTCGCTGTGCCGGATGCCGGACCCCGCGCTCATCAGCTGGAAATCCCCCGCCGGGATCTGCTCGGCATGGCCGAGGCTGTCCCTGTGCTCTATGGTGCCGCTCAGCACGCAGGTGAGGATCTCCATGTTGGCATGAGGGTGGGTAGCGAAACCGCCACCCGGCGACACCAGATCCTGGTTGATGACCCGCAGGACGGAGTGCCCCATCCAGTCCGGGTCATAGTAGTGACCGAACGAGAAGCTGTGGCGTGCATCCAGCCAGCCGAAGTTGGCATGACCCCGTTCTGCTGCGGCTCTCAATTTCATCATGGTGTGCTCCTCCAATACCTTAAACGGTTGATTAGCGCTGGCGACCGTCACCCAGACCGAACGGGATGCGGTAGCTGCTGCTCTCGTTGCCCAGGCTGACCGTCAGGTTGCCCTGGGTGCGGCTCGGGATCTTGACCTGCTGGGTGCCCATCAGGCTGGCGTGAACCGATGCCAGCAGATCGCCAGACTCGTCGCGCACCTCCAGCATGGGGTTGGCCTTGCCAGCCATGGCGGCGGTCGCGTTCCAGTTCACGAACAGCACGCCAGGGGCGGCATTGATGTCGGCCGGTACGGCAGCCTGAGCGAAACCTGCGGTCATCAGGCCTGCAACGGCCAGCATCTTGATTACGTTTTTCATGTTCATTCACTCTCTTGGTTTTTATGTCATTGCCAAGGCCGGTTCGGCCAGAATCAATGCATCCATGCAAGAGGTTATTCAAATAGTGTGTTGTTCTTTTACCGACATCAGACATCACTCTTTGTGATGCCCCAGCCCGGAACTACTGTTTATTTGGCCGCTTGGCCTTCCTGCCTAAGCGTTGATTGAATATTAAAGTCACTTGCCCTAAGTTGTTAGCGAGATAATCTGGCAAACATGTTCAAAAAAATTGAAGGTTAGATATGGCCAAAGAATCGAACAAGGAGCGGGCGCTGACCCTGGAGGCGATCCGGGTGCTGGATGCCATCGATCGCCGTGGCAGCTTCGCGGCGGCGGCCGACGAGCTGGGCAAGGTGCCCTCGGCGCTGAGCTACACGGTACAGAAGCTGGAAGACGAGCTGGACGCCATGCTGTTTGATCGCAGCGGCCACAGAACCAAATTCACCCCCGCCGGGCGCATGCTGCTGGAGCAGGGCCGTCTGCTGCTGGAGGCCGCCGAGCATCTGGTGGGAGAGACCCGGGCGCTGGCCCGGGGCTGGGAGACCGACATCACCATCGCCGTCGATGCCCTGGTGCCGCTGCAGGCGCTCTACCCCCTGGTGGAGCGGCTGGCCGAATTGACGGATACCCGGCTGCGATTACGGGCCGAGGTGCTGGCGGGCAGTTGGGAGTGTCTGGAAGATGGCCGCGCCGACCTGCTTATCTCCTCCCTCAATCCCGACATCACCCTGACCGGCATCAAGCACCAGCCCTTGCAGGAGGAGGTGATGCTCTATGTCGCCCACCCGGATCACCCCCTGCACGGGGAGCCCGAGCCCCTGGCGGACGAGACACTGCGCCGCTACCGCGCCATCGCCATCGCCGACACGGCGCGGCGCAAGCCCGCCCTCACCTATCGCCTGCTGGACAAGCAGCCGCGCCTGACCGTCAGCACCATGGGCGAGAAGCGCGATGCCCTGCTGGCGGGCATCGGGGTCGGCACCATGCCCCTGAGCTGGATAGAAGAGGACATCAAGGCGGGCCGACTCAAGGTGATCGGCCCCGAATATCGCCATCAGGTGCAGGTCGTGCTGGCGTGGCGACGAGATACCATGGGCAAGGCCAAGAGCTGGCTGGTGCGGGAGATCCCCAAGCTGTTCCCCTGCAAAGGGGAATAGCCCCTCGGGAGGGCGGCGCAGGAGGTGCCAAAAAATGCGCCCCTTCCTTGACGGCGGGCTCAAATTCGGAGAAAAGAAAAAAAGCGGACCTCTTGCGAGTTCCGCTCAATGCCAGGAAAGAATAAAACCTTGCGGTTAAAAAAACCCTTAAATTGGAAGCAAACAATCGTTTTCTCAACCAGGAAGGTATTGAATCCGATTCGTGTTGGATTATGTGCGATGTAATATGCATCACCAGCAAAATGTTGAAAGGTTGAAGGATATGCACCACCGAGTGTCATTATCTGCCACCTTGCACCACAACTGGTCAGGCCATTTCAGCCGTTATAACCGGGTTACTCTCCTCTGGTTTTTCTAGGTGTCAAAAACTGAGCCCAATACAGATAAATCACTCACTTTCTGACACGACTAAAAATGCAGATAAAGGAATAGTTGCATGACCTACAGCCAGACCCTGGCCAACCACATTCTCGACACCCTGAAGAAGACCCTGACCGACAAGGGGATCCGCTATCAGACCCTGGCGGAAGCCATGGGGGTCTCCATCGCCACCGTGAAGCGGATGATGAACAAACCCTCCCTGCCGTTCGATACCCTGCTGGAGATCTGCCATCTGGTGGGCCTCTCGTTCGAGGAGCTGCTGGATCGCACCCAGGATGCCCAGAGCCGCCGCGCCGTCTTCACCCAGGAGCAGGACGAGGCGTTTCACAAGGAGCCCGGCCTCTACGCCTTCCTCGCCAACATCTTCTGGCGCGACAAGACGCTGATCGATCTGAAACGGGATTACGGCCTGACCGACGCCTCCTGCTATCTCTATCTGCGCAAGCTGGAGAAGCTCGGCATATTGCAGCTCGGCATCGACAACAGCTACCACTTCCTCATCAGCGAGCGCATCAGCTTCGAACAGCACAGTCGCTTCGCCCGCCAGCAGGCACGCCAGGCCATGTCGGTGCTGGGGGACTATCTGGTGGAGAACATGCACAAGTCGAACAACTACATGGCGCTGTGCCAGCTCCACCTGGACGAGAGCGAAGCCATGGCCCTGATCGATCGCATGAAGGAGTACTGGCATCAGGAGCTCAAACTCAACCGCCCCGCCATCGGCCAGCGGGAGGGCAGCAAGACCTACACCATGTCGCTGCAACTGGCGGACTGCGGCTACCAGAGCTTCGACGACCTTATCCCCAATATCGACAACTGATCTCGGCGGATCCTGCGGGATCCGTCCGTTTTCGCTGGCTCGGTCGTTAGCCTTACATCGGCCATTCAGACCTTCTTGCCGCCTTCGGATGCAGTGCCTATCGAGACCGATACGGAGCGCCACTGTGCCCGTCAGTGCTCTGGATATTCCCTAATCAACGAGCCGGGTTTGCTGCAGTGTACCTGAGAGCGGCTGCAAGACGCGCGTATCGAGACAGATACGGATCGCATCCGGCCGCCAGTGTTCAATATCGCAATCCACCAGCGCCCCCCGTTCGTCGTAGTTGACCCGCACCAGTCTTAGCACGGCACTCCCCTCCGCCAGATTGAGGGCCCGGGCTATCTCTCCGCGAGCCGCCGAGGGGGTGATCTCCAGGCTCGCCCCACCCTGGCCTATGCCATAGTGCTGCTGATAGAGCTCGGTGAGTGAGCTGGCCAGCGGCGCGCTGGCGATATCGGGAAAACGACTGGCCAGCAGATGGTGGCTGACGTGCAGCACGGGACGGCCGTCGATCAGTCGCTGGCGGCGGATTTCATAGAGCGGGGTGAAGGGCACCAACCCCATCCAGCGGCAAAGCTCGCTGCTGGCAAGCGCACTGCCGTGGGCCAGCACCCGGGTTTCGGCGGTGCGCTGCTGCTCGCCGATCCACTGATGAAAGTGGGTGTGGATGGCGGGGTCATAGGTGAGGCGAGGCGGCGCCACGAACCAACCGCGCCGCTCGGCCCGGTAGATAAGACCATCCGCTTCGAGGCTGGAGAGCGCCTCCTTGATGGTGATGCGGGTGGTGGCGAAGCGCTCGCTCAGGGCCCGTTCGGCGGGCAACTGCTGCCCGGCCCCCAGCTGGCCGCTGCCAATATAGCGGCGCAGGGTCCGGCAAATCTGTTCGCACTTGGAAGGGCTGCGGCCATCGGTCAGCCCCTGTTCACTCAATCGCTCTGTCACTGTCACGTCCCTGTCGGTCATTCCGGTGTGCGCCCCCTGGAGTAGACCAGCGGCTGTCGGTCCCGAGTTGTAACCGCTGTGGATGACAGCGCCATGACAGGGCGATTGTCACGAAAACGCCATCAAAGCGCCCCGCCATCGTCATATTTCCCCTCTAGCATCCCTCTCGAACCTTAACTGACCTAGTCCAGAGGGATGGGATGATGAAAAGCGTGATCGCAAGTGCACTGGCCCTGGCGGCCATCAGTCAACCGCTGTTTGCCGCCGAGAACATCGCGGATCTCGAGAAGGCCGCTCGTGGTGAAGGGCAACTCAGCAGCATCGGCATGCCCGACAGCTGGGCCAACTGGAAGGATACCTGGCAGCAGCTGGGCAGCATCTACGGCATCAAGCATCAGGATACCGACATGAGCTCGGCGCAGGAGATCGCCAAGTTCGCCGCCGAGAAAGCCAACGCCACCGCCGATATCGGCGACGTGGGCGGCGCCTTCGGTCCGGTGGCGGTCAAGCAGGGGGTCACCCAGCCCTACAAACCCTCCACCTGGGCGGACATTCCGAACTGGGCCAAGGATGCGGACGGTCACTGGATGCTGGCCTATACCGGCACCATCGCCTTCCTGATCAACAAGGATCTGGTCAAGGCTGCCCCCACCAGCTGGCAATCCCTGCTCGGCGGTGACTACAAGGTGACCCTGGGTGACGTGGGCGTCGCTTCCCAAGCCAACAACGGCGTGCTGGCAGCGGCCTATGCCACCGGCGGCAGCGAGAAGAACCTCAAGCCCGCGCTGGATCTGTTCGGCCAGCTAGCCAAGCAGGGCCGCCTGTCGCTGAACGACCCGACCATCGCCAATATCGAGAAGGGCGAAGTGGAAGTGGGGGTGCTGTGGGATTTCAACGCCCTCAACTACCGCGACCAGATCGACCCCAAGAAGTTTGACGTGGTGATCCCGAGCGACGGCTCCGTCATCGCCGGTTACACCACCATCATCAACAAGTGGGCCAAGAACCCCAACGCCGCCAAGCTGGCCCGTGAATACATCCTCTCCGATGCCGGTCAAATCAACCTGGCCCGTGGCTACGCCCGCCCCATCCGCAGCAATGTGACCCTGCCGGATGACGTGAAGGCCAAGCTGCTGCCGGCCGAGCAGTACGCCAATGCCAAGCCAGTGCAGGATCACGCTGCCTGGGAGCAGAGCTCCAAGGCCCTGCCGCGCCAGTGGCAAGAAACCGTCATGATCAACATGCAGTAAGGGAATCCAGTGCAACACAAGGTGATAGTGGTACTTGTGGATGGTCTGGCAGCCGAGGTAGCCCACACCATGGGCTACCTCGGTGGCATGGTGGAGGCGGGGCGGGGCCTGCATACGACCCTGAGTGCCGCCCTGCCCTCTCTCTCCCGACCCCTCTACGAGTGCATCCTGACCGGCGTGCCACCGGTGGCGAGCGGCATCACCCACAACGGGGTGAGTCGCCTCAGTCTGCATGACTCCATCTTCCATCTGGCCCGCGCCGCGGGCAAACGCACCGCAGCGGCGGCCTACTACTGGGTGAGCGAACTCTACAACCGCAGCCCCTGGCTGGCAGCGCGGGATCGCTATACCCATGACGAGCAACTGCCCATTCAGCACGGCTGCTTCTACTGGGATGACAACTATCCCGACAGCCACCTGTTGATGGATGGGGAATGGCTCAGAACCCAATATGACCCCGATTTTCTGCTGATCCATCCCATGGGGGTGGACGATGCGGGCCACAAGTTTGGCCTCGATTCACGCCAGTACCGCAATCAGGCGCGCCGCATGGACAGCCTGCTGGCCGACCTGCTGCCCCAGTGGCTGGCGGAGGGGTATCAGGTGGTGGTCACCTCGGATCACGGCATGAACAACGACCTGAGCCACGGCGGCACCCTGCCCGAAGAGCGCGCTGTGCCGCTCTGGCTGTTTGGTGATGCCTTTATTGATCGCTGGCCGGATGGGGTGGTGATTGCCCAGACCCAGCTCTGCGCCCTGATGGCCGACCTGCTGGGGGTTCCCCACGACAAGCCGAGCGGCCCGCCGCTGCTCAAGGCGACCTTTATGCGCGAGG
This sequence comes from Aeromonas sp. sif0611, assembly GCF_019218845.1. Lineage (NCBI taxonomy): Bacteria > Pseudomonadati > Pseudomonadota > Gammaproteobacteria > Aeromonadales > Aeromonadaceae > Aeromonas > Aeromonas sp. sif0611. The sequence continues at coordinate 30,225 of NZ_JAHUWU010000006.1, read as the reverse complement.
TGCACTGATGATGCCTGCAACCACCGAGATCCTCGCGGATCAACCCGTGGCAACCCGGCGCAGGGCACACCGTCACTGGCTGCCGGCCCTGGTGCTGCTGCCCTTTGTCCTCTTGATGATCCTGTTCCAGCTCGCCCCCATGGTGTGGGTATTGGTGGGCAGCTTTCAGACCCCGGATGGCTGGGGCCTCGATTACTACCGGGAGATCCTGAGCTCCCCCTTCTACCTGCAATCGTTCGGCAATTCCCTGCGCATCGCCGGTATCGCCAGTCTGGCGGGGCTTGCCATCGGCACGCTCGGGGCGGCGGCCCTGCGCCACAGCGGTGAGCGGGTCAAGCGGGTGCTGCTGGCCTTCGTCACCATGACCGGCAACTTCAGCGGGGTGCCGCTGGCGTTCGCCTTCATCATCGTGCTCGGCATCAATGGCGCGGTTACCCTGCTGCTGAAATCCTGGGGATTGATCGACGGCTTCAACCTCTACTCGGGGTCGGGCCTCATCCTCATCTACACCTACTTCCAGATCCCGCTCGCCCTGCTGCTGCTCTATCCGGCGTTCGATGCCTTGCAGGATGAGTGGCCGCAGGCTGCGGCGCTGCTGGGCGCGAGCAAGGGGCAGTATGTGTGGCACGTGGCGCTGCCGGTGCTCACTCCCGCCCTGCTTGGCACCCTGATCATCCTGTTTGCCAACGCGGTGGGGGCCTATGCCTCTGCCTACGCCCTCACCACCGGCAACTTCAATCTGGTGACCATCCGGGTGGCCAGTCTGGTCTCCGGCGACATCTTCCTCGAGCCCAATATGGCGGCGGCGCTGGCGGTGATCCTGATGGTGCTGCTGGGGGTAGTGACGGCCGCCAACCAGTGGCTGCTGAAAAAGAGCTATGTGAACAAGGGGCAATCCCATGCATGATTTGACGCCACGCTGGCCCAAGTGGGTGCTGGGGGGGCTGGTCGCCACCCTGCTGTTGCCGCTGCTGGCTACCTTTCTCTACTCCATCTCCACCCGTTGGGGGGCGACCCTGCTGCCGGATGGCTTCACCCTCGACTGGTATCTCAAGCTCTGGGGCGATCCGCGCTTTCTGGCGGCGTTTGGCCGCAGCCTGCTGGTCTGCTTCGCCACCCTGTTGCTGGGGACCCTGGTGCTGGTGCCCACCGTGCTGGTGGTGGCCTACTACTTCCCCAAGCTGGATCCCTGGATGAACCTGCTGATCCTGCTCCCCTTCGCGGTGCCGCCTGTGGTCTCGTCGGTAGGGCTGCTGCAGATCTACGCCGATGGCCCGCTGCCGATTATCGGCACGCCGTGGATCCTGATCGGCACCTGGTTCACAGTGGTGCTCCCCTTTATGTACCGGGCGCTGGCCAACAGTTTGCAGGGGGTGCCGCTCAAGGATCTGATGGATGCCGCCCATCTGCTGGGGGCGAGCAGTCGGCGCGCCTTCCTGCTGGTGGTGATCCCCTGCCTGCGCAAGGGGCTCTTGGCGGCGCTGTTTCTCTCCCTCTCCTTCCTGCTCGGTGAGTTCGTGTTTGCCAACATGCTGGTGGGCACCCGTTACGAGACCCTGCAGGTCTACCTCTACAACATGCGCGCCACTTCGGGCCACTTCACCAGTGCGCTGGTGATGAGCTATTTCCTGCTGACCCTGCTGCTCACCTGGGCAGCCAACAGATTTCATCGGTGATCCAAGATGTTTCATTTAGAAGTCAATCAGTTGCATAAATCCTACGGCGACACCCCGGTATTCGAGGGGATCGAATTCGGCATTCGCAAGGGGGAGCTGGTGACCCTGCTCGGCCCCTCCGGCTGCGGCAAGTCGACCCTGCTGCGGGCGCTGGCCGGGCTCACTCCGGTGGATGGCGGTCAGGTGCGTGTGGCCGGTGAGGACATCACCTGGCAGGCGCCCCAGAAGCGGGGCATCGGCATGGTGTTCCAGAGCTATGCGCTCTTCCCCAATATGACGGTGTGGGACAACGTCGCCTTCGGCCTCAAGATGAAGCCCCAGCCGGGGCGCGAGTTATCGACCAGCGTGAAAGAGGCACTGGCGCTGGTGGAGCTGACCGGCTTCGAGCGCCGCTATCCGGCCGAGCTCTCCGGCGGCCAGCGCCAGCGGGTGGCCTTGGCCCGGGCCCTGGTGGTGCGGCCGCGGATCCTGCTGCTGGACGAGCCGCTCTCGGCGCTGGATGCCCGCATCCGCCGCAGCCTGCGCCAGCAGATCCGCGAGATCCAGCAGCGGCTCGAGCTCACCACCATCTTCGTGACCCACGATCAGGAGGAGGCGCTTACCCTGTCGGATCGGATCTTCCTGATGAACAAGGGATCCATCGTCCAGAGCGGCACGCCGGAGCAGATCTACACCCGCCCCGCCAGCGAGTTTGTGGCGGGCTTTATCGGCAACTACAACCTGCTTGGCGCCGAGCAAGGCAAGTCGCTGTTCGGCCCCCGTTTTCAGGGCAAGCTGGCACTGCGGCCGGAGTCCATCACCCTGCTGCCCGCCGGGGCGACCAGCAGCGAACCCAGCCTGCCCGGCATCATTCGCCAGCAGCAACTGCTCGGCAACGTGATCCGCTATCAGGTGGAGTGCGAGGCGGGGCTGTTGACGGTGGATTGCCTCAACCGCTCTGCCAGTGATCTGCTGGCCACCGGCAGTGCCGTGACCCTGGCGGTGGCTCGGGATCAACTCTGTGAGGTAGCATGACGCCGCATTTCATTTCGATTTTCACGCTGAGGAGCGCCCATGGCACTGGCACTGTTTGATCTGGACGAGACCCTGATTGCCGGGGATTCCGCCAGCCTCTGGTTGGAGTACATGGTGGCCGAAGAGCTGGCTCCGGCCGGCATGATCGCCGAGGAGCAGGCCATGATGTCCCTCTACCATCAGGGCAAGATGGACATGCACCAGTACATGGCCTTCACCCTGCAGCCGCTGGTGGGCAAGTCGCGCCAGTGGCTCAGCCAGCAGTGCCACCACTTTGCCGAGCAGGTGCTGCGTGAGCACCTCTACCCCGAGGGGCTGGCACGTATCGAGTGGCATAGGGAGCGGGGTGACGAGCTGGTACTTATCTCCGCCTCTGGCGAGCATCTGGTGGCCCCCATGGCGAAGATGCTGGGGATGGATCACTGTGTGGCCATCCTGCTCGATGAGGAGGAGGGGATGCTGACCGGCCAGACTCACGGCACCCTCAGCTTTCGCGAAGGCAAGGTGGCCCGCATCAACCAGCTCTTTGCCGGGCGGGAGCAGCTCTGGCAGGGGAGCTTTGGTTACAGCGACTCCCACAACGATCTGCCCCTGCTGCGGGCGGTGACACATCCCCACGCGGTCAATCCGGCCCCCGCGCTGCGCCAGTGCGCCTCTGAGCTGGGCTGGCCCCTGTGGACATGGCAGTTACTCCCTTGAACTGCTGAATGAAGAAGAGGCCCTCAGGCCTCTTCTTTGCTCAGTACCCCATCGTCTGCCGGCGGCACCTCGTTCTGTGCCGAGGGAGCGATTCCCCCCAGATAGATGCGGTTCTTGCCATCCCGTTTGGCGCGATACACCTCGGCATCGACGATATCGAGCAATTCCTTGGCATCCAGGCCGGGGGCGCTCGCCACCAGGCCGCCGCTGAAGGTGATCCCGAGGCCGGGCTCGCGCCAGTCCAGCGACGCGACCCCAATCCTGTACTGCTCCAGCAGCATCTGACAGAAGTGAATATCCGGGTTGGCCAGCAACACCACCAGCTCCTCGCCACCATAGCGGCAGACCCAGCCGTGATCCTCCAACAGCTTGGCGCCAAGGTTGGCCACCCGCTTGAGCACTACGTCCCCGGTCTGGTGACCATAGGTATCGTTGACCCGCTTGAAATCATCCAGATCGATCATGGCCAGACAGAACGGCTGGTGCTCAAGCAGCAGGCGATTGACTCGCTCGTCAAAAAAGCGACGGTTGTAAAGGCCGGTCAACTTGTCGAGGTTCGCCTGCTGGCGCGCCTCGTGGTAATCCTTGCTCACCTCCGCCAGCTCGGCATAGACATGCCTGAGTTCGTGCATGCCCCCATGGGGCACTTCGTCAGGATGCATTCGGCTGGCGCGGATCATGGTGGAGATCTCGTCCAGCATGCGCCTGAAGTAACGGGACCAGACCAGCGCCAACACCATGTAGAGCACGCTGGCCAGCAGCACCACCCCGAGCACGTTGAGCAAGGCCCGAGCCACCACGGCCTGGATGCTCGACGCCGGCTGCACGCTGATCAGCACCCAGTTCCGATCCGGCAAGTGGCTGTAGGCCACAAATTGCCGGGAATCCTGATCCAGGAAGATGCCATCCTCCCGACTGAAGCGGGAGAGCCAGCTCGGGTGGGTCATGGACTTGAGCAGTTGGGAAGGATCGGGGTGAGCCAGCACCTTGCCGGACTGATTGACGATCATCTGGTAACCACTGTTCAATTGCCGGTTCAGCTGGGCGGAGAAGGGGGCCAGCACGGCATCGACCGCGAACACCCCGCGCACCCTGCCCTCCTTGTCGGTCAGTGCCCGCGCCAGAGCGATGACCAGATTGCCGTTGGTGTAGTCGTAGTAGGGCTCGGTCCAGACCATCTTGCCCACATGCTGGCTGGCCAGCTGATACCAGGGGCGCTCCCGGGGATCGAAGCCGGCATCCGCCTGCCATTCGGGATAGATCAACATCTGGCGTTCGGCGGTGCCGACATAGATATAGATAAGGTCTGCCATCACCCCCTTGTAGAGCTGCCACTCCTTCAGGTAGGTTTCGGCATGGTTCAGCCGGGGGCCGCTGATGTCCTCCACCTTCACCTGGTTGTAGATGAGGGTGAACTCGCGTTCCATCTCGTGCAGATAGGGTTCGATGAAGACGTGACGCAACTGGTGGTTGGTGGCGAGCAGGCGCTGTTGCAACTCGTGTTGCAGGCTGCGCTCCATGTGCAGGTAGTAGATGCCTCCCAGCACCAGCACCGGAATGAATAGCAGCAGCAGGCCCAGACGCATCCGGGCAACCAGGGACCAGGTTTTTTTGGAGACTGCTCGCTTATCCAACCCTGACTCCTGCTATCCCCTGAGGTCGTGTAGTGTCAGAATATCAGCCCCGCCCGATGGCGTCCAAAAGGAAGCTTGCCATGTGGCCAACGAGAAGGAACAGGCTCGGATGTTGAACCCGGAACTGCTGACCGCGCTCCATTATTGCGCCGTGATCACCCTGACCGGCGCCATCACCTCGGAGTACTTTCTGTTCCGGCGTGGCATGTCCATCGAACAGGTGCGCAAGCTGCTGCTGGCGGACAGCCTGGCGGCGCTGGCGCTGCTGCTCATCTTCATCACCGGCGTGCTCATGGTGCTCGCCCACCCGCTGCAACCGGCGGCCCTGCTGGCCAATCCCGGCTATCGCACCAAGCTGCTGCTGTTCTTCGCCATGGCCCTCAGCTTCGGCTACCCCAGCCGGCTGTTTCATCACTGGCGCCGCTCTCTGCGTCAGGGACGCGCGCCCATCGTCTCCATCCAGCAGCAGTTCTGGGTGATCTGGATCCTGAGGGGCAACCTGCTACTGCTCGCCCTGCTGCCCCTGCTCGCCAGGCTGGCAAGCGACTGAGCACCGGCGCCCCTCCCTCATCCAGGGACCACGCCGGATCACAAATCACCGGCGACAAAGCCCCCCGCAGGCGGGTATCGTACTGACAGGGGCCAGAGTGCTCCCTTGACTGCTCTCTCAGGGATGAATCCGTATGCGTTCAAACATGATGTTATTGATGGCCGCCGCCATCTGGGGACTGGGCTTCGTCGCCCAGCGCCTGGGGATGGATCACATGGGGCCTTTCACCTTCAACGGCCTGCGCTTCCTGCTCGGCGCCCTCTCCCTGCTGCCGCTGCTGTGGTGGCTCAAATCGCGTCAGCCCAGGCCGCAACCAGGCTCACCATCCGGTGATCGCCGCCTGCTGCTGGTCGGCGGCCTGATCGCCGGGGGCGTATTGTTCAGCGCCGCCTCCCTGCAACAGGTGGGGCTGCTCTACACCACGGCCGCCAAGGCGGGCTTCATCACGGGTCTCTACATCATACTGGTGCCCGTCATCGGCCTGGCACTGCGCCACAAGACCGGGGCCAACACCTGGGTAGGCGCCCTCATCGCCATGGCCGGGCTCTACTACCTCAGCGTCACCGAAGAGTTCACCATAGGATACGGCGATCTGTTGCAGGTGATCGGCGCCCTGTTCTGGGCCATTCACCTGCTGGTGCTCGATCACTACTCGAACCGGGTCGCCCCCATTCGCCTCGCGGGAGTGCAATTCGTGGTGTGCGGCCTGCTCAGTCTTGGCACGGCCTTTGTCATCGAAACTCCGACCCTCGGCGGCGCCATGGCGGGCTGGCAGGCCCTGCTCTACGCGGGTCTGGTCTCGGTCGGCATCGGCTACACCCTGCAGGTGGTCGGCCAGCGCGGTGCCCACCCGGCCCACGCCGCCATCATCCTGAGTCTGGAGACGGTGTTCGCCGCCATCGGCGGGGTACTGCTGCTGGGAGAGCATCTGGACGAGAGGGCCATCGTTGGTTGCGCCCTGATGCTGGCGGGCATGCTCATCTCCCAGATCCGGCTGCGCTGGTGGTGGAAGTCCCGCCGAAACAAGGTGTCCAGCCAGCCCTGATGGGCGTCGGCATGGGGATCTGCCCATGTGCCTGACTGTGCTGGTCCGGGGCACCAACACGCAATGAAACGAGGCGCCTCTGGGCGCCTCGTTTCATTGCCACGCGCTTATCGCACGCTGGAGCAGAAGCTCACGTCATCCTGCAGGGGATCATTGCTCATGCTGTGATAGAGCTCGAAACAGGGGCCGTCGCCGAACGCCAGCCCGGCGGAAACGATGTCGCCTATGTGCTCCTGCCAGCGCGGCCCGTACTGGTTGCGATCCGTGATGAGGTAGCGGGACTGGGCGTAACGCCCGGCTGGGATGAGCTGGGTCTCCACCTCCCCCGTTCCCAGGGTCCCCACCGGCACTGTGATGCCGATGTCGGTACGGCACTGGGCAGGCGGCGTCACCTCGGGGTTGTCGTGGTAGATGAAGATCCACTCCCCGTCCTCCAGCCCGCGCGCAGCAGCCCACTGATGCAGGCGTTTGCTGACGGCGTCATAGCCCTCGCCATAGGGGCCAGTGACCCTGACATAGGCCAGGGTGCGGGCATCCATCTCGACGGTTTTCATGGTGTTGCTCCTTGCTGATGAGTGACTCTCAGCATAAGGATCCGGCTGCGCAAGTGCGTGTCCCTCCTTGCTCATCAGGTGTCCATTCTTGCTCTTGTCGCGGCGAAACGCTCCCGGGGTGCAGCCATAGTGACGACGAAACGCCTTGGCAAAGGCCTGGGAGCTGCCGAGCCCCGCCCCCAGGGCGATGGCGGTGACGCTGGCATCGGTATAGCAGAGCTGCCAGGCCGCCCGCTGCATCCGCAGCCGGCGACACATCTCGCCGGGGGACTCCCCCACCACGGCGGTGAACACCCGGTGGAAGTGATAGAGGGAGAGACAGGCGCGGCTCGCCAGCTCCTCGATGGAGAGATCCGGCTCCTGCTCCAGTGCCCGCAGCACGGGAGTCAGGCGCTCGCGATAGTCGATCATGAGCGCACTCTCGCCATATAGAGGGTGTCCACCAGCACGCCGTGGCGCAGGCCGTAATCCCGGGCGACACCTTCCTGCACGAACCCGAACTTGCGGTAGAGCGCCTGCGCCGCCTCGTTGTCACTCCAGACGGTGAGCTCGAGGCGAGTCAGCCCGAGCCAGTTGTCCGCCAGATCCAGCGCCGCCGCCATCAAGTCCGAGCCCACGCCGCGCCCGGCCCAGTCATCACGCACCGCCATGCCGAGGCTCGCCACGTGGCGCCGACGCGGGTTGGGCTCCTGCCACAGGGTCAGGTTACCCACCACCAGACCATCGGATTCGGCCAGCAGCACAGTGACCCCGTCCCGCGGCTCGAGCCGCTGCTGCCAGTGGTGCAGCGAGGCGAAGGGGAGTTGCAGGGTACCGGCCTGGGCTTTGGGCATGGCGTAGAGATCGCGCAGGGGGGCGGCATCTTCCGGCCCGGCGCGGCGAATGGTGATGGACATGAGACCTCCTGATTGGCTGAGTCCCATCTTGCCGCAAGGCTGGCGTTCGTTTCCACCCCCCATCAGCGAAACCAATCAAAGGGTTAGGCACACTCCATTGGAGCCGGGCGCGCCCTTCCCCTAGTCTGGCGGCTCATCACAAGGAGATGCCCCATGACTGACAAGACCCTGCACAGCGCCAACGGTGCCCCCGTCGTCGACAACAACAACAGCCTCACCGCCGGCCCCCGCGGCCCCGTGCTGATGCAAGACATCTGGTTGATGGAGAAACTCGCCCACTTCGACCGCGAGCGCATTCCCGAGCGGGTGGTGCACGCCAAGGGTTCGGGCGCCTACGGCACCTTCACCGTCACCCACGACATCAGCCAATTCAGCAAGGCCGACCTGTTCAACGCCATCGGCAAGCAGACGCCGGTCTTCCTGCGCTTCTCCACCGTGGCCGGCGAGAAGGGGGCCGCCGACGCCGAGCGCGACGTGCGCGGCTTCGCCCTCAAGTTCTACACCGAGCAGGGCAACTGGGATCTGGTGGGCAACAACACCCCCGTCTTCTTCATCCGTGATCCGCTAAAATTCCCCGACTTCATCCACACCCAGAAGCGGGATCCGCGCACCAACCTGCGCAGCGCCACCGCCGCCTGGGACTTCTGGTCTCGCCATCCAGAATCCCTGCATCAGGTCACCATACTGTTCAGCGATCGCGGCATTCCCAGGAGCCTGCGGGAGATGAACGGCTACGGCAGCCACACCTTCAGCTTCATCAACTCGGCCAACGAGCGCTTCTGGGTCAAGTTCCACTTCAAGACAGAGCAGGGCCACAGCTTCTACACAGATGAAGAGGCGGCCAATGCCGTCGGCCAGGACAGGGAGACCAGCCAGGCGGATCTCTACAACGCCATAGAGCGGGGCGACTTCCCGCGCTGGAAGGTCTATGTGCAGGTGATGCCACAAGCCGAGGCCCAGACTTACAAGATCCACCCGTTCGACCTGACCAAGGTGTGGCCGCACAGCGACTACCCGCTGATCCCGGTGGGCATGCTTGAGCTCAACCAGAACCCGGACAACTACTTCGCCCACGTGGAGCAGGCCGCCTTTACCCCGGCCAACGTGGTGCCCGGCATCGGCTTCTCGCCGGATCGCATGCTGCAGGGGCGGCTCTTCTCCTACGGTGACACCCAGCGCTATCGCCTCGGCGTCAACCACGGCCTGCTGCCGGTCAACGCCCCGCGCTGCCCCTTCCATCACGGCGCCCACCGCGACGGCGCCATGCGCAGCGACAGCAATGGCGGCGCCAACCCCAACTACCAGCCGAACCGCTTCGGTACCCAGCAACCGAGCGAGCAGCACGAACCGGCGCTGAGTCTGGAGGGGGCCGCCCTGCACTACGACTTCCGTGACCATGACAGCGACTACTACAGCCAGCCGGGGGATCTGTTCCGCCTGATGGACGAGGGGCAGCGCGCGCGCCTCGCCGCCAACCTGGCCCGCTCCCTCGTCAACGTAGAGGATGACGCCATAGTCGCGGCCCAGCTCAAGCACTTCGAGCAGGCCGACCCCGAGTACGCCAAGCGGGTCGAACTGGCACTGGCCGCCTTGCAGCGCTAAATCGCAAGCAGGAAAAATCTGCAAAAGCAAAACGGGGGCCTGATGGCCCCCGTTGTTATTCTGCTAAGAGTAATAAACGCAAAAACGGAGCCCGAGGCTCCGTTTTTCAATGCAGTATCCATCCCGGACGGAACGCGCTTCATGCTCTTCCCGCTCCCTTGCCAACAAGGGTTTGAACCACCCGTTACGGCAACCAGGCTGTGCATTGGAAGAGTACCGCCGAGCTGGTGATAAATAAAAAACGGAGCCAGAGGCTCCGTTTTTCAATGCAATATCAATCTCTTACGGAACGTGCTTCACGCTCTTCCCGCTCCCTTGCCAACAAGCGTTTGTACCACCAGCTACTGCGACGACGTTGTGCATTGGAAGAGCGACGAGCCATTTCTTAGGTTCCAGCCAAGAGAAGAAAGGAGCTGCATTATGCGACAGGGATCACGTCCATGTCTTTAGCTGGATCAAGAAAAGGCTCACTGACCTACCCTGATCGTCTCCCTGTTGGCCGCCCCTTCGTCGACGAGTTCGTAGATGTCGGGTTCGCGCCAGGCCAGGGGCCCGTTGCTCTCCTGGTCGTTTTGCGGGCCGCACTCCAGCCAGAGATCCCCCTGTTGGATGCGGGCGCCGAGGGAATATTTCTGATCCTGATACCAGCAGACCCGCTCGGGCAATGAGCCCAGGGGCAGCACCAGATCTGTGCCCACCGAATGGATGAGGGGGTTCGATGCCGGGGCCGCCAGCACGGGGAGCTGGCCGCCGAGGGCAAACAGACAAAACACGGTTCGGATCATGGGTGACACCTGTGACAACGAGAGAGTGATCCCCTAAAGCGACCACAGGTGTCGCCAACTTGACCAATAAATGTCGGCTCATCTGGCATTCCGGAAGCAATATGATAGCCTGCCAGCGCCCGCCGATCCCATGGGTGAGAAACCGGGCCAGTTCGGGTCATGCTGTCGGGAAAAGACAGCATATAACCTCATTAATCAAATAATTACTTGGATATGTTGTCGATGCGTATCATGCCGTTGCTCCAGGCCGCCTGCCTGAGCCTGATGTTGTCCGCCTGTGTAGCTCCCTTGCTGATGATGAGCCCCACCAGCCAGCTGATGTGGGCCCTGCTCAAGCCCCTGGTCGGATTCGATCCGAACGAAGCCAACCTGTTCGAGCAGCCGTTGATCAAGGACAGGATGACCGCCATGCTGGGACCCAACTACGACAGCACCATGCAGTTGCTCAAGACGGCCAACGAGTTGCAGCAGGAGGGGCCGCTGTTTTACGTGGTCTCCCGCTACGCCCCGGTACCGGATGTGACCAAACAGGCCGGCATGGTGTGGAACGCCGACACCAACCAGCTCTCCGTCATGTTGCAGAAGGGCGACGGCGCGACTCAGGTGTTTGGCGAGAACCTGACGGCGGCGACCCCGACCTGGCCGAGCGCCATGCAGGAGTGGCAGGCTGGCAACCCCACCGCTACCGCGCTCAGCGGCGTCGGGCAGGCGATGACGGGGTCCGGCACCTCCCTGCTGGGCAACATGGTGGGCAGCCTGCAACAGAGCGCGACCCAGGCGATCTCCAGCTCCGCCAGCCAGGCGGTCAACGGCGCCACCAGCGCAGCGACCCAGCAGGTGAACAAGAGCGTCACCGGTACCCTGCAGCAGGCCAACCAGGCCGTGACGGATTCTGCCAAGCGGGCCGTGAGCGGCTCAGCCAAACAGGCCGCCAGCAGCGCCACCACGGTACAGCAGCAAGCGAGCAAGGCCGCCAGCGACTCAGCCAAACAGGCCGCCAGCAGTGCCACCACGGCGCAGCAGCAAACGAGCAAAGCCGTCAGCGACTCAGCCACACAGGCCGCCAGCAGCGCCACCACGGCGCAGCAGCAAGCGAACAAGACCGTCAGCGACGCCTCCACCACGGTACAGCAGCAAGCGAACAAGACCGTCAGCGACGCCTCCGCCACGGTGCAGCCGCAGGCGGACAAGGTCGTCAGCAATGCGGTCAGCACTGTGCACAAACAGGCCGACGCGGGAGCAGACAAGGCGATCAAGCAGAGCGATCAGGCCAGGGCGGATGCCGAGGCCGAGCTGGAGAAGCTGCTCAACTAAGATGGCGAACCCGCTCACCATGCAAACAGGCCATCCGAGGATGGCCTGTTGTTTATCTGCGAATGGGCAGGGGAGCCTTAAAAGTGGCGATCCTGCTCGGTGGGCTTGGCCACCTTGTCTTCGCTGTGTTCGATGGCCGTGCGGATAAGATCGACGCCAGCCCGGATGATCAGCACCCCCATGTTGACCAGCTTGACGCAGACCCACATGAAGGTGATGAGCAGGATCAGCTTGAGCACTGTCTGGAAGGCTTCCAAGAAGTTCTGCTCCAGCTGGGCGGTGAGGCCATTGGCGCTGCTCATCAGCCAGGTGTAGACCTCGCGCACGAAGGGGATGCGGCTCGGCATCTCCAGCACGTCCAGTGCGGCAGGCAGCGCCTGGAAGATGACGATGCTGCCAAACAGTATCAGGATGACGCCGATGGCAATCCCCAGGAAGAAACCGAACTGTCGCATGAAAGGCCCCAAGATGTGTTGAATGAGAAGAACAATAGCCGCCAATACTAGGGACTGCCCGGGTCGACGGCAATCCTTGCGCCCCAGATTGGATCGTCGCGCGCCCTGCCGGCGCCGGCCATCCACCGGAAGTCATTGCCCAAGTATCTGATTTCTGTGACCCTTGTCCCCATCTATTCCCTTATTAGCGCCATCATGCTCAGACCCGCTCTTTTCCTGCTTCTGCTGTTCGGCACCCTGTCATCTTCCCTGTTTGCCGCCGAATCGCCCCCCTCTGCGGCCGCCTGCGTGATCCGCCACCAGCAGGCGCTGTTGCTGGTGCAAGACAGGATCTCCGATCGCTACAGTCTGAGCGGTGGCTACATAGATGCGGGGGAGACTCCGGCCCAGGCTGCCCTGCGGGAGCTGTTCGAGGAGACGGGGCTCCATGGCCGGATCACCGGGGAGCTGGGGCGCTGGCAGCGCGCCACTGTATTCGCCTGCCAGACGATCTCTCCCATTCAGGCTCAGCGCGGCTCGGGTTTTGTCTCCCTGCTTGAGGCCCCGAACCTCGGCGGCGAGATCCTCAACGCCAGACTGATCGACGTCGCCCGCCTGCCCCATGATCAGCGCCGCTTCCCGACGCAGCTCGACTGGCTCGCCCCGCGGCTGGCCGAGGTGCCCGAGAGCAAGGTGCAGTGGGTGCCGGACTTCAGTCTCGAAGGCAGCGCCCTGCACAGGGCAGAGCTGCCGCTTATCCAGCGCCTGCAGCAGTGGCTGGGGCCAGACGCGCGCTGGCTTGAGGTCGGCAATCTGCTGGGATCCGCGGCCTTCCAGCTAGCCCTGATCCCCTTCTTGCTCCCCCTGCTGGGCTGGCCAAGGCTGCGCAACCTGCTGTTTGCCATGGTGCTGCTCACCCTGCTGGTGCAGCTGCTCAAGGAGGGGATAGCCTGGCCCAGGCCCTTCCACCTCGACCCCATGCTGGGGCAAAGGAGTGCCCAGGGCTTTGGCATGCCGAGCGGCCACGCCGCATCGACCCTGCTGTTCTGGGGCCTGCTGCTTGGCGCCCTGACCCCCCTCAGAGCCTGGCAGGGCATGGGGCTGGCCCTGCTGCTGGCGGCCCTGGCCGGGCTGGCCCGTATCTGGCTCGGGGTGCACTTCCTCTCGGATGTGGCGGCCGGCCTGGATCTCGGCGCCCTGCTGCTGGCACTGCGCGCCCCCCTGGCGGCACTGGCGCAGCGCCAAGCTCCCTGGGCTCTCATGCTGCTGGCCTGCGCCCTGGCGGGCTGGCTGACCCAATCCACCGCCCTGGCGGGGCTCGCCATGTTCACCCTGGGACTGGTATCGGGTAATCTGCTACAACTCGAACGACACCCAGCTCCCGCCCTCCACGCCGCCGTGCTGGCCCTGGCGGGCGGTCTGCTCATTGGGGGACTGCTGTTGGCGCTCCCGATACTCACCGACAGCTCAGTGCTGATCCTGGTGGGAAAAGGGTTACTCTATGGCTGCCTGGGATTCTGGCTGAGTGCCGCGCTCTGGTGGTTGCTGTCTTTTATCAATACGGGCTCCGGACCACGGAGCTCTCCCCCTCGCTAAAGGGAACGCAATGCATATGAAAAAAGTGGATTTGGCCAAGATCACCCTGGGCTTGCTGTTTCTCAGCCTGCTCATCATCTCGTGCTTCATGGTGCTGCGCCCCTTCCTGCCCGCTCTGGTGTGGGCCACCATGATCACCATCGCCACCTGGCCGCTGATGCAGATGGCCCAGCGCCTGCTGTGGGGCAAACGCACCCTGGCGGCGCTGCTGATGAGCTGCATCCTGCTGCTGATGTTCGTCATTCCGCTGTTCATGGCCCTGGCAAACGTGGCGGAGAAGGCCCCCATGCTGATCGATCTCGGCACCGAGCTGAGCCACTCCCCGCCCCCCGAGCTGCTCTGGCTGCAACAGGTGCCTCTGGTGGGCGACAAGCTGTTCGAGTTCTGGCAGCAGATCCTCGCGAGCGGCGGTCAGGTGCTGTTCGCCAAGCTGGCTCCCTATTTCGGCCAGACCGCCCGCTGGCTGGCGGCCCAGGCCGGCAACCTCGGCCTGCTGTTCGTCCACTTCCTGCTGACGGTGGCCATCTGCGGCCTGCTCTACCACTCCGGGGAAAAAGCCGCCGATGGCATTCGCCGCTTCGCCCACCGCCTGGCGGGCCAGCGTGGCGACAACGCCGTGGTGCTCGCCTCCCAGGCCATCCGCGCCGTCGCCATGGGGGTGGTGGTGACCGCCCTGGTGCAATCCTCGGTGGCCGGAATCGGCCTGCTGATTGCGGGCATTCCCTACGTCATGATCCTGGTGGTGCTGATGTTCCTGCTGATCGTCGCCCAGATAGGCCCCTTCCCGGTGCTGCTGGCCAGCGTGGGCTACCTCTACTGGAGCGGTGACACCACCTGGGGCACCTTCCTGCTGGTCTGGTCCCTGCTGGCGGGCACCATGGACAACTTCCTGCGCCCCTTCCTCATCAAGCGCGGCGCCGACCTGCCGCTGATCCTGATCCTGGTGGGCGTCATCGGCGGCCTGCTGGCGATGGGGATTATCGGGCTCTTTATCGGCCCCGTGGTGCTGGCGGTGGGCTACACCCTGCTGGATGCCTGGATAAAAGAGGGGGAGCAAACGCCCGCCACAGAGGCGCCCGTGCCGCCCCCGGTGGAGTGACCCGCCCGCAAGAGAAACAAGACGCCGCCCACTGGGCGGCGTCTTTTTTTGCACCGTTTGAGCCCGGTTGCGCCCACATAGAACCAAAGTTCGAGTCAGCGTGTCAAAACACGAACCAGGGTTCGAATCCACCCCCCTCCCTCCCCTAGGCTTCCCTAGCCCCTGCCGACACAATGGTTGCTCTATTGAAGGAGGAGACAAGATGAAAGAACTGAGAGCAACACGCGCCCTGATCAGCGGTGGCGCCAGTGGTATAGGGCTGGCCATCGCCGAGGCCCTGGCCAGCCAGGGGGTGGAGCTGGTACTGGTCTCGCGCCGCTTGGGACTGCTGGAGCAGGAGGCGGCGCGGCTCAGCGCCCGCTACGGGGTGAGGGTACTGCCGCTTGTGCTGGATCTCTGCGACGGCGATCAGGTGCGCGCCCGCCACGCCGAGGCCCGGGAGCGGCTCGGTCCCATCGACCTGCTGGTCAACAACAGCGGGGTGGGCAGCGACTACCTGGTGCAGGATCTGCCGGAGTCTGAGTGGGACAGGGTCATGGACACCTGCGCCAAGGGGACCTTCCTGCTGACCCAGGCTTGCCTGCCGGACATGCTGGCGAGCCACCATGGCACCGTCATCAACATCGCCTCCCAGGCCGCCAAGAACGGCTACGCCAGGGCCGGCGTCTACTGCGCCGCCAAGTTTGCGGTGCTGGGCTTCGCCAAGGCGTTGCGGGAGGAGGTGCAGCATCAGGGCATTCGGGTGCATACCCTCTGCCCCGGTCTGGTCCAGGTGCCGCCCCCGGCCTGCCCGGGCGATCGCAAGCCCGGCTGGCTGCAGGTGGAGGATCTGGCCGAGGCCGTGCTCTACACCCTGCGCCAGGGCGCCCATGTCCAGCTCGACGAGATCGGCATGACGGGGATCTGAGCGAGGTACCATGGAACGGCACCATGGACAACTTCCTGCGCCCCTTCCTGATCAAGCGTGGCGCCGACCTGCCGCTAATCCTCATTCTGGTAGGGGTTATCGGCGGCTTGCTGGCGGTGGGCTACACCCTGCTGGACGCCTGGATCGAGGAAGATGACCAACAAGCGGCAGCTGTTGTTGCACCGCCCAAGGCCGAGTGACGATTCAGTAACAAGGCGATTCAGCCATCCATCGCGATGCAAAGAGCCGCCCATCGGGCGGCTCTTTGGTTTTTGACGATCGTGATTTATGGCGATCGTGTCAGATTGGCTGATCCGCACCAACCTGCATATCCCACATATTACCGTCCCATGCTGGTTCGATTAGCGAAGCGTAATCGGAAGATCGAGATACCGCCGTCCCACCGTTTCCGTGAATCAGCGGCATCTGTCAGCAGGGAAATATGGATGGCTGTTATAGCGGGAGAATTGATTTACGCGAACGTCCGATTACGCCTTATGGCTAATCGAACCTACTGGCTTTTTGTATATCAATAACATGCTCAGGTAAAAATATTACTTCATCTTCAAAAGTTAAGTTATCTTGCTCACCAGAAGTTAAAGGCATATTGTTTAGGTTTCCTATATAGTAAGGTCCTATTCTACCTTTGACTATTACCCACATGCGCTCCCCAAAAGTACCGTCATCATCTGGATCTTCTGGGTCGGCCGTAACCGCTATAATAAAAATCAGTTTAACTATGTCTCCGACATTTAACGTTTGTCTTTCATCTTCTCTGGGCATATAGAAGGTTTCGGGTGTCCGATGATGCTGAGCTAAACCACTACGAAGCTCATAACCATCTAAGTCTATTGTTGGTAAACGAAGCTCAGAAAAATTTGTTTGTTCTTGAACATCCCATATGGGCCTTTCCCCTATTTCAGGTATGGCATGCAACGGTTCGTTAAATATACTACGCAAAAGTAATTCTATCGAACCATCTATTGAATCTTGATTTCGCATATCTACTGCGAATATCCCAGAAAAATGCGGCGGTATAGAACAGTTATTTCCAGGCTCAAAGTTTCCCTCTCGAACTACTGGTATAAATTTTTCGCGTGGTACACCAGATGCAATATGACCTGAAATAATCTGTTGCTCGTAACTTACACCACCTTTGCGACTCAAAGACTTCTCATAATAATTTGGTGTGCATATAATAATGACGTGATCACACTCAACTATTTCACGCTCCATGAATTGAGTAAGGCTTTGTCCTGGTTTTACATGCCATTGATCTAGTTTGACATCCACTCCGTTTCGCCTGAGGCGTTGAGCAATACCTCGAACCCATACTTTGTGCTCTTCGGAATCCCAAGAATAAGAAATTAACGCACTTGGAATCTTATTACTATCCAACTTTACGCTCCCTAATGCTTAAGAATGGCGTCTAAAACCCGTTAATATAGCCTTCCATGTAAGACCTGCTTACCCTGAACACCGCCAAGGAAAATTTATTTTAAATAAAAATAATAACGCTATTCCTCTGGTGCTGAACGTATCTGGTAGAGATTCTCTTTTGGCTCTATTTTTGGCCATCGGGCAAAAATACACTGAAGGCTCAGCAATGGAAAGCACCAACCAGTCTCATCTTCTTGAATAACTCGAGAGTGTGATCGAGGTGACACCCAGATGGTATTGCTGGCCAAGATGCAGGGCTGAGGCGGGTCAGGGGGGCTTGTGGTTCACAAACATGGGCGTGGATAAATAACCCGTGGCGTAGCAACGCCCCGGGTTATCGGTTGGTAGGAGAGGGTCAGGCAGGTTGATGCAGGGTGATGCAGTGAATGCCACCGCCCCCCGCCGCTACCGGGTCTATATTGACCTGCACCACCTTGCGTCCCGGATAGAGCCGGGCCAGCAGATCCCGGCAATAACGGTCGGCCTTGGCATCGCCAAACTCGGGGGCGATCACGGCGCCATTGATGGGCAGGTAGTTGATGTAACCGGCGGCAAAGTCCGGGCTGCGGCTGAACTTGTTGTCCCGCCCGCCCAGGGGCGGCGGCAGCTGATGCAGCTCCAGCTTGTTGCCGTCGGCGTCCGTCGCCTGCTGCAGTATGGCGAGATGCTGGCGGGTCACCTTGTAGTCGTAGGAGTCGGGATCCTTGTCCATGTTGATCACCACCACCCCGGGGCGCACGAAGCGGGCGTAGAAGTCCACGTGGGCGTCCGTGATGTCGCGGCCCTTGATCCCCGGCAGCCAGATGATCTTGCGCAGCCCCAGATTGGCCTTGAGCTCTGCCTCCACCTGCGCCTTGGTGAGGCCGGGGTTGCGGTTGCTGTTGATCCAGCTGCTCTCGGTCATGATGGCGGTGCCGTTGCCATCCACCTCGATGCCGCCCCCCTCGCCGATGATCTCGCTCTGCAGGTAATAGGCATCCGCCTGGCGGCTCACCAGAGAGGCAATGCTGGCGTCATGGCTGTGCTCCTGCTTGTCCCCCCAGCCGTTGAAGTTGAAGTCCACCAGCCCGAGTTCCCCCTGCTCATCCTGCACGAAGACGCCGCCGGTATCCCGCAGCCAGATATCGTCCATCACGGCGTGAACGAAGTGGGTGTTGCGCTCGCCGCACAGCTGGCGCGCCAGATCCTCGTCATCCTGGTGGCAGAGCACGTTGACCCGGGTGTAGGGCGCCATGGCCTGCACCAGCCGGCCTATGGTTGCCTGCACCTCCTTGTAGTTGCGACCCCAGATCTCGCTGGTGGCACCGAAGGCTACCCAGACCAGGGCCTGGGGGGAGGACTCCTCCGGCATGTGGTAGCGGCCGGCGGCACCGGTCTCGCTGGCGGCGAAGGCCGAGCGGGCGCCGGGCAGGCTGCCGAACCCGGCAATGGCGCCGAGGGCGACCAGTTGTTTCAATACGTGGCGTCGGGAAAACATCTTTCTACTCCTGGGGTTCAGAGGCTGCTCTTGAAACGAGTCCAGGCTCGCATCCGGGCACGCATCTGGGGTTGTGCAATGTCTTTGCCCGGAATGAGCCGCTGGTAGCTGGCTTCGTCCAGGTAGATATCCGGGTTGGCCGTCATGGTGGCATCCACCATGGGTCTGGCCCTGGCACTGGCGGTCGGATAGCCGGTGCTGTTGGTGATGGCCGCCATGTTGGCAGGGCGCATCACGAAGTTGATGAAGGCGTAGGCATAGTCAGGATGGAGCGCATCCACCGGGATCGCCATGGTATCCATCCAGACGGTGCTCCCCTCCTTCGGCAATCTGTACTCGAAGTCGACCTCCTTGCCCGCCTCGGCGGCGGCGCGCCTGGCCTAGGTCATGTCGCCGCTGTAACCCAGGGACAGGCAGAGGTCGCCGTTGACCAGCTGGGTCACCGGCTGGGACTGGAACTTGCGGATATGGGGCTTGAGCCCCTTGAGCAGCGCCAGCGCGGCATCCAGATCCTCGGCCTTGCCGCTGTGGGGATCCCGCCCCAGGTAGTGCAGCACCACAGCCAGCACCTCGTCGGGGGAGTCGATGATGGAGATGCCGCAGTCGGCAAATTTTGCCGCCAGCTCGGGCTTGAACAGCAGATCGAGACTGCCCACCGGGGCATCCGCCATCCGCTGCCGGATCATGGCTGCGTTGTAGGTGAGCCCTATGGTGCCCCAGGTGTAGGGCACCACCGCATCCCGTGAATGGGGATAGGCTTGCTGCAGGCGCCGCAAGCCGGGCTCTATCTCCCCCAGGTGCTGCAACCTGCCCTGATCCAGCGGTTGCAGGCTGCCCGCCCGCATCAGCCGCTCCGCCACCGTATCGCCGGGGAAGATGAGGTCATAACCGCTGCGACCGGCCATCAGCTTGGCCTCCAGGGTCTCGCTGCTGTCCATGACGTCATAGATGACCCGGATCCCTGTCTCTCTGGTAAAGGCGCTGAGGGTATCGGGGGCGAAGTAGTCCGCCCAGTTGTAGAGCCGCAGCACCTTCTCCTCTCCTGTTGCCGCATCGGCCTCCCCGGCCTCGGCCGAGGGGCTCAGCAGCAGGGCCAGGCAGCCCATACACCCGAATATCTTCCTGATCATGATGTGGTTACTCCCTGTGATGGGCCGCCGCCGTGCAACGCTCAGCCCCGCAGCGGCCAGGCGGGCTGCTGCTGGGTGATGCAGTGGATACCGCCGCCGCCGTGGGCCAACCGGTTGATCGAGACCGGGACCACCTCCCTTTGCGGGAAGGCGCCTTGCAGCACAGCCGCCGCCTCCCGGTCGCTCGCCACCCCGTAGGCGGGCATGATGACGGCGCCGTTGGCGAGGTAGAAGTTGGTGTAGGAGGCACAGAAGACCTCGGCCTCGGTGTCTATGGCCTCGCTCGCGTCGTTCAGATCCTGCAACTCGAAGGTGCGCCCTCTGGCATCCGTGGCCAGGGCCAGGGCCCGACGGTTCTCCCGCACCACGAGGCCGTAGGTCGAGGCGGCATCCCGGGTGGCATCCAGCAGCAGCTGGCCGGGGCGACTGAAGGCGCAGACTCCGTCCACATGGCCGTCCGTCATGTCGCCGGTGACATGGTCGGGATCCCCCGGCAGCCAGATGGTCTTCTCGATGCCGAGCAGGCGACTGAAGATCCGCTCGATCTCCCCCTTGCTGATCCCCGGGTTGCGGTTGCTGTTGAGCAGCACGGATTCCGTGGTGATCAGGGTGCCTTCGCCATCCACATGGATGGCGCCCCCCTCGTTGGCCAGAAAGCTGCCGATACACTCCAGCTCCAGGCTGTTGAGGATGCGCCGCGCCAACCCCTCGTCCAGACCGTGAACCGACTTGCCGCCCCAGGCGTTGAAGCGCCAGCTCACCCCGGCAGTGCCGAGTTCGGGATGACAGATGAAGGTGGGGCCGGAGTCGCGGCACCAGCTGTCATCCACCGGGATAGGGACCAGGGTCACCCGCTCGTCACAGAGGGTGCGCGCCTCTGCTAGCGCGGAAGGGTCGACCACCAGCCTGACCGGTTCGAACCGGACAATGGCGTTGACCACCCGGGCGAAGTCCTGCTGTACCTCGGCCAGGGTGACACCCCAGCCGGATTCCCACAGCGCCTTGTTGTGGGGCCAGACCATCCAGGTCGCGGCGTGCTGGCACCATTCGGCGGGCATGAACCATCCCTTTGCCACTATTCCCTGTTCCCGCATATTCCCTCTCTGATTAGGTACTATTAAGGTTGCTGACGATGGGAATAGACTATCCCCCCATAACACGGCGAACAAACGATCGATTTTCAGTGCAAGTGATAAGTGGAGCTAATCAATGATGTTCAAGCACTGGCCCCCGCTCAACGTGCTGCGGGGCTTCGAGGCGGCGGCTCGCCTCGGCAGTTTTCATCAGGCGGCGCAGGAGCTGCACCTCACCCAGTCCGCCATCAGCCAGCAGATCCGCTCCCTGGAGGAGCTGCTCGGCCAGCCGCTGTTCCACCGGCAGGGTCGCTCGGTCGCCCTGACCGATGCAGGGCAGGATCTGCTGGAGACCACCCAGAGCGTGCTGCTGCAACTGGCGGTGGGGATCCAGCGCCTCGAGCAGTACCGCAAGCCGAACCAGCTGGTGCTCAACACCAGCAGCGCCATCGCCCGCCACTGGCTGCTGCCCCGGCTGGGGACGTTTCATCGCCAGCACCCCGACATCGATCTCTGGCTCTTCACCAGCGACGAGGTGCCCGACCTGGCGGAGCAGACCATAGATCTCGCCCTGCGCTGGGATCTCGCCCCCCAGGCCCAATGTCGCCACCAGCCACTGCTGGCGGACAGGTTGCTGCCGGTGGCCGCCCCTGCCGTGCTGGCCCAACCTGCGGCAGAGCGCACCACCCTGCACGGGGAGCGGGAGCTGGACTGGCACCACTGGACCCTGAGAGGGGGGGAGGATCTGCAACTGCAGACCCGGGGGCTCAACTTCTCCGATCCCGGCCTGCTGCTGGAGGCGGCCAGCGCCGGGCTCGGCGTGGCTCTGGTGAGCGAACGGCTCTCCCAGCCGGCCAGGGAGCAGGGGCAGTTGCTGCCGCTCTCCGCGCTCAGGGTCAAGGGGCCCCAGTGGAGCCAGCTGATCCATCAGGAGAGCGAGGGGATGCCGGAGTGCCGCGCCTTCTGCCACTGGCTCGGCCAGCAATTTGCCGAGGGGGCGGCGGGCGAGGATCGGGATGCCATTGCCACCCTCTGAGGCAGGTCACTGAATCGGGCCGGCAAGAGTGGTTAAATGGTCGGTCTCTCTCTTGCCGGATATTGCTGTGACCATGCCATCCGACCACCAGCACCTTCAGCCCTGGCCTGACTATCTGCAGGCCTCCTGGCTGCGCTGTGCCCACCAGACCAGCGCCACCCTCTGGCATCCGCCCCATAGCGCCAAGGGGCAGACCTTGCAGAGCCTGCGCCAGCGCAAGCGGGACTTGCTCACCACAGGCGAGATGGCCCTCGAGGATCTCTACGAATTTATGGAGGGGCGCCCCTGCGCCCTGCTGCTCACCGACGAGAGCGGCTGCCTGCTGGCCCGCACCGGCCATCGCGAGACGCTGGCAGAACTCGAAGCCCTGGGTTTTGGCCCCGGCGCCTTCTTCAGCGAGGGGCGCATCGGCACCAATGCCATCAATCTGGCGGCGCTGGAGGGGCTACCGCTCTGCGTCAGCGGCCCCCAGCACTTCAACCAGACCCTGCATCCCTGGCGCAGCTGTGCCAGCCCGGTCTACAACAGCAACGGCCGTCAGGTCGCCATCATGGCCCTGATCTGCAAGGTGGAAGAGGCGAGCGCGGGGGATCTGGCGCTCGCCGTCAGTGCGGGGCGCGAGCTGGCCCATCTGCTGCAGATGGAGACCCTGATGCAGGAGTCCCAGCACCACCTGAGCGAGCTCTACGCCCTGCTGGACGGCATGGATGACGGCGTGCTGGCCTGGGACCCACAGGGTCGGCTGCGCTACCTCAACGCGCTGGCGGCCAGCCGGCTGCGGCTCGATCCGGCGCTCTGTCTCGGCCAGCCGCTGGAGCAGCACCTGCTGTTGCCCCAGCGTTTGCAGCTGGCCATCAAGAGGCAGACACCGCTCAGTCATGTGGAGGTGACGCTGGAGCGGATCGGGGGGCACTCCGGGGGGTTCATCAATGCGCTGATAAGCCTCAAGCCGCTACCCGGGCCGAAGGGGGTCAGCTTTATCACCCTGCTTCACCCGGTCGATCGGCTGCGGGCCATTCACCAGCTGCGACAGACGGTGCCCGAGCTCTCGGCGCTGGTGGGGGAGTCGAGCGCCATGCGCAAGCTGCTGCGCTACGCCCGGCAGGCGGCCCAGAGCACGGGCCCCATCCTGCTGCGCGGCGAGGAGGAGGTGGGCAAGGCCCAGCTGGCGGAGGCGATCCACTTTGGCAGTGAGCGGGCCGCCGGGCCGCTTATTACCCTCAACTGCAAGGCGCTGCCTAGCGAGCGGATGGCACTGGAGCTGATGGGCTCCGACGAGGCGGGACAGGAGCGGGCCGGCAAGTTCGAGCTGGCCCACGGTGGCACCCTGGTGCTTGAACAGGTGGAGTGCCTCTCTGCCCCCATGCAGGCTGCGTTGCTGCAACTGCTCAAGACCGGTCGCATCCAGCGCTTCGATTCGGCCCGCATCCTGCCGCTCAAGGTGCGGATCATCGCCACCAGCAGCGCCCCGCTTGAGCTGCTGGTGCAGGAGGGGCTGTTTGGCCGCCAGCTGCTCTATGCCTTGCAGGCGTGCGAGCTCTGGTTGCCGGGGCTGCGGGAGCGCACGGCGGATCTGCCCGGTCTTATCAGCCAGCAGTTGGCGGCGCAGGGGCGCGAGCCGCTGCGCCAGTTCAGCCCGGCGGCCCTCGACTGCCTGCTCGCCTATCCCTGGCCCGGCAATCTGGGGGAGCTGCGCAGCGCCATCGAGCATGCGCTGCTCCACGCCGGTCAGGAGCAGATCCCGCCGGAGGTGCTGCCCGCCGCCATTCGGCACGGCTATCAGCGGGTGGCGGACGAGGTGGTGGGGCAACCGCGGCTCACACTGGCCGAGCTGGAGTGCCAAGCCATCTTGCGCTGCGCCCACGCCTGCAAGGGACAGGTGAGCCAGATGGCCCAGCAACTGGGCATCAGTCGCACCACTCTGTGGCGGCGGCTTAAGCTGCTCGAGATCGATCCCGCCGACTACCACGGCTGACGCAGTGCTGTCACGAACAGGCCCGCAGAAAACGAAACGGCCCCGCAGTTGCGGGGCCGTGTTATATGGCAGGGTCAGCCGTGGCGCGGTTACAGCCCCAGCTGGTGGGCGGTGACAATGGCCGCCAGCACATCCTCGGCGGTGACCTTGAACGGCATGTTGTGGATGGTTTCCCCCTCCGCGGTGGAGGCTTTGGCCACCTCCATCAGGCGTGCCATATCCAGCTCCTTGACCCCCATCATATGCAGGTTGGTCGGCAGGCCGATCGAGCGGCAGAAGGCTAGCACTGTCTCGATCTCCGCCATGGGCGCGTTCTCCAGCACCAGCTGCACCAGGGTACCGAACGCCACTTTCTCACCGTGGTAGAGGTGGTGACACTCGGCGAGCTGGGTCAGGCCGTTGTGGATGGCGTGGGCGGCGGCCAGTCCGCTGCTCTCGAAGCCGATACCGCTCAGATAGGTGTTGGCCTCGATGATGTTCTCCACCGCCTTGGTGCAGAGCCCCTGCTCCACCGCCAGCTTGGCTTTGTAGCCATCGGCCAGCAGGGTCTTGTAGCAGAGCTCGGCGATGGCCTGCGCCGCCAGCGTGGAGGCACCACCGGCCATGGTCTGGCAACCGGAGACCTTGTTGGCACGCGCCTCGAAATAGGTGGAGAGCGCATCCCCCATGCCGGAGACCAGCAGCCGCACCGGGGCGCGGGAGACCACGCCGGTATCCATGATGACCATGTTGGGGTTGGTCGGGATCATCAGGTATTCGCTGAACTGCCCTTCCGGGGTGTAGATGACCGCCAGCGCGCTGGTGGGAGCATCGGTGGAGGCGATGGTGGGCACTATGACCACCGGCACCTTCTGGTAGAAGGCGACCGACTTGGCGGTATCCAGGGTCTTGCCGCCGCCGATGCCGATGATGACGTCAAACGGGGTCTGCTGGCAGCGGGCCAGCAGGCGGTCGATCTCGGGGCGGGAGCACTCGCCGTTGAAGCAGTCGAACTCTGGCTTGATGCCGGCGCCGTGGAAGCTGGTGGCCACGGTATCGCCTACCAGCTTGGTGACGAAGGCGTCGGCCAGGATGAGTGGCTTAGCGCCGAGCGCCTTGACGTAGTTGCCGATATTGGCGAGGGCCCCGTTGCCTTGCACGTATTTGCTGGGGCTGATGATGATGCGGTCCATATTCTATCCCTCTCTCTTTATCTATTAAGAATCGGGGCGAAGGGGCGGTAGTGCCGGGGACTCCTTCGTCTTTACTTGCATAACAGTGGCGCGGCGGCTGGCCGATGAGGCCGCAGCCGCGCCTTGAAGCAGGCAGGTCAGTCGCCGAAACGCTCGGCTGCCAGCTGTCGGAAGCAGGCCAAGGCGGCCTCGGCATCCTCCCCGCGAGCCAGCAGGGTGAGCCGGTCTCCCTGACGCACGTTGAGCATGGTCACCCGGGTCAGGCTGCGGGGGTTGGCCTCTTTATCCCCCTTTTGCAGCTTGAGTTCAGCGGCAAAGGGTTTGAGGGCGGCCACCAGTCGGGCGGCGGGGCGCACATGCAGGCCGTGGGGATTGTCCACCACCACTTCGCAGCGCAGCCAGCCGTCATCGGCAACGGGGGCCGTATCAGTGGCGGCTTGCACCGGGCTGGCGGGCAGCATCGCCTGTTTCGGGCCCAGCGCGCCGAGCGCCTCGGCGGCCACCTCATCCAGCGTCAGGCCGGAACCGGCCGCCACCACGGCGGCCAGGGTGCCCTCCACCAGCGGGGCGGGGCAGAGCCGCACCCTCGCGCTTAACTCGGGGGGCAGCAGTTCGAGGGCGGTCTCGGCGCTCAAGAGGGCGCTGCCCAAGTCCATCAGTACCAGCACGCCGCTGCCGTCGTCCGCCTCTTCAATCGCACTCATCACGGCGATGGCATCGGTGCCGATGGGGTGGTCGGGGTCATCGACCCCGGCCGCCAGCAGCAATCGGGCAGGGCTGCCGAGCTGGTCGGCCAGCGCTTTCAAACCTGCCGCCAGCATGGCGCTGTGAGAGACAACTACGATTCCGATCATGTCACAACCTCGCTCTGTCACGCAGGGCGGTCAGCAGCAGCAGGGTCGAGGTAGCCCCTGCATCCTGATGGCCGATGCTGCGCTCGCCAAGATAGCTGGCGCGCCCCTTGCGGGCCTGCATCTGGATGGTGGCTTCGGTACCGGCTGCTGCGGCCGCTACTGCCTTGTCCAGCGCTTCATTGAGCGGCAGCTCTTGCTGCTGCGCCTGTTGCAGGGCGGCCAGTGCTGGCCACCAGGCGTCGCACATGGTCTTGTCGCCCGGCTCGGCGCGGCCGCGGGAGACGATCCCCTCGACCCCGTCAATGAGCATTTTGCACAACTGACTGAGGCTCAGGCTCTGGCAGGCGTCAGTGCTGGCTGCGGCCCGGATAAAGAAGGTGCCGTAGAGCGGGCCGCTGGCGCCGCCGACCGAGGAGAGCAATGTCATGCCGGTGGTTTTCAGCACCTGACCGATATCCTTGTCCGCCACCGCAGGCAGCTTCTCGGCCACCTTGGCAAAGCCGCGCTGCATGTTGAGGCCGTGGTCGCCGTCGCCGATGTCGGTATCCAGCGCGGTGAGGTAGTCACGCTGCTCGGTAAAGATGTGTTCGCAGTCGAGCAGCCAGTTGACGATGTGATGCTTGCTTAACATGGGTTCTCCTTAGCAGCCGCGACGCAGGGCGGGGGTGTGAACGGGGGCATCCCACAGGGTCATCAGTTCATCATCCACCTTGAGCAGGGTGATGGAGATGCCGGTCATGTCGAGGGAGGTGCAGTAGGGGCCAATCAGGTTGCGCACCAGATGGATGCCAGCCTCTTCGCACAGGGTGGCGAGGCGACCATAGACGCCATAAAGCTCGGAGATGGGGGTGCCGCCGAGGCTGTTGACCAGTGCGATGACCCGATCGCCCTTGTTGAGCGGTTCGATAAAGGTGTGCTCTTCCTGCCAGCTGCCGGAGGCTCTGTCCCAGTGGCGCAGGGTGCGGCCATAGGGGGTGTTGTCCGCCAGCTCGCTGAACATGTCATCCACCAGGGTATTGAGGTCGGTGAAGGGGCGGCGCTCGATGCCGGGCTCACCGTGAATGCCCACGCCGAACTCCATCTCGTTGTCCGCCAGGGTGAAGGAGGGCTTGCCAGCAGCAGGCACGGTACAGGCGTGGGTGGCAACGCCGATGGTGCGGCTCTGGTTGTTGATGCGGCGGGCCAGCGCTTCGCAGCGGGTCAGGTCATAGCCCGCTTCGGCTGCGGCCCCCACCAGTTTTTCGCACAGTACGGTCGTGGCAACACCACGGCGACCGGCGGTGTAGAGGCTGTCTTTGACCGCCACGTCGTCATCGATCAGCGAGAAGCCGACCTTGACCCCGTCACCGTGCAGCAGCTCGACCGCGGTTTCGAAGTTGAGCACGTCGCCGGTGTAGTTCTTCACCAGAAACAGCACGCCCGCGCCGCCATCAACGGCCTGACCGCACTCGTACATCTGATCCGGGGTCGGGGAGGTAAAAATCTCGCCGGGGCAGGCGCCATCCAGCATCCCTTTGCCCACCAGACCGCCGTGCATCGGCTCGTGGCCGCTGCCACCGCCGGAGACCAGCGCCACTTTGCCCATCACGGGGGAGTCGGCGCGGGTGATGTAGTGGGGTTCGATACGTACCTTGAGCTCGGGGTGGGCGGCTGCCATCCCCATCAGTTGTTCACGGACCACAGCATCGACGGCATTGATCAGTTTCTTCATGGCTCACTCCTTGGCTTGCCACCGCACGGGTGGGCAAATGGTTGATGGAGCCAGTCTAACGGGATAAATCGGGAGAAAAATGACGGCCTGTTCGGTTCGGATTTGAAACAGCAGAGGGGGTATTAGTGTTTCAATCTGAAACGGCGCGGGGCAGGCGGGCGGGAAACTGTTAGCGACCTCACAGCCATGAAAAAGGGCCCCGCAGGGCCCTTCGCTATAACCGGATAAGCGGGCGGGTTAGATGGCCCAGCCACCGGCATAGAAGACCACCAGCGCCAGGGCGATGATGACGGTGCCGATGTTCAGCTTCTTCCACTCGGCAGCGAAGATGCGGCCAACGACCAGTGCCACGAAGCCCAGCATGATGCCGGTTACGATGTTGCAGGTCAGTACGATGAAGACGGCGCACAGCATACCGGCGAGGGCATCGACTGAATCGCTGAAGTCCAGCTTGGTGACGTTACCCAGCATCAGCAGACCGACGTACATCAGGGCCGGTGCAGTGGCGTAAGCCGGTACCAGATAGCTCAGCGGGGAGAGGAAAATCATCAGCAGGAACAGCACGCCGACCAGTGCAGCGGTCAGACCGGTCTTGCCGCCAGCCGCGGTGCCTGCGGCGGATTCGATGTAGACGGCCGCCGGAGCACCACCCACCACGCCAGCCACCATGCTGCTGACGGAGTCGGCAGTCAGGGCCTTGCCGCCGCTGATGATGTGGCCACGTTCGTTGATGAGGCCCGCCTGACCAGCTACGGCACGGATGGTGCCGGTGGCGTCAAACACGGCGGTCATCACCAGCGCCAGTACGGTGGGAATCACTACCGGATTGAGGGCGCCCAGCAGATCCATGCTGCCAACCAGAGAGCCCTTCTCGCCAGTCAGGCTCGGCATGGCGAAGAAGCCCTGCCAGGTCACGTTCGGGTCGAAGATGAGGCCTAGGATGGAGATGGCGATGATCACCATCAGGATACCGCCCGGCACCTTGCGACGCTCCAGACCGAAGATGGCAGCCAGACCCAGCACCGTCATGATGACAGGGAAGGAGGTCACTTCACCCAGTTGAACCGGCAGACCGGCCCCTTCGTTCTTGATCACCATGCCGACGCCGTTGGTGGCGATCAGCAGCAGGAAGAGACCGATACCGATGCCGGTGCCGTGGGCGATGCCGGAGGGGAGGTTATCCAGGATCCACTGGCGCACGCCGGTGATGCTGATCAGGGTAAACAGCACCCCCATCAGGAAGATGGCGCCCAGCGCGACCGGAATGCTCAGTCCCTGACCCAGTACCAGACTGAATGCGGTAAAGGCGGTGAGGGAAATGGCGCAACCTATGGCCATCGGCAGCTTGGCCCACAGACCCATCAGCAGGGAGCCGAAGGCGGCGATCAGGCAGGTCGCCACGAAAACGGGGCCCTGCTCAAAACCGGCGGCACCCAGCATGTTCGGCACTACTATGATGCTGTAGACCATGGCCAGGAAGGTGGTCAAACCGGCCAGCAACTCCTGGCGGACAGTGCTGCCACGCTGGGTGATGGAGAAATAGGAGTCCAGAAACCCGCTATTGCCGGTGCGGGCCGTCATTTCTTGCGTTGCCATAACTCATCCTGAATGTGTGAAGGAAATCGTTTGCGTGATGGCGCGCAAAATAGCAAGAATTTGGCTAGATTGCAGCGGATCAGGCACCATTTTCCCGAACTTTTCCATTTAAAGCCTCATTGGAAGCCTCAACTTCCACATGGGAAGCACCTCATCAGCTTCTACACTCTTAGCTAGCCCCCATCAGCCGGAGACAAGCCCATGCACACAGGTAACCTGCTTGGCCAAATCCCCTCCCCCCTGCCCAATGAGGTGTTTACCGACCTGGTCAGCACCAATCACTTTCGCATCGAGCGCATCCTCTCCCAGGGACAACAAACCCCCACGGGGGAATGGTTCGATCAGGACGAACACGAGTGGGTAGCGCTGATGCAAGGCGAAGCCATCCTGGTCTTCATCACACCGGATACCGGGGTCCAGGAGCGCGTCCACCTTGGGCCTGGGGATTACATCAACATTCCGGCGCACCTTCAGCACAGGGTGGAGTGGACCCATCCTACCGAGACGACCGTTTGGCTCTGCATCTACTACTAGGGGAGTCCACTTTTCGCCGTGTTAAGGTACAACGAGAGAAGCCCAATCGATAGATTGGGCTTCTTGGGATGCTGAAGGCGCATAGCAAAAAGGCCTTCCCGTTAGGGAAGGCCTTTCAAATTAGTGGCGGAGCGGACGGGACTCGAACCCGCGACCCCCGGCGTGACAGGCCGGTATTCTAACCGACTGAACTACCGCTCCGCTGTCTGGTTAGCTTTTTGCTAAATTGTCTGCCGCTTCATTGAGGTGTCATCCTCTCGGCCAACGTCGTGATGTTTCACAGCGTTGTTTAATTGGTGCCTGGCAGTGTCCTACTCTCGCATGGCGAATGCCACACTACCATCGGCGCTACCGCGTTTCACTTCTGAGTTCGGCATGGGATCAGGTGGTTCCACGGCGCTATGGCCGCCAGGCAAAAAACT
>NZ_JAHUWU010000069.1:0-246 GCF_019218845.1 Aeromonas sp. sif0611 | reverse complement strand
TCGAGACCTTCACCGTGCAGTCTGTGGATGGCACCGAGCACACCGTCACCATCACCATCACCGGCGTCAACGATGCGGCGGTGATCACCGGCACTGACACCGGCAGCGTGACCGAAGACGAGACCAAGCCGACTCTGACCGAGACCGGCACCCTGAGCGTCACCGACGTGGATGGGGTCGACGAAGCCAAGTTCCTGGCCGGCAACGGCACCCCGAGTGCGGGCGCGCTGGGTAGCCTCGCCATCA
>NZ_JAHUWU010000067.1:0-248 GCF_019218845.1 Aeromonas sp. sif0611 | reverse complement strand
ATGGTGATGGTGACGGTGTGCTCGGTGCCATCCACAGACTGCACGGTGAAGGTCTCGACCTTGGTCTCCCCTTCGCCCAGGTACTGCACCTTGCTGTTGTCGACGTTGTAGGTCCAGGCCCCGCCTTCGGTGATGGTCAGGCTACCCAGTGCGCCAGCGCTCGGGGTGCCGTTGCCAGCCAGGAACTTGGCCTCGTCGGCGCCGTCCACGTCGGTCACGCTCAGGGTGCCGGTCTCGGTCAGAGTCGG
>NZ_JAHUWU010000066.1:0-254 GCF_019218845.1 Aeromonas sp. sif0611 | reverse complement strand
TTACCCGTGAGGCTTAACCATACAACACCCAAGAAGTGTTCTGGGCCTTGTAGCAAGTGAACGAACTACTACCTAATTCAGTGATAGCGAAGCCAATAGGCAACTCGTTATTCACGTCAGCTTTCCAAGATTGAAGTTTTTTGCCTGGCGGCCATAGCGCCGTGGAACCACCTGATCCCATGCCGAACTCAGAAGTGAAACGCGGTAGCGCCGATGGTAGTGTGGCATTCGCCATGCGAGAGTAGGACACTGCC
>NZ_JAHUWU010000065.1:0-255 GCF_019218845.1 Aeromonas sp. sif0611 | reverse complement strand
CGCCACCAGTGCCGATGGCTCCAGCCAGGCGCAGACCTTCACCATCGCCATCAACGATGTCGACGAGTTCGATGTCACTACCCCGACCGACACCAACGCCGCCGCCAATGCCGTCGACGAGAACATCACCATCGGCACCCTGGTCGGCGTCACCGCCTTTGCCAGCGACGCCGACGCCACCACCAATGCCGTCACCTACAGCCTGTCCGGCAATCCCGGCGGCCTGTTTGCCATCGATCCCGCCACCGGTGTGGT
>NZ_JAHUWU010000064.1:0-255 GCF_019218845.1 Aeromonas sp. sif0611 | reverse complement strand
ACTGCACCTTGCTGTTGTCGACGTTGTAAGTCCAGGCACCGCCTTCGGTGATGGCGAGGCTACCCAGCGCGCCCGCACTCGGGGTGCCGTTGCCAGCCAGGAACTTGGCTTCATCCGCCCCGTCCAGATCGGTCACGCTCAGGGTGCCGGTCTCGGTCAGCAGCGGCGTGCTTTCATCTTCGGTCACGCCGCCGGTGTCAGTGCCGGTAATGACGGCCTCATCGTTGACGCCGGTGATGGTGATGGTGACGGTGT
>NZ_JAHUWU010000063.1:0-255 GCF_019218845.1 Aeromonas sp. sif0611 | reverse complement strand
GCAACTCTCTGTCCGACAACGACATATCGCTCAGCGTGAGTTGCAGCAACCCAGCTTGCCTTCTCGCATTAACGCCTTGCTACCGGATTGCCCTGCTTGTCCCCATTGTCATGCACAGCCAGACCAGTTTGCTCCTTGGGGCTGGACTCGGGGGTTGCGGCGTTACCGTTGTAAACAATGCTTGCGGACCTGCTCTACCTTGACCAAGACGCCATTGGCACGCCTGAGAAAAACCCAATGCTGGCAAGCCTATGC
>NZ_JAHUWU010000062.1:0-255 GCF_019218845.1 Aeromonas sp. sif0611 | reverse complement strand
ATTACCCGTGAGGCTTAACCATACAACACCCAAGAAGTGTTCTGGGCCTTGTAGCAAGTGAACGAACTACTACCTAATTCAGTGATAGCGAAGCCAACAGGCAACTCGTTATTCACGTCAGCTTTCCGAGATTGAAGTTTTTTGCCTGGCGGCCATAGCGCCGTGGAACCACCTGATCCCATGCCGAACTCAGAAGTGAAACGCGGTAGCGCCGATGGTAGTGTGGCATTCGCCATGCGAGAGTAGGACACTGCC
>NZ_JAHUWU010000060.1:0-255 GCF_019218845.1 Aeromonas sp. sif0611 | reverse complement strand
AAGAAACTTAAGGGCTAATCCCCGTTCGCTCGCCGCTACTGAGGGAATCTCGGTTGATTTCTTTTCCTCGGGGTACTTAGATGTTTCAGTTCTCCCGGTTCGCCTCGCTGCACTATGTATTCATGCAGCGATACCTAGCTTATGCTAAGTGGGTTTCCCCATTCGGAAATCTGTGAGTAATAGCGTCTCTTACCGACTTCTCACAGCTTATCGCAGGTTAGTACGTCCTTCATCGCCTCTGACTGCCAAGGCATC
>NZ_JAHUWU010000005.1:0-356884 GCF_019218845.1 Aeromonas sp. sif0611 | reverse complement strand
CGCCATTACCGAAGTAACGACATTCAGCGGCTCAATGAATTGCTGAAATAAACTGTGACAACCGAAGTTGTCTTGGTCACTTCACCAGACATTGAAAATCAACAAAATTGTTTGATGTTCGATGCTGTGAGTGCCCACACAGATTGCTTGATTCAAATTGTTAAAGAGCAGGGTTTGAAACTATAACCCTCACTGGATTGCTTTGCAAGCCAGACCAGACGCGCACTGCGCCGTGCTGATGGAGGCGCATTATAGAGATCTGATTCTTTCTGACAAGCAAAAACTATGTGTTTTTTTGAGAAAGACGTTCAAGTGTTTAATCTGCAACCAAATCGTACAAAACACCTTCGACAAAGGGCTCATAAGAGGTCGCCTTCGGCAGCACCCGGGCCGCCCAGGCCAGGCTGCCTGCTCTATATAGAGGGGGTTCATATATGAGGGAGAGATGCGCAAATAGAAAAGGGCCCTGCCGGACCCTTTCAAATGTGTGCTGCTGACCAATCAGATGGAGAAGCTGGAGCCACAGCCACAGGTGGTCGAGGCGTTGGGGTTGGTCACGGTAAAGCGGGAGCCTTCCAGACCTTCGGTGTAGTCCACGCTACCCCCAACCAGATACTGCAGACTCATGGGATCGATCACCATGGTCACGCCGCTCTTCTCGACCACGGTATCCCCGTCGTTGATCTTTTCGTCAAAGGTGAAACCGTACTGGAAACCGGAGCAGCCCCCCCCGGTGATGTAGACCCGCAACTTGAGCTCGGGATTTTCTTCTTCGGTAATCAAGGTCTTTACCTTGTTCGCCGCCGCATCCGTCATCTGGATGGGCAACGGGGCTTCTGCTACTGCACTCATTACTGACCTCACAACCATTACATCCACAAACATGGAAACTGCGAAATTATCCAATACCCGACCATTTAGTTCAAGTATTCACCACTCTCTTACTGCACCACGGGCAAGGGGGCTGGTTGAGTCACCAGGGGCTTGAGTACCTCGCTCCACTCCGCCAGCAACTCCTGGGCCGGCTGGCGACCCTCCTTGGCGATGAGGATTCTCACCCTATCCGGTACAAAGCCGGTCGGCAGTTGCCAGTTGCCTTCCAGCAGCTGGAAGTAGCGCAGCGCATAGCGCCCCTCCCCGACCTTCATGCCAAGCTCACGCCCGCTGAGGATCCTGGGCTTGTCTGCCAGACTGCCTTCGACCCTGATTTGTACCTGGCCACGAAACAGCTCCCGCTTCTTGGCGGGCTGGGTCAGGGCCAGACGATAGTGATAGCGACCCGGCACGCTGGTTTCCTGCAGGGTCAGGTTGTCGATGGTCACCCCCACCTGATCACCGGTAGGACGCATGATCCGCTCGAAGAAGGCCAGCTGACGCTTCTGCTCCTGTACCTGGGCTTCCTGATCCTTGAGGGTCTTCTGCAACTGTTCGAAGGCCGCCTTCTGGGTCGCCAGCAAGGTCTCCTTGACCCCCAGATCCGTCTTGAGCTGGCCTATGGCCTTGCTCTGCCGCTCCAGGGTCTCTTGCTGCACCGTCAGCAGACTGCTCTGGGCCAGTTCTTGCCGATTCCCGGTGAAATAGCCGATGCAGGCCCCCACCGCCAGCACCACCAATACCTTCACGATTTGGGACATAGGGCCTCTTCTATTAGCACGCCATACCACGGCCTGTTTCCCTTCACTATACGCGACCTTGCCGGATTGATGCGGATAAACAAGGAGTTAACTGGCAGCCACGCTGCCATCTCCCCGCTTTTGACGCGCCGCAAGCCGTAAAGTTCGCTCCAGGATCTGAGAATAGATGGGGCGCCCTCCCAACCACTGCGCCACCAGGGTGGCCCCTATGGTGGTGATCATCATGGGCAGGATCAGCTGATAATTGTCCGTCATCTCGGTCACCAGCACTATGCCGGTGATGGGGGCCCGCACTGTGGCGGCAAACAGCGCTCCCATGCCGGCGATGGCGAAGGCGCCGGGCTCTATGCCCAGATCGGGAAAGGCCGCATGGAACAGGTGACCGAAGACCACCCCGAACAGGGTGCCGAGTGCCAGGGTCGGGGCGAAGACGCCGCCGGGGGCGCCCGAACAAAAACAGACGAGGGTGGCAATCAGTCGCACCGAGAAGATGAGGAAGAGGGTCGCCATCCCATAGTTACCCCCCACCAGATGAGGGATCAACTCGGTTCCCCCACCGGTCACCGAGGGGGCAAACAGCGAGAGCACGCCGAAGGTGCCTGCCACCAGCATGCCGATGGCGACGAAGCGGTGACGCTTGTTCTGATGCAGAGCCAGATAGCCGTCCTGACAGGCGAGCACCAGCTTGTTGAACACGAAGCCCAGCACGCCGAAACAACCCCCCATGAAGAGGAAGAGCCAGAGCGCCTTCAGGGCCGGGGCATCGTAGTGGGGCAGGCTGATGACTGGCGCCTGCCCCTTCATGTTCTGCAGCATCAGGGTCGCCATGACGGCCGAGATCCCCACCGCCTTGATGGCGAGGAAGGAGTAGCGGAACTGCGGCCGCATCTCCTCCATCACGAAGAGTATCCCCGCCAGCGGCGCGTTGAAGGCGGCGGCCAGTCCTCCCGCCGCCCCCGCCGCCAGCAGGGCATGACCATGCTCCTTCGGCAGGCGGAAGATGTCCGCCACCATCTTGCCAAGGTTGCCGCCGATCTGTACCGAGGGCCCCTCCCGCCCCAATACCATGCCGGAACTCAGGGTACAGATGCCGCCGAAAAACTTGACCGGCAAGACCCGCCACCAGCGCACCGGACGCAGTTCGTCCATGGCCCCTTCGATCTCGGGAATGCCGGAGCCACCCGCTTCCGGGGCGAAGGTGTGTGTGAGGAAGTAGCCGACAAACCCCAGCAGGGCGCTGAAACCAAAGCCCAGCAGCCCGAGCTGCCACCAGGGGCGATCCGCCAGCAGCAGGACTCGCTGCTGTGCCAGCCAGTGCACACCGGATTCAAACAACCCGCAGACCAGTCCGGCTAGAACCCCGACCAGGGCGGCCAGCAAGAGCACCAGCAGCGGCATCTTGTCCCGCTGGATCAGACGCTGAAGGACAGGCGGGCGAGCTTGTGTGGTCGCCTCGCGAGGGGGGATAGCTTGTTGCACCATGGGTATTCACGCTCATCTGACGAGGGTCGAAAACACCCGGCCTCGGCTCGGCTGCCCAGCACAGGGCCTTTCTGCTATAGTCGGCCCGTTTCATTTATCACGGGTGCAGTCCGGGAGTCCGGGTGGCGAGAGCGCAAAGCATACTCCTCCCACCGCAGCCTGCCGAGCCGCAATCGACCGCCTGCGCCCGGGTGACGACCAAAATCCCATTAAGGATGATCCATGTCAAAATCAGATCAGCTGTTTGAACAGGCCCGCCAGACCATTCCGGGCGGCGTCAACTCACCGGTCCGCGCCTTCAATGGGGTCGGCGGCACACCCCGCTTCATCGATCACGCCGATGGCGCCTACCTCTATGACGTGGACGGTCAGGCCTATGTTGACTACATCGGCTCCTGGGGCCCCATGCTGCTGGGTCACAACCACCCGGCCATTAAGGCCGCCGTCATCAAGGCCGTTGAGAAGGGGCTGAGCTATGGCGCCCCCACCGAGATCGAAGTGCTGATGGCCGAGAAGGTACGCCAGATAGTGCCCTCCATGGAGCAGGTGCGTATGGTCAACTCCGGCACCGAGGCGACCATGAGCGCCATCCGGTTGGCTCGTGGCTACACCGGCCGCGACAAGATCGTCAAGTTCGAAGGCTGCTACCACGGCCACGCCGACTCCCTGCTGGTCAAGGCAGGTTCAGGCGCCCTGACCCTGGGTCAGCCCAACAGCCCGGGCGTACCGGCTGATTTCGCCAAGCACACCCTGACCTGCGTGTTCAACGATCTGGACTCGGTGCGTGAAGCCTTCACTCAGTACGGCAGCGAAATCGCCTGTATCATCGTCGAGCCGGTGGCAGGCAATATGAACTGCATCCCGCCGGTGCCCGGCTTCCTGGAAGGGCTGCGCGCCATCTGCGACGAGTTCGGCGCCCTGCTGATCCTGGACGAAGTCATGACCGGCTTCCGCGTCTCCCTGCGCGGCGCCCAGGGCCACTACAACATAGATCCGGATCTCACCACCCTCGGCAAGATCATCGGGGCCGGCATGCCGGTGGGCGCCTTCGGCGGCAAGAAGAAGGTGATGCAATACATAGCGCCGACCGGCCCCGTCTATCAGGCTGGCACCCTCTCCGGCAACCCGGTGGCCATGGCAGCCGGTCTGACCATGCTGGACCTGCTACTGGAGCCGGGACTCTACGAGCAGCTGAGCGACAAGACTGCGCGTGTTGCAGAAGGACTGAAAGCGGCCGCCGCCAGGCACGGTATCCCGCTTGCCATCAACTACGTGGGCGGCATGTTCGGCTTCTTCTTCACCGAAGAGACCGAGATCACCCGCTACGAGCAAGTGACCCGCTGCGACATGGAGCGCTTCAAGCGCTTCTACCATCTGATGCTGGAAGAGGGTGTCTATCTGGCGCCGAGTGCCTACGAGGCGGGCTTCCTGTCACTGGCTCACGGCGACAAGGAGATTGAACACACCTTGGCCGCCGCCGAGCGCAGTTTCGCCAAACTGGCGGGCTGAGCCCTGCCAGCATGAACCAAGGGCCCGCGAAGGGCCCTTTTTGTTACCTCTGTCGCCTCGCCTTGCCAAAGCCCCCTTCTGGTGCAGCCCCCTCTCTCTTCTCGCCAGTGTTTGCCACTTGCTGGTGCATCCGCGGCCACACTGGCTGTCATAAAGCGGGCCCACTATTTGCACTGCCTTACTCAGGAGCCCACTTGACCGAGGTCCATATGGCAGAGATGAGCCCCATCGATGTGCTGCGGCGCTATCAGGAGTACGAAACCGAGTTGACCCCCCTGTTGCTGGGGCTGCTCACCCTCCCCCAGGAGGCCCTCAAGGCCTATCCCTTCGTGCTGAGCGTGCAGAGTCTGGGCCAGAGCCAGGCAAGAGCGGGGATCCTGTCCCCTATTCCGGCCCCCCAGGGGCAGTTGCGACTGAGGGTGCAGGGTCATGGCCGCGAGCTTGAGATCAATCTGCACCAGCTGATCGCCTGGCTGATGGGGGACAGGGAGCGGCGCCGCGCCATCCCCTGGTTCAGGGCCGTCTACGTGATCCTGAGTCTGGCGCTGTTTCTCATCGTGGGAACCCTGATCTGGCATGGCCTCGAGCAGCTCTATCTGCTGCTGTGCGGCACCCAGCAGAACCGGCTCGGCGCCTTCAGCGCCATCATCTTCCTGACCCTGGCGCTGGCGGTGTTCGATCTCGGCAAGACCATACTGGAGGAGGAGGTGCTGCTGCATAAGGACATCTTCCGTCACAGCGCCATTCGCCGCACCATCACCCGCTTCATCGCCGCCATCCTGATCGCGGTCTCCATCGAGGGACTCTTGCTGCTGTTCAAGGGATCCCTCGGCCAGAACGAACTGCTCTGGCCTGCGGTGGGGGTGATGGGTTGCGCCGTGGGATTGCTGCTGGCGCTGGGGCTCTATGTCTTCCTCGGGGCAAAGGCCGAGGCTGCCCTGGTCGCCTCCAGTCAGCGGCCCCTGACCAGTGGCGGCGAGTCAGGGGCAGGCCTTCTGCCTCGGCGACGCAGTGGCTTCAGACGGGCGAGATAATTCCTCGCCCTGACAGACTTCCTGTGGATTGGAGACGGCTAGCGGGGAGCCTCACTCAGCTGGGCTTGTGCTTCAACCTGGATGTCGGGCTGACGGCGCGCCGCCTGCCAGGAGGCGTACATGGTCCAGGAGGTGTAGATGACGATGAAGGCCACCAGCCATTTGAGCATCTCCATGTCCATGGACTGCACCAGCATGGCCGCCAGCACCACGCCGATGGGGCCGAAGAGGGCCACCGCCAGCACGGCCCTGGCATCGAAGGCCCCCTTGCGGATGAAGGTGCCCGCCGAGAAGACGCTGAGCACGGCGGTGGACCCCATCATGATGGGGAAGGCCGCCAGCGGGTTCATCCCCAGCAGATAGACCAGCGTCATGCAGGGGGCGAACAGCCCTATGCCCACATTCATCAGCACCCCGAACAGGAAGTTGCCGAGCAAGGCTATTCCCAGCTTGTAGCCACTGAGCCCC
The DNA here is from genome assembly GCF_019218845.1 of Aeromonas sp. sif0611. Classification (NCBI taxonomy): domain Bacteria; kingdom Pseudomonadati; phylum Pseudomonadota; class Gammaproteobacteria; order Aeromonadales; family Aeromonadaceae; genus Aeromonas; species Aeromonas sp. sif0611. The sequence continues at coordinate 350,757 of NZ_JAHUWU010000005.1, read as the reverse complement.
ATCGCATCTCCGCCAACGGGGAAAAGGCCCAGCAGACCGGCGAAGATGAGCCCGGCGACGACCATCAGGGAGACCGCCATCACCAGCCTGATGGTCTGGCGATCGAACGAGGCCACATGACGGGCACCCCAGGCGGCGCCCGCTGCGGCGGCGGCCATCATGCTGATGAGGGTGAGCGGATCCACCTTGACTACGCCGATGAAGATGAGGGACTGGGTCACGGTCGGCAGCACGCACTGACCGTTGAGGGTACCCGGCAGCAGACGATCGTCGATCAGCTTGAACTGCTTGTAGCAGGCGGTCTTGACCGCGAAGCTGCCGACCCCAAGGGTGTCGAGAAAGTTGGCGACGAAACCGATGGCCGCCACCGGCCAGAAGGGGGTGGATTCCAGCTCGCCCCGGCGCCGCTTGTGCCACCAGGCATGGATCAGCATGAAGATAAAGACCAGGGCGCAACCGATGAACAACAGGCGCAGAAAAGTGACAAGCATAGGGGGACCTCCAGCAACGGGCGGCGATTCTAAGGCAGCCCACAGAAAAAATCCTGGTCTGGATCACGCTTTCATCGGATGCAAACGTTTGGCCCCGTCAGTTTCTGATGGTAAAGCTCGAATGACTCTGCCCATACTTATCGTTGAGGGCGCAAGCCCGCACTCATCGGGCGTAGTCCTGGTCATTTCGCGACGACCACAGCACCGATGGGCATAAGCAAAAGAAGGCGGTCACCCGCCTTCTTTTTATTGCCCTCCGCTACTCAAGCAACAAGGTGTTCCGGCGATCCAGCGGGGCAATCTGGGGGTAAGGCGGTCGATCAGCCGATCCGACAATGGGGTCAGCAACAAGGGCGGCAGACAGATGAGGGCAAGGCAGAGTGCGCCGACATAGACGTCCGTCAGCCAGTGGGCACCGGCGAGGATACGGGGGGCCGAGAACAGGGGCACCATCAGCACGGCGATCACTGCGGCGCGGCGCGGCAGGTAGCGCAGGGCAAAACCGGCGAAGATCATCAAGAACAGGGCATGATCGCCGGGGAAGCTGTCGCCGGCGGAGTCCTTGGTGGGAATGGCACTGATCTCGGTCAGGCGCAGCGCCCCGCCCACCATCAGGGTAGGGCTGGGACGGCTGACCGGCAGCAGGTGGCCGAGTTGATTGATCACCAGGGCCCCCAGCAACATGACGATCCCCATGGCCACCAGGTGACGGCGCCCCTCACCCCGGGCCCGGAAGAAGCAGCTGGCCAGGATCAGCCCCATGCAGCCCAGGGTGGCCAGATCGAACAGGCGATTGTTGGTGATGGCCACCAGATCGGCCCAGCGGGCGGATTCACCCAGCCAGCCATTGACCAGCTGGAAGGTGGCAAGATCCCAGTGATCCCAGGGGCCATGACCCGGCAGGGTGGCCCAACTGAGGGCAATCAGGCCCCCGATCAGATAGAAAGGTATGAACTTGCTCATGCCGAGTCTTCCTTCAAAAAGCGGTGATTCTAGGTCAGCCTCCGAGTGACTTGCATCACAAAAATGTAAGAATTCATGTAACAGACAACATCCTGTTGACTCCTTTTTGACCCAACCCGCTATCACCGGATACCGGGGCCGTCAGCGCCACCTTGGCGCGCCGAGGGCTTGCGGCTAGTATGAGGCTCCTTTTACTCAGGATGATGGCTATGCGCAGTTACCTTCGCATGATGTTGTTTGCTCTCGGTTTGCTGGCGGGCGTGCAGATACCGGGGATCGTCGATCTCTACTACCAGCGTCTGGATGCACGCCTGCAACAGGCCAGCCTCAGTCTGGAACCCTTCCAGCGCACCGCGGATCAACACTTTGGCGGCGATCTCGACGCCCTGGTCGCCCATTACGGAGCCAGCCAGGATCCCGTCTTCACTCAGGATGCCACCAGCCTGCGGCAGCTGGTGAGCCAGCAGCACCATCTGCAGCAGGAGCGCAACTTCCAGGGCAAGCCCTGGTACCTCCAGCTCTCCCACCTGCTGTTGCAAGCGGACCCCCAGCTCTGGCAGGACACCCTGCGCAACTACGGCTATGTGGTGCCCCTCAAGCAGGCCGCCATCTTCTGCGGGGTGGCGGCGGGACTGCTCGCGTCCCTGCTGGGGGATCTGCTGCTCAGCCTGCTCCTGCTGCCCTTTCGCCAGCGCCAGCCCGTCCCCCGTCACGCCCTGCGCTGACCTCCAGCCGTCTCAAGCAACAGGGGCCAGCGGCCCCTGTTGCTGTACTCCTGGTTACTCGAAGGGTTCGAGATAGGCCTCGATGGCCTTCTTCAGCCAGGCCAGCACCTTGCCGTGATGGGCGTTCTCCGACAGATAGACCCCGTAATCGCGCCACTGCAGGCTGAACTTGTGCTTCAGGGTCAGCAGCTCCCCCTGGCGCAGCTGGCTCTGGATCAGCGGAGAGGGCAACACCGCCCAGCCCAGGCCGTCCAGCACCGCATCCCGCATCAACTCGAAGCTCGACAACCCTATGTGCTGGCCGCCGATGGGCAGCAGGCTCTTGACCGAAAACTCGTCCACATAGGAGAGGGTGACCTGGGTCTGATCGGTCAAGTCCTGCTGCAGCACCCGTTTCAACCCGGCCAGCGGGTGGCTGGGCGCCACCACCATCAGGGTGCGGATCGGGTTGAGCACGTCTATGTTGAGGCCGCTGCGCTCCTGATCCTCGGTGATGAGGCCGAAGGCGGCATCGACAAACCCCTCCTCCACCAAGGCAGGCAGTTCGGGGGGCGAAGCCAGCACCAGGGAGATGCTGGTACCGGGAAACTGCTGGCGCAGCGCCCCCAGCATCTCGCGCCAGACCGGCTCGGGGATGGCGTCGTCCCGCGCTACCCGCAGCGCCACCTCGGCCCCTGAGGCGTGGTGCTCGCACTTGAGCTTGAGACTGTTGGCCGCCTGCAGCAGCCGCCGGCAGTCGTCCAGCACCTGCTCCCCTATCTCGGTGAGTCGGCTCTGGTTGGCCCCTCGTTCAAAAAGGTCGACGCCAAGATCCACTTCCAGGGCGGCGATCGCCGTACTGACGGCACTGCGGCTCTTGCCAAGGCGTCTGGCGGCATTGGCAATCGAACCGCTGTCTGCTGATTCTACAAAGAGTTGTATCTGATAAAGCTTCATGGTCGTGCTCTGGTGGCAGCTTGTTCCATCTTCACCTTACGCCGCCCCTCTTCCCCAAGGCAAACCCGTAGCGCCAGAATTCTCGACGCTCAGCGATTCTGCCGACTGAACAGGCTGTGGCTATCCTCTTCCTCGTCGCAGCAACAGAAGGAAACCCCATGTTATTCAGTCCCCTGCTTTTGGCCCGCCTCTTCCTGACGGGCGCCATCCTGACCGAGGTGGCAGGCACCTCCACCATGGCCCTGATCCCGGAGAGTGAGACCGGCTGGCTCCACCATCTGCCGATGTGGCTGCTCATCGCCCTCTCCTACCTGCTGCTGGCCAAGGCCGCCAAAACAATCTCCATTGGTATTGCGTTCGCGTTGTGGGAGGGGCTGGGAATCGCCCTGATCACCGCCGTCTCCGTGCTGTTCCTGGGCTACGAGCTGAGTGTGCAGGAGTGGATCGGGCTGGCGCTGGCAATAGTGGGCATTGTTATGGTGACCCTGGGGGAAACCCATGCCGAACCGGTTGAGCCGACCCCTGCCAAGGAGCTTCCATGCACCCGTTGATCATCGTACTGGGCGCCACCTTGCTGGACATAGGGGCCAACATGGCCATCAACCGCTCCCTCGGTTTTCGCCACAAGGGCTGGGGCCTGCTCGGCATACTGCTGGTGCTCTGCGCCTTTACCCTGCTCAGTGAGGCGGTGAGCACCGGCAGGATAGATCTCGCCGTGGCCTATGCCACCTGGGGCGCCATCGGCATCCTGGGCACCGCCCTCGGCGGCCTGCTGCTGTTTGGTGAGCGTCTCAAGCCCGTCGGCTGGGTCGGCATCCTGGTGATGGCCGTCGCCGTGGCCCTGCTGACCACGGCCTGACCCCATGAAAAAGCCGCCCGGTGTTCGCCGGGCGGCTTTTTTTTTACGCACTCATGCTGCTGCACTGCCCGCTCATGCTGGCTCCGCATCGACCTCGTAGAGCTCCAACGGCAGGCCGTCCGGGTCTGCGAAGAAGGTGAAGCGACTGCCGGTCAGCTCGTCCACCCGCACCGGCTCCACGGCCACCCCGTGCTGCTCCAGATGGGCGATGACGGGATCGAGCGCCGGCACCCGAAACGCCAGGTGCCGCAGACCACACGCCTCCGGCCTCGAGGGGCGCGCAGGGGGGGTGGGAAAGCTGAACAGCTCCAGCTGGCCGCCGTCAGGCAGCGCCAGATCCAGCTTCCAGGACTGGCGGGCCTCCCGCAGGGTCTCCGCCAGGATGGGCAGCCCCAGCACCTGGTGGTAGAAGTGGCGCGAGCGCTCATAGTCGCTGGCGATGATGGCCACATGGTGAATGCCGCCGAGCAGGGAAAGTGTCATGGCAATCCTTGTAAAACGGGCAGCCTGGGCTACCCGTCTCCGTTAGTTGAAGAAGCCGCCGAACCACTGATCCAGCGCGTTGACCGGATTGGATACCGGGCTGGCGCAGCTCATCGGCTCGCTCAGTCCCGCCAGCTTGGCCGGCACCTGCAGACTGCCGGGGCAATCGCTCGCGACCCGGGCGCCGCTCGCGCGGGAGAAGCTGGCCCAGCTCACCCCTTCCGGCATCTTCAACCCCAGGCTGTTGACGCCGCGCTGGCTCATGTAACCGCTGAACAGCTGCAAGGCACCGCTGGCCCCGGTCAACCCGGCGGGCTGGTTGTCATCCCGACCGACCCAGATGCTCACCAGTTCGTTGTTGTCCATCCCGGCAAACCAGGAGTCCCGCAGCTCGTTGGTGGTCCCGGTCTTGGCGGCCATGGTGGCGCCGGGGAACTTGGCACCGAGCGCCCGGGCCGTGCCCTGGCTCACCGTCTTGGTCATGGCAAACAGGGTCAGCCAGCTGGCCTGAGGATCCGTCACCCGCTTGGCGGTCTCGTCATGCTGATAGAGCTGGCTGCCATCGCCGTTCACCACGGCGCGGATCGCCGACAACGGCTGGGTCAGCCCCTGGTTCGCGATGGGCAGATACATCTGGTTCACCTCCATGGGGGAGAGCGCCACCGCCCCCAGCACCAGAGACGGGTAAGGCTGGATCTCCTGCTGAACCCCCAGCTTGTGCAGGGTGTCCACCACCTTGTCGAGTCCCACCTGAAGACCCAGGTTGACGGTCGGCACGTTGAGGGAGCTGGCGAGCGCCTCCATCAGCGGCACGCTCTGGCGGAACTTGCGATCATAGTTCTGCGGCGTCCAGATCTGGCCATCCTGACCGCGGATGCGGATTGGCTGATCCTTGAGCGGCGTGCCCAGGGTCAGGCCGTTGGAGAGGCCGGTGAGATAGACCGCCGGTTTCACCAGGGAGCCTATCTGGCGACGGGCATCCAGCGCACGGTTGAAGCCAGCGTAACGGGGATCCCGTCCCCCCACCATGGCGACCACCTCACCCTTGTGCCAATCGGAGACCACCATGGCCGCCTCCAGCTTCTTCTTGCCGCGCTGCTTCTCGATGGTAGCGAGGCCGGTCTGCACCGCCTGCTCGGCGGCGTGCTGGGCGATGGGATCCAGGCTGGTGAAGATCTTGAGGCCGGATTGCTTGAGCAGATCCGGGCCGAAGCGGTTCTGGATTTCCCGCTTGAGCAGCCCCATGAAGGCCGGGGTGCGCCCATAGCTCATCTGGCCCCGGGCTATGATGCCAAGGGGCTGCTTGCTGGCCAGCTCATACTCGGCCTGAGTCAGGCTGCCGTGCTCCATCAGCAGTTTCAGCACCAGATCCCGGCGCGCCTTGGCCCGCTCGGGGAAGCGCCAGGGATCGTAATAGGAGGGCCCCTTCACCATGCCCACCAGCAGGGCCACCTGATCGATGTCCAGCTCGTTGACCGGGATGCCGAAGTAGAAGTAGGAGGCGAGCCCGAAGCCATAGACCCCCTGGGAGAAGTTCTGCCCCAGATAGACCTCGTTGAGGTAGGCCTCCAGGATCTCGTCCTTGCTGTAGCGGTAGTCGATCAGCACCGCCATATAGGCTTCCTGCGCCTTGCGCCACAGGCTGCGCTCCCGGGTCAGGAAGAAGTTCTTGGCGAGCTGCTGGGTGAGGGTACTGCCCCCCTGTACGGTACGACCCGCCAGCAAGTTGGCTACCATGGCGCGCATGATGGCCACCGGCGAGACGCCACCGTGCTGGTAGAAGTCCCGATCTTCGGTGGTCAGCAGGGTCACCAGCAGGCTGTCCGGCACCTCGGCGATGCGCACCAACAGGCGATCTTCCCGATCCTCGGTGTTGAGACGGTCCAGCAACACCGGGTCCATCTGGGCATAACCGAGCTGACGCTGGTTCTCCAGCGACTGGATCCCCTCCAGCCGTGCACCGTTGAAGGTGAGGCGCAGGCCGCGGGCGCCGTCTGCGCCGTCATGGAATTCGAACGGACGGCGCACCAGCTCGATGCGATTGCCGTTGACCGCATACTCTCCCGGGGTGTGGGGCTGACGCACCTGCTTGTAGCTCAGCATGTTGAGCTCCCGCAGCATCTGGGTCTGGGAGAGACGCTGGCTGGGGTAGAGCTCCAGTGGACGGCTGTAGACCATCACGGGCAACTGCCACTTCTCCCCGTCGAAGCGCTCGCGCACCTTGGTATCGAGGTAGATACCAAACACCACCATGAAGGCCGCCACCACCAGGGAGAGCTTGAAGCCAAGCCAGAACAGGGTGCGCCAGATGGTGCGCTTGGGAGCTGCCTTCTTGGGCGGGCTCTTGCGTCGTTGGGTTGCCATAATTCCTCTTTGCTTTCCTTTCTACTTGTGATGTCGCATTCGCGAACGTCCGATCGGGCTTAACCAATCGAACCTGGATTCTGGGTTTCGCATCGCCAGACAACATGGATGCCCAGCCCCTCATCCCCCACCCTTCTCCCATGTCTTTGAAAAAGGAGAGGAGAAGGGCGCAAACACCAACCTCGCTCGGTTCCCTCTCCCTCTCGGAGAGGGTTAGGGTGAGGGCTGTCTGCTGGAGTTGGGCTTCGCTACGCTCAGCACCAACCTACAGCCCCATCTTCTTCTTGGTGACTTTGGTCGGCATCGCCTCCAGCGGATTGTCCGGCCAGTAGTGACGGGGGTAACGCCCCTTCATCTCTTTCTTCACCTGCTCATAGGATCCCGCCCAGAAGGCGGCGAGATCGGCGGTGATCTGCAGCGGCCGCTGGGCCGGGGAGAGCAGCTCCACCACCAGGGGTACCCGGCCATCGGCCACGCAGGGGGTGGTGCCCTGCCCGAACATCTCCTGAATGCGCACCGGGATCACCGGGACCTGCCCCGGCTGATAGCGGATCCGCACCCGACTGCCGGTCGGCGCGCTGAAGTGGCTCGGCAGCGCCTCGTCCAGCCGTTTTGGCAAGGGCCAGGGCAGAGACTGGCGCAGCAGATCGGCAAGGTTGAGCCTTTTGAGCTGCTCCAGCCGGGTCATGCCACTCAGGGCAGGCAAGAGCCACTCCTCCAGGCGGGCCAGCAGACTCTCGTCGTCCATGGCGGGCCAACCCTCGTCCGGCAGCCAGTCGGCAGCGCAGCGCAATCGGGCCAGCAAGCCTTCGCTGCCCTCGTCCCAGGGCAGCACGTGCAGCCCCTTGCGACGAATGCCCTGCAACAGGCAGCGCCCCTTCTGTTCGTCGGAGAGATCCGTCAGCGGCCGCTGGCTCAGCACCAGTTCGCCGATCACCTGCTGGCGCTCGGCCCGGACCCGCTCCTCGCGCTCGTCCCAGTCGAACCACTGGCGCTCGCTGACCAGCTCCGGCAGCTGGCGCACCAGTTCGTCCAGCGCCACCGGCTCGGCGATGAAGATGCGGCTGCCGCGATCGTTCTGCCCCATCTCGATGGCGATCAGGGCCCCCTGTCCCTGACATGGGTGACCTTCTACCAGATCGCAGCCGATCCCACCACTGAGTTGATAGCGGCTGCCGCTGCGCAGCTTGCCTATCCTGTCCGGCCAGGCGAGGGCGCACAGCAGCCCCAGCCACTGTCCCTGTGCATTGGCAGGGCGGGCGCCCAGGCGTTCGAACCAGCGGGCGGCCCCCTGACGCAAGGCCCCCTGGCGGCGATGGAAGAGCACGGAAAGGCGCTCAGATCCTCGCAGATCTTCTTCCAGCAGCGCCACCAGGAATGCCGCATCGGCGACAATCCCTGTCAGACCCTCGGCCTCCAGCTCCCGGGCCCGCAGCAGCATGCGCGCCAGACGGGGATGAGTGCCGAAGGCGGCCATCGTGCGGCCGGCCGGAGTGAGTTGTTGCTCAGCCTCCGGTTTCATGGCGCCAAGGGCCACCAGCAGGCGACGGGCACTCCCCACAGCAGCAGCGGGGGGCATGTCCAGCAGCGGCAGATCTTCTACCTTGGCCCCCCACTGGGCGGCGTCCAGCAGCAGGCCGGTCAGCTCCTGGGTGAGGATGTCCGGCGGGCTCTGCTCGGCGAGGCGCTCTTGCACCTCGGCGCTCCAAAGCCGGTAACAGACCCCGGGGCCGAGACGGCCGGCACGGCCCGCCCGCTGGGTGGCGGAGGCCCTGGCAATCTGACGGGTCTCCAGCCGGGTGACGCCACTTCTCAGATCGAAGGTGGCGCGCCGCTCCAGCCCGCTGTCGATCACCACAGACACCCCCTCTATGGTGAGGGAGGTCTCCGCCACATTGGTGGTGAGCACCAACTTGCGGCTCCCCGCCGGAGCGGGCTCTATGGCCGCCTGCTGGGCTGCCATGTCAAGCTGGCCATAGAGAGGGGCGAGACGCACATCGTCAGGCAGGCGCCCTTCCAGCCACTGGGCGAGCCGCTCTATCTCCCCCTGTCCCGGCAGGAACACCAGGGCACTGCCCGCGTGGGTCGCCAGCGCTTCCAGCACCACGGCGCCCACCTGGGGCTCCAGCCACTGCTGGCGATTGGTGGGACGGTAGTGGTAGTCGATGGGAAAGCCGCGCCCCTCGGAACGAATGACGGGGGCGTCCGGCAACAGGGCCTCCAGCGCCATGCCGTCCAGGGTAGCGGACATGATGAGCAGCTTGAGATCCTCTCTCAGCCCCTGCTGGCTCTCGATGGCGAAGGCCAGTGCGGTATCGGCATGCAGGCTACGTTCGTGGAATTCATCGAAAATGATGAGCGACACCCCGGCAAGCTCAGGGTCCTGCTGCAACATCCGGGTCAGCACCCCCTCGGTCACTATCTCGAGCCGGGTCGCGGCACTGGTGCGACTCTCGCCCCGCACCCGCAGCCCGATGCGCTCCCCCACCTTCTCTCCGAGCTGGCGCGCCAGAAAGCCTGCTATATTGCGCGCCGCGAGGCGGCGGGGCTCCAGCATGATGATGCGGCCGGGCAGCCGGTTTCGGCGCACCAGCTCCAGGGGCAGCAGGGTCGACTTGCCCGCGCCGGGAGGGGCCTGCAGGATCACGCTGACGTGGCTGTCGATGGCATCAAACAGCTCGGGCAGCACCGAGACGATGGGGAGTTGGGACAAAACGGTGGAGCCCTTCTGTGATGACCAGGAAAACGGCGCCCATTCTGCCACAGCCAGCCGCCTACCGTCAGCAGCCGTGCCGGGGGCGCACCAACCGGTTGGGGTTGGCCAGGGGAATGCTCCGTCGGCACGACAGCTCTGCTCACATAGGCGCGAGACGCGACCAGGAGACATCCGCAGACGAGCTGCCATAGAATGGTCCTCTCATGTGAGTACCACGAGGATCGACGCTGCGCATGCCCAGACTCTTCTTTGCCCTGCCCCTGCACCAGCTTGCCCCCGCCCTGATCGCCTGGCGCGAGCAGCGCTCCTGGCCCGGTCTGCCGGTGCCCGAAGTCAATCTGCATCTGACCCTGGCCTTTCTCGGCGAGGCCGACGAGGCCACCCAGGCCAGGCTGATCGCCGCCGCCGGGCAGCAGCGCTGCCCCCCTTTCAGCGTCCATCTGGATCAGACCGGCTGGTTTGCCCGCGCCAAGGCTGCCTGGGTGGGACCCAGTGAGTGGCCAAACGAGCTGAACGTGCTGGCCAGGGCGCTGCGTCGCCACGGCGAGAAGCTGGGGCTCGGCAACGGCGAGCAGGGCTATCGCCCCCATATCACCCTGTCGCGCAAGGCGGCCGAGGCCCCGGAGGCGCTGCCGGCGCCGGACTTCGTGCTGCAGGCGGACAGCTTCTGCCTCTATCGCTCCGTCAGCACGCAGGACGGGGTCCACTACGAGCCGCTCGCCTGCTGGCCCCTGCGTGCCCGCGCCAAAGCAACAAGCAGCGAGGAGCTGACCTCATGATTTTCGATCCACCCTTGCAATCCGGTCTGCTCATCGCCCGCTACAAGCGCTTCCTGACCGATGTGCAGCTCGACAACGACGAGGTGATCACCCTCCACTGCGCCAATACCGGCGCCATGACGGGTTGTGCCGATCCGGGCACCCGGGTCTGGTATTCCACCTCAAGCAACCCCAAGCGCAAACTGGCCCACAGCTGGGAGATAGCCCAGAGTCCGGCGGGCCACTTCATCTGCGTCAACACGGCCCGCGCCAACCAGGTCGCCCGGGAGCTCATCGAGCAAGAGGCGCTGGCCCCGCTGGCGGGTTATGCCAGGCTGCGCACCGAGGTGAAATACGGGGAGGAGAACAGCCGCATCGACCTGCTGCTGGAGGATGATCACAGGCCAAGTTGTTACATCGAGGTGAAATCCGTCACCCTGCTCGACGAGCGGGAACAAGCGGGCATGGGCTACTTTCCCGATGCGGTCACCACCCGTGGCGCGAAGCACTTGCGTGAATTGATGACCATGAAGGCGGCCGGACACAGAGCCGTGCTGCTGTTCATGGTGTTGCACTCCGGCATCGCGAGAGTGCGCCCTGCAGCCCATATCGATCCGCACTATAGTCAGCTTGTTGAGCAAGCAATTACGGCAGGGGTTGAAATTTTATGCTATCGCCCCCATGTTGGGGTGCAGGGCATGGTGGCTCAAGATTTTATTCCATTTGAATCTGGTCACCTGCTACCCGAGGGCTGAGAATAAATGCTGAAGTGGGTAACAATATTGACAAGGCTTGTTTGCCTCCCGTTGACCCTTCTGCTATAGATACCGCCCTCAATTTATGGATGGCACGGGTAGCGTGCTGAATTAGGAGACAGGGCATGCCAACAGGCGAAAACAGGAAATCTCTGGGCCCCCTGGCCATTGCGGGTGTAGAGCCTTATCAGGTGAAAGCCGGTGAGGAGTACATGAATGACCAACAAAAGGTACATTTTCGCAAGATCCTGGGAGCCTGGCGCAACCAACTGATGCAGGAAGTTGACCGCACCGTCGACCACATGAAGGATGAGGCTGCAAACTTCCCGGATCCGGTCGATCGCGCCGCGCAGGAAGAAGAGTTCGCACTCGAACTGCGCACCCGCGACCGTGAACGCAAGCTGATCAAGAAGATCGAGAAGACCTTGCTGCTGCTCGAAGAAGACGACTTTGGTTACTGCGAACATTGCGGTATCGAAATCGGCATTCGTCGTCTGGAAGCCCGTCCGACTGCCGACCTCTGTGTCGACTGCAAGACGCTGGCTGAAATCAAGGAAAAACAGATGGCTGGCTGATGCCGCCCATCGACATGGACAAAAAAAGGGAGCTCGCAGGCTCCCTTTTTTATTGAGCTTTTCCCACGACCATCCCAGAATGCAGCCTCAATGCATCGTCTACCCGAATTCCCATGGCCATGACTCCCTCCTCCCCTCTCCGCCCCCATGTGGGTCGCTTCGCCCCCTCCCCGTCCGGTCCGCTCCACTTCGGCTCCTTGGTCGCCGCCCTTGGCAGCTTCTTGCAGGCGAGATCGCAGCAGGGGCGCTGGCTGGTGCGCATCGAAGACATAGATCCACCGCGGGAGATGGCCGGGGCCAGCGAGCTCATCCTCCAGACTCTGGAGGCCCATGGCCTCGGCTGGGATGGAGAGGTGATGTACCAGAGCCGGCGCCATGGGCGCTACGACGAGATCATCGAGGGGCTCTACCGGGCCGGAGATCTCTACTGGTGCCGCTGCACCCGGCGCGAGATCATGGCGGCGGGCGGCTTCTACAACGGCCATTGCCGCACACTGGGGCTGACCGCAGAGGGCTGCGCCGCCCGCCTGCGCCAGCACCATCCGGTCTACCACTTCGAGGATCAGCTGCAGGGCCATATTGCGGTGCCTGCGGCGCTCGCCGAGGAGGACTTCATCGTGCGTCGCCGGGACGGGCTCTACGCCTACAACCTGGCGGTGGTGGTGGATGACATGGACAGCGGCATCACGGAGATAGTGCGCGGCGCCGATCTGCTGGAGCCCACGGTGCGCCAGATTGCCCTCTACCAGACCCTGGGTGCGGACGTCCCCGCCTGGGTGCACCTGCCGCTGGCGGTGCTGGCGGATGGCAACAAGCTGTCGAAACAGAACCACGCACCGGCGCTGGCACAGGATGATGTCAGGCCCGCCCTGTGGCAGGCCCTCACTTTCCTCGGCCAGTGCCCGCCGCCTTGCCTGAGAGAGAATACCGTCGACGAGATCATCGCCTGGGGCATTGCCCACTGGCAGTTGGCCCGGGTTCCCCGCCAGCAGAAGATAGTGCTGGGGGCCAGGTAAACCGGCACGCAGAGCAAACGCAGGCCGCCGCGTCATTTATGTCACCGGGCCCGAATCGGGGAAGCAGACCGCAGCGTTTCTCATTTGGTCGGGCCTGAGCTATGATAGGCCGCTATTTTTTGGCCTCCCGTCAATTTGAAGTCATGAAGAGGTGTACCATTTTTTCCCAGATCGCAAACTTTTGCCGCAAGGTGCTCGGCAAGGAAGACGGCGAGCAGTCGATAGAGTCTCCCATTCCAGCCCGTGTCGCAGGTCAACGCCGAACCTTGAGCCGTGACCAGCACCCCATCTCGCGCAAAGAGATCAGCGAGAATGCGCTCAAGGTGCTCTACCGCCTGAACAAGGGTGGCTACGAAGCCTACCTGGTGGGTGGCGGCGTCCGGGATATTCTGCTCGGGAAGACGCCAAAGGATTTCGACATCGCCACCGATGCGACGCCGGAGCAGATCAAGGCCTTGTTCAGCAACTGCCGCCTGATCGGCCGTCGTTTCCGCCTGGCCCACATCGTCTTTGGTCGTGACGTGATCGAAGTGGCTACCTTCCGTGGTCACCACCATCAGGTCAATACCAGCAAGCACGTGTCGGCCCAGTCGGATGAAGGCATGCTGCTGCGCGACAACGTCTACGGCACCATCGAAGAAGATGCCGAGCGTCGCGACTTTACCGTCAACGCCCTCTATTACAGCGCCAAGGATTTCACCCTGCATGACTTCGAGGGTGGCATCGAGGATCTCGCCGAGCGCAAGCTGGAGCTGATCGGTGACCCCGAGACCCGCTACCGGGAAGATCCGGTGCGCATGCTGCGCGCCGTGCGCTTCGCCGCCAAGCTGGAGATGACCATCAGCCCGCGCACCGCCGCCCCCATCCGGGAACTGGCACCGCTGCTGCAGGACATTCCGGCCGCCCGTCTGTTCGAGGAGACCCTCAAGCTGTTCCTGGCCGGCGACGGTCTCGCCACCTACAAGCTGCTGCGGGAATACGGGCTGTTCCAGCCCCTGTTCCCCCAGGTCGCCGCCCTGTTTACGCCCAACGGCAACTCGCCCTACGAGCAGTTCATCGAGCTGGCGCTGATGGACACAGATACCCGGGTCCGTGAAGACAAACGCGTCACCCCGGCCTTCCTCTATGCCACCCTGCTGTGGGGCGCCGTCGAGGCCCGTGCCCGAGTGCTGGAAAACGAGAGCGGCCTGCCCTGGCATGACGCCTTCATGCTGGCCATCAACGAGGTGCTGGATGCCCAGGTGCGGATCATCGCCGTGCCGCGCCGCTTCACCACGGACGTGCGCGACATCTGGGCCCTGCAACAGCGCCTGACCCGCCGCCAGGGCCGTCACCCCGAGCGCGCCATGGAGCATCCGAAGTTCCGCGCTGCCTTTGACTTCCTGCTGCTGCGCAACCGGGTCGAGCGTGGCCTCGGCGAGCTGGCCAGCTGGTGGGAGCGCTATGTGGCCTCCAACCCGGATGTGCGTCCGCAACTGCAACGGGAAGCAACCCGCCGCCCGGCGAGCGGTGAACTTGCCCCGGCGGCCGAGCCGCGCGGAGACGGTGAGAAACGTGGCAGCAACAGCCGCAACCGCCGTCGCCCCCGTCGTCGCAAGCCGAAAGCGGCAGAATAAAGGCCACCCGATGATCGAGGTCTTCGTTGCCATCGGATCCAACCTGGGCAATCCCGTTGCCCAGGCCAGACAGGCCGTCGCCGCCCTGGACAGGCTGCCGGAATCCGCATTGCAACAGGTCTCGCAGCTTTACGGCAGCCGCCCCATGGGCCCTGCGGATCAGCCCGACTACGTCAATGCCGTGGTGCGGCTTCATACCCGGCTCAGCCCCCTGGCTTTGCTGGACCAACTGCAGAAAATCGAGCGGGAACAGGGACGTGTGCGCAAGGACGAGCGTTGGGGTCCAAGAACCCTGGATCTGGATCTGCTGCTGTACGGCGAGCAAGTCATCCAGCATGAACGCCTGATCGTTCCCCACTACGGCATGAAGGAGCGGGAGTTCGTCCTGCTGCCACTTGCCGAAATCGCCCCCGCCCTGGTGCTGCCCTGCGGCACCCCGCTCACCGAACTGGTTGCCCGCTGCCCGCGCAATGGTCTCGAGATCCTTGCCGATGCCACGGGTGAGTAGACGAGTAGGAGCAACGTAATGAGCAAGATCACCATCACCGACCTGCAGAAGATGAAGCAGGACGGACAAAAAATCACCGCCATCACCGCCTATGACGCCACCTTCGCCAAGCTGTTCGACGACGAAGGTGCCCATGTGCTGCTCATCGGTGATTCCCTCGGCATGGTGCTGCAAGGAGGGGACGACACCCTGGCCGTCAGCATGGATGAGATGGTCTATCACACCCGCTGCGTGGTGCGCGGCGCCAGCAAGGCGCTGGTGGTGACCGACATGCCGTTCATGAGCTATGCCACTCCCGAGCAGACCTACCAGAACGCCGCCCGGCTGATGGCCGCTGGCGCCCGCATGGTGAAGATGGAAGGGGGCGACTGGCTCTGCGAGAGCATTCGCCACCTGACCCGCAACGGCGTGCCAGTCTGTGGTCACCTGGGCCTCACCCCGCAATCCGTCCACGTGTTTGGCGGCTTCAAGGTGCAGGGGCGCGACGAGTTCCACGCCCAGGAGATCTACCGCCAGGCCCTCGAGCTGCAGGCCGCTGGCATCCAGCTGCTGGTGCTCGAATGCGTGCCGGTCGCCCTGGCCGAGCGCATCAGCAAGGCGCTGCGCATCCCGGTCATCGGCATAGGTGCGGGCCCGGCCACCGATGGCCAGATCCTGGTGATGCACGACGCCTTTGGCATCACCTCCGGCTATGTGCCCAGGTTCACCAAGAACTTCCTGGCCGAGACCGGTGACATGCGCACCGCCATTCGCCTCTATGTGCAGCAGGTAAGCGAGGGCACCTTCCCCGGTCCCGAGCACTGCTTCAACTGATTACTGGCCTCATGAACGGCAACGGGGGCTCGGCCCCCGTTTCGCATTCCTCTCTGGCCCATGCAATCCCTGTTTCTTTGACCCATTCGAAGGTGAACCGCTGATGATGTTGCTCGTGAACTATCCCGTGCCATCCACGCGGGTCCTTTCAATCCCTGTTTCCTTGACCTATCCGAAGGTGAACTGTTGGTGATGTTGCTCGTGAACTATCCCGTGCCATCCACTCGGGTCCTTTCAATCCCTGTTTCCTTGACCTATCCGAAGGTGAACTGTTGATGTTGGTTGTGAACAATCCTGCCGCTCTGCGTGAACAGATCGGCCAATGGCGCCGCGAAGGGCGCGCCATCGCATTCGTGCCCACCATGGGCAATCTGCACCAGGGCCATCTCACCCTGGTCGATGAGGCCCGCAGCCACGGCGAGAAGGTGGTCGTCAGCATCTTCGTCAACCCCTTGCAGTTCGACAAGGCCGAGGATCTCGCCAACTATCCTCGCACCCTGGAGCAGGACTGCGCCGCCCTCGAGGCCGCCGGCGTGGATCTGGTGTTCACCCCGACCCCGGAGCTGATGTATCCCCACGGGCTGGCCAGCCAGACCTTCGTCGAGGTGCCGGGTCTCTCCGGCCTGCTGGAAGGGGCGCTGCGCCCGGGGCACTTCCGCGGTGTCAGCACTGTCGTCACCAAGCTGTTCAACCTGGTGCAGCCCGACGTGGCCTGCTTCGGCCAGAAGGATTACCAGCAGCTGGCGCTCATTCGCAAGATGGTGGCCGACATGGCCATGCCGGTCGAGATCGTCGGCGTGCCCACGGTGCGGGCCGAAGACGGGCTGGCCCTCTCCTCGCGCAACGGCTACCTGACCGCCGCCGAGCGCGCCCTGGCTCCCGAGCTCGCGCGCACCATGAACTGGATAGCCGAGCAGATAGAGGCGGGGAACCACCACCTCCCCTCCCTGGTGGCCCAGGCCAGCCAGCGTCTCGACAACGCCGGATTCAGAACGGACGCCATCGACATCGTCGACGCCGACACCCTCGAATCGGCCAGTGCCGCCAGCAAGCGGCTGGTGATCCTGATGGCCGCGTATCTGGGCAAGGCCCGCCTTATCGACAATAGTGTCGTCACCCTGCAGGGTTGAGACACGGCAAGGAGACAAAGATGTCCAAGAAGGTTTATTGCATCGCCCAGTTCCAGCCCAAGCCGGGCAAGGAGCAGGCCCTGTTCCAGGTGTTGCAGGGGCTGGAGCCCAACACTCTGCGCGAAGATGGCTGTCTGCAGTACAGAGTCACCCGCCACATTGCCAGCCCGTTTGCCGAGGGGGAGAGCTTCCCCATCGTCTTCAACGAGATCTGGCAAGACATGGCCAGCTTCGAGGCGCACTGCCAGCGCGCGGAGATCAAGGCCTTCTTCGAGCGTTACTGCCTCGCCGAGGACGGCCTGGCGGCCAAGTGGAACGTCTGCGTCTACAGCGACGAGCCGGCGGACTATGACGCCCCTGCCCTCTGAGGCAAACCTGGAACAAAAAAAGGCGCCTTTCGGCGCCTTTTCCATGGGTGAAACCTCAGTGGCGCAGCCCGGTGCCGCGGGAGATGAGCCACCAGGCCAGCCCGTAGAGGGCGACGATGAAGCCGATGATGATGAGATAGGCGGTGCCGAGCGGCACGTCGGAGATGCCGAGGAAGCCGTAGCGGAACGCATTCACCATGTAGATGATGGGGTTCACCTGGGAGACCCCCTGCCAGAACGGCGGCAGCAGGCTGATGGAGTAGAAGACCCCCCCCAGATAGGTGAGCGGCGTCAGGATGAAGGTTGGAATGATGCTGATGTCATCGAACGACTTCGCGAACACGGCGTTGATCAGCCCCCCCAGGGAGAACAGGATCGAGGTCAGCAGCACGGTGAAGCAGACGCTGAACAGGTGGTGGATCTGCAGCGGCACGAAGAACAGGGAGACCAGGGTGACGATGAGGCCGACACAGAGGCCCCGGGCCACGCCGCCGCCTACATAACCGGCGATGATGATGTAGTTCGGTACCGGCGCCACCAGCAGCTCCTCCACGTTGCGTTGGAACTTGGCGCTGTAGAAGGAGGAGGCGACGTTGGAGTAGGAGTTGGTGATGACCGACATCATGATGAGACCGGGCACGATGAACTCCATGTAGCTGAAGCCCCCCATCTCACCGATGCGTGACCCTATGAGGTTGCCGAAGATGACGAAGTAGAGGCTCATGGTGATGGCCGGCGGCACCAGGGTCTGGATCCAGATGCGGGTAAAGCGGCTCACTTCCTTGGCCAGTATGCTCTTGAAGGCGATGTAATAGGTCATGGGATTCATGCTTTGCGACCCTCCTCTACCAGGTTGACGAACAGCTCTTCCAGCCGGTTTGCCTTGTTGCGCATGCTCAGCACCTTCACCCCCTGGGCGGAGAGCTGCTCGAACAGGCTGTTGAGGGACTGGCTCTTGTCCAGCTCCACCTCCAGGGTGTGCTCATCCTGCATGCGGCCGTTGAATTCGGGCAGGCTCGGCACGGCAGAGCCTGGCACCAGATCCAGCAGGAAGGTCTCCCGCCCCAGCTTGCCGAGCAGGCTCTTCATGCTGGTGTTCTCGATGAGGCGCCCCTTGTCGATGATGCCGATGTTGCGGCACAGCATCTCCGCCTCTTCCAGGTAGTGGGTGGTGAGTATGATGGTGACGCCCTGCTCGTTCAGATCCTTGAGGAAACTCCACATGGAGCGACGGATCTCGATGTCCACCCCGGCGGTCGGCTCATCCAGGATCAGCAGCCTGGGCTCGTGCATCAGGGCGCGGGCTATCATCAACCGGCGCTTCATGCCGCCGGAGAGGGTGCGAGCCGCCATGTCGCGCTTGTCCCACAGATCGAGCTGACGCAGGTATTTCTCGGCGCGCACCTTGGCCTCGGCCCTTGGCACGCCGTAGAAACCGGCCTGGTGAGTCACTATCTGGCTCACCTTCTCGAACATGCTGAAGTTGAACTCCTGGGGCACCAGGCCGAGCTGGGCCTTGGCCAGCTCCAGATCGGTATCGATGTCATGACCGAACACCTTGACCTTGCCGGCACTCTTGTTCACCAGCGAGCTGATCACGCCGATGGTGGTGGACTTGCCCGCCCCGTTCGGGCCGAGCAGGGCGAAGAAATCTCCCTGCTTGACGGTGAGATCTATGCCCTTGAGGGCTTCGACGCCCCCCTGATAGGTCTTCTTCAGACCGCTGATTTCCAATGCGTTCATTGCAACCCCTGTGATGGATGAGCCCATCTCGAGACAGAAAAGGCGGCTTTAGCGCCGCCTGAAGACAGTCGATGACGGGCGGCCAAGCTGCCCTGCCACGTCCGAGCCTTGCTTACTCTTGCGGAACTACCTTGCCGATGAAGGGCAGATTACGGTACTTCTGGGCGTAGTCGATGCCACAGCCCACCACGAACTCGTCCGGGATGGCGAAGCCAATCCAGTCTACCGGCACCTGGACCTCACGGCGGGACGGCTTGTCCAGCAGGGTGCAGATGGCCAGGGACTTAGGTTCGCGCAGGGAGAGGATCTCGCGCACCTTGTTGAGGGTGTAGCCGGTGTCGATGATGTCCTCGACGATCACCACATCCTTGCCTTTGATGTCGTCATCCAGATCCTTGAGGATGCGCACGTCACGGGTGCTGTGCATGCCGGAGCCATAGCTGGAGGCAGTCATAAAATCCAGGGTGATGGGCAGCTGGCACTGACGGCATAGATCGGCCAGGAAGACGCAGGAACCGCGCAAGAGGCCAATCATCACGACTTCATCGGAGCCTTGGTAACGGGCGGTGATCTCTTCACCCAGTTTGGCGATCCGGGCGGCAACCTCGGCCTCGGAGATCATCACCTCGACGTTGTGTTTCATCACATACTCCAATAATGGCCAAAGGGTTATTGGCCGTTCATTAACATCAAAACCGATGATTCTACCACTCCAACCGGAAGGCGTCAGGCATACGTGATGCTTTTATCGGCTTATTTTAATTGATAGAGTTAGCAAGCCTTCGGGCATTATCGGTGACAATACTATAAACACCATAATCAATAACTATTAGATGAAAAAACTATGGAACCACGCGCAGAAATAAGACGTCGGACCCGGCTGTCGCCGGAGGCTCGTCGTGATCAATTGATGGAATGTGCCATCGAGGTATTTTCCCGTCGTGGCATTGGCCGCGCGGGACATGCCGAAATTGCCGAGCAGGCCAAAGTCTCGGTTGCCACCGTCTTCAATTATTTCAACACCCGTGAAGATCTGGTCGATGAAGTGCTGACCGAAATTGAAGGCTTTGTACAGCAGATCCTCGAGCAGGCTTATAACGGGCAGGGCTCGGTCAGGGACAGCATCCACCGCCATGTGAAGCTGTTCGTTGACGCCGCCTACGACAAACCGGACCACGCCAGTATCTGGCTGGAATGGAGCTCATCGGTACGGGAAGAGGTCTGGCCCCGTTACACCCGCCTGCTGGACAAGGCGTTGGAGCGCATCGCCCCCCACCTGCAAGCGGCTATGGACAGCGGCGAGATCCAGAGCGTGCTGTCGGCGCAGGATCTGGCCCGCTCCCTGACCGGATTTGGCTACGTCATGATGCAGATGATCAATCAGCCACAGCGCCCAAGCCGGGAAGAAGTGACCGATTTCCTGTTCAAGTACGTGACGGCCCCCCTTCAGGTGGCCTGATCCTCTTGCCAATAAAAACGGCGCCGACTGTTCAGGTCGGCGCCGTTTTTTTGTCTGTCTTCCACCTCGCTGACTCAGTGCTTGGCATAGCCCCAGCGGCGGGTCAGCTCGTGTTCGACGCCCAGATGATCCAGGATCCGCGCCACCATGAAGTCCACCAGATCCTCGATGCTCTTCGGCTCATGGTAGAACCCCGGCGCGGCGGGCATGATGGTCACCCCGAGCCGCGCCAGTTTCAGCATGTTCTCCAGATGGATCGCTGAGAAGGGGCTCTCGCGGGGCACCAGGATCAATTGGCCACGCTCCTTGATCACCACATCCGCCGCCCGTTCCAGCAGGTTGTCGGAGGTGCCGTTGGCAATGGCCGAGACGGTGCCCATTGAGCAGGGGCAGACCACCATCTGCTTGGGCGCCGCCGAGCCGGAGGCCACCGGCGAGAACCACTCCTCCTTGCCGCAGGCGACGATCTGCCCCTCCATGGCGCCGTACTGGCGACAGAGATGGGCGGAGAGCTCTTTCGGCGAACCAGGCCACTCCTGCTGCTGCTCGGTCTTGAGCACCACCCGGGCGGCCGAGGAGGCGAGCAGGTAGACTCTGTAGTCCGCCTGCACCAGACACTGCAGCAGGCGCAGGGCGTAGGGGGCACCGGAGGCGCCGGTCAGCGCCAGGGTGATCTGCTTGTTCATGATGTGCCTTGCTTGAGGCGGGCGATCAGCTTGTCGTGAATGCCGCCGAAGCCGCCGTTGCTCATGATCAGAATATGATCCCCCGCGCGGCTCTCGGCCACCAGTGCGCCGATCAGGAGCTCCAGATCGTCAAACACCTGCGCCGGACGGCTCATGTGGGCGGTCACCTCGCCGAGATCCCAGCCGATGTTCGCAGGCTGGAAGAAGAACACCTCGTCGGCGCCGTCGAAGCAGCCAGCCAGCTCCTCCTTGTGCACCCCCAGCTTCATGGTGTTGGAGCGGGGCTCCAGCACCGCCAGGATGCGGGCCTGCCCTCCTGCGGCATCAACCCTGGCGCGCAGGCCGCCGAGGGTGGTCTCGATGGCGGTGGGGTGGTGGGCAAAGTCGTCATAGACGCTGATGCCTGCCACCTCGCCCTTGAGCTCCATCCGTCGCTTGGGGGATTTGAACTGGCAGAGCGCCGCGATGCCGTGCTCCACCATGACACCGGCATGGCGGGCGGCAGCGATGGCCATCAGACCGTTGTTGACGTTGTGCTCGCCGATGCACTCCCAGTGCACCTCGCCCTGTTTTTCGCCATCCAGCCACACCTCGAAGGCGGAGCCGTCGTCGGTCAGCTTGACCGCCTTCCACTTGGCGTCGTCCTGACCCACCAGCTCCACCTCGCTCCAGCAGCCCATCTTGCGCACGGCGGTGAGGTTGTCATCGGCCTGGGGGAACAGCACCCGGCCGTTGCTCGGCACGGTACGCATCAGGTGATGGAACTGGCGCTGGATGGCGGCGAGATCCGGGAAGATGTCCGCGTGGTCGAACTCCAGATTGTTCATCACCAGGGTGCGTGGGTGGTAGTGGACGAACTTGGAGCGCTTGTCGAAGAAGGCGCAATCATACTCGTCCGCCTCGATGACGAAGAAGGGGGCGGAGCCGAGGCGAGCAGAAACCGGGAAGTTGCCGGGCACACCACCGATGAGGAAACCGGGCTCGAGTTTGGCATATTCCAGTACCCAGGCCAGCATGCTGGCGGTGGTGGTCTTGCCATGGGTGCCCGCGACGGCCAGTACCCAGCGATCCTGCAACACGTGTTCCAGCAGCCACTGGGGGCCAGAGATATAGGGCAGGTTGCGATCCAGGACATACTCCACACAAGGGTTGCCACGGCTCATGGCATTGCCGATCACCACCAGATCCGGCGCCGGATCGAGCTGGGACGGATCATAGCCCTCGGTCAACTCGATGTCTTGCTGCTCGAGCTGGGTGCTCATGGGGGGATAGACGTTGGCATCGGAGCCGGTGACTCGATAACCCAGCTGTTTTGCCAACACCGCCAGACCACCCATAAAGGTGCCGCAGATCCCGAGAATGTGAATATGCATACCGCTTCCTTTCGCAGTAAAGGGAAGTGCGCATTCTAGGGTCTGTTGACCCGGTGGCACAAGCCGCGACCATGGCAAGAGCGCTGTCGAGTCCGGCAAGGCGACAGAAATCGGACGGCACCAGGTGGCACGGCATCCGCCAGCACACTCCCCTGCCCGCGAAATATGGTCATTTGACGGGACATCGCTATAATGTCGGCCTGCAAACTTGACTCCAACACGCAAAGGAAACGTCATGAGCCTGAACCTGGTACCGGCTGGCAAGAGCCTGCCTGACGACATCTACGTCATCATCGAAATCCCGCAGAATGCCGACCCGATCAAATACGAAGTCGACAAGGACAGCGGTGCCATCTTCGTTGATCGCTTCATGTCCACCCCGATGTTCTACCCGTGCAACTACGGTTACGTGAACGCCACCCTGTCCCTGGACGGTGACCCCGTCGACGTGCTGGTGCCGACTCCCTACCCGCTGCTGGCCGGCTCCGTCATTCGCTGCCGTCCGGTTGGCGTGCTGAAGATGACCGACGAATCTGGCGAAGATGCCAAGATCGTGGCCGTTCCCCACTCCAAGCTGACCAAGCAGTACGATCACATCCAGGATGTGAACGATCTGCCCGAGCTGCTGAAAGCCCAGATCCAGCACTTCTTCGAGCGTTACAAAGAGCTGGAAGCTGGCAAGTGGGTCAAGGTGGAAGGGTGGGGCGACAAGGCCGCTGCCGAAGCCGAAATCCTGACTTCTGCCGAGCGTTACGCTGCCAAGTAAGCGTCTCTCTCGCAAAAAAAGGCGCCTTATGGCGCCTTTTTTATTGGCCGTTGCGGGGACAGCCCTGGCGGATCCCCCTGGATATAGAGGTCGCGCCCGTTCTGTCGATAGGGGCGGTAATAGTTGTCCCCACAGCGATATTCCTGCCCGGCGCTCCCCACCAGATCGCAGTTGACCGGCAGTACCTCCAGCCACTTGATGGCCTGCTGGAACCGCAGCCACTCCTGCCATTCATGTTCTCGCGCCAGTTGATCCCGCAGGGCAAAGGTATCCGCCGTGGACATGCCCTGATTGACGATCACCTGACCCGCCAGTGTCGGCAACGAGAGCAGCATCAGCAAAAACAATGAAACAGGCTTCATGGTTATTTCCGACATGACTTATTTCCCTGACTAAATTTACCGCTGAATCAGATAATTACCAATATCGTCATCACTAAACCAATCCAAATCCCGTCGGCTCACCTAGTTGTTTAGTATCACCCAGGCAGGATGCACACCATGAAACTGGCACAATGCCTGCTGTGGAGTCTACTCTTCGGCTCTGCGGCAGTGGCCAATGAGGTCAACATGAGCTGGCAGTGGCAATCCGCCGACGGCCAGCGCAAGCACCTGCAACTGACCACGGACGAGCGGGTCCTCTCTGCCAGCCGCCACGAGATGACGCAGCTCGACACCGCACTCAACTACCCGCTGGAGACCCTCTACTCCTACATCAGCCCCCGGCTCTACAACAGCATCAACCAGATCAACCACTACAGCCCCGAGACAGCCACCAAGTTTCGTGACCTGGAGCAGGCCTTTACCCTGCACGACAGCAGCCTCGAGTCCATCCAGTTCTGGCAAGCCTACCAGCAATACCAGGAGGATGCCTTCTACGAGATGCGAGTCTTGCCCTGCGTACACCCGGCCAATCGCAAGCTGCCCTGCGTGAGGCCCAACTACTCCCAGCTGTTCTACCAGTTCAAGGGGGATCTCAAACCCCTGGCCAGGCAATTTTCGGCCAAGGATCTGGCCACCAGCGTCAATCTGCTGCAGGAGTGGTTGAGCGGAATCCCCACCCCGTCCGAGCAGATGGATCACTTCGCTCCTCCCCTGCAGGCCCTGCAAGAAAACAAGGCTGACAGTGACGAGAAGGCGCTGCTGATGGCGAGCCTCCTGGCCGAGTTGGCACCGCAATACAACCTCAGCATCATCTATCCGGACATCAGCATCGGCAGCGTCTCGCCAGCCTGGCTCGCCATCACGGCCGACAGCGGGCTGGAAGGGGATACCCTGGTGATCGGCAACCAGCGCCACGTGCTGCTGACCGGCTCCCCCCTGCTGGCTCAGCAGATGACCATGGCCCAGATCCCCCTGATCAGCGAACCGCTCTATTGAGTCCACTGCCTCAGCACAAGGGCAATCAGTTGATTTTTATCGGCCTCATGACATCCTTGCCGCCGTCATTCGCAGGTTCAAGGCAGATTGATTCTGCGACCAGATAAATCCTCGCGTTTATTTAACACTTTTTAAACAGATCCGATCAGTTTAGGATGTTCAGGGTCCCATTCCCTCGATCCCAAAATCGTTATAACATCACAAAGGAGTGTCATACGGATGAAACATCTCGTACTTACCCTGGCGCTGCTGCCAACTCTGGTTCTGGCCCACAACATCAAGGAATCGGCCCAGGTGCCTCTGGTCAACATCGGCGACAAGGGTGAGCTGGTGCTGAAGGATAAAGAGGTCAGCTATCAGCCCTGGCAAAGCAAGGTACTGACCGGCAAAGTCTTTCTGATACAGCATATCGCAGGTCGCTCCAGTGCCAAGGAGCTGAACGCCCCCATGATCGAGGCGATCAAGGCGGCCAAACTGCCCCATGACAAGTACCAGACGGTCACCATCATCAACAGTAATGACGCCATCTGGGGCACCTCCGGCTTTGTGAAGAGCAGCGCCGAAGACAGCAAGAAAGAGTTCCCCTGGTCCGCCATGGTGCTGGATGCCAAGGGCATGGCCCGCAACGCCTGGGATCTGGCGCCGGAAAGTTCGGCCATCATAGTGCTGGATAAAGAGGGCAAGGTGCTGTTTGCCAAAGATGGCCAGCTCGCTGCCACCGAGATAACCAAGGTGATGGGGCTCATTCAGTCCCATCTCTGAATCAGAGAGAAGGGCGCTGATGGCGCCCTTTCCATAAGGGTCTATGGGTCGTACCACGTTGACAATCTGGATGTTGCTGCTGGGCTGGTTGTGGATGCAACCGGCGCTGGCACAGCATCCGCTTGAAGCCGACCTGCCCGAACATAACCATGCCTGCACCCTCTGCGCCCTGCATCTGGATGGCAAGCTGGCACTCACCCCGACCCCCCTTGTCCCGACCCAGCCCTCTGTCATCGACCTGTTTATCGGCACCACCTTGCCAACCGTCACCACCACGACGTCAGGCCATAGCCGCATCAGAGCCCCGCCATACCTTCATTGTTCCTTCCGTTGAATCAGTTTCTTATCAATTTTTCAAAAGGATTAACGATGAAAGCAGTCATCCTGTTGCTGGCCGCAGCCGCCTTCGGCGCCCAGGCAAATCACGACGAACACGAGAACCACAGCCATGGTGCCCACGAGCACGGCCATGGCCACCTCAATCTGGTGGTGGATGGCAACCAGCTGATGATCGAGCTGCAGGCCCCCGCAGCCGACCTGGTGGGCTTCGAACACACCGCCAGGAGCGATGAAGATAAGGCACAACACGCCAGGGCCGTGGCCCGCCTCCAGCAACCCGACACCCTGTTTCGCCTCGACCCGGCCGCCGGCTGCAAGCTGACCCAGCAGGAGTTGCAAGCCGCCAAAGAGGATCACGACCATGACCATGACCATGACCATGACAAGGCTGCCAGCGAGCATGATGAGCACCACGATGAGGCGGGCCATGCGGACCTGGGGGCCATGTATACCTACACCTGCGCCACCCCGGCCAAACTCAATGGTCTTGAAGCCACCCTGTTTGCCGTCTATCCGAGCCTGGAGAAGCTGAGCGTGCAGGGGATCCTGCCCACCGGCCAGACTGCGGCCGAGCTGACCCCGTCCGCCAACAAGCTGAGCTGGTAACGCCATGAAAAACGCCGTGGTTGAGATCTGCGATCTGGCCTTTGCCTGGCCAGGTGGCGACGCTGTACTCGATCTGCCCGCCCTGCGCATCCGCGAGGGGGAACGGGTGTTTATCAAGGGCCCGTCGGGCTGTGGCAAATCCACCCTGCTCGGCTTGCTTGCCGGGATCCAGACCGCCAACCACGGCACCCTGGAGGTGCTGGGCCAACCATTGGCCCGGCTTTCCGGCCGCGCCCGTGACCAGTTCCGGGCGGCCAATCTGGGGTACATCTTCCAGCAGTTCAATCTGCTACCGTTTCTATCGGTGCAGGACAACGTCACCGCTGCCCTCACCTTCTCGCCCGCCAAGCGGGCCCGCCTGAAAGGAAGCCCGGAACAGGAGGCGCGCCGCCTGCTGGCTGAGCTGCAACTGCCGGACGAGGCACTGCATCGCCCCGTTCACGCCCTCAGCATCGGCCAGCAACAGCGGGTCGCCGCCGCCCGGGCGCTGATCGGCTCGCCGCCGCTGGTGATCGCCGACGAACCCACCTCGGCCCTGGATACCGACAACAGAGCCGCCTTCATCAAGCTGCTCTTCGAGGAGTGCGACAAGCAGGGCTCGACCCTGATCTTCGTCAGCCACGACCCCTATCTGGAGCCCCTCTTCCCACGGGTAGAGAACCTGCAACAGCTCAACCGGAGGGCCGCATGATGAACACCGCAGATAAGAGCCTCTGCCCGACCATGCCGGGATGCCATGACCTCCTCTTCCCCCTGGGCTGGAGGTGCATATGCTGAAACTCGCCCTGCAAAGCCTCTGGGCCCGTCGCCTCACCGCCGGACTTACCCTGCTGGCCGTCGCCATCAGCGTCACCCTGCTGCTCGGGGTGGAGCGGGTGCGCAGCCAGGCACGCGAGAGCTTCTCCAATACCGTTTCGGGTACCGATCTCATCGTCGGCGCCCGCTCCGGTCAGGTGAACCTGCTGCTCTACTCGGTGTTTCGCATCGGCAACCCCACCAACAACGTGGGTTGGGACTCCTACCAGGCCATCAAGACAAAGCCTGGCGTCGCCTGGACCATCCCCTTGTCACTCGGTGACTCCCACAAGGGGTTCAGGGTGCTCGGCACCAACGGCGACTACTTCACCCATCTGAAGTACGGCCAGCAGCAGTCCCTGCAACTGCGCGAGGGACGCCCGTTCGAGACGCCGTTCGAGGCGGTGCTCGGCGCCCAGGTGGCACAGAAGCTGGGCTACAAACTGGACCAGCCCATCGTCATCGCCCACGGCGCCGGCAACACCTCGTTCAGCCAGCACGACAACCTGCCGTTCAAGGTGGTGGGGATACTGGCACCGACCGGCACGCCCATCGATCGCACCATCCATGTGCCGCTGGCGGGGATAGAGGCTATCCACCTTGGCTGGGACACCGGCCGTCACAGCAAGAACGTCACCCCGGAGCAGGCGCTGGCACTGGATCTCACCCCGAAAACCATCACCGCCTTTATGGTGGGCCTGAGCAACCGCATTCTGGCGTTCCAGCTGCAGCGGGGCATCAACACCTACCCCAGGGAGCCGCTGATGGCCATCCTGCCCGGGGCCGCCTTGCAGGAACTGTGGAGCCTGATGAGCGTGGCGGAGACGGCGCTGTCGGTCATCGCGGGCTTCGTGGTGGTGGCGGGCCTCATCGGCATGCTGACGACCTTGCTGGCGGGGCTCAACGAGCGGCGCCGCGAGCTCGCCATATTGAGATCCCTCGGCGCGGGCCCGGCCCACCTGTTCCTGCTGCTGGCGCTGGAGGCGATGGCGCTGACCACCCTCGGCATCGCCCTCGGGGTAGCCGTGCTCTATCTCGGCCAAGGGCTTGCCACCCCCTGGCTGCTCAGCCACTATGGCCTGCAATTAAGCCTGGGGCTGCCGAACGCCTATGAGTGGCAGTTGCTGGGGCTGGTGTGGCTGGCAGGCATGGTGATCGGCCTGCTCCCCGCCGCCCGCGCTTATCGTTACAGCCTGAGTGATGGCATGAGCATTCGCATCTAGCGACATGCCCGCATAAAAAATTGAGAGAAGGACAGATGATGAAGTGGAAGATAGTGGCGCTGCTGGCCAGCCTGCTGGTGCTGCCTGCCATGGCCGCCGATTACAAGACCATCGACTGGGATGTGCTCATTCCCGAAGGTGAGAAGCTGCTGCCCCCGCCCCAGGTGAGCCACGACGGCGACCTTTCCTCGGTGCCACAGCCGGTGGGGGGCGTCAACAAGAAGCTGGACAATCAGGAGGTGCGGATCCCCGGCTTCGTGGTGCCGCTGGAGGGGGATGCCAAGACCATCACAGCCTTCCTGCTGGTGCCCTACTTCGGCGCCTGCATCCACGTGCCGCCGCCCCCCACCAACCAGGTGATCTACGTGAGCTACCCCAAGGGAGCACCGGTGGACGATCTCTGGGACGCCATCTGGGTCAAGGGCAAGATGCACACCGTCAGCTCCAGTCACGAGATGGCCACCGCCTCCTACTCCATGGAGGCGGTCGAGGTCAGCGTCTACGAAGAGTAAGCCATGCCGATGGCCTCCTGCGGGAGGCCATTTTTTTATCCTGAACCCATCTCCTGAACCCCATGACGCCGTGCCCGCCTGAGGGATTGTTCATGGGCCCGGTTGGAGTAACATTCAACACCAGACCCTGCGATCACGGAGCCAGCATGGCCGACCTGCCCCCCAAGAAAGAGAGTGCCATCCTGAGCAGCCAGGAGCAGACCCTGCGCCTGGCCCGCAGCCGTGGCATAGACGGCATGCTGACCCGCAACAGCGACAGCACCTTCGAACAGCGCGCCACCTTCCGCCATCTGGCGGATCAGGCTGCCCGCCAGCGCAATCTGGAGGCCATCATGGTGATGGCCGCCCGCCACTGTGAAGAGACGGCGGCTGGCGGCGAGATGGACAGCGACTGGCTGACCCGCTTCCTGCAACTGGCCGAAGACATCAGCATGGTGCCCATGCAGCAGCTGTGGGGGCGGATCTTCGCCCTGGAGGTCGCGACCCCGGGCCGCTTCTCCATCCGGGCCCTCAACACCCTCAAGGAGATGACCCAGCGCGAAGCCCAGCTGTTCCAGCGCATCTGCGCCCTCTCCTGCCACTACGAGGGCAGCGACGAGCAGCGCCTGCTGCTGGGCATGCACAAGGGGGCTGGCCTGCTCAGCCGCGCCAGGGTCACCCGCATGGGGCTGGGTAAATACCGGGTCCCCTACAGCGCCCTGCTGCTGCTGTGCGATCTCGGCCTGCTGCACCGCGGCGAATTGGAATCCGGTCCCCTGCCTGCGGACGGGGTCGAGCTGGCCTTCGGCAATCAGCGCTGGCGCCTGCGCCAGCGCCAGAGCAACCTCACCCTGCTCTATTACCGCCTCACCCCCATCGGCAACGAGCTTGCCCTGCTGCTGGAAGAGCCGCCCCTGGAGGAGTACCTGCAGGACCTGAAGACACTACTCTCGACCAACCTGCAGATAGAGACCCTGATGCTGGCCCCGGCCGGCGAGCCTGATCTCCCCAGCTGAACCCGGCGGGCGCCCCCGGCCCCGCCTTGCCAAATTGCGAAACCCGTCCCGCCGTTGCCAAAACGGCTCCCAAAAAGCGAAACGATTCAGCAGGCGGAGACGCAGGCCCGGCTCGTTTTCGTCGATTCCCGGGTTTTGGGCAGACAAGATGCATTTTGCACGCAATTTAAGCGTGTTCTGGCACTCTGGTGCACGGCTTGCAATGGGACTACTAGTCCCAAATTGTCGGGACTCATCATCCCGCCACAGTCGGACGCCGCCATGAGAGTCAATCAACCCGTTACCCAGCGTGAACGCCTCTATCCAGCGCACCAGAACCTCATCTCCACCACGGATCTGGAGAGCCGCATCACCTATGCCAACGACGAGTTCTGCCAGATCGCCGGCTTCACCCTGGAGGAGCTGCAGGGCGCGCCCCACAACCTGGTCCGCCACCCCGACATGCCGCCCCAGGCCTTCGCCGACATGTGGCGCCATCTGCGGGAAGGCAAGAGCTGGATGGGCCCGGTCAAGAACCGCTGCAAGAACGGGGATCACTACTGGGTCAGCGCCTTCGTGACCCCCATCCAGGATGCGAGCGGCAAGGTGGTGGAGTACCAGTCGGTGCGCACGGCGCCAGATGACGCAGTCAAGCAGCGGGCGGAGCGAGTCTATGAGGGGATACGCAGCGGCAAGACCCCGCGGGCCCTGCGCCTTCCCCCCTTCTCCCACACGCTTGCGCTCACTCTCTGCCTGCTGCCTTGCCTGGCGGCCCTGGTGGCTCTGGGCTATCAGCACGGCACTGACTGGCCCCTTCTCCTCGGCGCCCTCTCCCTGATGCTGGCGCTCGCCATCAACCAGACCCTCTCTCGCCGCCTCGCGCGGCTGGATACCCTGGCCCGCGACCGCTTCGACAACCCCTTGATGCAGTTGCTCTACACCGGCCGGGTCGATCGCCTCGCCGCCATCGAGCTCGCCATGCAGATGAATCAGGCCGAGTTCAATGCGGTGCTGGCCCGCACCCAGCAGACCTGCCAGCAGATCCTGACATCCGCCCAGACGGATCTGCACAACGCCGAGACCATCACCGACAACCTGCAGCAACAGCAGGCCCAGACCAACCAGGTGGCGACCGCCATCACCCAGATGGCGGAGTCCATCCGCGAGGTCTCCCACAGCTCGACCGCCGCCTCCGATCGGCTGGACGAGACCGCCGATCTGTTCAGGGAGGGCAACCGCAGCGTGCAGGAGACACTGGTCGAGGTGGGGGGGATGCACAGCGAGCTGATCGCCTCCAAGGGGGTGATCACCACGCTCGCCACCCAGTGCCGGGCCATCGACGGCATCCTGGACGTCATCAACAACATCGCCAACCAGACCAACCTGCTGGCCCTCAACGCCGCCATCGAGGCCGCCCGGGCCGGCGAGGCGGGTCGCGGCTTCTCGGTGGTGGCGGACGAGATCCGCACCCTGGCCATCAAGACTCAATCCTCCACCGGCGAGATCCAGAAGATGATCACCCTGCTGCAGGGCAGCGCCGGGGATGCGGAACAGGCGATGGAGAAGGGAGAGCAGCGCTCCGCCATCTGCCGGCTCAAGGCCGCCGCCACCGGGGACGTGCTGCAACAGATAAGCGATCGCCTGCTGCAGGTGGCCTCCGGCAGCAGCCAGATAGCCCAGGCGGTGCAGGAGCAGTCCCAGGTCACCGCCGACATCGACCGCAGCGTGCTCAGCATCAAGACCCTGGCCGACGACTCCAGCCAGGGCAGCCGCCACGCCGTGCAGGGCATCATTCAGCTGGTGCGCCAACTTGGCGAACTGGAGCGGCTGGTGCGCCAGTTCCAGCAGCATCCCGCCGCCCAGCCAACCAGCTCGGCCCTGATCAGCGGCCAGCCCCTGCTGGCCCGCTAAGCCTTCACGGAGGTAATCAATCCCCATATAAAGACCGTGCGCTAATACAAAAAAACATGGGCCCCTGTCGTCACCGGCAGCGGGCCCAATTATCTCTGGTGGGAATACGAGTCTGACCGGGCTGCCCCCACTTGAGTCAGCGCCCGGGCAAGATAGTCCGTCGCGAATCCGCCCGCGCAGCCACCAGCTTGCCTTGCCGTGCGACCATATCGGCGACGCAGCATGGCGCTCAGCAGAGCTGAATCCTGGTTCACTCCCGCCCCCATACGCCGTGAGCGTTGAGCGTGAAAAAGAGCAGCGCCTGGAGATCCTTCTCATCCACCATCCACTCCAGACCACAACCCCATGGCCACTCAATTTATTGATCTTGCCCGAGAAATCACCCGATCCCCCTTCCCTCACCGGCTCCGTTCGGTAACATAGCCATCAGGATCGCCTCTTGTCGGAGTCAGCCATGAGCCAGACCAGAGCCATATCGCAGGGAAAGCGCAGCAAGCTGGAGGCTGAAATTCAGGGGCGGTAGCCTTGCCGATGCTTTCCATGACTGGCCCCATGGCTGTTTTTTATCCAGCTGCAATAGTGTCGCGATAAAGAAGAAGTCAAACAAATGCCTCCCCCAAGCCTGGCTGGCAATAGGCTGATTTAACATTGGCTTGTTTATGGCGGTTATCAGGGCGGAGCAGTGTCATATGGAGGGAAGCGTTTATGTCAGTGGAAGAAGTGGTAAGAGGTTTTATCGATCACGTTCGGTCAGGGAAAAAACCAGAGTTGGCCGTTCAATATCTAGCCCCGGTTGTCGTATCTCATCAAATTGTGTCTGGCGTTTCGGAAGCAATAGAGCGAACCCCGGAAAATTATCGTCTACATGTAGAGGAGTTTCTCGAGGCTTATGGCGAATATGAGCTTTTCATTGACGAGTTTTTAGTCCAAGGTGAAAAAGTATATGTGCGTTGGCGTCAAGAAGGTCGGCATCTAGGGAATATCCTGGGTTATGAACCCACGGGTTTAACGCTCTCGACAGTAGGCAGTGCGGTATATCGAGTTAGCGGAAACAAAATTGTTGAATACTGGATTCAGCAGGAAAATCAGGGGTTGCGTAATCAGCTCGAATTACATCTTGGGCAATTCAGCTAACAAACGCCTCAAGAGAGACTGTCATCGCGCGGCGTTTCCAACCCCATTGACCGACATGGTTATTTTTGTTGCCGCTTAGTTTAGCAGCCGTATGTTATCAGCCCCCTGGTGGGGGTTACAAATTACAAGGACGTGTCATGAAAAAATCATATATTGGAGCCATTTTTTTACTTAGTTCAAGTGCGTTAGCCAACCCATATAAAAGTGAATTTGTTGAGGTGGCATTTCAAATACAAGAAGGCAAGAATACATTTCAACTGGTCTGTCAACCCAAGCTCACCATGGGGGAGCTGCCCAAAAACTGGGTGGATGCTTGCAATGAGATTGGCAAGAAGCTTTTGGAGTTGGCTGTCGAAAGCGGAATGAAGGTAGATCCCGTTGACAACGCATTTGGTTTGGCTGGTGAACTTGCTCAAAAAATGTCGAGTGACTTACCAGAGAATGTTGTCCCTACACAAATTATTAGCCGTGAATTTGGTGGTTAATCGCTTATAGCAAGATGATATTGTCAACAGCAGCCAGGCTGGGGCGATTTACACTGCGCTTCAGCCGCCCCAAAGCCTGGCGTTAGGAATAGATTATGAAACATATTTTCACCCTTATGCTTTCTTTACTTTTTATAATCGCATGTGACGACATGTCTGTCACCACATCAACTGGAGAACATGCCTCTTCCAGCTCATCCACGTCATCATCTTCGGAGAGGGAAATCACGCTATCAGGTGAGAGCGGGCATGCCTTCATTGGTGAGGATGAACTCGTATTAAAAGACGAGATGGTTTTTATCAATGGCAAATCTTTCGCGAAGGCTCCTTCTGGTTCAACCGTCAGGTATGTTATCAAAAACGATGTTAAATCACTTTATGTAAATGAAAAATCAATTCCTATCGGGAACTAATTTCTTCCCGAAAAAATTAAATTGATTATTTTTTCATGAAAACGTGCACAAGGTCTTCCAGCATAACTGAAACGTTAGGCTTTCAGGGTAAAATCGAGGCGATGCGTTATATATTTGATGCGGTCACTGGTGGCTATTTATATCATTCCTGGAAAATGAATACTTCGGTAGCTATTGGGACACTCACCATTTCCTCATCACTATTAGGTCAAGAAAATGCGAATCCGGGTAATATCTTTGCTTTTGCTCCTTTTGACATGCTCAGTGAGCGCGAAAGATATCATGACTCGTACAGCGAGTAGAGACGATAGCTCTCATATCTCGTATTATTTGGTTCAACATTCCTATGACGCAGATACGCTGTTATTGATTCTTCAAGGATCTGATTGCAATAGTGTCTTGAAAATAGATTCAATACTCACCGACTATAAAAATGTTTGGCCAGAATCAGATATATTACTAGTCGAAAAGTATGGCATTGATAAAGGGTTAACATACAGCACTGATCCGGCACGCAAGGATTGTCCTGCTCAGTATCTTGAAAAGGACAGCCCTGCACAGCGGGTCGCGGATATCAAGGCTGTGCTCGATACTGTTCGAAAAAATGGGCAATACAAGACATTAATTCTCTTGGGCGGCAGTGAAGGGGCCGTTATCGCCAACCTGGTGACCGTAGAGGTTGACTATATCGATGCCACTATCGCCTTTAATGGCGGTGGCCGCTGGTTTATCGATGACGTCTCACACAGCATCGCGGCAAAGCATAACAACCCAGAAGAGGCGAGAAAAGAGATCGATGGTTTTAAAGGGTTTGCCGTACATGTTCTTAACAGCAAACCATTTGAACTTGATGTGAGCGGACACGGCTATCATTGGTGGCAGCAGATGCTCTCCCTCGATCAACTTGATACCCTGCAAAACATAAAATCTCCTTTGCTGATCATTCAGAGTGGAATGGATACTTCGGTATCACCGCAAAAAACAGATGAGTTGATGCAACGCCTTAAAGAGCTCGGGAAGAACAATATCGAATATCGGCGTTACGAAGCACTGGATCATGGGTTGAAAAACAGTGACGGGACAAGCCTTCGCAAAGAAGTCATCGGCGATATGAATTTATGGTTACAGTCCAAGCTAGGCGACCCGAAGAAGTTCAATCCCCACTGATTTAGACCTGCTGACAATGCATTGATGTAAAGCTTTTTATAACGACTATCAGGATGGAGTGCAGTCATAAAGTAACCCCCCTCCTTCCAATCATGGTTATGCGAACAACTAATAGAGATATAGGAATGGTAATGGAACAGGAAAGTTTAGTTGAGATAGCGATTGAGTATTTCAAGAAAGTAGATGCAGGTGATCCCAGTTATCTTGATCTTTTCTCGGATAATGTTGATTTTTTCTTCCCCAAATTTGGTCAAGCTAAAGGAAAGGATGCATTGGTTGAGTTTGGCAATAGAATTGGTAGCTCGCTCACCAGCATCTGGCACGACATAGATGGCTTTAAGATAACGACTGCTGGCAACACCGTGATTGTCGAGGGGCAAGAAGGGGGAGTAATGAGTGATGGCACCTCTTGGCCTGACAATAATATCTCTATGGGCCGTTTTTGTAGTGTATTCGAATTTACAGGCTCACTGATAAGCCGCATGTATGTGTATGTTGACCCTGACTTTCCGAGTAGAGATGTGGCAAGGATTGCTGTGTTGTCAGAGACAAATTGACAGGTGTTATATGCCCGGAGTAGAAATGGAAAAGATTCTAGATTTGGCCATGGAAGATCTCAAAGGAAAATATGCACCTCATACAATCATTCTTTATGGTTCTTATGCCCGCAATGAGGCAACCGAAACCAGTGATATCGACATAGCCTGTTTCTGTGATCACACGAGCGAACAAAGAGATGCGAGGTTATTTCATGGCATCTATCTTGATGTATGGGTTTACCCAACCGATTATCTAAGTTCAATTCCAAAAGAAGCCCTTCGCTTCGGTGACGGAAAAGTCATTTATGATACACAAGGTTTAGGGAGCAGTTACCTGGCTCGCGTTAAGCAGAAACTAGCAGATGGCAAACCGGCAACGTCGGAGATGGATAAGGCACACCTTCAACAGTGGGTGAGGAAAATGCTGGAGCGTGCGCATGATGAAGACATAGATAGTCATTATCGTCGTACCTGGCTTCAACATGACCTTCTGGAGATATATTTTGACATGCGCGACTTGTGGTATCTAGGCTCAAAGAAAAGCTTCCATTATTTACAGCAGCATGACCAGCCCACTTTCAATCTATTTGAGAAAATGTATAAAGAACCGTTAAACGTTGATGTATTGGCAGCCTTGGCAAAGCAGGTTGCACGTATATAACAATGTCCGAGAGCAATGCACTGCGCGTAAGATTTTCACTATGAGTTTTTTAAACTCGATTACCGCCGGCAGCAGCCAAACAGCTCAGGCGGTACGGGAACAATTTCACGTCGTGGAAGAGATCGACCCCAACATGCTCAGCATCACGACCCTGGTCGATATCGAGCCAGGGTAGCCAGCATGCCGTACACTGCATCGACCAGCAGATACGCCGGTTCAACAAGATTGAACCCTGTAGTCACGCCAAACCACAACCCCATCGCAGCTCAATTTATTGATCCTGCTTGAGAAATTACCCTCTCCCCCTTCCCTCATCAGCTCCGTTCGGTAACATGACCATCAGACCCCTCTTGTCGGAGTCAGCCATGAGCCAGACCAGAGCCACACCACAGGGAAAGAGCAGCAAACTGGAGGCTGGAATCAGGGGCGGTAGCGTGGTTTTTGTAGATTGGCGCAGAGCGTAGCGAAACCCAACAGATGAGCATGATCACCTCAACCAGAGCGGGATAAAGATGGATTGTGTCGAGGGGTAAAAATATGCAGATACGTTTCGCGGTAAACGTTGGGCTTTACTTCGTTCAGCACCAACCTACGATTTTTAGCCCAACACACGAGAAAACTAGGCACCACTGAACTCAAATTTTCAACATCACAACTATACAGAGAGGTTCACTTTTTATGGAATACACCCGGATTATCTACCCTGAGCGTGCCGAATATCTATCAGAGCAGAAGTTTCGCTCGTACAAAGTATTTCTTTCTCACTGGGATGCACTAACTGAAAAAATAAAAAGTAATTTTGAAGAAGCTCATTTGCGGCGAGTTAGTAAGACCCTGATTGTCCACGGAGCACAAAGCACTGGCAAAACTTTGCTCGCCAATAAACTGAGTCAGGACCTTCAATCGACAGCAGCTTTATTGCAATCAGGTGTACCACTTATTTATGACGAGTCAAATATGTGGCACAGAACAGTATCAGGCTTCGGGCGGAACCTCGAACTTGTTTCTGATAATACAAGAGCCACAGCGCTACTTCATATTGAAGACGATTCAGAATGGATATCAAAGGCTAAACAGTTCTGTGGTAGCAACACCGGGCGAACCGCACTCGTCGTAGCAGATAACTGTGAGAGAGATTATTTCATTCAAGGACTGCTTGGTCTTAACGACATCCAATTTCTTCAAATAGGAAGAACGCCCAGCCTAATAAGATCCGCAGCACAAAGATTTGTTGCTCTCTGCCGGGGGGAACTTAAAGGTGCAATGCTCCTAATGTTCACCAATGATACTCAGTTCGCACATGATTTCGAATCAGCAGTAAATTCGCAACATCAAGGGTTGGTCGAAACTACGTCAATGCCAATGCCTTCCCCTCGTGACAAAGAGACTGTGATTCGAGTAAATACCAATCGATTAAATCCTTTCTCGTATTGGTATTGCCTAGACAGAGCAGGCATAGACGAAAAGAAAAATACTTACCGAACTTTAACCGCCTCTTCATCTCCCACTACTCTGGGCGGTTACAAGGCAGCATTTGAAGCTGTTGACCAAGCAATTCAACGTGCCACTCCCTCTCGTATCGGAAGACCTCCAAAAAAATGCCTACTAACATTCTTCGTGCTCATTGATAAGGATGACGTGGGAGGAATTATCGACGCTTTGAATTTAGGGACCCATTCCCGAAATGTTAATCCTACCCCCTACCTTGATATAGTTACTTATTCTGATAATTGGACATGTTCCTTAAATTTTTGTGATGAGCGCCAACGAAAGCTCCTTCAATCAGAATGGAATTTAAGAATAGTACTCGTCGGTAACCAATTTGTTTCAGTCCTACTATCCGGCACTCAGCAAACTCTTGTAAAAAAACTCATTGATGCAGCTCTTGTATATCATGGCCCAGGCACTCATACCGCGACAATCACGTCGCACAAGCAGAGTATCGGAAACGATATAGCCACCTTAGCTAGCTTAGGTAGTAGCAATAACGCTACATTTTGGTCTCTGGGCCAAGTTAGGTCAGGGCAATACGAATCCGAACTACGAACTATTCTCCCTCAATACAGCACATCAAAACCGGGATTCATGAGTTACTTGCCAGACTATGCCCCGGAGCCTTATCGCAAATGTGAGCTTTCATTAAGCACATCTGATACAGATGCAGATATTAATGAGGCTATACGTCGAAGTGCTATCGCCTGCGAGTTTACAGCGCTAAAAGATACTAGTGGTTCTCAACTACAACAATATCTCGAAAGAAAACTACCAAATTATGTCGAGATTATGCAAGAGCAATGATAACTAGCTGAATACCGAACCACGTGACTAAACAGCGGTACTCTAATGTTCAGTTACTTTCAACGTAAGATGCTATTCACTGTAATTATTACTTACCTCCTATTCACCAAAAAATACTCGGAGTATAAATAGCTATAATCGTAAAAATACCGTCGCGGGAAAAAGGACATAATAAGGGAGGGTAAAGCCCTCCCTTATTACCAACATTCATTATGGACAATCGACCTTAATCGATAGCCCCTCTTTGCCGCAGGGCAGTCAGCAGCTCATCCACCAGCGCTTCCACCGGCTTGCCGGCATTAAGCAGGTGGATCTCCGGCTGTTCGGGCGCCTCGTAGGCGGAGTCGATACCGGTAAAGTTGCGGATCTCGCCCGCCCGCGCCTTCTTGTAGAGCCCTTTCGGGTCGCGCTCTTCGCAGACGGCAAGCGGCGCATCGACAAAGACTTCGACAAACTCCCCTTCACCCACAAGATTGCGCACCAGCTCCCGCTCGGCACGAAACGGCGAGATAAAGGCGGTGAGCACGATAAGTCCCGCATCCACCATGAGTTTTGCCACCTCGCCAACCCGGCGGATATTCTCTTGGCGGGCGGC
The DNA here is from genome assembly GCF_019218845.1 of Aeromonas sp. sif0611. Taxonomy (NCBI): domain Bacteria; kingdom Pseudomonadati; phylum Pseudomonadota; class Gammaproteobacteria; order Aeromonadales; family Aeromonadaceae; genus Aeromonas; species Aeromonas sp. sif0611. The sequence goes on along the minus strand of NZ_JAHUWU010000005.1, from coordinate 311,861 downwards.
GTCATCAAAGCCCAGATCCCCGCACAGGCCGTGGCGCACGTTGTCCCCATCCAGCAGATAGGTGTGCTTGCCTTGCGCGGCCAGCGCCTGCTCCAGGGCCCCCGCCAGGGTGGATTTACCTGCCCCGGAGAGCCCGGTGAACCAGATCACCAGCGGCTTTTGCCCCTTCTGCTCGGCCCGGCTCTGTTTGTCCACGGCATGGGCATGCCACACGATATTGCTCATTCAAACTCCTTGCGAGGCATCAGGGCCCCAAAACGAAGAGGGTTGTGCCTTAAAACGGAAACAGCAGGGGCACCATGACGATCACCCCGATGCTGTAGGCCAGGGAGACAGGCACCGCCAGCTTGAGGTAGTCCGGCATCTTGTAGTTGCCCGCCGCATAGACCATCAGGTTGGTCTGGTAGCCGTAGGGCAGTATAAAGCTGGAGCTGGCCCCGAACAGCACCGCCAGGATGAACGGCATGGTGGAGACATCCATGCTGAGCGCCAGCTGGTAACCCATGGGGAAGGCCAGGGCCGCGGCGGCGTTGTTGCTCATCAGCTCGGTCAGCACCAGAGTGAACAGGTAGATGCCGATGAAGGCGATGATGGGGCTGGAACCGTTGAACTCCCCCATCAGCCAGTCGGCAATCAACCTGGCCAGCCCGCTCTTCTCCAGCTGATCGGCGATGGCCAGCGCCCCGCCCACCACCAGCCAGATGTCGAGCGGAAAGCGGCGGCGGATCTCGTCCAGGGTCAGGATGCGGGAGAATAGCAGCACCACCAGCATCACCAGCAGCCCCTTGAACAGCGGCACCAGATCGAACACCGAGAGCGCCAGCACCCCGAGAAAACCCAGCACCACGGCGGCGCTGCGCTTGCCATCGAGGCGGGTGGAGGCCTCCAGCCCGCTCACCACCACGAACTCCCGAGAGAGGGACTTGTTGCCCGCAAACTTGGGGCCGGGGGCCAGCAGCAGAGTATCCCCTGCGTGCAGTTCAATCTGGCCTAGGCCGCCGGTGAGCTGGGTTTCACCCCGGCGCACCGCCAGCACCACCGCATCGAAGTGGGTGCGAAACTCCGCATCCTTGATGGTCTGACCCACCAGGCGCGAGCTGTGGCTGACGATCACCTCCACCAGGTGCTGGCCGTTGAGGCGGTGCTGACCGTAGAGATCCAGCCCCTTGAGCTCCTGCAACACGCCGACACTCTCCACGTCGCCGCAAAACAGCAGCATGTCCCCTTCGTGCAGCTCGTGCTCCGGCTGCACCGGGCAGATCACCTGATCGCCCCGGATGATCTCGGCGAGATAGAGGCTTTTCAGACTGCGCAGGCCGTTCTCCTTCACGCTGCGCCCGGCCATGGGGGAACCGGGGCCCACCTTGGCCTCGAGAAAGTAGCCGGATTCCCGGCTCATCTCGGTGTCCTGCTCCGGCAGGTGGCGGGCAAACAGCAGCACGGCAACAAGGCCGGTCAGCAATGTCCCCGCTCCCACCATAAAGAAGTCGAACATACCGAGCGGCGGCGCCCCCATCTTGATGAGGAAGCTGTTGACGATGAGATTGGTGGAGGTGCCGATCAGGGTCAGCACGCCGCCAAAGGTTGCCGCGAAGCACATGGGCAGCAGCAGCCGGGAGGGCGCATGGTTGGGGTTGCGTTTGACCGCCCCCAGCATAGAGGCCACCACGGCGGTGTTGTTGACGAAGGCCGACAGGAAGGCGGTGGAGAACCACACCTTCACCAGCACCTTGTTGAAGGAGCCGGTGCCCACCAGGTTGGCGAACCAGCTCATGACCCGGGTCTTCTCCACCGCGAGCGACACCAGCAGCAGCAACACCAGGGTCAGCAGGGCGCTGTTGGTGTAACCCGCCACCACGGCGTTGATGTCCGCCAGGCCGCTCAGATAGGTGATGAGCACGGCGCCCGAGAAGAGCAGCGCCGGCCTGAGTTTGCCCTGGATCAGCAGGGCGACGAGGGCAGCCAGCAGACCCAGCACCAGGGATTGTTGCCAGGTCATGGGCTTACTCCTTGCCGGAATCGTTGCTGATGGTCAGCGCCTGCCAGTGGGGGAAGTGCTTGCGCACCAGGGCGTTGAGCTCCACTTCGAACTCGCTGTATTGCCCTTTCACTGCCTTGGCAGCCAGCCCTTCCACTATCATGCCCGCACCGACGGTGACGTTGGTCAGCCGATCGATCAGGATGAAGCTGCCGGTATCGCGGATCTCTTTGTAGGGGTCGAACGCCACCGGGTCGGTCAGGCTGAATTCGCACAGGCCGATCTCGTTGAGCTTGAGCTCGGAGGCGGGCAGCTCGTCCAGCTTGTTGATCTCGATGCGGTGGCGGATCGCCTCCACCTGGCCACGGCTCTTCTTGGTGGCCAGCTTGACGTCATAGACCCGGCCCGGTTGCAGGGACTCCTCCCCCATCCAGACGATGTGAGCCTGCACGTTCTGGGTCACCTGGGGCTTTTTCGCCGCATCCACCAGCAGGTCGCCCCGGCTGATGTCGATCTCGTCCGCGAAGGTGACCGTGATGGCCTGACCCGGCAGGGCATATTCCAGATCCCCGTCGAAGGTGACGATGCGGGTCACGGTGCTCTCCTTGCCGGACGGCAGCACCGCAAGCTTGTCGCCGACCCGCAGGATGCCGGAGGCGAGCGTGCCCGCGAAGCCGCGAAAATCGAGGTTGGGGCGGTTCACGTACTGCACCGGCAGGCGCACCGGGTGACGCTCCAGCTCGCGCTCCACCTCGGCGCTCTCCAGCAATGAGAGCAGGGTCTCGCCTTCGTACCAGGCCAGCTTGTCGCTCGGGTTCACCACGTTGTCACCGTCCAGCGCCGAGACCGGCACTATGTGGATGGTGTCGACGCTGAGCTTCCTGGCGAACTCGCGGTATTCGGCACTGATGCGATCGAACACCTCCTGGCTGAACTCCACCAGGTCCATCTTGTTGACCGCCACCACGAACTGCTTGATGCCGAGCAGGCTGGCGATAAAGCTGTGGCGACGGGTCTGATCCAGCACCCCCTTGCGGGCATCGATCAATATGATGGCGAGATCGCAGGTGGAGGCGCCGGTGGCCATGTTGCGGGTGTACTGCTCGTGGCCCGGGGTATCCGAGATGATGAACTTGCGTTTCGCGGTGGAGAAATAGCGGTAGGCCACGTCTATGGTGATGCCCTGCTCGCGCTCCGCCTGCAGGCCGTCCACCAGCAGTGCCAGGTCCAGTTTCTCGCCGGTGGTGCCGAGCTTCTGGCTGTCGGACTCCAGCGCTTTCAACTGATCTTCATAGATCTGCTGGGAGTCGTGCAGCAGGCGGCCGATGAGGGTGCTCTTGCCGTCGTCCACGCTGCCGCAGGTGAGAAAGCGCAGCAGGCTCTTGTGCTGCTGGGCGTGCAGGTAGGCTTCAATGCCCTGTTCGCTGATGGCGGTCTGAATGTGGTTGTTCATGTTGCGATTCCTTAGAAATATCCCTGACGCTTCTTCTGCTCCATGGAGCCGGCCTGATCGTGGTCGATGAGCCGCCCTTGCCGCTCGCTCGAGGTGGTGATCAGCATCTCTTCGATGATCTCCGGCAGGGTGGTGGCATTGGAGTCGATGGCACCGGTCAGCGGGTAGCAACCCAGGGTGCGGAAGCGCACCAGCTCCTGCTTCACCTCGTCTTCCGGGCCTATGGGCATGCGCTCGTCATCCACCATGATCTTGATGCCATTGCGCTCAACGACGGGGCGATGGGCCGCAAAGTAGAGCGGCACTATGTCGATATTCTCGAGATAGATGTATTGCCAGATGTCCAGCTCGGTCCAGTTGGAGAGCGGGAACACCCGGATGCTCTCCCCCTTGTTGACCTGGCTGTTGTAGACGCGCCACAGTTCCGGGCGCTGGTTCTTCGGATCCCAGCGGTGAGACTTGTCACGGAAGGAGTAGACCCGCTCCTTGGCACGGGACTTCTCCTCGTCACGGCGGGCGCCGCCAAAAGCGGCATCGAAGCCGTATTTGTTGAGCGCCTGCTTGAGCCCCTCCGTCTTCATGATGTCGGTGTGCTTGCCACTGCCGTGCACGAAGGGGTTGATGTCCATGGCCAGGCCGTCCGGGTTCTTGTGGACGATGAGATCCAGCCCGTACTTCTTGGCGGTCTCGTCCCGGAACTTGATCATCTCCTTGAACTTCCAGTTGGTGTCCACGTGCAGCAGCGGGAAGGGGATCTTGCCCGGATAGAAGGCCTTGCGGGCCAGGTGCAGCATGACGGAGGAGTCCTTGCCGATGGAGTACATCATCACCGGGTTCTCGAACTCGGCGGCCACCTCGCGGATGATGTGGATGCTCTCGGCTTCCAGCTGTTGCAAGTGGGTAAGTCTTTCACGGTCCATGTCTGGGTCCTCGGTTCATTGCTATCGCGCCTGCTCGGGGCGCGGTTCTGGTTCAGTTCGGTGCCGCCTTGGCCACACCGTCAAATCGGTTCGGGTCACAGCCCTCAGGCCAGGCTCACCAGCTTGAGTTCGTGGCGGCTCGCCTCTGTCTCGGCCTGTTCGCCACCCTGCTCGCCAAACCAGGCGAGTTGCTTGCGCAAGGCCACCACCTCGCCGATGACGATAAGGGACGGGCTCACCGCCTGCTGGGCCAGTTCGGCCAGCTCGTCCAGGGTGCCGGTCAGTACCCGCTGCCGCGCCGTGGTGCCCCGCTCGATGATGGCGATGGGGGTGGCACTGCTTCTGCCATGGCTCACCAGCTGCTGCTGGATGTGCTCAGAGCGCATCAGCCCCATGTAGATGACCAGGGTCTGGTTGGTGGCCGCGAGCTGCTGCCAATCGGGCTCCTTGCCCTCCTTCTGGCAGTGGCCGGTGATGAAGACGGCGCTCTGGGCATGGTCACGGTGAGTGAGCGGAATGCCCGCATAGGCGGTGGCACCGGCGGCAGCCGTGATGCCGGGCACCACGGAGAAGGGGATCCCCTCCTCTGCCAGCACTTCCAGCTCCTCGCCACCGCGGCCGAACATGAAGGGATCCCCTCCCTTGAGGCGCACCACCCGGTTGCCTGCGCGGGCATGCTCCACCAGCAGACGATTGGTCTCCTCCTGGGGCACGCTGTGGGCACCGGCCTTCTTGCCGACCGACACCAGGGTGGCATCGCGGCGTACCAGGTCCAGGATCTCCGGGGAGACCAGCTGGTCATAGAGCACCACTTCGGCTTGCTGGATCTGTTGCAGCGCCTTGAGGGTCAGCAGGCCAGGATCCCCTGGGCCAGCCCCTACCAGCACCACTTCCCCCACTTCGGTTTGGGCCTTGTCCAGCCCCTCATTGAGCCAGTCCTCGGCCCCCTGCCAATCGGCTTTCTCGATCAGACCGGCAAGGGTGTTGGAGGCAAAGGCGCGCTCCCAGAAGCGGCGGCGATCGGAGAGAGAGGCGAGCACCCGCTTGGCCTTGACCCTCACCCGGCCCGAGAGCTCGGCCAGGCCGCCGAGATGGCGGGGCAGCAGGCTTTCGAGCCGTTCGCGCAACAGGCGCACCAGCACGGGCGCCTTGCCACCGCTGGAAACGGCCACCATCAGGGGCGAACGGTCGATGATGGAGGGGAAGATAAAGCTGGAGCGCTCGGGATCGTCCACCACATTGACGAACAGACCGAGCTGGTTGGCGCTCTGATAAACGAGGGCATTGACCTCGAGATCGTCGGTCGCCGCCACCACCAGGATCTGGCCAGCCAGATGGGCCGGATCGAAGCGCTCCGCCACATGGGTGAAGCGACCGGCAAACTCATGGAATTCGGGCTCGAGCTCGGGAGAGACCAGGGTCAGCCGGGCACCTGCTGCCAGCAAAAGGCGCGCCTTGCGCAGGGCGACCTCGCCCCCGCCCACCAGCAATACCGGACGGCCTTCCAACTTGGCAAACATAGGTAAATAATCCATCAGGCCCACTCCTCGGCATACGACGACATCTGGGGCGACTATAGGCAGGAGTCCTTATCCCTCAAAATAATAAAAAATGCTCTTTAATGCGTTTTAGTAATTAGCAAAACCATGTCGTGGCAAAGGGGAGCGAATGTCCTTGTGGTGGTTCGCACCAGACTCTAGGCTAGTGAAAGTGTTTCATAAGGAGCTTTATCATGAATGAGTCATTGATTGTGCTGGGGATCTTCGTGTTCCTGGTACTGGCCACCCTGAGTGCGGGCATCAAGATAGTGCCCCAGGGTTTCAACTGGACCGTGGAGCGCTTCGGCCGCTACACCCGTACCCTCTCCCCGGGTCTCAACCTGCTGATCCCCTACGTGGACAGGGTCGGCCACAAGATCATCATGATGGAGCAGGTGCTCGACATCCCGGCCCAGGAGGTGATCTCCCGGGACAACGCCAACGTCACCATAGACGCCATCAGCTTCGTGCAGGTGGTGGATGCCCGCAAAGGGGCCTATGAGGTCAACGATCTCACCAGTGCCATCCGCAATCTCACCATGACCAACATGCGGACCGTGCTCGGCGCCATGGAGCTGGACGAGATGCTCTCCCAGCGCGATACCATCAACGAGAAGCTGCTGCGCACCATGGATGCCGCCACCGCCCCCTGGGGCATCAAGGTGACCCGGATCGAGATCAAGGATGTGCGCCCGCCGCTCGCCCTGGTGGAAGCCATGAACGCCCAGATGAAGGCCGAGCGGCAGAAACGGGCCGAAGTGCTGGAGGCCGAAGGGGTGCGCCAGTCCAAGATCCTGAAAGCCGAAGGGGAGAAGCAGTCCCAGATCCTGAAAGCCGAGGGGGAACGCCAGGCCGCCTTCCTCGCCGCCGAGGCGCGGGAGCGGGCCGCCGAGGCGGAAGCCAAGGCGACCCATATGGTCTCAAAAGCCATAGCGGAAGGAGATATGCAGGCCATCAACTACTTCGTGGCCCAGAAATACACCGAGGCCCTGGCCCGCATCGGGGAAGGCCCCAACAGCAAGATCATCATGATGCCGCTGGAGGCAGGTAGCCTGATTGGCTCGGTGGCGGGTATGGCCGAGCTGTTCAACAAAGATGGCAAGGTCGGCAAGTCATGACAGCCCTGTTCGAGGGGCTGACCCACTGGCACTGGCTGGGGCTCGGCTTCGTGCTGCTGGCCATCGAGGTGCTGGGGTCGGTGGGGTTTCTGCTCTGGACCGGCATCGCCGCGCTGGAGGTGGGGATCTTGCTGCTGATCTGGCCCTTCGGCTGGCAGGCCCAGTTGTTGCTGTTCGCGGCTCAGTCCCTGGTGACCACCTGGGCCTGGTGGCGCTGGCAGCACAAGCGCGACCGCTCGAGCCGCGATGCGGCCGCCCCCATCAACGAGCGGATGCAGAGCTATCTGGGCCGGGAGCTGACCCTGCTGGATGAGGTGAACCAGGGGACCAGCCTGGTGCATCTGGATGACACCGTCTGGACGGTGCGCTGCAACCAGCCGCTGCCGGCGGGCAGCAAAGTCCGAGTGACGGGATATGACTCCCATATCCTGCTGGTGGAGCCACTGCCCTGACCGGGGCATCTGCGCCTTCAGTGGCCATAAAAAAAACGGGCCCGGCGTTGCCGCCGGGCCCGTTTTTTTTATGAGGTGCAGGCTTAGTTGGCCTTGGCATCGCTCACTGCAGCTTCTGCCTTGGTGGCCACGTCAGCAGCAGCCTTCTCGACGGTAGCAGACGCTTCGGAAGCGGCCTTCTCTACGGTAGAGGCAGCTTCGCTAACAGTTGCAGCAACGTCGGCGGCCGGAGTAGCGGCCGGAGCGGCGGCTTCTTCTTTCTGACCACAGGCGGTCAACATCAGACCCAGGATACCGGCTACCAGTACTTTGTTCATGTGCATACCCTCAAAAAAAGATGGAGAGATGGTGTCAATGACCATCACTGTGCGTCTTCGCCCCCGGTAAAAAAAACCAGCCACCGGGAGTCAGGAGGCGCGCGAAATATATCCCCATATGCGGCCAATGAAAACGCGTATCACAATGATATTTTCTCGTTGGCTAGATAAAAAGAACTACTGCAACGACAAATATTAATACAATACGCCTTTATTGACGCAAGACAGCACAATTAAACACCAACAAGAGGACGGATGTCAGTCAATCGTTGCCATTTTGGCTGTCGTCACCCGTGACGGGAAAGAGTCCTCAGTCAGACAGCTTCTGACAGCTCAGCCGCCGCCCCTGGCTATCGCTCTCTCTGGCCAGATCCAGCAGCGCCATCACCGCCAGGGCCTCCACCGCAGGCACCGGATTGCCGGCTTCCCCCCTGATGGCGGCGCAGACACCGCGGTAGTAGGCGCCATAATCCCCGGCCTCCCCGCTCACCGCCTGCACCCGGGACTGCCCCTCCACCATGCGGCTGAGCTGGCCGGGTTCGGGATCCTGGCCCCAGTTCGCCGCAGGCGGGCGCAGACCGAGCTTGAGCTGCTCCTCCTGCACATCCATGCCGAACTTGATGAAGGATCCTTCGCTGCCGTGGATGACGAAGCGCGGCATGATGGCAGAGACCAGGCAACTGCCGTGCAGCACGACCCTCATTTCGCCGTAACCCAGCACCACGTGGAAGTAGTCATCGCTCAGGGCGCCGGGGCGCTGGGCAGCCAAATCAGCCTGGATCCAGTCCGGTTGACCGAACAGCTGCAGCGACTGATCGAGGATGTGGGGACCGAGATCGAACCAGAGCCCGGAACCCGGGCCGCCCGCCTCGCGCCAGCGTTGACGCACCTCGGGGCGATAGCGATCAAAATGAGATTCAAACTGGGCGATCTTGCCCAGTGCCCCTTCTGCCAGCAGGCGGCGTACCGTGAGGAAGTCGCCGTCCCAGCGCCGGTTGTGGAAGATGCTGAGCAGCCGCTGCTGCTTCTCGGCCAACTCGACGAGCGCCTCGGCTTCGACCAGATCCAGCGCGAACGGCTTGTCGATCACCACGTGTTTACCGGCCAGCAGCGCCTGACGAGCGATGGGGGCATGGGTATCGTTGGGTGTCGCTATCACCACCAGATCGACCGTGCTGTCGGCCAGCACCTCGTCCAGCGAGCCGACGCGGCAGCCGGGCAGCTCGGCCTGTACCTTGGCGGCATCCCGACTCACCACCCAGCGCAAGGCAAGCCCGGGAGTGCTGGTCAGGAAGGGGGCGTGGAAGGTCTGGCCTGCAAAGCCATAGCCCACCAGGGCGGCGTTGATTGTCTGACTCATGGGATTCTCCGCTGAACTGTCCAATATGATAGGCACCTGGCAACTGCGCGCCCAAAAAAGCAAGGGGGCCAGAAGCCCCCGCTTGCGCTCATCAGAGCACAGGATTTATTGCAAACACAAGCGGCGTCCCTGCCGTGTCATCAGCATCAGCAAGGGGGGCAACAGCAGCCACATGTGCAGCGCCAGCTGGCTCAGGGGATCCGGCATCAACCATCCGGTGATCCCCACCAAGGCGCCGGAGCCGCTCATCTGGAACAGGCCGAGCAGGGCGGCGGCGGTACCGGCGCAGTGACCGAAGGGGGCCAGCGCCATACCGGCCGAGGCCCCCAGTATCATGGCGAAGCCGATGCTGGAGAGGAACACGGGCCCCATCATCGCCAACGGATGCGCCAGGTGCATGGTCAGCGTCAGCAGGATGGCCGACAGCAGCAATACCAGCAGGCCGATGCGCAGGGTACGTCTCGGTCCCACCCTGGCGATGAAGCGCGGCGCCAGGAAGCAGGCCAGGATGTTGAGCGCCGCGTTGGCGGTGAACCAGTAGCTGAACCCGTTCATGTCCAGACCCAGCTTCACCATCAGCTGCACCGGCGCCGCCGTGACATAGGCCAGGATCACCGCCATCGCCAGCATGCAGAGCGCCGCGTTGAACAGGAAGCTCGGGGAGCGCAGCACAGGGCTGTAGCGCGACCAGCTGATGAGCGGGCCGCTGCTGCTGGTCTCTTCTGGACGGGTCTCCGGCATCCGCCACAGCAGCCAGCTGCCGACGATGACCGCATAACCGGCCATAAACCAGAAGTTCGCCGACCAGCCCGCCTTGGCGGTGAGCCAGCCACCGAGCAGGGGCGCCAGGGCGGGAATGAAGCAGATGGCGCCGTTCAGGTAGGAGATCATCTGGCCGCTCTTCTTAGGGCCATAGCTGTCACGCACCACCGAGAAGGCGGCGACCGAGGTGGCACAGGCACCGAAGCCCTGCAGCACCCGCGCCAACATCAGCTCACCCAGGCTGGCGGCAAAGCCGGCTGCCAGGGCGCTCAGCCCGTAGAGCAGCACGCCCCCCAACGCGATGGGTTTGCGGCCATAGCGGTCGGCGAGCGGCCCCACCAGCAGTTGGCCCAACCCCATGCTGAACAGGAACCAGGTGATGGTGCCCTGCATCAGGGTCACCTCGGCTCCCAGCTGCTCGGCCATCTGCGGGATGGCAGGCAGATAGATGTCGATGGCCAGCGGGCTGAACAGCACCAGGAGTACAAGCAGAAGAATCAATGGCATCAGTCACCTCAAGGCCTAGGGGGAAAATCGATTGGGGCGCGAGTCTACTGACTCACAGTAATGAATTGAAATGGTATTTAATCACTTTGGTTATTCCCCCCTGGAAACATGTATCCATTCTACCTCTCAGGGGGTGGAACCCGGATCGTCCGTCGGCACCGGATCCCGGGCAATTGGCGCTTTTCCTAAACCCCTGCCCCGCATAGAATGCGCAGATTATTTTTGCGGAGGTGTGTGATGAACAAGCTTGTCCTGGCAACAGGGAACCAGAAAAAGGTGAAGGAATTGGCCGCCATGCTGGCCGATATGAAGATCCAGGTGATCCCGCAGAGCGAGTTTGCAGTCTCCGATGCCGACGAGACCGGCACCACCTTCGTCGAGAATGCCATCATCAAGGCCCGCCATGCCGCCCGCGTCACAGGCCTGCCCGCCGTGGCCGATGACTCCGGCCTCGAAGTAGATCTACTGCACGGTCGCCCCGGTGTCTACTCCGCCCGTTTTGCCGGTGCCGGTGCCAGCGACAAGGAGAACATCGACAAGCTGCTGGCCGAGCTGCAAGGCGCCCCCGACTACCTCAAGAGCGCCCGCTTCTGGTGCGTGCTGGTCTACATGCGCCACGCCGACGATCCCACCCCCATCATCTGCCAGGCGAGCTGGGAGGGGATGATCATCGACGAACCCCGCGGCCAGCATGGCTTTGGCTATGATCCCGTGTTCTTCGTGCCGGATCACGACTGCACCTCGGCCCAGATGCCGGCAGAGCTCAAGAACCAGCTCAGCCATCGCGGCCAGGCTCTGGTCAAGCTCAAGGCGGCGCTGGCCGCGGCGCACTGAGACCCGACCGGGCGCCGGGATACGCCGGCACGCATTTCATCTACAATGGGGGCCAGCCCGACCTGCCCCCATTTTGATTTTTTGAATACTGGAAACACCATGCTGCAACTGCCGCCCCTCTCCCTCTATATCCACGTGCCCTGGTGCGTCCAGAAGTGCCCCTACTGCGACTTCAACTCTCACGCCCAGAAGGGGGAGCTGCCCCACCTCGAGTACGTGGCCGCCCTGCTGGAGGATCTGGATCAGGATCTGCACTGGGCCCAGGGGCGTCCCCTCTCCTCCATCTTCATCGGCGGTGGTACGCCGAGTCTGCTCTCCGTGGAAGCCATGCAGGCGCTGCTGGACGGGGTGCGCGCACGCATCGCCCTGACCCCGGATTGCGAGATCACCATGGAGGCCAACCCGGGCACGGTGGAGGCGGACAAGTTCGCCGGCTTCCAGCGGGCAGGCATCAACCGCATCTCCATCGGGGTGCAGAGCTTCCAGCAGGAAAAATTGGCCCGCCTCGGCCGCATCCACGGCCCGGAAGAGGCACGCAAGGCCGCCGAGTTGGCCCACGCCATCGAGTTGCCCACCTTCAACCTGGATCTGATGCACGGCCTGCCGGATCAGAGCCTGGAGGACGCCCTCTATGATCTGCAGCAGGCCATCGACTGCGCGCCGCCGCACCTCTCCTGGTATCAGCTCACCATAGAGCCGAACACGGCGTTCGCCTCCAAGCCCCCCAAGCTGCCGGAGGACGACACCCTGTGGGACATCTACGAACAGGGTCACGCCATGCTCACCGCCCGGGGTTATCAGCAGTACGAGATCTCGGCCTACGCCAAGGCGGGCTATCAGTGCCGCCACAACCTCAACTACTGGCGCTTTGGCGACTATCTGGGCATAGGCTGCGGCGCCCACGGCAAGGTGACGGATCTCGCGAACCAGCAAATCCTGCGCACCGCCAAGGTGAAGCACCCCAAGGGGTATCTGGACCCTGCCCGCCCCTATCTGGACAGCCAGTGGACGGTGACCGAGGACGATCTGCCGCTGGAGTACTTTATGAACCGGTTCAGATTGTTTGAACCGGCCCCCAAGGCGGAGTTCGAGGCCTATACCGGGCTGCCGCTGGAGCGGGTGGAGACTATGCTGGCGATTGCCCAGACCAAGGAGCTTATCGAGGATCTCGGCGACAGCTGGCAGTTGACGTCCCTCGGCCATCGCTACCTGAATGTGCTACTCGAGCTCTTTATGGACGAATAAGCCGACGGGGCATCAACATCTGGCTTCACCGCCAAAACAGAGAGGGTGCCCATGGCACCCTCTCTGTTTCAGTCATGCCTCGCGGCAGAAACCCGCTCAGCAGCAGACGCGCATCATCTGCTGTTGACCGGGCTCCCACCGCTTGCCGTGCTTGGCCTTGCGCTGGTAGCTGCCCTTGCCCTTCTTGCTTGGCTCGACCCTGGCCTGAAACAGGGATGAGGTCACCAATGCCTTGAGGTGGTTGTCCTGGATGACCCCGCGCTGATGATCGTGGACGGGTTCAGTGGTGGCGAAGGCCACCTTCTTCTTGGCCATGCTGGCTCCTTTGCAGTGATGGTGATGAATGGCACTTTGCCGAACGAGAGGCCGGGGCGGCAGCTCAGGACGGCGAAAAAACGCACCGATTGTGCGCCTCTTGCCGCCCGCCTGCAAGGGCTCAGGCCGGGTGATAGACCACCCGTACCAGGCCGCTCGGCAGCACGACGCTGGACACCGGTGTGAGCCGCCTGGGCAGGGTGCCGGCAAACAGGGAAACGCCGCGTCCCAGGGTGACTGGCACCCAGAACAGGGTCAGCTCGTCCACCAGCCCGGCCTGCAAGCCCTGCCTCACGACCTCACCACCATCCAGATAGATGTGGCGCGCCCCCTCCTGCCACAACTCCCCGAGCACCTGCGCCAGCGCCCCCTGCCGAAAGGAGACGTGAGGCCGAGGCTCGGCTGGCCTGTGGGTCAACACCACCACGGGTTTGTCGCCGTAGGGCCACTCAGGGAAGGTACGCACTATGTCATAGCTGTTACGCCCCATCAGCAGCAGATCGGTGCTGGCCATCAGGGCGCTGTAGCCGGTCTCCTCCTGGGAGTCGCCGTTATAGGGATCCAGCCAGGCAAGATCGTTCCCCTCCCCCGCGATAAAGCCGTCGAGGGAGAGGGCAAGGAAGGCAGAGATCCGGGGGCGATGATGTTCAGTGCTCATGGTCGTGATGCTCGTGACGGGAAGGGGCGCCGGATTCCAGGGTTTCCAGGATGGCGCAGTGCTCCGCCGAGCGCGGGCCGCCGCAGCAGATGTCGGAGAGCGACTTCAGGTTCTCGCGAAAACGGGTCAGCTCCACTATCTTCTGCTCCACCTGTTCAAGCTTGGCATCGGCCACCGCCTTCACCTCCTGACAGGTCACCCGCGCCTTGTTGGTGTCGAGCGAGAGCAGTTCACCGATATCCGCCAGGGAGAAGCCCACTGACTTGGCGCGGATGATGAACTCCAGCCGCCGCCTGTCCTGCTCGCCGTAGAGGCGATAGCCCGACTCGTTGCGGATCCCCGGCGAGATGAGTCCGTTCTTCTCGTAAAAGCGCAGGGTGTCCGCCTTCACCCCGCACGCCTTGGCCAGTTCCCCGATCCGATACATCCTTCCTCTCCCGCCAGACATGGTACTCAATATAAACCGGCTTCCACTATCGCCCCTTTGCCCGGCGATTGCCAGCCAAAGGCAGGAAAGCAGTAGACAACCCGGGCCATCCCGACCCTTTACCCTCAAAACACTGAAAAGACAAACGTTTCGCAAAAATCCACCAGAAAACGTTTAACACCGCACCACGCAAGGCTTTGTCTCTTTAAAAAATCCACCACAGCTCACATTTTTTGTGTAGAATACGCGCCCACAAGAGAGCGTCGCGTCAAGCGGGCATTTCCTAAAACGCTTTTGCCGGCTCGCCGGGCGAGAGTGGTTTGCGAAATCCCCCACTTCCATTTATTTGGGGACTCTCTGTGTTGAGCCTCGCCTCCCATGGAACGGTCCCCGTTATGCTGAGGACGATAGTGTGATGGAACAAGCTCGACCCATTCGCCGTGCGCTGCTGAGTGTGTCTGACAAGACTGGCATCCTGGAATTTGCCAAGGCACTCAACGAGCGTGGCGTGGCCCTGCTCTCCACCGGTGGTACCGCCAAGCTGCTGGCCGACGCGGGCCTGCCGGTGACCGAGGTCTCCGACTACACCGGCTTCCCCGAGATGATGGATGGCCGGGTCAAGACCCTGCATCCCAAGGTACACGGTGGCATCCTCGGCCGCCGCGACCGGGATGACGCCATCATGGCCCAGCACGCTATCTCCCCCATCGACATGGTCGTCGTCAACCTCTATCCCTTCGCCGCCACCGTGGCCAAGCCAGGTTGCACCCTGGAAGACGCCGTCGAGAACATCGACATCGGCGGCCCGACCATGGTTCGTTCCGCCGCCAAGAACCACAAGGACGTCACCATCGTCGTCAAGGCGGCCGATTACGGCCGGGTGATCGCCGAGATGGATGGCAACGGTAACAGCCTGACCCTGGCTACCCGCTTCGATCTGGCCATCGCGGCCTTCGAGCACACCGCCGCCTACGACGGCATGATCGCCAACTACTTCGGCACCCTGGTCCCCTCCTACGGTGACAACAAGGAGGGTGACGAGGAGTCCCGCTTCCCGCGCACCTTCAACGCCCAGTTCATCAAGAAGCAGGACATGCGCTACGGCGAGAACAGCCACCAGGCTGCCGCCTTCTACGCCGAAGAGCAGGCAGCACCCGGCTCGGTGGCAAGCGCCATCCAGCTGCAGGGCAAGGCACTCTCCTACAACAACATCGCCGACACAGACGCGGCGCTGGAGTGCGTGAAGGAGTTCGCCGAGCCGGCCTGCGTCATCGTCAAGCACGCCAACCCCTGTGGCGTCGCCATAGGTGACGACCTGCTGGGTGCCTACGATCGCGCCTACCAGACCGACCCCACCTCCGCCTTTGGCGGCATCATCGCCTTCAACCGCGAGCTGGATGGTGCCACCGCGGCGGCCATCGTCGCCCGCCAGTTCGTCGAGGTGATCATCGCCCCCAGCATCAGCCAGGCGGCCCGCGAGGCGGTGGCAGCCAAGCAGAACCTGCGTCTGCTGGAATGCGGCCAGTGGACTGCCCCGGCCCAGGGCTTTGACCTCAAGCGCGTCAACGGCGGCCTGCTGGTGCAGGAGCGGGATCACGGCATGGTCACCCTGGGGGATCTGACCGTGGTCAGCCAGCGTCAGCCGACCGAGGCCGAACTCAAGGACCTGCTGTTCTGCTGGAAGGTCGCCAAGTTCGTCAAGTCCAACGCCATCGTCTACGCCAAAGACGGCCAGACCATAGGCGTGGGTGCCGGCCAGATGAGCCGGGTCTACTCCGCCAAGATCGCTGGCATCAAGGCCGAGGATGAAGGGCTGACCGTCGCGGGCTCCGTCATGGCCTCCGACGCCTTCTTCCCGTTCCGCGACGGTATCGATGCCGCCGCTGCCGCAGGCATCTCCTGCGTCATCCAGCCAGGTGGCTCCATGCGTGACAACGAGGTGATCGAGGCCGCCAACGAGCACGGCATGTGCATGGTGTTCACCAACATGCGCCATTTCCGTCACTGATGAGTCAGGGCCGCCACTGGCGGCCCTTTTGTTGTCTCTTTTCAACTGACTATTTTCAACCGCAGCCCCAGGCGGTTATCACAAATAGAAGCGAGCGATACGATGAAAGTACTGATCATTGGCAACGGCGGCCGTGAGCACGCCCTGGCCTGGAAGGCCAAGCAATCCCCCATGGTGACCCGGGTGTTCGTCGCCCCCGGCAATGCCGGCACCGCCCACGAGGGCAGCATAGAGAACGTCGCCATCAAGGCGACCGACATCCAGGCCCTGCTGGCCTTCGCCAAGGCCCAGCAGATCGGTCTCACCATCGTCGGGCCGGAAGCGCCCCTGGTGAAAGGGGTGGTGGATGCGTTCCGTGCCGAAGGGCTCGCCATCTTCGGCCCAACCGCCGCCGCCGCCCAACTGGAGGGCTCCAAGGCCTTCGCGAAGGACTTCCTGGCGCGCCACGCCATCCCCACCGCCGAGTACCAGAACTTCACCGAGGTGGAGCCCGCTTTGGCCTACCTGCGCGAGAAGGGTGCCCCCATCGTCATCAAGGCTGACGGTCTGGCGGCAGGCAAGGGCGTCATCGTCGCCATGGAGCTCGAAGAGGCGGAAGCGGCAGTGCGCGACATGCTCTCCGGCAATGCCTTCGGTGACGCCGGTGCCCGTGTGGTGATCGAGGAGTTCCTGGACGGGGAAGAGGCGAGCTTCATCGTCATGGTGGACGGCGAGCACGTGCTGCCCATGGCCACCAGCCAGGATCACAAGCGGGTCGGCGACGGCGACACCGGCCTCAACACCGGCGGCATGGGGGCCTACTCCCCGGCGCCCGTAGTGACAGATGCGGTGCATCAAAAAGTGATGGAGCAGGTGATCATGCCGACAGTGCGCGGCATGGCGGCCGAGGGCAACGTCTACACCGGCTTCCTCTACGCCGGCCTGATGATCGATACCCAGGGCAACCCCAAGGTGATCGAGTTCAACTGCCGCTTCGGCGACCCCGAGACCCAGCCCATCATGCTGCGCATGCGCTCCGATCTGGTGGAGCTGTGCCTGGCCGCCTGTGCCGGTAAGCTGGATCAGGTCGAAGCCATCTATGATCCCCGCGTCGCCATCGGCGTGGTGCTGGCGGCGGGTGGTTACCCCGGTGACTACCAGCAGGGCAAGCCCATCAGCGGCCTGCCGGTGGAAGAGGCGAGCGGCGAGAAAGTATTCCATGCCGGCTCCCAGCTGGCAGGAGACACCATAGTCACCGCCGGTGGCCGCGTGCTGTGCGCCACCGCGCTGGGCCACACCGTCGCCGAGGCGCAGCAACGCGCCTACCAGCTGGCGGGTCGCATTCAGTGGGACGGTGTCTTCTACCGCAAGGACATCGGCTGGCGCGCCATCGAGCGCGAGCAGGCCAAGTAAAGGCCGCCTCTCCACTCCGAACACAAGGGCCTGCGGGCCCTTTTTGCTGCCCGGGCCACCGGGAACCGCCCTGCCGGCCCAAGACTTCCCCCCAAGCCCGGCTTGGTAGTGGCAGGCAGCATCCATCCCCTTCGCACCTCTCGCCGCCTCGAGCCCACGGCCCCGGGTTGCCGCCCTGTATCCGCCCCTGGCTCATCCCCTTCTGACTATATATGCACAGCACAATGCACACATTTCGTCACAATTGGTCGCACTTTCCCCATACAATTGCCCCGCTTTCATGGCATCATGCTGTATGATACCGCACTCAAATGAGTGCCATAAGAACCTGCAATCTCGTCGTCTCATAAGGAAATCCCATGTTGAAAACTGTGCGTCCCCTGCTGCTGCCCCTGATGTTTGGTCTGATGACCCTGCCCGCCATGGCTGGCGATCTGGAGCAGCCGATGAAGAAGATCGGCTTCAACTACAAGCAGGCCGTCAAGGCAGATGATGCGGCCACCATGGAGAAGCACATCAAGGAGATGAAGGCTCAGCTCGATGTGGCCAAGGAAAGAAACATGCCGACCGCCAAGAAGGAGAAGTTCCTCGAGGGCATGAACAAGGTGCAGAGCGAGCTGGATGCCAGCCTGGCGGCCCTGCAGGCCGGTGATCAGGACAAAGCCCAGGCACACCTGGCCAAGGTCAATGACCTGAAGAAGGAGTACCACCAATATGCCAAGCAGAAAGGCTGACCCCTTCCACTGGGATGGTCTGGTCCGCCTCACCCATTGGGGGGTGGCGGCAGTCTGCATCGGCAACCTCTGGCTCAACGAGGCGGGTGAAGAGTGGCATGAATGGCTGGGCTATGGCGCCATGGCCCTGATCGGGTTGCGCCTGCTGTGGGGGCTTACCCTGGCTCGAGGCCATGCCCGCCTGCGCGCCCTCATCCCGAGCCGGGACGATTTCCGCCAGCAGGCGGTGGCGCTACGCGAGCGCGCCCCTGCGGCGCCCGGCCATCACGGCAGCGGCAAGCTGGCGGTCTGGGTACTCTGGCTGCTCGTGCTGGCCACCGCCGGTAGCGGCTGGTTCCAGAACACAGAGACCGGCTTCGAGCTGGGGGCGGATGACTGGCACGAGTGGTGCACCTGGGCCCTGCAGGCCATGATAGCCCTGCACCTGTGCGCCATCATCTACACCTCCTGGCGCCAGCGCAGCAACCTGGTGACCCGCATGCTGCCCCGCCGTCGGCGCCAGGTATCGCAGCACCAGCAGGAGCCCCATTTCTGAACCAGACGGGCATCATTGTGCCCGTCTTTCCTTACCCGCTCATCCGTCTGCAGACCGCCCCTTTCCGGTGGCCACAGTTGCTTTAGCCCCTCATCGGCCACGACGCTTCCCCTCTTGCCCTCCGCTGCCATGAAAGCATTTTCATTCACAATTCTTAACTAATCTCCGCTGTTCGATTTTCAATCGCCTCGATTTCATGAATGCTACAGAGCCGAACGAGGTTGTTTGTGGTCCGTTCGAAATAAAGACAGTGACACGTCAATTACAAGATCGAAGGGAAAATCGTCATGCACAACACAGTGTTTCGAACCGCCATGCTCGCCGCGGTGCTGGGCTCTTTCAGCCACACAGCCGCCGCCGAAGGGGTCATGGTCCATCTGTTCCAATGGAAATTCAACGACATCGCCACCGAGTGCGAGACCGTGCTCGGTCCCAAGGGGTTCGGCGGTGTCCAGATCACCCCCCCCGCCGAACACAAGCAGGGCAGTCAGGTCTGGTGGACCGTCTATCAGCCCGTCAGCTTCAAGAACTTCAACAGCTTCGGCGGCAGTGAGGCGGAACTCAGGAGCATGATCGCCCGCTGCAACGCCGTCGGGGTCAAGGTCTACGCCGATGCCGTCTTCAACCAGCTGGCCTCGGGCACCGGAACCGCCACCGGCGGCGGCAGCTACAACTCGGGGCAATATCAGTATCCCCAGTTCGGCTACAACGACTTCCACCACAGCGGCGACATCACCAACTACGGCGACAGCAACAACGTCTGGAACGGCGCCCTCTACGGCATGCCGGATCTCAACACCGGCTCGCCCTACGTGCAGGATCAGATCGCCACCTACATGAAGACCCTGCTTGGCTGGGGCGTGGCGGGCTTTCGTATCGATGCGGCCAAACACATGGCCCCGAGCGAGGTGAAGGCCATCCTCGACAAGGCAGGCAGCCCCAAGGCCTACCTGGAGGTGATCGGCGCAGGCGGGGAGTCCCCCGACATCCAACCGGGCCGCTACACCTATATCGACACCGTCACCGACTTCAAATACGGCACGGATCTGGCCGCCAACTTCAACAGCCAGCTCAAGAACCTCAAGACGCTCGGCGAGAGCTGGGGTCTGCTCCCCTCCAACAAGGCCTTCGTCTTCGTGGTCAACCACGACCGCGAACGTGGCCACGGTGGCGGCGGCATGCTCACCTTCATGAGCGGCGCCCGCTACGATCTGGCCAACACCTTCATGATGGCCTGGCCCTATGGCTGGAAGCAGGTGATGTCGGGCTACCGCTTCGAAAACATGGGCACCTATGAAACCGACAAGGGGGCACCGGGCAGTACGCCCTGCACCGATGGCCAATGGAACTGCGAACAACGTCGCCCGACCATCATGAACATGGCCCTGTTCCACAACAGGACCGAAGGCCAGCCAGTCAGCAACTGGTGGGATAACGGCAACAACCAGATAGCCTTCGGTCGGGGAGACAAGGGCTTTGTCGCCATCAACAACGAGAGCGGCAGCCTGATAGCCTCGGTGCAGACCGGCCTGCCAGCGGGCGAGTACTGCAACCTCCTCGGCGGCAATGACTACTGCAGCGGCGGCTATGTCACCGTCGATGGCAGCGGCAAGGCCAGCCTGAACGTGCCCGGCATGAAGGCGGCCGCCATCATTGCCGGTTGCACCAAGGCCAGCCCCTGCGGTGGTTCTGCACTGCCGGGCAACAAGTTCAGCAGCATGAACCTGCGCGGCACCCCCAACGCCTGGGGCAACACCCCCATGACAGTCGATGCCAACCGTGTCTGGTCCACCACCCTCACCCTGACCGGCAACGGTGACACAACCGGTGCCCAACGCTTCAAGTTCGACGTCTTCGGCAACTGGGCCGAGAACTACGGCGACAACGAAGGGGATGGCATCGCCGACAAGGGCAGCAGCAAGGATATCCTGGTCAGCGGGGCGGGCACCTACCGCATCACCCTGAGCGAAGGCGACCTGCGCTATACGGTGACCCCCTTGAGCAGCAACCAGGCACCGGTCGCCGTCCTCTCCCCCAAGACTCTCAGCGTCAAGACGGGGGATAGCGTGGTGTTCGATGGCTCCGCCTCCAACGACGATGAGGGTGTGGTGAGCTACAGCTGGTCCACCGGCGGCAGCGCCCCTACTGAAACCGTCCAGTTCGATACCCCGGGCACCCATGTTGTCACCCTGACGGTCACCGATGCCGAAGGGCTGACCGCCAGTGCCAACGCCACGGTGACAGTCACCGACAGCAACGGTGCCTACAACAGCGTGCTGCCCACCCTGCACCTGCGCGGCACCCCCAATGCCTGGGGCTCCCTTGCCATGACGCTGGTTGCCGACAACCAGTGGGAGGCAATACTCACCTTCGACGGCCAGGCCAACCAGCGCTTCAAGTTCGACGTCAAGGGAGACTGGACCCAGAACTACGGTGACACCAACAAGGATGGCGTGGCCGAACAGGGGGGAGCCGACATACTGACCACAGTCAGCGGCCAGTATCGCGTGCGCTTCAATGACCAGACCCTGCAATACAGCCTGAACCCGGTCAGCATCGGCTATGCCAAGAACATCGTCAGCCTGAATATCCGTGGTACCACCAATGGCTGGGGCACCACCCCCATGACGCTGGTGGGGGATCACCTCTGGCAGGCCAACGTCAATTTCACCGGGACCGGTGATGCCAGCGGCGGCCAGCGCTTCAAGTTCGACGTCAAGGGTGACTGGACCCAGAACTACGGCGACACCAACAAGGACGGCGTGGCCGAGCTGGCCGGGACAGACATCACCACGACAGTAATCGGTGCCTATGTGGTGCGCTTCAACGACCAGACTCTGACCTACAGCCTGAGCGCCCAGTAAGCCTGAACACTAGCCCCAGGCTTTCACACTCTCGGACACTGAAACAGGCCTCCTGCCATATCGGCGGGAGGCTTTTTCGTATGGCGGGCCCCCACTTGCCGACGGGCAGGCATACTGCGTCTTCATCCCCCGAGACGCGCCTCCCCTATCGGCGCACATGGCGCCCTATGGCTAGGATCTGGACCAGCGCTGGTGAGCGCCAGAAACGACAAAGCCGCTCACGAAGAGCGGCTTTGTCTGAATGTGGTGGCCCCTGCCCGACTTGAACGGGCGACCAATCGATTATGAGCGTGTAGACATTACATTTCACCATATGCCATTACCATATATTACTTAATTTAAATCAATGACTTATATTTACATCTTGTTTTATGACGACCCCTGCTATTCCCCCCAATTCTCCCTCTGCCGTATCCTATAGGAATCCTAGCTTCGACCACTCGATTTTCAGACCCCCGGATCGCTTGGTTGGCAAAATGCGGCTGTTCAGTATTGGGAGCACGATGAAAACATTCAAATTCACCAAGGCTGCGATCGAGGCGCTTCCTCTTGCCCCTGCTGGAAAACAAGTCGATTACTATGATGCCGTGGTGCAAGGATTAAGACTCCGGGTCGGGGCCAGCGGGATCAAGTCGTTCTGTGTGGCCAAGAAGAAAGAAGGGCGCTTTATCCGAGCCACTCTGGGGCGCTATCCCTCCATGACGATCGATATGGCTAGGGCCAAGGCGCTGGAAACCTTGGGCGAGGTGACCATGACCGGCCAGAACCCCAACGTGATCCGACGCGAACAGACCAAGCTGAACATCACCTTAGGCGAAGCCGTGGATGCCTACCTAGCCAGCCGGAGGGATAAGATCAAATCCGACACAGCCAAACACTACCGCGCCGATCTCACCAACTACAGCGGTGACTGGATGGCGACTTCGCTGATCAAACTCAACCGGGAAAGGGTCGAGGTAAGGCACAAAGCCATTACCGAAGGTCTGCCAGAAGGCTGGCACGGTGCTCCCCTTGAGTCTCGCAAGGGTGGTACTGGCAAGGGGAGCAACGCTCAGGCCGACCGCTGGGCGCGCACGCTGCGGGCGGTATGGAAGTTTGCTCGTGACCACTACCGGGATGCCGAAGACAGGGTAATGCTACCCGAGCCACCGACCGAGGTACTAAGCAGCAAGCGACTCTGGCACGACGCTCCTAGGAAGAACGACCGGATCCGTAACCACGAGCTGAAACGCTGGTTGGATGCTGTAGAACGGATCAGACAGCAAGCACTCGACTGTCGGGACGATACTGCCGCAGCCGTCTGCGATGCCATCGACATCGCACTGTTTACTGGGCTACGCCGCACCGAGCTATTCGAACTGACCTGGGAGCGGGTCAACTTGGCCGGGGGCTACTTCTGGATCGATAAGACCAAGAACGGCGACCTGTTAGAGCTGCCGATCACCGATACCCTGCTCACCA
Source organism: Aeromonas sp. sif0611 (assembly GCF_019218845.1). NCBI lineage: Bacteria > Pseudomonadati > Pseudomonadota > Gammaproteobacteria > Aeromonadales > Aeromonadaceae > Aeromonas > Aeromonas sp. sif0611. Next base: position 288,983 of record NZ_JAHUWU010000005.1, on the reverse strand, counting down.
TTTTCCGTCGCCGCCAGTCCGAAAACCGCAAACAGAGCCGGTTTGTGTTCCCTGGCCGTAACCCCGATCGCCCCATTCAGGAGCCGCGCCGGGTCATTGCCCGGATCTGTGCGGCTACTGTGCCTAACCCGAACCCGAACAACCTGCCTCCGCTGGAGTTCACATGCCACGATGCCCGCCGCACCTTCGGCACCGTGGCCGAACTGGCGGAGGTCGGGCAATACACTATTAAGCGCCTGATGAATCACCGAACCCAACGCAGTGCTGATGTGACCCAGGGTTATATCCATTTCACGGCGGACGAGCTGCGCAAACCAGCCACCCGGATTGAGCAGGAGATTCTAAAATATGCAGGCCGCTTGGACAGTGCCAATAATGCCAACAGCAATCTGTTGACCATTTTTGCCACCTTGCCAGAAGAAGAGCAGCGGCGGTTATTGCTGAGTTTACATCCATCCAAAACTTAAATAAGTGGTTCAAATGTCTAAAATTGAATGGACACAATCTGAAGAATTTCAGGCTATGATTGATGCTAATGCCTACCTAGATATGTTTATATATTTTACCAAACTAGGTAAATATGAAAACATCACTACTCTGACCACTCTAAAATTGATTGAGCAACTGAACTTAAGAGCTATTATTCTCGACATGATTGACAAACCAAACCCAGCTCTTGATTACTATTTTGAGCAATGGGTTAAGATGTTTAGCTCTGACACAATTATCATTCATGAACCAAACGCCAATAAAGTAATGCACGATGTTGGCAGTATGTTTTCAGAAGATGAGGCCTCGCAGCGTGACTGGCTAGCGTGGAGCATTCTCCCTGATGAATGTACTGAATTTCTACCAAACAAAGTGCCTAAGAAGCTTTCATCTGGCAGTAGTATCCAACCATTATCTGTAGAATGGATAAACTACATGTCTGCTATCTCTGTCAAAAATAATTATCAAAGTTCTGACGACTTTAGCGCCCACTATATTTTTCATCCTATTACTGAAAACTTCTCCGAAAAATACAAAGAAGCGGCAGGCCAAGTGATTGCATTAAATATCAATTTAGCCGATTACACCGATGATGAAATTATGGATGACCTACGTATTTTGCTTCAATGCTGGCGTCAGGAAACTAATGTCAAATCCAAACCAGCCCCATCAAAAGCTAGTTGCAAAAACTTAAAAAAAATTATTAATAATAAATATGTTCTATTACTGGATAGCATGATTTTCAATAGAATCTACTCCAATGTAATCAGTGATGAGCAGCTCATCACACATATATACCCTCATCTGGATATTCAGCCGGACTCTTTTCGTAAAACCTACAAACGAAATGCGCGTGCCTTCGGGAGCGTGCAGTGCTATACCGCTTGGATGAAAACACTGACCAATTTGGGTATGAGTGATCAGTCAGTTCAGGAGGTGATGCAGATAAATTTCTGACTACGAAAGGAAGAAAATTTACTCGTTTTTTCTTCCTCCCATTCCTCTATCACTTCGTAGAATATCGATAGCATCCAAACCAAATAGGGGATGCCTGTATGATAACCGTAACCAATCAAGCCAAACCGAACCGTTTAACTCGCCGAGAAGCGGCAGCCTACCTTGGTCTGTCTGAAAAGACCCTCGGGGTCTGGGCCAGCAATGGCCGCTATGAACTGCCCTATTACAAAATAGGCAACCGTACCCTCTATGAACGTGCCGATCTGGATGCGTTTCTTGCCGCGCGAAAAATGTTGCATACCGGTAAACCAGTCACTGACCAATAACCATGAAAGAAGGCCCATCCACTAGGCCCTATCTCACTTCTCGCTGACCCTATCGGAGCCAAGCCTATGCATACTATCAAAGACCAAGATCTGCCTCCATTTTGCCAGACGGCCCAGCGTTGCCGCTTGTCGGATAATATCGCGGAACTAGTGAAGTTTTCCGACCTGCCAGATCAAAAAACCATCGTGATCCATACAGGGCTTGGAGCTAGCCGTGATGGCGAAAAACGTAGCATTTATCAACGCGCCCACAATCACGCCATTATGGAAAATAACGTCCTTGATTTTGAGGTTGAACCTGAAAAAACACTCTATGTATCAGCCTCCCAGCTGGATGAGGGTGGCAAGCTCTACCCGATGGCTGACAAGGACGCGACTAGAAAGATCATTATTCATGTTCAAGGTACACTGCCCTTTGAAAAGATTGAGCGTCTTGTCCAGGAGCTGATGAAACAGGCCCCCAAAGCCGAGATCTACCGTGGCCATGAAGGCCAGAACGCCGAACCATGGGAGGATTTGGTTCGCTACCTCAAAGAAAAAGCAAAGGTGGAGGCAGATAATCGCCCCAGCCGATTCACGATCATCTCGGGTTATTCCGGGTTTGATAAACACGGCTCATATCTGGTGAAAGGGTTGTTGCCCGCCGAAAGTACCTGCTCCATTTTCGGGCCCTCCGGCAGCTTCAAGTCTTTCGCTGCGGTGTCTCTCTCTTGCCATATTGCCACCGGCAAGCCGTGGGATGGCCGCCGAGTCATCCAAGGTGCGGTGCTCTACATCGTGGGAGAAGGTGGTGTCGGTGTACCGCGTCGTATCCGGGCATGGGCAGACCAGTACAACGGTGGAGCCGATGTCTCGAATCTCTACCGTATCGACATGCCGGTATTCATGGCCGATCCGACTCAGATCCTCGACCTCAAGTTTGCTGTAGACCGTGTGAGGGCCCTGACCGGAGAGCCCGTAAGGTTGATTGTTATCGATACCGTCGCCCGCTGCTTTGGTGGTGGTGACGAAAACCGGGCCGCTGACATGGGGGCATTCATTGCTGGCTGCGATACGATCAAATCGATGACCCAAGCCACTATCCTGCTCATCCACCACACCGGCAAAAATGAGGAAAATGGTGCGCGGGGTAGTTCGGCATTCAGGGCCGCCATGGATGCCGAGTTCCTTATTAAACGTGAAGCCAACGACGCTCAGGCACTCATCTTGGCCTGCACCAAGATGAAGGACAGCCAAGAACCAGCGAAGCGAGCTTATGACCTGAGAGGCCGCATTGTCTGTTGGGATGATGACGGCGATGAGATAACGAGTCTGGTGTTAGTGGATCTAGGTCGTGAACCGAAAGACCCAGAAGCTGACGGGCTGGGCCCGAACCCTAAAGCTCTGTTTCAGGTAATCAAAAAGACTGCTGGCAAGCATGGCTCGACGACCAGAGACGAGGTGCGGGAGGTATTTAAAGGCATGCTGATAAATGGCAGGAAACCTGTCATCAGTAATTTTGGCCGCGACATAAAAACCTTAGAGAAAGAGGGACTAATTTCCGAATCTGATGGCATGATCAGGCTAATCATTCTGGATAGCTCAAATGACGAAATTATGAAGAAATCATGATGAATTCCCACCTTTTCATCTACTCGTCATCAAGATTTTTGCATAGACAAGTTTTTTGATGACGAGCAAGTGAAAGCCCTCTGAAACCCGCACAACATATGACTTAGCGGGTTTTTCTTGTGTTGATGTCATGACGAGTTGATGACGAGTCATGGCAATTAGGGGTCACCGATTTTCTCTCATTTTGCTGTTACCAGCCGTTCTCTCACCCCGCAGGGCCGACGCTTATGCTGAAGAGAACGAAGGACTCGAACGCATAAGCCAAGTCGGTCACTTAGCGTATATTTTCCACCACCAAATTTCAGATTTGCAGTAGCGTGGTATGAGTTCAGGCAGGGGGAAACAGGTATGGCGGGATATCAGTTCGCACACATTGACGGGTATGCACGACAAGGCGGTATGGCGAAGACGGGTCGGGTGTTATCAGCCCAACAGATAGCAGATGAGGCTGAGCGGAAACCTGGTGCCCATCCGCATGTGAAAAAGCCTGAGCCACCGATCCAACGGTATGGGGTCACGCCATCGGAGGCGGTACAAATGGCCACCGCGTGGGCAGAGCAGGCGGTTGATCCGAAGGGGCGGAAGGTGAGGATCGATGGATTGTGTCTGGGTGCGGGTGTGGTCAGTGTCCCAGAGAACCTGCCCAATGAGCTCTGGCCGGAATACCGCAATGCCGTGATCAGGTATCTGAAAGCCCAGCACGGCGACAGACTGAAATCCGTAGTCGAGCACGTCGATGAGCCACATAGGCACATCCATTTTTACTTGGTGCCGCTGCCAGGAGAATCGTTTGGTGCCGTGCATCCTGGCGTGGCAGCAGCACGGGCATCAGCTGCACGAGGGGAGAGAAAGGGCCTGCAACGTGCCGCATTCAATCAAGCCATGCGCACTTGGCAGGACGAGATTCACTCTGTGTCTGCGGATTTTGGTCTTGCTCGGATAGGCCCGCGTCGGCGGCGACTGTCGAGGGCTGAGTGGTACGCCGAGCAACGCGCCTTGTCTGCCCACGCCACGATCATCAGGGCAGAGAAGCCGCAGAGGCCGACCATGGGACAAATCAATCAGATCATTGCCCAGCAAGAGGTGGTGCATCGTGCAGGGTTATTGGGGCGGGGCGCACCTCTCTACACCGAAGCACAGTTGCTGACCGCGTCGAAGGCTGCTGCTTTGTACGGGGCGAGGCACATGGCCGATCAACGACAGGACTTGCTGGAGTCGGTTATTCTGCGTACTGCTGACATCAAGGCTGCTGAGAGTAGAGTTGCCGAACTGACCGCCCAGGAAGCCGCCACCGCGCTTCGGCTGGCTGAGACAGCTCAGCGGATCAAGGAAGCCGAGGAAAAGGCGCAGGCTCGTGTACAGAAGTCTTTGTTAAAGGCCGAGCAGGCCGAGGCGATGGCGATACGGGCCGAAAGCTGGGCCAAACAGACCGTCACCGCCATGGAAGAGCGGATGAGGATGGTTTTGTCGCCTATCCTGGCTGCCTTCGCGGCCATTCTGCGCGATCCCAAAGCAATAGAACCCAAGGCCGAGGCGGATGCCGCGATTGCATCGCTGGCTGAGTGGCGTCCGCTGGCCATAGAGATCCAGCAAGTGCTCTATCCAGTCGCAAAGGCAGCTAAGAAATCCAACAAAGTCAATCAGGCGCTTGGGCTTGAACCTGACCTCTAACTGTAGAGATCCGCTCGCGGTTAACCCTTGAGGGGGTGTTCCCTCAAACTTTCTGAAATCCCCACCTCTACCAGTGTATCCACGCCGGATACACTGGCCTTAAGTCGCTGAACTACCATCCCACGTATAACCACATCAGAAGCCCACTACTGATTCAGCCATGAAGGCTGCGTTTATTCTAGGGACGCGAGAACGTACGTTAGAGGTAGCATGGTGGCCGGTTGCGGCCCTGCCAGCTCCCATAAGCCGCAGTACAACCTCCACCTTACCTGCGTGCTTCTTGTATGGATTTCCGTTCACTTGAAAGACCATTGCTTTATGGCTATGCCTTGCGCCAGTACTAGCTTGAGATAGGTTCTAGGTGGTGAAAACAACCCTTCATAATTATTCACAGCCTTTCATTTTGAATGGGTGTAAATAAGTCATTAAACACAAAACTGCGTCTGTCATAATTTGAACTTAAAGCGGCTAAAAATTTCAGTTTCATTTTAGAGGTTACTTATTTCCACCTTATCTAAAAGGTATTCTATGAAAAAGCAACAGTATAAGTTCTCTCAATAGTTGTTAGATTTGTTTCTTTTGAAAACCAGTCTAATGACAAATTATCAATAAGGGATAACAGGTCTTTTTCTACATCTGGCCAATCACGTTTCCCTACATCAATATTTGGCTTAACACCAATTTCATTGAGGGTGGCACATATTTTATTTATGTGGTCCTGACACACAAATTTTGTATTGGCTACACCATAGCCTTTTGAGCTTATTTTAATCCCCTCTTCAAGTTCGGATATCACCTTTAAAAAACACCCGCTAACATATTGCCCTTCAATATTATCCATATCGAAACCGCATCTAAATAGCGTGCGGTAATTAACGATCTCATTTATTTTTATTTTTTTATATTTTAGCGAATCCAAGTAAGATGTAAGTTCTTTATATAAATTTGATTTGTTCGTGATTGATGCATTCCTCACATTTAACAAATAGGTTCTTGCTGCAACAATGAATGCTAGAGCTGGGAATATTTTAAATATATTGGAGAGATTTGATAATGGTTCTTTAAACACCACAGTAAAATAATCGAAGCACTTACTATTAAAACAAAATTCAAGGGGGGTTTCATCTTCAATTAAATACATCTGAATTATCGAAAATATTATGATCGATAAAATCGAAACGCCGATTATATAACTGATTATTCTCAGGTAAGTTGTTGCCATACGGTTAGTCTTCATATGTCGGCAGAATATCTTTAAGCCTGTTATTAAGCAAGGTCGCATCGCGTCTATAAATTCTAGATAGAATGCCAACTCTAAATTTTGCTTTATAGTATCTATTTCTATACGCCAGCTTACTTGAAAGAGTCGGATAGTCTCGCTCTAGGTTTTTTACTGCTATGTTTAATCGGTAACTTTCACGTTCATCTGGCAAAGGAAGAGCATAACGCCCCAGTGCTTTTTTCAAACTGGGATAGCTATTGTGCTTTACTCTTTTAAGCTTTGTGGTTTTACCTTGTGTGCTATAAAAAAGCTTATGATAACTTTTTTCCTTCCTGTTTTTATCACTAAATAATGCTTTTTTAAGCACGCAATTGACGGATTTTTTTATTTCATCAATGTGCTTTTTGGAAAATCTTGGTTTCTCATCACCAATACAGAGGCCATGAACTTTGAAGGATTGAGCAGAAGGGGTAGATATGCTTTCCGTTTTGTCAGCATTTATTGAAAAACCCTCTTTGTCTAAGAATCTAACAATTCTATCTTCTACATATTGCCATGGTAACTTATTGTTTAATGTGCTTACTGTTATATCATCAATTAATCTTGAGTAGCGAAACCCTGCACCATGTAAATATGTGACGAGTGAGGCTTCCGTCTCGAAAAAGCAAAGATTCGCAATAAATGTACTAGTTGGAGCACCTTGTGGCACAAAGCCAGTCACAGTAGTGATCTTTGATAAAATCTCTGAAACTTCATGAGAAAAATTAAAAAACTTAAGAAATATCTTATAGACATGCTCAGTAGTAATCTGAGAGAAAAAATTGCTAATATCAACCTTGATTAGAACACTGGCGCGACAGTGCAGTTCCGCACACTTGATGTAATCTCTGGGATTTTCTTGATCGGAAATAGAACCATAAAGATAGCCAGGGAACGTCACGCCATTAAATATTCTAGAATTTACCCTGCGAAGAAGCCTCTTGATACTTTCGTCAGGCATGTGAATTACACGTTTTCCTGCACCTACAGTTTTCTTGTTTATCTCTTTGGCTTTGTAATGAGACACAGTATCAACTGACATGGCTAATAAATCAGCTAGCTCGATACCAAGAACACGGGCAAGAGTTAGTGGGTTACTTATCACACCACCATGGTATGTTGGTCTATTGTTCATAAATTCAACTTAGAAAAAGGCAAGGTGTCCTTTCGGCCAGAACGATGGTTGCGTATGAATGCTCAAACCAGGTGTATAAATTCCACCGTTCTTCACCTGCCTTATCTAACTGTGCACTGTCGGTTCGTCATGCTGGTTGCTTGGCCTTCGCAGGTTTGAGCGGACCGGCACGAGCGGCACCTCCGCCCCAGAAGACTCTTTCGAGTCGCCATTTCTGGCATGCCACCTGTGTATAAGAGCATTTTTTAGCAAGTAAGCTAACCGCCTACATCCATGATAATTACATGATTCGAGAAGGTAATCAATAAAGATATGTCCAAATGAGAATGAGTAGTTTAGGTAATTGATATTGATGTTTATTGTGAAGTAGTTGTCACGTGGGAGGCATTCATATCTGAAGCTTGCATAGCGCGTTCACCCTATCCTCCTATAACCTCTTGAGGCTAGAGAATACTGGTTACACCCTTAATGAAAAAGTGGTGGGTCTTGCTAGACAAGAGCCGTAGGCTTACCTCCATCCTGATTCCCGCGCGTGTAACCTTAACTGGCCTTACAGCACAAAGCTGCGTCACGGCTGAATTAGAGCCCTGTTATAGCCTCACAGCCCATGTAACACAGTTTTCTCGATATAGAGATAAGCAAGTATGGGGAGTTCACGTAAACGAGATGAACCGTATGGTTTCGATAGGAGCTTCATAGATAACCATCAGGAAAATTTTTGGGAGGATGACGCAAAATTTTGAGGGCAGTGCAGTCTCCCACATGGAATCCTATAGGAATCCTAATGAAAAGAGGGTTAGCGGATACTATCACGCTAACCCTCTAGAATTTGGTGGCCCCTGCCCGACTTGAACGGGCGACCAATCGATTATGAGTCGACTGCTCTAACCAACTGAGCTAAGGGGCCATGATGTTGGTTTTGCGGCGTGGATTATAGGGGATGCAGGATAAGCCGTCCATAGGCAGATCAACCACTTGGCGAGTTTTTGTCCATCTATCACCCAATCTGTGCTCCGGAGCAACCATAGCGCCAAACCGGATAAAACAAAGCCCCGCGTGGCGGGGCTTTTGAGACTGCTCAGGGAAAAGCCTCTGGACTATTCGTCCAGGAAGCTACGCAGCACTTCCGAGCGGCTCGGGTGGCGCAGCTTGCGCAGCGCCTTGGCTTCGATCTGACGAATACGCTCACGGGTGACGTCGAACTGCTTGCCCACTTCCTCGAGGGTGTGGTCAGTGTTCATGTCGATACCGAAGCGCATACGCAGTACCTTGGCCTCACGAGCGGTCAGGCCAGCCAACACTTCGCGGGTGGCGTTGCGCAGGCTCTCGCTGGTGGCGGCATCGGCTGGCAGCGCCAGGGTGGTATCTTCGATGAAGTCGCCCAAGTGGGAATCTTCATCATCACCGATGGGCGTCTCCATGGAGATGGGCTCTTTGGCGATCTTCAATACCTTGCGGATCTTGTCTTCCGGCATGCCCATGCGCATGGCCAGCTCTTCCGGGTTCGGTTCACGACCCATCTCCTGCAGCATCTGACGGGAGATACGGTTGAGCTTGTTGATGGTCTCGATCATGTGTACCGGGATACGGATGGTACGGGCCTGATCCGCGATGGAGCGGGTAATGGCCTGACGGATCCACCAGGTAGCGTAAGTCGAGAACTTGTAGCCACGACGGTATTCAAACTTGTCTACCGCCTTCATCAGACCGATGTTGCCCTCCTGGATCAGATCCAGGAACTGCAGACCGCGGTTGGTGTACTTCTTGGCGATAGAGATAACCAGACGCAAGTTGGCCTCGACCATCTCTTTCTTCGCACGGCGGGCCTTGGCCTCACCAATGCTCATGCGACGGTTGATGTCCTTGATCTGGGCGATCGACAGACCGGTCTCTTCTTCGATCTGCTGCAGCTTGCCGATGGCACGCAGCACGTCTTCGTCCATCTCGACCAGACGCGGAGACCAGGCTTTGCCAGCCTGTTTCTGGTATTCAAACCAGGCAGTCTCACACTCGTTGTTGGTGAAGGCCGCGACGAAGGTCTTCTTCGGCATCTTGGCCTGCTCAACGCAGAGCTTCATGATGATGCGTTCCTGCACGCGAACCCGTTCCATCATCTCGCGCATGTTGTTGACCAGACGATCGAACTGTTTGGGCATCAGGCGGAATTGACGGAACACATCGGCCAGCTGGGCGATAGCGGCCTGGGTATCGTCGTGGGCACGACCATTCTTCTGAATGGAGAGACGGGTGACTTCGTACTGGGCACGCAGTTCACCGAACTTCTCGCGGGCGACTTCCGGATCCGGACCACCGTCCCCGTCGTCGTCGGAGCTGTCGCCGTCTTCGTCTTCATCCTCGTCTTCATCTTCGTCTTCGTCAGCGAGATCGTCTTCACTGAGTTCGGAGCCGATGTGGGTGGCGGTCGGCGCCACGTCGTCCGCTTCGTTCGGATCGATAAAGCCGGAGATGATGTCGGACAGACGCAGTTGCTCGGCTTCGTACTTGTCGTACTGTTCGAGCAGGTAAGTAATGGCTTCAGGGTACTCGGCAACGGAGCTTTGTACCTGATTGATACCGTCCTCGATCCGTTTGGCGATGTCGATTTCGCCTTCACGGGTCAGCAGTTCGACGGTACCCATTTCCCGCATGTACATGCGGACGGGATCGGTCGTGCGACCAATCTCAGATTCAACAGATGCCAGAGCCTGGGCCGCTGCTTCGGCAGCGTCCTCATCGGCGGTACCACCTTCGGCCATGATCAGATCATCGGCGTCCGGGGCGTTTTCCACTACCTGGATACCCATATCGTTGATCATCTGGATGATGTCTTCGATCTGGTCAGAGTCGACAATGTCTTGCGGGAGGTGATCGTTCACCTCGGCATAGGTCAGGTAGCCCTGTTCTTTACCTTTGGCAACGAGGAGTTTAAGCTGAGACTGCGGGGTTTGCTCCATAGAACTCATCCGGTTGGTGTTGCTAGGTTGCGCGTACAGTGCGCTGCTGCGCAAATAGCCAATTCTAATAGAAAACCGCCAGACATGCTATGTCTGGTTGCGGCGTCGGTCATGAGAAACCCCTGCCCGCAGTATTGTCGGGGCCAGGCGGTTATAAAATGTTTGCTTTTAATCCCGTCGATTCGGGCAACGGTATTCATATTGGGACTAATCACTCAAATATCAAGCCCCGCTCTCATTTCTTTTCTCAATCTGTACCTCTCTGATCAGCATCATCAGCTCCTGTGTTTCCTCAGAGCTTAGCCCTTCCTGAGCCACCTTGGCCTGCAATTCTTCGATTCGTTGCTTCAGAAACTGGTTGATGAAACCGACGAAGGTATCCTGCAATTCTCCCAGAATATCCGGCCCCTGGTCGAGCTTGATCTCTTCAAACAGGTCGTGCATGGCCAATTGAGCCAGGATCTCCCCCTCCTTGGTGCCACGCCAGTGCTCCAACAAGATGCCGGTAGTGATCCCTGGCTGAGTCAGGATCTGCTGATGCAGCTGCAACAGGAACTTGATGCCCTGCACCCGCAGTCCAGCCAGCTCCGGCATGGGGGGAAGCTCGGCCGTCACCGCCGGATATTGCACCATCAGAGCCAGTGCCCGGCGAATGGGGGTCAGCTTGGCGGCCTTGGGCTTATTGACTTCGCCCTTGGGCTGGCTATTGCGGGCAAACAGCTCGGCGATCCGCTGCTTGTTCTCCCCCCAACGCATCATGCTGGAGAGCCGGGTGATCAATCCTTCCCGGGTAAAGCCCTCCGGCACGCGACGGATCAGTTCGGCAGCCTTGTTGGCCACTTCAAACTTGCCCGCCTCACCAGAGAGGGCGGCATCACGCCCGAGACGCTCGAACATGAAATCGGCGAAGGGCTGGGCCTCGTCCAGCAAGGCCTCAAACCCCTCCTTGCCAATCTGGCGCACCAGCGAATCCGGATCTTCTCCATCGGGCAGGAACACGAACTTGAGTTCGCGCCCGTCCTGCAGATGGGAGAGTGCGTTGTCCAGCGCCCGCCAGGCCGCCTCACGGCCGGCGTTGTCACCGTCGTAACAGCAGACCACCTCGGCCGTGGTGCGAAACAGGGTGTGGATATGGTCGCTGGTGGTGGCGGTGCCCAGCGCGGCCACCGCATAGTCGATGTCGTACTGACCGAGCGCCACCACATCCATGTAGCCCTCCACCACCAGGATCCGGCGAGGATCCTTGTGTGCCTGCTTCACCTCGTAGAGGCCGAACAGTTCACGCCCCTTGTGGAAGATGGGGGTTTCCGGGGAGTTGAGGTACTTGGGAGTGCCGTCCCCCAGCACCCGGCCACCGAAGCCGATGACCCGGCCCCGCTTGTCACGGATGGGAAACATGATGCGATCGCGGAAGCGATCATAGCTGCCTGGGCCGCTGTCGCGGGGGATCAACATGCCGCCGGAGATAAGCAACTGCTCGTGATCCCGGCTGGACCCGAAACGGCGCCTCACCTGATCCCAGTCTCCCGGGGCATAGCCTATGTTGAAGCGCTTGACCACTTCACCGGTCAGACCGCGCCCCTTAAGGTATTCCACCGCCTGCGGCGCGTTCTTGAGATTGCTCTCATAGAAGCGGGCAATCTGATTCATCAGCTCGAACAGATCCTTGCTGACGGCAGGCTGAGAGCTTGCAGAGCCGCCTAGACTCTGCTCGCGGGGTACCTGCATGCCCTGCATGCTGGCGAGCTCTTCGATGGCGTCCGGGAATTCGAGTCCGTCGTACTCCATGACAAAGCCGATGGCATTGCCGTGAGCACCGCAACCGAAGCAGTGGTAGAACTGCTTCTCCTGACTGACGGTGAAAGAGGGGCTTTTTTCGTTATGAAAAGGACAACAAGCCTGATAGTTCTTGCCAGCCTTCTTCAGCCGCACTCGCGAGTCGATCAGCTCGACTATGTCTGTGCGTACGAGCAGATCATCGATAAAGGATTGTGGGATCCTGCCTGCCATAACCGTCCTGTTTCACTGCAGAGAAAATAAAAAAGCCGCGCATTCACAGGGAAGCACGGCTTCTTTCGACTAACAAGAGAAATGCCTGTTACGCCAAGCGGGTTTTCACCTGAGCACTGACGGCGCCGACATCGGCACGCCCCTGAATTTTCGGCTTCAAGACAGCCATGACTTTACCCATGTCCGCCATGACGGCAGCCCCACTTTCGGTGATGGCTTGCTCGATCAACACGGCAATTTCCTCTGCGGTCAGCTGTTGCGGCAGGAATTCCTGCAGCACCAGAATCTCGGCGGACTCTTTGTCGGCAAGATCCTGACGACCGGCAGCTTCAAATTGGCTGATGGAATCGCGGCGCTGTTTGACCATCTTGGTCACGACAGCGAGGATATCCTCATCATTGAGCTCGACACGGGTATCGACTTCACGCTGCTTGATTTCTGCCATCAACAAACGGATCGCTCCCAAGCGAGCCTTGTCTTTGGCCAGCATGGCGAGTTTTTGTTGATCCTTGAGTTGATCCTTCAGAGACACGGCATGATCCCCCGATTAGTACAGGCGGATACGACGTGCGTTTTCGCGGGACAGCTTCTTGGCGTGACGCTTGACGGCAGACGCTTTGGCACGCTTGCGAATGGTAGTCGGCTTCTCGTAGAACTCACGGCTACGAACTTCAGACAGGATACCGGCCTTTTCGCAAGAACGCTTGAAGCGACGCAGAGCAACGTCAAACGGCTCATTTTCACGGACTTTGATTACTGGCATGTGCCTTTCACCTCAGTGATATATGGTTAGCTGATCTTCAATCGATCAGCATGTCTTAAAATGGTGCGAAATTATACTCTGGACAGGGAATGAAAGTAAACCCGCAGAGATCGCTCTGGTTTAAAAAACCCGCGAAGGTTACCATAGCCGTCTCATTTTAGCAGTGAAATTTTTTAGCAATGCGTGTATTGGGCATAGAGACATCCTGTGACGAAACCGGGATCGCGATCTTCGACGATCAAAAAGGGATCCTTTCCCACCAGTTGTACAGCCAGGTCAAGCTGCATGCGGACTACGGTGGCGTCGTCCCCGAGCTCGCCAGCCGGGATCACGTCCGCAAGACGATCCCCTTGATCCAGGCCGCATTGCAAGAGGCGGGACTGGGTAAAGATGACATCGACGGCATCGCCTACACTGCGGGGCCGGGTCTGGTTGGCGCCATCCTGGTGGGGGCGACCATAGGCCGCTCCCTCGCCATGGCTTGGGGTAAACCCGCCGTGGCGGTGCACCATATGGAGGGCCACCTGCTGGCTCCCATGCTGGAGGAGCGGGCCCCCGAGTTCCCCTTCGTGGCGCTGCTGGTCTCCGGCGGTCACTCCATGCTGGTGCGGGTCGACGGCATAGGTAGTTATCAACTACTGGGAGAATCCATCGACGATGCCGCCGGCGAGGCCTTCGACAAGACAGCCAAGTTGATGGGACTGGACTACCCGGGCGGCCCTCTGCTCTCCCGTCTGGCCGAGAAGGGCACCACGGGACGCTTCACCTTCCCCCGCCCCATGACAGACAGACCCGGGCTCGACATGAGCTTCTCCGGCCTCAAGACCTTTGCCGCCAACACCATAGCCGCCAATGGTGACGATGAGCAGACCCGTGCCGACATCGCCCGGGCGTTTGAGGATGCTGTGGTCGATACCCTGGCCATCAAGTGCCGCCGCGCCTTGAAAGAGACCGGGCTCAAGCGCCTGGTAGTGGCCGGGGGTGTCAGCGCCAACCGTCATCTGCGCGCCCAGCTGGCCGAGCTGATGGAGAGCCTCAAGGGCGAGGTGTTCTATCCGCGCACCGAGTATTGCACCGACAACGGCGCCATGATCGCCTATGCCGGCATGCAACGCCTCAAGGCGGGCGTGTTCGAGCCGCTGGTCGTCAAGGCGGTGCCGCGCTGGCCGCTGGATACCCTGGATCCCGTGTGATCCCAAGGATCCTCTCGCAATGAAAAAGGGGCCTCTGGCCCCTTTGTTGTGACTGTCCTCGGCATAACAGCCGTCAGCTAGTTCGGATCAATTGGTTCTAAACAGGGCCTCGATGGAGAGCCCCTGTCCCAGCAGGATCTCCCGCAGGCGGCGCAACCCCTCGACCTGGATCTGGCGCACCCGCTCCCGGGTCAGGCCAATCTCAGCCCCCACGTCTTCGAGCGTCGCTGGCTCATAACCGAGCAGGCCGAAGCGGCGAGCCAGTACCTCACGCTGCTTGGGATTCAGCTCTTCCAGCCAGTGGACTATGCTGCTGCGCATGTCATCTTCCTGGGACTCCAGCTCTGGCCCCATGCCTCGCTCATCGGACAGGACATCGAGCAGGGCCTTGTCGCGATCGCCGCCGATGGGAGTATCCACCGAGGTGATCTTTTCGTTGAGCTTGAGCATGCGGTTCACATCGTCGACCGAGCGATCCAGCGCGAAGGCGATGTCTTCGGCGGTGGGTTCATGGTCTAGGCGGTGGGAGAGTTCGCGCGCGGTGCGCAGGTAGACGTTCAGCTCCTTCACCACATGGATCGGCAGCCGGATGGTGCGGGTCTGGTTCATGATGGCCCGCTCTATGGTCTGGCGGATCCACCAGGTGGCATAGGTGGAGAAACGGAAGCCGCGCTCCGGGTCGAACTTCTCGACCGCGCGGATGAGACCGAGGTTGCCCTCTTCGATGAGATCCAGCAGCACCAGGCCGCGGTTGTTGTAGCGCCGGGCAATCTTGACCACCAGGCGCAGGTTGGATTCGATCATGCGCTTGCGCGCGGCTTTGTCACCGCGCAAGGCACGACGGGCGTAATAGACTTCCTCTTCGGCGGTGAGCAGGGGGGAGAAGCCGATCTCCCCCAGATAGAGCTGGGTGGCGTCCATCACCTTGTTCAGTTCCGGCACCATGAGCTCATCGGAAATGGTCTCCTCAGCCTCGGCGGCAACCTCCTGAACCTCTTCTTCCTCCTGGGCCTCCAGCTCTTCGTCGAACTCTAACTCTGCATCCTGCATTACCAGTTGTTCTTGGCTCATGATATGTCTCCCTGACCTGAACCAGAGTAAGACCTAGCTCTCTGGGTTAACGCTTTGGCAAATAGCCCATCGGGTTGATTGACTTGCCTTTGTACCGGATTTCAAAGTGCAAGCGCACATCCGGCGCATCCGTGCTACCCATGTTGGCGATGACGGCTCCGCCTTTGACGGAGTCTCCCTCCCTGACCCTCAGCTCGTCGTTGTGGGCGTAAGCAGAGAGGTAGTCATCGTTGTGCTTGAGAATAATCAGCTTGCCGTAACCCCTGAGTGCACTACCCGCGTAGACCACTTTGCCGCCGCTGGCGGCGTAAACGGGTTGACCCTTCTGGCCGGAGATGTCGATGCCCTTGTTGCCCTGTTCTGCAACGGAGAAGCCTTCAACGACCCGTCCTTTCGCTGGCCAATGCCAGGAGAGAGTTGACTGGGAACTGATGTTTTTTTGTTCTTTCGCCTGAGCGTATGCTGTTGACGGTGCAGGAGCAATCGTTTTCTGAGCAATAAACGGTGTGGTCGTACCTGCCGGCGCCGTCGCCAGAGGTTTGGGACCTGTGCTGGTCACGACAGGCGTGGTTGCCGCCACCATCTGACCAGTCGAGGACCCCGCGCCCCCCACGTTGAGCACCTGGCCAACATGGAGTGAATAGGGTGCCTGCAGGTTGTTGCGCTGTGCCAGAGTCTGATTGGACACATTGAACTGGCGGCCTATGCTGCTCAGGGTATCGCCACGACGCACCTCATAGGTACCGTTGCCGCTAGTGACAGGGCGGCTCATCGCTATGCCGGTGCTGACCACAGCGCCGGAAGAGCCATCCAGCCTGAGCTGCTGGCCCGGATAGATGTTGTAGGGGGGGCTGATCCCGTTGAGGCTGACCAAGGATGCGACATCCATGCCCGAACGGAATGCGATGGAGTACAGGGTATCCCCCTTCACCACTGTGTAACTGCCACCCTGCATGCCCGAATTGGCCATGTTTTGACGAGTCGGGATGGTCGAGGCAATGGGGTCATTGCCCAGACTCTGTACCGGGGCAGCAGTCTTGCTGGAAGAGCAGGCAAGCAGTAGCCATGACAATACGATGACACTGCTTCCTTGCCAAACACGCGAACGCATAGTGGATCCTTAACGACTAAACCAGAAATAGGCCGCAATGGCCAAACCAATACAGAGCCAACCGAGCACATCCACATAGTGCATCAGCTTGCGCTCCATCTTCTCACCACCCCACCGCATCAGACCCGCTACCAGGAAAAATCGCATGCCTCGGCCGATCAGCGAGGTCAGGATAAAGGGCAGCAGTGCCATGTGGAGCAAGCCCGCCGTAACGGTAAACACCTTGTAGGGGATCGGCGTGAAACTGGCAATAAAAATCACCCAGACCCCCCACTGCGCAAACCACTGCTCGGCCAGCGCAATCTTGTCTTCATAGCCAACCGAGATCACCAGCGGCTGGACCACGGGTTCCCACAGGGCATAGCCAAGGGCATAACCAAACAGCGCCCCCAGCACCGAGAAGAGGGTTGCCAACCCGGCGTAGTGCCACGCCTTGTGTGGCTTGGCGAGCGCCATGGGGGCCAGCATCACGTCCACCGGAATAGGCCAGAACACCGACTCGATAAAGGCGGTGATGGAGAGATACCAGGGGGCGTGCTTGTGGCGGGCCCACTGCATCACCAGTACGTACAAACGGGAAAACAACTTCACTCCACATCTCCGTCAATCAGGGGAACAAAACGCACCGGCTCCAGGATCCGGCTGGTCAGCTGGGAGCCGGATCGCTCGATCAGCTGCAGAGTCTGCTGGCTATCCCCCACCGGCAGTACCAGACGCCCGCCTTCAGCCAGCTGATCGGTCAGGGCCTTGGGCACCTCGCTCGCCGCGGCCGTCACCAGGATGGCATCAAACGGCCCTTTGTTGGGCCAGCCCAGCCAGCCGTTGCCGTGCTTGGCCGAGACATTGTGCAGGTCGAGCTGGCGCAGCCGGCGCCGGGCCTGGAACTGCAGCGACTTGATCCGCTCCACCGTGTAGACATGTTCCACCAGGTGGGCCAGCACTGCGGTCTGATAGCCGGAGCCAGTGCCGATCTCCAGCACATGGGCCGGATCGTTCTGGATCAGCAACTCTGTCATCCGCGCCACTATGTAGGGCTGGGAGATGGTCTGGCCGTGGCCGATGGGCAGGGCCGTATTGTCCCAGGCCTTGTGGGCCATGGCTTCATCCACAAACAGCTGGCGCGGCACTTTCGCAATCGCCGCGAGCACGCGGAAATCACGAATGTCTTGGGCAATCAGTTGATTCAACAGGCGCTGTACTATCACAACGTCATCCCTGCAGATCCAGCCAGGCACCCAGACTCGCCAGACTGTCATAGGCAGTCATGTCGATGGTCAACGGGGTGATGGAGACATAACCCTGCTCGATGGCGGCGAAATCCGTGCCGTCTCCCGCATCCTGCTGGCTGCCGGGAGGGCCTATCCAGTAGATGGGCTGGCCACGGGGATCCTCGCTGCGGATCACCGACTCGGCGGGATGGCGGTTGCCAAGGCGGGTCACCCTGATCCCCTTGATCTGCTCGAGGGGCAGGTCCGGCACGTTGACGTTGAGGATCTGGTCGGCAGGCAGGGGATGTTTCATCAGCCCCTTCACCAGCAGGGCCGCGTAGTGGGCCGCCGTGGCGAAGTGGGTCTTGCCCACCAGAGAGATGGCGATGGAGGGGAAGCCAAGGTGACGCCCCTCGGTGGCCGCCGCGACCGTGCCCGAGTAGATGACATCATCCCCCAGGTTGGCGCCGTGGTTTATTCCGGCCACCACCATGTCCGGCTCCGGGCGCACCAACTCGTTGACCGCCAGGTGCACGCAGTCTGTCGGGGTGCCCTTCACCGCATAGCTCTCGCGGCCATTAAAGCCGGTTTCGCCAAGGCGCGTAACCCGCAGCGGCACTTCCAGCGTCAGGGAGTGACTCGCGCCGCTGCGGTTGCGATCCGGCGCCACCACAATGACTTCGCCGCAGGCAGTCAGCGCCTCGCTGAGGGCACGAATGCCCTCGGCATGTACTCCATCGTCATTACTGACCAGAATTCGCATCGGTTGGGTTCCTGAAACCGTGATCGGCCTCTTCGGCCTGCATTAACTCGCGCACCACGCTGGTGGCAAAGGCACCGGCCGGCAAGAAGAAGGAGATAGTCAGCACCTCGCCATCCTGCTGCCAGCTCATCTGCTCCGGCTTGAGCAGCAGTGGACGCCTGTCCTGATCCAGTCCAGCCTTCTCCAGTCCGTCACACCATTCGGCGTAAGGGGCCAGCACTGCCTGTTCAAACTCGGCGGCGGCACCCTGGCTCGCCAGTCGGCCACGGCCCCACTGGGGGGCGGTGAGCTGCACGTCGCCGGAGGCGAGGCGCGCCTCCAGCTCGGGAGTCAGCACCTCTTCACTGAAGATGGAGTGGCTGCCCCTCAGCATCACACAGTCACCGGCCAGCAGCTGGTGTGCCAGCCCCTGTTCGATGCGGGCGCTGACAATGGCGTTGAACAGCATGCTGCGGGCGGCGGAGAGATAGAGGGAGCGCTTGTTGCGATCCTTGATCCGCTTGCCGGCAAACATCGCCTTGGCCGCGTCCAGGTTGTTGCCATCCCGGCCAAAGCGCTGCTCGCCGTAGTAATTGGGCACGCCCTGAGTGGCGATGGCCTGCAGCCGGGCTTCCAGATCGCCTGCCTGTTCCAGACCGGTGAGGCGCAGGGTGAAATGGTTGCCCTTGAGGTAGCCAACCCGCAGCTTCTTGTTGTGGCGCTTGGCCTGCAGGATCTGGATGCTGTCGCTCTGGATGACAGAGAGATCCGGTTCGCCCTTGCCCGGCAGATGAATGCCGAACCACTGCTCGGTCACCGCGTGGCGATCCTTGAGACCCGCCCAGGTCACCGCATTGCGGTTGACGCCGGCCGCATCGGCCAGCAGACCCGCGACCCAGGCGGTGTTCTCGCCGGTTTTGCGCACCCGCACGAAGATGTGCTCCCCTTCCCCGCAGGGTTCGAAGCCGAGATCTTCATTCACCACGAAGTCGGCGGCCTCGGCCTTGAGGATACCGCGGGCGACCGGCGCCCCGTGCAGATAGCTCAGCTGTTCCAGCATCATTGTTTCACCAGTAAGACGACGGCTTCGGTGGCGATCCCTTCCTTGCGCCCCGTAAACCCGAGTTGTTCTGTGGTGGTCGCCTTGACATTCACCCGGTTCAAATCACATTGCAGATCGGCCGCCAGCACGGCGCACATGGCCTCGATATGGGGTGCCATCTTGGGAGCCTGGGCGATGATGGTCACATCCAGGTTGCCGATGGCATAGCCCGACTTCTGCACCCGGGCAAAGACGTCCCGCAGCAGGATGCGGCTGTCGATCCCCTTGAATTCGGCGGCGGTATCGGGGAAGTGACGGCCGATGTCGCCGGCGCCTATGGCCCCCAGCAGGGCATCGCTCACCGCATGCAGCACGACGTCGCCGTCGGAGTGGGCCAGCAGGCCTTGCTCATAGGGTACCGGGACGCCACCCAGCATGCAGGGGCCAACCCCGCCAAACTTGTGCACGTCAAAACCATGTCCAATTCGCATCATGCCTGATCCCCCCTCAATACACAGAAATCTGTCTCATCAAAACCATGTCCAATGTGGATCATGCGGGCCCCTCTGCGGGTCAATCGGGTCGCGCCTGCTGGCGCGCACTCTGTTGTTGTAAAAAGAGCTCGGCCAGGGAGAGATCTTCCGGGCGGGTCACCTTGATGTTGTCGGCACGCCCCTCCACCATCTTCACGGTAAAACCGGCGCGCTCCATGGCGGAGGCTTCGTCTGTGATGAGGGCCCCCAGGGCCAGCCCCTCCTCCAGCGCCCGCTTCAGGGTGCCGGTGGGAAACATCTGCGGCGTCAGGGCATGCCAAAGCTGTTCGCGCTCGACGGTCGCCACTATGTTGCCAGCCCCGTCTGTGCGTTTCATGGTGTCACGTACCCGGCTGCCGAGAATGGCGCCATCGCACGCCATGGCACAGGCTATCAGGGCATCGAGATCCCCCTGGGTCAGACAGGGACGGGCGGCGTCGTGCACCAGTACCCACTTCCCCTCTGCCACATGCAGGGCGTTGAGCACCGAATAGGCACGCTCGCTTCCCCCTTCCACTCGCAGCACCCGCGGGTCGGCCGCCACGGCCAGTTGCTCGAACCACTCATCGTGCGGCGCCAGCGCCACTATCACCCGAACGATAGCCGGATGGGACAGTAAACAGCCGAGCGTATGCTCCAGGATGGTCTTCCCCGCCAGTGTCAGGTACTGCTTGGGGCAGTCTGCTCCCATGCGGCTGCCGATACCGGCGGCCGGAACTATGGCGGTCAGCCCGCTGTGGCAATCAGTCATCGTAGGGGACGCCGTCCGGCTCCGTTGCTTGGTCTTTGTCTTTGGGAATGATCCGGTAGAAGGTCTCGCCCTGCTTGATGTAGCCAAGATCGTTGCGCGACAGCTCCTCGATGGCCTCAAGGCCCGAGGTCAGATCGTCAATCTCCCGGTAAATCAGGTTGTTGCGGTCCTTGAGAACCAGATTGTCCTGCTGTTGCCGCTCGATGGCATTGGAGAGATCCCGATAATCGGAGAGGCCGTTTTTCCCCAGCCAGAAGTCATATTGCAGTCCTCCCAACAGGAGGAGCAGGATAAGAGTGAGTAGCCGCATGCACTGAGTCTCCTTCAAGCGGCCTAGTTTCCCATATTCGCAGGCAAGACAAAAGAAAGCCGGTGTGCCAGACGGGCCGGGGGACTAAAAAAGATGGCGGGGCCCCGCAGACGAGGGCCAAAAAACTGCGCAGTTCCCAGGACGGGCGGCCTTGGCGCCAGATTGGCGGCAACCATACGAAAACCGCCGCCGATCAGCGGCTGGCCTGACAATGGGGTGGCGACGGATACAAAAAAGCCCCGCCAGAGTGGCGGGGCTTTTCAACAGCTTAAGAATTGCAGGCAGTAATTACTGGCCTTTGACTTCTTTCAGACCGCGGAACGGAGCCTTGGCACCCAGGGCTTCTTCGATACGGATCAGCTGGTTGTACTTGGCAACACGGTCAGAACGGCTCATGGAACCGGTCTTGATCTGGCCAGCAGCGGTACCCACGGCCAGGTCGGCGATGGTCGCGTCTTCGGTCTCACCGGAGCGGTGGGAGATGACGGCGGTGTAGCCAGCGTCCTTGGCCATCTTGATGGCAGCCAGAGTTTCGGTCAGGGAACCGATCTGGTTGAACTTGATCAGGATGGAGTTGGCGATGCCGTTGTCAATACCGCGCTTCAGGATCTTGGTGTTGGTTACGAACAGGTCGTCACCCACGATCTGGATTTTCTTGCCCAGTTCAGCAGTCTGGTAGGCGAAGCCTTCCCAGTCAGATTCGTCCAGGCCATCTTCGATGGAGACGATCGGGAACTTGGTGGTCAAGTCGGCCAGGTAGTCGGAGAACTCGTTGGAGGTGAAGATACGACCTTCGCCCTTCAGGTTGTACTCTTTCTTCTCTGCGTCGTAGAACTCGGAAGCGGCACAGTCCATGGCCAGGGTGATGTCGGTGCCCAGCTTGTAACCTGCAGCGGCAACGGCTTCGGCGATCACTTCCAGCGCTTCGGCGTTGGACTTCAGGTTCGGTGCGAAACCGCCTTCGTCGCCCACTGCAGTGGCGTAGCCCTTGGACTTCAGTACCTTGGCCAGGTTGTGGAAGACCTCGGCACCCATGCGGATGGCTTCTTTCAGGGTCTTGGCGCCAACCGGCTGGATCATGAACTCCTGGATATCGACGTTGTTGTCGGCGTGCTCACCACCGTTGATGATGTTCATCATGGGCAGCGGCATGGAGTAGACACCCGGGGTGCCGTTCAACTCGGCGATGTGGGCGTACAGCGGCAGGCCCTTGGCAGCAGCAGCGGCTTTGGCGTTAGCCAGGGAAACGGCCAGGATGGCGTTGGCGCCGAACTTGGATTTGTTCTCGGTACCGTCGAGGTCGATCATGATTTGGTCAATAGCGGCCTGGTCCTTGGCATCTTTACCCAGCAGAGCCTGAGCGATCGGGCCGTTTACGGCTTCGATGGCTTTCAGCACGCCTTTACCCAGGAAACGGCTCTTGTCGCCGTCACGCAGTTCCAGCGCTTCGCGGGAACCGGTGGACGCGCCAGACGGAGCGGCTGCCATACCAACAAAACCACCTTCCAGGTGAACTTCGGCCTCAACGGTCGGGTTACCACGGGAGTCGATGATTTCACGACCGATCACTTTAACGATCTTGGACATGTGTATTTCCTCAGGTTTCGTAAAAAAACAACAAAAATATGCCAAAAAAAGCGGCTGCGGCACAGAGCCCCAACCGCATTTATTTTCAATTACTTCAAATTACGCTTCTGATACTCGCCTGCCGCCTTAACAAAACCGGCGAACAGGGCGTGGCCATCACGGGGAGTCGAGGTGAACTCCGGGTGGAACTGCGCAGCCACGAACCAAGGGTGATCCGGAATCTCGATAATTTCCACCAGCTTCTTGTCGGCGGAAAGACCGGTCACCTTCAAACCGGCCGCTTCGATCTGCGGCAGCAGCTTGTTGTTCACCTCGTAACGGTGACGGTGACGCTCGTAAATGGTCGGGCTGCCGTACATCTGGCGCACCTTGGAGCCTTCCACCAGGTGGCAGAGCTGGGAACCCAGACGCATGGTGCCGCCCAGATCAGACTTCTCGGTACGGGTCTCGACGTTGCCCTCTTCATCCACCCACTCGGTGATGAGGCCGACAACCGGATAGGCGCAATCTTTCTTGAATTCGGAGGAGTGAGCACCGGTCATGCCCGCTACGTTGCGAGCAAATTCGATCATGGCAACCTGCATGCCGAGACAGATACCCAAGTAAGGGATCTTGTTCTCACGGGCATACTGGGCGGCCAGGATCTTGCCTTCCACGCCACGCTCACCGAAGCCACCCGGCACCAGGATCGCGTCCAGACCTTCCAGCAGCTCGGAGCCACGGGTCTCGATGTCCTGGGAGTCGATGTACTTGATGTTGACGGAAAGACGCGTCTTCAGGCCGCCGTGCTTGAGTGCTTCGTTGACGGACTTGTAGGCATCCGGCAGGGATACATACTTGCCGACCATGCCGATGGTCACTTCTGCAGTCGGGTTGGCCTCTTCGTAGACCACCTGTTCCCACTCGGACAAGTCGGCTTCCTTGCACTCCAGGCCGAAACGGGCGATGAAGTAGTCATCCAGATTTTGGGACTTGAGCAGGGCCGGGATCTTGTAGATGGAGTCGACGTCCTTCATGGAGATGACGGCGCGCTCCGGCACGTTGCAGAACAGGGCAATCTTGGCACGCTCGTTGGCCGGGATGGCGCGATCGGAGCGGCAGATAAGCACATCCGGCTGGATCCCGATGGAGAGCAATTCTTTGACGGAGTGCTGGGTCGGCTTGGTCTTCACCTCGCCGGCGGCGGCCAGGTAAGGCACCAGCGTCAGGTGCATGAACATGGCATTGTCGCGGCTCACTTCGGCAGCCAGCTGACGAATGGCTTCGAGGAACGGCAGGGACTCGATGTCGCCCACTGTGCCGCCCACTTCGACGATGGCCACCTGATGGCCTTCGGCGCCGGCAATCACCCGCTCCTTGATGGCGTTGGTGATGTGCGGGATGACCTGGATGGTGGCGCCCAGATAGTCACCACGACGCTCTTTGCGCAGCACGTCCGCATAGATGCGGCCGGTGGTGAAGTTGTTGCGACGGGTCATCTTGGTGCGGATGAAACGCTCGTAATGGCCCAGATCCAGATCGGTCTCAGCCCCGTCCTCGGTTACGAACACTTCACCGTGCTGGGTCGGGCTCATGGTGCCCGGATCCACGTTGATATAGGGGTCCAGTTTCATGATGGTCACATCCAGACCACGGGCTTCCAGAATGGCTGCCAGAGAAGCTGCGGCAATGCCTTTGCCGAGGGATGAAACAACGCCACCAGTTACAAAAATATATTTTGTCGTCATGCTGAACCTGAAAGAAGTTTAGGGAATTTTAAGGGGTGCTTCGGGGATGAAGCAGGACGGGGAAACAGTATACCAAAACCCCCTCTCCCAAACAATGAACAAAAATCTATCAGGCTCACCGCTCCCTCGTCTTGCGCCAAATCAACTTTGCTCGGTTTCCTTGGCCCGGCCCCAGGCGGCATCCAGCTTCTCCAGGGTGCAATCCGTCATTTTCAGCCCTTCCGCTGCAATAAACTGCTCAACCTGACGAAAACGTCGTTCGAACTTGGCGTTCGCGCCCCGCAGCACCTGTTCAGGGTCCTTGCCCAGGTGCCGCACCAGATTGACGGTGGCAAACAGCAGATCGCCGAGCTCGTCGCTCACCCTCTCTTCCTCCACATCGACCATCAGCGCTTCTTCCATCACCTCCTCGATCTCTTCGTGGATTTTGTCCACTACCGGCCCGAGCGTCTTCCAGTCGAAACCGACGGTGGCGCAACGCTTCTGGATCTTGGCTGCCCGGGTCAGGGCTGGTAGCGAGAGGGGGATGTCATCGAGCACGCTCTCTTTATCCAGCGCGGCCCGCTCCTTGGCCTTCTCCGCCTCCCAGTTCACCTTGACCGCCTGCTCGTCACCGAGGTCCGCATCGGAGAACACATGGGGGTGGCGGCGAATCAGCTTCTCGCTCACCGCATCGACTATGTCGGCAAAATCGAACAGTCCCTGCTCCTTGCCAAGCTGGGCGTAGAAGACCACTTGGAACAGCAGATCCCCGAGTTCCCCCTTCAATCCATCCCAATCCTGAGTCTCGATGGCATCGGCCACCTCGTAGGCCTCTTCTAGGGTGTGGGGCACTATGGTCTGGAAGCTCTGCTTGAGATCCCAGGGGCAACCCCCGTCCGGGGAGCGCAGTTGAGCCATGATGTCGAGCAATTGAGGGAGGTCGTAACGTTGGGACATGGGATCTTCGCTTTCGATTCGTTCAAGAAGGGTCATAAAGCACAACCGGCCACGGGGGCCGGTCACTATTTATCGGGTATCAGAGGCGCTTGGCACTGATCACGTCGTTGAGCTGGCTGAGCTTGGCCAAGGCCCGGTTAAAGGCGTTGATGTTGTAGATCTCCAGCTCCATGTCGATCTCGGCAGTCTGCTCGCGCACGTTGGAGCGCGAGCGCACCCCCATGACGTTGATCTTCTCGTTGGCCAGTACTGTGGTGATGTCACGCAGCAGGCCGGATCTGTCATTGGAGAGGATGCGGATGGTGAGGCCATAACCGCCGGAGTAGTTCTCCCCCCAGACCGCATCGATCAGTCGCTCAGGGTTGCGGCGCGACAGCTCTTTGAGCTGCTCACAATCCTCCCGGTGGATGGAGACACCGCGGCCCATGGTGATGAAACCCTGGATGGAGTCCCCCGGGATGGGCTGGCAGCAGCGGGCAATGTGGGTCATCAGATTGCCGACTCCCTCCACTACGATGTGATCCTTGGCCTTGGGGCGGAAGGGCGCATTGGCCTTCTGCTCCAGCTTCTCCAGCAGGCGGCGGTCTTCTTCCTCCGCCGTCGGCTTGTTGTAACGAGTGTCGAGGTAGTTGAGCAGTTGGTTGATGCGGATGTCGCCGCTGCCGATGCCGGCCAGCAGATCTTCCAGCTCCTCCGCATGGAAGCGCTCCAGCACCACCTTGTCCACCTTGGAGAGCGTCAGGTTGTGCCTGTCCAGCTCCTTCTCCAGCAGCTCCTTGCCGGCGGCGATGTTCTTGTCCCTATCCAGCTTTCTGAACCAGGTCGCCACCTTGGCCCGCGCCCGGCTGGAGCGCAGGAAGCCTGCATTGGGGTTCATCCAGTCGCGGCTCGGGTTCGGCTCCTTCTGGGTGATCACCTCCACCTGATCACCGGTCTGCAGCGTGTAGGTAAAGGGCACTATGCGGCCATCCACCTTGGTCCCGATGCAGCGGTGGCCGATCATGCTGTGAACGTGATAGGCAAAATCGAGCGGGGTAGCCCCCGCCGGCAGGTCGATGACGTCCCCCTTGGGGGTGAACACATAGACTCTGTCCTCGAACACCTGACTGCGCAGATCGTCCAGCAGGGAGCCGCTCTCGGAGAGATCCTCCTGCCAGGCGAGGAGCTTGCGCAGCCACTCGATCTTGTCTTCGAAGGTACTGGTCTTGGCTGCAGCCTGGGCCCCTTCCTTGTAGCGCCAGTGAGCCGCCACGCCGAGTTCGGCATCCTGATGCATCTGCTCGGTGCGGATCTGGATCTCCACCGTCTTCCCCTCCTCCCCCACTACCACTGTGTGAATGGACTGGTAGCCGTTGGGCTTGGGGTTGGCGACATAGTCGTCAAATTCGCGGGGAATATGATGGAAATGGGTGTGGACGATGCCGAGCGCCGCATAACAATCCTGCAGCCGCTTGGTGATCACCCGCACCGCACGCACGTCGAACAGCTCGTTGAATTCGAGATGCTTCTTCTGCATCTTGCGCCAGATGCTGTAGATGTGTTTCGGTCGTCCATAGACCTCGGCCTCGACCCCGGCTTCGGCAAGCGCATCGCGCAGGGACTGCACGAACTCGCGGATGTAGCGCTCCCGATCGAGTCGTTTCTCGTCGAGCTGCTTGGCGATCTGCTTGTAGGTATCCGGGTGCAGGTAACGGAAGGCGAGATCTTCGAGCTCCCACTTGAGCTGACCTATGCCGAGGCGGTTGGCAAGGGGCGCATAGATGTTGGTGATCTCCTGGGCCATCAGCACCCGGGTCTCCTCATCCGCCAGCTTGGCTTCCCGCAGGCAGGCGATCCGCTCCGCCAGCTTGATGACGACAGCGCGCACATCCTCCACCATGGCGAGCAACATGCGGCGCACGTTGTCCACCTGCTCCGGTGAGGTCTCGCTGCGGTGCAGGGTCTGCAGAGAGCGGATGGCCTCCATCTCCAGCACCCCTTCCACCAGCTTGGCGATCTTGGGACCGAAGTCCTCGTTCACCTTCTCCTGCTTGATGAGGCCGGCTTCGACGAAGGGATAGAGAATGGCCGATTTGAGGGTGGCGAGATCCATGCTGAGCATCAACAGTATGCCCACCATCTCGACGCCACGCACCAGCAGGCGGCTGGTGAGCGCCTCGTCGCCAAGCGTCAGACAGTACTGGTAGACGGTTCGCAGTTGATTCTTGTCGCTTTCACTCAGGGTAAGGGAACTGACCCACTCCTCCAGAGTGAAATTGTCTTTCAAATGAATTTCGCGCACCGCAACCATGGTATCAATCCTTAAAATTGTGGGGCCGAAAGCCGATGCTTTCTGCCATCCCCTCATCAGCTGATGACTGCCTCAAATGGGGATGCGCGGGAGAGTTTTCAAGGCATGTTGCCGATCCCGGCAACAGGTTTCTCTCGCACATCAGGCCCATTTTTGCAGATCTAGATTACCCTAATCACCCCTGCGCAAACAGCGCTACCGGCATCGGAAGGCCGACAAAACGCAGCACCGGCAATCTCAAAACAGCCTGCTCAATCCCGTTCAAACAGCGCCATGGACTCCAGATGACCGGTGTGAGGGAACATGTCCAGCATCCCCAGACGGGCCAGTCGATAACCCCCCTTCACCAGCACCTGGCTGTCCCGGGCCAGGGTGACCGGGTTACAGGAAACATAGACCACCCGCTTGGGCGAAAGTGCCGCCACGTGGCTCATGACTTCCAGCGCCCCGGGCCGGGCCGGATCCAGCAACACCAGATCGAAGCCTTCCCGCGCCCAGGACATGCCGACGATGTCGCCGCTCAAATCCGCCTTGTAGAAACGGGCGTTGTCGATGCCGTTGCGACGGGCGTTCTCCTCGGCACGGGCCACCATGGCGAGCTCCCCCTCGACTCCCACCACTTCACGGGCCTGACGGGCCAGCGGCAGGGTGAAGTTGCCGATGCCGCAGAAGAGATCCAGCACCTTGTCGTCCTTGGTCGCCCCCAGCCACGCCAGCGCCTGGGTCACCATGCTCTGGTTGATGGGGCCGTTGACCTGAATGAAGTCGCCAGGGGCGAATGCAAGAGACAGGCCATCGAGGGTGTAGCTCGGCTGAAATTGTTGACGCAGGGGTTCAATGCGCTCATCCGCCGCCTGCAGATAGAGGTCTATCCCCTGGGCCTCGGCAAATGCCACCAGCAGGGCGCGATCCGCCTCGTTAGGACGACCAGTGTGGCGCAGCAGCATCATGATGCCCTGTTCGGCCTGGATGAGCTCCGCATGCCCCAGTTCGCGCTGGCTCTTCAAACGATTGAGGCACTCGCGCAGCGGGGTGATGAGGGCAGAGAGGGGGTCGGCCAGCACGGGGCAGCCCGCCACCTCCACCAGGTCATTGGATTGACGGCGACGGAACCCCACACGAGTGCAGCGACCGTTCTTGTCAAACTTGATGGCGAGACGGCAGACCCGGCGATAGCTGCGGGACTCTCCCTTGAGCACGGGCTCGAGCGCCGGTGCCTTGATGTTGCCAAGGCGCTCGAACAGGCTGATCAGCCCGGCCTCCTTGACCGCCTGCTGATCCGCTTCGCCGAGGTGCTGGGCACTGCAACCGCCGCACTCGCGATAATGGGGGCAGAAGGGATCGATGCGATTGGCTACCGGGGTCACTATCTGTTGCAGGGCGGCGTGGGCATAGTGCTTCTTGTCATCAACGATGCGAGCCTTGATCAGCTCACCAGGGAGTGCCCCTTCGACAAAGATGGCCTTGCCCTGATGACGGCCGACACCGACACAGTGGTGGTCCAGACTGTCTATCGTAAATTCAATACGTTGGGGCTGGGTTGATTTCTTTTGGGGCTTGAAAAACTGGGCCATAAAACTTGGTGCCTATAGGTGGCTATGTCATGATTGTGGAATCTGCAGCAGGCCATTGTCCCACAAGAATAATAGTATGACCAAATGCGGCCTGAGGGCCCGAGCTGCAGCCTCTGCACCATTGCCCAATCTGACCATAAGTGGCCCATTGATATGACAGGATACGGCCTGAGCGCCCGTACGGTGACATCGCCTGTATTGCCAGCCCTCCCCCTGCGCCCACACGCTCCCAGGGCTATGATCTTCATCATGTTTGCCGGCGGTTTATCAGCATGACCAAGTACGGCCTCAGAGCCCGTGTACTGGCATTTACCATATTGCCAACCCTGATCATCGGCGGCCTGATCGCCGGTTACTTTACCTTCCACCGCTACCATCAGCTGGAAAACAACCTGATCGATCAGGGCATCAACATCATAGAGCCCCTAGCCATCGCCAGTGAATACGGCATGACCCAGCACAGTCGCGAATCCCTCAAGCGGCTGATCGGACTGACCCATCGCAAGAACTCCCCCTTCATCAAGTCCATCGCCGTCTTCACCCAGGAGAACCAGCTGTTCGTGACGTCCAACTATCACAGGGACTTCAGCCAGCTGCGCCTGCCGGACGGCAGCGCCATCCCGGCGCTGACCAGCGTCTCTTTCAACGGTGATGACATCATCTTGCGCACCCCTATCCAGGCCGAGACCAGCCTGGACGGCTTCCCCCTGCCGAGCGATCTGGAGCCGCCGGTCATCGGCTACATTTCCATGCAGCTCGCCACCGACAGAGCCATCGTCCTGCAGTATCGCGACGCCTTCTTCGCGGTGATCATCGTGCTCATCGGCCTCGCCATCAGTACCCTGTTCGGCTTCCGCCTGGTCAAGAGCGTGACCCAGCCCATCACCGACATGGTGCAGGCGGTGCACAGGATCAGGGAGGGTCGCCTCGATACCCGGGTCAGCGGTCAGCTCACCGGCGAGCTGGACATGCTGAAGAACGGCATCAATGCCATGGCCAAGGCACTCTCCGAATACCATGAAGAGATGCAGCAGAACATCGATCAGGCGACCTCGGATCTGCGAGAGACGCTCGAGCAGATAGAGATCCAGAACGTCGAACTCGACATGGCGAAGAAGCGGGCTCAGGAGGCGGCGCGGGTCAAATCCGAGTTTCTTGCCAACATGTCCCACGAGCTGCGCACCCCGCTCAACGGCGTCATCGGCTTCACCCGCCAGTTGCTCAAAACCAGCCTGACACCGAGTCAGACCGACTACATGCAGACCATAGAGAAGTCGGCGCGCAACCTGCTCGGCATCATCAACGACATCCTCGACTTCTCCAAACTGGAGGCAGGCAAGCTGCAGCTCGAGCATATACCGTTCAGCCTGCGCGACACCCTCAACGAGACCATGCACCTGCTGGGGCCGAGTGCCCATGACAAGCAACTCGAGCTCTCCTTGCAGGTGGATGCCGCCGTGCCAGATTATCTCACCGGCGACCCCATGCGCCTGCAACAGGTGCTGACCAACCTCACCGGCAACGCCATCAAGTTCACCGAGCGCGGCAACGTCGATGTGCGTGTCGAGCAGACCGGGGCCCCCAACGGCAACAAGGTGCGCCTGCGGGTCCTCATCCGCGATACCGGCATCGGCATCTCGGAAGAGCAGCAGCGCCAGCTGTTCCAGGCCTTCAATCAGGCCGACTCTTCCATCTCCCGCCGCTATGGCGGCACCGGGCTCGGGCTCGTCATCACCCAGAAGCTGGTGCAGCAGATGGGAGGCCAGATCCGCTTCGAGTCCGAGCTTGGCAAGGGCTCCGTCTTCTCGTTCAATCTGGAGCTGGAAGTCTCTCCCCTGCCCCAGACCGAACGGCTGCCGCTGGATCGCATCCTGGGCAAGCGGGTCTGGCTGCTGGAGCCAGACCCCTTCACCCACGCCTCCCTGCTCTCCCTGCTGGATGAATGGCAACTGGACGTGCAGTCGCTGACCATGGCAGACGGCTGGCCGGAGATGGGCAGCCAGGACATGGTGATCATCGGCGGCAGTACCCTGCATACCCCGCAACAGGTGATAGCCCGTCTCGATGGCCTCAGCGGGCAACAGAACACTATAGTGCTGCTCAGCAGCCACGAGCCGGCGCTCTATGACGCCATGCTGGCCCATGGCGCCGCCCACTGCCTTTCCAAGCCCATCAACCATCGCAAACTGCTGCACGCCCTGCTCTCCCCCGAAGCGGCCAGGCGAACGCCGCTGCCCGCGCCGACGCCTCGCCGGGTGCAAGCCGTCAAGGTGCTGGCGGTGGATGACAATGCGGCCAACCTCAAGCTCATCGCCGCCATGCTCAAGGAGATGGTGACCGAGGTGGTGGTGTGCAAGAACGGCAAGGAGGCGGTCAACCTGGCCCAGAGCCAGCCGTTCGACATCATCTTCATGGATATCCAGATGCCCGTCATGGATGGCATCAGCGCCACCCAGGCTATTCGGCATCACTCCCTCAACACCGAGACCCCCATCGTCGCGGTCACCGCCCATGCCATCCCGGGTGAGCGGGAGCGTCTGATCCGCCAAGGCATGGACGACTACCTGTCCAAGCCCATCGACGAGGGCATGCTGGCGCAGCTCATCACCGACTTCGCCCACAGGCGTCATCAGAACCAGGGGGATCAACAGATAGACTGGGCCCTGGCGGTGCGCCAGGCGGCGGGCAAAGAGGCACTCGCCAAAGAGATGCTGACCATGTTGCTGGCCAGCTTCGACGAGGTGGATCCCATGCTGGAAGCCGCGTTGACGGGCGGAGTGGAGGATGACGAGGTGCTGGCCCAGCTCCATCGCCTCAACGGCGGCTGTGCCTACTCCGGGGTGCCCGGCCTGCAACGCCTGCTCTCCCAGCTCGAGCAGCAACTGCGCGACGGTGTGGCCGTCAGCGAGCTCGAACCCGAGCTGCTGGAGCTGCAAGATGCCCTGGAGCAGGTGAAGCGGGAGGCCCCTCGCTACCTGGCCCTGATCGAATGAGGCGCTTTTTCTGACTGCGAGGCCCGCAGATGGTAAAATCGCGCCGTTTCCACAGGAGTCAACATGACCAACAACGATATTCTGCGCCGCCTGCGCTACGCCCTTACCATCAGCAACGATCAGATGGTCGAGATGTTTGCCAAGGGCAACCTGACCGTCACCCACGCCCAGCTCCACAGCTGGTTGCTGAAAGAGGCGGCGGAAGGGGAAGAGCAGGACCCGGGCTTTGTCCCTTGCCCGGACGCGGCACTGAGCCAGTTCCTCGACGGTTTCATCGTCGTGCGCCGCGGTGTGCGGGAAGATGCCCCACCCCAGGTGATCCCGAACCGGATCAACAACAACCTGATCCTGCGCAAGCTGCGCATCGGCCTCAACTACAAGGAAGAAGACATGCTGGGCACCCTCAAGCTCGCCAACTTCAACCTCTCCAAGTCCGAGCTGAGCGCCCTGTTCCGCGCCAAGGATCACAAGCACTACCAGGATTGCGGGGATCAGATCCTGCGCAACTTCCTCATCGGCCTCACCGCCAAGTACAGGTCCGAACCATGAGCCCGCGCGCGCGCGTCACCGCCAGACGGCGCGCCTGAGCCATGGGCCAGCGCGCCTGCCCCCCGTCATTCCGCCTGGGCGGCAGGCCGCGCTGGCCATCCCTGTTTTCCTGTTCCCCCTGGCCAGGTAAATGCCGCA
This sequence comes from Aeromonas sp. sif0611, assembly GCF_019218845.1. Taxonomy (NCBI): domain Bacteria; kingdom Pseudomonadati; phylum Pseudomonadota; class Gammaproteobacteria; order Aeromonadales; family Aeromonadaceae; genus Aeromonas; species Aeromonas sp. sif0611. The sequence continues at coordinate 256,048 of NZ_JAHUWU010000005.1, read as the reverse complement.
CCAGCTTGCTGTCACTCAGCCTGTTGCTGGGGCTTGGCGCCTGCCAACCGGCACCTTATGAGCTATCCACCCGCCATACCAGTGCCAACCAGAATGAACGTATCGCCTTTCTGATCCTCCACTACACCGACGAGGATGACGCCCGCTCCCTGCGCCTGCTGACTGAACCCGAACACAAGGTGAGTGCCCACTACCTGATCCCCCGCGACACAGAGCAACGGCCACTTCCCGTCTACCAACTGGTGCCCGACAGCCAGCGCGCCTGGCACGCCGGTCGCAGCCGCTGGCATCAGTATGCCGGGCTCAATGCCAGCTCGCTGGGCATCGAGATAGTCAATCTGGGCTATGACGAGAAAGAAGCGGCCCTCCCCGCTCACCTGAGGCACTGGCAACCCTACACCCGGGCCCAGATCGCCGCCCTTGGCGCCCTCAGCCAGGAGCTGGTTCAGCGCTACCACATTCCCCCCACCCAGGTGCTGGCCCACAGCGACATCGCACCAGAACGCAAGCAGGATCCCGGCCCTCACTTCCCCTGGCGCGAGCTGGCCCTGCGCTATGGCGTTGGCGCCTGGCCCGACGAGGCCAGAGTCGCAGCCCTGCGCCAGCAGCCGCCCCCCGTCTGGAATGCCCTCGCCTGGCAGCAGCAGCTCGCCCGCTACGGCTACGGTATCCTGCCGAGTGGCGCCTGGGATGAGCAGAGCCGCGCCGCAATGCGTGCCTTCCAACTCCATTTCCGACCCACCCTGGTCAGCGGCGAACCGGATGCCGAGTGCCAGGCCATCCTGATGGCGTTGCTCGAGCGCTACTTTCCCGAGCAGGGCTGAGAGACGATTCTCTACCGAGTTCAATTGTCCCACCGTGCTGATCACCGGGGAGTCAGATGCCGAGTGCCAAGCCAGTCTCACGACCTTCCCGAGGCGGACTGAATACATCTCCTGACAACGAAAGAGGGACGCCGCGGCGTCCCTCTTTCTGTCTCATCCCCAGGGGCTATCAGATCCCTTGACGAGCTTCCTGCATCAGCAGGCGCATGTCGCTCACGGCCTTGGCCAGACCGTCGAAGGCGGCGCGGCCTATGATGGCGTGACCGATGTTGAGCTCATAAAGCTCGGGAATGGCGGCGATGGCCTTGACGTTGTGGTAGTGCAGGCCATGACCGGCATTGACCTTCAAGCCCTTGCCGGCGGCATAGGAGGCGCCGGCGGCGATGCGCTTGAACTCGGCGTTGCGCTCCGCATCCGTGGTGGCATCGGCATAGCGGCCGGTGTGGATCTCGATGAAGGGGGCACCACTCTCGGCGGCCGCATCGATCTGGATGGGGTCGGCGTCGATGAAGAGCGACACCTGGGCACCGACGGCAGCGAGGCGGGTCACCGCATCGGTCACCTTGTCCAGTTGACCGGCGACGTCCAGGCCGCCCTCAGTGGTCACCTCGGTGCGCTTCTCCGGTACCAGGCAGACGAACTGGGGCTTGATACGGCAGGCGATGCCGATCATCTCCTCGGTCACCGCCATCTCCAGGTTCATCCTGGTCTGGATGGTCTGGCGCAGTATCTCCACGTCGCGGTCGGTGATGTGGCGGCGATCTTCACGCAGGTGAACCGTAATGCCATCGGCACCGGCCTGCTCGGCCACGAAGGCGGCCTGGACAGGATCCGGATACTGGGTGCCGCGGGCATTGCGCAGGGTGGCGATATGGTCGATGTTCACACCCAGATAGATTTCACTCATTGAGGACTCCTTGAAACTCTTCATCTGTTGACTGCGCGGTCAGCGAAATCATGCCCGCGCCGATATCCGTTCGTAGGTTCGATTAGCGCAGCGTAATCGGACGCCGGTAACATGGTTACCCGTTGGGTCACGCCGCGAAAGGATCAGCCCAAGCTGCTTCGTCGTTTCAAAAACAGCTCCCGGCTCTTGAGCTGGCGTTTGCCAAGATAGGGCTGCAGCGCCAGCCGGCTGAAGCGCTTGGCCGCCTGCAGCAAGGGAGGGGTATCGAATCGCCCCTCGGCGAAGGCCAGCAGGTGGGCGCCGAGGAACAGGGTACGGGGATCGGGCGCCCGCTCGCAAGCGACAAAGCCGAGCTCCCGCTCGAAGCCGTAGAGCAGATCGGGCTGGATCGGGGTGTCATCGTCGGCGGCATATTCGAAATCCACCGCATAACCGAGGGCCTGCAACAGCAGGAACTCGAAGCGGCGCAGGGGCAGCTCCGGCGTCTCGCCGTCCGCCAGCGCCATCAGGGCACGGGCATAGGCGTCGAACACCTCGGGGAAGGGGGTGTGGGCTTCGAGCAGGTAGTAGACCAGCTCGTTGAGATAGAGGCCGTAGAAGAGGCGATCGCCGCCGAGTCGCAGGGAGTGATCCGGGCATTCGACCTGGGCGAGGTTCTTGAGATCGCCCTTGCCACGCCAGCTCATGGTGAGCAGGGTGAAGGGTTGCAGCAGCCCCTTCAGAGGGGAGCGTGGCCCGCGGGAACCGCGAGCCACCAGGGTAAATCGGCCGCTATCCTGGGTGAAGACCTCGACCAGCTGGCTGGTCTCCCGATAGGGCCGACTGTGGATGACGAAAGCCGGGTTCAGCAATCAGTCGTCACCATAACCCAGGCTGCGCAGGGCGCGCTCGTCATCGGCCCAGCCGGACTTGACCTTGACCCACAACTCCAGGTGCACCTTGTTCTGGAACAGTCGTTCCATGTCGAGGCGCGCTTCGGTACCTATGGTCTTGATCTTCTCGCCCTTGTTGCCGATGACCATCTTCTTCTGGCCATCGCGCTCCACAAGGATCAGGCCATGGATGTGGTAGAGGCCGTTCTCTTCCACCTTGAAGCGCTCGATCTCCACCGTCACCGAGTAGGGCAGCTCCTCGCCGGTGAAGCGCATCAGCTTCTCGCGGATGATCTCGGAGGCCATGAAGCGGGACGAACGGTCGGTCACGTAGTCTTCCGGGAAGAAGTGAACGTTCTCCGGCAGCAACGGCTTGGCCCACTCGCGGATCTTCTCCACGTTGGTGCCCTTCTCGGCACTGATGGGCAGAATGTGGGCAAAGTTCATCTGCTGGCCCAGCCACTCCAGATGGGGCAGCAGATCTTCTTTCTCTTTGACGTTGTCGATCTTGTTGACTGCCAGCACCACAGGGCACTTGAGGTGGCGCAACTTGCCGAGCACCATCTCATCGTCCTTGGTCCAGTGGGTACCGTCCACCATGAACACCACCATGGCCACGTCCCCCAGGGAACTGGTGGCGGCGCGGTTCATCAGGCGGTTGATGGCCCGCTTCTCTTCGATGTGCAGACCCGGGGTATCCACATAGATGGTCTGGTAGTTATCCTCGGTGTCGATCCCCAGGATCCGGTGACGGGTGGTCTGGGGTTTCTTCGAGGTGATGCTGACCTTCTGGCCAAGCAGCTTGTTGAGCAGGGTGGACTTGCCCACGTTGGGGCGGCCCACTATGGCGACAAAACCGCAGTAAGTCGTATCTGTCATGACAGTTTTTCCAGTGCTTGCTGCGCCGCGGCCTGTTCGGCCTTGCGGCGGCTGGTGCCGACCCCGACCAGCGGACCATCCAGGCCATCCACGTCACACTGGACGGTGAACTCCTGGTTGTGGGCTTCGCCCTTGACGTTGGTCACTGTGTAGGTCGGCAGGGATTTGCGGCTTCCCTGCAAAATTTCCTGCAGCCGGGTCTTGGGATCCTTCTGCTCTATACCCGGGCGTATCTCGTCCAGGCGGCTGGCGTACCAGCCGAGCAACAGGGTTCGCACCCGCTCCAGATCGGTATCCAGATAGACGGCGCCGATCACCGCCTCGACAGTGTCGGCCAGGATAGACTCGCGCCGGAACCCGCCGCTTTTCAGCTCGCCAGGCCCCAGGATCAGGTGATCCCCGAGGTCAAACTCCCGGCCGAGTTCGGCTAGCGTCTTCTCCCGCACCAGGGTGGCGCGCATCCGGCTGAGATCCCCTTCCGCCGCTTGCGGGAAGCGATGGAAGAGGTCATCGGCAATCACCAGACTCAGGATGGAGTCCCCCAGAAATTCCAGTCGCTCGTTGTGACGGGAACCGGCGCTGCGGTGGGTCAGCGCCCGAGTCAGCAGCTCTTGATCCTGAAAGACATGCCCGAGACGGGACTGCAGTCTGTTCATCTTGATATTCATTTACTTGATTCCGCCAATGCGGTTGAAGCGCACACCGGTCGGCACCCAACTTGGCAAGCTGGATCCTTCCTCGCGCTCAAATTCGAAACTGATCCAGATGGCAACCGCCTTGCCCACCAGGTTCTGCTCGGGCACGAAACCCCAGAAACGACTGTCGGTACTGTTGTCGCGGTTGTCACCCATCACGAAATAGTGGCCTTCCGGCACCACCCACTCATCCGGGTAGGTACCGGGCTGGCGATAGTAGCGATCCACCAGGTCCGGCATCAGGGGGTTGCGCAGGGTCTCGTGAGAAACTGTGCCCAACTGTTCGGTGTAGCGATCCAGCGGGATCCCCATCTGGCTGAACTCACCCCGTTGCTCGAACTTGACGTCGAGCTTCTTGAAGCCCGGGCACGTTTTCCCTTCCTGCTCCTCGCACTTGGGCCGGATCATCAGCTCCTTGTTGCGATAGATCACCCGATCGCCCGGCATGCCGACCACCCGCTTGATGTAGTCCACCCGGGTATCCAGCGGATACTTGAACACCACCACGTCGCCACGCTCGGGAGAACCCGTCTCGAGGAACTTGGTGTTGGTCACGGGATCACGCAGGCCGTAGGCGAACTTCTCCACCAGGATGAAGTCGCCCACCAGCAGGGTGGGCATCATGGAACCAGACGGGATCTGGAACGGCTCGAAGATGAAGGAACGCAGGATCAGCACCAGCGCGATGACCGGGAAGACACCGCCGGTCTGCTCGATCCAGACCGGCATGGGGGCCACCTTGGCCAGGGTCTTCTCATCGATGTTCGAGCCGGCGTTGGCACGAGCGGCCGCAATCTTGGCCGCCCGCTGCTTGGACCAGACCAGCTTGTCGACTGTCCAGATGATGCCGGTCAGCAGAGTGACTATGGCCAGGATCAGGGAAAAGGTGCTTGCCATCTATTAATCCTTTCCGACGTGGAGAATGGCGAGGAAGGCCTCTTGCGGCACGTCGACACGGCCCAGGGACTTCATCCGCTTCTTGCCTTCTTTCTGCTTGTTCAGCAGCTTCTTCTTCCGGCTCACGTCACCGCCGTAGCACTTGGCGGTCACGTCCTTGCGCAGGGCCTTGACTGTGCTGCGGGCGATGATCTGGTTGCCGATGGACGCCTGGATGGCGATGTCGAACATCTGGCGCGGGATCAGCTCGCGCATCTTCTCCACCACCTGGCGACCGCGATACTGGGCGTTCTCCTTGTGGGTGATGATGGCCAGGGCATCGACGCGCTCACCGTTGATCATGATGTCGAGACGCACCATGTCGGAGGTTTCGAAGCGCTTGAAGCCGTAATCCAGGGAGGCGTAGCCGCGACTGGTGGATTTGAGGCGATCGAAGAAATCGAGCACCACTTCCGCCATCGGGATCTCGTAGGTCAGCGCCACCTGCTTGCCGTGATAGACCATGTTGGTCTGCACGCCACGCTTCTCGATACAGAGGGTGATGACATTGCCCATGTACTCCTGGGGCAACAGGATGTTGCACTCGGCGATGGGTTCGCGCATCTCTTTGATGTTGTTGACCGCAGGCATGGCTGCCGGGCTGTCGATGTGGATGGTCTCGCCGTTGTTCAGCTCGATTTCATACACTACGGTCGGTGCCGTGGTGATGAGATCCAGATCGTATTCCCGCTCCAGACGCTCCTGGATGATCTCCATGTGCAGCATGCCGAGGAAGCCACAACGGAAGCCGAAGCCCAGCGCGGTGGAGCTTTCCGGCTCGAAGAACAGGGAGGCATCGTTCAGGGAGAGCTTGTCGAGGGCGTCACGGAACGACTCGTAGTCATCGCTGGAGATGGGGAACAGACCGGCATAGACCTGCGGCTTCACCTTCTTGAAGCCAGCCAGCGCCTTGTCGGCACCGTTCTTGGCTTGCGTCAGGGTATCGCCCACCGGAGCGCCGTGGATGTCCTTGATGCCGCAGACGACCCAACCTACCTCGCCACAACCCAGCCCCATGGTGTCCACCTGCTTGGGGGTGAAGATACCGATGCGATCCACGCCCCACACTTGACCGGTGCTCATCACCTTGATCTTGTCGTTCTTCTTGAGGGAACCGTTCTTGATGCGCACCAGGGAGACGACGCCCAGGTAGGAGTCGAACCAGGAGTCGATGATCAGCGCCTGCAGCGGGGCGTCCGGGTCACCTTCAGGTGCCGGGATACGGGCCACGATCTCTTCCAGTACCAGATCGACACCCAGGCCGGTCTTGGCGGAGCAGCGCACCGCATCCACCGCGTCTATGCCGACGATGTCCTCGATCTCTTCCGCGACCCGCTCGGGTTCTGCGGCAGGCAGATCGATCTTGTTCAGGATCGGCACCACTTCCAGCTCCATCTCCATGGCGGTGTAGCAGTTGGCCAGAGTCTGTGCCTCAACCCCCTGACCGGCATCCACCACCAGCAGAGCCCCTTCACAGGCCGCCAGGGAGCGAGAAACCTCGTAGGAGAAATCCACGTGGCCCGGGGTGTCGATAAAGTTCAGCTGATAGGTGTTACCGTCTTGTGCCTGGTAGTTCAGGGTCACACTCTGTGCTTTGATGGTAATGCCGCGCTCGCGCTCCAGATCCATGGAGTCAAGCACCTGAGCCTGCATCTCGCGGTCGGACAGGCCGCCACAAGTCTGGATCAGACGGTCCGACAGGGTCGATTTACCGTGGTCGATGTGCGCAATAATCGAAAAGTTACGAATGTGTTTCATCGAGCAAGAATCACTCAAAATTAAGTTAGGGTCGGATATGAGGGCAGGATTTTACTGGATAACCAGGTCGACGGCCAATCTTTAGTCGGCAGGCACCAGAAATAGCGCCTTGTCTGGCGGGCCCTCGGCACCAAAACGGCGGCGACGGAGCCAGAAAAGGGTAACGCCGCTCAGGAGAGGTGACGGGTATTGAGTACCATGCCGAGCATGCGGGGACCATATTCCCCTTGCTCGAGCCGGGCAGAAAAGTAACGAACCAGTAAAAATCCGATGGTGCCACCGAGCAAGCAACTGAGGATGGTGACGCCCTCCCCCGCCGACAGCAGCGGCGCCAACCAGAGCTGGCCGAGCAGGGCACCGAGTAGCAGGCAGAACAGCGGCAGCACATAAACGAGGGCCGCGCCGCGCAGGATACTCGCCTGGGGAATGCCAAGCCTGATTTGCTGACCGACCAGAACCTCGGCGGTCAGCGCCACCCGCAGTCGCTGCGACTTCAGGGGAAAGGCCTTGGCGACTGTGCCGGTACCGCAATTGGGCTGCTGGTGGCAGCCGCTGCAGGCTGAACGCCGTTCACACTCCACCCAAGCATAAGCTCCCTCGACGGCCACCACGGTTGCCAACTCTTCGCTCATGTTACTCACAGGATGACTCCAGACGAACGGCTATGGATTTACCCGATCTCAGCACGGTCATCCCGGTTCGGCAAGTGGCCGGATGCCTCCTCACTGTACCGCCTCGTTGCGGGCCAGCGGCTGCACCGACTCGGCGATGCGCTTGGCCGTCTCGGTGGGAACTTCCCCGACCACGGTGATCTCCACCCCAACCTCGTTGACGAAGCTCACCAGCGAAGTGGCCCCCTGGCGGATCAATTGCTGACGCACCGCCTGCTTGGGATCGACCCGGGAGACATAGACGGAGAGATCCACCACACCGTCCGACAGCATCATGTAATCCACCGGCAGGCTGGTGTTGACCAGCTGGTGCCTGTCCTGAGAGAGCACCTTGAATCCACCCGGCAGCCAGGTCAGGTGCCAGTTCAGGGTCTGCTGGGGAGCGGGATAGGCGTCTTCCAATGCCAGCGCTTCGGGCAGCTTGCTGCGGGCCAGGGTGACAAGCCAGGGCGCGGGCGCCGGTTGCCTGTCCAGATCCACCCCCAGCACCTGCTCCACCAGGTTGCCTTCCTTGTCCACCATGTCCACCCGCAGCAGCAGATGACTCTGCTCATCGACCCAGAGTACAAAGCCGTACTTGTCCGCCTCCTTGGGCACCAGTCTCACGACTTGCGCCACCAGACCAGCCACTCGGCTACGACCGGCCAGCACGGGGTCATAGCTTTCCAGCACCCGGGGCAGCGGCATCCTCACCAGACTCGACCAGACGCCAGGAAAACGCGCCCCCTTCAATGTGTAGGGTTCGTGGGTGTTCTCGAAGAAGGTGTATTCATTCTGGCGTTGCAGGTACTCCACCGCCTTGCCGTCGAGGTAGCTCAAATGAGCAACCTCCTTGCCATCGATCACCCCGTGACTGAAGCGAATGGGCTCGAGGCGTCCCTGACGGGCCTTGACCATGGACAACTCAAAATTTTGTTGCGAAACGGCACTCTGCATCTGCTGCAACAAGGCCTCGGCCGACAGATCGTCGGCCGAGGCCTTGGCACAAATAAGCAGGAGAGAGGCCAGCAGAATGAGGCTGGACTGGCGCACGGTCTGATCCCTAAAGATGCGTTATTCCTGAATCTGCTTGTCTTGCAGCAGACGCTGTTGCAATTGATGGTCTCGCAGGAAGGCATTGATACGCTCGCGCTGCTCCTGCATCTCTTGCTCGTTCAAGCCTTGCTGGCGAGGAGTGGCGCGGTTGCCCTCCTGGGGATAGTGCACGCTCACTGGCGCCGCACTGCCACCGACCGGTATGGTGTTGAGCACAGGGTTGGCCGGCATGCCGTCGCTGCCCTGATACTGCTGCACCCCGAAGATGACGGCGGCGGCCACGGAGGCAGCAATGGCATACTGTCCCATTTGCTGGCCAAAGCGACGGACCAAAGGTATCACCTTGCCGGCAGGATTCACCTGAGGGACAACGGGTTGCACCGGCTTGGGTGCCAGTATGACGGGTTCGTCTTCCAGTGCCAGCATGATGCTGTCACTGAGATCCAGTTGCAGATTGACCGGCAGGTCTCCCCGCATGGCATCACCGATCAGATGGTAACGAGCCCAGGTATCTTGCAGAGCGGGATCCGTTCCCAGCTCGTTCAGAACCTCCATGTCGCTGAGGTCACCATCCATCAGGGCTGAAAGTTGCTCTTTATTTGCCATAAGTTTGCCTGTCTTTCCCCAGTTTAATTCTCGATCAGAGGTTGCAGCTTTTTATCGATTGCTTCCCTCGCCCGAAAGATACGGGATCTCACCGTACCCACAGGGCAATCCATGATCTCCGCAATCTCTTCGTAGCTCAGCCCTTCCATTTCACGAAGGGTGATCGCTGTTCTCAAGTCTTCTGGCAAGGCTTCTATGGCGGCAAACACGGTACGCTTGATCTCGTCGGTCAGCGCCAGATTTTCCGGGGTGGCCACTTCTTGCAGGGCTTCACCACCACCATAATATTCAGCCTCGTCCGCTTCGACATCACTGCTGGGCGGTCTGCGCCCCTGTGAGGTCAGGTAATTTTTGGCCGTGTTGACGGCGATCCGATACAACCAAGTGTAAAACGCACTCTCGCCACGGAATGTCGGCAACGCCCGGTAAGCCTTGATAAAGGCCTCCTGCGCCACATCCGGCACATCGCCCGGATTGTTGACATACCTGGCCACCAGGTTGACCACCTTATGCTGGTATTTTCTTACCAACAGGTTGAATGCATTTTTATCGCCACGCTGGACCCGTTCAACCAGCTGTTCGTCCAGTAGATTCTGGTCGCTCATCAGAGCCGTAAAACCCCCATCAGGTTATCGTTCTTCTTTTCCGGCCCCTTCTAAGCGCACAAGTTCAGACAGGAGGAATCAGAGAAAGTTCGCTTGCATTGAAAAAAATGTGATGCAGGCTGCATCACAACCCCCCTTGGGCTACCATGGGGCCAGTTCTTAATCCAGGCCAATGATACTTATGAAAGCAAGTGTTGAATACCTTTGCGACGTACTGATCATTGGCAGCGGTGCCGCCGGTCTGTCCCTCGCGTTGCGATTGGCAGACCAGGCCAAAGTCCTGGTTCTGAGCAAGGGGCCCATCAGTGAAGGGGCCACTCTCTATGCGCAAGGAGGCATCGCTGCCGTGTTCGACGAGACCGACAGCATCGAATCCCATGTGAGCGACACGCTCAACGCTGGCGCCGGGTTGTGTGACCCGGCCGTGGTGGAGTTCACCGCCCGCAACGCCCGCGACTCCATCCAGTGGCTGATCCAGCAAGGTGTCCCCTTCGATCAGGAGGAGGATGCCGAGGGGGAATCCCACTATCACCTGACCCGGGAAGGGGGTCACAGCCATCGCCGTATCTTCCACGCGGCGGACGCCACCGGCAAGGCGGTGCAGCTCACCCTGATCGATCAGGTACGCGCCCACCCCAACATCCAGTTGATGGAGCGCTTCAACGCGGTCGATCTCATTACCACCCGCAAGCTGGACCTGCCAGGCAACCGGGTACTCGGCGCCTACGTCTGGAATCGCAACGTCGAGCAGGTCGAGGTGATCCGCGCCCGCTTCGTGGCACTGGCCACCGGCGGCGCCTCCAAGGTGTATCAGTACACCTCAAACCCGGACGTGAGCTCGGGGGACGGCATCGCCATGGCGTGGCGCGCTGGCTGTCGGGTGGCGAACCTGGAGTTCAACCAGTTCCATCCCACCAGCCTGTTCCATCCCGATGACCCCAACTTCCTGCTGACCGAAGCGTTGCGCGGGGAAGGGGCCTATCTGCGCCGTCCCGATGGCAGCCGCTTCATGCCGGACTTCGACGAGCGGGCCGAGCTGGCACCCCGTGATATCGTCGCCCGCGCCATCGACCACGAGATGAAGCGACTCGGGGCCGACTGCATGTATCTGGACATCAGCCACAAACCGGCCGACTTCATCATCAAGCACTTCCCGACCATTTATGAGCGCTGTCTCGCGGTGGGCATCGACATCACCAAGGAGGCGATGCCCATAGTACCGGCGGCCCACTACACCTGTGGCGGCGTGATGATCGACAACAACGGCCAGACCGACATCCCCGGCCTCTACGCCATCGGCGAGGTGACCTACACCGGGCTGCACGGCGCCAACCGCATGGCCTCCAACTCCCTGCTGGAATGCGTGGTCTACGCCCATCAGGCGGGGGCCGACATCCTGGCCAAGCTCCCGACCAGCGTGGAACCACCCCATCTACCCGCCTGGGACGAGAGTCAGGTGGATGACTCGGACGAACAAGTGGTGATCCAGCACAACTGGCACGAGTTGCGGCTGATGATGTGGGATTACGTGGGGATAGTGCGCACCAACAAACGGCTGGCGCGCGCCAAGCGCCGCATCGACCTGCTCAAGCAGGAGGTGCAGGAGTACTACGCCAACTTCCGCGTCTCCAACAACCTGCTGGAGCTGCGCAACCTGTTGCAGGTGGCCGAGCTCATCGTCAACTGTGCCCTGGAGCGCAAGGAGTCCCGCGGGTTGCACTACAACCTCGACTACCCGGACATGCAAGCAAACCCCAAGCCGACAGTGCTGACGCCGGATCGGGAGTGAATGACTCCCACCACCGTCAATCAGATGACCCCGCCCCGGCGGGGTCATCTGTTATGGGGTGAATCTGGCGGTTTGGGCAGGGCGAGGTGGATGGCGCGGGCCAGGGCGCGGTAATGCGCGGGTGCCAGAGCATCGGAGAAGAGCCAGAGGCGGCGCTCGGCGCCCTCTTCTGTCTGCAACCTCAGCCAGAGCACACCGGGCAGGATACGGCTGCGGTCATCCAGCCGATGACGTCGGCCTTGCCACTCCAGCCACTCTCCGTCCCAGCAGAGCGCATCGCCCCTCGGCATGACGGGGCGCAAGGCCAGCCAGAGCCCCAGCAACCAGCAGGGGAGAAACAGCCCCCATTGCCAGCCATGGATCAGAGCGGCAACCGGCCAGAGCAACAGCAGAAACAGGGCAAGCAGCAGCATGCGCTGCCGCCGGGAGGGGATGACGGGCATCAGGACCCGCATCGGGGATCAGCTCAGACGATCATGACGGGCCTGATTGCGTTCCAGGATCAGGGGGATCATGGCGGCGAAATCGGGATCGCTCGGCACACCATGGCCCATGCTCCAGCGGAACAGTTCGGGATCCTCGCACTCCAGCAGGCGGATGAAGGTCTGCTGCTGTGCTTCGCTCAGGGAGTCGAACTCGTGCTCGAAAAAAGGCATAAATATCACATCCAGCTCGAGCATGCCGCGACGGCAGGCCCACTTCAGGCGGGACTTTTCAATTGGGCTCAACATGGAACTCTCCTTACAAAGACCCGGGGATGGTAGCAGCTGGATTTTCCGGCTGACAAACATTCCTTACGTCTTTACCATGCAGGTCACATACTTTCTGTCTCTGGAATACCATCGTGAGCCTGCCGACCCCTGTTCTTCCTGCCGAGCCAACCCTGTTTCCCCTGACCGATCTGGCAATCACCCGCCTCACCGGCAATGATCGCGTGAAATATCTGCAAGGCCAGGTCACCTGCGACGTCAATACCCTGCAACCGGGCCAAAGCACCCTCGGCGGCCATTGCGACCCCAAGGGCAAACTGTGGAGCGATTTTCGCCTGCTCTGCCTCGATGAAAGCCTGCTGCTGCTGACCAAGCCGTCGGTGCTGGCGCGCCAGTTGCCCGAGCTCAAGAAATTTGCGGTGTTCGCCAAGGTCGAGATCGGCGAGTTCCAGGGCCAGGCGGTCGGCGTGGCCGGTCAGGGCACAGACACCTGGATCGCGGCGCAATACGGCCTTCAGGAAACCGGCCTCGTCGAGGGGGGCATGGCGGTCAAGGTGGAAGCCGAACGATGGTTGCTGGTGAGCGAACAACCGCTCGATATCGGCTTGCCCGTCGGACAGGAATCACTCTGGTGGGGTCTGGATATCAAGGCCGGCATCCCGCACCTGGAGGCGGTTCATCAGGGTGAGTACATTCCCCAGATGCTGAACCTGCAGGCCCTGGACGGCATCAGCTTCACCAAGGGTTGCTACATGGGACAGGAGATAGTGGCGCGCGCGAAGTACCGCGGTGCCAACAACCGCGCCCTCTTCGTGCTGGCCGGGCAGGCCAGTGGCCCCGTTGCCAGCGGCGATACCCTGGAGATCCAGCTCGGTGACAACTGGCGGCGCAGCGGCATGGTGCTGAACGCCTGGCAGCAGGATGGTCAGCTGTGGCTCACCGCCGTGCTGCCAAAAGACACCGAGGCCGATGCCAGTTTCCGCCTCAAGCAGGAGGAAGGCTCCCGCCTTGCCCTGCAACCCCTGCCCTACTCCCTGACCGAGTAAGGTCGGCTAACGAGGTACCCGCGCCAGCAGGGCCTCCTTCAGCCAGCGCCCCGCCTGCCCGAGCGGGCGGGCGCGATACCACTGCAACTCCAGCTCCAGCTCGGCCTGGGGCATGAAATCCGGCTTGAGTACCACCAGCTCCCCCCGCGCCAGCGGCCGGTGCAGCAGAAACTCGGGCACCGCAGACCAGCCCAGCCCCAGCTTGACCAGCTCCAGGATCCCGAGATCCCCCTCGACCCACCACACCTGGGACGAGAGGCGAAAGCGATGGCGCTCCGTGCCCTCCCGCCGCCCCGTCACCATCAGCTGGCGGGCCCCTTGCAGGTCGCTCTCGTGCAGCGGTGTCTTGTGGGCCAGGGGATGATCCGGGGAGACCACCAGGGGCATGGCGACGCTCCCCAGGGAGCGGGAAACCAGCTCCCGCTCGGGGTGCGCCTTCTGGTAGCTGATGCCGAGCTGGGCCCGCCCGCTCTTGAGCAGCTCGGTCACATCCTCCATCAGCGGGAACAGCAGCTCCAGCTCCACCGCCGGGTAGCGGCTGGCGAACTCCTCCAGCAGGGCCCCCAGCCAGGGCAGGTGGGAGTCATCGTCGATGGCGAGCGTCAGGCGCGACTCTATGCCGCTGGCCAGCTCCCCGGCAATGGCCTGCAGCCGCTCGCTCTGGGCCAGCAGCACCCCCGCCTCCTGGCTGATGCGGGCCCCCGCCTCGGTCAGCACCGGGTAGCGGCCGCTGCGATCGAACAACTCGAGGCCGAGGTCGATCTCCAGGTTGGCGATGGCGGTGCTCACCACCGATTGCGCCTTGCCCAGCCGGCGCGCCGCCGCCGAGAAAGATCCCGTCTCAGCCGCCGCCAGCAACGCCTTGAATTGTTCCAGTGAAGGGGTCATCCGTCTGCTCCTACTCTGCTCTTGGACCTAGCTCTATCTATTTTAACGATAGATACCAACATGAACCTATCGAATAATAGCGATACATTGGCCGCCATCCACAGAAAGAGTTAGATAGAGAGACAGATGATGCGTAATACCCGTGACCGCCTGCGCCACGCCATCGGCTTCGAATTGATTGGCCTGCTGATCGCCGCCCCCCTGGCAAGCTGGGTCACCGGCGTCGGTCTCAACCACATGGGCCCGCTTGCCCTGTTCTTCTCGGTAGTCGCCACCGTCTGGAACTATGTCTACAACATCGGGGTGGACCGGTTGCTGCTACGCCTGCAGGGCCATACCCACAAGAGCCTGTGGCAGCGGGTGCTGCATACCTTGGGTTTCGAGGGGGGCTTGCTGGTCGTCGCTCTGCCGGTAATGTCCTGGTGGCTCGACATCGGCCTGCTGGAGGCGTTGCTGCTGGATCTGGGCTTCGTGCTGTTCTACCTGGTCTATGCCTTCATTTACAACTGGAGCTATGACAAGGTGTTCCCCATACCGGGCCAGGGGGCGCAACGGGTCACGGGTTAACAGAGGAAGGGAATAAAACGAGGCACCATCATGCGGCTGGCATGATGGTGCTGATCTGGAGCCTCAGAAGACAGGCATTCAGGCTTGCGCCTTTACCTCGTCGGCGGGCGTCTCGCTCTGGGCCGATTCCTGGTTCAGCATGGCCTCAAGGTCGCTCTGATATTGGTTCAGCATGCGCTGTGCCGCGACCATGTCCCCCTTGTGCAGACGCTCGAACAGATGGTGCTGCACCACGCCGTTGAGATACTCCACCGTGATGGGTTGCTCCAGGGCGGACAGCAGCTCCTCTTTCTCCAGTTCAGCATTGATTTCATCGACACTGGTACGCAGCAGACCGGCCAGTTGCACCAACATGCGACGCTCGCCTTCACGCAACAGGCTCAACATGCGGTTTCTCTGCTGCTCATTCTGTTGGGTCATACATTTCCTTACGTAGAGTGGGAACAAGCCCGCTCATTCTGCCCTGTCCTTTTCACAGCGTCTATCTCGGGCGCATCACTAATTGAGCGTCCCGCCAGCCGGGCGCGGACCGGGTGCTATTTGCCCCTTTGCCCGGTATAGTAACCGCTGTTCCAGAGGGCCAGAGCGCCCCCGTTGATGAGACTGCCAACCCCATGACCGACGCCATTCTGGTGCTCTGCACCTGCCCTGATGAAGCCAGTGCAGACCTCCTCTGCGAGCACCTCCTCACCCAGCGCCTCGCCGCCTGCATCAACCAGTTACCGGGAGTAAACTCCGTCTATCGCTGGCAGGGGAAAATTGAGCGCGCACGTGAAATCCAGCTCATCATCAAATCCAGGGCCTCGCTGTTCGAGCCCTTGCGTCAGTGCATTCTGGCTCACCACCCTTACCAGGTGCCGGAGATCCTGGCGCTCCCCGCAAGCCAGGGTCATCAACCCTATCTCGACTGGTTGACACAGGAGACCTCATGACACTGTTTCGCCTGCTTTCCCCCCTGCTGCTCCTGCTGAGCCTGCTCGCGGCCCCCGTCCAGGCCAGCAGCCAGGATCTGCTCAGCAGTCTCGGCATCGAGACCAATGCCCAGCCCAAATTTCTGAAAGTCGACGAGGCCTTCGCCCTCGAGAGCGAGCAGCAGGGAAACAAGCTGCTGCTGACCCTGCGCCTCGCCGACGGCTACTACCTCTATCGCCACAGCATCGGCGTCAAGGGGGACAACCTCGCCTTCGAGGCGCCCGTGCTGCCTGCAGGCACCGAACATGAGGATGACTTCTTCGGCAAGACCCGGGTCTTCTATCAGGAGCTGAAGATCCCCGTCACCCTGACCGAGGTGGGTGACGCCGCCAGCCTCAAGATAAGCTATCAGGGTTGCACCGAGGGTCTCTGCTATCCGCCCACCGACAAGCTGATCCCGGTGCAGCCTCTCACTGCCACCAGTGACGCCGCCGGGCAGGCCGGCCCCGCTGACGCCATCGAGGCGCCAGCCAGCAGCCAGCAGGATCGACTGGCGGCCGCCCTCGGCAGCCAGGGCTTCTGGCTCAGCATCGCCGCCTTCTTTGCGCTGGGGCTGGGACTTGCCTTCACCCCCTGCGTCTTCCCCATGTACCCCATTTTGACCGGCATCATCGCCGGTGCCGGTCAGCACCTCTCCACCCGCCGCGCCTTCCTGCTCTCCTTCGTCTATGTGCAGGGGATGGCGGTCACCTACACCCTGCTCGGGCTGGTCGTCGCCTCGGCCGGCTTGAAGTTCCAGGCCGCGCTGCAGCACCCCTATGTGCTGATCGGCCTCTCCATCATGTTCGTGCTGCTGGCGCTCTCCATGTTCGGGCTCTATACCCTGCAACTGCCGAGCAGCCTGCAGACCCGGCTGTCAGGCCTCTCCAACCGCCAACAGGGTGGATCCGTGGTAGGGGTTGCCATCATGGGGATGATCTCCGGCCTGGTCTGCTCCCCCTGCACCACGGCGCCGCTCTCGGGGGCGCTTATTTACGTAGCCCAGAGCGGCGATCGCTGGCTTGGCGGCGCGGCGCTCTATGCCCTGTCGCTGGGGATGGGTCTGCCGCTGCTGCTGCTCGGCACCTCGGGGGGCAAGTTGCTGCCCAAGGCGGGCGCCTGGATGGATGTGATCAAGCAACTCTTTGGTTTTGCACTGCTGGCGGTGCCCATCCTGCTGCTGTCACGGCTCTTGAGCGAGCAGATCGCCACCCTGCTCTGGCTCGGCTGGGCGCTGGTGCTGTGTGCCTATCTCTATCACCACAACCAGCATCGCGCCCACTCGCTCGGCAAGAGCCTCGGTGGCTTCGTGCTGCTGCTGGTGATGATGACTCTGGTGGTGGTGGGCAAGGACCTGCTGCTGCCCGAGCCTGGCGTCAAGGCAAGCACCGGGATCCAGGCTCCTCAATTCATCCGCATCAAGACCCTGGATGACCTCAAGACCCGACTCGAGGCCGCCCGCGGCAAGCCGGTGCTGCTGGATCTCTACGCCGACTGGTGCGTCGCCTGCAAGGAGTTCGAGCACAAGACCTTCAGCGATCCCGAGGTGCAGTCGCGCTTTGCTGACATGGTGCTGTTGCAGGCGGACGTCACCGCCAACGACGATGCGGATGTGGCGCTGCTCAACGGCCTGAACGTGCTGGGGCTACCGACCCTGATCTTCTTCGATCGCGATGGCAACGAGGTAAGCGGTCAGCGGGTGACCGGCTTCATGGGGCCCGCCGAGTTCCTCGGCCAGCTGGACAAGCTGCGCTAGATGGAGTTGCGGCGCCTGTCATCGGCTCACTCGAGCCACATACAGTGGCTGGAGGAGGTCGTGCTGGCGACGCCTGCCTACAGTTGGCTGACAGAAGGCAAGGCACCCAACCCTGCGGATGCCTTGGAGATACTGAGGGCCTGCCCACCGGGCATAGGAGAGCATGACAAGTTTGTGCTGGCCATCCTGGAGGGAGAGTTGCTGCTTGGCTGCGTCGATCTGGTTCGCGGTTATCCAGATAAGCAGACGGCCTATCTTGGCCTGCTGCTTTTGAAGGAGTGCTGGCAGCGACGGGGGGTTGGTAGCGAACTGGTCGCACGACTCATGGGGATGGCGGCTGGCTGGGGTTGCACCACCCTGCGACTCGGGGTCATCGAGACCAACGCCCCTGCCCTGCATTTCTGGTCGAAACACGGCTTTAAGCAAGTGGATCGCAAGCAGATAGCCGGGTTCACTGGCGATACTCTGGTCATGACGCGCACCGTCAGTCATCCATACCGCCCCGAATCCAGCAACTCGGCCACCGCGCGTTGATTTTTCTGACCATCCCTTGTATATGACAGGCGCCATGGCAAAATTTTCCCTTTCCCGTCTCGCATCATCCGGAGTTTTGATGAAAAAGTGGTTCATCCCCCTGCTGGCCTGCTGGCTCTATGGCTGCAACTCAGGTCCAGGTGAAGAGGCGATCCAGAGCCAGGTCACCGCCAGGCTGCAGGCCGACACGGATCCCGCCCTGTTCGAGATCAGCGACTTCGCCATTCTCGGCAAGGAGGAGCGGATGGAGGGGGTCTATCTCGTCAGGGTGAGCTACCGCCTCCACTTCAAGCAGGGGCTGGAGCAGCTGCAGGTGCTGCATGACGAGGATCTGGTCTATGACAGGGTCGGCCCCTTCCAGCAGGAGATGGCCCTGATGGAGCTGGAACGCAAATACGGCGAATTCGAGGCAGGACAGGCACTGGCGCAGGAGAGCCAGGTCTGGATGATGAAGACAGAGCAGGGCTGGCAACTGGCAGAACCGGCGCAGCAGGGATAAGCGCCCTCCTCCCTGCCGCCAGCCCTCCCCCTTAGACTTACAGCAGATCCTTCATCCGGTGCCACAGCATCCCGAGCGCCAGCAAGGGGGAGCGCAGGGCAGGTCCGCCGGGGAAGGTCATGTGGGGCACGCTACTGAAGAGATCGAAGCCCCGGCTCTCCCCCCTGATCGCCTCGGCCACCAGCTTGGCGGCCATGTGAGTGGCATTGAGGCCGTGCCCCGAGTAAGCCTGGGCATAGAACACATTGGGGTGCTGCTTGAGGCGCCCGATCTGCGGCAGCCGGTTGGCGCCTATGCCTATCATGCCCCCCCACTGAAACTCGATGGCGGTGCCCGCGAGCTCAGGGAAGACCCGCAGTAGCTTGGGCAGCATAAACGCCTTGATGTCCCTGGGATCGCGCCCCGAGTAGTTGCAGGCCCCGCCAAACAGCAGGCGACCATCGGCCGATAGCCGGTAGTAGTCGAGCGCCACGTTCTGATCGCACACCGCCATGTTTTGCGGCAGCAGGCGCTGACGCAGCCGTTTCTCCAGTACCTGGGTGGCGAGTATGTAGGAGCCCGCCGGCAGCACCTTGCCCCCCAGTTCGGGATTGAGCTCATTGAGGTAGGCGTTGCAGCCGATCACCAGATAGTTGGCGCGGCAACGGCCGTGGGCCGTGGTCACCTCGACCCGCTCGCCATACTCGATGTGGGTCACCCTGGAGTGCTCGAAGAGGGCGACGCCCAGGCTGGCTGCCGCACGGGCCTCGCCGAGCGCCAGGTTGAGGGGGTGCAGGTGGCCTGAGCCCATGTCGATCATGCCGCCGATATAGCGATCCGACCCCACCACTGACCTTATTTCCCCCTTGGGGACCAGCCTGAGTTCATGCCGGTAGCCCAGGCTGGCCAAGTGCTCGGCATCCTCCTCAAATCCCTTGAGGTGGCGTGACTTGGTGGCGAGGTCGCAGTAGCCCCAGGTGAGATCGCAGTCGATGTTGAACCGTGCGACCCGCTCGCGCACCAGCTGCACAGCCTCCAGCCCCATCAGGTCCAGCTCGCGCACCCCTTGCTCGCCTATCCAGCGGGCAAACTGGCTGGTGTCGTGGCCGATGCCGCGAATGAGCTGGCCGCCGTTGCGCCCGGAGGCGCCCCAGCCGATGCGGTTGGCCTCAAGCAAGACCACCTTGTAACCGGCCTCGGCCAGGTTGATGGCGGTGTTGAGGCCGGTGAAACCGCCGCCGATGATGCAGACGTCGGCATCCAGCTCACCGCTGAGCTCGGGCCACTGCCTATGGTCGTTGCGGGTGGCCGCGTAATAGGAGGCCACGTGCTCCTGGTGTCCGTTGTGTCTTCCTGTCTGCATGCTCAGCATCCTGCCTTGGTTGCATTTGTTTACTAAATTAAACGCAGTGTCATCGATAATACCCAGCCCAGGGTCACCATTCCAGCCTCCGTGGATCACAGAAATGTAAAAGGTGTCCCGAAGGACACCTTTTGAGGGGCCAGCCGAGGGGCCCAAAATGAAAGAGGCGCCCCGCAGGGCGCCTCTTCAGCAATCAAGATACGGTAACGAATTACAGTACGTTGATGGCGTTCAGGTCGGAGAAGGCTTTCTCCAGACGGGCGATCATGGAAGTCTGACCGGCACGCAGCCATACGCGCGGATCGTAGAACTTCTTGTTCGGCTTGTCAGCACCTTCCGGGTTGCCCAGCTGGCCTTGCAGGTAGGCTTCGTTGGTCTTGTAGAAGTTCAACAGACCTTCCCAGGTAGCCCACTGGGTGTCGGTATCGATGTTCATCTTCACGACGCCGTAGGAGATGGATTCGCGGATCTCTTCCAGGGTGGAACCTGAGCCACCGTGGAACACGAAGTCCAGGGACTTGGCAGGCAGACCGAACTTCTCGGAAACGTATTTCTGGGAAGCGTCCAGGATGGACGGGGTCAGCTTGACGTTACCCGGCTTGTAAACACCGTGCACGTTGCCGAAGGAGGCAGCGATGGTGAAACGCGGGCTGATCTTGGACAGACGCTCGTAGGCGTAAGCCACGTCTTCCGGCTGGGTGTACAGGGCGGATTGATCCATGTGGCTGTTGTCCACACCGTCTTCTTCGCCACCGGTGCAACCCAGTTCCAGCTCCAGAGTCATGTTCATCTTGGCCATGCGAGTCAGGTACTCGCAGCAGATGTCGATGTTCTCTTCCAGAGACTCTTCGGACAGATCCAGCATGTGGGAGGAGAACAGCGGCTTGCCGGTTTCGGCAAAGTGCTTCTCGCCCGCTTCCAGCAGACCATCGATCCACGGCAGCAGCTTCTTGGCGGCGTGGTCGGTGTGCAGGATCACGGGTACACCGTAGGCTTCGGCAACGGCGTGCACGTGCTTGGCACCGGAGATGGCACCGATGATGGCAGCCTGCTGGCCTTCCAGCTTCAGACCCTTGCCGGCGGTGAACACGGCACCACCGTTGGAGAACTGAACGATGACCGGGGCTTTGACCTTGGCGGCAGCTTCCAGCACAGCGTTCACGGAGTCGGTACCGACGCAGTTGACGGCCGGCAGAGCGAAGCCGTTTTCCTTGGCGATGGCGAACACTTTCTGAACGTCATCACCAGTGATCACGCCGGGTTTTACGAAGTCGAAAATTTTCTTAGACATGTTTAATCGTCCTGTCTCGTATGCCGTTAATAAAAAGTGGGGGGTTCATCATGAACCGGCACAGCGGGCACATGATAAACGAAACGGGAGGCTTTTGCCCCCCGTCCCGGGTCAATTAGGCTTTGGCGCGTTCTTCAAGAATCGCGACAGCCGGCAGTACCTTGCCTTCTACGAACTCCAGGAAGGCGCCGCCGCCGGTGGAGATGTAGGAGACCTTGTCGGCGATGCCGAACTTGTCGATGGCGGCCAGGGTGTCACCACCGCCGGCGATGGAGAAGGCCGGGGAAGCGGCGATGGCTTCAGCGATCACCTTGGTGCCTTCGGCGAACTGGTCGAACTCGAACACACCGACCGGGCCGTTCCACAGGATGGTCTTGGCGTTCATGATAATGTCGGCCAGGGCCTTGGCAGAGTCAGGGCCGATGTCGAAGATCATGTCGCCGTCGGTCACATCGCTAACAGACTTGATGGTGGCCGGGGTGGACTCGGAGAATTCGGTGCCCACGACGACGTCTGTGGTCACAGGAATGTTGGTTTCGGCAGCCAGCTTCTTGGCGGTGTCGATCAGGTCGTGCTCGCACAGGGACTTGCCGACGTTGTGACCGGCAGCGGCGATGAAGGTGTTGGCGATGCCACCACCGACCACCAGCTGGTCAGCGATCTTGGAGAGAGATTCCAGCACGGTCAGCTTGGTGGAGACCTTGGAGCCGCCAACGATGGCAACCATGGGGCGCTCGGGCTTCAGCATGGCCTTGCCCAGGGCGTCCAGTTCACCGGCCAGCAGCGGACCAGCACAAGCAACCGGTGCGAACTGGGCAACACCGTAGGTGGAACCTTCGGCACGGTGAGCAGTACCGAACGCATCCATTACAAAGACGTCACACAGGGCGGCGTATTTTTTGGCCAGCTCTTCGGTGTTCTTCTTCTCGCCTTTGTTAAAACGGCAGTTTTCCAGCACAACCAGCTCACCGGCGGCGACGTCTACGCCATCCAGGTAATCCTTGGCCAGGCGGACCGGGCAGGACAGAGCGTCTTTCAGATAGTTGACTACCGGGGCCAGGGAGAATTCTTCGTTGTATTCACCCTCGGTCGGACGACCCAGGTGGGAGGTGATCATCAGCTTGGCGCCCTTTTCCAGAGCCAGCTTGATGGTCGGCAGCGTCGCCACGATACGTGCATCGGAAGTGACCTTGCCGTCTTTTACCGGCACGTTCAGGTCAGCACGGATCAGAACGCGTTTACCCGCCAGATCCAGGTCGGTCATCTTGATAACAGACATATTCAGTCCTCTATATATTTTCAGGTAATGTTAAAAAAACAGTAACCTTGCGCCCGGTGCAGACTCTCAGCCTGCGGCCATCATGGCCCGGGTGGTATCCAGCATGCGGTTGGCGAAGCCCCATTCGTTATCACACCACATCAACATCTTGACGAGGTTGGCATCGCTCACCCGGGTCTGGGTACCATCAATGATGCAGGAGTGTGCATCATGATTAAAGTCTACGGAGACCAGCGGCTCTTCCGTGTAGTCCAGGATACCCTGTAATGTACCTCTGGATGCCCGTTGCAGTGCTTGATTTACGTCACTAACTGTCACTTTTTTACGAACAGTAATGCTCAGATCCATGGCGGTGACGTTGATGGTCGGCACCCGTACCGCGATCGCCTCGAACTTGCCGGCGAAGTGAGGAAGGATTCGCTCCAACCCCTTTGCCAGCTTGGTATCCACCGGGATGATGGACTGGCTGGCGGCCCGAGTTCGACGCAAGTCGCTGTGATAAGCATCGATGACTTGCTGATCGTGCATGGCCGAATGAATTGTCGTAATAGTACCACAATTTATCTCGAATTCTCGATGCAATGTTTCGATGACGGGCACCACGCAGTTGGTGGTACAGGAGGCATTGGAGACGATCCGCTCCCGCCCCGTCAGCACCTGATGGTTCACCCCGTAGACGATGGTTGCATCCACATCTGCATCCGCTGGATGGGAGAACAACACCTTGCCCGCTCCCGCCCCCAGATGCAGTTCGGCATCGGCCCGGGAGCCGAACACCCCGGTGCAGTCCAGCACCACATCCACCCCCAGCGCCCGCCAGGGTAGCCGCGACGGATCCCGCTCGGCGAACAGGGAGATGAGATCCTCCCCCACCAGCATGCTGCTGCCGGCCAGCTGCACCGGGTAGCGGAACCGGCCGTGGCTGGTGTCGAAGCGGGTGAGGTGCACCATGGCCTCGGGAGCCGCCAGTTCGTTGATGGCGACTATCTTAAGCTGGTTATCGCGGCCGCTCTCGTAGAGGGCGCGCAACACGTTGCGACCGATGCGCCCGTATCCGTTGATGGCAATCTTGATCATGAAAAATCTGTGTCCTTACCTGCGACAAAGTGACGGGTCCCTGACTGGTTCACGACAGCAGGGCCTCCTGGAAGACGCCCCTGGCCAGCAGCGCGGCCCCGAACACACCGGCACTGTCTCCCAGGGCCGGGGCAATGAGGGGGGTGGCGAAGCGGGGGTTGAACAGAAATGGCAGTACCGTCTGCCGACCGACGCTGTAGAGGCTCTGCACGTTACCCACACCGCCACCGATGACGATAACGTCCGGATCCAGGATGTTGACCACGTTGGCCAGGGCCTGGCCGAACAGCAGGTGCAACCGGTCCATGGTGAGCTTGGCGACGTGGTCGTGAGCCGTCGCCGCCGCTATCTGGGCCAGTGACAGATGACGCCTGGCCTTGGCCTCATACCAGGCCTCCAGCGCCGGGCCGCTGATGAAGGTCTCGACGCAGCCGCGCTTGCCGCAGTAGCACTCGGGGCCGTCGGGAGAGAGCACGTTGTGGCCCCACTCCCCGGCGATGCCGTGATGGCCGTTGAGGATCTGGCCGTTGATGACAATGCCGGAGCCCACCCCTGTGCCCATGATGATACCGAACACCACCTTGGCATCGGGATGGTGCTGGCGCACCGCCCCCAGATGGGTTTCCGCCAGGGCGAAGCAGTTGGCGTCGTTGGCGATCAGCACCGGAATGCCGAGCCGGCGCTCCAGATCTTCCTTGAACGGCTTGCCGTTGAGCTCTGTGGTGTTGCAGTTCTTCATCAGCCCGGTCTGGGGATCCCGCGCCCCCGGGGTGCCCATGCCGAGGATGGCGGGACGGTGGCCGAGCCGCTCGGCGCACTCGTCCACCAGTTTGGCGATCTGGCCTATCATGTGCTCGTAACCGCCACGGCGCTCGGTGGGGATGCGATGGCGCAGCAGCACCTCGTCACCCTCGAGTACCACGCATTCGCACTTGGTTCCGCCAAGATCGATTCCCCAGTCCCATGCACTCTTGCCCATCCTGCCTCCTGCCATGTTCGACGACGCCCTCACCCGGTCGTCAGGAGGTGCACTCGTCCATCCTGTCCGCGACCGTGCTCAGTGGTGGTGCAGTGTAACCCGAGCGGTGACCAGGATGCAGCCCCCGCGAGGCCGGGCAGCAAAACGGGGCCCGCAGGCCCCGTTCTCATCGTGCTGTCTGCCGCGCTCAGCGGCCGTGGTACTGAGCCGACAGCTCGTGCACCGCATTCACAAACACCCCGGCGTGCTCCGGGTCCACATCCTGATGGATGCCGTGGCCCAGGTTGAAAACGTGGCCGTTGCCGTGACCGAAACCGGCCAGGATGGAGGCGACCTCTTCACGGATGCGGGCCGGGGTGGCGTAGAGCATGGAGGGATCCATGTTGCCCTGCAGCGCCACCTTGTCGCCGACCCGGCGCTTGGCGTCCGCGATATCGGTGGTCCAGTCCAGACCCAGCGCATCGCAACCGGTGGCGGCGATCTGCTCCAGCCACTGACCACCATTCTTGGTGAACAGGGTGACCGGCACGCGGCGACCGTCGTGCTCGCGGATCAGGCCGTCGACGATCTTGTGCATGTATTGCAGGGAGAAGTCGCGGTAGTCGCGCGGGGTGAGCACGCCGCCCCAGGTGTCGAACACCATGACCGCCTGGGCACCCGCCTTGATCTGGGCGTTGAGATAGGCAATCACGCTGTCGGCCAGCTTGTCGAGCAGCAGGTGCAGGGTTTGCGGCTCTGCATACATCATCTGTTTTATCTTGGTGAACGCCTTGGAGCTGCCCCCCTCCACCATGTAGGTGGCCAGGGTCCAGGGGCTGCCGGAGAAGCCGATCAGCGGCACTTCGCCCTTGAGCTCACGGCGGATGGTGCGCACCGCGTTCATCACGTAGCCGAGTTCATCTTCCGGATCCGGCACCGGCAGCGCCTGCACATCGGCCATGGAGGTGATCGGACGCTCGAAGCGCGGGCCTTCACCCTGCTCGAAGTAGAGACCGAGCCCCATGGCATCGGGCACGGTGAGGATGTCGGAGAAGAGGATGGCGGCATCGAGTGGATAGCGACGCAGCGGCTGCAGGGTGACTTCACAGGCCAGCTCGGCGTTGCGGCACAGGGACATGAAATCCCCCGCCTGGGCGCGCGTGGCCTTGTATTCCGGCAGATAGCGGCCAGCCTGGCGCATCATCCATACCGGCGTCATGTCCACTTCCTGGCGCAGCAGGGCACGCAGGTAACGATCGTTCTTCAGCTCTTTCATCCCAGTTCCTGAGTTCATATCCAGCATAAAATGGCGGATATGATACCACTTTGTGCAAGGCTAAGGGCGGCACAAACGCGCCGCTAGCTCGCCGGAGTGCAAAGATGTGAGGGGGCGCAAACATGGGCCCTGCTTTTCAGGAGACGCCGCCCCTCATCACGCCTCTGCGAGGCACAGCTCGATCAGCCGCCGTGCTATGGTGCCGTGGGGCGGCAGCCGTGGCAGCCGGTCCGCCTCGAAGAAACCGGCGGCCACCAGTTCGTCGTCCTGCACCTTGATCTCGCCGCTCTGGTAGTCGGCGACAAAGCCCATCATCAGGCTGTGGGGGAAGGGCCAGGGCTGGCTCGCCACATAGCGCACGTTGCACACCCGGATGCCGCTCTCCTCGAACACCTCCCGCGCCACGCACTGCTCCAGGTTCTCCCCCGCCTCCACGAAGCCCGCCAGCACCGTATACATGGGATCCTCCGCCTGATAGTGACGGCGATGGGCCGCCAGCAGGATCGCCGGGCCCTTGCGCACCGCCACTATGATACAGGGGGAGATGCGCGGGTAGACGACGTGACCATGCAGGCACCCTTGCGCCCACTCCCTCGCCTTGGGGGTCATGGGGGCGCCACATTCGCCGCAGAAGCGATGGGTGCGGCGGAAGGTGGCCAGCTGCCAGGCGCGACCGGCGAGGCGAAACCCCTCTTCGTCCCCCGCCACCATCAGCTGGCGCAGCCCCGCCAGGGGAGGGCTCTCGGCATCCGGCCCCAGATCCAACAGATAACAGGGCAGTCCGTCCCACTCATCGAAAGACTCAAAATGGGCGGAGTGCAGATGGACGGGCAGGCAGGCCCTGGGGCCATGGGGGATCTGCCCCCGTTCATCCAGCAGGACGAGGTGATCGCCCCCCAGCACGAACCAGCGGGCCTGTTCGGTTGATGACATATGTTGAAGGCTCTTGTTGAGAAGGGTGCGCAGGGCACGGGTCTTGGGCTCATCTTACGGCCGCAGAGGCCCCCTGGCGACCCCTGACATGGTCTATGCGCCCCCATGAAAAAAGGCCGCCGTGGCGACCTTTCTCTTGGCGATCGCCCGGGCGATCAGTTCATCCAGCGCTCGCTGCTCTTGCGACGACGGGGCAGCATGGGGAGGAGAATGCCGAGCAGTATGCCGCCGAGCACCATGGCACCACCGCGGATGAACCAGTCCATCTGCATGTCGTGCTCCTGGTTGTCATAGCTCTGAGTCAGAGCGTCGTTCTGCTCCTTGAGGCTGCTCATCTCGGTGCTCTGGCTGGCGAGCTGGGCCTTCAGGCTGGCGATCTCCTTGCTTTGCTCGGTGATCTGGCCATCCTTCTCGGCGAAGCGTCGCTCGTTGTCGCCATTGAGGTTCAGCAGACGGGCCTTGGCCTCATCCAGCTCTTTCTGAACCTGGGGCAGGCGCTCGCGCAGGCTGATCTCCGCCTGCAGCTCGCTGTTCTTGATCCAGCCTTCACGACCACGGCCGTCCACCACCTGGGTGAAACCGGCGTCGTTGTTCACCGCCTTGACCTCCAGCGGCTCACCAGCCTTGACGCTGCCGAGGATCCGGTACTGGGTGCCAGGACCGTTGTGGATATAGGTAAAGATGTTGTCTGAGACATAACGGGTATCGGCCAGTACCTGTTGGGCACACAAGCAGATCAAGATCCCGAGAAGGGCGCGCATGGTCGATCGATTCTCTTCGTTGAATTAGGTTGCAGGCCGAATGTTAAGCCGCCAGCGGGTCAAAGGACAAGCAAAGAAAAGCGGCGCCCCCCTGACTGAGAGGCGTCTCACCGTCTCTCCCGTTTGCCACGCGACCATTCCAGACGCCGCAGGCTACTTCTGTTGCAATGCCCTCACCTCGGCACGCAGGGCCTTCAGCTCCTGCAACAGTTGCGCCTGCTGCTCGCTCTGCTGGCGTCGCCACAGGGTGGTGTCGTCGTTGGTCTTGCCGGGATGCACGAACAGGCTGGCCATGAAACCGCTGAGGGCGCCAAACAGACCCACACCAAACAGGATGAGCAGGCTGGCGACGAAGCGCCCCTCCTCGGTCTTGGGTACCAGATCCCCGTAACCCACGGTCGACAGCGTCACAAGCGTCCACCAGAAGGCGTCATAGGGGGTCTGGATCAGGCTGCCTGGCTGGCCCGTCTCCAGCCAGTACATGATACCGGAGCCCACCCCCAGCAGCAGGAAGAAGAGGAACAGAATGCCGGACAAGGTGGTTTCGTTGCGCTCCCGGCGAAACATGCCCAGCAGATCCGGCCTGTCTCGCAGCAGCTGATAGACCCGCCACAGCTGGATCAGCCGCGCCCAGCGCAGCTGTTCCACCATGGGCAGGCTGCCCGGCAGATAGAACCAGTTGGCCTTGAAGAAGGCCATCCGATTGGGGGCCCGCACCCAGCCGTAGGCGAAGTGGGCGAGGAAGAAATAGCAGATCAGGCTATCGACGTCATAGAAGAGTTGCAGGGTCTGCGGGCTCCACTCACTGCGACCCCACCAGCGGGCGAAGACCAGAGAAACGGAGATCACCGACAGAAACGCCATCAGCAGATCCATGGCGCGCAGGTGAGTTAAGTGATGTCGCATACAATTTCCTACTTTAGGCACGGTGCGAATTAATAAAAAGGAAGATAATGCCGATATCCCTGAGGACAAAGGAAAACCGGCCATTAAGAAGGAGAAAGATTATGCAGTTAAACTCGCTGGAGAGGCGAATGAGCAACATCCGGTTGGTGCCCAAGGTGGTGCTGCTCATGGTGTTCAGTACGCTGCTCTTGCTGGCCAAGCTCTGGTTCGATGCCAGCAACCTGGAAGCCACCCTGCTCGGCGAGGGCATAGACGCCACCAAGGCGAATGCCATTGCCGATCGTCTGCTCTGGACCGGTCTGATGGAGACGGCGCTGATGGGGGTCGTCTTCGTGGTGCTGCTGCTGACCGGCTCCCGGCTCATGGTCAAGCAGGTGCACTATCTGGTGGGTCTGCTGGAGCGCTTCGCCCGCAAGGATCTCAGCCACAGCGTGCTGCTCAAGTCCCGGGACGAGTTCGGGGACATCGCCAAGGCGGTCGCCCATTCCCAGGATAACCTCAAGGAGGTGTTCGGCACCCAGCGCGCCGCCTGCAAGGAGCTCAATGACATCGCCTCCCAGGTGACGCTTTGCATGGAGGAGGCGAACGAGGCGATCAACGAGGAGTTCACCCAGATAGAACAGCTCGCCAGCGCCATGAGCCAGATGGTGGGCGCCATTCGCGAGGTGGCCAACCATGCGGAACAGGCCTCCCACGCCACCTTTGATGCCAGCGCCCTGGCCGAGGAGGGCAGCCGCTGTGTGGCCGCCACCGTCAGCACCATAGACACCCTCTCCGGCAACATTCAGCGCTCCTCTGCCGTGGTCAACGAGGTGGAGCACGGGGTCGATCGCATCGGCTCAGTGGTGGACACCATCCGCAGCATCTCCGAGCAGACCAACCTGCTGGCTCTGAACGCCGCCATCGAAGCCGCCCGCGCCGGCGAGGCGGGGCGTGGCTTCGCCGTGGTCGCCTCCGAGGTGCGCGAACTCGCGAACCGGGCCCAGGCCGCCACCGTCGAGATCCAGAAGATGATCGAGCTGTTGCAGGGCAATGCCCGCCAGGCTGTCGGCCTGATGGCCGAGAGCGTTCAGCAGGCGGACAAGGGGGTGGCGCAGGTGACCCAGGCCGGCGATCAGCTCGCCACCATAGTGCAGCGGGTGCAGGGGGTGGCCGACATGAACCGCCAGATCGCCGCCGCCTCCGAGCAGCAGAGCTCGGTGGCAGAAGAGATGAACGCCAACCTGGAGCAGGTCAAACAGGTGGTGGAAGGCTCCGTGGTGGTGCTGCGGGAGCTGAAAGATGCCTCCGAACTGGTGGAGCACCACAGCCAGACGCTGGACAATCATATCCAGGCCTTCAAGCTGGCCTGAGGCCGTGATTTGAGTAAACTGGAAGGCCCCGCAAGGGGCCTTTTTCATTTCATCTCATGTCACGGCAAGGAGCCAGGATGCAACACACCCAATCCCCACTGGAGATCAGCGACGACAAGGGACGCCTCGATGTCCCGCTCATTCACCGTTTCCTGTCCGAGGAGGCCTACTGGAGCCTCGGCATTCCCCTCTCCACGGTGCAACGGGCCATCAATCATTCCCTGTGCTTCGGCGGCTATGTCGACGGCCAGCAGGTGGCCTTCGCCCGGGTCATCACAGACCGGGCCACCTTCGGCTATCTCTCCGACGTCTTCGTGCTGCCCGAGCATCGCGGTCGCGGCCACAGCAAGGCGTTGATGGCGGCCATTGTCGATCATCCCGCCTTGCAGGGGCTGCGCCGCCTCATGCTGGCCACCTCGGATGCCCAGGGCCTCTATGCCGGTTTTGGCTTCGCGCCACCCCGCGCCCCCGGCAGCCTGATGGAAAAGTACGACCCCGAGATCTATCGGCGCCCCTGAGCCCGCGCCGGCGGCCCATTTTCCCCGCTGGCTCATGCTTCTCTCTCCCGGGCTGTGACGCGGGCACGGGACAATGCTAGATTGGCTGCCGGTGTTTTCATTCCCTCTGCAGACCCGTTAATCACAAGGACGGCAACCGTGGCCCAGCATTCCTCTTCTCTTCCCCCATCTCCGGCATTCCTCCCCGCGCTGTCACCCCTGCTGCAGGATCAGTCCGGGCGCCAGTGGCAACGGCTGGTCGAGCTGGCCCCCGAATATGGCAATTTGCCAGCGATGGAGCAGCAGACCCTGCGGACCCTGTTTGGCCTCTCCGATTTCGTCGCCGACTCCCTCATCAAGCAGCCCGAGCTGCTGGCGCAGACCCTGGCCTCCGGGGATCTGACGCTGTCCGAGCGCTGGCCCGCCTACGAGGGCGATCTGGCGGCCCTGCTCGCCGAAGTCCATGACGAGGAGGCGCTCAAGCGCGTGCTGCGCCAATTCAGGCGCAGCCGCATGCTGGTAATCGCCTGGCGCGAGCTGCTCGGGGAGTCAGAAGTCGAAGAGAGCTTTATCCATCTCACCAGGCTCGCGGACGCGCTGATCTGCGGCGCCCGGGACTGGCTCTACGCCAAACAGTGCGCCGAGCTCGGCACGCCAATGGACGGCAACGGCGACCCCCAGCCCCTGCTCATCCTCGGCATGGGCAAGCTGGGTGGCGGCGAGCTGAATTTCTCCTCAGACATCGACCTCATCTTCACCTTCCCTGACAACGGCTACACGGTCGGCGGGCGGCGGGAGCTCGCGAACCAGCAGTTCTTCATCAAGCTGGGGCAGCGCCTCATCAACGCCCTGCACCAACCCACCCAGGATGGTCAGGTGTTTCGGGTCGACATGCGGCTGCGCCCCTTCGGCGAGGCGGGGCCGCTCGCCATCTCCTTTGCCGCCATGGAGGACTACTACCAGCACCATGGCCGCAACTGGGAGCGCTACGCCATGGTCAAGGCGCGGGTGCTGGGGCCCCAGTGCGAATACGCCCAGGCCCTCACCGAGCTGCTGCGCCCCTTCGTGTTCCGCCGCTACATCGACTTCGGCGTCATCGACGGCCTGCGCCAGATGAAGGCCATGATAGCCGCCGAGGTGCGCCGCAAGGGGCTGGAGGGCAACATCAAGCTGGGGGCCGGTGGCATCCGCGAGGTGGAGTTCATCGCCCAGGCGTTGCAGCTCATTCGTGGCGGTCGCGAGCCCGCCCTGCGGGTGCGCCACCTGCCCGAGGCCCTGGCGGCCATAGCCCAAAGCGGTGCCCTCGACGACGAGCGTTGCGCGCGCCTGCTCCAGGCTTATCGCTTCCTGCGCCGGGTCGAGAACATATTGCAGGAGATCGGCGATCAGCAGACCCAGACTCTGCCCACAGAGGAGCGGGATCGTCAGCGACTGATCGCCGCCACCGGCTTCGCCGACTGGGAGCGCTTCATGACGCACCTCGACGAGGAGATGGCCATAGTCCATCAGGAGTTCGTCGCCGTGGTGGGGGAAGAGAAGGAGGCCCCCGCCCACCTGGAACAGCTCTGGCTCGATCTCTGGCGCACCGAGCTCGATGCCGCCGAGCTGGAGAAGCTGCTCACCGCCCAGGGGGTGACCGAGCCTGCGCCGCTTTGCGCCGCTCTGTTGCGCTTCAAGGAGGAGTACAAGCGCCGCCAGGTCGGCCCCCAGGGGCGCATCGCCCTGGACTGGCTGATGCCTGAGCTGCTGCGACTGGTGGTGGCGAGCCGAGAGCCCGCCCGCCTGTTCGAGCGGGTCTGCACCCTGCTGACCCGCATCTTCACCCGCAGCGCCTACCTGCAGCTGCTGGCGGAGAACCCCGCCGCCCTGCGCCAGCTGGTGCGCCTGTGCGACGAGAGCAACCTGGTGAGCGAGCAGCTCGCCCGCTACCCCATACTGCTGGACGAGCTGCTCGATCCCCAGCACCTCTACCACCCCACCCCGCTGGATCAGTACAAGCCCCAGTTGCGCCAGTTCCTGCTGCGCATCCCCGAGGAGGACGTGGAGCAGCAGATGGAGGCGCTGCGCCAGTTCAAGCAGGTGCAACTGCTGCGCATCGTCGCGGCCGACATCGCCGGCGCCCTGCCGCTGATGAAGGTGAGCGACCACCTCACCTGGCTGGCGGAGGCCATCACCGAAGAGGTGGTCAATCAGGCCTGGGCCCAGATGAGCGAGCGCTACGGCGTGCCCCCCGAGGTGGCGCTGAGCGGCCAGCGCGGCTTCGCCGTGGTGGCCTACGGCAAGCTCGGTGGCATCGAGCTCGGCTACGGCTCGGATCTCGACCTAGTGTTCCTGCACGGCGGCGACCCCAACAGTTACACCGACGGGCGCAAGCCCATCGACAGCCGCCAGTTCTACCTGCGCCTCGCCCAGCGGATCCTGCACCTGTTCAGCACCCGCACCCCGTCCGGGATCCTCTACGAGATCGACATGCGGCTGCGCCCCTCCGGCGACGCTGGCCTGCTGGTCTCCTCCCTCGCCGCCTATGAGCAGTATCAGCAGCACGAGGCCTGGACCTGGGAGCATCAGGCCCTGGTGCGAGCCCGCCCCATCTATGGTGATGAGGCGGTGATCGCCGAGTTTGCCCGCATCCGCCGCGCCGTGCTGGCCAAGGATCGCGACCTGCCGACCCTGGCCCGCGAGGTGCGCGAGATGCGCCACAAGATGCGGGATCACCTGCTGAAAGCTGGCGAGGGGGAGTTCGACCTCAAACAGTCCCCGGGCGGCATGGTGGACATCGAGTTCATCGCCCAGTACCTGGTGCTGGCTCACGCCTGCGGCGAGCCGGAGGCCCTGACCCGCTGGTCGGACAACGTGCGTATCTTCGACGAGTGCGTGATGGCGGGGGTGTTGACCCTGGAGCAGGCGGAGGGGCTCAAGCACGCCTATCTGGAGATCCGCAACCAGGGCCATCGCCTCAACCTCTCGGAGATCTCCCGCAAGGTGGGAGACGGCCAGTTGCTGACCGAGCGGGGCCATGTGCTGGCGGTCTGGCAACAGCTGCTTGGGGAGTAAGGATCCCACCACAGCAGCAACAAGGGGCGCCATGGCGCCCCTTGTTGTACCCACCCTCGGGTCAGGGTCAGCGCCCGCCAGCCACGTCGATAAAGGTACCTGTGGCGTAGGAGGCCTCGTCCGACAGCAGCCAGGCGATGGCGGCGGCCACCTCGCGGGGTTCGCCGCCCCGTTGCAGCGGAATATGGCTCTTGACCCTGTCTACCCGGCCGGGCTCGCCGCCGTCCGCATGCATGTCGGTGTAGATGAAACCCGGACGCACGCCGTTGACCCGGATCCCCTGGGCTGCCACCTCCAGAGACAGCCCTCTGGTCAGCACGTCTATGGCCCCCTTGGCGGCGGCATAGTCCACATACTCCCCGGGGGAGCCCAGGCGCGCGGCGGCGGAGGAGACATTGACGATGGCGCCCCCCGCCGTCATGCGGCGCACCGCCTCGCGGCAGCAGAGAAAATAGCCGGTGACATTGGTGGTCAGGGTCTGGTTGATCCGCTCTGCGCTCATCTCCAGCACTCTCATCTGGGGCAGCAAGATGCCAGCATTATTGACCAGATGAGTGATGGTGCCGAGCCGCGCGTCCATCTCCTCGAACAGGCGCACCACCTCGGCCTCCACGCTGACATCCGCCTGCACCGCTATGCAGGAGACCGGGTGCTGCGCCCGGATCTCGGCCACCAGCGCCTCGGCACTGGCCCTGTCATGGCGATAGTTGAGGCAGAGGTGATACCCCTGCCCCGCCAGATAACGGGCCGTCGCGGCCCCTATGCCTCTGCCGCCGCCGGTGATCAGCACCCGTTTGTTCATGAACCCTCCTGGTTCCCGGTTTCGATGACTGCCACGGATATTACCCCATGTTCCTGACCAGGCCTCGCCCCATGATGACCTGCGTCACAACAAAGAGCCCGCACGGGGCGGGCTCTGGATGGCATCAGCGGGAGGCGGGCTATTTGAACAGGCCCTTGAGCAGCTGGTCGGCTACCCCCTTCACCCCTTCGTCGTCGGCCTTGTCGCCCAGCAATTTCTTGAGGCCGCGCTCGGCCTCCTTGCGGGCCTTCTCCTCCAGCACCTTGTTGTTGCTGAGCAGTTCCTTCACGTCGAGCCGGTAGCTCGGTGCCTGCCAGTGGCCGCCGATGCGCACCGGAATGGTGACGTCCTTGAGCTCATCCACGCTCTTGCCCCCCTGCCCCTTGCTGCTCTCCACCACTGAGGTGAGGAACAGGAAGTCGAGGGTCTCGGGCACCAGGGCGGTCTGGCCCTGGCCCTTC
Organism: Aeromonas sp. sif0611; assembly: GCF_019218845.1. Taxonomy (NCBI): domain Bacteria; kingdom Pseudomonadati; phylum Pseudomonadota; class Gammaproteobacteria; order Aeromonadales; family Aeromonadaceae; genus Aeromonas; species Aeromonas sp. sif0611. The sequence goes on along the minus strand of NZ_JAHUWU010000005.1, from coordinate 221,531 downwards.
ACCCGCAGGGCGGGGGCGAGCAGCTGGATGTCGTCGCTACGCGCCACGCCATTGGCGATCTGGAAGCTGGCGGTCAGGGCGCTGAAGTCGGTCTTGCGCGCCTCCTTCACCTGATCCGCCCCCTTGCCGGTCAGCGTGGCCCGCGCCTCACGGATCATCTCCGCCAGGTTGATGCCATGCAGGGCACCGTCGCTCAGCCTGAGGCTCACCTTGCCCTGCATCTGGCTGCGCAGCGCCTGCTCGGAGAGACCGATGCCCTGCACCTGCACCTCGAGATCCCCCTTGCCTTCCAGTCGATCGTTCTGGGCCAGGGTCTGCAGCAGCGGGCGAATATCCACCCCCTGTATCCGCTTGTGTACCTGATAGCGGGCGGGTTGCTGGCGGGCATCGAGCATGCCATTCGCCGTCACCCGACCACCGGCCACCCCGGCGCCGAACTGCTTGAGGTTGAGCTGGCCACCGGCCAGGGCGAGCTGCAGATCCACGGCGTTGAGATCCAGCCCCTTCAGCCGCAGGCTACCCAGTTGCAGCCGACCGGCCAGATCCACCGCCTTGAGGGCGGCGAGATCGGGCTCCATGGTGGAGAGCGCCTTGGTGGCGGCAGCCTGCGCCTTCGCCCCTGCCGGAGCAGCCGCCCCCGAGGTGGCAGCAGCGGGCGCGGCCTTGGCCGGCTGACCGAGCCAGCCGTCGAGATCGAGTTTCTCCCCCTTGAGGTCGAACTCCACCCTGGGCACGACCCCCAGCCGCACGGTGCCGTTGCCGCTGAGCAGGGCGTCATCCGCCCCCATCACCAGATTGCTCAGGGTGACGTTCTGTTTGTCGAGCTCCGCGCGGGCAAAGCCTGCCAGCTTGAGCTGCATCTGCGGGCGTGGCAGGGTATCGCCGCTGAGCTTGGCGGCCAGCACCGCATCCGACACCTCCACCAGTTGCAGCCCCTGATCGAGCCGCGCCTTGAGGGTGCCCTCCAGGGTACCGGCCAGGGTCGGCTTGTCCGCCGCCCCCTGTGCGCCGCTCAGGTTAAGGGTCAGGCTGCTCCACTGCCCCAGCGCCAGCCGATCGGCTTTGAGGGTGAAGGCATCGAGCCGCTGCGATGGCTGGCTCAGGCTGCCGCTGAGGCTGAGATCCTTCAGCTCGCTGGCCTTGGCCTCCCGAGCCAGCTTGAGCTGGGTCTGCCCCTTGAGATCAAAGGTCAGCTCCCCGCGTGCGCCCTTGGCGGCCAGGGTCACCGGTACCCACTCACCCGGGGTCAGCTGTCCCAGATCGAGGTCGAGCCGGTCGAGACGGGAGACGGCGCCGCTGCGATCGTCTCGCACCAGGGCGCTGGCCTCGACCAATGCCACCCCTTGCAGGCTGATCTGCCAGGGCTTCTCGTCGCTGGCGGCAGCAGCGGCAGGCTGGCTCTCGCTGGCTGAGGGTTGTTTGTCGGGAGCAGAGGCCTTGACCAGGCCATTCAGGTTGGAGCTGCCATCGGCCCGAGTCTGGATAAAGAGATGGGCGCCACTGAGCGTCACCTTGCCGATCTCCAGCCGGTGGGAGAGCAGCGGCAGCAGGGCGACAGAAGCATCACCCTGCGCGAAGCGGAGCAGGTCAGGCTCGGCAAACCCGGCGGGGTTGCGAAGCTGCACCTTCTCGAGAGAGAGACCGAGGCTTGGCCAGAAGCGCCAGCCGATATCCCCTTCCATCACCAGCTCGCGGCCCGTGCTCTTGCGCACCTGCTCCGCCAGTTGGGGCTTGAATTGATTGGGGTCAATCAGGGACACCAGGGCGGCGATGGCCACCACGGCGGCCAGCGCCAACCCCAGCAGGATGTAGATGATCTTCTTCACGACGAACTCCTCAATGCAGATCCTGTGGCTGACTATACCACCGCAGGCTGTACCGATCCCAAAACGGGCAAATGGCGAGACAGGGATGGTCGCGGCGGCCGCCCCATCAACGAAAAGGGCCCCGCAGGGCCCTGGTCTCACTGGATGGTCGGCAGTTGCCGGTAGCCCATCTCGTACAAAGTGAAGGCATAGATGTCCGCGCTCTGCTCGATAAGCTTCGCCACCGGCGTGCCCGCCCCGTGCCCGGCATTGGTCTCGATGCGAATGAGCTGGGGATGGGAGCCGGCATTGTCGGCCTGCAGGGTGGCGGCAAACTTGAAGGAGTGAGCTGGCACCACCCGATCGTCGTGATCCGCCGTGGTCACCAGGGTCGAGGGGTAGCTGACCCCGGGCCGCACCCGGTGCAGCGGCGAGTAGCCCTTCAGGTAGTCGAACATCGCCTCGCTGTCGGCGCTGGTGCCGTAGTCATAGGCCCAGCCCGCCCCGGCGGTGAAGGTGTGGTAGCGCAGCATATCGAGCACCCCCACCGCCGGCAGGGCGACCCGCATCAGATCCGGCCGCTGGGTCATGACAGCCCCCACCAGCAGACCGCCGTTGGAGCCACCGCGGATCGCCAGCCGGTCGGTGCGGGTGTAGCCCTCGGCCTTGAGGTACTCGGCCGCCGCGATGAAGTCGTCGAACACGTTCTGCTTGTTCATCCTGGTGCCCGCCAAGTGCCAGGCCTGGCCGTACTCGCCGCCCCCGCGCAGGTTCGCCACCGCATAGACGCCCCCCAGATCCAGCCAGTTGGCCACCGACACGCTGAAGCTCGGGGTCAGGCTCACGTCGAAACCGCCATAGCCGTAAAGGATGGTCGGGTTGCTGCCATCGAGCTTGAGCCCCTTGCGGTAGCTGATGATGAGCGGCACCCGGGTGCCGTCCTTGCTCTGGTAGAAATGCTGCTCGGAGATGTAATCCTCTGGCTTGAACGGCGCCGCCGAGGCGCGATAGAGGCTGATGGCCCCGCTCTTTGGCTCGAACCGGTAGAGGGTGGGCGGCTGGGCATAGTTCTCGAAACCGAAGTAGAGGGCGGGATCATCGTGCTTGCCGTTGAAGCCGCTGACGCTGCCAAGGCCGGGCAGCGCCACCTCGCGCACCCGCTTGCCTTCGTAGTCGAACTGCTCGACCCGGGCGGTGGCATCCACCATGTACTCGGCGAACAGATAGCCGCTGCCGCTGTGTACCGTCAGCACCTGTTGGCGCTCGGGGATGAGATCCCGCCAGCGGGCCGGCCCCGGGTTGGCGGCGTCCACCGTCACCAGCCGGCGGTTGGGGGCGTCCCGGTTGGTCAACAGGTAAAGGGTGCTGCCCTGGTTGTCCACCAGGCTCACGTCCGCCTCCAGATTTCCCTGCACCGTCAGCAGCGGCGCGTTCTCCTGGCTCAGATCCTTCACGTAGAGGCGGTTGCCGGAGGTGGAGTTCGCCGCCGAGATAAGCAGGAAGCGGTCATCTTCGGTGACGCTGGCCCCCACGTAGCGGTGGTGCTGGGCCGGGATGGCGCCGAACACCAGCCGGTCATCCTCCTGCGCCGTGCCGAGCCGGTGGAAATAGACCTTGTGCTGATCGGTCTTGGCCGACAGCTCGCTGCCATCGGGCTTGTCGTAGCTCGAGTAGAAGAAGCCCTCGCTGCCGAGCCAGCTGATGCCGCTGAACTTCACGTCCTTGAGGGGCGCCTCCAGGGGCTGTTTGCTCTCCACGTCCATCAGGTGGATCTCGCGCCAGTCGCTGCCGGCCAGCGACAGGGAGTAGGCCAGGATGCGGCCGTCCCGGGAGAAGCTCAGCTGATCCAGCGCCGTGGTGCCATCGGGGCTGAGGGTATTGGGATCGAGGAACACCTCGGCCGGCTTGCCCTCCAACTGGCGCCACAGCACGTTCTGGTTCTGCAGGCCGTCGTTCTTGAAGAAGTAGTGGTAGCGCCCTTCGCGAAACGGCGCCCCCTCCTTGGCGTAGTTCCAGGACGAGGCGAGTCTCTCCTTGATGGCGGCGCGATATGGGATCTGTGCCAGGTAGTCCTGGGTCACGGCGTTCTGGGCCTTGACCCAGGCTTCGGTCTCGGGGCTGCGATCATCCTCCAGCCAGCGATAGGGGTCGGCCACGGCCTGGCCGAAGTAGTGATCCACCTGCTCACCCTGGCGGGTGACGGGGTAGTGAAGGCGGGTTTTCCCTGACATGGCATCCTCTTCGGTTGACTGGCCACTGCACGCACACAGCAGTGACAGAGCCAGCAGGCTGACAATGGCTCGCATCGAGACGGCTCCCTGCGATTTCGGTTAAGCGGGCAGGTTAGCAAAGAGTGCCGGACGGCCCAACCCCCCAACGGGTCCACCCTCACCAGCCAAAGCCTGCGTCTGCTCTGTGAGCCAGCTCCCCCTGCCCGGGAGCGGTCTGTGCCATCCTGACATGGAGAACAATGAGAGGAGAGCAGCATGTGGATCGAGGCGGAGCCCGTCTATGGCGCCCTGGTGTCACTGGCCATCGGGCTCATCATCGGACTGGAACGGGGCTGGCAGGTGCGCCAGCTGGGAGACAACCAGCGCATCGCCGGGATGCGCACCTATGGTCTCATCGGTCTGCTCGGCGGGGTGTGCGCCCTGCTGCTGCCCACCCTGGGCGCCTGGCTGGCCCTGCTCGGCCTGCTGGCGGTGGTGGCAGGCTGCGGTCTCTCGGTCTGGCTGGCCCAGCGCTGGCAGGGGGAGTTTGGCCTCACCAGCTCGGTGGCCATGGTGCTCACCTATCTGCTGGGGCTGATGTCCGTGTTGCAGAGCCCGAGCGAGGCGGTGGCCTGTGCCGTGCTGGCGGCGCTCTTGATGGGGCTCAAGGGCAAGATCCAGCAGGGCATGCTGTTCTTGAGCGAGACGGAATTTCACGCCACCCTGCGCTTCCTGCTCATCTCCCTGGTGCTGCTGCCCGTGCTGCCCGACGTCGAGATGGGCCCCCTCAACGCCTTCAACCCCTTCAAGATCTGGCTGATGGTGGTGGTGATCGCCGGCATCTCATTCTCGGGCCACTTCGCGGTGCGCCTGCTCGGCACCCGCGCAGGTCTGGTGCTCACCAGCATGCTGGCGGGGCTCGCCTCCTCCACCGCCCTCACCCTGCAATTTGCCCGCCTCAACAAGGAGCAGCCCGGGCTGGAACGGCTGCTGGCCACCGGCATCCTGCTGGCGGGTGCCACCATGTGGTTGCGACTGCTGGTGCTGGTGCTGCTCATTCACAACGAGCTGGCCATGCGCCTGGCCCCCCCCCTGCTGCTGCTGGCGGCCACCGTCTACGGTTTCGCCTTCTGGTTCTGGCGCCAGCGTGAAGAGATGACAGACAACCCGGTGCAACCCGAAACCCGCAACCCGCTGGATCTCGCCACCGCCATCAAGTTCGGCCTGCTGCTGGCCCTCATCGGTTTCATGGCCACCCTGCTGCAGAGCAAGGTGGGCAACTCCGGGGTCTATCTGCTGGCGCTGGTCTCCGGCATCACGGACGTGGACGCCATCACCCTCTCCCTCTCCCAGCTCTCCCACAAGGAGTTGGCCCTGGAGGTGGCGGCCCGGGCCATTCTGCTCGCCGGCCTGGTCAACTCCCTGGTGAAGGGACTGCTGGCGCTGGTGATCGGCGGCCGCCGTCTGGGGCTGAGGGTCATGCTGCCCTACCTCCTCTCCATCCTGCTGATCCTGCCCCTCATCTGGCTAGGCAACTGACCCGACCACCAGGACGCGCCTGACGCCGCCGGCGTCGCTGGCGTATACTGGCGCCTCTTGGCACATGAGAGGAGGTGAGCATGGCAAGCGACTGGGACAAGGTACTGGCGGGGGGCGCCCTGAACAGCCAGAGCGAGGAGATAGCGAACGACCGGATCCGCGGCCAGGCCCTGCTGGCGCAACTCAACGCCACACCGGCGGGGGATCACGAGGCGCGTCAGCGTCTGTGCGCCGAGCTGTTCGGCCACTGCCCGGACTCCTGCTGGATCAGCACCCCCTTCACCTGCGAATTCGGCCGCAACATCCATATCGGCGAGAAGACCTTCTTCAACTTCAACATCACCATTCTCGACGTGGGCGAGGTGCACATCGGCAGCCATGTACTGCTGGCCCCCAACGTGCAGATCTACACCGCCACCCACAGCATGGATTATCTGGAGCGGCGCAACTGGACCGCCTACAACAAGCCGGTGCGCATCGGCGATGACTGCTGGATTGGCGGCGGCGCCATCATCTGCCCCGGCGTCACCATAGGGCCGCGCACGATCATAGGTGCCGGCGCCGTGGTGACCCGGGACATACCGGCAGACTCCTTGGCGGTAGGCAACCCGGCCAGGGTCATTCGCACCCTCTGCCCGGACGAGCCCCGGGATCCGGCGCTGCTGTCATGATGGCCCTGGCACTGCTGCCCCTCATCTGGACCGCCTGGCTTGGCATTCAGGAGGCCAACTGGTGGCCGCTGGTCCTGATCACCACCATGAGCCTGCTCACCGTGCTCGCCTATGCCCACGACAAGCGCCAGGCCATACGCGGCGGCTGGCGCATTCCGGAATCCCGCCTGCACCTGCTGGAGTTGCTCGGCGGCTGGCCCGGCGCCCTGGTGGCTCGCCACTGGCTACGCCACAAGACCCAGAAGGGGAGCTACCGGCGGGTGTTCTGGTTTATCGTGCTGCTGCACCTCACCCTGTGGGGACTTTGGGTCGGCCGGCCGCTCTGGCAGGGGGGCTGAACTGGCAAGCCCCAGGCAATGCCCGTGCAGGCATTGCCGCCAATGGATCGTTGTGAGACAACAAGATCCTTGGGGCGGATCGTCTCGTTTCTACATCGACAAGGAGTCAGTTATGACCATGTGGACAGGCATAGTCCTGATCGTCTTCATCAGCGTGTTGTTCGGCTATCTCGGCAAACGCGCCCGCTATCAGCTGGGGGACGCCCGCATCACGGATCGCCTCGGCAAGCAGGATCTCATCATCAGGGAGTTGCAGGAGCGGGTCGCCAATCTGGAGGCCATCGTCATCGAAGAGGAGAAGCGCCGCCCGTTCAAACATCTGTGAGCCGGCAGCGATGGCGGCAAACCGACCAGCGCCAGAGCTGCAAGGGATTGCCGCTTTCCTCAACACTTGCCCCTGCCCCCTACGGCCTTCAACACTAAATTCACAACAGGATCAGTGGCCTGTCCACCACGGCCGCATTCTTCACCAAACTGGCCCAATCCCTGCTCTGTCACTGTCATCAGCCGTACCGAAGAGTGACATCATGATCAGCACCCTGCTTCCCATCGCCTCGATCGCTCTCAAACTGGGCAGTCAGCTGCTGAGCGGCAGTGCCAAGACCCAACCGGTGCAGCAGCCGGCGCAGGAAGAGCGCCTGGCCCCCACAGTCCAGAGCCTGTTCCAGCGGCTGGGTGTCAAGGACGCCAATAGCGAGCAGAACCGCCCCGCCATCAACCACTTCATGAGCGAATTGCTGCAGACGCTGGGTCAGGAGAACAATGGCCAGTCCCTGCCCGAGGCCATAGACGCGGCCCGCAGCCAGCTCGCCAACGGCACCCAGAGCACCCGCCTCGACGCCCTGCAGAGCGAGCTCGACACCCTCAAGGGCTCCCTTGGCAGCAGCGATCTGAACCTGGATCAGCTGCTCGGCGCCTTCAAGCAGACCCTGCCCAATGGCAAGGGCGAAGGGGTTGGCAAACTGCTCAATGCCAATGCGTGAAGGGCTTCGACCAATAAAAACGGCAACCTCAGGGTTGCCGTTTTTGTCGGGCCGGACCCCATGATGTCACGCTAGGGGAGTGACGGCGGTGGACTCAGCATCGCCTCCGCCAGCGCATTCTGGCTCTTGGCCTGCAAGGCATCAATGGTTCCCTGCCGGTCCGCAGCCTCCTTGTTCTGGCTCAGCTTGAACTTGCCGACCAGCTGATCGATCTCGATCTCTAGGCCCACCACGGCCTGCACCCTGGCCTCGAGATAGTCGCGCGGTGCATCCGCCATCTTCCAGGGCGCGGGCTCCGCAGCCTCATGGGTACGAGTCAGGCTCGCCAGCAGGCGGCGCACGAAGCGGGCATCGTCCCGCACCCGGATGCGGCCATGGGCGTGTACTACGGCATAGTTCCAGGTCGGCACCTGCTGGTGGTGCGCCTGCTTGCTCGGATACCAGTTGGGGGAGATATAGCCCTCGACGGCCCTGAAGATCACCAGCACTTCCTGCCCTTCCTTCACCTCCTGCCAGAGCGGGTTGTTGCGTGCCACATGGGCCCGCAAGATCCCATGCTCCCCCTCATCGGCATCGAACTCGAACGGCAGGTGGTTGGCATCCAGCCCCTGCTCGCCACAGGTGACCAGGGCCCCCAGGGGATGGGCCAGGATCAGCTGGTGCAGCGCAGCGGGATCGGGGGTGGCGAAGTGGGGTGGCAGATACATAAGGGCTCCTTGGGCGATAACTTGGCTTCCATGCAGAGGCCCATTCTTGCGCAATCGGAATCGGCAGGCGATGGCACAGACATAAAAAAAGAGGGCCTGGGCCCTCTTCGTTTCATCCGGTTCGGCGATCAGCCGCGCTTGGCCAGCCAGGCCTCGGCGGCGGTGAGGGCCGCATCCACCAGCTCGCGGGCGACGCCGCCCTTAGCGACCCGCTTGGCCAGGGTCGCCTCCAGCTCCAGGTTCGGGTAGACATCCTCCCCCACCACCTGGCTGAAGCGCTGGAACTCAGCCAAAGAGAGCTCTTCCAGCGGCTTCTTCACCTGGATCGCGTAGACCACAGTTTCGCCGACGATATGGTGCGCCTCGCGGAACGGAATCCCCTTGGCCACCAGATAATCCGCCAGTTCGGTGGCGTTGGCGTAGCCGCCCTGGGCTGCCGCCTTGGTGCGCTCGCAATTGACCTTCAAGTCGATCAGCACCAGGGCAGCCATGTCGAGGCAGTCGTGCCAGGTGTCGAGGGCATCGAACAGCCCCTCTTTGTCTTCCTGCATGTCCTTGTTGTAGGCGAGCGGCAGCGCCTTGAGGCTCATCAGCATGCCCATCTGGGCGCCGACCACCCGGCCGGTCTTGCCTCGAATGAGTTCGAGCGCGTCCGGGTTCTTCTTCTGGGGCATCAGGGAGGAGCCCGAGGTGACCGCATCGGACAGCTCGACGAAGCCCGCCTCGCCGGTGTTGTAGAAGATCAGGTCTTCGGCGAAGCGCGACAGGTGCGCCATGGAGAGGGACGCCACGTGCATCAGCTCCACCACATGATCCCTGTCGGAGACCGAGTCCAGGCTGTTGCGGGTCGCACCGCTAAAGCCCATGTCCAGCGCCAGCGCCTCACGGTCGATGGCATAGGCGGTGCCCGCCAGGGCGCCGCAGCCGAGCGGACTGGTGTCGAGCCGTTTCAGGGCATCCTGCAGACGGGAATAGTCCCGCTCCAGCATCTCCACATAGGCAAGCGCCCAGTGGGCGAAGGTGACCGGCTGGGCCCGCTGCAGGTGGGTGTAACCGGGCAGCACGGCAGCCTGGTTGGCGCGCGCCGAGGCGACCAGCCCCTGTTGCAACGCAGTGATGGAGCCGAGCAGCAGCTCGCCCTGTGCCTTGCACCAGAGTTTAAGGTCGGTGGCGACCTGATCGTTGCGCGAGCGGCCGGTGTGCAGCTTCTTGCCCAGGGTGCCGACGGCATCGATGAGCTTGCCCTCGACCCAGGAGTGAATGTCTTCGGCGTCTGAACTCAGGATCTGCTGGGGATCCTGCTGCACCGAGGCGAGCAGCACCTCCATCGCCTGTTGCAGTTTGCCTTGCTCATCGCTGGTCAATACACCCACCTTCACCAGCGCCTTGGCCCAGGCCATGGAGCCCTGGATATCCTGCTCCGCCAGCCGGTAATCAAACCGCAGCGAATCGTTGAACTGCTTGAACCGGCTATCGGCTCCCTGACTGAAGCGTCCACCCCAAAGTGCCATACTGCTCTCCTTGAATGCGTTGTCGGCGGCGCCTTGCGCCGCCGAACTTGAAATCGTGCCCTGTTGTTCTGCGAGCCTGTTATCTCACAGATGCGGCCAGGACGCTGCCGCTTTGCTCACACCCCACTGATACAAGAGGGGGCAATGCCCCCTCTCCGGTACCAGCGGATTTAATCCTGCGGCTTAGCCGTGGGTGTGATCGCCGCCGATGGCCTGATGCTGCTCCTTCATGGCGCGGATCCGGCTAGCCAGGGTGTAGAGACGGATGAAGCCTTCGGCGTGGCTCTGGTCATACACTTCGTCGGCGCCGAAGGTGGCGAAGTCTTCGGAGTAGAGGCTGTTCGGCGACTTCTTCTGCACCGCAGTGACCTGACCCTTGTACATCTTCAGCACCACTTCGCCGTCGAGATCCTCGGCGATGGCGTTGGCGGAGGCGACAATGGCCTTGCACAGCGGAGTGAACCAGCGGCCGTCATACACCAGGTGGGAGAACTCGGCACCCAGCTTCTCCCGCCAGGCACGGGTCGGGCGATCCAAGACCAGCTCTTCCACGGCGCGCAGTGCGGCGACCATGACGGTACCACCCGGGGTCTCGTAGCAGCCACGGGACTTCATGCCCACCATGCGGTTTTCGGTGATGTCGATACGGCCCACGCCGTGCTTGCCGGCACGCTCGTTCAGGGTCATCAGGATCTGGAGCGGAGTCAGCGGTTGATCGTCAACGGCCACCACCTCGCCCTGAGCCACGGTCAGCTTGACGTATTCCGGCTCGTTCGGTGCCTGCTCGGCAGAGACAGTCCACTGCCAGACCGCTTCGGACGGCTCGTTCCAGGTGCTCTCCAGCTCGCCACCCTCGGTGGAGATGTGCCAGGCGTTCGCATCGCGGCTGTAGATCTTCTTCAGGGTCGCCTTGCAGGGGATGTTGCGGGCTTCCAGATAGGCCAGCAGATCTTCCCGGGAACGCATGTCCCACAGACGCCAGGGGGCGATGACCTTCAACTGGGGAGCCAGGGCAGCCACGGCGCCTTCGAAACGTACCTGGTCGTTACCCTTGCCGGTGCAGCCGTGGGAGATGGCGTCGGCCCCTTCTGCCAGGGCCGCTTCCACCATCGCCTTGGCGATGATGGGACGGGCCATGGAGGTGCCCAGCAGGTAGGTGCCTTCGTAGACGGCGCCGGTCTTCAGAGTCGGATAGACGTACTCCTTGACGAACTCTTCGCGCAGATCCTTGACGATGCACTTGGTGGCGCCGGAGGCGATGGCTTTTTGCTCGATCCCTTCCAGATCGTCACGCTCCTGACCGACGTCGGCGACGAAGGCGATGATCTCCGCATCGTAGTTCTCTTTGAGCCATGGAATGATGGCCGAGGTATCCAGTCCGCCCGAGTAAGCCAGTACGATCTTGTTGATTCCGCTCATTTACTTCTCTCCGTGATGATTCGATAAGGTTGTGATTCAGGGTCGGTCGCCGGCTTATTTATGACCCAAAAGCGTCAGCAGCACGGCATTCTGGATATGCATCCGGTTTTCTGCCTCATCCATGATGAGGGAGGCTGGTCCGTCCATGACCTCCGAGGTGATCTCCAGCTCCCGGTGCGCCGGCTGGCAATGCAGCACATGCTGGATGCCGGTGCGATCGAGCAGAGCCTGGTTGATCTGATAAGGCATGAAGATATCTTTTACCTGCTCCATTGGTGTGTTGTCACCCATGGAAACCCAGGTGTCGGTATAAACCACGTCGAAGCCTTCGATGGCGCCCACGTCATCGCTGATGTTGATATGCGCGCCAGATTGCGCCGCCAGCGCCTGGGCCTGCAGGAAGATCTGGGTATCCGGGCCGTGGCCTTTCGGGCAGACCAGGGTCACGTCGGTGCCGAGGGTCGCCCCCAGCAGCAGCAGGGAGTGGCTGACGTTGTTGCCATCGCCGAGGTAGGCCAGCTTCACCTTGGAGAGATCGCTGTAGTGCTCGCTGATGGTCATGAAGTCCGCCAGCCCCTGGCAAGGGTGGTAGAGGTTGCACAGGCTGTTCACCACCGGCACAGAGCCATGCTCCGCCAGCTCGACCAGGGTCTGGTGATCGAACACCCGCGCGACGATGGCGTCACACCAGCGCGACAGGTTGGTGGCGAAATCCTTCACCGACTCCCGCTTGCCGAGCGCGCCGTTCTGCTGATCCAGGTAGACGCTATGACCCCCGAGCCGGGCGATGCCGATGTCAAAGGTGACCCGGGTGCGCAGGGAGGGCTTCTCGAACAGGGTGACCACGCTCTTGCCCGCCAGCGCCTGACCGTACTTCTTGGGGTCCGCCTTGACCGATTTGCCCAGGGCGATCAGCGCCTCGATCTGGGCCTTGCTCAAGTCACTGTCTTTCAGAAGATGTTGCATCGGATGTTCCTTTTTCCGGCCAGGGTTAGAGGGTGACTTGGGTGCCGACGGCGCCGCCGGCCAGCAGCTTGAGCAGTTGGTCCGGGTAGCGCCAGCTGGCGACACAGACAGGTTTGCCCAGGGTCTCGGCGGCGTGCAGGGCGGCCTTCACCTTCACCGCCATGCCATCGCGAATAACGCCCTTCTCCATCAGGTCCAGCGCGCTCTGTTTGTCCAGCTGCGGCACCAGCTTGCCCTTGCCATCCAGGATGCCGCTCACGTCCGACAGCATCACCAGATCGGCACCCAGCGCCTCGGCAATCGCCGTGGCCGCCTGATCCGCGTTGACGTTCATCAGCTGGCCGTCGGCGGTGATACCGATGGAGCTCACCACCGGCAGGAAACCCTGCCCCAGGATGCCGGCCACCAGCGCCGGGTTGCCCGGCTGGCAGTCACCGACGGCGCCGAGATCCGGGTCGAGCTGGGTCACCTGGCAGAGGCCGCCGTCGGCGAGGCAGAGCCCCACGGCAGGGATGCCGGTGGCGATGGCCTTGGCCATCATCATCTTGTTCGCGGTGCCCGCCAGGGCCCCGGCGATGAAGGGGATCTGCTCGAACGGGGTGACCCGCAGGCCGTTCTTCTTGGTGGAGGTCATCCCCAGCCCCTTGAGCAGGTCATCCACCAGGCAGCCACCACCGTGCACCAGCACCAGGGGACGGTGTTGATCGTCCAGGAAGGTTTTCAGGGTGGCGAACAGGGCGGTCAGGGCCTCGTCGTTCTCGATCAGGGCGCCGCCCAACTTGATTACCAGCGTCTGCTTGTCCATCTTCTCGATCCTTCCTTAAAGCGTTAAATCAGGCCAGTGGCCGGTTCAAAACCAAACTTGATATTTATGCACTGCATCGCCTGGGAGGCGGCGCCCTTGAGCAGGTTGTCGATGGCGGAAACCACCACCAGCATGTTGCCCTGCTGCTGCCAGGCGAGGTCGCAGTAAGGGGTATTGGCCACGCCACGGATGGAGGGCATCTGGCCGGTGAGGCGCACCAGGGGCTTGCCTTCATAGGCCTTGAGATAGGCTTGATCCACCTGGGTCTGCGTCACCCCATCCGCCAGTTGCACATAGATGGTGGCCAGTATGCCCCGCACATAGTTGCCAAGGTGGGGCTGGAACAGCACCCCCTTGCCCAGGTGGTGGCTGATCTCCGGCTGGTGTCTGTGATTGAAGGTGCCGTAGGGGCTCAGGCTAACCTCGCAGAAGCTGGTGTTGATGGCGGCCTTGCGACCGGCTCCGGAGACACCGGACACCGCGTTGATGATGGGCTGCCATCCCTCGGCAATCAGACCGGCCTGCTGCAGCGGCTTGAGGGCGCAGAGGGAGGCGGTCGGATAGCAGCCGGGCACCGCAATCAGCTGGGCAGCGGCAATGGCATCGGCATTCCACTCCGCCAGACCGTAGACGGCCTGTTCCAGCCACTGCTCGCTCTCGTGGGTGAAACCGTAGAAGGAGGCGTAGAACCCCTGATCCTTGACCCGGAATGCGCCGGAGAGATCGAACACCGGCAGCCCCTTGGCCAGGAACTTGGGGACAAGCTCGGCGCTCACCTCGTGGGCGGTGGCCAGCAACACCAGATCGGCCTGGGTCAGGATCCGGGTCATGCCGTCCTCGTCCAGCGGCAGCAGCGGCTGATCCAGCTCACCGACCCACTGGGGATGCAGGGAAGAGAAACGCTTGTGGGCGTCCTGGCTGCCGGCGGAGACATAGAGGCCGAACAGCTTGAGTTCTGGATGGTTCTGGACCAGTGCGGCCAGTTCGGCCCCCGCGTAGCCACTGGCACCGACGATAACGGTATTGAGCATGTTTGAGTATTCCAAGTCTGGGTTCGAAATTCACAGCGTGGTGCTGCGGTGCAAGGGGTCGGCTATCGCCCCCTAGATGCAACGAGTGCGGAGGGGCAATTCAGGCGGATATGCGTCGTCGGTTACAGATCAGGTGACAGAACATTAACTTTCCCTTACAACTAGAAGCCTTGTTGATGAGTACTTGAACAGAATATTCATGCACTCACTTTGCATTTGTATTTTCTAACAGAAACACTCCGGGGACGCAAGGAGGAGCTGATGGCCAATCTGGATTTTTTTTCACTTTATAAGAATATTATTGCGATTCCCTCTATCAGCAGCACGGATCCTCGCTGGGATCAGAGCAACGAGGCGGTGATCCGGCTGCTGGCCGACTGGTTCGGCCAGCTCGGCTTCCAGTGCGAGGTGACGGCACTGCCCGACCTGCCGGGCAAGTTCAACCTGGTGGCGACCTATGGCCAGGGGGAAGGGGGCCTGCTGCTGGCGGGTCACACCGATACGGTGCCGTTCGACGAGGGAGGCTGGAGCAAGGATCCCTTCAAGGTAACCGAGGAGGGCAACCGCCTGTACGGGCTCGGCACCATCGACATGAAGGGCTTCTTCGCCTTCATCGTGGAGGCGCTGAAAGATATCGATCTCACCACCCTCAGCAAGCCACTGCGCATCCTGGCCACCGCTGACGAGGAGACCACCATGGCGGGGGCCCGTGCCATCGCCGCAGCCGCCGAGATCAAACCCGACTATGCGGTGATCGGTGAACCCACCGGTCTGGTGCCCGTAGTGGCTCACAAGGGCCACATGTCGGAGGCGATCCGCATCACAGGCCGAAGCGGTCACAGCTCGGATCCCGCCAACGGGGTCAACGCTCTGGAGATCATGCACCAGGCCATGGGGCAAGTGCTCAAGCTGCAACACAGCCTGAAAGAGAAGTACGCCGACCACAGATTCGCGGTACCACAGCCCACGTTGAATCTGGGCTACATCCAGGGGGGCGACAGCCCGAACCGCATCTGCGGCTGCTGCGAGCTGCACATCGACATGAGGCCCACCCCTCAGGTGGGACCGGATGAACTGATGGGCCTGCTCAAAGAGGCGCTCTCCCCCATCGAAGTTCACCAGCCGGGCTGCCTGCACCTGCAACACCTGCACGAACCCATTCCGGCCTATGCCTGCGAGGACGGCTCCGAGCTGGTGCGGGAGGCCGAGCGGGCGAGCGGTCGGGCCGCCGAATCCGTGAACTATTGTACCGAGGCCCCCTTTATCCAGCAGTTGGGATGCCAGACCATAGTGATGGGCCCGGGCCATATCACTCAGGCCCATCAGCCCGATGAATACCTGGATCTCTCGTTCGTCAAACCGACCACGGCGGTGCTGCAGCACCTGATCCGGCGTTTCTGCGCCTAGGTCGAGGGGAATGTAAGTAAGTTACATGACATGCCGCCTCGGGACAGGTGAGGGAAATACATGTTCTGAATCGGCCTGTTATTTGACCTTGCGCAGACAATCTGGGTAGATTGTCCCCCTAAGATGACGGAGCATATGTTGTAATCGCACAACAATAAGTGAGGCTGCCTCTCCCCTCGGAAGGTCAAGGGGCACCAACCAAATAAGGATGTGGAATGAACGAAAAGTACGCCGCCCTACGGGCCAACGTAGGCATGTTGGGCCAACTGCTGGGGAAATCCATCAAGGATCATCAGGGTCAAGCCTTCCTCGACAAGATTGAGACCATTCGTCAACTGGCCAAGTCCTCCCGCAAGGGCAACGAGTCAGACCGGGAACGCCTGCTAGAGACCCTGCGTACTCTCTCCGATGACGAGCTGCTGCCCGTGGCCCGCGCCTTCAGCCAGTTCCTCAATCTGGCCAACGTGGCGGAGCAGTTCCACACCATCTCCCGCCGCTGCGAAGAGCAGGAGTGCACGCCGGACCCGCTTGAGCAGATGTTTGCCAAGCTGAAAGCCTCCAACCTCTCCCAGGAAGCCATCATCCAGGCAGTACGCGAGCTGGACATCGACCTGGTGCTGACCGCCCACCCCACCGAGGTGACCCGTCGTACCCTGATCCACAAGCACGTGCAGCTCAACGACTGCCTAGAAGCGCTGGAGCTCTCCGATCTGCTGCCCCGCGAGCGGGACAAGATCCTCAATCGCATCGAACAGCTGGTCAATCAGGCCTGGCACACCAACGAGATCCGCGAGCAGCGTCCGACCCCGGTGGACGAGGCCAAGTGGGGCTTCGCCGTGGTGGAAAACAGCCTGTGGCCGGCCATTCCCGAATTCATGCGCAATCTGGACGAGCGCCTGCAACACCACCTGGGTGTGCGCCTGCCGCTGGATGCCGCGCCGGTCAAGTTCACCTCCTGGATGGGCGGTGACCGCGACGGCAACCCCTTCGTCACCGCCAAGGTGACCGCAGAGGTGCTGGAGCTGGGTCGCTGGATGGCGGTCAACCTCTTCTACCGCGACATCAAGGAGCTCACCTCAGAGCTCTCCATGGCCGACTGTACCGAGGCCGTGCGCGCCCGAGTCGGTGACAACCCCGAGCCCTACCGCGCCCTGGTGCGCGAGCTGCGCGAGCAACTGCGCGAGACCCAGGAGTTCCTCACCGCCAAGGTGCAGGGTCAGGCGAGCGAGAGCCGCGATCTCATCAAGACCACGGCCCAGCTGCGCGAGCCGCTGGAGCTCTGCTACCACTCCCTGCACGCCTGCGGCATGGGCAACATCGCCGACGGCATGCTGCTGGACGTGCTGCGCAAGCTGGCCTGCTTCGGCATCCATCTGGTCAAGCTGGACATCCGCCAGGACGGTGAGCGTCATGGTCAGGTCTTCTCCGAGCTGACCCGCTACCTCGGCATGGGTGACTACGCCGAGTGGAGCGAGGACGACAAGCAGGCCTTCCTGCTCAACGAACTGAACTCCCGCCGCCCGCTGATCCCCACCGACTGGGCACCGAGCGACGAGACCCGCGAGACCATAGACACCTGCCGGGTGATCGCCGGTCACGACCCGGATGCGTTCGGCATCTACATCATCTCCATGGCCGGTGCACCGTCCGACGTCTTGGCGGTGCAGCTGCTGCTGAAGGAGGCGGGTTGCAAGTTCCGCATGCCGGTCGCTCCGCTGTTCGAGACCCAGGAAGATCTGATGGCGGGCACCGCCGTGATGGATCGCCTGCTGTCGGTGGACTGGTATCGCGGCTACATCCAGGGTCGTCAGTACGTGATGATCGGTTACTCGGATTCCGCCAAGGACGCGGGCATGATGGCCGCCGGCTGGGCCCAGTACGCCGCCATGGAATCCCTGGTGGGGCTGGCTGAAGCCAACAACATCCGCCTGACCCTGTTCCATGGCCGTGGCGGTACCGTCGGTCGCGGCGGCGCCCCCGCCCATCAGGCGATCCTGTCCCAACCGCCGGGATCCCTGCGCGGTGGTCTACGGGTCACCGAACAGGGCGAGATGATCCGCTTCAAGTTCGGCCTGCCCAAGGTCGCCATCCACAGCCTGAACCTCTACACCAGCGCCGTGCTGGAGGGGAACCTGCTGCCGCCACCCAAGCCCAAGGAGTGCTGGCGCGCCGTTATGGAGCAGCTGGCCACCGTCTCCTGCGATCACTACCGCAGCATAGTGCGCGGCCACCCGGACTTTGTGCCCTACTTCCGCGCCGCCACCCCGGAGATGGAGCTCGGCAAGCTGCCGCTCGGTTCCCGTCCCGCCAAGCGCAAGCCCAACGGCGGCGTCGAGAGCCTGCGCGCCATCCCCTGGATCTTCGCCTGGACCCAGAACCGGCTGATGCTGCCGGCCTGGCTCGGTGCCCACAAGGGTCTGCAGCAGGCCATAGATGACGGTCAGAAGAGCGTGCTGGACGAGATGAGCCGCCAGTGGCCCTTCTTCCGCACCCGTCTCGAGATGCTGGAGATGGTGTTCCTCAAGGCCGACCTCTGGCTGGCGGAGTACTACGACACTCGTCTGGTGCCCAAAGAGCTGTGGGCCCTCGGCAAGCAACTGCGTCAGGAGCTCTCCGACTCCATCCAGGTGGTGCTGGAGCTGCGCCCGCAGGGAGACCTGCTGGACGACCAGCCCTGGATCAAGGAGTCCATCAAGCTGCGCAACCCCTACACAGACCCGCTCAACGTGCTGCAGGTCGAGCTGCTTGGCCGCTCGCGCAAGAACCCTGAGACCCTGCACCCCGAGCTGGATCAGGCGCTGATGGTCACCATCGCCGGTATAGCCGCGGGCATGCGCAACACGGGTTGATGGCCAGGCCATCAAGCACCTCTTCCTGATATAAAAGGGCGCCTATATGGCGCCCTTTCTGTTTCTGCTGTCAAGGCAGCCTAGGCAATCCGGTTGCGTCCCCGGCGCTTGGCCTCGTAGAGGCGCTGATCCACGCACAACAACCAGTCATCCATGCAGCGGTAGCTCATCTGATAGGGGGTGAGGCCCAGGCTGATGGTGACGGTGATCGTCTGTTGTTGATACAGGAAGCTGTGCTGCTCGACCAGTTGCCGGATGCGCTCCATGATGGCGCGAGCCTCCTCCAGGGTGGTACCGCGCAGCAGCATGATGAACTCCTCCCCGCCGAACCTTGCCACCAGATCCTGGCTGCGCACCGCCTGCATCAGCAGACGCGCCAGCTCCTCGAGCACCGCATCCCCGGCAAGGTGACCATGCTCATCGTTGATCTGCTTGAAAAAGTCGATATCGATGAGGACCAGGCAGCAGGCTTCTCCCTCGGCCGGATGGCGCTGGATATGATCGAGCAGGACATTCGCCTGGGTGAAGAAGCTGCTGCGGTTGGGCAGCTTGGTGAGAAAGTCGTGCTCGGCGTTGAAGCGCAGCACCCGCTCCATCCGGCTGCGCTCATCCTCCAGATTGCGAGCGTGGATCAGGGTGCCGAGCGCCGTGGTGAGCGGTTCGAGCTGAGTCACCAGGGTTTCGTCGAAGCCACAGGGACGGTTCGCAAGGGCGATCATCCCGATGGCCTCCCCCTTGTGGCGGATGGGGATGCCGAGAAAACTGTCCAGACGGGGGTGTCCCCGGGGGGAGACGCCGCGACTCGCCGGATGACTCGGCAGATCATTGCAGCACACCAGGGTGTTGTGGGTCACCACGTGGCCGAACAGGTTGTCGAGCTTGCTGAAGATGAGGCCGCCCCGGTTCTGGCGTTGCTGCTCGTACCAGGCGTGGGTCGCCTCGTCCCAGGAGACGTTCGAGATGGAGGGGATGTAGAGGCTGGGCAGCCCCTCCTCGTACTGGACGATGCCGATGAAGCCATAGGTGCTCTGGCTGACGCTCAGCAGCCGCTCGAACACGGTGTCGCAGGCGGATGCCAGGTTGCGGTCGAGCAGAAAGCTCTGATGGGCGGCCACGACGATGTCGAACAGCTGGCTCTGCTGCTCGACCCGTTGCTTGGCCAGCACCTCGGAGGTGATGTCGTGGGCCAGCTTGATCACCCCGAGCAGGGCCCCCGCTTCGTCGGTGATGGGCATGTAGGTGGCGTGGATCCAGAGGGTACCGCCATCGTGCATGACGCGGCGAAACTCCCCCGAGTGGATCTCGCCCTTCAACACGCCCTGCCAGAAGCGTCCGTACTCGGCGTGCAGTTCCGGCGGCAACAGCAGCAGATGGGACTGGCCGACCAGCGCATAGGGGGCATAGCCGAACATGCGGCAGAACAGCAGGTTGACCGACACCATGCGGCCATCCAGATCGAACTCGACCATGCCGTAGGTCCGGTCGAGGGCGGTCAGCCGGGCCAGGGCCTCATAACGATCGAACGTGTCGATATCGCGAGAGCGGATTGCTGGGGTATTCATGGCTACGATTCCTTTCGATCGCCATCGCATCGCGGTGGAATGCGGGAACAAGAGCTCAGATCATAGGATCCGGGATCCGGTTGCGCGAACAGAGGCCCCCATGGGGGGTGAAGGCTGACACTTGCCACATCTGGCCCTCGGGCGCAGACTGTCTGGCCTTGTTCCGGCCCGAGGAGACCCCATGACACCCGCCATCAACCTGCTGAAGAAGCTGAAAATCCCCCACAAGCTCTATCCCTACGAGTGCGAAGCCCACGACGATTTCGGCAAGCATGCCGCGACCCAGCTCGGCCTGCCCCAGGCTCAGGTGTTCAAGACCTTGCTGGCTCACCACGACAAGCAGGCGGTGGTCGCCATAGTCCCCTCCTCCGGCATGTGCAGCCTCAAACAGCTCGCCAAGGCCACCGGCCTCAAGAAGGTGGAGATGATGAAGCCGGCCGATGCCGAGAAGCTGACCGGCTACAAGGTGGGCGGCATCAGCCCGCTGGCCCAGAAGAAGTTGTTGCCGACCGTGCTGGACGACTCCGCCATGGCGTTTGACGAGATCCTGGTGAGTGGCGGCAAGCGCGGCCTCTCGGTCGGGGTGGCGCCCGAGGACATGGTGCGCCTGATGAAGTGGATAGCCGCCCCCATCGGCGAGCACCATGAATGAGCTCACTCATCAAGCAACATCCAGCATGAGAGAGGCCCCGCAATCGGGGCCTCTTGCGTTTTGCCCTTCAGGCCCAAGGGACCACAGGCTTATGGCGTCACCCGGCAGGCGGCGGTGAGCTCGGAGAGGCGCAGCCGCTGGCGCCCCTGTTCGTCGAAGTTGGCATCCGCCAGCCAGCGCTCGAAACAGCCCTTCAATGCGGGCCACTCGCCGTCTATCACCGAGAACCAGGCGGTATCCCGGCTGTGCCCCTTGTCCACCCGCGCCTGGCGGAACGTCCCCTCATAGCAAAAGCCGAGACGCAGCGCCGCCTGCCAGGAGGGCCGGTTCAGGGCATTGCACTTCCACTCGTAGCGGCGATACCCCAGGGCGAAGGCATTGGCCATCATCAGCGCCATGGCCGCCGTCGCCAGCCGCGACTGCTGCAGGGCCGGCGAGAAGTGCAGCCAGCCCACCTCCACGCTGCCCGCGGCGGGGTC
This sequence comes from Aeromonas sp. sif0611, assembly GCF_019218845.1. Classification (NCBI taxonomy): domain Bacteria; kingdom Pseudomonadati; phylum Pseudomonadota; class Gammaproteobacteria; order Aeromonadales; family Aeromonadaceae; genus Aeromonas; species Aeromonas sp. sif0611. Next base: position 200,597 of record NZ_JAHUWU010000005.1, on the reverse strand, counting down.
GATGCGCAGGTAGCTGGCGAGCCCCAGCGCCCGGCCGCGCCTCTCATCGACAATGGCATAGAACTGGGGATCGGCCTTGGCGGCGACCCCTCGCAGCCAGGCCAGCATGGCCGCCTCATTCTCGAAGGGGCCGCTGGTGAGGTAGGTCCACATGGCCCCGCTGTCGGCACAGAAGGCCTGCCACAGGCTGCCGCCGTGGCGCTCGGGATCGAGCGGTTCCAGGCGACAGCCCCAGCCGCTCAGCACCCGATGAGGAGGGAACTCGGCGCCCCGCCAGTCGGGCAGAGACTCCCCCAGGGGTTGGCCATGGCCGTTGAAGAGGGATTCAGCAGGCACAGGCGATCCCCCCTTCCAGCAAGACGCCGGCCTCGCTGCCGGTGGCGACGGCGAAGCCGTCCTGGCGCCACCAGTGCAGGCCGCCGATCAGCTCCTTGACCCGAAAGCCCAGGGCCGCCAGCTTGTACGCCCCCTGGGTCGAGCCGTTGCAGCCGATGCCATCGCAGTAGCAGACATAGACCCTGTCCCGCGACAGCCCCTGGGTGGTCGCCGGGCTCATGGTGCGATGGGGGAAGGAGATGGCGCCCGGGATATGGCCCTCGGCGTAGTGCGCGGGGGAGCGGGTGTCGATGACCACTATGCTGCCCCTCTCGTCCGCCTCCCCGGCCAGCAGATCGGCGGCGAGATCCGCCGGATCGGTGCGAAACTTCAACTGGGCCTCGAAAAACGCGCTGGCCTCCAGCGGGCTCGCGACCCCGGTACTCAATACATGACTCATCCTGAACCTCCTTGTGATTAGAGTGCTATCTCTGTGGTGACGACGGTGTTGACCGAGTTGGCAATGAAGCACTCCTCGTGGGCCTGGTGGTGTAGCCGCTCCAGCGCGGCGAGATCGGGCCGACGCTCGCCGCCAAACCGCACCCTGGGGTGCAGGGTGACCCGGGTGATGGACTGGCGACCTCGCTCGTTCTGCTCCATGATGCCGACGGCCTCATCCCGGTAGCTCTCCACCAGATAACCCGCCCTGGCAACCAGCCAGAGGAAGGTCAGCATGTGACAGCTGGAGAGGGATGCGACGAAGGCCTCCTCGGGATCCACGTGCTCGGCCACCGAGTAAGGCAAGGGCACCACCTGGGGGGAGGAGGAGGCGGGTACCCTGACTCCGCCGTCAAACGCCCACTCATGGGCCCGGCTGTAGCGCTGATCGACAAAGGGCTCGCTGGCCCCTCGCTGCCAGCTGATGGTGGCGCTGTATTCCGACATGCAGACTCCTTCTGTAGCCAATGGGATTGCTTCACTTCCTTGCCCACCAATGTAGCGACAAAATGGCCTTGCCACGCCGACCAATTTTGCCAATATGGGCAGACCAATTTATCCGCAACGGGAAGTGCCATGACAGCCCTGCCGACCCTCTTTGCCGACCAGCAACAGAACGATCTTTCCCTGCACGAACAGTTGGTGCGCACCCTGCGGGAAGCGATATCCGGATGGGGGGGCCATCTGCCCCGCCCCCGCAGAGGCCAATCATGACAGTCCTGCCAACCCTCTTTGCCGACCAGCAGCAAAACGATCTTCCCCTGCACGAACAGTTGGTGCGCACCCTGCAGGAGGCGATATCCGGATGGGGGGGCCATCTGCCCCGCCCCCGCGGAGGCCAATCATGACAGTCCTGCCAACCCTCTTTGCCGACCAACAGCAAAACGATCTTCCCCTGCACGAACAGTTAGTGCGCACCCTGCGGGAGGCGATATCCGGATGGGGGGGCCATCTGCCCCGCCCCCGCGGAGGCCAATCATGACAGTCCTGCTAACCCTCTTTGCCGACCAGCAGCAAAACGATCTTCCTCTGCACGAACAGCTGGTGCGCACCCTGCGGGAGGCGATACTGGCGGGTCATCTGCCGCTGCACGGCAGGCTGCCGGCCAGCCGCATGCTGGCCCGGGATCTCGGCATCTCCCGCAGCACGGTGGAGCTGGCCTATGGCCGGCTGGAGGCGGAAGGGTATCTGGTGCGCAAGGTGGGGGCCGGCAGCTTCGTCGCCCTGGCGGCGGTGCGCCCCGCTCCGCGCCCGCCCCAGTCGGCGGCGGGGCTCTCACGACGTGGTCAGGAGATGGCGCAAGGGGGGGCCTGCCACGAGGTGCCCGAGGTGGGCAACTCCTTTGCCTCCAGCCAGCCGGATCCCCGCCTCTTTCCCCAGGCACTCTGGGGTCGCCTGATGCAGCAGCAGTGGCGCCAGGGGGCCAGCGACTGGATGAATTACGGGGATCCGCAAGGGCTGGCCACGCTGCGCGCCGCTATCAGCAGCTACCTGGTACAGTCGCGGGGCGTGGTGTGCGAGCCGGAGCAGATCCTGATCCTCACCAGCTCCCAGCAGGGCATATTGCTGGCGACCCAGTTGCTCATCGATGCCGGTGACACCGTCTGGGTGGAGGATCCGGGCTATCCCGGGGCCCGCACCGCCATGGAGAGCGCCGGCGCCCGCATCCACCCGGTGCCGGTGGACGAGGAGGGGCTCAACCCCGCCGGTGAACATCCCAGCCCCAGGCTCATCTACTGCACCCCGGCCCACCAGTACCCCCTGGGCGTGCCCATGAGCCTGCCGCGCCGCATGGCACTGCTGGCGGAGGCCGAGCGGCGCGGCGCCTGGATCCTGGAGGACGACTACGACGGGGAGTACCAGTACGATCAGCGGCCGCTCCCCGCCCTGCAGGGGCTGGATGGCCAGGGGCGTGTCCTCTATGTGGGGACCTTCAGCAAGGTGCTGTTTGGTTCCTTGCGCCTCGCCTACCTGGTCTTGCCGCGCCCCCTGATGGAGGCCTTCAGCCGGGCTCGCGCCGCCGTCGACGGCCACAGCAACCAGTTGCAGCAGGCGGTCACCGCGGACTTCATCCGCGCCGGCCACTTCGCCACTCACCTGCGCCAGAGCCGTCTCGTTTACCAGAGTCGACGGGATCTGCTGCTGGCCGAGCTGGCCGAGCACTGCCCAAGGCTCACCCCCGTCCACAGCGGCGCCGGGTTGCAGTGCGCCGTGCTGCTCCCCGCCGGGGGAGAGGCCCGCTGGACTGAGGCGGCCAACGCCCGGGGGTTGGGGCTGCGCCCCCTGCGTCAGTATCACCTCGCCCCGCCCACCCGGGAGGGCTGGTTGCTCGGCTTCGGCTGTCTCGACAACCAGACCCTGCGCCAGCTGTGTCGCCAGCTGGGCGCCCTGATGGAATCGGTCTGAGGTTAGGCCAGAAGAGCCCGGGTCCCATCATCACACTCTGCTGCCTGTTGAGGTCGCAGATAAATGCCGTCTGAGGCCAGGCCCAGAAGTCAGAGGCGTCCGGGCCCCACAATCGCACTGTGTCCCCAGTCGGGTTCGCAGGTAAATGCCGTCTGAAGCCAGGCCCAGAGGTCAGAGGAGCCGGGGCCAATAGCGCTGTGTCGGCAGGGGGGCCCCGAACTATAATGGGCACACTCCCGTTGTAGAACCCGGCCAAGATGCATCGACTCCTGCTCCTGCTCCTCATGCTCTCCCTCTCCGCCTCCCCGATGGCGGCCACCCGATTTACCCTGCTCAGCCCGGAGAATGAACAGGATGCCCGCATGGACTACTACCGGGAGGCGATGCGACTGGCGCTGGAGAAGACCCGCCAGCAATATGGCGACTACGAGCTGCACGACTCCCTCAAGATGAACAAGGCGCGGATGCGGCTCGAGGTGCAAAAGCCGGGCAGAAATGCCCTCTTCATCATCGACAACTGGCCCCAGAAGACGCCTCACCCCGAGGTCAGCCGGATCCCCTTCCCCATCGATCTCGGCATTCTCGGTTACCGGGTCTGCTTCGTCGGCGCCGACCGCGCCAAGGCGCTGGCCGGGGTCCGCACCCTGGCACAACTGCAGGCGTTCAGTCAGGGAAGTGGCAAGGGGTGGCAGGATGCCGATATCTTGCGCCACAACGGCTTCCAGGTGCAGGAGGTGGACAACTACGAGTCTCTTTTTCGCATGGTGGCCCGTGGCAGGGTCGATCTCTTCTGTCGCGGTGCCAACGAGATACTGGCGGAGTGGGAGACCCACCACCCCAGGTTGCCGACACTCACCGTCGATCGCCATGTGATCCTCTTCTATCCCTTGATCCACGCCTTCTACAGCCATGTCACCTACCACAAGGAGCGCGAGCGCATCCAGCTCGGCCTGCGGCTGGCCTGGCAGGACGGCTCACTCAAACGGCTCTGGCGCCAGCACTTCCAACCCTCCCTGGCGTTCACCCAGCTGGCCTCGCGCCAGCTGTTCAGGCTGAACAACCCCCTGCTGCCCGCCGAGGGAAACGACTACCGATCCTATCTCTATGATCCGGCCCGGGATGCGTTCGGTATTCCCCCCCACGACAAGACAGGCAAGGTAGGCAAGTAGCACCTAGCCCCGCGCCCCCTGCTCTCGACACATGGCGAGCCAGGCCTCGGCAGTGCGGGAGAGGTAACGTTTCGCGGGCCAGATCACCCCGAGTCGCCAACTCAGCTCCGGCAACAGGGGACGCAACACCAGGCCGTCCGGCGTCAGTCGCCGACAGATGGGCTCGGGCAGGAAGGCAACCCCCATGCCGCTGCGCACCATGGCGGTGAGAAAATCCCACTGACTGCTGCGCGCCGCCACCTGGGGCACGAAGCCCGCCTGCTGACAGGCCTGCTCCAGCCGCTCGCTCAGGGTGAAGGCCTGGGTGTAGAGCAGGAAGGGCTCCTCCTGCAGATCCGCCAGCCGGATCTCGCTGCCCCCGCGCCAGCGGGGCAGGTCCGGCAGCACCACCTGTATGGGATAGCAGTCCAGCTCCAGCGCACTCAGTACCCCCTCTTCCCTGGTCGGCAGCATGGTGATGGCGAGATCCAGCTCCCCCTCCAGCACCGCCTGCTCGATGCGGCGCCCGCCGTACTCGACAATCGAGAGCTCCACCCTGGGATAGCGGCTGCGGTAGGCGCGGATGAGGTCCGCATAGACGTGGCCCACCATGGGGGGGATGCCGAGCGCCAGGCGCCCGTGCTGCAGGCTCTGCAGATCCGCAAGCTCCGCCTCCAGCTGCTGCATCTGGGCCAGGATCAGCTGGCCACGGGCAAACAGCACCTGGCCGCTGTCGGTCAGGGTGAAGCTGTGTCCCTCCCGATTGAGCAGGGGCTGGCCCAGCTCCTCCTCCATGTTGCGGATCATCTTGCTGATGGTGGGCTGGGTGACGAACAGCTTCTCGGAGGCGCGGGTGAAACTCTTCTCCCGCACCAGTTCGACAAAGTAACGCAGGGCTCGGATATCCATGGGACGCTCGTCTGGGGTGATCGCCAAATAATGCCAATTTGGCATATTTTTCATAATTTAAATTCATTTTTTGCAGGTTTGGCCCCCATTTATACTGTGACCAGGTTCACAGAAAGACGCCCATCATGAAAGCCTTCTGCCTTCGCTGGTTGCAAACCCCCTTCCAAATCGCCCTGCTGGCGGCCATCTGGCTGCTGGCCGACACCGCGGTACGCACCTTCCACCTGCCCCTGCCCGCCAACCTCACCGGCATGCTGTTGCTGCTGGTCTGCATCTTGCTCGGGGTGGTCAAGGCCCAGTGGTTCAGCGCCGGGGCTCGCTGGCTGTTGGCAGAGATGCTGTTGTTCTTCGTCCCCGCCGTGGTAGCCGTGGTCAACTATCAGGATCTGCTGCTGCAGGAGGGGTGGCGCATCATGCTGGTGCTGGTGACAAGCACTGTGCTGGTGCTCGGCACCACGGCCCTGGTGGTGGACAGGGTCTATCGCCTGGAGCTGAAGCTGGCCCGCCGGAGTCGCCGCCATGTCTGACACCCTGCTCGGCCTGCTCTGCTTCGCCCTCACCCTGCTGTTCTACTACGCCAGCAAGTGGCTCTATGGCAAGAAGCGCATCCTGCCCCTGATGCCGCTGCTGCTGGCCCCCGCCCTGCTGGTGGCCGTGGTGGTGCTGTTCAACATCCCCTATCAGGATTACATGGCCGAATCCCACTGGCTGCTCTGGCTGCTGGGCCCGGCCACCGTCGCCTTCGCGGTGCCGGTCTACGAGAACCGCGAGTTGATGCGCCGCCACTGGCTCTCCCTGTCGGTGGGGGTGATCGCCTCGGTGGTGATGGCGGTGGGCAGCACAGTGCTGCTGGCCCGCTGGCTGAACCTCTCCGAGCTGCTGCAGCGCAGCATGGCCATGCGATCCATCACCACCCCCTTCGCGGTGGAGGCGACCCGCTCGGTCGGTGGCAATGCCGATCTCACCGCCCTGTTCGTGGTGCTGACCGGGGTGATCGGCATGGCGGTGGGTGAGAGCGTGCTGACGGTGCTCGCCATCCGCAGCCGCCTCGGCAAGGGGGCAGGTTTCGGCGCCTCCGCCCATGGCGCGGGTACCGCCCGGGCCTATCAGATGGGCAACGAGGAGGGGGTGGTCTCCAGCATGGTGATGATGATAGCCGGCATGGCGACTGTGCTGCTCGCCCCCCTGCTGGGCAGGCTGTTCTGGTAAGGCATTGCGACCACCAACGAGAAGAGGCGCCCTTGGGCGCCTCTTCTTTGTATCATCCACCAGTCCCTTACAGGCTGGCGCAGATCTGCCACAGATCGTACTGAATGGCGGCGGCCGTCACCTCGCGCCCCGCCCCAGGCCCCTGAATGACCAGCGGATTGGTGCGATAGCTGTCGCTCTCGATGGCAAACACGTTGTCGCAGGGCAGGAGGTTCGCGAACGGATGGTGGGGCTCCAGGGTCTCCAGCCCGACGCGGGCCTTGCCGTCGTGCTCGAAGCGGGCGACGTAGCGCAGCACCTTGCCGACCCGGCGTGCCCCCTCGAACGCGGTCTGGATGGGATCATCCAGCTCCTTGAGCCTGTCCATGAACTGATCCGTGCTCACCTTGCGCAGGGAGACGGGCACCAGGTTCTCCAGCTCGATGTCGGCGGAGTCGAGCTCGAAGCCCGCCTCCCGCGCCAGGATGAGCAGCTTGCGGCGCACGTCCTGACCGGAGAGATCCTCCCGTGGATCCGGCTCGGTCAGACCGTGCTGCCAGGCCTCGTCCACCAGCTCGGAGAAGGGGCGGCTGCCGTCATACTGCTGGAACAGCCAGGAGAGGGTGCCGGAGAAGATGCCGGAGACTCCCTGGATGCGATCCCCGCTCTGGCGCAGCATCTGGATGCTGGACTGGATGGGCAACCCGGCCCCCACGGTAGCGTTGTAGCGCCACTGCACCTGATGATCGCGACAGCTCTGCTTGATGCGCTGGTAGAACTCGCTGTCGGCGGCGCCGGCAAACTTGTTGGCCGCGATGATGTGGCAACCGAGCTGGGCGAAGTCCGGGTAGTAGCGGCTCACCGTCTCGCTGGCGGTCATGTCCAGCGCAATCAGGGAGTCAAAACCGTGCTGCTCCAGCTGGGAGAGCAGCTCCGGCCAGATAAGCGGTCTTGGGTTGAAGTTGTCGCGCACCTTGAGGGGATCCAGCCCCTCTTCATCCAGCAGGCCTCCCTTGGAGTCGAACACCCCGTAGAGGGTGAGCGCCAGATTGAGCTCGTGCTCGAGCCGCGCCTTCTCCCGGGCGTAGAGCGCCAACCAGTGACCCCCTATGTTGCCCTTGCCGAACACCACCAGACCGACCCGGGTCGGGCGGCTGAACAGGGCGCTGTGCAGGGCGATGAGCAGGGGTTCCAGCACCACCTGGCGCAGCACGGCCACCAGGCTCAGGCCATCTCGGGCCACCTGCACGAACTCCAGGGGCTGATCCGCCAGCAGCTGGTAGAAGCGGTGACACTGCTCGGCGTTGTCGGTCACCCCTGCCCCCACCAGGGCCACCAGGCTGAACCCCTCCTTCTGGATCAGGCCAGTGAAGCTGCCCTGCAGCTGGAAGTCCCGCAGCACCTCGAAGGCCCCTTGTGCCACCTCCAGGGTGTAGGCCAGGCGCAGCACCCGCCGATCCGGCTGGCGCTGCAGGGTGAGCGGGTGGAGGCGATGGCGGGCCAGATGGGCCTCGATAGCCGCCACCGTCTGCTCATAACCTGTCTGGGGCAGCACCTTGAGCTCGATGAGGGCTATCTGATCCACCGAGGAGACGATGCGCGCCCCGCCGGAGCGCGGCGCCCGGCGCAGAATATGGGTGCAGCCCTCGTCCGGGTTGTAGCTGCAGCGCAGGGTGAGGCGCTGGCGGCTGTCGGCCACCGGCTGCAGGGTACGGGAATGGAGCACGGAGGAGCCGAGGCGGGCCAGCTCGTTGGCCTCCGCCAGGCTCAGGCGCTCCAGCAGACGCGCCTCCTTCACCCGGCGCGGATCGGCGCTGTAGACACCGGCCACGTCGCTCCAGATGGTGGTGGACTCCCCGTCCGCCAGGGCGGCCAACAGGCTGGCGCTGTAGTCGGAGCCGTTGCGGCCGAGCAGCAAGGAGCGCCCCTCCATGTCGGCGGCGATGAAGCCGGTCACCACTATGCGGCCGGGATGCTCCGCCAGGCGGGCCTTGAGCAGCTCGCTGGAGATGGCGGTATTGACCTTGACCAGGGCGCCATCCTCGGCGCGCAGGAAGCTGCGGGCGTCGAGCCAGATGGCCTTGTCGCCGCGGCTGCTGAGCAGGGCGGCCAGCAGGCGCGCCGACCACACCTCGCCAAAGGCCAGCAGGCCGTTGCGCGCGAAGCGATCAAACTGCCCTTCCAGGGTCTTGGCGATCTGCTGCATGTCGTCGGTCAGCTGCTGGCTCAAGTCGAGCAGCAACTCCCCCTCCAGCAGGCCGTCGATCAGGCTCTGCTGGTAGGCGTGCAGGGCAGTGATGGCTTCCCCTGCGGCCTCGTCACCCGCCTCGGCCAGCTCCACCAGCTGGATCAGCCGGTTGGTGGTCTTGCCGGCGGCGGAGACCACCACCAGTTCCCTGCCCCCGCCCTGCTGCTCGGCCTGTTGTTCGAGAATACTGGCGACCCGGCGATAGCAGACAGGATCCGCCAGACTGCTGCCGCCAAACTTGTGCACATGACGCCGCTTCAAGGCTCTCTCTGCCGCCACCGCACTCTCTCCTTGTTGTTGCTGTTCCATTACTTCACCTGTTCTGCCTGTTGTGCCAACTGCGCCTGTTCAAAGCCTTGAGCCAGATCGGCCACCAGGTCTTCACCGTGCTCTATGCCCACCGAGAGGCGCAGCAACTGGGCGCTGATGCCCGCCGCCTGCTGCGCCGCCGGGGTCATGGCCCTGTGGGTCATGCTGGCCGGATGGGCCACCAGACTCTCCACCCCGCCGAGGGATTCCGCCACCGAGAAGAGGCGCAGCGCCGCGAGGAAGGCGCGCAGCCCCGTCTCGTTGCAATCGAGTTCAAAACTTAGCATGGCGCCGAAGCCGGACTGTTGACGGCGCGCAATCTCGTGGCCCGGATGGCTCGGCAAGCTGGGGTGATAGATTTTTTTGACCAGCGGCTGCTGCTGCAGGAAGGCCAGGATCCTGTCCGTGTTCTCCTGATGGGCACGCAGGCGCGGCGCCAGGGTGCGCAGGCCACGCAGGGTGAGGTAGGAGTCGAAGGCACCGGAGGTGAGTCCCAGACAGTTGGCCCACCACACCAGAGACTCGGCCAGCTCGGCCTCCTTGGCGATCGCGACCCCGCCCACCACGTCGGAGTGGCCGTTGATGTACTTGGTGGTCGAATGCACCACCACGTCGGCCCCCAGCGAGAGCGGCTGTTGCAGCAGCGGGGAGAGGAAGGTGTTGTCCACCACCACCCTGGCACCCACCTCATGGGAGGTGGTGGCGATGGCGGCCACGTCCACCACCCGCAGCAGCGGGTTGGAGGGGGTCTCTACCCACACCAGGGCCGGCTGCTGCGCCAGGGCCTCGGCGAGCGCCGACTCGTCCCCCTGATCGACGAACTGCACCCTGTAATGGCCCTTGGCCGCCAGATACTCGAACAGGCGCCAGGTGCCGCCGTAGCAGTCGTGGGGGGCGATCAGCAGATCCCCCGCCTTGAGCAGGGCCGTGGTCACCAGGTGCACGGCTCCCATGCCGGTACCGGTCACCACGGCGCCAGCGCCCCCTTCCAGGGCCGCCAAGGCGTCCGCCAGATTGGTGCGGGTCGGGTTGCCTGAGCGGGCATAATCGTATTGACGGGGCTCGCCAAAGTCGGCAAAGGTGTAGTTGCTGGAGAGATAGATGGGGGGCACCACGGCACCGTGCTGTGTGTCTGTCTCAATCCCGGTGCGTACCGCCAGGGTGGCCTTGTGGGTCATGTCACTCTCCTTGATGTGTTGCCGGAGCCGGTCCGCCTCGTGGGTCGTCCTGCCCCGCTCTCATTTGCGCTGGCCGGAGTGCCGGCCCATGGTGCATCACACTACGCCACCTTAAAAAAGCCGTCAACACTTCTAGACGTCTAAATGGCTTTGCTGTTGGATTGCCATTGAATTCCTTAAGGGTTAAAATCCGCGCTCACGGCCAAACGAGAACAGGTGGAACATGGGTACAGAGTGGAACGGCGACTACGTCAGCCCCTACGCGGAGCACGGCAAGAAGAGCGAACAGGTCAAGAAGATTACCGTCTCGATCCCGCTCAAGGTGCTGAAGGTGTTGACCGATGAGCGCACCCGTCGCCAGGTGAACAACCTGCGTCATGCGACCAACAGCGAGCTGCTCTGTGAGGCCTTCCTGCACGCATTCACCGGTCAGCCGCTGCCCTGTGACGACGATCTGCGCAAGGACCATCCGGACAGCGTCCCCGCCGAGGCCCGCGCCATCATGGAGGCGCTCGGCAAAGAGATCGAAGATTTCGACGCCGAGTAATCCGGTGGCCCATGGCACATAATCCCCCCTCTTCGATGACGCGGCCCGGTGCCGCGTCATCCTTATCCGCCCCCTGCCCGTTCAGCCTGCGCCGCTACCAGAGCGACATCAGTAGCCACAGCCACGACTTCGCCCAGCTGGTGATCCCCCTGGATGGCCCCCTCGAGATCGAGGTGCAGGGCCAGGGACGCCGCCTCGCGCCTGGTTTTGCCTGCGTCATCGCCCCCGGTCTTCGCCACGACTACGCCGCCGACCCGGCGCTCTCCTTCCTGGTGCAGGAGAGCCACTGGCTGCCCGAGGCCCTTGGCGAACGCCCCTTCATCCCCCTGGACGAACCCCAGCGCCACTACCTCGCCTTCCTGCATCAGATGGTGCGCCAGGGTCGTCATGTAGCCGGCATGGAGCAGATCTGGCTGGGCCTCCTGGCCCAGGGTCAGGGCATGGGCCCCACCCTGGCCCCCCGCATGACAAGAGTGCAGCGCCATATCGAGGCCAACCTTGCGGCTGCACTGACCAATCAGCAGCTGGCCGCCATCGCCTGCCTCGGCCAGAGCCAGTTCAAGCACGCCTTTCGCCAGCAGTTCGGCATGAGCGCCTCCCACTACATCCGCGGGCGGCGCATGGCGCTGGCACGCACCCTGCTCGCCCAGACCGCCCTGCCCATCGGCGAGGTGGCTAGCCGCTGCGGCTATCAGGATCAGGGAGCCTTCGCCGAGCGTTTCCTGGCCGAGACGGACCTCACCCCCTCCCGCTGGCGCCAGCAAAACGGCCCGCAGCCATAACAGTCCGGCCCCTTGCCGAAGACAGGGGCTGTCGTTTCGAGGCATGCTGGGGTCAATGCAAGGTGTGTGAAAGGAGGAGCCAAGATGCAGACCATAAGCTGGCAGCAGTTCGAGATGGTGGAGCTGAGAGTGGGCACCCTGGTGCGGGTCGAGCCCTTCCCAGAGGCGCGCAAGCCCGCCTACAAGGTGTGGGCGGATTTCGGCCCCGAGCTGGGGGTGCGCAAGAGCAGCGCCCAGATAACGGATCTCTATCAGCCGGAGGATCTGGTGGGGCGCCAGATAGTCGCCGTGGTGAACTTCCCGGCCAAGCAGATAGGTCCCATCCAGTCGGAGTTTCTGCTGACCGGCTTCTACCGGGCCGATGGCGCCGTGGTGATGGCCATCCCGGAGCAGGCGGTGGAGAACGGCGCCAAGCTGGGCTGAGACACTGTGCCCCATGAAAGAGAAGAGGCGACCCCGGGGTCGCCTCTTCTCTTTTTAGCCATCGTGCCGCTGTTACTTCAGCAGGCTGAAGAGCAGGGCCGAGACCGAGAGCGAACCGGTCAGCAGGATGAAGCCGTTCACCCAGCCGTGACGGAAGCGGGACAGCGCCTCCACCTTGTAGATGGCCACCACCGGCATGATGAAGAGGATCATGGCGATGACGGGGCCGGAGAGAGTCTCCATCAGGCCGAGGATGCCGGGGTTGATGACAGCCGCCCCCCAGATGGCGAAGAACATCAGGGCGATGCCGAGCCGGTCCGCTTTGGCCAGCGACAGCCCTGTGGGCTTGGCAATCAGGCTTTTCAGGCTCTCCCGGGCGCCGAGGAAGTGGCCGAGGAAGGAGGAGCTGATGGCGATGAAGGCGATGAGCGGCCCCAAGGTCACTATCACAGGGTTGTCGGTGATGTTCGCGAGGTAGGAGAGCACGGAGACGTTCTGGGCCTTGGCCTCGGCCAGCTGGGCCGGAGAGAGGCTCAACACGCAGGAGAAGACGAAGAAGAGCACGAAGCCCACCAGCATGACGGTGGTGTTACGCAGGATCAGGCCGCTCTTTGCTTCAGCCTGCTCGCCATATTCCCGGCGCTGCACGTTGGCAAAGCCGGAGATGGCGGCAGCGTGGCTGAAGGCGAACACTGTGACCGGCAGCGCCAGCCAGACGGTGTTGAGGAAGCTGGCCCCCTCGAACGCGGTCACTTCCGGCCAGTGCCACTGGGGGATCAGATAGCAGGAGAGTGCCGCCAGAATGGCCGCCAACGGGTAGACCATGAAGGCGAAGGCCCGCAGCATCGCCTTCTCCCCCGCCATCATCACGGCGATCATGGCGAACACCAGCAGGCCGGAGAGCATCACCCGGTTCGGGGCATCCATGCCGAGCTGGTTGATCATGAAGCTCTCCACCGTGTTGGTGAGCCCGACGCCGTAGATGAGCAGGATCGGGAAGATGGAGAGGAAGTAGAGCGCCGAGATGAGGCGACCGGCCATCTTGCCGAAGTGTTCCTCGGCCACCTCGGTGAAGTCGGCGTGGGGGCGCGAAGAGGAGAGCACGAAGCGCGCCAGCCCGCGATGGGCCAGGAAGGTCATGGGGCCGGCCAGCACGGCGACGATGACGAGGGGCCAGATGCCCCCCAGACCCAGGTTGATGGGCAGGAACAGGATGCCGGCGCCAACGGCGGTGCCAAACAGGCTGATCACCCAGTGGGTATCGTGGCGGCGCCAGCCAGTGCGGGTGATGGATGGGGAACCAGATAGCTCCCGGGTGACCTCTACAGATGAACTCATTGATAAACCACTTATATATAGTATTAAAATCTAAAAATATTGTGCTCCTTTAGCATTTAATTCTCAAAAAACGGCATTGGCAGATCTCACTGGCAAAGCCAGGTTCAGCCAGTGAGATTGGGCGGAATTTCCAGTCCGTCCTGTTCGGTTAAACCTTTAAACAGCGAATTAGGCGAAATATAAAACCAAAATATAACCACTGGTCGATTTTTTATTTCGACCAATGCGCAGTTTTCAGAATTACCTGAAAATAGATGCCAGCACTTTGGGTTTGATTGTGATGATCCACTACAGCAATCCATTTAAGTAGCGAATACACCTGAATATGCCGTGGCAAGCCAGCGGATCACACCAAGCAATCAGGCGACCACGAGGCCGCCTGATTGGGTGAGCTGGCTACATTTCAACCGGCTCAGTGAGTCAGGATCTTGCCCCAGGCGAGATCCGGATCCCCCATCACGATGAAGTCAGGGTTCTCCAGCGACTCCGTTTCGTTGTAGCTGAGCGGCTGCAACGCCAGGCTGAGGATGCGCCCCCCCGCCGCCTCGACGATGCACTGGGCGGCGGCGGTGTCCCACTCGCCGGTGGGGCCGAGCCGCACATAGCAGTCTGCCGCCCCTTCCGCCACCAGGCAGGACTTGAGGGAGCTGGAGCCAAGCGGGATCAGCTCGTAGTTGATGGCCGGGTTGAGGCGGCGGGTGAGGTTCTCCAGCTTCTGGCGGCGGCTGATGGCCACCACCAGGGAGTCCGGCTGGTCGTGCTCGTGGTGCATGGCACTGATGGGATGCACCTCGCCATTTACCTCCTTGAAGGCGCCGTGGCCGCGTACCGCCCAGTAGAGCACATCGGCCTCGGGGGCATAGATGACCCCGAGCACGGGGACATTGTCCCGCACCAGGGCGATCAGGGTGGCGAAATCACCGCTGCCGGCGATGAACTCGCCGGTGCCGTCGAGGGGGTCCACCAGCCAGTATTGCCGCCAGTTGGCACGCTGGCTGAAGGGAACATCGGCCGCCTCTTCGGTCAGCACGGGCACATGGGGGGTGAGCGCCGACAGCGCCTGCTTGAGGTAGGCATCGGCAGCAAGATCGGCACTGGTGACCGGGGTCGCATCCTCCTTCAGCTGACGCTCGAACTGACCGCCGTGATAGATTTCGTGAAGGATCCGTCCCGCTTCGCGGGCTATCTCCTTGACCCCAGGTATCCAGGCCAACAACTCCTGCATCTTGTTATCCTCTGTTTTTATTACCTTTACCCACGCTTGGGCTAGCTTTCCTGCTCCGCCAGCCATTTGCTGGCCAGCAGCAGGGCACTGATGCTGCGCGACTCGGTGAAGTCGGGTCGCGCCAGCAATTCGTCGATGCGATTGAGGGGCCAGGGGATCACCTCGAGGGGCTCGGGCTCGTCACCCACCCGCTGCTCGGGGTAGAGATCCCGTGCCAGCAGTATGTCCATCCGGCTGGAAAAATAGCCGGGGGCCAGGGAGACCTGCTTGAGAGGGATCAGATCACGGGCCCCGAAGCCCGCCTCCTCCATCAACTCCCGGTTGCCCGCCTCGAAGGCATCTTCGCCCGGATCGATCAGCCCCTTGGGGAAGCCCAGCTCGTAGGAGTGAGTGCCCGCCGCGTATTCGCGCACCAGCAGCAAGGTGTGGGCATCGAACAGGGGCACCACCATGACGGCACCCCGGTTGCCGCCGCGCATCCGCTCGTAGACCCGCTCCTCCCCGTTGCTGAATTTCAGATGCAGGGATTCCACCTTGAACAACCGGCTCTCGGCCACCAGCTCGGCCTTGATGATCTCCGGCTTGCGCTTGTCGTGGGCCATGGCCTCGACGCGGACGTGTTCGGGTTTGCACTTGTGGGGGTCACTCATCTGGGCTGACTGCTCGTTAAAAAAGAGTGCTTCAAGAGTAAACGACTCCCCGAGGGAACACCACGGGGCAAGGGCCGGAAAGGTGCCTGAAAAATCCGTTATAATGCGCCCCGTTTTCCCCACCCCGTCCGACACAAAGAGGCCCCATGCCCACCCCACTGCCCTGGCACCAGATAGACACAGTTCTGCTCGACATGGATGGCACCCTGATCGACCTTCATTTTGACAGCCACCTCTGGCAGCAGCTGGTGCCCGAACGCTACGCCGCGCGCCTCGGCCTGCCGCTGGCCGACGCCAAGGCGCAGATCGATGCTCACTATCAGGCCGTCAGCGGCACCCTCGACTGGTACTGCGTCGATTACTGGAGCCGGACCCTCGGGCTCGACATCCGCGCCCTCAAGCAGGAGATACTGGACAAGATCCAGTGGCGGCCCCACGTCATCCCCTTCCTGGCCGCCCTGCGGGCGGCGGGCAAGCAGCTGGTGCTCTTCACCAATGCCCACCCCGCCAGCCTGTCGGTCAAGGATGCGCGCCTCGGTCTCGCCAGCCACCTGGATCTCATGGTGAGCACCCATGAGCTCGGCTGGTCGAAGGAGAGCCAACACTGCTGGCAGGCGCTGGCAGAACGGCTGGCATTCGATCCGGCCCGCACCCTGTTCGTCGATGACAGCGAACGGATCCTGCGTGCCGCCGCCGACTACGGCATCGGTTATCAGCTCGCCATCCAGAACCCGGACAGTCGCCAGCCCGAGCAACACATTACCGCCTTCCCGGCGATCCGCGACTACGCCGAGTTATTGCCGCTGGCCGTGTGAATAGGCATTTTGCGCATCAATGGGGAAGCCACAGACCCCATGAGCAAGCGGATAAACAAAAGGACTGCCCGGGCAGTCCTTTCTCATTGATGTCGGGCGCGCTAGCCCGCCCACTCCACCAGCCGGTACTGCTTCTTGCCCCGGCGCAGCAGCAGGTAGCGGCCAAACAGCCGATCCACTGCACTTAGCCGTTCATCCTGTCTTATGGCGCCGTTGAGGCTGATGGCGCCCGCCGCCAGCAACTCCCGGGCAACCCGCTTCGAACTCGCCAGGCCGCTCTCCACCAGCAGGGTCACCAGATCCGTTTCCCCCTCGATATGGCAACTCGGCATACCATCCTGCGCCAGCTGGGCGAGATCGCTTTCGCCGAGGCTGGCCACGTCGCCGCTGAACAACAGCTCGCCGATGCGCCGCGCCGCCGCCAGTGCCCCCTTGCCGTGCACCAGTTCGGTCAGCTCGTCCGCCAGCACCTGCTGGGCCTGCTTGCGTCCCTGCCGACCCGCATCTTCGACTTCCAGCTCCCTGATGGCCGCCAGCGGCATAAAGCTGTAGTAGCGCAGGAAGCGGTAGACATCCTCGTCCGCGGTGCCGAGCCAGAACTGATGGAAGGCATAGGGCGAGGTGAGCGCCGGATCCAGCCAGATGGCGCCCCCTTCCGTCTTTCCGAACTTGGTGCCGTCCGCCTTGGTGATGAGGGGCAGCGTCATGCCATAAACCTGGGCCTGATGCAGCCGGCGCGTGAGATCCATGCCGCTGGTGATGTTGCCCCATTGATCGTTGCCGCCGATCTGCAGGGTGCAGCCGAGACGCTGGTTGAGCACGGCGAAGTCCTGGGATTGCAGCAGGGCGTAGGAGAACTCGGTAAAAGAGATCCCTTGATCCGGGCGGGCCAGCCGCTGGCGCACCGATTCCCGCGCCAGCATGGCGTTGACCGAGAAGTGCTTGCCGATGTCCCGCAGAAAATCGAGGGCGGACATCTGCCCCATCCAGTCGGCGTTGTTGACCAGCACAGGGGCCGCCAGCCCCTCGCTCGCGGGCAGCAGCGCCCGGATCTGGGCGGACAGGCTGACCACCCAGCCCTGCACGGTTTCGCTGCTGTTGAGGCTGCGCTCGGTCGCCTTGAAGCTGGGATCGCCGATGAGGCCGGTGGCGCCCCCCACCAGGGCCACTGGGGTGTGACCCGCCAGCTGGAAGCGGCGCAGCATCAAGAGCGGCACCAGATGACCTATGTGCAGGCTGCTGGCAGTGGGATCGAAGCCGCAGTAGAGGATGCGCGCCTGGGCGAGGTGGGAAGCCAGGGCCGCCGGGTCGGACATCTGGGCCACCAGGCCGCGCTCGGTAAGATCGGTGAGCAAATGGGGGTCGATCATGGGGTCTCCAACAGCAGGGGAAAGTCGCCATACTCGCCCCTATGGCTCGGGGCGGATATGTCCCCTAGGGGACAGTTTTGCCACTCTCGTGCTAGCATCCCGCCCATATCGGGGAGCTTGTCCCCCGCCATCCGGAGCCCGTCGCCATGAGCCAGCCCCTCGCCACAGACTCGCTGACCCAGAGCCTGACCGCCGTCGTCGATGTCCTGCACAGCCCGGCCTTTGCGGCGGCCCTGATGCGCCTCATCCAGCAGCAGGTGGCGTTCGACTGCGCCCTGCTGCTCGGGGTGGGGCAGCGCCCGATCTACCTCCATGACAACCTGAGCCACCAGCGGGCCCTGCTGTTTGATCGCTATCTCACCAGCCACTTCAGCCAGGATCCCTTTATGCAGGCGCTTCAGGACGGCCTCCCCGCCGGGGTCTGGACCCTGGCGCAGGTGTCTAAGGGGCGGCTGGATCCCGAATACCGCCACCACTTCTATCAGGCCACCGGCTGGCAGGAGGAGGTGGGGCTGATCCTGCCGGTGCGTGACGGGTTCACCCTGATGCTGTTTCTGGGTCGTCTCGACAAGCGCCAAGCCCTGCGCCCGGACGAGCGGGCCAGGCTAGAGGCCTTGTTCCCTCTGGTGCATTCCCTGTGTCGCCAGCAGTGGCGGGAGGCGGTACCACTGCTGGCCCAGAACCCGGCCCGGCCAGATGGTGCAGATCTGAAGACGACGGTGGAGCAGGCCATCGCCAGCGTGGGGGGTGAGAGCCTCACCCACCGGGAGCGGCAGGTGGCGAGTCTGCTACTGCAGGGGCTGGACACCGAGGGGATCGCCGCCGAACTCGGCATCGGCTGCGGCACCGTGAAGAATCACCGCAAGCACCTCTACGGCAAGCTGCGGCTCGGCTCACGCGCCGAGCTGTTCAGCTTCTTCCTGAATCACCTCATCACCACGCCCTTGAGCCCCCTCCCACCAGATGAACCCGCCCCATAACGACAACACCCCGCCGGAGCGGGGTGTTGTCTGTCAAGGGCCATGTCATCAGATGCGGCCCTGATAGCGCAGCGGGAAGCGCCCCTGACCATCGGGTTGACCGAGGAAGGGCAACCCCTGTTTCATCTGTTCCGGCAGTGCCGGGCCCGGCTTGAGGGTGCCCTGGAACAGGTACTGGCGATTGGCCTGCAGCTCCAGCTTGCCGAGCACTTGCACCGCCTCCGAACCCTGCTTGATCTCGGCCACCAGGCGGGAGTCGAGGCAGGTCAGCTTGACCTCGGGATCCCCCAGTGAAAGCTTGCCCGCCGGGGTGTCGGCCTGCGCGTCATACCAGTTGAGATTGCCGTAGAGCTCCTCACACCAGGGATTGCCTTGGGCGAACTGATCGACCTTGAGTTGCAGCTGACCCGCCGCCGTCAGGGGGAAGGGCAAGCCCATGGGCACCCGCGCCAACACCCAGGGGGCAGGTGCGTTGAGGATGATGTCACGGCCGAAGGCCGCGCCATTCCAGCCGATCACCCCCTGGCCATTGAGGCCAGCGCGCTCGCCGAAACGCAGCGACACCTCGGGAGCCAGGCGCAACAGCGACCAGCCATCGAGCTCCCAGCGCAGTTGGGTCAGGGACTCGCTGGCATATTGCAGCCGGGCAATCTGGCCGCTCCAGAGAGTACCGCTCACCCCTTCCAGCTGCACCAGGTTGGGGGGCAACGGCAGATGGCGCACCACCAGAGTGGCGGGCAACCTGGCCAGCAGGAACATCAGATAGACCGTCAGAAACAGGACGGCAATCAGTACTTTTTGCTTCATAGAATACGACTCGACTGCAAGGATCAGGCCCAGGCGAGGCCCGATGCCATAACGTAATACGATGCCGGAAACCGGACGGCGAATTGAACGCTTGGTGTCATTGGGGGCGGCTCAACTGCAAACGTCTGACCTTGACCAGGCCAGGTGCCAACCCCTCACGGGCCACCTCGATGATCTGCACCTGGACCCCGTATTGATCGGAGAGGGTCGCGAGCCAGAGCAGCAGATCATCGAACGGTACCGTGTCTATCCACACTTGCAGCTCCTGTCCCTGGGGTTGCAGCCGGGCTATCTTGATCTTCTGGTTGAAGGCGGTGCGGTTCACCACCCCGTCCAGGGTGCCGCTGGTGTCTACCTGGCGGCCTTGACCCCCCTGCATCGCCAGCACCTCCTGCCCCTTCTCTTTCAACCAGGCGAGCGTCTGCTGCTGATTGGCCACCTGCCTCTCCCGCTCGTCGATACGATTGGCGACAGGTTGCCAGATGACCCAGTAGCAAAGCCCGAGCAGCAGTATGCCGCCGCCCACTGCCACCAGCCGCTGTTCGCGGGGGCTGATGCCATGCCACCAGATTTGCAGTTTGTCCATCATGATGATTTCCCCTTCAGCACCAGCGCGCCTTCCACCTTGCCCTCGGTGCTTCGCACCTCACCCTGCTGCACCTCAAAGCGCTTGCCCGCCAGCTCACGGAAGCGCTCGATCTCGGTGAAACCCGGGGCCGTGACCTGCAACCTGAGCTCACCCCTGCCCGCATCGAAACGCAGCACCTCGGGTTTGAGGCCGGGTACCTCGGCAAACACCGGCGCCAACTCGGTCAGCAGCAGCAGGATCCCATCCTGCGGGGTCTGCCCCAGGGACTTGAGGTGCTGGGCCATCTGGCTGCGGACGTTGACGATCCGGGTCTCCCCCGGGAAGATCCGGGTATAGACCTGCCGGATCTCCGCCTTGAGGGCCTTGTCCTGCTCCGCCAGCTGATGAAGATGCACCCCGCGCTGGGCCAGCGCCACCAGCAGCAGGATCCCCGCCACCACCGCCACCTTGCGCCACTGCAGCCAATAACGGCCGTATTCGGTCTGCGGTCGATAGGGCCCCTGCAACAGGTTGGCCTGGCAAGCGAGCGCCCCTTTCGCCAGCAGCAGCATGGGCAGCTCGGGATCAGCCCCCCGCCAGTTGCCGGCCGCCATGGCCGGAATGGGGGTGTGGCTATACAGGGTCACCG
This sequence comes from Aeromonas sp. sif0611, assembly GCF_019218845.1. Taxonomy (NCBI): domain Bacteria; kingdom Pseudomonadati; phylum Pseudomonadota; class Gammaproteobacteria; order Aeromonadales; family Aeromonadaceae; genus Aeromonas; species Aeromonas sp. sif0611. The sequence goes on along the minus strand of NZ_JAHUWU010000005.1, from coordinate 180,244 downwards.
GCTCGGGCTGGGCTGCCAGCAACATGGCCAGCAGCGGCTCGTCGGCGACTATCCCCTGGACTGGGCCCTGACGGATCAACCACTCTGCGCCAAGCTGCAGGGCAGACCATCCCTCGGTGGCGGGTGGCAGGGCCAGCACATCCGGCAGCAGTTGCAGGGTCTTTAGACCCGCCTGCTGCAGCCACGCCAGCCACTCCTGCATCTTCGCCTTGTCCACCGCCATCAGATCCACGTCGTTCCCCTGATGAGCCAGCACCACCAGATGCAGTTCATCCACATCGGAGGCGATCTGCTCCTCGAGCAGATAGGGCAGCGCCGCCGCGGCCTGACGACTGTACTTGCCCGGCAGGCTGACCCGCCGGAAGATAAGATCGCTGCCAGGCACCAGGGTCACCACGGGGCGGCCGCCGGCACGCTCCTGCAGCTCACCCAGGGCATGGGCCGAGGCCAGGATTCCGGAGGCGATGATCTCCTGCTCCTGCGTCGACCACACCAGCCAATGCACCGGCTGCTGCGCATTGGTCCCCAGACGGATGACCAGACTCTCGCTCACAAATGATTCTCCTGCCATGCCCGCCAGCATCCTTGTCGATGGGCGAGCCGCAGCCATCGGCTGCAGTCCAGATAAGGGGCGGGACAGACAGGCCAGAGGCCAGCCTTCTCCCTGTTATTCTGCGCCATCGTTCAGACGACGCAGCATCACCAGCTTGTTGTCCTTGCCACGCTGGAAGACAGTCTCCAGCCGGGCCCGCACATCACCCACCTCGGCCAGCAGACGGGCCTCGAAGAAGTTGCTCTTGATGTCCAGTGCAGCATCCAGCCCCGTGATGGCGCCCGGCTGCACCGGCAGCTCGTCCGTCATCTCCTTCTTCTCCTTCCACCCCTTCTTGGGGCGACTGGTCAGCACCTGCTTGGCGTCGTCCAGCCCGATCTTGCCCTGGTAAAGCCCCACCAGCAGGGCCGCCTGCTCCGGCTTGATGGTGTTGATGTTCACCACCAGCTTGTCGCTGGGCAGGGTGCACACATAGGGGGCGAGCCGGGCGTAGAGCTCGCTGCTCACCCCGCGCACGGCCCGCAATTCGTCCGTTCCCAGCAGCCACTGATTCGCCACCAGATAGGGGGGATTGAGCCCCTCGTAATAGGCATCCTCGGCCCCGTTGCTCGACACCAGCTGGGTATCCTTGTCGGTCCAGTCGCGGATGGCGTCGGTGAGCTGCACCGCCTCGTACTCATCCACCTCCAGCGCCTCGAGCAGCGCCCGGAACGCCTTGAACTGATAGGGCTGCGCCTCGAGATCATCGCCGCTCTCCCCCTCTTTCAGGGCCAGGCTCAGGCTGTTGAGGTTGAAACAGGATTGCAGATCCCGCACCCGTCCGGACAGAGTACCGTCATCCACCGGGAAGACAGCATCCTGGCGCGCCCAGTTCTGACCCAGATTGACCACATCGGGGTCATCTTTGAAATCCTGGTTGAGCACCTTGATCACCAGCGCCTCCGCCGACATGGCATACCACCAGGCCTGCTTGCCGGCGGTGAGGTTGCTGGTCCGGCGCAACTCCAGTTGCAACCGGCCGCTCATGTTGCTGGCGATGATCACCATCACCGACAGGATGAGCAGTACCACCAGCAGGGCCATGCCCCCTTGCCGGCCCGGTGTGGTACGGGATGGGCCCCGGCTGCGCTTAACTGCCATTGTCCGCTCGCTGGCCGCCGGCCCCGATAAGGAACTGACGACGATGAAGGGTGCCGTTATCTTCCATGACGGTTGGGGAAAAATGACGATCAATTACCATTTTCAGCCCTCTGGCCGCTGGCCCCGATGAGGAACTGACGACGGCGAAGTGTGCCGTAATCCTCCATGACGGTCGGGGAAAAACGACGATCAATTACCATTTTCAGCCCTCTGGCCGCCGGCCCCGATGAGGAACTGACGACGGCGAAGGGTGCCGTAATCCTCCATGACGGTCAGGGAACAACGACGATCAATTACCATTTTCAGTCCTCTGGCCGCCGGCCCCGATGAGGAACTGACGACGTATGGTGCCGTAATCCTCCAGATCCAGCTCCACCGCCAGCCCATGAGGCAACAGGTCGCGCTGGGTCCACTCCTCCTTCCACATCCCCTTGTCGTAGAAATAGAGTCGCAGGGCCGTCACCCCGGTCAACACCGGCTGAATGCGCGGCTCGGTGCCGATCGCGGGATCCGGATAGAGGTAGCTGAGCCGTTCCAGAGTCTGCTCCTTGAGTCGCCAACCCACCCGCTGCAAGCCGGAGCGCGGCAGCATGCCGTCCGGATTTAGCCAGCCACCGCGGATGAAAGCCATCCCCCAGTCATCGCTCTGCTGGCCGAAGCGGGAGGCCGCCAGCAGCACCTTGTTGTTCTCACCATCGATGCGGCCGCTGCGCGGCACCATCTGGGTGACGTCTCGCTCCAGCAGGCTGAAGGCGAGCTGCAGTTCGGAGAGACGGACCTCCTTGCGCTTGGCCACCTCGTCGCTGGTGAGCACCCCCTGCAGCACCTGATAGGCCCCCATGCTGAGGCTGGCGAAGATGGCGATGGCCACCAGCATCTCCAGCAGGGTAAAGCCGCTCTGACGGCGCCTCGGCATCGGGCAGACACTCGTCCGCTGGCACCGGCTCCGAATCATGGGGATAACACGGCGCTTGTTCATCGGCTGACACCGGCTCCGGATCATGGACACACAACGGCGCTTGTTCATCGGCTGATATAGGTCCGGATCATGGCCACCGGGCTCTCGGCCTTGGGCGCGGTACGCACTTCCATGTCCAGAGCCTTGAAGTTGTTGTCGCTGGTGGCGACGCCGCGATAGCGCCAGTACCAGGTCTGGCCGGCCAGCTCCTCGTTCCCTTCCACCCAGCTGTCACCCGGCCACTTGGCCTCGAGCTTCTGCTGCACCAGCTGGTTTTCCACCACCCAGGTCGCCAGCGTCTTCTCTTCCAGGTAGTTGAGGCCGGAGAGGTGTTCGCTGGCGGTCTTCATCACGGCCAGGCCGGCGATGGCAAACACCGCCAGCGCCACCATGACCTCCAGCAGCGTCATGCCGCGCGCCTTGATAGAGGGGGTTCTCACTCTTCTTCCTCTTCGTCTTCTAGCAGGGAGAGGCGACCAAACTCATCCCCCTTGACGGTGCGCAGGTACTTCTCGTCATCCACCTGCTGACTCAGGGTCAGCATGAAGGGGGTGAGTTCGCCCCCCGGGAAGACGAAGATCTGGGGCGTGCGCTCCTTCTCGTCGCGGCCCTGTTCGTTCTTCTCGTCCGAGTCGGTACGCCAGCTGAAGCCCTCCAGTTCGACGGTCAGGGTCATCTCCTCCGGCAGCTGCACCTGCCCCAGGATCTTGTCGCCGGTCAACGCCTGCCACTTGCGATCCTTGGGGTTGCGGGACATAAACTGCCAGCCGCGCTCCTCGACTCGCAGGCCCAGCAGCCGGCCATCCATCACCGAATACTCCTGCGCCTGCTGCAAGGTTGCCATGAAGCGGCGCGCCTGCTTGTCCAGCTCCCGATCCCCCCGGGCGCCCCCCATGCTGAGGGTGACCGCGGTAGCCACCAGCCCCATCAACATGGCGACCAGCAACACCTCCAGCAGGGTGAAACCCGCCTGACGATAAGGTTTCACAAGACCAGCCCCATCAGCATGGCGGCGCAACCCATCACTTATTGGAAATCCTTCAGGTTCCAGTTGCCGATGTCGTCATCGGTCCCGGCTTCCCCGTCCAGCCCCATGCTGAAGATGTCGAGCTTGCCGAACTGACCCGGGCTGAGCAGCTGGTACGGGTTGCCCCAGGGATCCTGCGGCAGGCGCTTGATGTAGCCCCCTTCCCGGTAGCTGCGTGGCTCGGGGGACGCGGTCGGCTTGTTGACCAGGGCATCCAGCCCCTGCTCCGTGGTCGGATAGCGGTTGTTGTCCAGCTTGTACATGTCGAGGGCATTTTCCAGCGCCACTATGTCGGAGACCGCTTTCTGCTGATCTGCCTTCTCCTTGTTGCCCATCAGATTGGGCACCACCAGGCTGGCCAGGATCCCCAGGATCACGATGACCACCATGACTTCCAGCAGAGTAAAACCGGCTTGACGACGCTTGTGCATTGCTATGACTCCCTAACGAATGAGATGACGTGTGTCATCAGAAAATGATCATATTGTTGAACCACGACCGTTCGATTATGCCTGTCGGCCAATAGAACCCACGAGTTCGATTGGATTTGTGAGATCAAATAACGAAGCCTATTCGAACGCCTGACCTCACAAATTCACCATGTGATTGAGTTTGAGTGAGTGGACCGCAGGATCGACCGGAGCAGGGCGCCTGGAGGCCTGCATCATAGATTGACCATGTTGTTGAGCTCCAGGATCGGCTGCAGGATCGACATCACGATAAAGAGCACCACCCCTGCCATGGAGACCACCAGCATGGGCTCGAACACCCCGAGGGCGATGTTCACCTGGGTTTCGAACTCCCTGTCCTGGTTGTCCGCCGCCCGTTCCAGCATGCTGTCGAGCTCGCCGCTCTGCTCGCCGGAGGCGATCATGTGCAGCATCATGGGCGGAAAAATCTTGGTCTCATCCAGCGCCTTGCGCAGGCTGGTCCCCTCGCGCACCCGCTCGGTCGCCTCGCCGATGCGGTGGCGGGCAAAGTCGTTGGAGAGTACCTCCCCCGAGATCTTCATCCCCTCCAGCAGCGGCACGGCACTGGCGTTGAGGATGCTGAGGGTACGGGCGAAACGGGCAGTGTTGAGCCCCCGGCTGACCCGGCCGATGACCGGCAGGCGCAGCACCACCTGATGCCAGTGGCGACGACGCCCGGCGTCCGTCAGCCACCAGCGCCAGACAAAGCCGCCAATGAACAACAACAGCAGGAACCAGAGGCCATAGTGCTGCAGCAGCTCGCTGGTGCCGATGAGGAAACGGGTAGTGGCCGGCAGTTGCTGGCCCATATGCTCGAACTGGGCCACCACCTTGGGCACCACGGCGGTGAGCAGTATCGAGATGACGCCCACGGCCACCAGGGTGAGGACGATGGGATAGATCATCGCCTGCAGCAGCTTGGTACGCATGTGCTGGCGCTGCTCGGTGTAATCGGCGAGGCGGTTGAGCACCTTCTCCAGGTGACCGGACTTCTCACCGGCCGCCACCATGGAGCGAAACAGCTGATCGAACACATGGGGGAAGGCGCCGAGTGAATCGGCGAGGGAATAGCCCTCCACCACCTTGCTGCGGACCGTGGCCACCAGGCTGCGCAGGTGGGCCTTCTCGCACTGTTCGGCCACCGCCTTGAGGGCCTCTTCGATGGTCAGCCCAGCGCCCACCAAGGTCGCCAGCTGGCGGGTGATAAGGGCCAGTTCCGAGGTGGAGGCGCCACGGCGAAACAGCACGAAGCGATTGGCCTCGCGCTTCGCCTTTTCGGTGGTCTCGTTCACCTCGAGGGGGGTCAACCCCTGCTCGCGCAGCAGCTGACGCACCTGACGGGCAGAATCCCCCTCCAGCACGCCGCTCTTGTTGCGCCCCTTGCCGTCGAGCGCCTTGTATTCGAACGCAGCCATCTTAGTCTTCCCGGGTCACGCGCAGCACCTCTTCGAGGCTGGTCTGCCCCTGGAGCACCTTGTCGATGCCGTCACGACGGATGCTCGGGGTATGGCCCCGGATCAGGCGCTCGATGGCGAGTTCGCCGCTGGCACTGTGGATCGCCTCGCGCACCGCCTCGTCGATCACCACCAGCTCGTGGATGCCGGTCCGGCCACGGTAGCCGGTGTGGTTGCACTGCTCACAGCCCACCGAGCGCCACATCTGCTGATCCGGCGCCAGTTCGATGCCCATGGCGATCCGCTCCTGCTCGGTGATGGGGTGCGGGGCGCGGCAATCCGGGCAGAGGGTGCGCACCAGTCGTTGGGCCAGCACCGCCAGCAAGGAGGATGAGAGCAGGAAGGACTCGATCCCCATGTCCCGCATCCGGGTGATGGCACCGATGGCGGTGTTGGTATGCAGGGTCGACATCACCAGGTGACCGGTCAGCGACGCCTGCACCGCGATCTGGGCGGTTTCGAGGTCGCGAATTTCCCCCACCATCACCACATCAGGATCCTGACGCAGGATGGCGCGCAGCCCCCGGGCGAAGGTCATGTCCACCTTGGTGTTGACCTGGGTCTGACCCACCCCTTCCAGGTCATATTCGATGGGGTCTTCGACGGTCAGGATGTTGCGATCCCGCGAGTTGATCTCGGAGAGCGCTGCATAGAGGGTGGTGGACTTGCCCGAGCCGGTCGGGCCCGTCACCAGGATGATGCCGTGGGGCTTGCGGATGAGCTCGCTGATGATGTTGCGGTTGGCCAGCGTCATGCCGAGCTGCTTGAGCTCGAGCCGCACGTTGTTCTTGTCGAGCAGACGCAGCACCACCCGCTCACCGTAACTGGACGGCATGGTGGAGACCCGCACGTCCACGGCGCGGCCGCCGATGCGCAATGAGATGCGACCATCCTGGGGTACCCGCTTCTCGGCAATGTCCATGCGGGACATGACCTTGATGCGCGACACCAGCAGCGAGGCGAGCTTGCGATGGGGGCGCAGTATCTCCCGCAGCACCCCATCAATGCGGAAGCGAATGACCAGGGCCCGTTCGAAGGTCTCGATGTGGATGTCGGACGCCTCCTCCTTGATCGCCTCGCTCAGCATGGCGTTGATGAGGCGGATGATGGGGGCATCGTCATCGGCATCCAGCAGATCTTCGCTCTGGGGCAACTCTTCGGCCAGGGCGAAGAAGTCCATCTCGTTGCCGAGATCCTCCATCAGCTGGCGCGCCTCGGAGGAGTCGCGCTGGTAATGGGCCGTCAGCAGCGTCTCGAACTCGTCATGGCCAAGCTGCTCCACCACGAAGGTGCACCCCACCACCCGACGCACCTCCAGCAGGGTCTGCGGCGTCACCCCCTGGCGACAGAGCAGCACCGGGGCACCCTGGCGCTCGGTCAGGATCACCCCGAAGTTACGGGCGAAGGCAAACGGCAGTTCCGGCAAGGGGGCAGGCAGCTCGCTGCCATCGAGCTGGTAGGCGGCCATCAGGGCTTGCTCTGCACGAAGGGCTGTCCCTGCACCTGGGTTTTGGCCCCGGTGGCAGTGGACTGCTGCTGGGCCTTCATCCGCTCGATCTGCTGCTGCACCTCGGGGGACATCATCACATCCTGACCATAGGCGGGCAGCACCTGACGGGCTGGCGAAGTGGCGTAACCCTCCTCGGCCGCCAGGTTCAACTGTTCGGCACGGAACAAGGTGTATTTGTTGCTGGAGACCCCGGAATAGACGTTGGCGTCGCGCAAGATGGTCGGCCGGATAAACACCATCAGATTGCGTTTGGAGGTGGTATTGGAGGTCGAGCGGAACAGGTAGCCCAGCACAGGGATGTCCCCCAGCAGCGGCACCTTGGAGATCTGCTCCTTGGTCTGCTCGTCCATCAGGCCGCCCAGCACCACGGTTTCGCCACTCTTCACCAGCACCGCATTCTTGACGGTACGGGTATCGAAGGTGGGACCGAGGTTGGCGGTGCCGGTCGCCTGGGTCTGGGCCACACTGGAGACCTCCTGCTCGATGTTGAGCAGCACCGAGTCCCCTTCGTTGATCTGGGGCGTCACCACCAGCTTGGTGCCCACCGTCTTGCGCTCTATGGTGTTGAACACCTGATCGCTGGTGGTGGAACTCTGGGAGCCGCTCTGTACCGGCACTTCCTGGCCGACGTTGAAGGAGGCTTCCTTGTTGTCCATGGTGACGATGCTCGGGGTCGAGAGGATGTCGTTCTTGGTGTTGGTGGAGAGCGCCGTCACCAGCATGGCCCAGTCCCCCTTGTAGAAGCCGGCCGCCATGCCGCTGAAATCACCGAGCAGGTTTTCGAGCCCGTCGGTGTTGCCGTTGTCGTCGTAATCCTTGCCCGCGATGATGGCGGGTCCGATGGGCAGACCGGTATTGGTGAACTGGGTGCCGCCGCCATTGGCGTTGGCCCACTGCACCCCAAGGTTGAGGCCGTCACCGTCCTGGATCTCGACGATGATCGCCTCCACCAGCACCTGGGCGCGGCGGATGTCGAGCTTGGCGATGACCTGCTCCAGCTCGGCCATGACATCAGGCTGAGCGGTGATCACCAGGGCATTGGTGGTCTCGTCGGCGGAGATGGCGAGCTGACCGCCGCCGATGCTGGCACCACCACCGGTGGCCGCCCCCCCCTTCTTGTCCGCCTCGATGCTGGAGCTGACGCCCTTGAGCACATCCACCAGATCCTTGGCCTTGCCATATTTCAGGTAGAAGACCCGGGTGTTGCCCTGACTCTGCAGATCCCGGTCGAGCTGGCGCACCATCTGGATGATGCGGGCCCGCGCCTTGGGCTCACCGCTGATCACCACGGAGTTGGTGCGCTCGTCGGCGACCACCTTGGGGGAGAGCAGCAGGGAGGCATTGGCACCCTGGTTGTTGCCATCCTTGTTGAGGTTGGTCACCAGCCGCACCATCTCGCCCGCCGAGGCATATTTCAGCTTGATGACGTCCATATCCTGGTCGCCCGCCTTGTCGACCCGGCGTACCACTTCCACCAGACGGTTGACCACGGCCGCCCGGCCGGTGATGAGCAGCACGTTGGACGGCTCGTAATGCACCACGTTGCCACCGCCAGCGTTGTCGTTGAGCTGGCGCAGCAGGGGCGCAAGCTCCCGTACCGAGACGTTGCGCACCGGTACCACCCGGGTCACCATCTCGTCCCCCACACCGGGGTTAGTGTCGTCCACCACGGGGATGGCCGAAGTCTTCGCATCCTTGGAGCGCACCACCTTGAGTACGCCGTTGTTCATGGGCACCACGGCGAAGCCGTAGACATCGAGCACGCTCAGGAAGAATTGGTAGTACTGATCCTCATTGAGCAGGTCGTAACTGCGGACGTTGATCTTGCCGCGCACCGAGGGCTCGATGATGATGGTCTTGTTCAGGTTCTTGCCGACCGTGTTGATGAACTCTTCAATGTCGGCATTCTTGAAACTGGCGGCATACTCGGTGGCCCAGGCAGAGCCCGTCATCATCAAGGCAGCTGCCACCGTGGCCAGACGCCAGCCCTTCCCTTTATTTGTCATTCTTGGTGCTACTCCAATTCATTATTCTGACAAGCCGACATAAACGTCGTAGAGCTGTCCTTGCCGCTCGACGGTGACGGTCATTTCCGTGGCGCCCGCCACTTGCTGCATCGCCTGCATGGCCTGTGCGTTGTCACGCAGATCCAGGCCATTGATGCTGACCGCCAGATCGTTGGCGACCAGCCCGAGTTGATTGAACATTTCGGGATTGCTGCCCGGGTTGAGACGATAGCCGACCATGCGACCATCCACCCGGACCGGAGAAATATTGAGATAATCGGTGATCTTGCCAGGATTGCTCATCAACTCGCTGCGAACGGAAGAGAGCGCTGCCCCCTGTCGAGTCGCCTTGGGCAACGGCTTGCCATACTCTTCCCCATCCAGCATCAGGGTCTCGTCACGACCATCGCGGGCAATGATGACCCTGTCGGCAAACACCTGACGGATCCTGGCCTGAGTGCCGTCGATGTAATCCCCTATACCATAGGAGTTCTGCAGCCCGTTGTGGGCGATGATGGCGATGGATTTTGCCGGATCGGAACTGGCCAGCACCCCGTTGAGCTGGGCGTTGAGCTGGGTCTTGGGGGCATCGATCAGGGCCGCTTGGGCAGCCTTGTCGGCTTGCAGTTGCTGCGCCTTGCCAAACAGGGAGAGACGGCTGACGTTGCCGAGATCGAGACGGGACGGTCCGGCGCCCTGGCCCGAGGTGACAGCTGGCTGCCAGGGCACGGCGCGGGAAGGCTGGGCCAGCTCGAACAGACGCCAGGTGAGCACGGCGCACTGCTGGGCCAGCAACAGCAACAGCAGCCAGAACAGAGGCTGGCTGAAACGGGAGAGTGGCACTGTCTTGCAGCGAGCCAGAAGGGAGCCCAACAAGTCATCCCTGAACGGTAGCGTCATGTTTATCAAAATATTCTGGCATCCAAATCGGTTAGCTATTGTGTACGGCAATGGACCCAGAGACAACCGACCGGATGGGATGATGCTGTGAAAATTCAGATTCCGTCACACCCCGGTTCCCCCTGTTTCTATCCCGGGGCCTGCCTCTGGTATAATCAGGCTCCCCTTTCAGCCATCCCGGAGCCGATCCATGTCGAATCCAGCACAAATCAGCCCCCTGGTCCGCCTCGACAAGTGGCTGTGGGCGGCACGCTTCTACAAGACCCGCAGTCTGGCGAGGGATCAGATCGACGGTGGCAAGGTGCATTATAACGGCCAGCGTAGCAAACCGGGCAAAACCGTCGAGGTCGGCGCTCTCGTCCGCTTCTGGCAGGGCCAGGATGAACGGGAAGTGCGGGTGCTGCAGGTCAGCGAGCAGCGCAAGGCCGCCCCCCTGGCCCAGTTGCTCTATGAAGAGACCGAAGAGAGCCTGAAAAAACGGGCCCAGAACAGCGAGGCGAGACGCTTCAACAGCCAGTTTGCCCCGAGTCCGGAGCGTCGCCCCGACAAGCAGGAGCGGCGCCAGTTGATCAAGGTCAAGCAATACTGACTCGCCTCCGTGGCTCTTTTATGACGACAGGCACAGGAATTAGTTCCTAACCAACTGTTTAACAATGTATTTATCTTTTCTCCCAGAAAATCCTAGGAAAGCATGATGAGTAACCAAGATCTCCTGTATCGCTATCTGTTCGAAGAGTACGAAGTGCGGGGGGAGCTGGTCCAGCTGGATAGTACCTATCGCCACATCGTCGATGCCCAGAACTACCCGGTACAGGTGCAGAAACTGCTGGGTGAACTGCTGGTCGCCACCAGCCTGCTGACCGCCACCCTCAAGTTTGAAGGCTCCATCACGGTGCAACTGCAAGGGGACGGGCCCGTGCGTCTGGCGGTGATCAACGGCGATCACAATCAGCAATTGCGCGGTGTCGCCCGCCATGAAGGCGATCTGCCGACTGACGACAAGCTGCAGAGCCTGATTGGCAATGGCCAGCTGGTGATCACCATCACCCCTGAAGAGGGCGAACGCTATCAGGGCATCATCGCCCTCGAGGCCGATACCCTGGCGGCCTGCCTCGAGCAGTACTTCGCCCAGTCCGAGCAACTCGCTACCCGGCTCTGGATCCGTACCGGCCACCACGAGGGCACTCCCCGCGCCGCCGGCATCCTGTTGCAGGAGTTGCCGGCCCGGAGCGAGGATCACGGCGCCGACTTCGATCACCTGATCCAGCTCACCAGCACCATCAAGGATGAAGAGCTGTTCGGCCTGGAGGCCGAAGAGATCCTCTACCGCCTCTACCATCAGGACAAGGTGCGAGTGTTCGATCCCCAGGCGATCGAGTTCCGCTGCACCTGCTCCCGCGCTCGCTGCGAAGGGGCGCTGCTGCAGATAGAAAAGGAGGAAGCGGTGGCCATGGTGCAGGAGCTCGGCAAGATCGACATGCACTGCGATTACTGCGGCACCCACTACCAATTTGATGGGATAGACATCGAAACCCTGTTCAGCGGGGCTCCCGGTAATGATGCAAACAAGTTACACTAAACAAAGGCGGGCAAAACCCGCCTTTAACTTAAATAACAAAAAAATACCCTATTTTATAAAGTTTGATGGCGATCGCTAAAAACTACCACCTAGGTAGTAGTATGGACGCCAGATAGAACCCTACACACCTCTGAACCCAGGAGAACATAATGACTATCGTGGTAGAACCCGCCCTGGCACAACAACTGAAACTGGACCAATACGGTATCAAAAACAGCCAGGAAATCGTTCGCAACCCTTCCTATGAGCAGCTTTTCGCAGAAGAGACCCGCCCAGACCTGGAAGGATTCGAACGTGGCGTCGTCACCGAACTCGGCGCCGTCAACGTCAATACCGGCATCTTCACCGGCCGTTCCCCAAAAGATAAATATATCGTCAAAGACGCCACTACCCAGGATACCGTATGGTGGTCTGACCAGGGCAAGAACGATAACAAGGCCATCACCCCCGAAGTGTGGTCACATCTGAAATCCCTGGTGACCAAACAGCTCTCCGGCAAGCGCCTGTTTGTGGTCGATGGTTTCTGCGGTGCCAACCCGGATACCCGCCTGGCGGTGCGCATCATCACCGAGGTGGCCTGGCAGGCACACTTCGTGAAGAACATGTTCATTCGCCCGAGCGATGAAGAGCTGAAAACCTTCAAGCCCGACTTCGTGGTGATGAACGGCGCCAAGTGCACCAACCCGAACTGGCAGGAGCAGGGGCTCAACTCCGAGAACTTCGTCGCCTTCAACATGACGGAGAAGATGCAGCTCATCGGTGGCACCTGGTACGGTGGCGAGATGAAGAAGGGCATGTTCTCCATGATGAACTACTTCCTGCCCCTGCGCGGCATTGCCTCCATGCACTGCTCCGCCAACGTGGGCAAGGATGGGGACGTGGCCATCTTCTTCGGCCTCTCCGGTACCGGCAAGACCACCCTCTCCACCGATCCCAAGCGCCAGCTGATCGGCGATGACGAGCACGGCTGGGACGACCACGGCGTGTTCAACTTCGAAGGGGGCTGCTACGCCAAGACCATCAAGCTCTCCAAGGAAGCCGAGCCGGATATCTACAACGCCATCCGTCGCGATGCGCTGCTGGAGAACGTGACGGTCGCGGCCGACGGCACCATCGACTTCGATGATGGCTCCAAGACCGAGAACACCCGGGTCTCCTACCCCATCTATCACATCGAGAACATCGTCAAGCCGGTCTCCAAGGCGGGTCATGCCAACAAAGTGATCTTCCTGACCGCCGATGCTTTCGGGGTGCTGCCCCCGGTCGCCAAGCTGACCAAGGAGCAAACCAAGTACCACTTCCTGTCGGGCTTCACCGCCAAGCTGGCCGGTACCGAGCGTGGCATCACCGAGCCGACTCCGACCTTCTCCTCCTGCTTTGGCGCCGCCTTCCTCAGCCTGCACCCGACCAAGTACGGTCAGGAGCTGGTGAAACGGATGGAAGCCGCAGGGGCAGAAGCCTATCTGGTCAACACCGGTTGGAACGGCACCGGAAAGCGCATCTCCATCAAGGACACCCGCGCCATCATCGATGCCATCCTGGATGGTTCCATCGAGCAGGCGCCCACCAAGGTGCTGCCGATCTTCAACCTGGAAGTGCCGACCGAACTGCCGGGCGTGAACCCGGCCATCCTCGACCCGCGCGACACTTATGCCGACCAGGCCGAGTGGGATGCCAAGGCACAGGATCTGGCCCAGCGCTTCATCAAGAACTTCGAGCGCTTCACCGACAACGACGAAGGCAAACGCCTGGTTGCTGCGGGCCCGCAGCTGTAAGCTGCGCCCTGTCAAGGTGACAATCCCATACCGGTCAGCCTAGCTGGCCGGTATTTTTTTGGTCGATGCACAGCATATGGCTCCCGCCAAGCCTTGCCTTGCACGCGGTTGCGCGTTAGATTCAGCCAAACTTTATACAATATACAATTTTGCAACCTGCCCGTGACTCAAGCATGACCCCACCCTACAAGACCCGAACCCAGATGGTGATGGAGAACCTCCGCGGCCGGATATTGCGTGGGGAGTTTCCCGCCGGCGCCCCCCTGCGCCAGGACGCCATCGCCAGGGAGCTGGCGGTGAGCCGCATCCCGGTGCGAGAGGCGCTGATGCAGCTGGAGGCCCAGGGGCTGGTGAAGTTCGAGGCCCATCGCGGCGCCGTGGTCACCATGCTGGACGCCTCGGCCATCGAGGAGCTCTTTTATTTGCGGGCGCTGCTGGAAGCCGATACCCTGTTCCACGCCGTCGACCTGATGACGGAGGAGACCTTCGCCAAGGCGCAAGCCATCCTGGCCCAGTTTGATCTGGCACTGGAGTCCGGCACCCAGATCGAGCACTGGGCTGAGTTGAACCACAGTTTTCACGCCACCCTCTATCAGGCCGCCAACCGTCCCCAGGCACTGGACCTCATCGCCCAGATCAATCTGAGCTGCGATCGCTACGTGCGCTTCGAACTGCTGTTCGCCCAGGGCGGCGTGGACAAGGCCGAGCGCGAACACGCCCACCTGCTGGAGCTGTGCCGCGCCCGCCGCAAGCACGAGGCGGTGGTCCTGCTCAAGCAACATATCGAGGCGGCAGGCCAGTCGATCCGACAGATCCTGGCAAGCGGCCACAATCAGTGAACACTCACATCATCACAATCTGGCAATAACGACATGAATCATTTCGAGATTATTGAAACCCGCGTCGCCCAGGTCAGGGCCACTCTGGCCACGTTGGAACTGGACGCCTTCATCGTTCCCCACGACGACGAGCACCTGGGGGAGTACATTCCCGCCTATGCCGAACGGCTGGACTGGATCACGGGTTTCAACGGCTCCGCCGGCCTCGCCATCATCATGGCGCAGCGGGCGGCCCTGTTCGTCGACGGTCGTTATACGGTGCAGGCCCGCATGCAGGCACCGGCCGAGCTGTTTGAGTTTCTTCACCTGAACGAAGATCCCCACCTCCAGTGGCTGGCAGATCAACTGCCGTCCGGCGCCCGGGTCGGCTTCGACGCCCGCCTGCACAGCCTGGCCTGGTATCAGAGCGCCAGGCCGATCCTGGCCGAGCGCGGCATAGCACTGGTACGGGTCGATGAGAACCCCATCGATCTGCACTGGAGTGATCGCCCCACCCCGACCAAGACCCCTGTCATCCTCTACAGCGAGGAGCTGGCGGGCCAGTCCAGCCAGGCCAAGCGCGAGCTGCTGGCGGCGGATCTGCGCAAGCGCGGCCTGGATGCGGTGCTGCTGACCCAGGCCGAGCCCATCAACTGGCTGCTCAACCTGCGTGGCCGCGACGTGGAGCGGCTGCCGGTGGTGCTGGGCTTTGCGGTGCTCTACGCCAACACCAGCATGGATTTCTTCGTCGACACCGACAAGATCGACTGCATCGCCTTCAGCCGCCACGTGGGACAGGATGTCTCCGTCTATCCCATCGACAAGCTGGGTGACGTGCTGCAGCGCATCGGCGAGGATCAGCAAAAAGTGCTGGCCGACCCCAACACCGCCAACGCCTGGACCCAGCTCACCATGGAGGAGGCAGGCGCCATCCTGGTGGCGGGGCAGGATCCCACCATGCTGCCCAAGGCGTGCAAGAACGCCGTTGAGCTGGCCGGCATGCAGCGCGCCCATCTGCGCGATGGCGTCGCCGTCACCCGCTTCCTCGCCTGGCTGGATCGGCTGATCGCCTCCGGCGACTATCAGGATATGGATGAGGGCACCCTGGCCGATCGCCTGGAAGCCTTCCGCCGCGAGCAGGATCACTACGTCGAGCCGAGCTTTGACACCATCTCGGCGCTGGGCCCCAACGCCGCCATGTGCCACTACCGCCACACCAACGGTGTGCCTCGCCCCTTCGGTCAGGACAGCATCTATCTGGTGGATTCCGGCGCCCAGTATCTGGATGGCACCACCGACATCACCCGTACCGTCAAGGTGGGTGAGGTGACCGACGAGCACAAGGCCATGTTCACCCGGGTGCTGCAGGGCCATATCGCACTGGATCAGGCACGCTTCCCCCGCGGCACCGCCGGCATCCAGCTCGACGTGCTGGCCCGCATGCCCCTGTGGCAAGCCGGTTACAACTACGACCATGGCACCGGTCACGGGGTCGGCCACTTCCTCAGCGTGCACGAAGGCCCGCAGCGCATCGCCCCCAAGGGCAGCCTGGTGGCCCTGCAGCCGGGTATGGTGCTCTCCAACGAACCGGGTTACTACCGGGAAGATGCCTTTGGCATCCGCTGCGAGAACCTGGTGGTGGTCACCGAACTGGAGCAGATCGGCGAACTGCCGATGCTGGGCTTCGAACGGCTGACCTATGTGCCGTTCGATACCCGCCTCATCGATCGCAGCCTGCTGAGCCAGGCCGAATTCCGCTGGATCAACGACTACCACGCCGAGGTTTACCGCCGTCTGAGTCCGCTGCTGGAGGGCGAGGATCTCGCCTGGCTGGAGCAGGCGACCCGCCTCATCTGATCGCAGCAATCGAGGTTATCCGGTGAAACAGGGCCTGCGGGCCCTGTTTCTTTAGCTCTTGAGCACCATCTGAGCTGTGATCGATTCCCCCGGCTCTGCCTCCCCTGTCTAGCCTCCGAACCAGACCCGCTTGCATCAGCCTGGCGAGCCCACTACCCTGTGCGCTCTTTTTGACTGCCCCCCCGGCAGCAAGTACCACAGGAGCCCGGATGCAGCCATCCCCCCTATTACGCCTTGCCACCCACGCCGACATGCACGCCATCTGGCAGATAGACGCCGACGTCTTCGGGGAGGATGTCTACCCCGCCTTCTTCTTCCGTCAGGCCATGGATCTGTGGCCCGCCTTGCTGGTCGTGGCGGAGCTGGAGGACAGGCTGCTGGGTTATGCCCTGGGAGGCCTGGGTCAGGATCGGTCGCAGGGCTGGCTGCTCTCTCTGGCGGTACGGCCCGAAGCCCGCGGCTTTGGCCTGGCTGAGCGCATGATGCTGCGGGTGGAACAGGCACTGGCAGAAGTGCAGGTGGCGCGAGTCAGGCTGACCGTGGATCCGGCCAATCCGGCCCAGCGCCTCTATTTCCGCCTAGGTTATGCACTGTTGGCCGAAGAGCCCGGCTATTTCGGCCCGGGGGAGGATCGCCTGCTGCTGGAGAAGGCCCTGACCTGACCCGCGTTGGGGCCGGGCCACCGTTCACGCCACATAATTGGTTACACTTTGCGGGTTTAATGCGCAACCCGGTTGGCGTAGAGTGGAATACATCAAGCCGATTAATCCGATGATCGCCCAGGAGGCCCATCATGTTGAAACGTATCGCTCTCATCACCCTGCTGGCCGCCACTACCGCCATCACGGGCTGTGCCAACAGCGATGTCTACTCCGGCGATGTCTATACCAAGGATCGCGCCAAGCAGGTTCAGACCGTCAGCTACGGCACCATCCTCTCGACTCGCCCGGTGAAGATCCAGGCCGATGAAAACTCCCTGATCGGCACCATAGGCGGTGCCGTGGTCGGTGGCCTGCTCGGCAGCACCATAGGGGGGGGGCGCGGCAGCGACATCGCCGCCGCGGGCGGTGCCATCGCGGGCGCAGCTGCTGGCAAGGCCGCCGGTGACAAGCTCAATCAGGTGGATGGCGTCGAGCTCGAGATCAAGAAAGAGAACGGCGAATCCATCGTGGTGGTGCAAAAAGCCAACCCCACCTTCGTGCCCGGCGCCCGAGTCCGCATGACCCAGGGCAACGGCACCATCAACGTGGCCGTGGTGAACTGAGCTCCCCCTCAGACCATCTTCCACAAGCAAAAAAGGTGAGCCATGGCTCACCTTTTTTGCATTCAGTGAAAACCTGAACCCTCAAGAATCCAGGTGCAGCCAGGCCGCAATGGCCAGTTGCAGGCCCACGAGATCGGCGCCGTGCAGCAGGGCCGACAGCTGCTCTTCCCCCGCCTCCGCCAGCAAACGCTGCTGCACCCGAAGAGCGGGCAACCAGGCAGGGGCCTGCGCCAGGTTATCGGCGGCCTCGGCCACCAGGTCGCAACCCTGCAGCATCCCTTGCAGCGCCTGCTGCCGCTCTTCCTTCCCGCACTCCAGCCAGAGCTGCTCGTGATGCTGCCAGAGCTGCAGGCCGAGCGTGATGCAGGCCTTGCCATCGAGCCCGCCGATATCCGGCAGGGGTTGCACCGCCAGCGGCTTGCCGAGCCCCGCCAGCCGATAGCCCCGCTGCGCCTTGGATTGGGATCCCAGCCTGACCCCTCCCAGATCCGCTAGGTGCGCGGCCAACCCGAACAGGGCGCTCGCCTCACCTGACTTGAGCTCCAGCTCCAGCTCGTCGATCTCGGCACGGCCCAGGACACCGACAATCTCCCCCCGATCCCAAGCCAGTTCAATCTGTGCACCGTCGAAGGCGATCAGCCAGTGACGTCGCAGGAAGTCGGTGCTGAACTGGGCCACCAGGCGGGACTGGATCTCGTCGCGCACGGCCAGACTTGGCCAGATGTGGTCAGGGAACGCGGACAGGGTCGGCAGATCGCCGCTCACCGGGGCGTTGTATTCGGGTCTGGCGTGCAGCCCCCCGACCACCTGGCCACGGCATTTGATGGTCTGCTCGGAAAAATGGTCGCTGCGACGGATGCGCAATCCCATGTCGAGCCGGCGTAAATCCAGAGCGGGCGTATCGAAATAGACATTGCCGAGGCGGACCTGCTCAGAAGAGATAATTTCAAGTGAATTCAGAAAGTTGGAGATGAAGTCTTGAATGTTGCTGGTGACGAAAAACTTTATCTCGATCTCAGTTTGCATAGTCATTCCGGGCAGGCAGGCAACTTTGGGGGGCATGATCCGGGTCGCGAGGATATAATGCCAGCGATAGATAAGGATTAATTCACGGTTTTATTGATGGCACAGTTCGGTTATCCTGCGCCCCTCATAAAATCGTATCGAGTGTTTTTTCACCGACACAGGTTTGGCCATGCCAGTAAATACTATTTTGGGTCTTTTTGCCAAGTCCCCCATCAAGCCGCTGCAGAAGCATATCGTCAAGGTTCACCAGTGCTCCCAGCAGCTGGTTCCCTTCTTTGATGCCGTTGCCGAAGACCGTTGGGAAGATGCCGAAAAAATCCGGCAACAGATAGCCCAGCTGGAAAAAGAAGCGGATATTCTCAAACGCGAAATTCGCCTTAAACTGCCTCGCGGCCTGTTTCTGCCGGTCGCTCGTACCGATCTGCTGGAACTGCTGACCCAGCAGGACAAGATCGCCAATCGTGCCAAGGATATTTCCGGCCGCATGCTTGGCCGCAAGATGGAATTCCCCACCGAGATGCGTGCCGATTTCATGGCCTATCTCAAACGTTGTATCGATGCGACCGCCCAAGCCGAAAAAGCCATCGGAGAACTCGATGAGCTGCTCGAAACCGGCTTTAAAGGACGTGAAGTTGAAATGGTTGCCGAGATGATCCACCAGCTGGATCTCATCGAGGACGATACTGACACCATGCAGATCGGGCTGCGCCAACAGCTGCAAGCCGTTGAGCACAAATACAATCCGATCGACGTTATGTTCCTCTACAAGATCCTCGAATGGGTAGGTGACCTGGCTGATCAGGCCGAGCGCGTTGGCGCCCGTCTGGAACTGATGCTGGCTCGTTCGTAATCGACTGACTGGGTAAACACTACTAATGGACATTATCGCAAATTACGGCACCACCCTGGTGCTCGTGGCGGCCTTGTTCGGCTTTTTGATGGCCTGGGGCATAGGGGCGAACGACGTCGCCAACGCCATGGGCACATCGGTCGGCACCAAGTCTCTGACCATCCGTCAGGCGATCATCATCGCCATGATCTTCGAGTTCGCCGGTGCCTATCTGGCCGGCGGCGAAGTCACGGCTACCATCCGCAACGGCATCATAGATACCAATGCCTTCACCGATACCCCGGATGTGCTGGTGCTCGGCATGATAGCCTCTCTGCTGGCCGCCGGCCTCTGGCTGATCCTGGCCTCCTACTTCGGCTGGCCGGTCTCGACCACGCACTCCATCATCGGGGCCATCGTCGGCTTCGCCGTGGTGAGCGTCGGCCCGGAAGCGGTGCAATGGAGCAAGTTTGGCGGCATCGTCGGCTCCTGGGTGGTCACACCGGCCATCTCCGGCATCATCGCCTACTTCATGTTCATCAGCGTGCAGAAGCTCATCTTCAACACGGACAACCCGCTGGCCAACGCCAAGCGTTATGTCCCGTTCTACATGTTCCTGACCGCGCTGGTCATCTGCCTGGTGACCATCAAGAAGGGGTTGACCCACGTCGGTCTGCACCTGAGCGACGGCGAGGGCATCTTGCTCTCCATCGCCATCTCGGTGACCCTCTCCATCGGTGGCTGGTTCTACATTCGCGGTCAGCAGTACAACCCGCAGGATGACAACAAGATGCACTTCGCCAACGTGGAGAAGGTGTTTGGCATCCTGATGGTGATCACCGCCTGTGCCATGGCCTTCGCCCATGGCTCAAACGACGTGGCCAACGCCATCGGTCCGCTCTCCGCCGTGGTATCCACCGTCGAGAGTGCCGGTCAGATCACCGGCAATTCCCACATCGCCTGGTGGATACTGCCCCTTGGCGGCATAGGTATCGTCATCGGTCTGGCCACCATGGGTGAGAAGGTGATGGCCACCGTCGGCACCGGCATCACCCACCTGACCCCGAGCCGTGGCTTCGCCGCCCAGCTGGCCACCGCCGCCACCGTGGTGATCGCCTCGGGGACAGGTCTGCCCATCTCCACCACCCAGACCCTGGTGGGTGCCGTGATGGGGGTGGGTCTGGCCCGTGGCATCGCCGCCCTGAACCTGGGCGTGCTGCGCAACATCGTGGTCTCCTGGGTCATCACACTGCCCGCCGGTGCCATCCTGGCCATCGCCATCTTCTACGTGCTGCAGGCCTGCTTCTCTTAAGCACCTCACAGCAAAAAGCCCGAGTCAGTGACTCGGGCTTTTTCATGGTTGGCATTCAGGGCCGACATCACTCCTCGATAAAGGTCCACTCGTCTCGCACCCGGCTGATGGCATCGAGCCGCCGCTTGGCGAGTTGCTCGCGGATCCCCTCCCCCTTGAAACCCGCCGCCACTATCTCCTTGACCGGCACCGCCTGGGCCGCAGCCAGGGCCTGGGCCACATAATCCGGCTGGCTGTAGACCTTCTCTTCGAAACCGGTACGGCCGTGGAAGTCGGCGCGGCAGGCATCCAGCAACTGGGCGAAGCGATCCGGCCTGCGCCAGGCGTCCGCCTTGTCGAATACCTTCAGCAGGGTCGGTGGCTTGAGATCGAAGGCGATGTGGATATGGGTGTGCAGGTCGCTCACCAGCAGCGCCAGATCACGGCAGTCGTTCGGCACTCTGAACCGCTCGCAGAAATCCCGGATGAGCGGCAGCCCTTTCTGACCATGACCGTGATGGCTGGGCCAAAACGCAGGGGGTGTCACACCCTTGCCAAAATCGTGGCAGAGGGCGGCGAAGCGAACCGGCAGATCCGAAGAGCGCTGACAGGCCTGATCCAGCACCATCATGGTGTGGATGCCGGTATCTATCTCCGGGTGCCACTTGGCGGGTGCCGGCACCCCGAACAGGGCGTCCAGCTCGGGGAAGAGCGCGTTGAGGGCACCACATTCGCGCAATACCTCGAAGAAGACCCGGGGAGTCTGCCCCAGCAGTACCTTCTCCAACTCCTTCCAGACCCGCTCCGGGGTCAGGTGGGCAAGCTCGCCGGCGTCGGTCATCTCCCGCATCAGCGCCAGCGTCTCGGGGGCCACCACGAAGCCCTGCTCATGGAAACGGGCGGCGAAGCGCGCCACCCGCAGGATGCGCAGGGGATCCTCGGCAAACGCCGGAGAGACGTGGCGCAACAGCCGCGCCTCCAGATCCCTGAGACCGCCATAGGGATCGTGCAGTTGTCCGCCCTCATCTTCGGCGATGGCGTTGATGGTGAGATCCCGGCGCAGCAGATCCTGCTCCAACGTCACCTCGGGAGAGGCATGACAGACGAAGCCTGTATAACCCAGGCCCTGTTTGCGCTCGGTGCGGGCCAGGGCATACTCCTGCTGGGTGCTGGGGTGGAGAAACACAGGAAAGTCGCGACCAACCTGGGTGAACCCGAGGCTCAGCATCTGTTGCACGGTAGCACCGACCACCAGGTGGTCTCTGTCCCCCTGCGGCAATCCCAACAGGCGATCACGGACCGCTCCCCCAACCAGATAAATCTGCACGCGCACTCTCCCTCGATAAACCTGCCTCGATGATACCGCTTTTGGCCGACAGACACGACGGATCCCGGCTCGGGAAGAGCGACTACCCTCTGATCATTCGACCCCGCGCCTCATTGCCGTTTGAGCCGGTGACCGGGATGCCCCTCTTATGGTATCCGGGTCTTTGACATCCCTCTGGGGAGGCTTTAACCTGCCGCCATAACAATGGAATGGATCCTTATGTACACACAGTTCTTCGGTCTGTCGGAGCCCCCGTTCTCCATCTCGCCCAACCCCAAATATCTCTATATGAGCGAACGCCACGGGGAGGCCCTCGCCCACCTCAACTACGGGTTGCAGGACGGCGGCGGCTTCGTGCTGCTGACGGGGGAAGTGGGCACGGGCAAGACCACTGTCTCCCGTTGCCTACTCCAGCAGTTGCCCGCCGAGACCGAGATCGCCTACATCCTCAATCCTTCCCTGACCGAACGGGATCTGCTGGCGGCCATCTGTGACGAGTTCCAGTTGCCCTACGCCCAGGAAGCCAGCCTCAAGCAGTTGTTCGATCTCATTCGCGATCACCTGCTGGCCAATCTGGCTGCGGGCAAGCGCAGCGTGGTGCTGGTGGATGAAGCCCAGCATCTGCTGCCCGGCGTGCTGGAGCAGTTGCGACTGCTCACCAACCTGGAGACCGACGAGAAGAAGCTGCTGCAGGTAGTGCTCATCGGCCAGCCCGAGCTGCAGCAGATGCTGCGTCAGCCCCTGCTGCGCCAGCTGGCCCAGCGCATCACGGCCCGCTACCATCTGCTGCCGCTCTCCTGTCAGGATGTAGACGCCTATGTGCGCTTCCGGCTGCAGGTGGCTGGCTGTGTCCAGCCCATCTTCACCCCCAAGGCAATCCAGACCTTGCACCGCCTCTCCGGTGGCATCCCGCGCCTCATCAACCTCATCTGCGACCGCGCCCTGATCGCCGCCTTCGCCCGCGGCAGCCACAAGATAGCCCACGGCGACATCAGCCTGGCTGCCTATGAAGTGAGCGGCATTCGTGACGAGGGAAGCTGGCAGTCCGGCCTCACCGTGACCCTGGCAGGCGCCCTGCTGGTCGCCGCCGGCTGGTGGGGCTGGCAGTTCTTCGGCGTCTTCCCTGCTCGCCCCCTGGTCAAGGTGGAGGTACCGGTCAAGGTGGATGAGACGCCGGAGCAGCTGGAACAGCTGACCCGCGCCATCAATCAGGCGATTTCACCCGACGTGGCCATGCAGAACCTTTACAGGGTGTGGGGCTACCAGACCGAGCTGGAGGAGGCGACCTGTGACGACGCCCCCCGCGCTGGTCTGCGTTGCCAGGAGGGGGAAGCCACCCTGGCCGAGCTGCAGGCCCTGCAATATCCCGCCCTCATCAGCCTGACCGATGAAACGGGAGGACTCTATTACGCCACCCTGGTAAGCCTGGGGCCGGACAAGGCGTCCTTGCTCATCGGCAATCAGAGCTGGCAGGTGGACAGGCAGTGGCTGTCCGACGCCTGGGGGGGCAGTTATACCCTGCTATGGCGTATGCCCAAGGGCGGCGTGCCCCTGATAGGCAGTAACGCCAGTGCGGCCCAGGCCCAGTGGCTGGACAATGCACTGAACCGCGCCATGCAGCAGCCGGACCGCAAGGTGAGCCGCTTTGATGCAGCCCTCAAGAGCAAGCTGCAACAGTTCCAGCGTGAGCAGGGGTTGACCCCGGACGGCATCGCCGGCAGCAATACCCTGTTGCGCTTGAATGCCGTGGCCGGTGAACCCATGCCGAGGCTGGAAGATGAATCCCTGCGTGCCAGCACGCCTGTCGATCTGGATGCCGTGGCGGATGACACCATGGATCCCCTGATGGAGGATGCCTCCTGATGTCTACCCTGCTCAAGGCCCTGCGCCGCGCCGACCAATCCCAGTTCACTCCCCACATGCCGCTCATGGGCCTGCCCGTGAGCCAGGAAGAAGAGCCAGGCCGCCGCTGGATCTGGTGGCTCCTGGCTCCCCTGGCCCTGCTCATGGGGGCCGCCGCCAACTACGGCTGGCACCTCTACCACCTCAAGCCACTCGAACAGCAGATCGAGGTGAAGGAGGTGGTGACGCCGCCCTTCGTGCGAGTCGAACCCAGATCCATGGTCACCCGCCCGCTGCCCCCGCCCCTGCCGGAGCCCGTGGTACAACCCAGACCCGTTGCCGCCGCTCCCGCAGCGGCGACCGCCGGCAATGCCCCCCAGAGCCTGGCCGAGCGCATCATGATGGCCCTCAACAACACCCCGCTGGTGGAAGAGGGGGCAGCGCAAGCCCAGCCCCAGTCCGGAGCCATGCCCCTCAGCTCTCTGGATCCCGCGCTGAAACAACAGGTTCCTCCCCTGACCTATGGTGCCCACAACTTCTCCTCCGACCCGGCCAAACGGGCCGTGGTGATCAACGGGCGGGAGCTGCGCGAGGGCAGCGAGGTCGCCCCCGGCGTGCTGCTGGTTGCCATCGCCCAGGACTACATCATCCTGCAGGTCGGCGGTCAGCATGTCAGCCTCAAGGCGTTGCAGGACTGGCGCGGCTGACCGGGCCACAGTCACAAGCCGGACCTGCTGGCCCGGCTGCCATCTCAAGAGGGAGCCCGAGAGCTCCCCTTTTTAATCAAAACATGAGAACCCCGTGAGCAATTCAGATAACAGCACTTTCGCGACCAGGATCCTGGACTGGTACCAGATCCACGGCCGCAAGACCCTGCCCTGGCAGGAGGACAAGACCCCCTACCGGGTCTGGATCTCCGAGATCATGCTGCAGCAGACCCAGGTCGCCACCGTCATCCCCTACTATCAGCGCTTCATGGCCCGCTTCCCCGATGTGCTGGCGCTGGCCGACGCCCCCATCGACGAGGTGCTGCACCACTGGACCGGGCTCGGTTACTACGCCCGTGCACGCAACCTGCACAAGGCGGCGCA
The DNA here is from genome assembly GCF_019218845.1 of Aeromonas sp. sif0611. NCBI lineage: Bacteria > Pseudomonadati > Pseudomonadota > Gammaproteobacteria > Aeromonadales > Aeromonadaceae > Aeromonas > Aeromonas sp. sif0611. Next base: position 155,527 of record NZ_JAHUWU010000005.1, on the reverse strand, counting down.
GCAGATCCGTGATCTGCACGGCGGCCTGTTTCCAGAGCGACTTGAAGAGGTGATGACCCTGCCCGGGATAGGGCGCTCCACCGCCGGTGCCGTGCTCTCCCTCTCTCTCGGTCAGCCCCATGCCATCCTGGACGGCAACGTGAAGCGGGTGCTCACCCGCTGGCTGGCGCTGCCGGGCTGGCCCGGCCAGAAGCAGGTGGAGAACGATCTCTGGGAGCTGGCGACCCGCCTCACCCCAAGGCTCGGCGTGGCCCAGTACAACCAGGCCATGATGGACATGGGCGCCACCGTCTGCACCCGCAGCAAGCCCGCCTGCGCGCTCTGCCCGGTGCAGGTCGATTGCCAGGGGCTGTCGCAGGGCAACCCCACCACCTACCCCAACAGCAAACCGAAGAAAAGCATTCCGGCCCGCAACGGCATCATGCTGATCATCCGTCACGGCGACCAGCTGTTGCTGGAGAAGCGCCCGCCCCAGGGAATCTGGGGCGGGCTATACTGCTTCCCGCAGGTGGAGTCGCTCACGGAGGTGACGGGCCGCTTGCAGGGGCTGGGACTCGATGAGACCGACTACCGGGAGCTCGCTGGATTTCGCCACACTTTCAGTCACTTCCACCTCGATATTCGCCCCTTGCTGATCGAAATGGCTGCCCCGCCGCCGCCCTTGCTCATGGAAGCAGATTCCCGACTCTGGTATAACTTACGCCATCCTGCCGAGGTGGGATTGGCGGCCGCCACGGCCCGCCTGCTCGCCTACCCGGACTTACAACCACAGAGGTCAACATGAGCCGTACCGTATTTTGCCAGCGTCTGAAAAAAGAGGCGCCGGGTCTCGATTTCCAACTCTACCCCGGTGAACTCGGCAAGCGGATCTTCGACAACATCAGCAAGGAAGCCTGGACCGAATGGCAGAAGAAGCAGGTGATGCTGATCAACGAGAGGAAGCTGAACATGATGAATCTCGAGCACCGCCAGTTGCTGGAAAAAGAGATGGTGAACTACCTGTTTGAAGCCGGTGAAGTGGCCATCGACGGCTATACCCCTCCCAGCCAGTGAGTCGAGCCGATGAGCAGGGAGCACAGAGCGCCGCAACCCGGCTATCTGTGGCCATGCTTCTCCCGGCCCGGTGCCAATGAGTTGTCACCGTGATCCAGCTTGAGTGCCCATCAACGGCTGGCACTCTTCTGGTTCACGGCACGTGCGTGACGGGCGACCCCACCGCCCAGTTTGAGGATCTTATGGGTCGAATTTTTTGGCTGCTGTGCGCCCTGCTGTTTCTCTCTGCCTGCTCCTCTTCTCCCAAACCCGGGGCAGAAGACGAAGATCTGGTCAACGGCAAGGACATACGCGGCTTCGAACACATGATCAGTGCACTCTCCCATAACGTGAACGAGATATGGGGGCGCGAGGCACTGTTTGCGGGCAAGTTTGACTACGTCAAATACACGGATCAATACAAGAGCCGGGCCCACATCGACTTCTCCAGCGGCCACATCATGGTGGAGACGGTCTCCGGGCTCGATCCCCGTGCCCACCTGCGCCGTGCCATCATAGAGACGCTGCTGACTCCGGACGATCCGGCTGAAGTGGATCTCTATTCGGACAGGGAGATCATGCCCGGTGGCGAGCCCTTCCTCTACGGCCAGGTGCTGGACAACCAAGGGCAGGCCATCCGCTCCAGCTGGCGCGCAGAGCGCTATGCCGACTACCTGCTCGGCAGCGCGATGAAGAAGCGCACCCTCGGCATTCGCACCATCTTCTTCGTCGACATCCCCATGGTGGCCAACCACGAGGACAAGCGCGGCTACAAGTACGCCAGCATCATCCGCGATGCCTCCCGCAAGTACGGCGTCGCCGAGAGCCTGATCTATGCGGTCATCAAGACCGAGAGCAGCTTCAACCCCTATGCGGTCAGCCATGCCAACGCCTATGGCCTGATGCAGGTGATCCCGGCCACCGCCGGACGGGATGTCTATGTACGGGTCAAGGGCAAGAACGGACAGCCAACCCGGGAGGATCTGTTCAATCCGGCCTACAACATCGACGTGGGGACCGCCTATCTGCACCTGCTGCAGACCGTCTACCTGGCGGATATCCAGGATCCCCAATCCCGTCGCTATGCGGTGATCTCCGCCTACAACGGTGGGGCGGGCGGGGTGCTCAACACCTTCTCCAGCAACCGCAAGGCGGCCCCTGACATGATCAATCGGCTCTCCCCCGAGGCGGTCTATCAGGTGCTGACCGAGCAGCACCCCAAGGCGGAGGCGCGTCGTTACCTCTACAAGGTCAACCAGGCCGAGAAAGGGTTCAAGCGCACCGTCGCCGTCCGGGCCGGCTGACGGCACCCACAAAAACAGGAAGGGCGCTTATGTAGCGCCCTTCCCATCAGCATGGTCTGCGAACTTACTTGGCGATGAAGCCGCCCTTGCTCTGGGGAGCGGCACCGACCTTTTCCAGGTGCTCGACCTCGACCTCTGTCTTGTTCCAGCTGTGGTCAACCTCGCCGCGGATGCGGATCAGATCGTTCGGGCCCACTTCGACACCACGCCACACGTCCCCGTCCACTTCCACTTCCACTTCGCCGCTGTCATCACGGAAGCTGTAGTTCTCGCCGCCAAGGTGCTTGACCAGCTTGCCTTCCAGGGTCACCCACTGATCATCTGCCACGTCTTTCAACTGCGCGACCGAGACCTTGTTCTGCTCCTGGGGGCCGGTGTAGGCCGCCATGGCGAAAGAAGAGACGGACATCATGGCCAGCAGACCGATTACCTTTGCTTTGTTCATTTTCACGCTCCTGTCATTGGGTATGCAGGCATCTTGCCCGGGCAGGCGTGAAACAAACGTGAAGCCTCCCCCATCCAGGGGAGAGCAGTGTGACCGCAATCGATTTAATGCCCATGGCTTGCTGCAAGATTGTATTCGAGTGGATACCGTTCGGCCTGGCAACAGGGGTTCCCAGCCCCTTGCCTTCGAGGAACAGCCCGCAGGCAGTGCCTGCATCCACTCCATGAGAACAGCAAGATGAACAAATGGCTTCCGTGTTTACTGGGACTCTTGACGCTGACCGTTCAGGCAGCCGAGAGTCGTCCCGCCTTCTCCCGCATCGTGATGTTTGGCGACAGTCTCTCCGACACCGGCAAGATGTACGACAAGATGCGCGGTTATCTTCCCTCCAGCCCACCCTACTACCAGGGTCGCTTCTCCAACGGCCCCGTCTGGCTGGAACAGCTGACCCAGCCGTTCCCGGGGCTGAAAATAGTCAACGAAGCGGAAGGGGGCGCCACCGCGGTGGCCTACAACAAGATCTCCTGGAATCCCAAGTACCAGGTCATCAACAACCTGGACTACGAGATCACCCAGTTCCTTGAGAAGGACAGCTTCAAGGCGGACGATCTGGTGATCCTCTGGGTCGGTGCCAACGACTATCTGGCCTATGGCTGGAATACCGAGCTGGACGCCAAACGGGTGCGCGACGTCATCAGTGACTCTGCCAACCGCATGGTGCTCCATGGGGCAAAACAGATCCTGCTGTTCAACCTGCCGGATCTGGGCCAGAACCCGTCGGCCCGCAGCCAGAAGGTGGTGGAGGCGGCAAGCCATGTCTCCCGCTATCACAATGAGCTGTTGCTGAACCTGGCCCGCGAGCTGGCCCCCACCGGCATGGTGAAACTGTTCGAGATCGACAAGCAGTTCGCCGAGATGCTGCGGGAGCCGCAGAACTTCGGCCTGAGCGACACCGAGAACGCCTGCTACGGCGGGGGCTATGTGTGGAAGCCCTTCTCGTCCCGCAGCACCACCGCCGACAGTCGGTTTGCCCCCTTCAATGCGCAGGAACGCCTCGCCATCGCAGGCAACCCCTTGCTGGCCCAGGCCGTTGCCAGCCCGCTGGCTAGCCGCGGCGCCAGCGAGCTCGACTGTGAAGGCAAGATGTTCTGGGATCAGGTCCACCCGACCACGGCCGTACACGCCGCTCTGAGCGAGCGCGCCGCCACCTTCATCGAACGGGAGTACGAGTTCATCCCCCAGTAAGGATGCAGAGGCCGACACTATGTCGGCCTTTTTTGTGCTTGCCTGGCTGGACAGTAAACAGCCAACTCATATGACCCCCGTCACAAATTGGAGTCATACTGGCCTCTCGCCCGGATAACTCCCCTATGATGGGCATTGTTATCACAATATGTTTTATATCAGTTGCTTGTGGTTCAAAAAAAACGGGCTACGTTTAAACATGTTGTGGCTGAATGCAGGCCCAACCCATGAGGTGAGGCGACATGGATTCGCGCTCCCCACACACAAGATTGCAGAGGCTTCTATGAACAAAACACTGATTACCTTGCTGGTTTCAGGCTTGCTTGCAGCCAACGCTCAGGCAGCCGGACAAGACAACACCTGGTATGGCGGTGCCAAACTGGGTTGGTCCAACTTCTATGGCGTCGACGAAAGCAACGCCATCGCTACCACGGACAAAGATGACGACGAGGTCGGAGCCGGAGCCTTCGCCGGTTACCAGATCAACCAGAATCTGGGGATCGAGCTCGGTTACGACTACCTTGGCAAGCTAAAGTACAACGGCACCCGCAATGCCGCTGCCTTCAATGACTCTGTCGAAGCCCAACTGGCCCAGCTGACCCTGAAGCTCGGCTTCCCGGTAGCGGACAATCTGGATCTCTACGGTCGCCTCGGTGGCGGCTACGGCTGGACCAGCAGCGATGAGCTGGACAGCGACAGCCGCGCCGTCTTCGTCGGTGCGTTGGGGGCCGAGTACGCCTTCAATCTGGATTGGGCCGCCCGCCTCGAGTACCAGTACAGCACCCCGTACGGCAGCCGTGAAGACACGGGTTTGCGCATGGACAACGGCCTGCTCTCCCTGGCCGCCGTCTATCGCTTCGGCCAGGTTCCACCGGCCATGCCGGTCGCCGCCCCGGCACCGGCCCCCGAGCCAGTGATGGTCGACAAGCAGTTCACTCTGAGCTCGGATGTGCTGTTTGACTTCAACAAGGCCACCCTCAAGCCGGAAGCCGGCCAGGCACTGGATACCCTCTATAGCCAGATTGAAGAAGCCAGACCCAAGGATGGCTCGGCCACCGTCATCGGCTACACCGATCGCATCGGCTCCGACGCCTATAACCAGAAGCTCTCCGAGCAGCGGGCCCAGACCGTGGCCGACTACCTGATCGGCAAGGGCTTGCCTGCCGGCAAGGTAAACGTGGAGGGTCAGGGCAAGAATTCTCCCGTCACCGGCGACAGCTGCACCAGCAAGTCCAAGCGCGAGCTGATCGTCTGCCTGGCCCCGGATCGCCGGGTAGAGGTCAAGGTGCAGGGGGTCTCGGAAGTTCAGCAATAATCCCTGTGTCAGATAACAAAACGGGAGGCATTGGCCTCCCGTTTTTCATTGTTCCGTTCAGCTGCGCGTGCGCACATCAGCCGCAATCTGATCGAGCAGTAGCTGCCAGCCCTGCCCCAGCTCGTCGACCAGGGCGCCATAACCATCGGCCGGCAAGACCCGCTCCTGCTGGAAAGGCACGTCCCGCAGCACGACCCCTTCCTCCGTCAGCAAGCGCCAGCGGCCGCTCAGCAGGGCGCGACCATCGTGCCGTCCCTGGAAGCGCTCGACCGAGATGGTCAGCACTGGCCCCTTACGGGCCCCGTCCTGGCGCACCACCCAACCCGGCAACCTGCTGGAGAGGCCATTCAAGGTGAGCTGGTTCAACTGCGCATCCAGCGAGCCCGCCCAACGATGATACTCGGCAAAGTGCAGTTCCTTGCCTTCCAGCTGATAGACCAGGCTCATCCGATCCAGCTGGCCAGACAGGGCGACGGGACGCAGCACCAGCTGATGCCGGGGCTGTGCCGTAACGCTGTTCGACTGCGGGATCTCCGCATCCAGCGAGTAGTAGTGCAGTGCCGTCGGGGCGGCACTGCACCCCGTCAGCAAACCCAGCAAGGCCAGGGTCATCATCCGTTTTTTCATCATTTTCCTCGCTTGGGCTCAGGATCCTGGGGACGGGAGCGGTCGAAGATCAGCGAACTGGGCTGCTCGTTCAGTGAATGGACCAAGGGTTGCAGCTCCCCCATCAGCTGATTGAGAGACTGCACCGACTGGCGCAACTCCTGGTTGGTCTGGGAACCAGCATCATAAGCCTGCAACGTCTCCTGCAACTGCTTGAGACTCTGGTTGAGGGACTCGGGCAACTGCTGGGTCGAGCGCTGACCCGTGAACTGTTCCAGATTGGCACTCACGGCCTTGATGTGCTTGAGCGTCTTGTCCAGGGTCGCCAGGGTGCTATTGACCTGCGTCAGCGTGGTGGCCATGTCCATATCGACGAACTTGTCGAGGATGAGGTTCACTTTGCGCTCTATCTGGTCCAGCCCGGCCTGCACGGTCGGGAACACCTGATAGCCTGCCAGCTTGATGGGCTCATAGGCGGGGGCATCCGGATAGAAGTTGAGATCCACCACCTTGCCGCCGGTCAGCAGACTGGACGTCTTGAGGCTGGCCCGCAATCCCTCCTTGAACTGCTTGCTGAACAGCGCTCGCCACTGCTCCCGCTCCGCATTGGCGTAGCGATGGGAGAGGCGCTGTACCTCGATGCGGGCCAGCACGGGGATCTGCCGGCTCTTGAAGATCTGCACCCCCTTGTCGTCGATGAGGTAGGGGGCAGAGATGACGGTGCCGACCCGGATGCCGCGATACTGCACCGCCGCCCCGGGGTGCAGGCCACCCACGTTGTCCTCGAACAGGAAGACGTAGTCGATGAACTGATCCAGGCTACCGGCCAGCACGCTCGCCTCGTCCTGGAACAGGGTGAAGCTGTCCATCTGCTTGACCGGCTCACCAGGTGTCCAGCCCGGTGGCAGCCCCATGGTGATGCCGCCATCCAGCAGGCTCTCGAGCGAATCCATCTTCACCTTCATCCCCTCGCTGCTCATGGAGACCTCGAAGCCCGGGGTCAGCCAGAAGCGGGAGTTGCTGCTCACCAGGATGTCGTAGGGGGCATTGATGAAGAGCTGGTACTGCATCTCGCTCTTCTCGGGCAGGAAGTTCGCCTCTTCTATCTGGCCTATGGTGAAGCCCTGATAGCTGATGGGGGAGCCGATCCCCAGGGCACGCGCATCGCGGCTGCTGAGGGAGAGCCGCAGCCCCTTGGCGTCCACCGAAGCGAGCGGCGGCTTGTCCAGCATGGCGTATTCGTCGCGCGCCTTGCCCTTCTTGCCAGGGGCGAGTTCGATGTAGGCACCGGAGAGCAGGGTGCCCAGACCCGACACCCCTTCCCGCCCGACCCTGGGTTTGACTACCCAGAACTGGCTATCCTTCTTGAGCATGCCGGCGGCGGCATTGGTCAGACGGGCCTTGAGCACCGCATGGCTGTAGTCATCGCTAAGCTCCACCGCCTCGATGCGACCCACTTCCACCTCACGGGAGCGGATCACCGTCTTGCCCGCCACTATGCCCTCCGCGGTGGCAACCGTCAGGGTGAAACTGGGGCCTTGTGAATACCAGTGCTGAAACAGCATCCAGGCTCCGATGAACAGCGCCAGCAGCGGCACCATCCAGATAGCGGCGGCCGAGCTCATAAAGTCAGAGCCCGGTTTCCACCTTGTCTTACGCTCACTCACGTTCGCGCTCTCCTTGTTGTAAATCCCAGATCAGGCGGGAATCGAAACTCATGGCGGCCACCATGGTGATCAAAACGACCCCGGCAAAAGCAACGGCCGCGGGGCCCGGGTAGATGGTCATCAGATTATCGAGACGGATGAGGCCGGCCAAGATGGCCACCACGAAGACGTCGATCATCGACCAGCGTCCCACAAATTCGGTCATGCGATAGAGCTTGAGCTTGCCAAGGGGAGAACCGACCCGGCCACGCTGCACCATGTAGCAGAGCCACAGCAGCGCCAGGATCTTCACCAGGGGCACCACCACGCTGGCAAAGAAGATGACGGCGGCGATGGGGTAGGAGCCCATGGCCCAGAGCAACACCACCCCCCCCATGATGGTCGAGGGGCTGTCGTCCCCCAGAAAGACGGTGTCCATGATGGGATAGAGGTTGGCAGGAATATAGAGGATCACCGAGGTGATGAGCAGTGCCCAGGTACGGTTCAGACCGCCCGGCTTGCGCTGGTGCAGACGATCGCCGCAGCGGGAGCAGCTATGGGCATCGCCGTCATTGAGCGCGCCGCAGATGTGGCAGCCCACCAGCCCGTACTCCAGGGCGCTGGCCTCGGGATCCAGCTCCCTCGACTCGGTCGGGCCGAACAGCCGCTGCCACAGCCACATCCGGTCCAGGGACGAGATCATCTTGATCAGCAGCACCGTGTAGCCCACGAAGGCCCAGAACGACAGCCCCATCTTGATGTCGGCCATGCCCATCAGCTTGACCAGAGAGATGAGCACCCCGATGAGGAAGACATCCACCATCAACCAGGGTTTGATCCGGCACAGCAATCGGCCGAGTGAGCGCAGGGCATTGCTGTGCAGATCCTTGTCGAGCCGCCACAGCACCAGCATGATGGAGCCGATATAGACCAGTGGCAGACCGATCAGGGTCAGGCTCAGCACGGCCCCCAGAAACAGATAGCCCTGATCCACCAGGGTGGTGATGCACTGCAGGAAGGTCATCTCCTGCCCCACCCCCTTGGCCGAGAACGACATGAAGGTGAAGGCGTTGGAGAGCACGAACATGATGAGCGCCGCAAAGCCGTAGGCGATGGGCCTGAGCTCCTGCTGCGGCAGGTGCGCACTCAGGGTGTGACCGCAACGGGGACAACTGCTCGTCTCCCCCACGGCCAGCGCGGTGGCCGGCACCAGCAAGTCACACTCTTCGCACGCGGTCGCGTCATGGGTATAGGTAATCGGGTGTTGGTGTGAAACCGGATGCAAGATAGGACCCCAGCATGAGGCCGCGAACGGCCAGAGGCGCCAATTATTGCAGCCACCGCCGCTAACCACCAGCCCTGTTCATGTACAGGGCCTTAAGGGACGGGAGATACATGGGCATGGGGCGCGGCCTGGAAAGGGTTTTTTTGGCATAGCTCGACCCTGGCCCCAGGGATAAGGGGCATATTTATCTGCAAATTTGCGCAAGCTCCCACACATCAGCCCCTGTTCATCGATGCTTTGGCGGCAGGGTGAGAATGACTTTGACAAGCCTGTGACCATTTAGCACAATCAAACGCCACTTTTTTTCCGCGGGACAATAATTTATGACAACTGAATCCCCAAGCTACTCCACCATCGAGCAGGCATTCTCCCTTGGGAACGGGCAAGATTCTGCCCTCAACTGGTTGCGCAAGAACCGCAGTCAGGTCGCCATCTTCCTGGTGAGCGGCATCAAGCTGGAGGGGACCATCAGCGGCTTCGACCAGTACAGCGTGCTGTTGACCGATGCCCATGGCAATCAGCAACTGGTCTACAAGGCCAAGATCTCCACCATCGCCATGCACTCCGGCCGCCCCCAGGTCAGCATCCAGCGCGCCCGCAAGCCACGGGTCTCCATGGCTCCGCGCCCTCACGGCGGCCCTAGCCGTTATGACGACAACCAGGGCGGTAGCAGCGAGCAGTGATGCTCGCCTCCTCCTGACTCTGTGTTTGCCGCTGCGTCAATCGGTGACGACGCGCATCCCCACTCTCATGTCATGCCTGTCCCGTATGAGAGTGGGTCTTCTCCCCCAGGCGGCCTCGACGGCCAGCCCCTTTGCTCAGTAGGTCAATCCGACCGGCTTCCCTTCCTTGACCATGCACACCTGCATACCCGCGGCCTCACCGGCCTGCGCCCCTATGCCCGTGTCCTCGAACACCAGACAGCCGTCAGGCGCAACCCCGAGTCGCTGCGCCACCAGCAGAAAGGTATCCGGATGGGGTTTGTGCAGCGCCACGTCGTCGGCGGTCACCACCACGGGGAAGTAGCGTTCCAGTCCGGTATTGCGCAGTACCGCCTCGGCATTGATACGAGGTGAGCCCGTGCCTATCCCCATGGGAATGAGACCGTGATAGCGCCTGACCAGATCCAGCATGGCCGGGAAGGGGGTCGCCTTGTGCAGGTTGGCCACATAGTGCTCCGTCTTGCAGCGCGTCACCACCAGCGGGTCCAGCGCGATCTGCTGCACCTCGGCCACCAGCAAGGCTATCTTGCGGCTGGGCATGCCACCCAGTTCATAAAACCAGTCGGCATCGAACTGAAAGCCAAACTCGCGGGCGGTATGTTCCCAGGCGGCCAGGTGCAAAGGCATGGAGTCCACCAGGGTGCCGTCGAGGTCGAAAACCAGGCCTTGAAATCCGGATAGGGTCATGGGGCAGGATCTGTCTGTGAAAAATGGGCCCCCATTCTAGCCAGACCCCGGTCCCATCGCCATGCGTCAGAGGGCGAGAAACGCTTGCCACCACATTTATGCCGAGGAAAAGAGATGCACCAGAGCGTTGGCCCCCTGGCGCGGTGAGAAAGGAGAGAGGGTGAGTCCTACATCAGCGATAGGCCAGGGTACAGGCCCGGCCCTGTGACTTGGCGTGATAGAGCGCCTGATCCGCCTGCTCGGTCAGGGTCTGCCACCCCTTGTCCGAGGAGGGGATGAGGTAACTGAAGCCGATGCTGACGGTAAGCGCCGCCGCCACCCGGGAGGCCGGATGGGGGATCTGCAGGGCTTCCAGCCCGTGGTGGATCTGCTCCGCCAGTCGCTCTGCCTCCCCGGGTTGCGGGGCGCACAGCAGGATTACGAACTCCTCACCGCCATAACGGGCCACCAGATTGGTACGCCGCCGCTCGGTGTCCTGCAGCAGGGCCGCGACCCGTTGCAGACACTGATCCCCCTTGCCGTGGCCGAAGTGATCGTTGTAGGACTTGAACTCGTCCACGTCTATCATCAGTACTGCCAATACCCCCTGATGACGGCGCGCCCGCTCCCACTCCCGCTCCATGGTGATGTCCCACTGACGGCGGTTGGCGATCCCGGTCAGGGGATCCTCCAGCGACAGCAGGGAGAGACGCCGGTTGGCCTCCTCCAGCGCCCGGTTGGTGTCGGCCAGCTGCCGGGTTCGCTCCTGCACCCGCAGCTCCAGGTCACGGTTGAAACGCTCGAGCGCCGCCTGGGTGCGCTGGCGGATCAGCAACTGGGAGAGCACGGCGGCATATTGCTTGAAGATCTCGCTCTGATACGCCTTGAGCGGACGACGCCAGAGCAGGTTGTCGGCGGCGATCCAGCCGATGGGGGTGCCTCCGTCCCACAGCGACACCATGGCATTCCAGCCGCGCCCCACCACCTGCTTCTCGTAATAGAGCGGGGTATCTTCCAGCACCAGCACATAATCCTTGCGTCGCAGCGCCTCCTGCACCGTGGGATGGTCAGGAATGGGACTGATGAAATGGCGCTCGTCGATGAGCTCGCCCGCCTCGTTGGTACCCCAGGTACCGTGCATGGTCTTGAGTTGACTGTCCGTCAGGAAGATGGCGATGCGATCGAACTGCAACTCCTGGCGCGCCAGCACCACCGCATCGTGCAGCAGGCGATCCTCACCGTCACAGCGCGACAGCTTGACTCCTACCTGGTGCAATGCCTGCAGCATGCTGAGGAAGGAGTCCTGCAGGGCCTGGCTGCGGACGAGATCGGCCTGGGTATTGATCCGTTGATCCCGCTCCAGATCGACCTGACCGGCGAGTCGCCGGCTCTCCAGCTCGGCGGCGAGGTAGTGCATCAGCAACTGGATGCTCTGTTGCTGACGCCTTGGCAAGCGATCGAGGCGGCGCCGGGTTTCCAGATAGACCACGGCCTCCAACCCCTTGTGGCGCTTGAGCGGGAAGCTTGCACGCAGGCGTGGGCTCTCCGGCTCGACGCTCTCCCAGATGGCACGGGTCGGCGCGATCGGCTCCACCAGCAACTGGCCGAGATCGAGGGAACGTTCAATGAAGAGGAGAGGCAGGTCGAGGGAGGTGAGCATGTCGGCGCTCAGACAGAGCAAGCCCTGCTCAGGCCTGTAGTGGTAGAGCTGGGGCGTTGGCGCCCGCAGCCACAGATAGATCTGCTCGGCCTCGGTCTTTTCTCTGACCGCCGCCAACGTCACTTCACAGAGATGTTCAAAACTGGTGAAGTGCTCCGGATCCCATTCTTGCATGCCAAATCATCCTTGGTTGTATCCAAGCGAGTATATCGGCAAAGCCTGGCCATTAATTGACCTGGCAATCAAAAGCGAGATCCAGAGCCCAGTTTTTACAACAGATTCAATGCCTGCATGGCTTGGCGGATCCGCTCGCGGGTAGCGTCAGACAGCGGCATCACCGGCAGACGGCACTCCTCGCTGCACAGACCAAGCAGGGAGACTGCATACTTGGCGCCCGCCGGGCTCGGCTCGGCGAACATGGCCTGATGCAGCGGGATCAGCTTGTCCTGCAGCTCGCGGGCGGCCTGCCACTCGCCGGCCAGGGTCAGGTTCTGGACCTCGGCCACCAGCTTGGGGGCCACGTTGGCCGTCACCGAGATGCAGCCCTGACCACCGCCGATGTTGTAGGCAACGGCGGTGGCATCTTCCCCGGAGAGCCAGGCAAAGGGCTTCTTGATCAGCTGACGTTCAACCCAGGGGCGGGCCAGATCGCCGGTGGCATCCTTCACGCCGGCGATGCGCGGCAACTCGGCGAGGCGGGCCAGGGTCGCCGGCTGCACATCGACGATGGCGCGGGGCGGAATGTTGTAGACGATGATGGGTTTTGTGGTGGCGTCATGGACCGCCTTGAAGTGGTGGAACAAGCCTTCCTGGTTCGGGCGGTTGTAGTAACCGGCCACATGCAGGGTGGCATCCGCCCCCATCTGCTCGGCGAAACGGGTGTATTCGATGGCTTCGACCGGATTGTTGGACCCCGCGCCGGCGATGACAGGGATCCGTCCCGCCACCTGCTTGACCACCAGCTCCACCACCCGGCAGTGCTCGTCGTGGGTCAGGGTCGGACTCTCCCCCGTGGTACCGACCGGCACTATGCCATGGGTCCCCTGCTCTATGTGCCACTCCACCAGACGAGCCAGCGCGGCCTCGTCCAGCTGGCCCTGTCGAAATGGGGTGATCAGGGCAACTATCGAACCTTGAAACATGGGATTTCCTTCTCCTAAACAGATGGATTGGTCAATAAAAAGCCCCGGTACGTGGGTCGCTACCGGGGCTTGAATCGTCTCAGGGATGAGAGGTTACGCGCGCACGCCAGCAGGCCCGAATGTCAGGCTGTGTTTATGCTTTCGTTTCGATACGCATGACCGCATTGCATCATCTCTGGATAAATAAGGTGTCTGGGCATATTTCGGGAACACGGCATAAATGTCAAGGCGAAAGCGGCCATGTATAATGGCCGCCCAAAAAAGTGTGGAGAGTCCCAATGAGCCGTCCTGTCAGTGCCGTCAGCCAGATGCTGGAACGTAATCAAGCCCTCTTTGTCGGCAAACGGCTATTGGTGTGTGGTGCCCTGGAGGATGATTACCCTCGTCAACTGGCCGAGCTGACCGACTCCCTGACGGTCTTCACCACGGATTACTGCTATTACCGCAGCCAGCAGGCGGCCCTGGGTGAGCGCATCCTGTTCGATCACCAGCTCGGCGGGAGCCCTCGCTTCGATGCCCTGCTGCTGCTGATACCCAAGGCCAAGGCCGAGGCGCAATATCTGCTGGCCATGATGGCCCCGCTGCTGGAGCCTGGCGCCGAGCTGTTCCTCGCTGGCGAGAACCGCGGCGGCATCAACGGGGCCGACAAGCTGCTGGCTCCCTATGGTGAGAAACCGGTCAAACGCGACTCGGCCCGCCGCTGCTCCCTCTATCATGGCGAGCTCGGCAAGCCGGTCGCCCCGTTCGAGCTGGATGCCTGGTTCAGCCGTTATGAATGCAAGGCCGGCGATACCGAGCTGACCGTCATGGCACTGCCAGGAGTCTTCAGCGCCGACGGGCTGGATCTCGGCAGCCAGATGCTGTTGGCGAGCCTCCCACCCATGCAGGGCAAGCTGCTCGACTTTGGCTGTGGCGCCGGCGTCATCGGCTCGATATTGGCCAAACGCAACCCGGCACTGACGGTGAACATGGTGGACATCAGCGCCCTTGCGCTCGAATCCAGCCGCCGCACCCTGGCGGTCAACGGTCTGCAGGGGCGAGTCTATGCCTCTGATGTCTACTCTGATATTGCCGAAAGATTCCAACATATCGTCTCGAATCCCCCCTTCCATGCCGGGCTCAAGACCTTCTATGCCGCTACCGAAACCTTCCTGGCAAGGGCACCCGAATTTCTCACCGCCGATGGCGCCCTGACCATAGTCGCCAATGCCTTCCTGCGTTACCAACCTATACTGGAGACGCACTTCAAACGGACCGAGGTGATCGCCGGCGATGGCAAATTCAAGGTGTATCTGAGCAAAGCCTAAATAAGTGCAACGGTTGTAATAAAACAAGTAGAGAGTGCCAGAAGGGATCTGTTAAGGTACCAAGAAAACGTTTACCACCCCTTTAGGGGTGTTTTTTCGCAGCGACATGAAAACCTTTTCAAGGTATGAATTCAGGGAGAGAAATACGATGGCAGGCATACTCACCATGATACTGGCTGGCGGCGAAGGAACCCGACTGCAGCCACTGACCACCACCCGCAGCAAGCCCTCTGTCCCATTCGGTGGCAGCTACCGCTTGATCGACTTCGTCCTCAACAACTTCGTCAACGCCGACTTCCTGCGCATCTACGTGCTCACCCAGTTCAAGTCCCAGTCCCTCTACCTGCACATGAAGAAAGGCTGGAACATCGTCGGCATCACGGATCGTTTCATCGATCCCATTCCGGCTCAGATGCGGATGGGTAAACGCTGGTATGACGGCACGGCCGACGCCATCTATCAGAACCTGCGCTTCATCGAAATCTCCGACCCCGAGCACGTCTGCATCTTCGGTTCCGACCACATCTACAAGATGGATGTGAGCCAGATGGTTAGCTTCCACAAGCAGAAGGCCGCTGCCCTCACCGTGGCAGCCCTGCGCATGCCCATCGAGGAGGCGAGTGCCTTCGGGGTGATCGAGGTGGATCAGGAAGGCCGCATGATAGGGTTTGAAGAGAAACCCAGGCATCCGAAGCCCATCCCTGGAGATCCCACTCAGGCTCTGGTCTCCATGGGCAACTACATCTTCGAGACCGAGGCGCTCTACCGTGAGCTCAAGCGCGATGCCGCCGAGGAGAATTCCAGCCACGATTTCGGCAAGGACATCATCCCCAGCCTGTTCCCGCGCGCTCCCGTCTATGTCTATGACTACAGCACCAACGTGATCCCGGGTGAGAAGCCCAACGTCTACTGGCGTGATGTGGGGACTCTCGACTCCTATTGGCAGGCCCACATGGACCTGGTGGCCGACGACGCCCCCTTCTCCCTCTACAATCGCAAGTGGCCGCTGCACACCCACTATCCGCCGCTGCCCCCCGCCACCTTCATCGACACCGATGACTGCAAGGTCAAGATTGCCAACTCCTTGATCTCCGGCGGTTGCTTCATTCAGGGCAGCCAGATCCAGCGCTCCATCCTGGGTTTTCGCTGCAACATAGGCCCCTGCAGCCACATCAGCGAGTCCGTGCTGCTCGGGGATGTGAAGATAGGTGAAGGCTGCTCAATTCGACGCGCCATCATCGACAAAAACGTTGAAATTGCACCCGGCACCGTGATCGGTGAGAATCTGGACCATGACAGAGAGCGGTTTACCGTATCCGAAGGCGGTATCGTCGTGGTACCTAAGGGAGCAAGAGTTGGCTATTAACCCACTGAAAGTCCTGTTTGTCGCCTCGGAGGTTGAGGGGCTTGTGAAGACCGGGGGCCTGGCGGATGTGGCCAAGGCCCTGCCGCAGCATCTCGCCCGGGAGGGTCACGACGTTCGCATCATCCTGCCCTTCTACCAGACGCTAAAGCGCCGGGATGAAGCCAGACTGCTCGCCTCGCGCTGGTTGCCCACCCCCCAGGGGCGGGACGACATCAGCTATCGAATCTACCAGCTGGAACTGGACGGGATCTGCGTCTATCTGCTCGATTGCCCAGCCTATTTCGAGCGGCCCCAGCTCTATGCCGAGAACAATCAGGCCTATCCCGACAACGGTGAACGTTTCGCCTTCCTCGCGGCGGCGGCCCTGCACGCCTGCGAGCAGCTGAACTTCGCCCCTGACATAGTCCACTGCAACGACTGGCACACCGGCCTGCTGCCGCTGCTGCTCAAGACGCGCCACGCTCACAATCCCTTCTTCCAGCGCACCCGGTCTGTCATCAGCATCCACAATGCGGCTTTTCAGGGGGTGTTCGATCGCCAGCAGTTCTGGGCAGTGCCGGAGATCCAGGACTACGAGCAGCGCATCAACTACGACTACGGTCACATCAACCTGCTCAAGTGCGGTGTGCTCTACGCAGACAAGATCAATGCGGTCAGCCCCAACTATGCCAGCGAGCTGCTGACACACCTGGGGGCTCACGGCATGGCCAGCGTGTTCCAGCAGCGGGCGAGCGACTTGCGCGGCATCCTCAACGGTTGTGACTATCAGGATTGGGATCCTGCCTTCGATCCCCTGCTGCCCGCCACCTATGACGCCGACCACCTGGCCGGCAAACACACCTGCAAACGGGCACTGCAGCAGGAGACGGGGCTGCCCGTCGGCAACTTGCCCATCTATGGCATGGTGTGTCGTCTGACCGAGCAGAAAGGGGTGCATTTGCTTATCCCGGCGCTGGACAAGTTCCTGCAACACCAGGTCCAGGTGGTGATCGTGGGCTCGGGCGACCCTTCCCTCGCCGCCCAGTTGCAGACCATAGCCCAGCAACATCCCGACCGGTTCGCCTTCATCAATGCCTATGACGACCGTTTGGCCCACCTGGTGGAAGCGGGCGCCGACTTCTTCCTGATGCCCTCCCTGTTCGAGCCCTGCGGCCTCAACCAGATGTACAGCCTGGCCTATGGCACCCTGCCGCTGGTGAGAGCCGTCGGCGGACTCAAGGATACTGTGGTGGACTGGGATGCCGATCCCGCCAGGGCGACCGGCTTCTGTTTCAACGATCCCACCGCCAGCACCCTGCTCGATGCCATGCGCCGCAGCCTGCTCCACTACCTGCAGGAACCCGAGCGGTTTGCCCGCGTGCAGCAAAATGCCATGCACACCCGTTTCGACTGGGCCGACTCCGTCCCCCTGTACGAGCAGATGTATCAGGACGCACTGACTCCGGCGTGACCCAGATTGCTGAAGTTTTGTGCCCTTGATACGGCTTTATCCGTCAACAGCGAAAAAAGTCCCCTTTGGCTGTTGACGCCCCCCCAAAACTCTATAGAATCCCCCACCGCAGTGATGCGAAGGTGGCGGAATTGGTAGACGCGCTAGCTTCAGGTGTTAGTGTCCCACGGATGTGAGGGTTCGAGTCCCTCTCTTCGCACCATACTGCAACATGCTTCATCGATGGCATGTAAAACAAGATTGATGACAATGTGCGAAGGTGGCGGAATTGGTAGACGCGCTAGCTTCAGGTGTTAGTGTCCCACGGATGTGAGGGTTCGAGTCCCTCTCTTCGCACCATGCTTTTATCAGACAGCATGTAAAACCAGACTGATAACCCCAATGTGCGAAGGTGGCGGAATTGGTAGACGCGCTAGCTTCAGGTGTTAGTGCCCCCCGGGTGTGAGGGTTCGAGTCCCTCTCTTCGCACCATGCTTTTATCAGACAGCATGTAAATCCAGACTGATAACCCCAATGTGCGAAGGTGGCGGAATTGGTAGACGCGCTAGCTTCAGGTGTTAGTGCCCCCCGGGTGTGAGGGTTCGAGTCCCTCTCTTCGCACCATGATTCTGACATGTAAACACAGAGCAATGCGCTCCAACCGCATTTAAAAACCAGCTGGAGAAAATCAGTGTGCGAAGGTGGCGGAATTGGTAGACGCGCTAGCTTCAGGTGTTAGTGTCCCACGGATGTGAGGGTTCGAGTCCCTCTCTTCGCACCATTCATCATGCAAAAAGGCCCATCACGAAAGTGATGGGCCTTTTGTTGTTTTTGCCCCTGTCATGGCTATGCTGTTGAAGATGCCATGCCACCACAGGGGTTTTCCCATGATCCTGGATACCGACATTCACAACTTCTATGAGCATCTGGTGCTCAAAGAGATAGAAAAACAGGGACTTAACCAGACACTGACCCCCTACCAACTAGCCGATCTCTGTTGCCTGACCCTCAATCAACTCCCCTCTCACTACATACGCCACAACGTCGACATGATCTACTTCACCCCGGATGCCGAACGCACCGAGATGGAGCAGAAGGTCATCGCCTCCCTCCGCCAGGCCTACGACAAGATCCAGGCCGTCCCTTCCCGCTGAACGGCTCCTATAGCCAGCTTTGCTGCCAGAGCAGGGTGACGACCCCCGTCATGCCCGCGACCGGCAGCAGGATCAGCGCCGGCCTCAGCCTGGGTTCCAGCATGACCCAGGCGGCCAGCAAGAAGCCCAGACTCCACAGGCCGTATGCCTTGTCCTGACCCCAGCCCAACACCGCCAGCAAGGCTGCCAGCAAGAGACACCGCACTATCCAGATCATGATGATGCTACCCATAGAATCAAACGATAACGATTATCGTTTGTGACTGTGGAGAGTACAATCGGACTTCTCTATGGGTTTTGGCTATTTGCCCTGCATCGGCCTGATATTCAAAAAAAGCGCCGATGAGATCAACTAATGAGTAGATTTATCAAACATTAATGCATTTTTGCTAAATAAGTTGGGATTTTGCGCCCCTGGTTTGTGGTAGATTGCGGCCTCTTTTTGGGCCGGCCCCTCGGGATACGTGTATCCACAGGACGAGAGGGACCGACCTTGGCGAGCAAGAGTTTAGGAAGTATCTATGCAAAACCAACAAAACCACATCCGATTGCCTGGCATGGCGCAGGTCTTTGCCTGTCTGGCCATTTTCCTGGCCCTGGCCTTTTCGTTCACCAGCGTGCTCGATCTGCCGATCCAGCTGGCACTGTTCATCGCCTGGTTCGTCATCATGGGGCTCGGCATCCGGCTAGGTCATGATTACAAGTCCCTGGAGCAGGCGGCCGTCGACGGCGTCGCCAAGGGGATGGGGGCCATATTGATACTGGTCTCCGTCGGTGCCCTGGTGGGCACCTGGATCGCCGGCGGCATAGTCCCCAGCATCATCTACTTCGGCCTCAAGGTGATACACCCCTCCATCTTCCTGCTGGCGACCCTGATCATCTGCTCCCTCACCTCGCTGGCTACCGGCACCTCCTGGGGCTCTGCCGCTACGGCGGGGATCGCCATGATGGGCATAGGCCACAGCCTGGGCGTCCCTGCCCCCCTGGTAGCCGGTGCCGTGCTCTCCGGCGTCTACTTCGGTGACAAGCTATCCCCCCTCTCCGACTCAGTGGTGCTGGCCTCGACCATGTCCAACGTCGACGTGGTGGAGCACATCAAGGGGATGCTGCCCATCAGTCTGTTCTCCTACGTCATCACCGCCTCCCTGTTCACCGTGGTCGGCATGCAATACTCCGGCAACGTCAGCCTGGAGCAGGTCAACCTGGTGATGGAGGCCCTCGACAAGCAGTTCAACATCACCCCGCTGGCCATTGTGCCGGTGGTGCTGGTGCTGGGCCTGCTGGCGAACCGCAAACCCGCCTTCCCGGTGATCAGCTTCGGCGCCCTGCTCGGCCTTGTCTGGGCCATCGCCTTCCAGGACATGGATCCGGTCAAGGCGATGCACTCCGCCTATAGCCCGTTCGCCATCACCTCAGGCGTCGACTTCATCGACAACATCCTGGGTCGCGGCGGCATGGAGTCCATGCTGGGCTCGGTGGCCGTCATCATCTTCGGCTTGGGCTTTGGCGGCCTGCTGGAGAAGGTCGGCATACTGGCAGTGATCGCCAGCGCCTTCGAGAAGCGCATCAACAGCGTCGGCAGCCTGACCAGCCACACCATAGGCACCGCCTTCTTGGCCAACGTGTTCGGTTCCGCCATGTATGTATCCCTGATCCTGACCCCCAAGATCATGGCCAAGAACTACGACCGGCTGGGACTGGCGCGCAAGAACCTCTCCCGCAACGCCGAGTTCGGCGGCACCCTCACCTGCGGCATGGTGCCCTGGAGCGACAACGGCATCTTCATGGCCGGGGTGCTGGGGGTGGCCACACTCGACTACCTGCCCTACATGTGGCTCAGCTTCACCTGCATCATAGTGACCATCACCCTCGCCTATCTGGGCAAGGCGGTGAACCGGGTGCCGGTGATCGAGGCGGCCAGCTCCCGCTAACAGCAGGAAAAATACTGATAAAGGCGCCATCACGGCGCCTTTTGCTTGGGGGAAGTTCGGGGTTAAGCTGGCAGCCAACCTCGTCGCCCGTGGCAGGATGCCCAGATGAATTTTACCTTTCGCCAGATCCGTTACTTCGTGGCCGTGGCCGACAGCTTCTCGGTCAGCCGCGCCGCCGCCGAGCTGCACATTTCCCAGTCGGCAGTCACCAGCGCCATCCGCGAGCTGGAGACCGAGCTCGGCGCGGCCCTGTTCGAGCGCAACCCGCGTGGCGTCACCCTGACGGCCCAGGGCCACCAGTTCCTGCTCCATGCCAGGCGCATTCTCGGCGCCATGACCGAAGCCGGCCAGTCCCTCAAGGCGGTGGCCCAGCAGGATCAGGGGCAGCTCACCATAGGGGTGACGACGCTGGTGGCCGGCTACTACCTGTCGGAGGCCATAGGCCGCTTTCGCCGCGCCTTTCCGGCGGTGCGCATCGAGGTGAAGGAGGATGAGCAGCCGTTTCTGGAGCATCAGATCGTCAACGGCGAGGTGGACGTGGGAATACTGATGACCAACCGCACCATACGCCAGGAGGCGTTCGATACCGAACTGCTGACCCGCTCGCCACTGAGGGTCTGGCTCGCCGCCAACCACCCGCTCTGCGCCGAATCGACCCTCTCCCTCAAAGCATTGGGTGACGAGCCCATGATCTCGCTGACCGCCGATCAGCTGGACCAGATCATCGGCGGCGGCCTGCGCCGCTACGGCATCTCCCCCCGCACTGTGCTGCGCACCGCCTCGGTGGAGGCGGTGCGCAGCCTAGTGGCGAGCCAGCTCGGGGTCGCCCTGCTGCCGGACTTTGCCTATCGCCCCTGGTCGCTGGAACAGGAGCGGGTCGAGGCCCGCCCCATCAAGGAACCCATCCCTGCCATCGACATCGGCCTGGTGTGGCGCCGCGGTTCGCGGCTCGACTGGACCGCCCGCGAGTTCATCGACATAGCGCGGGATCAGAGCCGGCTGCGGGCCCGCCAGCCGACCTCCCGCTAGCCAGCGCCCTCAGGGTGATCGTCGCGCCGCCATCAAAAATAAGATTCATCTGCACTCGATATAGATTTGGCAGATACCTCTGGCGTTAAAAATTGAAATTCTCATTCCCACTGCCTTCTCCTACGCTCATGACTGGTTAACAGGATGTTAAGTGCCATTGCGGTATCGCATGGCTCCAGTTCATGCAAGGAGAGCAAGATGAAACTGACCCCCCTGACCCTGGCCCTGATCCCTGCCCTGCTGGCAGGCCAGATCCAGGCCGCCCCGACCGAACTCGGCAAGGGTGAAGGCCAGCTCAATATCGTGGCCTGGGCCGGCTACGTGGAGCGCGGCGAGACCGACAAGAACTACGACTGGGTAACCGGCTTCGAGAAGGAGACCGGCTGCAAGGTCAGCGTCAAGACGGCCGCCACCTCGGACGAGATGGTGGCCCTGATGAACGAGGGAGGCTTCGATCTGGTGACTGCCTCCGGCGACGCCAGCCTGCGCCTCATCGCCGGTGGCAAGGTGCAGGCGCTCAACCTGGCGCTCATCCCGAGCTACAGCAAGATAGACCCCCGCCTGCAGAATGCCCCCTGGCACACGGTAGATGGCAAGCACTATGGCGTGCCCTACCAGTGGGGCGGCAACATATTGATGTACAACACCAAGGTGTTCCCCAAGGCGCCCGACTCCTGGAGTGTAGTGTTCGAGGAGCAGACCCTGCCGGACGGCAAGTCCAACAAGGGGCGGGTGCAAGCGTTCGATGGCCCCATCCACATCGCAGACGCCGCCCTCTATCTGATGAGCCACCAGCCCGCGCTCGGCATCAAGGATCCTTACGAACTGAACGAGGAGCAATACAAAGCCTCCCTCGATCTGCTGCGCAAGCAGCGCCAGCTGGTGGGGCGCTACTGGCACGACGCCTTTGTCCAGATAGATGATTTCAAGAACGAGGGGGTGGTGGCCTCCGGCTCTTGGCCGTTCCAGGCCAATACCCTGATCGCCGACAAGCAGCCCATCACCACGACTGTGCCCAAGGAGGGCGTCACCGGCTGGGCCGACACCAGCATGGTGCACAACGAGGCCAAGAACCTCACCTGTGCCTATAAGTGGCTGGAGCACTCCCTGAACAACAAGTTGCAGGGGGATCTCGCCTCCTGGTTCGGCTCCGTGCCCGTGGTGCCCGCCGCCTGCGAGGGCAACGCCCTGCTCGGGAAAGAGGGCTGCAAGACCAACGGCATCGACAACTTCGATCGGGTTCACTTCTGGCGTACCCCCGTCTCCCAGTGCAAGAGCCAGGGAACCTGTGTGCCCTACTATCGCTGGGTCTCGGACTATATCGCCATCCTGGGTGGTCGCTGAGCCTGAGCTGACAACGCACTATCCGGCGGGCCGGACAGGAGTCCGGCCTTTTCCCACACAGACAAGGACGTCCCATGAACGCCGTACAATTTGACCGGGTCAGCCGCCACTATGGCGAGGTGAAGGCGGTCGATAACATCTCCTTCCAGATCCCGGCCGGCGAGTTTTTCACCCTGCTGGGGCCGAGCGGTTCCGGCAAGACCACCTGCCTGCGGATGATCGCAGGCTTCGAATACCCAAGCGAGGGAGAGATCCGGCTGTTCGGCGAGCCCTGCTCCACCGTGCCCCCCTACGATCGCAACCTCAATACCGTGTTTCAGGACTACGCCCTGTTTCCCAACATGGATGTGCGCGACAACATCGGTTATGGCCTGATGCTCAAGGGCGTCGCCAAGGCGGAGCGTTACCGCAAGGTGGACGAGATGCTGGATCTGGTGCGCCTGCCCGGCGTCGGCAACCGCAAACCGGGCCAGCTCTCCGGCGGCCAGCGCCAGCGCATCGCCATCGCCCGGGCCCTGATCAACCAGCCACGTATCCTGCTGCTGGACGAACCGCTCGGGGCGCTCGACCTCAAGCTGCGCGAGCAGATGCAGCTCGAACTCAAAGCCTTGCAACGCCAACTCGGCATCACCTTCATCTTCGTCACCCACGATCAGCAGGAGGCGCTCTCCATGAGCGACCGCATCTGCATCTTCAATCAGGGCAAGATCGAGCAGATCGCCGCGCCGGATACCATCTACGATGCCCCGGCGACGCCGTTTGTGGCCCGCTTTGTCGGCACCGTCAACCTGTTCGAGGGGGAGCAGGCCCGCCGTCTGTGCGGCGATGCGCGGCAGATGATGGTGCGCCCGGAGCGGATCAGGCTCGCCGAGGCTGGCACGCCCGGCTGGTCCGGGGAGGTGCGCGAGGTGGAGTACCTCGGTCCCTTCGTGCGCTACCGGGTCGATCTCGGCGAGCAGCTCGAGCTCATCGTCAACCACCCCAACGAGGGCCAGGCCCGCCTGCCCCGTGGCGCCCGGGTCAGCCTCAGCTGGCCGGAGCAGGCGATCCATCGCCTGCACACCGCCCCTCAGGGAGCTCAACCATGAGCGCCCCCCACAGTGCGAGCCTTGCCATGAGCCAACCCACTGCCCCCCTCTCCTATCGGCCGCTGCGGCGCCTCTCCACCCTGCTCTACGGGCGGCCGGGTCTGTTGCTGGCCATCCTGCTCGGGCCACCCCTGCTCTGGCTCGGCATCATCTATGTCGGCTCCCTGCTGATGCTGCTCTCCAACGCCTTCTTCGGGCTGGACGAATTCAGCGGCCAGATCCGCCACGAACTGGGGCTGCAGAACTTCGTCGCCCTGCTGCGGGCGGAGAATCTCGACGTCATCGGCCGTACCGTCGGCATGTCGCTGCTGGTGACCCTGGCCTGCGCCCTGCTCGGCTTTCCGGTGGCCTACTACATGGCGCGCTACACCAGCGGCAAGACCCGGGCCCTGTTCTACGTCGGCATCATGCTGCCGCTCTGGTCCAGCTATCTGGTGCGGGTCTACGCCTGGAAGCTGATCCTGGCCAAAGAGGGGGTCATCAGCTGGCTGGCAGACACCCTGGGGCTGGATTGGCTGCTGGACGCCATCCTCTCCCTGCCGGTGATCGGGGGGCCGTCGCTGTCGTTCTCGCGCATCGGTACCTTCATCGTGTTCGTCTACGTCTGGCTGCCCTTCATGATCCTACCCATCCAGGCAGCGGTGGAGCGGATCCCGCGCTCCCTGCTTGAGGCAAGCGGCGATCTCGGCGCCACCCCGGCCCAGACCTTTCGCACCCTGATCCTGCCGCTGGCCCTGCCCGGCGTGGTGGCGGGTTCCATCTTCACCTTCTCCCTGACGCTGGGGGACTACATCATCCCCGGCATCATAGGCAACTCCACCATGTACATAGGTCAGGTGGTCTACATGCAGCAGGGTACAGCGGGCAACCTGCCCTTCGCCGCCGCCTTCTCGCTGGTGCCGATCCTTATCATCGCCATCTACCTCACCATCGCAAAACGCTTGGGGGCCTTCGATGCGCTCTAATACCTCCATGAAACGGGACCATGGCAGCCAGCCTTCCGGCCTGCTCAAGTACGCGGCCATCGGCGGCCTCCTGTTCCTGCACTTTCCGATCCTGTTCATCTTCCTCTACGCCTTCACCAGCGAGAGCAAGAGCTACCAGTTCCCACCGCCCGGGCTCACTCTCAAGTGGTTCGAGGTGACCCTCAACCGCCCCGACGTGTGGCGTGCCATCCAGCTGTCGCTGGAGGTAGCGGGACTGGCGACGCTGGCCGCCATGGTGCTCGGCACCCTGGCGGCGGGGGCCATCGCCCGCAGCCGCTTCTTCGGTCAGGAGGTGGTATCGCTCTTGCTGGTGCTGCCCATCGCCCTGCCCGGCATCGTCACCGGCATCGCGCTGCGTTCCGCCTACGGGGTGATGGAGATCCCCTTCAGCTTCTGGACCATCGTCATCGGTCACGCCACCTTCTGCGTGGTGGTGGTCTACAACAATGCCCTGGCGCGCTTTCGCCGCACCAACCAGAGCCTCATCGAGGCGTCGATGGATCTCGGTGCCGACGGCTTCCAGACCCTGCGCTACGTGATCCTGCCCAACCTCGCCACCGCGCTGCTGGCGGGGGGCATGCTGGCGTTTGCGCTCAGCTTTGACGAGGTGATCGTCACCACTTTCACCGCTGGTCAGCAAACCACACTGCCGATCTGGATGTATCAGGAGCTGATCCGGCCACGGGACAGGCCGGTCACCAACGTGGTGGCGCTCATCATAGTGGCCTTCACCACCATTCCCATTCTGCTTGCCTACTACCTCACCCGCGACGGCCAAGACGTCGCCGGCAGTGGCAAATAACGACTCAACGCGTGCGCAAGGATGCAACCATGAAACTCTCTACCCAACTCTTGATCGACGGTCAGTTCGTCACCGGTGACGGCCCGGCCGAGCCCATCCTCAACCCGGCCACCGGGGAGCTTCTCGCCTCGGTGCCAGAAGCTTCATTCGAGCAGGTGAACCGGGCGGTGAACGGTGCCCAGCGCGCCTTCGCCCAGTGGAGCCGCACCACCCCGGCCCAGCGCAGCACCCTGCTGCTGCGCCTGGCCGATGCCATCGAGCGCCACGCCGAGGAGTTTGCGGCGCTAGAATCCCTCAACTGCGGCAAACCCTATCTGGCGGTGCTCAATGACGAGCTGCCTGCGGTGGTGGACTGTTTCCGCTTCTTCGCCGGCGCCGCCCGCTGCCTGCAGGGGCCGCTGGCGGGGGAGTACATCGAGGGGCACACCAGCATGATCCGCCGCGACCCCATCGGGGTGGTGGGCAGCATTGCCCCCTGGAACTATCCGCTGATGATGGCGGCCTGGAAGATGGCCCCCGTGCTCGCCGCCGGCAATACGGTGGTGCTCAAGCCCTCCGAGCAGACCCCGCTCACCGCTCTGCGCCTGGCGGAGCTCGCCAGCGAGCTCTTCCCGCGCGGCGTCATCAACATCGTCTGCGGCCGGGGCGAGAGCGTAGGGGCGCCGCTGGTGGAGCACCCGCTGGTGCGCATGGTGTCGCTCACCGGTGACATCGCCACCGGCCAGAAGATCCTGCAGAGCGCCGCCCGCACCATGAAGCGCACCCACCTGGAGCTGGGGGGCAAGGCGCCGGTCATCATCTTCGACGATGCGGATCTGGAGGCCGTAGTGGCGGGCATTCGCACCTTCGGCTTCTACAACGCCGGCCAGGATTGCACCGCCGCCTGCCGCATCTACGCTCAGGGCAAGATCTACGACAAGTTCGTCGCCGCCATGACCGAGGCGGTGGCCTCCATCAAGGTGGGCGGTCCACGCGAGGAGGGGGTGGAGATGGGGCCGCTCATCTCTGACCGGCAGCGCAACCGGGTGGCCAGCTTCGTGGAGCGGGCCCAGAGCAGCGGTCACGTGGAGGTGACGGCGGGGGGCAAGATCCGCCCCGGCAACGGCTTCTTCTTCGAGCCGACCCTGATCGCCCATGCCCGCCAGGAGGATGAAATCGTGCGCCGGGAGGTATTCGGCCCGGTGGTGTCGGTGACCCGCTTCAGCGACGCCGAGCAGGTGGTGCAGTGGGCCAACGACTCGGACTACGGCCTCGCCAGCTCGGTCTGGACCCGGGATCTCGGCCTTGCCAGCAAGGTGGCCAGCCACTTGCAGTACGGCTGTACCTGGATTAACACCCACTTCATGCTCACCTCCGAGATGCCCCACGGCGGCATGAAGATGTCCGGCTACGGCAAGGATCTCTCCCTCTACGCGCTGGAAGACTACACGGTGCCGCGCCACATCATGGTCAAGCTCTGAACATGATTCAGGCTGGCCTCGGGGCCAGCCTGAATGTGCAAACCACTACCCATATCCCCTGCCAGATACTTCCCCCCTATGACAGCCGCCACAACCAGTGGTGATCCAGAATAAGCAGACCAAACAGCAACATCAGGTGATAGATGGAGAAGCGGAAAGTGCGCATCGCCTGACCGGGGCGATCCGAATACTTCAGCAACCAGCCATGCCAGCAGAACCCGAGGTTCAACGCCAGACTGCCGATCAGATAAAGCAGCCCGGACATGCCGATCAGGTAGGGCAGCAGGCAGACCAGGGTCAGGATCATCAGATAGAGCAGGATTGCCGTCTTGGTGAATGCGATGCCATGGGTGACGGGCAGCATGGGAATGTTCGCACCGGCATAGTCATCACGTCTGTGGATGGCCAGGGACCAGAAGTGGGGCGGCGTCCAGGTGAAGATGATCATCACCAGCAGCCAGGGCTCGGCCGAGAGCCCTCCCGTGATGCTGGTCCAGCCCAGCAGCGGTGGCATGGCCCCTGCCAACCCGCCGATGACGATGTTCTGTGGTGTGGCCCGCTTGAGCAGCAGGGTATAGACGACCGCATAGCCAAACAGGCTGGCCAGGGTCAGCCAGGCGGTCAGAGGATTCACGCCCCAATAGAGCAGGACGAAGCCCGTCAACGCCAGCCAGAGCGCAAACACCATCGCAGACTTAGGCCCGATCCGCCCCATGGCGACCGGTCGCCAGCGCGTTCTGCGCATCTGGGCATCGATGCCGTGATCCAGAGAGTGATTCATGGCCGCGGCCCCCGCAGCCAGCAGCCCTATCCCCGTCAGTCCCAGCACCATCTCGTCCAGTGAGGCCTGGGTCGGCTCGGCCAGCAGCATGCCGACCCAGGCGGTCAGCAGCAGCAAGGCCACCACCTTGGGCTTGGTCAGTTGGTAGTAGTCCCGCAACAGCCGGGTGTCGATGAAGCGGGCCAATGACTTGCTGTTCATGTCTGACTCCTGATCGCCTCAGGCGACAGCGAAGGGGAAAGCCGGGGGCGGGAGAGCCGCCCACGGGCCAGCACACAACACACCAGCAGGTGGGCCGCCACCAGGTTGTGCGCGAGGGCATTGGCCAACGGCAGGGCCAGGTGGACATTCGCCAGCCCCAAGGCAATTTGCACCAGCAGCAGGGCCAGCAAGCCCCCCCCCAGGAAGCGCAACGGGGCCCCCTGATGGATCAGAGCGAGGGCAAAGCCCCCCACCAGCAGGGCGGTGGCAAGGGCTCCCAGACGATGGGCGATATGGATGGTCTGGCGCGCCTCCTTGCTCAACACCCCGAACTCATAGCTGGCGTGGCCGAGCGGCAGATGAAAGGCTTCCTCCCAGTTCAGCTGCGCCTGCCAGCTCCCCTGACAGAGAGGCAGCTCGACGCAGGCCATGGCCGCATAGTTCGCCGACGTCCAGCCACCCAGCGCTATCTGAAGCAGCAGCACACCGCAGGCCGCATTACCCAGCCAGGGCAAGCCCTCACCGCGGCAGACGGGCGCGTTCGCGGCGGAGCGCGCAAGCTCGGCCCGATAGAGCCAGAGCAGGGTCAGGATGGCGAACCCACCCAGCAGATGGGTGGTCACTACCAGAGGGTGCAGTGCCAGCGTCACCGTCCACATGCCCAACGCCGCCTGCCCAACCACCAGCACCAGCAAGACCCCCGAGAGGTGACGCAGACGACCGCCAGCGCGCCAGCTCAGCATGAACAGCAACGCAATCACACCACCCAGCACACCGGCGAAGTAGCGATGAACCATCTCGCTGCGCGCCTTGTGAGGCTCCAGCGGCGTATCCGGGTAGAGCTGGGCTGCCCGCTCCATATGCACGGATTGGGGGACGGCCAGGGAGCCGTAACAACCGGGCCAATCGGGGCAGGCCAGCCCGGCATCCGTCAGCCGGGTATAGGCACCGAGCACGATGACCAGCACCGCCAGTGCGATGGCGATCGATGCCAGCCTCTTCTGTATGTTCATACGCCCCCCCTCTGAAGCTTGTACCCGGATGATGGCGACATGACACACGACACAGGCCTCAGGTGCGCGTTCATTGCACACCTCGCTGATACTTGAGCAGTTGTTGCAGATCCGACAGCACGGCCTTGCCAAGCAGTGGCCACGCCGCCGTGCTGGCCGGTACCTCGTAGCGCAGGATGGCCAGCCCTTGCGAGTCCACCAGCATCATGTCGCCTACCCGCACAGCTCCGTTCGCCCCGCGCGGCGGTGTATCAGTCAGTTGCACCAGATCCAGCTTGTCCAGATTGCGGCCCAGGGCGCTTTGGATCCGCGACATCAACTCGGGCACCTGCTGGCATTGCGCCTCACAGCGCCGGGCGGCCAGATAGACCAGCCGCCATTTGCTCTGATGGGGCGGGAGCGGCTGCAACAGATAGACCTCCTGATCCAACCAGGCCCCCTTGTTGCGGGTGCCGGGTTCATACCAGCCCTGCCTCAGGGTCAGTGCAGCCAAAACCACAGGCAGCAGTATCACCAGCGCAAAGAAGACAGGTACCTTCCATCTTGACCATGAGTTCATGGGGACAACCTCCTTGTCAGCACCAGGCCACCCACCAGCATCACCAGCGCCAACCCAAGCCATTGCACTGCATATGCCCTGTGCTTCTCGGGCGGCATGACATTCGGCTGGTAGTGATGGAGGAAGGGAGTGTGCTTTTGATAAAACACGGCATCGGCGAGGGGCGAGCCGAGGATCTCGCTCAGGGCATCCACCCTGATGGACTGCAGCCGGTTAGGATAGGGGCCGGATTCGATGTTCTGACCCAGCAGGATGCCGCCGGGGGCCGTGCGCAGAAGACCGTCGAGATCCAGAGTTGCCGGGATGACGGGCCTTGGCAGTTGCTGCCTGCTGGCGGGCGCAGGCACCCAGCCCAGATTGACCAGCAGCAAGGGACGGGCATCACCGGCGCGTACCGGTATGATGACGTCATAGCCGATCTCGCCCGCCACCGCCTGGTTGTCCAGCAACCAGACATGAGGGGACACCCATTCGACCTCCCCTCCCAGTGACAGGCCATCCAGTGACTCAAGATTGCGCCAGTCGATCCGGGCAAGCGTCATTGGCGCCACCTGCTGCGCCACCGCCATCCGTCCCAGCCAGGCCTCTTTCTCCATCCCGCGCTGCCACTGCCAGAGCGACAGCTTGCACAAACCGGCCGTCACAACCAGAGTGAACATCAGTACGATCCAGCGCCTGTGATGCCATGGTCGCTGCTTATCCCATGTTGCCATGTCACGCATATAACGGAGGGCTCCAACATGTTGATCAAGATAGTGCTGGTACTGATGCTGCTGCTCATCATAGGACAGCTGTTTCATGCCCTCTGGTTGATGATGACCACGGGTCACCCCCAGAAGATGTCGGCCCCGCTGGGGCGCCGGGTGCTCTTTTCCCTACTGGTAGTCGTCATCCTGCTGCTCTCCTTGATGATGGGCTGGCTGGATCCCAACCCGCGCCCTTACTGATCCCGACTTCAGAGCAGGTAGACGAACACGAAGAGGCAGAGCCAGACCACATCGACGAAGTGCCAGTACCAGGCCGCGGCCTGGAAGGCGAAGTGGCGCTCGGCGGTGAAGTGATCCTTCAGCACTATCCGCAACCAGATGATCAGCAGGAATACAGTCCCCAGGGTGACATGCAAGCCATGGAATCCGGTCAGGATGAAGAAGGTATTGCCGTAGATGCCGGAGTCCAGTCGTAGCCCCAGATCCCGGTACGCATGCAGGTATTCATAGCCTTGCAGCCAGAGGAATGCCAACCCGAGCACCACGGTCACAAGCAGCATTCCCTTGAGACGACTGCGTTTTCCATTTTCCAGGCCGGTATGTGCAAACAGCAGGGTGACTGAGGATGCGAGCAGGATCAGGGTATTGATGAGGGGGATACCGTGCCAGGGCATGGCCTGGGTCGTGGTCCCTCCCGGGGTCTTGACCATGGGCCAGTGCGCCGAGAAATCCGGCCACAGCAACTGGGCCGTCATCGCCTTGTTGCCCGCGCCGTCCAGCCAGGGCATGGCAAGCTGGCGGGCATAAAACAGCACCCCGAAGAAGGCCAGGAAGAACATCACTTCGGAGAAGATGAACCAGACCATGCCTTGCCGGAAGGAGCGATCCATCTGGGCGCTGTAGAGCCCGGTCATGGACTCCTGGATGATGTGGCGAAACCAGCCAAACAGCATGAAGACCAGCAAGGCAACGCCAGCCATCATCAAATACCGGCCGACCCCGTCCTGCTTGCTCGCCACTTCATTGACCAGATGCCCCGCCCCGAAAGCCAGGAAAAACAAGGCCACCGCCCCTATGATGGGCCAGCGGCTCTGGTCCGGGACATAATACGTCTGGTTCACTTTGGCCATGATTATTTCCTCTGCGCCAGCGTCGGGGCTGGGGTGGACTGAGTAATGTCATAGAGTGAATAGGAGAGCGTGATGGTGTTTATGTTGTCGGGCAAATCGGGGTCGACATAAAACTTGAGCGGCATCAGCTTGCTCTCTCCCGCCTGCAACTCCTGACGGTTGAAGCAAAAGCACTCCACTTTCTTCAAATAGGCGGCGGCGGGACCGGGCGAGACTGACGGTACCGCCTGACCAATCATGGTGCGATCGGTGGGATTGAACACCCGATAATTGACCAGCTTCATTTCACCCGGCCGCACCGACAACCGCGCCGTTTCGCCGCTGAACTGCCACGGCATCCGGGTGTCCGCATGGGCAAGGAACTCGATCTGGATGGTCCGTTTGCTGTCGATCACCGCCCGCTCTGCCGTGGCCGGCTGTACTGCGGTCTTGCCGTTGAGACCGGTGATCCTGCAGAAGACGTCATACAGTGGCACCAGCGCAAAGGCGAACCCGAACATGACAAGCACCACCAGGGCCAGCTTTCTGAGCAGGGGACCGTGATTGACCTGAGCCATACGATCTCCTTACCGCACCTCTGGCGGAGTCTTGAAGCTGTGGTAGGGAGGGGGGGATGAGAGCGTCCACTCCAGCCCCTCCGCCCCTTCCCATACCTGATTGCTCGCCTGCTGCCCTCCCCTGATGCACTTGATCACCCCCCAGACGAACAGCAACTGCGACAACCCGAAGGCGAAGCCGCCGAGACTGATCAGCATGTTGAAGTCGGCAAACTGCAGCGCGTAATCCGGGATGCGACGGGGCATGCCCGCAAGACCGACGAAATGCATGGGGAAGAAGAGCACATTGACCGAAATGAGCGAGCACCAGAAGTGCCACTGCCCGAGCCGTTCGTCATACATGTGCCCCGTCCATTTGGGCAGCCAGTAATAGGCGGCTGCCAGGATCGAGAAGACGGCACCGGTGACCAGCACATAATGGAAATGGGCCACGACAAAATAGGTATCGTGATATTGGAAATCGGCCGGGATCATGGCCAGCATCAACCCCGAGAAGCCACCTATGGTGAACAGGGTGATGAAAGCGATGGCAAACAGCATGGGGGTCTCGAACGTCAGTGACCCCCGCCACATGGTGGCAACCCAGTTGAATACCTTTACCCCGGTCGGCACCGCGATCAGCATGGTGGCGTACATGAAGAACAACTCGGCGACCACGGGCAGCCCAGTCGTAAACATGTGGTGAGCCCAGACCATGAAGGAGAGCAAGGCGATGCTGCTGGTGGCATAGACCATGGAGCGATAGCCAAACAGTTTCTTGCGAGAGAAGGTGGGAATGATGCTGGAAACGATGCCAAAGGCCGGCAGTATCATGATGTACACCTCAGGGTGGCCAAAGAACCAGAAGATGTGTTGGAACATCACAGGATCTCCTCCCCCGGCCGCGTCGAAGAAGCTGGTTCCGAAATACTTGTCCGTCAGCACCATGGTCACCGCCGCCGCCAGAACCGGCATGACAGCAATGAGCAGGAAGGCCGTGATTAGCCAGGTCCAGACAAACAGCGGCATCTTCATCCAGCCCATGCCCGGCGCCCGCAGGTTGAAGATGGTAACGATGACGTTGATGGCTCCCATGATGGAGGAGATACCCATGATGTGGATGGCGAAGACGAATAGCGCCGTGCTGTTGCCGCTGTATTTGGTGGACAGGGGGGCATAGAAGGTCCAGCCCGAGCTGGGGCCACCACCCTCCATGAATAGGCTCGACAGCAGGATCAGAAACGCAAACGGCAGGATCCAGAAGCTCCAGTTGTTCATCCGGGGCAATGCCATGTCCGGGGCCCCGATCATGATGGGGATCAGCCAGTTGGCGAGACCGGTGAAGGCGGGCATCACGGCGCCAAAGACCATGATGAGGCCATGTACCGTGGTCATCTGGTTGAAGAACAGGGGCTCGACCAGTTGCAGACCGGGCTGGAACAGTTCGGCTCGAATGACCATGGCCATGGCGCCACCGGTGAAGAACATGGTCAGGGCGAACAACAGATAGAGAGTGCCGATATCTTTGTGATTCGTGGTGTATAACCAGCGTTTCAGGCCCGATGCAGGTTGGTGGGCGTGCTCGCTGTGCAGGGTATCCGTGATTCCATCACTCATGCTGGCGCCTCACTTGTCCTTGTTTGGTTCGACTGGGTTCAGAAGGGACTGCACCTCTGCAGCCTGAATGACATCACCGGTCTTGTTGTCCCAGGCATTGCGCTCGTATGTCACGACGGCGGCGAGTTCCTGCGCCGTCAGCTGCTTGCCGAAGGGCTGCATCGCAGTCCCGCTCTTGCCATGCAGGACTATGTCCAGGTGCTGGGCCCTGTGTTCTGGCAGCGTCGCCACCTTGCTGCCCTTGAGGGCCGGGAAGATGCCGGGCAAGCCTGTACCCGCGGGCTGATGGCAGGCGGCGCAATGCCCCAGGAACACCTTCTCACCCAGCTCCATGGCCTGCGACAGCGTCATGGTCTGGCTGGCCAGGTCTTGCTGCTGGGCCTTGACAGCTGCCTGATCTGCCGCTGTCTTTGCGATCCAGCCATCGAACTCCCCGGCCGGCTTGGCCACCACCACTATGGGCATGAAGCCGTGGTCTTTGCCGCACAGCTCGGCACACTGCCCCCGGTAGGTGCCAGCCTTGTCGATGCGGGTCCAGGATTCGTTGATGTAACCGGGATTGGCATCTTTCTTCACGGCGAAGGCGGGCACCCACCAGGAATGAATTACATCGTCCGAGGTCATCAGGAATCGGATCTTCTTGCCGACGGGCAACACCAAAGGCTGATCTACTTCCAGCAGATAGGTGCCGCTCTTGGGTTCGTCGCCCGAGATCTGCTTCTTGCTGGTCGCCAACAAGGAGTAAAACTCCACCGGATGCTCGAGGTATTTGTAATGCCATTTCCATTGCGAACCCGTGATAAGCACGGTGAGATCGGCTTTGGAGGTATCCTCCATTTTCAGCAGTGTCGAGGTCGCCGGTGCCGCCATCGCGACCAGGATCAGCACCGGGATGGCCGTCCATAACAGCTCGATGCGGGTACTCTCGTGGAATGGGGCGGCCTTGGCGCCGCGAGACTTTCTGTGGTGGACGATGGACCAGAGCATGGCCCCGAAGACGATCAGGCCAATGGCACAGCAGATATAGAAGATCGTCATATGCAGGTCATACACCTGCTGGCTGATGGCGGTCGCCCCGCGTGTCATGTTGAATGTGATGTCGCTGGCGGAAACACTGCTGCTGGCAAGCCACACCATCCATGCGCCATGGTTGATTGCATTTTTTCCCACATTGCACTCCCTGTGCACGTTAGAAAAGATGGCAAGCATTGACAGCTTAAATGCTAACCATCTGAAAATAATGCATTTATTAAACATTCAGTCACACTCAAGTATTAGTCCATATTCTGAAAAAACCAAAGTGGTGCCGGCCGACGAGGGACTCGTCAGAGCAGTTGGCATCCTATCCGGGGTAAACGAGGGGGGGGGGCTGGTGGCGACCATTGCCCCATGACATTGCCCTGAATGGCGCAATCACAGGAGATATCCGATAGCGAACGGCCAGGGCCGCTCGACAAAAGAGAAGGGGCCACACAGGCCCCTTGTTCATCTGTGGCGATCACAGTCGTCATCTCGTGCCGCCGCGGCCATGTCGTCCGTCGTCAGGTCATGGGCGCCTGTTTGTCCAGCAGCCGGGCCAGCAGGCTGCGCAGCATCTTGATAAGTGCAGGCTTGCCGGCAACCCCCAACGTCTTTGCCAACTCATTCCAGTCCACATACTGCCAGATAGGGGCGATCAGCAGCCGACGCTCGTCGGGAAGCAGTTCATCCAGCACAGTCAACCGACTGACCAGCCAGCGTTGCAGGCTTGCTTGGCACAGCTCGAACGGCTTGTGATGATGGGCAAAGCAATCGAGCTCCTGATACTCGAACTCATCCAGTTCGGGCACCTCTACGGCCACGTTACCACTCAGACATAGCCAGACCAATTCGGGCTCCAGCCCCTTGAGCTCTCCTGCCAGCAGGGTGGGCAACTGGCTCACGAAGCGCCGTCGCCATTGAGCCAGTTCCGAATCGAGTTCCGCTTTAAGTGGTTTGAGCAACAAGGCCGCATGGCTGCCACTGGCCGCATCTCGCTGCAGGCCGATGCGCAATGCCGTCAACCCCGCCTTGAGCCAGAATGGCAGCAAATCAGGACTGGCAGAGAAGGCTGACCCCAGATAGTCGTATCCCTGCGTGCGGTAGTGTGTTTCCAGCTGAGCCAGCAACAAAGAACCCAGTCCCAGACGATGCAAGGAGGGATGGATGGCAATGCGCATCACCCTGGCATAGGTGCGCTCCCCTGCCGTGATGAAACCGGCGTGTGCCAGCAGCGACTGGGGCAGCAGATGGCCGCGGGGACGTCGTCGCCCAGCCCAGATATCATGAGCCAGCGCTGGCGCTATGTTGCCTTCCCGAGCCACCAGGGCAACACCGAGCAACTCCCTCTCTTGCTCCAGCAGGTGGATGTCGAGGTCCGGGCTCTCCAGCAAATACCGCAGATCGCTGGGACTGGTCTGATAATGGGCCAGGACGAGCAGGCCGAACACCCGATTGAGCAGCGCCTCATCCCAGGCCAGCGCCTCCTGTGCCAGCCGTCGCCAGCTCGGTGTCTTCGGAGGTTGAGGTGCCACCATGTCGGCATTGAGACCGAGCAACCGGAAGATCAGCGGCTCCAGCGGATCATGCCGACTCCAGCGGATGGGTTCAGCCAGATGCAGCTCCTGCCAATCCGGGGTCTGCCTATCGAGCACCCGCTTGAAACGCAGATGAAAGCCACGCCCCGTCCCCTCATAGCCGTGCTCGGTGGTAGCGAACACTATGCGGCTGTGATGGGCCAGGATGGCCTCCAGCAGTGGAGTTGGAATGGCGGCGGCCTCATCTACCAGCAGCAGATCCGCTTGCACATCCCCTTGAGCGACTCGGTCTGGCGACACATAGGTCAGCCCCGTCAGCCGCTCAGGCGTGTCTGCCAGCGCCGCCGAGGCATGGGCAAAGAGCGTGGCGACCGTCGCCTGGGCGGGAGCCGTCACCACTATCTGCAGGCCGGGATCCTGGCGCAGCAGATCGGCGCCGGCCAGACCCAGCAGCGCACTCTTGCCACGGCCACGATCAGCGCTCAGCACCAGCGGACGACGGCGATGACCATGCAATACTTTGTGGATGGCCGGCAGCGCACGGGCTTGATCGGCACTGAGTGGCCGGCTTGCGTCAATAGGACGCCAGGGCTCGACGCCGACGGGAGGGCCCAAGGAGAGGGCAGGATCCCCTGTCAGCAGCCGCACCAGGCGGGCGATAAAACCATGACCCGCCCGCTTGGCATCCTTGGGCTGGGCAACCAGCCGCAACCTGTCGGGATCCGGATAGGCTGGCCACGCATCCCTGGGAGGCGTCAGCAGCAGCAGCAGGCCACCGGCGCGCAGCGTGCCCGCCAAGGCGCCGAAGGCATCGGGATGAAAACCGCTGAAGGCGTTGAACACCAGGGTATCGCACTCCTGACCGAGCCGTTGTAGCGCCTTGGCAGCGGGCAACGGTCCATGGTGCTCGGGGCCATCTCCCAGCCAGAAGACCATCTCCCCCAGCAAGGGTTCGGCGCGGGTGATGCAATCGGCTTCGATCCCTTCCAGCCAGATCAGTCGACGCTCACCGGCGTGAGCGAGACCTTGGCGCAACAGATCCACCTCGGCTGGGGTCATGAGGCTGATCTGTCGCCCGGCTTCACCCGTGGCTCAAACATGCGCTCTCCCATCTGATCGATGAAGGTATGGGCTTTTTGCACCATGAAACGCTCGGCGTCGGCTGGGTTGGTGAACAGATCGGAGCGGATGAAGCGATGAGTCTGTAATTGCCCGTCGATCTCCCTGGTGATGCGACCGGCCAGCCTGTACTGCCCCCCTTCCGCCATGGGTTCGGGATAAATGAGATAACCGGCGTATTCGGTGGGTGTGACAGCGGCTATCTGGGCAGCTTGCCCCTTGAACAGGGCACTGAATAGTGTCTTGAGCATCTTGGTCTCCTCTCTGATGGTTGCATTCTCCCCAAGGGGGGAATCACTGGCAAGCAGGGGATCTTATTACCATTCGTTCTTTGCACTACGAACCATTCTCATTTAGATTTCATCTCATTCCAGCATGAGGTCCATTAATATGTACGTGTGTTTGTGCCGCGGCATCACAGATAACCAGATCCGCAAGGCGGTACAGGCAGGCAAGACCGAGTTCAAACAGTTGAAACAGTCGCTGGAAGTCGGTACCCAATGTGGCAAATGCGTGCGCATGGCGATGGAGATCATTGCCGCCGAAGTCGACAAGATGGAGTCGGAGCAGGCGCCCCTTTATTACGAAGTGGCCTGAAGCGCCTCTTCCCGACACCTCACCTCATCGAGCGAAGGCTCTCCCTTTCTGGGGGGCCTATTCGCTATCTTTTTATGGTCATTTTTCTCGACTAAGCTCTAGTGATCGGTGCCCTAGGCTCGAACATGAGGAGTAATGTCGATGAAAGGAGATCCCAAAATCATTGCCCACCTCAACAAGGTGCTGGCCAATGAGCTGGTTGCCATCAACCAATATTTTCTGCATGCCCGCATCTACGATGACTGGGGCCTCAAGGGGCTCGGGCACAAGGAATATCATGAGTCCATCGATGAGATGAAACATGCCGACGAGTTGGTCAAGCGAGTGCTGTTTCTGGAAGGGCTGCCCAACTTGCAGGATCTGGGCAAGCTGCGCATCGGTGAGACCGTCGAGGAGATGTTGCGTTGTGATCTGTCACTGGAAATGGATGCCATTCCCGACCTGAAAGTGGCCATCACCTATGCCGAGTCCGTGCAGGATTACGTCAGCCGCGATCTGTTCCAGGATATCCTGGAAGACGAGGAGGAGCATGTTGACTGGCTGGAAACCCAGCTCGACCTGATCGCCCGTATCGGTCTGGAAAATTACCAGCAATCCCAGCTTCATTCAGAGTCATCCTGAGTGCGGATGTCATCATAATCTGCCCCCAACCCGCCAAGGCGGGTTTTTTCTGGGCCGCCAGCTTCAAGCCCAGGCATGAATTTGAAATATACGGACGTTACTGTCTGCCAGGCAGGTGGCCAACCGGGTTGTTTCCCCAAGTCAGCCAACCCCCTTCACGGAACGGGACGCACCGCCGGATCCGGCGAACGAGGCACTGCCCCAAGCCGGATTGAACCATTGCAGTGATCACAGTTACGATCCAGGGCAAAGCAGCACGCGCCGCTTTCGATTAAGATACGGCCCTATTTCCATCACTTTGCTACGGATGATCTCCATGGAATTGATTGCACGTGAGATGGCCCCCCACAAGCGGGTGGCCCTGGTGGCTCACGACAACATGAAAGCCCCATTGCTGAACTGGGTGCTGCGCCGCAAGGAGGAGCTCAAGCTCCACCACCTCTATGCGACCGGCACCACGGGCACCCTGCTCGGCAAGCAGGCACAACTCCCCATCACCTGCCTCTTCTCTGGCCCCATGGGCGGCGATCAGCAGCTCGGCGCCCTGATCGCCGAGGGCAGGATCGACGTGATGATCTTCTTCTGGGATCCTCTCAATGCCGCGGCACACGATCCGGACGTGAAGGCGCTGCTGCGTCTCGCGGCGGTCTGGAACATCCCGGTCGCCACCAACGAAGCCACGGCGGACTTCATCATGGACAGCCCGCACATGCAGCAGGCATTCAGCGTACAGGTGCCCGACTACGCCGGTTATCTCAAGGCAAGAACCGAGTAGCCCCAGCCAGATAGCAAAGAGCCGGACAGTGTCCGGCTCTTTTGTATGAAGGATGGTGACGGCTCAGCGCTGGAAGCTCTTCTGGGCGAACTTGGGTCTGGCGTTCATGATCTGCTCCACCTGCTCGTCGCTCATCTTGCCGCGCGACAGCCCCAGCACCTTGTAGGTCAGCAGCGGCCGTGCCGGCAGTGCAATCATCAGGGCGCGGATCTGGTTTTCGTCCTCCTTCTCTCGCACCGGCTTGCCATAGGCATAGGTCAGCACCCCGGCATCCATCAGGTTTTTGACGGCGGGCTCGGTGATCGGCAGGTTTATGACGCTTTTCCGTTGCAGCACGAACTCCCGCAACACCGCCTTCTCGTTGAAGTCGAGGAATCCTATCATCTGGGCCAGCTGATCCTGCTGACGGCGGGATTGCCACTCTTCGCAGGCCCATTCCCAGGCAATCAGGAAACCCTGGCTGCAGAAATAGGAGATGGCGATCAGCATGCCGACCCCCAGCCAGGCGGCGTGGACCGTGGCCCACTGGCTCACGGCGCCTTTCATCAGCCCGGCCGGGAACAGCAATATGATGCTGCAGCAGAGCAGCAGCCAGACCATTAGCCAGTTGAGGCGATTCAGCTGGTAAAAATGTTGGATCCACCGTTTCATCGTTCACCCTTCCCAAGTCAATGTGGACAGTAGTCAACCCATAGCAAGGCCTGTGCCAAGGCGAGGGTCTTGGGACGGGTTCAGGGTCTCTATGGGCAGATCCGAGGGGTTTGCTGGGTAGGGTGGTTACATCCCCTTACAACTTGCCGGGGGGATGAGCCGCCATTTTCCTTGTGGGGCGCCCCATCTCTTGGTAAAAATCCCGCACTGTCATTGGGGAGTAGCAACCCGCCCGAGATCCGGGCAGGGCTCATGTCAACATTCTTGGATCTGCCGGTCCATGGCATGAGCGGCGATAGCATCTATCGCTCTGCAAGACCTTTGGCCTCGATACGCAAGCCAGCCGGGCGAGCCGTATCGGGTCCATCGGTTGTTCTGCTCGCCTGGCGGTTACCTATTATGTTGATCACCCTGCTGTTATTCCTGTTCTCTGCCGTCACCATCTACCTGGCCTGCGAATATTTCGTCAACGGTATCGAATGGACCGGCCATCACTTCAAGTTTTCCCAGAGTGCCACCGGCTCCCTGCTGGCGGCCCTCGGCACTGCCTTGCCCGAATGCATCGTCACCCTGACCGCGCTGTTGATGGGGGATGCCCCCGCCCAGCAGCAGATTGGGATAGGCGCCGCCCTCGGTGGCCCCCTGGTGCTCTCCACCATAGGCTATGCCGCCGTCGGCGTGACCCTGCTGCTGTGCATGAGCCGTGAACACAGGGTCATAGATGGCGAGGTACAGCGCGAGATAGGCCGGGATCAGGCCTGGTTCGCCGGCATCTTCCTGGTGGCGGTGGCCCTCGGCATGGTGGCCTTCACCGGTAAAACCTGGCTGGCCCCGCTGTTCGTGCTGATTTATCTGGTCTACGTGCGGCGTGAGCTGAAACAGACCGACAGCCACGAGGTCGAGTTGCCAGAGCCTCTCAAGCTGGATCCCGAGGCCGAGATCCCGGCCCTTCGCAAGGTGCTGTTGCAGACCCTGGTAGCGCTGGTGGTGGTGGCGCTGGCGGCCCAGCTGTTCGTTCATCAGCTGGAGAGCATGGGCGAGCTGTTCGGCCTCTCTCCCGTGCTGGCGGCCCTGCTGCTGAGCCCGGTGGCAACCGAGATGCCGGAGCTGATGAACGTGCTGATCTGGGTGCTGCAGGGCAAACACCGGCTGGCGCTGGCCAATATCTCGGGGGCCATGATGATCCAGGGCACCATTCCCAAGGCGTTCTGCCTGCTGTTCACCCCCTGGTTGCTCGACAGCACCATGATGGTCTCCTCGCTGGTGACCCTGCTGGCGGTGGTACTGCTGTGGTGGGGCTTCAGCCGTGGGCGGATGACGGCGGGCAGGCTGGCCTGCGTGGGGCTGGTGTACCTGGGTTTCTGCGGCTGGCTGATGGTGAGCTGACGGCGCGCTCTATGTGAAGATGACGCCATGAGCAAGGGCAGGATCCGATCCTGCCCTTTTTTCATGGGTTTACGTTAGCGGGTTGAGCCCCGGGATCAGAACTGCTGGAACCAGCGCTGGATCTGGGCAGGATCCTTGCTCTGAGTCAGGGAGAGCATCAGCAGAATGCGTGCCTTCTGCGGGTTCAGGGTGCCGGCGGCCACGAAGCCGTACTTGGCGTCATCGATCTCGGCATCCAGGGTGGTGGCGCCGGTCGGCACGCGGGCGGAGCGCACCACCCGGATGCCATCCTTGCTCGCCTTGGCCAGGGTGTCGAACAGGCTGTGGTAGAGGTTGCCGTTGCCCACCCCGGCGCTGACGATGCCGTCGAACTTGGCATCCACCATCGCCTTGGCCGGCAGGTCGGTGGCGTTGGCGTAGCTGTAGACGATGCCCACCTGCGGCAGCTTGTCGAGCTTGCTCACGTCAAACGGGGTCTTGCTGGTGTGCAGACGGGCAGGGCTGCGCTGGTAGTCGATCTTGCCGTTGTGGATGTAGCCGAGCGGGCCGAAGTTGGGGGCGGCGAAGGTCTGCACCCCTGTGGTGTTGGTCTTGGTGACATCGCGAGCATCCAGCACGGTATCGTTCATGGCGACCATGACGCCACGGCCCTTGGAGCCGGGGTCGGAGGCGGTGACCACGGCGTTATACAGATTGAGCGGGCCATCGGCACTCATGGCGGTGGAGGGACGCATGGCGCCGACCAGCACCACCGGCTTGTCGCTCTTGACGGTCAGGTTGAGGAAGTAGGCGGTCTCTTCCATGGTGTCGGTGCCGTGGGTGATGACGATGCCGTCCACGTCGTCCTTGGCCAGCAGCTCGTTGACCCGCTTGGCGAGCGTGAGCCACACCTCGTCGTTCATGTCCTGGGAGCCTATCTTGACCACCTGCTCGCCCTGCACCTCGGCCACGTTCTTCATCTCGGGCACGGCGGCGATCAGGGTCTCGATGGCCACCTTGCCTGCTTCATAGTTGGATTGGGTGGCGGACTGTCCCGCACCGGCGATGGTGCCGCCAGTAGCTAGGATATGGACGCTGGGCAGGGCCATGGCCAGAGGAGAGAGGGTCAGGCCGAGTACGGTGGCGATCAGGGTCTTGCGGATAGGGAGGGTCATGCTGCAGTCCTTTTGAATGGGGAAACTGCAGCATTTTTATCCTTTTTAAACCAAATTTAAGTGATCACTCTCACCAATAAAAAGAAGTAAGCAGAATATTGGTCTGATTTTTACCCATATAGGGATAAATCACTTTGCACTGAAGCCCTTGGCTTCGATCAGCGCGATCAACTCGGCTCTGCTCAGCTCGCTCTCGATGATGGCCTTGCTGCTGGCAAAATCCACCTGAGCCTGGCTGACGGCACTCTGGGCCAGCAGGGCTTTTTGCAGGCTGGCGGCACAGCCACCGCAGGACATGCCGGAAATGGTGAGTTCTATGGTCATGGGATATCTCCTCTGTTGATGTGCCCTCAGCCTAAAGCTGGCGCTCGCGGCAAGGTCAAGCCCTAGCGGGCCACCACGGATTCACGCACCACCAGACGCCCCTGGAATTTCTGCTGTTCATCGGCCGGTCGCAGACTCTGTGCCAGTTGCGCTTGCAACACCCGCACGCTCTCCTGGGCCAACCGTTCACTCGGATACTCGATGCAGGTCAGCGGTGGGGTCAACTGGCTCGCCAGGGCGGAGCCTTCCAGGCTGATGACGGAGACATCCTGGGGGATATGGAGGTTGAACTCGCGCAACAGCCGCATGGCGTCGGCAGCCTGGGCATCTTGCTGCACCACCAGTGCGGTAAAGGGCAGGTAGCGGTTGAGCAGGCCGAGCAGCGCCTGCTGGTTGTCGGTGCCATCGATCACCAACTGGCTGTTATAGGGCAGAGATTGCTGCTGCAGGGCCTGTTGATAGCCTTGAATGGCGCTCTTTCCCGCAGGGGAGCTCTTGTCATCCAGCATCAGCACCAGCTGGCGATGGCCCTTGCCGAGCAGGAAGCGACAGGCGCTCTCGGTGGCGAAGGTCAGGTCGTAGCAGAGATTGAGGTTGTCGCTCTCACTCACCCCATCCAGCTGAATGAGGCGCGAGTCCGGGTTCAGAGGCTGTTTGGTACCGAGTACCAGCACGCCGTCACAACGCCCTCCCAGCAGTTCATCGACCGCCTGCTGCTGTTGCTGCGCCCCATCGGCGAAGC
This sequence comes from Aeromonas sp. sif0611, assembly GCF_019218845.1. Lineage (NCBI taxonomy): Bacteria > Pseudomonadati > Pseudomonadota > Gammaproteobacteria > Aeromonadales > Aeromonadaceae > Aeromonas > Aeromonas sp. sif0611. The sequence goes on along the minus strand of NZ_JAHUWU010000005.1, from coordinate 112,095 downwards.
GCACCAGCATGTTCTTGCCCGCCCTGGCCAAGGCCCCTTCCAGCAGCGGCAGCATGCTGGCCAGACGATTGCCAAGCTGGGGGGAGAGGATGATGCCCACGCAATCCGTCGCCTGGGTCGCCAGGGAGCGGGCCGTGGCATTGGGTCGGAAATTCAGCTGCTCGGCGGCTTGCAGCACGGCCAACCGGCTCTCTTCACGCACACCGCGCGAGCCACTCAGGACGCGGGAGACGGTGGCTTTGGATACATTCGCAAGGCGCGATACATCGGTAATATTAGCCATGGCTTCATCAACGGTAACCGGTTAACAGAAGTTCATCCTAACATAGGCCAGCACCCGCCGGTAAGGTTTGCCTGCTGAGACAAATGGAAAAGGGTGGCCATCGCCACCCCCTGCCAGCTCTGACCCCGGCGGTCAGAAGAAGTATTTGAAGCGCACGCGGCCACCATAACGATCGATGTTGTCCACCTCGGCGCTGTCGACATTCAGCTGGGACCAGTAGGCCCCCAGATAGATGTCGAAGTTGTCCAGATCCAGCACGCTCGGGATCTTGTAGGAGGCATAGACGGTGTTGATGGTGTGCTTGCCCACCATCTTGCCGAAGTCGGCGCTGGGGTTGTTCAGATTGGCGCTGCTGATGTCATTGATGGCATAGATGTAACCCAGGCCGGCATTGTGCCAGAGCAGGTTGGCGCCCAGGGTGGTATCGGTTTCATCCTCGGCGTCCATGCGGGCCGCGTTGGCGTTGATGACCAGGGCGTCCTGGGTCCAGCTGGTGGTGAGGCCGTACCCCATGCGATCGGACACCGAGACGTCATCGCTGGTGACGATGGCGTCGCTGATCACGTTGCCCTCAGCCCCCAGAGCGACCTTGAGGTTCTCCCCCTTCCAGGCGATGACGGGACGCACGATGATGGAGTCCTTGGCCTTGGTCAGCGCATAGCCGTGGTACTGCTGGCCGGCAAACAGATTGGTGCGGTCCCCGATCAGGCTGGAGAGCTCCAGGTACCAGTTGCCTGTCTCCTTGTTCAGCAGCAGCTGGCCGCCCTTTCCTGCCCGGCCACGACCCTCCTTCAGCATGTAGACATAACCATTGCCATCGGAGTAGAGGTCGTTGGCGCTGTCACCGGAGTGCTCGACGAAGATGTCCTGACCCAGCGGGAACATGTCATAGGCCTCGAAACGGCCGACCTTCATCCCCCAGTTGCTGCGCTGGCCGAATCCCAGATAAGCGTCATCGGCACCGGCTCCACCGTTGGTGCCTATGGTGGGCTGGATCTGGATCTGGCCGTAGCGACCGTCTTCCAATTCTCGCACTCCGAGGAAGTTCAGCAGCAGGCGACCGTCCTCGTCCCAGCGATCGGTGCGAGTCTCGCTGGTCTGCCCCAGCACGTTGCCACGGGTAGTATTGGACGCGTTCAGGTTGATCTCCGCATCGCCCCCCAGGCTCAGGCGTCCGAAGTCCGTGTTGGTTTCCACCACGGCGCTGGCCATGAAAGGGGTGCTCAGGGCCAGGATGGCAAAGATCCGGGCGGACAGGTTTGTCAGTTTCATTATTATCATTCCTTGAGTTTTATGTTTTTGATATACAAGCACTTATTTATCTGCCTCCCCGAGAGGAGGACAAATTCGGGCATGCCTTTCCCCCATCGCGACGCAATGTGAGGCAAAGGGCATGGATCAAATAGGGTGGGGCTAGGGCCCGAGGCAGTGTCTCAGCCCCTGACTAGCGTCGCCTGCCGTGGGAGACGAGTCGGCGCTCTCCCTGCGGCCATGGTTCAGATGGCCCATGTGGTGGCTCCTTCGACGTAGCTCGGCAGCCAGGCGGCGCCGCGAACCCCGCTGCTGTCCCCGTAACGGGCAGGCACCATGGGGGTGATGCAGCGATCCGAAAACAGGTAGGGCGTCAGTGCCTGGGGCAAATCCAGATAGAGGCGATCTATGTTGGAAAGACCTCCTCCCAGCACGATGACATCCGGGTCCAGCACGTTGATCAGGCTGGCGACGCTGCGGGCCAGAGCCTGGATGAAGTGGTCATAGTGGGCCTCGGCCTCCACATCCCCCTCGGCGGCGGCCGTGATGATACCGATCGGCGACAGTCCTCGGCCGTGGCGCTCCACGAACCGGCCGGCAAATCCTGTCCCGGAGACGAACCGCTCGATGCAGTTGTCGCGGCCGCAGTAGCAGGGCTGGCTCGGGCCATCCAGAGCCGGGTCATAGCCGGGCAGAGGGTTGTGTCCCCACTCTCCGGTGATGGCGTTGGGGCCGACGATGAGTTGGCGATTGACCACCAGCCCGCCACCACAGCCGGTGCCGAGGATGATGCCGAATACTACCCTGCCCGCCTCTCCCGCCCCGTCGACGGCCTCCGACAGGGCGAAACAGTCGGCATCATTGGCGAGCCAGACCGGCTGGCCCAGCGCCTTGGTCAAGTCTCCTTTAAGGTCTTGTCCGTTGAGAAACAGGCAGTTGGCGTTCTTGATCCGCCCCGTCTGCGGGTCGATCGCCCCGGGCAGCCCTATGCCTATGGTGAAGGGACCATCCAGTTCCTGGCGTATCTCGTTCACCAGGTCGGTGATGGCCACCAGGAAATCGACATACCCCGTGGTCGGGGTCGCGATACGCTTGCACAGCAGGCTGACGCCCAGGCCATCGAGCAGTTGAGCCTCGATCTTGGTGCCGCCGATGTCGAGTCCGAGTCGCAACATGATCGTCTTCCTCAGGCGGCCAGCTTGCGGTGCAGCTCGATGAGCTCGGTGACCAGCTCCCGGGCCAGCATGGCGGTCATCAGGTGATCCTGGGCATGCACCAGGATCAGCGTGACCGGGATCTTGCCCTCCCCCTCATCCGCCTCGATCAGCCGGGTCTGCACCGCGTGGGCGGCGTTGGCGGCCTCGACGGCCTGGCGCAACAGATCATCTGCTTCGGCAAACTGGCCGGCCCTGGCCTGGCGCAGCGCCTCGAAGCAGAGGCTGCGGCTCATGCCGGCGTTGATGATGAGCCCCATGACGGTCTCTTCCAAATCGAACATACACACTCCTTGGTGATGGGCGCCGGCCCTTGGGCTGGCGCGCTTTCTTTATACGGGTCGACTGACGGAATAATCAGTCGAAGCCATGCTCGCGGGCGGCGGTGGCAAACCACTGGCCGCTCTTCTTGATGCGCCGGGTCTGGCTCTCCAGCTCCAGTTCGACGAAGCCGTAGCGGTTCTTGTAGGCGTTGCTCCAGGACCAGTTGTCGATGAAGGTCCAGAGGTGATAACCCCGGCATTGGCAGCCTTCTTCCAGCGCCTTGTGCAGCCAGATGAGGTGATCCCGGATGAAGCCGATGCGGTAGTCATCCTGGATCTGGCCATTCTCGCCCTTGAACTTGGCCTCCCCCTCGACCCCCATGCCGTTCTCCGAGATGTAGCTCGGGATGTTGCCGTAGTGGTCGCGCAGGTTGACCAGGATGTCGTAGATCCCCTGCTCGTAGATCTCCCAGCCCCGGTGCGGGTTCATCTTGCGGCCCGGCATCTCGTAGTAATCGAAGAACCACTCCGGCATGAAGGGGCTGGCAGGGTTGACCGCGTGGCTGCGCGCCTTGATCCGGCGCGGCTGGTAGTAGTTGACCCCAAGCAGGTCGATCTTGCCCGCCGCCAGCAGGGCCTTGTCCCCCTGCTCGCAGACCGGCAGCTGATCGTATTCGCGCAGCAGTTCGACCAGTTCGGCGGGGTATTCCCCCTTGACCGCCGGATCCAGGAAGCTGCGGTTGAACATCAGGTCGGCGATGTTGGCCGCCTTCAGATCCGCCGGGTGTTGCGAGCGCGGATAGGAGGGGGTCAGGTTCAGGATGATGCCGATCTGGCCATCCTGACCGAGGGCCCGGTAACGCTGCACCGCCGTGGCATGAGCCAGCATGGTGTGATAGGCCACGGTGGCGGCGCGGCGAAAATCCACCACGTTCGGATAGTGGAAGTCGTAGAGGTAGCCCCCCTCCACCGGCACGATCGGCTCGTTGAAGGTGAACCAGTGCTTGACCTTGTGACCGAACAGCCTGAAGCAGGTGTCGGCGAAGTCGGCATAAGCGGCGACCACCTCCCGGCTCTCCCAGCCACCCAGCGCCTGCATGCTCATCGGCATGTCGAAGTGGAACAGGCAGATGAAGGGCTCTATCCCCTCGGCCTTGAGCTCGTCGAGCATGGCGTCGTAGAAGGCGACGGCCTGTGGGTTGGGTTCTCCCCGTCCCGCCGGGATCAACCGCGACCAGGCGATGGAGGTGCGGAAACTGTTGTGGCCAAGCTGCTTCAGCAGGCGGATATCATCGCGAAAATGCTCATAAAAACCGGAGGTCTGCGCCGGCCCAATCTGCTGATGGAAGCGATGGGGGGACTGCTCGAACCAGTGATCCCAGATGGTGGGTGCCTTGCCCCCTTGCTGGCTGGCACCTTCCGCCTGGGCGGCAGACGAGGCGCTGCCCCACCAGAACTGTTCAGGAAAACGGTATTGCATCTCGTGTTACTCCAAGCTTGAAAAAAGAGGCCGCCTGGCGGCCCCGCAGGCAATCAACGGCTGGCAACGGCCGCCAGTGTCGGTTCTTTCGAGTCAGTCCGTTCTTCCTGCTTGAGCAAAGTGCGCTCATAGGCCTTCAGGAAGGGGTAATACATGGCTGCGGCGGAGCACATGCAGAGCAGGCTCAGCACCATGGGGCTGATGGCCCAGTTGGCGGCCCAGGAGGCACCGATGGGGCTTGGTGTGGTCCAGGGGGTGAGCGACACCACCCGCTCGACCAGACCAAGATCCAGGGCAAACCAGGCCAGGGTGGCGTTGATCATCGGCACCAGGATGAAGGGCAGGAAGAAGACAGGGTTCATGACGATGGGGGCACCGAACAGGATAGGCTCGTTGATGTTGAACAGGCCCGGCACCACGCCCATCTTGCCGATGGATCTCAGGTGCGCCGCCTTGCTGCGCAGTAGCAGGAAGGCCAGCGGCAGGGTGGAGCCGACGCCGCCGATCAGCAGATAGTGATCCCAGAAGCCCTGCAGGAAGATGTGGGGCAACGCCTCACCCGCCGCCATGGCGGCCTGGTTGCTGGCCAGGTTGGCCATCCAGAACGGGTTCATGATGCCGGTGACGATCAGGGCGCCGTGGATCCCGGCGAACCAGAGGATCTGGCACACCAGCACCGCCAGCAGCATGGCAGGCAGGGAGTCGGAGGCGGCCACCAGCGGCTTGACCAGGGACATGATGGCTTCCGGCAGGATCATGCCGGTGCTGTTTTCCAGCAGCAGGTTGAGGGGATGCAGGGTCAGGATGATCACCAGCACCGGGATCAACACCTCGAAAGAGCGGGCGACACCGGTCGGCACCTGGGGCGGCAGCTTGATGGTGATGTTGTTGCGTTTGAGGAAGGCATAGACCTCGGCCGCATAGATGGCGGTGATCAGGGCCGTGAAGATCCCCTGGCCGGAGAAGTACTGCATGGAGATGGCGCCATCCTTGACGGGCGCGGCCACCAGCATGAAGGACATCAGGCAGAGCAGACCCGTGGTGACCGGATCCAGCCCGTTCTGGCGGGCCAGGCTGGCGCCTATTCCCACCGAGATGAACAGGGTCATCAGCCCCATGCTCAGCTGGAACGGCAGCAGCAGCTGCGGCTGGTAGGTCGACGAGAAGTCGAGCCAGGCGCGGGCGAAGCCCCACTGGGTCTGGGGTGAGAAGGGGGGGAAGATGAACACCAGCATGAAGCTGCCGACGATCATGAAGGGCAAAGCGGCGATGAAGCCGTCACGGATCGCCTGCACGTATTTCTGCTGGCCAATCCGCCCGGCCAGGGGGCTGACCCGGTTCTCTATGGTACTGACAAAACGCTCGTAAAGGGTGTTCATGAGGGTTTCCTTGTGACATTCACTGGTTGGGGTTGCACATCAGCCGATCAGGGTGAGGGCATGGTCGAGGACCTTGTCACCCCGTTGCATGCCGTAATCCATCATGTTGATGGTGTCGACCGGTACGCCGTGGGCTGCGGCACGCTGCTGCAGCTCGGCTTGCATGTATTTGACCTGGGGCCCCAGCAGCACCACCTGGTAGTGGGGCATCTGCAGATCGAACTCTGCCGCCCCGAAGGCCTGTATCTCGGCGTCCAATCCCCGCTTGTCCGCCTCCTCTTTCATCTTCTTGACCAGCAGGCTGGTGGACATGCCGGAAGAGCAGCACAACATGATTTTTTTCATTTCCCGATTCTCCAGACGTTCGTAACGGATGGCGCATTCTGGATCGAATGGATTTAATTTGGAAACCGGTTTCCAAATTAAATCCATTGATGTGTGAGCGGGATCGGCATTTTCCGATTCAAAGGGTCGGGAAGTGTGAGCGAGGTAATGAAATGGCAAAATGGTCGCGGATATTACGGAAACAAAACCGCAAAGCCGTCAAAATGGCGTCCAAGCCCCGTAATGACAAGGGGTATCAGGATGACAAGGAACCGAATAACGTGATGAATCTGCAATGGATGGCAATGCTGGTCGGCATGATAGAGCAGCGCATGGTACCGTTTGCCAACTGGCTGACCCGCAGTCGCCATGTGCTCTCGTTGCGCGATGGTTTTCAGCTGGCCATGCCCTTCGTCATCGTCGGCAGCCTGCTGGTCCCCATTCTCTATCCTCCCATCGCCCCCGACACGCCGCACGCCTTCGGGCAGTGGTTGCACTGGCTGGCGCGGGAGCTGCATCCCTTCCTGTTTCCCGTCTACTCCCACACCCTGGGGCTGGTGGCACTGATCATCGCCTTCGGCGCGGCGTCCAGCCTCGCCAAGGCATACGAGATGCCCGAGCGTCTGTGCGGTCTAGGGGGCTGCATGGCGTTCCTGATGCTGATCGACTTTCGCTCGCTGCAGCCCGGTGTCTTTGGTTATCTGGGGGGCGCCGGGATCTTCACGGCCCTGCTGATGGCGTTCTACTCGGTGGAGGTGACCCGGTTATTCTATCGCCGAGGCTGGTACATCCAGATGCCGGATGAGGTGCCGGTGATGACGCGGCGAGGCTTTCAGCTGATCGTGCCGCTGCTGTTCATCATGCTTTCGCTGAGCCTGCTGCGGCTCTGGTTGCAGCAGCAGTTCGGGATCAGCCTGCCGGACTTCATGGCCGCCCTGTTCCGACCCCTGATCGTGGGTGCCGACACCCTGCCAGCCCTGCTGATCACCCTGCTGATTGCCCATCTGCTCTGGTTCATGGGGATCCACGGCGCTCTGATAGTGACCGGTTTGCTGTCACCCTTCTGGATGGCCGGGGTGAGCGCCAACCAGGCCGCGCTGATGGCGGGTGAGCCCCTGCCCCACATCTTCCTGCAAGGGTTCTGGGACTATTACCTGCTGATCGGGGGGATTGGGACTACCTTGCCTCTGGTGTTCATGGCCATGCGCAGCCGCAGCCACTCCATCCAGTCGGTGGGCAAGCTGGGGTTCATCCCCTCCATGTTCAATATCAACGAACCGCTGCTGTTCGGTTTTCCCATCATCATGAATCCGTTGTTTTTCCTGCCCTTTATCAGCGTTCCCCTGATCAATGCGGTGATCGCCTGGCAGCTGACCCAGTGGGGTTTCCTCGACAAGTTCATCGCCCTGCTGCCCTGGTCCATGCCCTCCCCACTGGGCGCCGCCTGGGCGGCCAACGGCAGTTGGAGCAATGGCCTGATGAGCCTGGTCTGCATCCTCAACAGCTATGTGCTCTACCGCCCCTTCTTCCTGGCCCACGAGAAGATGGTGCTGGAGCAGGAACGCGAGCGGCTGGGCTGAAGGGCTATCCCATCAGCCCCAGATAGTTCATCAGCGCCGCCCCCAGGCTGGTGGTCACCAGCGAACCGAGCGTGGTGGTGGCGATGATGTTCGCCGCCAGGGCGCTGTCGCCCCCCATGGCACGGGTCATCACATAGCTGGCGGCTGCGGTGGGGGTGGAGCTGATGAGAAACAGGATGCCGAGGGCCTGGGTGTTGAAACCGAGCGCCCAGGCTCCCAGCACCAGCAGCACGGGAATACAGAACAGACGGTTGGCGGTGGCCCAGCCGGTCAGCATGGCGCCGCCGCGCAGGGCCTTGAGGTTGAGGCTGGCACCGGTGCAGAGCAGCGCCAACGGTAGTGTCATGTTGGCGAAGTAGTTGCCCGTGGTGATCACCAGCTGGGGCAACTCTATGCCGAGCAGGCCGAACGGCAGCGCCGCCAGGATGGCGATGATGAGGGGATTTCTGACAATCCCCTTGAGGATGGGCCTGATCCCTTTCCCGCCACCCAGGCTGCGGGTCAGGGTGATCACCGCGAGGATGTTGTAGAGCACGGTGATGGAGCCCACCAGCAGGGCGGCGGCGCCTATCCCCTCCGGGCCGTAGGCGTTTTGCACGTAGGCCAGCCCCATGATCCCCATGTTGCCGCGAAAGCTGCCCTGCACGAAGATGCCCCGCAATTTCTGCTCGCTGATGAAGCGGGCCGCCAGCAGCTCGAGCACCAGAAAACCGGCCAGGGTGCCGAGCAGGCCGTAGAGGATCAGCCAGGGGCTCGGCATGGTGGAAAAGTCGGTGCGCACCATGCTGAGAAACAAGAGGGCGGGCAGGGTGACCTGAAACACCAGACGGGAGGCGGACTCGACGAAGCTATCAGGCAAGAGGCCCAGCCGCTTGAGCCAGATGCCGAGCACCAGCACCAGACAGATGGGGCCCGTGATGGAGAGGGAGAAGTGCAGACTTGCCAACAGATCCATGATGCGCGTCCTGTGCAACGGCGAAGAAAGTCGCCTGGGAAAGGGCATTCTAACGCCATGGGCTTGTATTCACAGGAGTTAATCACAACAATGTCTGCATCCCGGTTGTCGCCCTCCCCTGTCACGGATCCCCCATGGAAAAGAAACTGACCATCCTCGATATCGCTCGCCTCAGCGGGGTCGGCAAGTCGACCGTCTCCCGGGTGCTCAATCAGGATCCCAAGGTCAATGCCCAGACCAGGGCCAGGGTCGAATCGGTGATCGCAGAGCACGGTTTCGTGCCGAGCAAATCGGCGCGGGCCATGCGCAGCCAGAGTCAGCAGGTGGTTGGCATAGTGGTGTCACGCCTCGACTCCAGCTCCGAGAACCAGGCGGTGCGCGGCATGCTGGAGACCCTCTACCAGCGTGGCTACGATGCCGTGCTGATGGAGAGCAAGTTCTCTCCCGCCAAGGTGAGCGAGCACCTGGCGGTGCTGGAGCGGCGCGGGGTGGACGGCATCATCCTGTTTGCCTTCAACGATCTGGACTATGCCGCCATGGTGCCGCTCAGGGAGAAGCTGGTGCTGATGGCCCGCGAGCGCCCCGGCTTCTCGTCGGTCTGCTTCGACGATGACGGGGCGGTGCGCGCCGTGCTCGCCCACCTCGGGGAGCGTGGCCTGACCGAGGTCGCCTATCTCGGGGTGGAACGCAGCGATCTCACCACTGGGCTGCGCCGGCACCAGGCTTACCTCGACTACTGTCGGGAGCAGGGGCGCGTCCCCCACAGCGCCCTCGGGGATCTCAGCCTGCACAGCGGCTACCGGCTGGCAGCCGAGCTGCTCACCCCCACCACCCAGGCCATGGTCTGCGCCAGCGACACCCTGGCCATAGGCGCCGCCAAATACCTGCAGGAGCAGGGTCGCACCGACATCCTGGTGAGCGGCCTCGGCAGCAATCCCATGCTGACTTTCCTCTTTGCCAACACCCTCAGCCTGGATTTCGGCTACAAGGATGCCGGTATCCTGGCCGCCAGACAGCTGCTCGACCAGATTGAAGAGGGGCAGCCCCCCAGAGCCACCATCGCCCCCTGTCAGCCCCTGTAGTCTATCTTTACCTCCATTCTCGGTGTTTTGCGCTTTTTGTGACCAGCGCCACGAATTGGGAACGTTCCCATTGCTGATGTCAACCACTGGCCTCATGCTGATTGGGAACGATACCAATAAGCGGGCGGTCATTGGCCAGCCGGCAAAGACACGACCATTATTCATGGAGTCACAGAGGGAAGGCTCATGTCAAAAGTCAACACACAACATCTGGCACAGCTGATCGAACGGATCGGCGGCAAGGACAACATCACCACCGTCAGCCACTGCCTGACCCGACTCAGGTTCGTGCTGGCCGACCCGGCCAAGGCCGACCCCAAGGCCATCGAGACCATACCCTCGGTGAAGGGGAGCTTCACCCAGGGCGGCCAGTTCCAGGTGGTGATCGGCAACGAGGTGGATCAGTGGTACAAGGCGCTGACCCAGGAGATAGGGGTGAGCGGCGCCAGCAAGGATGCCGCCAAGCAGGCGGCCCGCCACAACATGAATCCGCTGGAGCGCGGCATCTCCCACCTGGCGGAGATCTTCGTGCCCCTGCTGCCCGCCATCATCACCGGCGGCCTGATCCTGGGTTTTCGCAACGTCATCGGCGACATCAAGATGTTCGACGACGGGACCCATACCCTGGTGGAGATCAGCCAGTTCTGGGCCCAGGTCCACGCCTTCCTATGGTTGCTGGGCGAAGCCATCTTCCACTTCCTGCCGGTGGGTGTCTGCTGGTCTGCGGTGAAGAAGATGGGAGGCTCCGAGATCCTCGGCATAGTGCTGGGCATCACCCTCGTCTCGCCGCAGCTGATGAACGCCTACGGCATCGGTCAGCAGACCCCGGAAGTGTGGGACTTCGGCCTGTTCGTCATCCAGAAGGTGGGCTATCAGGCCCAGGTCATTCCGGCCCTGCTGGCGGGTGTCTTCCTCGCCTGGGTAGAGACCAACCTCAAGCGCATCATTCCGGCTTACCTCTACCTGGTGATAGTGCCCTTCATCTCCCTGCTGCTGGCGGTGATCGTGGCCCACGCCTTCATCGGCCCCTTCGGTCGCTGGATTGGCGAGGGCGTCGGCTTCGCCGCCAAGGCCGCCATGACAGGTTCCTTCGCCCCCATCGGCGCGGCCCTGTTCGGCTTCCTCTATGCGCCCCTGGTCATCACCGGCATCCACCACACCACCAACGCGGTGGACTTGCAGCTGATGCAGAGCATGGGAGGCACCCCCATCTGGCCACTGATCGCCCTCTCCAACATAGCTCAGGCCTCGGCGGTCGTCGGCATCATCCTCATCAGCCGCAAGGAGAACGAACGGGAGATCTCGGTCCCGGCCGCCATCTCTGCCTACCTCGGGGTGACAGAGCCGGCCATGTACGGGATCAACCTCAAGTACAAGTTCCCCATGCTGTGCGCCATGGTGGGCTCCAGCCTCGCAGCCCTCATCTGCGGCTTCAGCGGCGTGATGGCCAACGGCATCGGGGTGGGCGGCCTGCCGGGCATCCTCTCCATCCAGCCGCAATACTGGGGCATCTACGCCGTCGCCATGCTGGTGGCCATAGTGGTGCCCGTGGTGCTGACCCTGCTGGTCTACAAGCGCCAGCAGGCTGCCGGCAAGCTGGACCTAGCGACCGCCTGATCCACACAACATCGGCGGAGCCCTGGCTCCGCCCTTTTTCTTTGCCCTGTTCCAACCAGTTTCAACCAATGAGCGAACCAACCATGACACAGACACCCTGGTGGCAAAGCGCCGTGATTTACCAGATCTACCCCAAGAGCTTTCAGGACTCCGGCGCCCGTGGCACCGGTGATCTCAAGGGGATCATGGCCCGCCTCGACTACCTCAAGACCCTCGGCATCGACGCCCTCTGGTTGACCCCCGTCTACGTCTCCCCCCAGGTGGACAACGGCTACGACATCGCCGACTACCTGGCCATAGACCCGGCCTACGGCACCATGGAAGATTTCGAGGCGCTGCTGGCCGCCGCCCACGGGCGCGGCATCCGCATCGTGATGGATATAGTGGTCAACCACACCTCCACCGAGCACGCCTGGTTCAAGTCGGCGCTGGGGGATAAAAACAGCCCCTATCGCGACTACTACATCTGGAAAGACCCGGTAGAAGGTGGCGTACCGAACAACTGGCAATCCAAGTTTGGCGGCAGCGCCTGGGAGCTGGACCCGGCCACCGGTCAGTACTACCTGCACCTGTTCGCCCGCGAGCAGGCGGATCTCAACTGGGAGAACCCGGCCGTGCGCGCCGAGGTCAAAAACATCATCCACTTCTGGGCCAAGAAGGGGGTCGACGGCTTCCGCCTCGACGTCATCAACCTCATCTCCAAGGATCAGGCGTTCCCGAGCGACGAGATGGGGGATGGCCGCCGCTTCTACACCGACGGGCCGCGCATCCACGAATTCCTGCAGGACATAAGCCGCGACGTCTTCGCCCCCGTGGGCGCCATGACGGTAGGGGAGATGTCCTCCACGTCGCTGGAGCACTGCCAGCGCTACGGCGCGCTGGACGGCTCCGAGCTCTCCATGGTGTTCAACTTCCACCACCTCAAGGTGGATTACCCCAATGGCGACAAGTGGACCAAGGCGCCGTTCGATTTCCTCGAGCTCAAGCGCATCTTCAACCACTGGCAGAGCGGCATGCACGGCAAGGGCTGGTCGGCGCTGTTCTGGTGCAACCACGATCAGCCGCGCATCGTCTCTCGCTTCGGTGATGAGGGTGAACATCGGGTGGTGGCCGCCAAGATGTTGGCCAGCACCTTGCACGGGTTGCAGGGCACGCCCTACATCTATCAGGGGGAGGAGATCGGCATGACCAACCCCGGCTATCAGCACATCGACGACTATCAAGATGTGGAGAGCCGCAACATCTTCGCCATCAAGCAGGCGGAGGGGATGAGCGAGGCCGAGATCCTCGCCATTCTGGCGGCCAAGTCCAGAGACAACTCCCGCACCCCCATGCAGTGGAGCGCGGCCCCCAATGCAGGCTTCACCCAAGGTTCGCCCTGGCTCAAACCCGCCGCCAACTACCCCGAGATCAACGCCGAGGCGGCGCTGGCCGACCCGGACTCGGTGTTCTGGCACTACCGGGATCTCATCGCCCTTCGCAAGGCGCACCCCATCTTCACGCAGGGGGATTATCAGGAGCTGCTGGCGGGAAATGAGCAGATCTGGGCCTATACGCGCAGCGCCGACGGCCAGACCCTGCTGGTGGTGAGCAACTTCTACGGCGAGCCGGTGGAGTTTGCGCTGCCTGCCGAGCTGCAAACCGGCGAAGGCCGCTTGCTGCTTGGCAACTACCCCGACAGTCCTGCCCGCCCGCAATCCTGCGAGCTGCGCCCTTACGAATCCCTGATCTGGTTGATGGAGCAATGATGGCTGAGACAATCACAGCGCAGCGGGCAGCCGAGCGTTGCCCCGAGTGGCAGAAGATGGTGGCGGGGGAGCCCTATGATGCGGGTGACCCCGAACTCAGGGCGGCGCGGGAGCGCTGCCGCAGGCTCTATCACAGCTTCAACACCAGCTGGCAGGAGAAGCCGGCACGGGATGCCCTGCTCCATGAACTGCTGGGCGGCCGTGGCAAAGCGTGCGCCATCAATCCGCCGTTCTTCTGCGACTATGGTGCCAACATCTTCGTCGGCGAGAACTTCTACGCCAACGTGGGGTGCACCATTCTCGACGTGTGCGAGGTACACATAGGTGACAACGTGCTGCTGGCCCCCGGGGTGCAGATCTACACTGCAGCCCACCCGGTGGCGGTGGCGCAGCGCATCAAGGGGGTCGAGTTTGGCAAGCCGGTGCGGATCGGCCACAACGTCTGGATTGGGGGCAGCGTCGTCATCTGCCCAGGCGTCACCATAGGGGACAACAGCGTCATCGGGGCGGGATCCGTGGTGACCAAGGATGTACCGGCGGGGGTGGTCGCGGCTGGCAACCCCTGCCGGGTGCTGCGGCCCATGACGGCAGAGGAGCTGGCGGCCGGGGAGCCCAGCTGACACAGAGGGGCAGGTAGTACCTGCCCCTTTTAGTTTTCCTGACGGCCCCTTAGCGCTCCTTTGATTCCGGGAAAGGCGGCGGCCCCCTTCTCATTCCTCACCCTGGCAGCAAGGCGCCGCAACGCTTGTGCTGCCCCATGACCACCAGGGTCTTGAAGCTGCGCACCTGCTCCCTGGCATGCAGCACCCGCCGGGTGAACTGCTCGTAGCTCGCCATGTCCCTGGCGGCGACCTGCAGCACGAAGTCCTGCTCCCCCGTCACATACCAGAGGTCCATCACCTCAGGCTCCCCTTTCAGAACGCCAATCATCTCATCGACGATACGGCCATGATCCCGCTCCAGGGTGACAAGCACCAGCATGGTGATGGGCCAGCCCATGGTGGCCGGTGCCACCAGCGCGACCTCCCGTTCGATGAGTTCAGCCTCCCGCAGCGCCCGCACGCGGCGATAACAGGCGGGGGCGGAGAGGCCGACCCTGTGGGCCAGCTCCGGCGTGGGTAGACGGGCATCCTGTTGCAGCTCGGCGAGGATGAGCAGATCGAACTTATCGGTCATGGGGATAGAGAGATAAAAATTATCGAATAGGTCCAGTTTTAGACCGAGATTACGGCTATCGCCAGATATATTTTACTTCCCTTTCCCTGCTCAGGTGTGAACGAGATGCCGCCAAACGCCACCACCCTCTCCTCCCTGTTGGCGGTCACCCTCGCCATGCTGTCGATTACCCTCGGCGCCTCCCTAGCCAAGTCACTGTTTCCCCTGATCGGGGCTGCCGGTACCACCTTGTTCCGGCTGGGGTGCGCCGCCCTGCTCCTCTCGCTGGTGTTTCGTCTCTGGCGAATGCCCCTCGATCGGCGCACCCTGCTGGGAGCCATCCCCTATGGGCTGTCACTTGGGGCCATGAACCTGCTCTTCTATCTCGCCATCGAGCGCATCCCCCTCGGCGTGGCCCTGGCCATCGAGTTCATCGGCCCGCTGACGGTGGCGCTGCTCGGCTCCCGCCATCGGGCAGACTTCCTCTGGCTGGCGCTGGCCATCGTCGGCCTGTTGTTGTTGCTGCCGCTGCGGGCGGCCGAACAGACCCTCGATCCCCTGGGGGCGGCGTTGGCGCTCGGGGCCGGGGTGTTCTGGGGGCTCTACATGCTGACCGGAAAGCGGGCCGGGACCTTGCTGGGGGCACAGGCGCCAGCCCTTGGCATGTGGGTGGGCACCCTGCTGGTATTGCCCTTCGGGCTGGAGGGTGCGATCGAGGCTTCGTTCACCGTCCCCGTGCTCCTCACCATCGCCGGGGTGGGGCTGCTCTCGAGCGCCATCCCCTACTCTCTCGAGATGTTTGCCCTGCGTCGGTTGCCGCTCAAGAGCTACGGCATTCTGACCAGCGGCGAGCCCGCCATGGGCGCCCTGATGGGATTGTTGTGGCTGGGGGAGCAACTGCCTCCGACCCAGTGGCTCGGGATAGCCACCATCATAGCCGCATCCATGGGCACCACCTGGCATGGGGGACGACGACGCGCCGACCCAGTGTGACGCCACCAAACAGAGCGGGCCTGTGATGACAGGCCCGCTCTATCAAAGGCAAGGGGGTGGGTGTCAGGACGGATAACCGTAGCAACGCTTGAGTTCACCGAAGTCATAGAAGAAGCTGCCAACCGCGATGGGAGAGCAACCGGCCTTGAAGGCAAGCTCCTTCTCGTTGTAGAGCATCTTCACCAACACCCGGCCTGCGTCGTTGCGGTAAACGTCCCACTGGATGTTGGCCGCATAAGGAGAGACCAAACCGCCGCGCCATTCGTTGTTGGCCTGACTCATCAGCACGCCAGGCTGGGCGCTCTGACGGCTGCCTTCCAGCTGCATCAGTGCCGCCAGCGGGATCAAGGTCTCGGCATGGGCAAAGCGCAGCTTGGCGACGTGCTCGCCGGCCCCTTCGACCACCTGGGTCTGCACCTCGTCGAACAGGCCGTCGAGCAGGGGCTGGGCCACGGCGTAGGTAGCGCGCTGGCTGGCAAGGCTCGGCCCCTTCTCGTAGAAGTCCTCGGCATCGGAGAGGTAGGAGAACCAGGCCGACTCCTCCGGGGTGATGAACTGCTCCAGATCCCAGGGCGCCCCTTGCGCCTGCGCCTCGCGGATCATCCCCGGACCAATGATGAAGAGGTTGTAGAGCATGAGGGCGGCATCCACCTCGTCACGCACATAGGTCTTGTCACCATCTTCCGGGTTCACCGCCACATATTCGACACCGGCAGCCAGCTCGTCGACGAACGTCTTGCTGTAGAGGCGTTCAAGCATCTCGCGCGCCATCACCCGGGTCTGGGGCAGGGTCTTGAGGCCACCGAGCGCCTCGCTCAGCTCGGGCGCCGGGGACACGCCCTCCTCCTCATCCCCGACGAACGCCATATAGGCCTGGAAGGCGGGCAGGTACTGGAGGTAATCCCCTTCCGGCTCCGTCTTGTGGAAGTAGAGCTCGAACTTGTTGCGCAGCCCCTTGTCGATCTCGGAGGGGTTCTGCTGGCTCACGTAACAAGCCTTGCTGTCAGTGATGAAATCGACCCGTTTGGCCAGGCTCTCCATGAAGTAGTAGGCGCTCTCGTTGGCTCTGTCCTTGCCCGAGGTCTCGACCCGGATACAACCGGGCACACCTCCCTTGCCGAGCAGGGTCGGCAGCCGCTCGGCCAGACGGGTCGCCAGCAGGGCATGTTCCTCCTTGCCGACCGCAGAGAGCAGGCCATAGCCCAATTGCCGGTTGGCTGCGGTGACCGCGTCCACCTTGGCGCCGAGCTTCTGACCCAGATCGGTCAGCGCCCCCTGCCGGGAAGCCGCATCCCAGATCTGCCTGGTCAGCACGTCATACTTGGGGCTGGACAGGGAACGGGAGCCATGTCGGGCAACCAGTTCGGTGAAGACGGGGGTGAAGCCAGCTGGCGCCACTTCATAACTGTCCGCATCCTGGCGAGCGACATAGACAGCCTTGGTACTGTACTGGTAGTCGGACCCGGTGGCCGAAGAGGAGTCGTTATCCGAGTTGCAACCGGTCAGCAGTGTCATGGCCAGACCGGCAGAGAGCGCGAGGGTGAGGGAAGAGAGACGGAACATAGTCATCCTTGAACCATATTGAAAATAAGGTTGCACCTTAAGCGCTTCAGATGACAATCCGGTGTCAATCGCCGCTTTCTATGGCCGTATCGGCTCACCCCCTGGAGTCTGGGGCGGTCACTCGCTTATATTTTGTTCATTTTTTTTGAACATCTAGGCCAGTTTATCTCGCTAACAACCACTCAATATCATGATTACTATTCATACATCGCCTAGGCAGGATAGCCAAGTCGCCAAATAGAAGGTCGTTCAGGACTGTGCCCCCTAAAGTGGGTATCTGATGTCAGCAAAAGAACTGCATATTATTTGAATGACCTCTTGCAAGGATGCGTTGATGAGGGCCGAACCGGCCTTGCCAATGACATAAAAATCAAGAGAGTGAATGAACATGAAAAATGTAATCAAGATGCTGGTCGTCGCAGGCCTGATGAGTGCCGGTGTTGCCCAGGCTGCCGTCCCCGCCGACGTCAATGCCGCTCCTGGTGTATTGTTCGTGAACTGGCATACCAGTGCGGCTGTCGCTGGCAATGCCAACCCCATGCTGGAGGTACGCGACGAGTCTGGTGATGTGGTGGCTTCCGTCCACGCCAACCTGATGGGCACCCAGCAGGTGCAGATCCCGAGCCGCACCCAGGGCAGACTGACCCTGAGCCTCGGGGATCAGAGCAGTGACTACCGCATCCCGTTCGGCATCGGCAGCGGCAACCCGCGCTGATACTGGTTGAGGCAGCCCCGTCGGATTGCCTCAACCAGAGATGCGTGAGCCAGTTCCACGACAAGGGCGCCATGATGGCGCCCTTGTCGTTTCTGCCGGCTTGCTGGCTACTGGGTAAACACGGGACCAAAACCGGATCCCCACAGAATGGCCGTGGCTGCCAGCACGCAGACCAGCAACACCAGGCCGACCGTGACCACGGAGCTGGCATAGATGAACCCCTGCTCCTTGGGAATGTGCATCAGGATAGGCACCCCCACATAGAGCAGGTAAACCGAGTAGCTGAGTCCGATGAGTCCGATGATCATCACGAACCAGAGGTGCGGGAAGAACGCGGAGAAACCGACCATGAACAGCGGTGTGGAGGTGTAGGCTGCGAGCTCGAGCGACGTCGTGTAGCTGGGATCCGAGCCAAAGGTGTGACCCATCCAGTGCACCAGATAGGAGAGCGCGAGGACGCCGATGATGAGCGTCACGTACATGGCTATCGACAGCATGAGAGCGCTGTTCGCGGTCAGGGTGATGGGCTCCCCGACACCAATGCTCCAGCCGATGTGTACGGCGGAATAATAGGCGCAGATGGGGGGGATAAGGGCCACGATCAGGATATGGGTCAGACTGTTTCGAAAACTGTCATGCCGCTCGTCTATGGTATGCCATTCGGTGTGAGGATGCGCATACAATCCCCATAAGTGATTCAATATCATAGCGTTATTCCTTCTATGCTTCGATTGTGGACTGTTCGATACCGCTCTCGCTCCCCTGTGTGTTTCTCTCGTACAACGCTTGCCGCGCCATCCATCGCGATCGCGACCGATGACTCTAAATAAAGTCGCTCCACTGCCGCTGCGTCAAGGAAGAAGGGGGGATCGATGGACGTTCAGCCTCTGGCGGCGGGGCTGGCTGCCCCTCACCGCCAGCCTGGTCGTCAGTACTGCTTGGTTTTCGAGGCAAAGCCGGCGAGGAAGAGACCGGTCAGAAACATGCCGCAGAACGCCTCTATGGCCGACAACAGCTGGAGGGGAGAGGAGGTCTGGGAGATATCGCCGTAACCCAGGGTCACGAAGGTCACTATGCTGAAGTAGAGGGAGCGCCCCAGATGGCCATGGGTCACGGATTCCGGTGCCAGGAAGTAGGTCAGGGTCGCCAGCAGGATGACCCCCATCGACATCAGCAGACTTCTGATGGGCCGCTCGCCAAATCCCCAGGTGATGAAGCTGACAAACTTGCCGGCACACTTGAGGTAGCACAGCAGAGAGAGCCACCCCTTCTTCATCAAGCCGCTGCGCAACCAGCGCTCCCTGAACAGCTCCCTTGGACGCGCCAGGGATTTCATCTCGTGCAGCTTCTCCTTGTAGTAGCATTCACCGGCATCCACGGTGTCCCCCACGCTGGAGAAGAGTCGCTTGGCATTGCGGTAAAGTTTGCTGGCTTCGTTATGATCGATCCGGCCATTCTCGTTGTAGACCACCTGCACCTTGTCCAGATTGGTGTGCTCCATGGTGGCATCGAAGTTCTTGGCACTGACGTTGAAGTTTTTCAGCACGGCCCGGGAGGAGTGAAAGCGGATCTCCTCGCACTCTATGGTGAAGTCCTGAAACACCCCGTCCTCCAGCGCCAGCTCCCGCTTCTTGGCCCAGGCCCTGTGGTCCCACAGCAGGGAATCGAATAGATCGAGCCCGATCACCCCGCCGTTGACCCTCACCCCCTTGGCCGAGCAGTGCCACAGATAGACCTTGGAGTTGTTGACGGCGCCGTCCAGCGAGAGCTCGTCCAGGCAGGTGAAGTCGAGCAGCCGGCCGGAGATGATGGGGCTCTTGAGCTCGACGCCGCCGATGTTGAGCAGGCGATGCTTGCCCAGCACCTGAGCCTCCCCCTTGTTGTTCTCGGACACGGAGAGCAGGCTCTGCACCCGTTTCACCTCGTCCTTGCCGTACTTGCCGGCCAGCCACATGCAGTAAGGCTCGAAGCGGGATTCGGAGCGGATGAGGCCGCTCTTGCGCAGGGACTCCAGAGCACTCGAAGCAGTCTCATACAGCCTTATCTTGTCATCGCTCATGTAGACGCAGAGGCTGAGCACGGATCGCGAGCTGATGAAACGGGCGATGCCGATCTGGAAGATGACGCTTTTCTCTATTTTCTGCTCTGTCATCCAGTCGCCGAAATGAGGTAGCGAGGCCACCAGCAATGTCCAAATCAATGGATAGTCATTCTCCCGCCGCCACTCGTTGAACTGCTCGGGAGAAAGCTGCCACAGCTCTGTCGCATTCATAGATTACCTCTGTCATGGATTTGTCCCGCTTCGGGAGGTCGAGGGAGGGGATCAGAAGCCCGCACGCCCGGACCGGGATGACGCAGGATAACGGGACACAGGCTCGTCACGCCATCATACTAGGCAAGATGATGGCTGTAACTCACTGACAGGGAAGGTATAAGAGGAAGGGTTCGACACATTTTCGAGCGATTGCAGAAGGATCGGGCACCAGACGTCGTGACGGATGGTTTTACCCGTCTGCGAAGCGCAAGCCCGACAAACAAGAGGGGATGCCATGGCATCCCCTCTTCACATCCATCGAGCGGCGTCGGCTTATTGCTGCACTTCCTGCACGCCAGAGACGCGGACTTCGACACGGCGGTCCGGTGCCAGGCAGGTGATCAGCTCATTCTTGCCCTTGACGCCGTCACACTGGGTGCCGGTGACCGGGTCGGCTTCACCACGGCCTTCGATGGCGATCTTGCTGGTGGCCAGACCCTTGCTGACCAGGAAGTCGGCCACGGTGCGGGCACGGGCTTCGGACAGCTTCTGGTTATAAGCCTCGGAACCGATGCGGTCGCTGTAACCAATGACGATGGCGCTGCCATCTTTGGGCTGGAATTCAACGATTTGCTTGTACAGACCATCCAGAGCCTCGACACCTTCAGCCTTCAGCTCGGCTTTGCCAAAGGCAAACAGCACGTCGGAGTTCAGGGCAAAGTTCTTCTCGACAACCACAGGGGCCGCTTCTGTAACGACCGGAGCAGCAACAGGCTCAACGTAGGAGGTGCGGAACGGGTGATATACCGCTTCCAGCGTCGCCACGCTCTGGTTGGACTTGTACTGCTCACCGGTGTAAGTGGTCAAATCAGCCACGTCCCACATGTAGCGGTAGCGCGCCTGCAGATCCAGGGCATCGTTCAACTTGTAGGTCAGACCGACGCCAGCCATCGGCGACACGCGGGAATCCGTCACGCCAAAGCCGTGGGTGTGCGACCAGTAGGCACCCGCTTCACCAAACAGGGAAAAATCCTCTCCCAGCGGCAGACGGGCGATACCGGACAGGGTGGCACCCTGATTTTCGTAGGCGTTGTTGTTGATGCCACCGTTGGTATTGCCCCGGCCAGCGTACTGGTAACCCAGTTCGGCACCGAACGTTTCGTTGAAGTTGTAACCCATGAAGAGGTTGCCGGTGAAGGCGTCTTCGGTTCCACTCTCCACGCCTTCTACCTTGTTCAGGCCATTGAAGTGAGCGGCACCGACACCGGCACCGAAGTAGATGTCGTCACTTGCGTGAGCAACCGTGCCAGCCAATGCCAATGCAATCCATACAGGTGTCAGTCTTAAGTTCATCACAGCCTCGTCGATGCTAGTTGCGGGCTCATAGCCCTTGTTCTATATGAGCACCATTGTACCGACCAGTTCTTGTACAGGAGCTTAAGCGGCGAGACCATTTATGTAGCATTTACTGCCTGTTTTTAATGCACTTTCAGCTTTCCGTTAAGCCATTGTGGCCAACATCCTGGCGAGCGCATCCCGACGGCGGAGATACGCATGCGAGACCATAAAAAAAGACCCCTGTCTTGCGACAGGGGTCTTTTTAATTGGCTCCTCCTACTGGACTTGAACCAGTGACATACGGATTAACAGTCCGCCGTTCTACCGACTGAACTAAGGAGGAATTAACTATCGGAGACCAGATATCGCTATCTCATCGCCTTTATGGTGGTGCCCAGAGACGGAATCGAACCGCCGACACGGGGATTTTCAATCCCCTGCTCTACCGACTGAGCTATCTGGGCAAATGGTGCCGGCTACCGGAATCGAACTGGTGACCTACTGATTACAAGTCAGTTGCTCTACCTACTGAGCTAAGCCGGCACACTTAAATCGTTGTGCATGAAAAATATTTTTCTTTCATGGCACCAAAATATTGGTGCCCAGAGACGGAATCGAACCGCCGACACGGGGATTTTCAATCCCCTGCTCTACCGACTGAGCTATCTGGGCGTGGGCGCTATTAAACGGATTTTAGGGCAGGTGGTCAACGGGAAATTTCACTTTTCGTCTCGTTCGTCTCTTTTTTGCGCAGCATCACTCATTTTTATCACTTCTGTGGGGGAAGCCACTCCCCGGCGGCCCCAGAGCCGGGATTCCTCGCCCCTGAGCAGGCGGGTGATGTTCTCATGATGGCGAACCAGAATGAGGCAGGAGAGCAGGGAGACCGGCAGGGTATATTCCGGTTTGAGCAGGTAGGTAAAGAGTGGCGTCAGCAGCACGGTAACGATGGAAGCCAGTGAAGAGTAGCCGCTCACCAGCAGCACCAGCAACCAGGTGGCGATCGCGGCGCCCCCCATGGCAAAGCCGATGGGCAGCATGGTGCCGAGCGCCGTGGCGACCCCCTTGCCGCCCCGAAAGTGGAAGAAGATGGGATACATGTGACCCAGACAGGCGGCGACACCGATGAAACCGAGATAGACGGGCTTGATCTGCAGATACCAGGCGAGATAGACGGGAGCCATGCCCTTGAGCACGTCGAGCAACAGGACGATGAGTGCCGCCATGCGCCCACCGAGGCGCAGCACATTGGTCGCCCCCGGGTTGTGGGAGCCATGGTCGCGGGGATCCGGCAGACCCGTGAGGCGGGAAACCAGCACGGCACTGGACAGCGAGCCGCCCAGATAGGCCAGAATAATCATCAAAATCGTCAGGGCCGTCATCTTGGTCGTTTTTACCACGATATGAATGGGGTATGATGCGGGCCACATTCTCTGGTCTGGGCTTGCCCGAAAGCGTGTCGCCCAAACCGGCCGCCAGCGGCAATCGGCTTGCCAGGCCTGCATCCCTGCGCTGTTTTCACAGCCCATCAAGAGTAAAGAAGAAGTACTGTCATGGACAAGGTGTTTATTCGCGGACTCGAGGTTTTGACCACCATAGGGGTATATGAGTGGGAGAAGGGCATTCGCCAGAAGCTCTGTTTCGATCTCGAGATGGGGTTCGACAACCGACCCGCCGCCGCAACCGACGATATCAATCTGGCGCTGGATTACGCCACCCTCTCCCGCAAGATCTGTGATCACGCCCAGAGCAAGGTAGTGGAGCTGGTCGAAACCATGGCCGAGCAAGTGGCCGCCCTGGTGCTGGACGACGAGCGGGTGCAGTGGGTCAAGGTCACCCTGACCAAGCCGGGCGCCGTACCCAATGCCGCCGGGGTCGGGGTCGAGATCCTGCGTCACCGCACCCCGGTCGCGAGCGCCAGCTGATGACCCGCATCTATATCAGCCTGGGGTCGAACATAGAACGGGAGCACCACATCCGAGCCGGACTCGACGCCCTGCAGGCTGAGTTTGGGCAGCTTGCTGTCTCCAGGGTATTCGAGAGCGAGGCGGTGGGCTTCAATGGCCGCCCCTTCTATAACCTGGTGGTCGGCGCCGACACTGACCTGCCGCTGGCGACCCTGTGCCAGCGTCTGCGTGCCATGGAGTTCGCCCACGGCCGCGAGCCGGATGCCAAGAAGTTCGCCCCCCGCACCCTGGATCTCGATCTGCTGCTCTATGGCGATCTGGTCTGTGAGGCGCCCCTGGTACTGCCCCGCGGCGAGATCCTCACCAACGCCTTCGTGCTCTGGCCGCTGGCGGAGCTGGCCCCCGCCCTGCGCCATCCCGTCGATGGCCGCCCCCTGGGCGAGCTGTGGAATATCTACGACAAGGCCTCCCAGCGGCTCAGCCCCATTCCCTTCCACTGGGATGCGGTCGAACTGCAGCCGCACTGATCGACAAGGGCACCTCGTTGCCCTTGTCGCTTATCCGCCATCAGAAAGGATGATTGGGCCCGGGCCGGTGCGGCTGGCAGCATGACCCTGACACAGGAGACCCCCATGCCACTCGACACTATCCATGACTTCAACTACCGGCTGCTGGCCGAGCTGCCCCACCAGCGCTATGAGCACGAACCCATCCGGGATTACGCCACCGACGAGCGGGTCAAGGCCCGCCTCGGCTGGCAGGCGGAGTTCAGCAAGACTCTGTTTCTCAAGTTCAAGGATGGCCGCTTCGCCCTGCTGCTGACCCACAGGGAGGGGCGGCTCGACAGCAAGGCGGTCAAGGCTATCCTCGGTGCCAAGCCCTCCATCTGCAGCGCCGAGGAGATGCAGGCGCAGATCGGCTGCCTGCCGGGGGCCGTCTGCCCCTTCCTGCCCCACGCCGATATCCCGCTGCTGGTGGATCCGGCCCTGTTGGCCCATCACGCTTTCACCTGGACCCCGGGCCACCCCGAGCTGACCTTGCTGCTGGCTACCGAACATCTTGCCAACCTGCTGGCGCGTCTGCCCTGCCAGGTCAGCTACCTGCCCGCCCAGGCCTGACATCTACCCCTGGCTTTTACTCCCTGCCCTCCTTCCTCGCCAGTTGGGCAAAGATCAGCGCCGCCAGCATGGACATCAGACCGATGCACAGATAAGTGAGGTGGAAGCCGCCGAGCCAGCGCTCGCTATCCTGGGCCGGCAGTGCGGCGGAAAAGAGCCCGAGCAGGCTGGCGGCGATGGCCACCCCAAGACTCATAGAGAGCTGCATTACAACCGACAGCAAGCCGTTGCCACTGCTGGCGTGCTCGGCGCTCAAGTCTTGCAGTGTGAGCGTGTTCATGGCGGAGAACTGCAGCGAGTTGATGGCGCCGAACACCGCCAGCCAACCCAGCAACACCCCGTAGGGCACCTGGTTGTCGATGAGGGAGAAGCTGGCGATCATGGCCCCGAGTGCCAGGGTATTGCCGATCAGGATGCGGCGATAACCGATACGCGGGATCAACCTGTTCACCAGCGTCTTGGTCAGCATGGCCCCCAACACGGTGGGGATCATGGTCATCCCCGCCTTGCTCGGCGAGAAGCCGAGCCCCAGTTGCAGAAACAGCGGGGTGAGGAAAGGCATGGCACCGCTGCCGAGGCGGGCAAACAGGTTGCCCCAGATGCCGATGGCGAAGGTGCTGGTCTTGAACAGCGCCAGACTGAACAGCGGCTCCTCGGCATTGGCGGCATAGAGCCAGTAGCTGGCCATGGCGGCCAGACCAAACAGCAGGGCAAACAGCGCCCAGCCGGTGGAGATGCTGTGCTCCCCCAGCCCCTGCAAACCCACCGACACCAGCACCATGCCGGCGCTGAACATCACAAATCCCTGCCAGTCGAACGTGGCCGTGCCTTGCCGCAAGTCCGGCATGAAGTACCAGCTCGCGATAAAGCCGAGTATTCCCACCGGCAGATTGATAAGAAACACCCAGTGCCAGCTCGCCACTTCCACCAGCCAGCCCCCCAGGGCCGGGCCGATCAGCGGCCCCACCAGGCCGGGAATGGTGACGAAGGACATCACCCGCAGCAGTTCGTGCTTGCTGTAGACCCGCAGCACGGCAAGGCGTCCTATGGGCATCAGCAGGGCGCCGCCCACCCCTTGCAGCACCCGGGCAGCCACCAGCATCGGCAGGGTGTTCGCGGCCGCACAGGCGAGCGACCCCAGGGTGAACAACAGGATGGCGGCCAGATAGATGCGGCGAGTGCCGAATCGGTCCGCCAGCCAGCCGGAAGCGGGAATGAGCAGGGCCACTGTCAGCATGTAGGCGATCACCACCGACTGCATCTGCAGCGGGCTCTCCCCCAGGGTTTCGGCCATGTTGGGCAAGGCGGTGTTGAGGATGGTGCCATCCAGCGTCTGCATGAAGAAACCGACAGCAGTCAACCAGGGCAGCCATTTGCGTTGGGCAGGGGTCACCATCTGTGCGCTTTCAGGCATGAGCTGTCACCTCTTCTTCAGATAGAAAAAGACCCGCACTCAGGTTTGCAGACTGGGCGGGTCAGATCAGCATATCAGGCATCCGGCTGGCCGAGCATGGCCCTGAGTTGCTCTTCCAGGCTGGGCTCCGGGGCCTTGAGCGTCTCCATGAAGAGTCGCTCTATGCCCGCCTTGTCCTGACTCTTCACGATGAACACCAGCCTGGACTGGGCTTTGCCCTCGGGCCACTCCCCCAGCGCCTGCAACGGATAGAGCTGACCGTGGACGCCGTGGATCACCACCGGCTGGCTCTCTCCCTCCAGCTGCAAAATCCCCTTGAGCCGCAGCAGGGCGTCGCCATACTGCCCCTGCACCGCATCGATAGCGGCCAGCAGGCGGGACGGCTTGAGCGGCTCGCCGATGCGCAGGGAGAAGCTCTCGATGTTGCCATGCTCGAAATGGGTCGGTGCGGCCGTGCCCACCTTGGCAGCGAACGGCTTCATCTTTGGCTGCATCGGCGAGGCCAGCCCCTGCTTGGGGGATTCGGTGCGCAGCCAGGCCAGCAGCTGGCGCACGTCACGCCCCGCCGCCTCGTTGTAGGCGCCAAGCTTATCCAGCACCGCAGGCGACAGCTCGCCGTTGCTGACCCGCTGGATGGGGGCCGCCGGGTTGAGGGCCGCCAGCTGGCTTTCGACCCGAGCCAGCTGCTCGCCGTCCACCAGATCCCCCTTGCTCACCACCAGCAGATCCGCCAGCGCCACCTGCTTCACCGCCTCGTATTGCTGGCCGAGCTGCTGCTCGATATGACCGGCATCCACTACTGTGACGGTGCCATCGAAGCGGTAGCGCTGGGCGATAAAGCCCTCTTCGCGCAGGGTAAAGAGCACGGGGGCCGGATCGGCCAGACCGGTGGTTTCGATAATCAGCCGCTTGAACGGTTTGATCTTGCGCTGAATAGCCTTCATAAACAGCCCCTGCAGCGCCTCCACCAGAGAGCCCTGCACCGAGCAGCAGATGCAGCCGGAATCGAGCAACACCACCTGCTCATCCACCTGTTGTACCAGGTGATGATCCAGCCCCACCGAGCCGAACTCGTTGATCAGCACCGCGCACTCGCCGAGCTCCGGCTGCTTGACCCAGTAATTGAGCAAGGTGGTCTTGCCGCTGCCGAGAAAGCCGGTCAGCAGGGTCACGGGGATTCGGGTGTCTTGCATATCTGTCATCTCGATGACTCCCTTCTGAGCGGCAGGGTGATGAGTACGCGGGGGTCTTGCATATCGGTCATTTTCAATCCTTACCGGTTGGCAAACAGCTCGCCGAGCCAGCGATTCGCGAAGCGGCCGTGGGGGTCGAGCTCGGCCTTGAGGGCCAGGAAGTCGTGCCAGCGCGGCAGCAGGGCCGGGAAGTCATAGAGATCCATCGCCAGGTGCTTGCCAAAATGCGGCGTGCCGCCGAGGGGCACCAGCAGTTGCTGCAGCTCGCGCATCTGCTCCATGGAGCCCCCCACGAAGGTGCCGTCAGCCGCCAGATAGACCAGGAACCCTATCCAGCACACCGACTTGCCATAGGCGGCGCTGAGCCAGGCCTCGGAGGGGCCGGTGCAGCGCAGGATAAAGGGGTAGTGCAGCGCCCCCGGGTTGCGCTCCTGCCAGTGCTGCAGTATCTCCAGCGCCTCCTGCATGCGCTCGAGGGGCACGGCCACCTCGCAGTTGATCTGGGGCGCCGGTATCCCCTTGCAGAGGATCTGGTAGACGTTGCCCACCAAGTCAGAGGCATCCTTGAAGCGGCGCACCGTCTCGAAGTGCTCGCCCGCCCGCGCCTCGTCCTTGGTGTCGCGCGCCATCTTCTGCAGGGTGGCGTCTATGGTGTCATTGAGTGCGGCGCTCATGGCGCTGTCAACGTCTCCCTCCAGCAGCAGCGGCTCGCTGCCACCCGCCCGATAACGGGCCACCTCCTCTTCGGAGGCGGGATCCACCAGCCAGATGTGGCTCTCGCCGGTCCAGGCGAACCACCAGCTCTTCACGAAGGCGTGCTCGCGGTTCAGCCGCTCGTTGTGTGCCAGCAGGAAGGGATAGTCGGTGGTGAACTTGGTGCAGCGCATGATGCGGTTTGGCACTGTGCGCAGGGTGACATCGAGCAGCACGCCAAGCATGCCCATACCCATCACGAAGGCGCCGAAGCGCGGATCCGTGCGATCCACGCCAATGATCTCCCCGTTGGCCAGCATCACGGTCAGGGCCTCCACCGCATCGCACAGGGCGGACTGGTGCAGCCCCTGGCCGTGAGTGCCGGTGCTGAGCGCCCCCCCCAGGGTCTGGATGCCGATGACGCCGGGGGACGCGGGCAGCATGCGATCCATGGCGATGAGCTCCCCATAGACGGTATCGAGGGGCGTGCCCGCCTGATAGGTGACGGTATCGGCGGTTTTGTCCAACTGGCCGCGCAGATGATGCAAGTCCACCAGCAGCGCCTGGCTGCCCTCGGCATAGACGCTGTGGATGGGTTCGAAGGAGAGGCCGGAGCCGATGAGCCGCAGCTTGCGCTCGGGGTTTTCCCGCAGCAGTTGCTGCAGTTCGTCACGGCTCTTCGGGCGCCACACCTGATCCAGGGCGCCGAGGGGATTGGTCCTGGACCAGTTGAACAGCACCTCCCGATTGCCAATCGCCTTGATGCTGTGAAATGCCTGGAACCTGACCGTCATACCGCGCCTCATCTGACTTCAAAATGAGCGGCAATTCTACCGAAAAGCGAGCGCCAAGGCATGAAAAACAAGCCCCTACAGTCGAGGGTGGATAAGGGGGACCAGCCCCCTCCCCCTCAGCGCGAGGGCTGGGTCAGTGCCAGCAGCATGCCGAATCCCACCAGCAGACCACCAAAGATCCGATCGATCCAGTGACGCACCGCCAGCAGACGAGCCCGTACCGAGGCGCTGGAGAAGAAGAGCGCCACCGCGCTGAACCAGAGGGCGTGGGCCAGCACGATGAAGGCGCCGTAGCCGAGCTGGACCGCCAGCGGCGTCTGCGGCTGCACCACCTGCATGAAGAGGCTGACGATGAAGATGGTGGTCTTGGGGTTGAGCACATTGGTCAGAAAGCCGGTGCGCAGCGCCCCCAGGCTGGAGAGGGCCGGCTGGCTGGCCAGCTCTTCACCGGTCGCGGGCTGGGCCCGCAGCATCTTGATGCCGAGGAAGATGAGGTAGGCCGCCCCCGCCAGCTTGATGAGGTTGAACAGCCAGAGGGACTGCTGGATCAGCAGGCCCACCCCCAGCAGGGTGTAGCTCACGTGGACACAGACCCCGGCCGCGATGCCGAGCGCCGTCAGCACGCCGGTGCGACGGGAGAGCAGCAGGCTGTTGCGCGACACCATGGCAAAATCCGGGCCCGGGCTGATGACGGCAAAGAAGGTAATGGCTACTACGGCTAACAGTTCGGTCATGAAAATAGTCCTGATCACATGGGATATCGGCTATTTTATTTGGCAATAACCCCAATGACGAACGATGATTTCTGACATGAACGGTGAGAAAAATTCACAGAAAACCCTCTCGCTTCCCTCCCTGACGGCCCTGCGCTGCTTCGAGGTGGCTGCCCGCACCGAGCACTTCGGCCGCGCCGCCGACGAGCTGCACCTCACCCATGGCGCCATCAGCCGGGCGGTGCGCCTGCTGGAGGAAGACCTGGGCGTCAGGCTGTTCGAGCGGCGCCAGCGCCGAGTCTTCCTGACCGAGGCGGGCGACCGGCTCTATCAGGCGGTCAGGGAGGGGCTGGGCCAGATCCGGGAGACGGCCCAGGCGCTGCGCCAGCAGAGCCGTCCCCAGTCGCTGGTGCTCTCCTGCGAGCCCACCCTGCTGATGCGCTGGCTGATCCCGCGCTGGCCCGCATTTCAGGCCCTGCATCCCGAGCTGGACGTCCATCTGATGGCGGGGGGCGGCGCCCTCAGCTTTGGCAGCGGCATCGATCTCGCCATCCGGCGCAACGACTTCGACTGGCCCGAGGATCTGCACAGCCAGCAGCTGTTCGAGGAGCTGACCGGGCCTGTCTGCCAGCCGGGCAAGGTGGCGCAGTTCTTCGCGCAAGAGGAGGCCGGCCTCGCCCTGCACCCTGCGGCCCCCCGCCTGCACACCAAGACGCGCCCGGGCGCCTGGCAGGCGTGGCTGCAACATGCTGGCCAACCGGCAAGCGACGAGGGGGCCGGGCAAACCTTCGAGCACTTCTACTTCAGCCTGCAGGCAGCGGTGGCGGGCCTTGGCGTCGCCATCGGCCCTTACCGGCAGGTGTGTGATGACCTCGAGGCCGGCCTGCTGGCGGCCCCGCTCGGCTTCATTCAGGACGGCACCGGCTACCATCTGCTCGCCCCCGCGCCGCCCGAACCCGGCAGCGCCCACGAGACCCTGGCGAACTGGTTGCACGGTCTGGTGCGCTGAGCCGCATCAAGCCTGGGTGGCACGCTCGACGGCGGGAGTGTATCTCTCCGCCGTCGTCAGTTTCCGGCAGAACTGGCGCAGTGGCATGGGACGGGCGAACAGGAACCCCTGCAGATACTGAACCCCCTTGCCCCTGAGGTAGGCGGCCTGTTGCTCCGTCTCCACTCCTTCGGCTACCAGGGAGAGGCCCAGCCGCCGACCGAGGTCGATGACGTTGTCGACGATATGCTCGGACAGCGACTCGGTCCCGATGCGACCGATGAAGGAGCGATCGATCTTGAGATAGTCCACGTGGAACTGTTGCAGGTAGTGAAGGCTGGAGTGACCGGTGCCGAAGTCATCGATGGAGAGCCGCACGCCCATCTCGTCGAGCTGGCGGAACAAGGAGAGCGTCTGCGGGTTGGTCACCAGCAGCTCCCGCTCGGTGAGTTCCAGCACCAGCACCACCCGCCCCGGCACAAAATGCGCGAGGAAGGCGCGACACTCCGCCAGCAGGGAAAGATCCCGGCAGTGGGCGGCGCTGATGTTGAAGCTGATGTGAAAAGCGTCGGGCAGCCGGGTTTGCACCTGCTTCAGACGCTGGGCCACGACCTTCATGAGATGAGTGGTCATGGGCACGACCAGCCCAGACTCTTCCGCCTGGGGGATGAAGAGATCGGGGCGGATCAAGCCAGATCTCGAGTGGCGCCAGCGCATCAACACCTCCGCTCCTACCATCCTGCCGTCGTCGCTGGCCATCAGGGGTTGCAGGTAGGGGACAAACTCCCCCGCCAGCAGCCCGCGCCTCAGCTCATCCGTCTGGGAACCCGGACGACTCAGCACCCACCATACCAGCAGTGCGAGCAACACCGAGGTCCCTGCCAACCACAGCAAGGCCAGATGACGAGCCTCCCACAGGGTGTACCAGTAGAGCGGCATGGCATAGCCCGCATGGATGGCGAAGGGGTAGCGGTGGGAGGAGAGTTCAAGGCTGATCTTGCTGTACAGCCTGGGGGGCTGGTTCTGGTGATGACCGGATTCATCGATCCAGTCCGACCCCACCTGCAGGAACAGCTCGCTGGTATCACTGCTCATGGCGAGCATGAAGCTGAGCTGGGTGCTGTCGATGGCGCTCAGCGCCACATCGTGCCCACGCTCATGGCGCACCACCAGCAGCGGATGATCCAGGCGCACCTTGTTGCCGTCCATCAGCAGCAGCTTGTTTCCGGTGTAGATAGTGCCGTCATCCACTTCATGGACGGGGCCAAACAATGAAGAACAACGGATCACGCCGCTGCGCGCCAGGTTGACTGAGCGCAGGAAAGGCTCGAGGGCCACTCTCTTGCGCAGCAACAGCAGATTGTCGACGCAGGGGCGGTTCACCAGCGACAATGCCTCCAGATTGGCCTGTTCGGCCTGATCCAACATGCGCTCCAACAAGGTCTTGGCCTTGTGGGCAGAGGCGCTGGCGTCCGCCTTCAACTCCTGCTCGTAGCTGCCGTGTACCATCCAGCCTCCCGCCAGCAATGGCAGAGTCAATACCAGCAGGGTGCAGCCAAGGCGCCATCTCGTACGGGCCAGATCAATCCGGAACAGAAACATAGAAACCACGCCGCAATTCGCAGGCTTGCCCTGGCAAGCGCCACAGTGAAATAACGCCCACTTCACACAGAAGACAATGGGACCATCCAGGCCAGACAACCTAACGCAGCACACTGGTAAATGCATCGACGACGCAGTGGCGGGAGATTGGCTACCCATTATTGCGCAACCGCCATAAATGGAAAATGCCGCGTAGAGACGCGGCATTGTTTATATCGGGTGGAGAGTCCAACCAGTCAGTCCTTAGACCGCCTGTTGCAAAATCACCGCATCGGCTTTCTTGGTGTAAGAGGCGATCTCGTTGAAGTTGAGGTAGCGGTAAGTATCTGCCGCCGTGGCATCCAGGGTCTTGGCGTACTGCAGGTACTCCGCCACAGTCGGGATCTTGCCGATGATGGCGGCAACCGCAGCCAGCTCGGCAGAGGCCAGATAGACGTTGGCGCCCTTGCCCAGACGGTTCGGGAAGTTGCGGGTGGAGGTGGAGACCACGGAGGCCCCTTCCGCCACGCGCGCCTGGTTGCCCATGCACAGGGAGCAGCCCGGGATCTCGATGCGGGCACCGACCCGGCCGAAGATGCCGTAGTAGCCCTCTTCGGTCAGCTGATCCTTGTCCATCTTGGTGGGCGGGGCGATCCACATACGGGTCGGCAGCTCACCCTGATACTTCTCGAGCAGCTTGCCGGCGGCGCGGAAGTGGCCGATGTTGGTCATGCAGGAACCGATGAATACCTCATCGATCTGGCTGCCAGCCACGTCGCTCAGCAGGCGGGCATCGTCAGGATCGTTCGGCGCACAGAGGATGGGCTCCTTGATGGTGGCCAGATCGATCTCGATGATTTCGGCGTACTCGGCATCCTTGTCCGCTTCCATCAGCACCGGGTTGGCCAGCCACTCTTCCATCCCCTTGATACGACGGGTGATGGTGCGCACGTCGCCGTAGCCTTCGGACAGCATCCATTTCAGCATCACGATGTTGGACTTCAGGTACTCGATGATCGGCGCCTGATCCAGCTTGATGGTGCAACCAGCGGCGGAGCGCTCGGCGCTGGCATCGGCCAGCTCGAACGCCTGCTCCACCTTCAGGGTCGGCAGACCTTCGATCTCGAGGATGCGGCCGGAGAAGATGTTCTTCTTGCCTGCCTTCTCGACGGTCAGCAGCCCCTTCTGGATGGCAGCGTAGGGGATGGCATGGACCAGGTCACGCAGGGTGATGCCCGGCTGCAGCTCGCCCTTGAAGCGCACCAGCACGGATTCCGGCATGTCCAGCGGCATCACGCCGGTGGCGGCGGCGAAGGCCACCAGACCGGAGCCCGCCGGGAAGGAGATCCCGATGGGGAAGCGGGTGTGGGAGTCACCACCGGTACCCACGGTATCCGGCAACAGCATGCGGTTCAGCCAGGAGTGGATGACACCGTCACCCGGGCGCAGGCTCACACCGCCGCGGTTCATGATGAAGTCCGGCAGGGTGTGGTGGGTCTGCACGTCGATGGGCTTGGGATAGGCCGCGGTGTGGCAGAAGGACTGCATGGTCAGATCGGCGGAGAAACCGAGGCAAGCCAGATCTTTGAGCTCGTCGCGGGTCATGGGGCCAGTGGTGTCCTGGGAGCCGACCGTGGTCATGCGGGGCTCGCAGTAGGTGCCGGGGCGAATGCCCTGCACGCCGCACGCCTTGCCCACCATCTTCTGGGCCAGGGTGTAACCCTTGCCGGTGTCGGCCACCGGTTGCGGGCGACGGAACACGGTAGAGAACGGCAGGCCCAGGGCCTCGCGGGCCTTGTCGGTCAGGCCGCGGCCGATGATCAGCGGAATACGGCCACCGGCGCGCACTTCGTCGATCAGCACCTCGGTTTTCAGTTCAAAGCGGGCCAGCACCTCGTCGGTGCCGTGACGGGTGATCTTGCCCTCATAGGGGAAGATGTCGATGACATCGCCCATCTCCAGTTTGGAGACGTCCACTTCGATGGGCAGGGCGCCAGCATCTTCCATGGTGTTGAAGAAGATGGGGGCAATCTTGCCGCCGAGGCAGACGCCGCCGGCGCGCTTGTTCGGCACGAACGGAATGTCGTCGCCCATGAACCAGAGCACCGAGTTGGTGGCAGATTTGCGTGAAGAGCCGGTACCGACCACGTCACCGACGTACGCCAGCGGGAAACCGGTCTGCTTGAGCTCTTCGATGGCCTTGACGGGGCCGATGACGCCGTCCTTGTCCGGGGTGATGCCGGGACGGGCGTTCTTCAACATCGCCAGGGCATGGAGCGGGATATCGGGACGGGACCAGGCATCCGGTGCAGGGGACAGATCATCGGTGTTGGTCTCGCCGGTCACCTTGAACACGGTGACGGTGATCTTCTCGGCCAGGGCGGGGCGGTTCAGGAACCACTCGGCATCGGCCCAGGATTGCAGCACCTGTTGGGCGTGGGCATTGCCCGCCTTCGCCTTCTCTTCCACGTCGTGGAAGGAGTCAAACATCAGCAGGGTGTGGGAGAGGCCCTTGGCAGCAAGAGGAGCCAGCTCGGCGTCATCCAGCAGATCGATCAGCGGCTGGATGTTGTAACCACCCTGCATGGTGCCGAGCAGCTCGACCGCTTCGGCCGCAGTCAGGATGGGAGAGTGAGCATCGCCCTTGGCGACGGCGGTGAGGAAGCCGGCTTTGACATAGGCCGCTTCATCAACACCCGGGGGAACGCGGGAGGACAACAGTTCTTTCAGAAAATCATGTTCACCGGCTGGGGGGTTCTTGAGCAGTTCAACCAGGGCGGCGACCTGCTCTGCATCCAGAGGTTTGGCAACCACGCCCTCGGCGGCACGTTCTGCGACGTGTTTACGGTATGTTTCAAGCACGACTAATTCCTCTTTGGTCTTTTTTTGGGGTTCGCCCAAGCTCGCGGCGATCGTCCTTGCGGGACACCCGTAGGGTGCCCCCCACTATATAAGTTTTAACGACTAATTAAAATCCAAACCCTGTGCAGTTATTCATCAAACCAGCATAACCATATAAGCCAGCTAGATTTTTTTAAACTGACAAGACACACAACACAGACAAGTTAACAAAAAGTCAGCATTTCACCCTTATTGGAACGTAGTGCCCAATTGCAGATAGAACATGTCGTGCCCCCCCTCCGCCATGCCATAGCCGA
Organism: Aeromonas sp. sif0611; assembly: GCF_019218845.1. Classification (NCBI taxonomy): domain Bacteria; kingdom Pseudomonadati; phylum Pseudomonadota; class Gammaproteobacteria; order Aeromonadales; family Aeromonadaceae; genus Aeromonas; species Aeromonas sp. sif0611. The sequence goes on along the minus strand of NZ_JAHUWU010000005.1, from coordinate 77,342 downwards.
GGAAGATGGGGCCGAGGAAGCTCTCCACCCCCACATAGACGGAGCCGGCGGTGTAGGAGGACTCCAGACTGATGTCGGCTCCCTTGTCCCAGACTCCGCCCTGCTCGAGAGATCCCCCGAGGAACAGGGGTGCCTTGATGGCCCCGAAGTCGTTGTCCGCCACCCGGTAGATGTAGCGCAGACCGCTGAACAGACTGTAGCGGCCGCTCAGCTGGTAGTGCTGGAAGCCGGATAGCCGGAACAGGCCGCCGAGATCCTGTACGAACAGCGGCACCTCTTCCTCCGAGGAGGAGCCGCCCCCTTCCAGCATCAGGTTGAGGCTGTGCCGTCCCCATGACCAGGGCTTGATCATCGCCAGGTGGTAATTGAGCCCCTCGGTGTTCTCCGTCGGTTCGCCGGTCGGCTCAATCTTGATGTGGGAGTAGCCCCCCTTGATGTCCCAGTAGATTCCCTCGTAGGGGAAGTAGCGGCTGTCGAGGGTGTCGTGCTCGAAGCGAATATAGGGCCCCCAGGCGGTGGCATCCGCACTCGCGTCGGACAGGTTCTGGACATCGACGCTGCCCACCTGGCCTTCCAGCCCCAGGGACACCCTGCTCCAGGGCTGCCGATTCCAACCGACGGCGAGATCCACGCTGGTGAAGCTGTACTCCGAGTCCAGGTAACGGACTCCGGACAGCTGCACATCTTCCTCCGGGAAGAAGACCCGGCGCTCGGTCTTGTCATAGGCCAGGCTCGCCTCGCCATAGAAGGTCTGGGAGGGCTCGAGTGGTGTATAGAAGTCGGTCTTGAGGTGCTTGGCCGTGCCGAGCGACGCCTCGGTCAGCCACTCGGCGCCCCAGTCGTTGACGTTGGTCAGGGTATAGGACATACCGACGTTGTAGTTGGAGCTGCTCTCGAAGTCATCGGAGAAGCCGAGCTGGAAGTTGAGATAGCCAGGTCCCCAGTTCTTCTCGCTGGCATCCACCACCAGCACGTTCTCGCCGTCCCGCTCCACCACCTCGTAGGTGATGCGGTCGAACGACTCCAGGGCATAGAGGCGGCGAATGCCGGCCTCCAGGCTCTCATAGGTCTGCACCTTGTCCGGGCGCACCTTGAGCATGGCCCGCACCGTCTCGTCGGAGAGGCGCGACTTGTTGAGGATCTCCACCTTGTCGATGTAGTAGGCCGGTTGACCGCTACGCTCGGCGCGGCGACTCAGCTTCTTGTTGCGGTAATCCGCGTAAGCGTCGGGGGAGAGTGACAGGGCATCGAGCTGGGCAGCGGCGCGATTGGCCACCGCCTCCCCCTGCTTGATCCCCTCCGGCATCCGGGCAAAATCGGCGATCCCCATGTCTCCGAACTCAGGGCTGAGCAGCACATCCTTGGGCCCCAGCAGCGCCTTCTGCTTCTCGGTGCCGACCTGGGTCATGTAGGTGGTGAGCTGGTCGATCATGGCCAGCCCGGATTTGAGCGACTCCCTTGTGCGCAGCTTGGCGCCGATGTCCACCGCGATCACCACATCGGCCCCCATGGCCTTGGCCACGTCCACCGGCATGTTGTTGACGGTGCCGCCGTCGGCCAGGATGTGCCCCTCCCACTCCACGGGCTTGAGGGCGCCGGGGATGGACATGGAGGCCTGCATCGCCTTGGCCAGGCTGCCATGGTCGAGCACGAAGGGGGTCACCGTCTCCATGTCGGTGGCCATGGCGCGGTAGGGAATGGGCAGATCGTCGAAGCTCTTCTGCGCCGGCAGGTTGGAGGTAGCATGGCGCAGCAGGCTGGCCATGGACTGGCCCTGGAAGAAGCCGTCCGGCAGCTGAGTCTGGTCACCGTTGACCCCGATGTCGGTGCGCAGCTGGTACTTCTCGCTCTGCTGCTTCTTGCGCAGGGAGAGCTCGTCACGACCGACCTTGTCCTGATACCCCTTGTTCCAGTCGATGGCGAGGGTCATGCGCTCCACCTCCTCCGCACTGAGCCCCATGGCGTACATGCCCGCTACGTAGGAACCCATGCTGGTGCCGACGACGATGTCGACCGGGATGCGTTTCTCTTCCAGCACCTTGAGCACCCCGATGTGGGCCGCCCCCTTGGCGCCGCCGCCGCTCAGCACCAGGGCAATCCTGGGCCGATCCGCCTTGGTGCCACCGCCTTGCACCTGAGCGGCATCGCTGGCCTGGGCCGCCCCCGTCCATGGCAGGGTCGCCATCAGAAGCATTAGCAGTTGGGTCCATCCCCAATGAAAGATGCGCATATGAGTGTCCATTGATCCGTGCGAGTCGAGTGAGCTGTCCGCCGACGTGAGTGCCGCCAACTATGAGTTGAAGAACTTTAACTGCAACCGGCCGCGCTGGCGAGATGTCATCGTCCCGTGGTTGCACTGCAGAGCCAGGGATGAATAGTGTCAATCCAGTCCCGGCCTGATGTGAGCGCAAACGTTAATCGGCAATAAACGCCACCACCACCTCAAGAGCCCGCTCGGTCAGCCGTTAATATGTACTCAACCTTAGGCCCACACTCCCGAGTCACCCTTATGTTCGCAAGCCTGACACTCAAACAGAAAATTCTGGCCACCGTCATCCTCGCCGTGGCTCTCTCCTGTCTGCTGGTGGGCTATTTCAGCCAGCGCTCGGCCCAACAGCTGATCGAGACCCGCATGTTCGAACAGGAGCTGCCCAACCTCACCCAGCGCATCGGCAAGGAGATCGAGAAAGACCTCACCTCGGTCGCAAGCGCCGCCAGGCAACTGGCCAATGACCGCTTCGTGCTGGACTGGGTGGCCCGCGGCATGCCCAAGGAACAGGAATCCATCCTCATCGATCAGCTCAAGGACATGACCAGCCAGTATGGCCTTGTCACCGCTTCCTTCGCCGATCGCCAGAGTGCCGCCTACTACAACCAGGACGGCTTCCTGCGCATCCTGAACCATGAACAGGACAACTGGTTCTACGACTACACCAAGAGCGGCCAGGACCTGATGCTCAGCATCTTTCGCGAGAGCAATGGCGAGGTGAAGCTGTTCGTCAACTTCCAGCAGCTCGACGGACGCGGCCTGGCCGGCCTCGCCAAGTCTCTCGACAGCATGGTCAGCATGCTCGCCAACTTTCGCATCGGCGACAGCGGCTTCGTCTTCATGACCGATGGCAGCGGCAAGGTGAAGCTGCACCCGGACGCCGCCCGCATCGACAGAGACAGCCTGAGTCAACTGGCTGGCCCGGGCGCAGGCGCGCTGATGACCAAGCAAGCGTTCGCAGCCACCCACGCCGAGATCGATGGCCAGCCGGTGGTGCTCGCCACCAGCTATATTCCCCTGCTCGACTGGTATCTGGTGGCCCAGGTGCCGGAGGCCGAGATCTATGCCGAACTGGACAAGGCGCGGCTGCACATAGTGCTGGTGAGCCTGCTCATCGCCGTCGGCATGGGGCTGCTCGGCGTACTGCTGGCCGGCTCCGTCAGTCGCCCCCTCAACGAACTGGCCCGCCTGTTCCGGGAACTGGGCAGTGGTGACGGGGATCTGACCCAACGCCTCAAGGTGGAAGGACGGGACGAACTGAGCCAGGTCGCCACCGGCTTCAATAACTTCGTCGCCAAGATCCACGGTTCCATCGAGCAGGTGGCAAGCAACTCCCGCCAGCTCGCCGCCACCGCCAACGAGGTGGCCGCCAAGGCCCAGCTGACCCAGCACAACTGCACCGCCCAGCGGGATCGCACCGTCCAGGTCGCCACCGCCATCCACGAGATGGGCGCCACCGTCAGCGAGATCGCCGGCAATGCGTCCCTGGCCGCCGACGTCGCCAGGCAGGCCAACGATCAGGCCGATGCGGGGGCCCAGGTAGTGGCCCAGGCCCGCCACGGCATCGTCGGCCTCTCCGGCGAGATCGAGCAGGTCGCCGGGGTCATCGAGTCCCTGGCCAGCCAGACCGACTCCATCGGCAGCATACTCGACACCATCCGCAGTATCTCCGAGCAGACCAACCTGTTGGCCCTCAACGCCGCCATCGAGGCCGCCCGCGCCGGTGAGCAGGGCCGCGGCTTCGCCGTGGTGGCCGACGAGGTGCGCAACCTCGCCAGCCGCTCCGCCGCCTCCACCGCCGAGATCCAGGGCATGATCAACCGGCTCCAGGAGCAGAGCGCCCGCGCCGTCAGCGCCATGGCCCAGGGCCGCAACCAGAGCCTGGAAGTGGTCACCCAGGCCGATGCGGCCGACGGGGCGCTCGGCCAGATCACCGCCCACATCACCCAGATCAGCGACATGAATATCCAGGTCGCCACCGCCACCGAGGAGCAGTCCAGCGTGGTGGGCGAGATCAACCGCAACGTAGAGGACATCAACCAGCTCACCATGGAGACCGCCGACATCGCCCACCAGCTGACCGAGTCCAGCCGCAGTCTGCAGCAGCTCTCCGGCGAGCTCGACAAGCTGGTCGGCAACTTCCGGCTCTGAGCCTTTTAGCCCTCCCCCTCACTCAGGGAGCGCATCCGCGCTCCCTGTTCTTCGACAACGGCAAGCCATGACGCAGCGGCGCCAACTCGACTCAGGATCTCGGCCGAAATGCCGCATAATCAGAGGAGAACCAAGGAGAACGGAAATGGGCAAACTGATGATGGTAATGGTACTGGGGGTGCTGTTGTCGGCCTGCAGCAGCGGTCCGGTGCGAGTGCACGGCGCCGATGTCAGTGTGGATGACACCCGGATCCGGGTCTACGATGGCCATCATGATGGCTATTACGATGATGACTATCATGGCGGCCAGCGGGGTCGTTTCTGTCCCCCGGGACAGGCCAAGAAAGGGCGCTGCTAGCGCCTTTTTTTATGGTCGCTATCTGCCCGCCGCAACCGGGTCTACTGCGAGGGATAGCCTTGGGTCACACAGGATCCCATGCTGGCATCGACCACCACCTCAGCCAGAATACGCCTCTCCTCCTGTGCCTTGAGCACCGCCATGGACTGCGCCTTTGATGCCAGGCCCGCTCAGGCCCGGCATATAAGCCATTCCATCATGCGGTGACGCCAACGTGTGGCGCGGCAATGAAACGACAGCGCCAGCAAGGGCACATCGCTGCAGAGCACGGTCCTCGCAGCACGCGTTCTACCCCATACTTGAGGGAACACCGCATGTTCCCGGTTATGTCAGCGGCAAGTCATGACGCAACGCCACCAACTTCCCCCGATGTCCAGGGGGAACGGCAGCATAATCAGGGGAAACCCTAGGAGGTTGTTATGGACAAGCGGATTCTGATGGTACTGCTTGGCGCCTTGCTCACCGCCTGCACCAGTGGCCCGGTACGGGTACACGGCGCAGATTTCAGCGTGGACGATGCCCATATCCGGGTCACTGACGGTTACTACCGCTATCATGGGGGCCATTACTATCGCTATTACGATGATCACTATCACCACGATGGCTATTACCGCCGCTATTACGATGACCGCTATCCTGGTCGCTATTACTACCGCTATGACGATCACCACCATCGCCAGGGCGGCTATCGCACCTTCTGCCCGCCAGGACAGGCGAAAAAAGGGCGCTGCTAGTACTTTTTTTTGCGGTCGTACATCTGCTTGTCCGCCTGTTGCAACAGCAGTTCCAGATCGGGCGGCAGCAGCGGATCATAGTGGGCGATGCCGGTGGAGCAAAACAGTTGGTAGGGCTTGCCCTGCTCCCGGTTGAAGGTCGCCAGCGCCTTCTCGAAACGGGCCAGCACCCGGGACACCAGCTCCGATCCTATGCCCGGCAGCAGCACCACGAACTCGTCCCCGCCAAGCCGGGCGAAGATATCCGCATTGCGAAACACCCGGGAGAGCAGCAATGCCACCTGGCGCAGGGCATCATCCCCCACCTCGTGCCCCAGGGTGTCGTTAATCTCCTTGAAACGGTCGAGGTCGAGGAACAGCAGACTCGCCTCCCGTCCCTGCCGATGGGAGAGTTGCAGGCACTTCTGCCCCAGCATGATGAAGCCACGACGGTTGGTGATACCGGTCAGCTCGTCCAGGATAGCCAGTTGAATGGCGGCCAGCTCATGCTCCACCATGCCCGCCAGATCCATCAACAAGGCCCGCTGACGCTCATCCAGCTGGCGCGGCCTGCGATCGATAAGGCAGAGGGTACCCACCTTGTAGCCACCGGCGATATGCAAAGGCGTTCCGGCATAGAAACGGATGTGGGGGTCCCCCAGCACCAGGGGATTGTCGGCGAAGCGTGGATCCCGGGTCGCATCCTCCACCACGAAGATCTCTTCGCCGAGGATAGCATGGCCACAGAAGGAGACGTCGCGTGGAGTCTCCTGCGCATCCAGACCGCAGCGGGATTTGAACCACTGCCGCTCCTCATCCACCAGGGAGATGAGCGAGATGGGCACCTCGAACATGTTGCGCGCCATCCGGGTAATACGATCGAAACGCTCCTCCGCCGTGCTATCCAGAATGGCGAGACGGCGCAGGCCATCGAGTCGCTGTCGTTCGTGTTCGGGTATGGCAGGTGCTTGCATGGGAAGAGCCGGCGGTTGATGACAGAAGCCTCAGCATAGCAAATGGCCTCGAGCAAATCTCATCCATCGTCGGGCAACAAAAAAGCCGCTCCTGAGAGCGGCTTTTTCATCTTGGCGGGGAGAAGAGACTTACTTCTTCTTCTTGGCCTTGGCGTTCGGCAGGTCGGTGATGGAGCCTTCGAACACTTCGGCAGCCAGACCCACGGACTCATGCAGAGTCGGGTGAGCGTGGATGGTCAGCGCCAGATCTTCGGCGTCGGCACCCATCTCGATGGCCAGACCGATCTCGCCCAGCAGCTCACCACCGTTGGTGCCGACGATGGCACCACCGATGACGCGATTGCTGTCCTTGTCGAAGATCAGCTTGGTCATGCCGTCGGCGCAATCGGAGGCTATTGCACGGCCGGAAGCAGCCCAGGGGAAGGTAGCAACTTCGAAGTTCAGGCCCTGTTGCTTGGCTTCCTTCTCGGTCAGACCGACCCAGGCCATCTCTGGCTCTGTGTAGGCGATGGACGGGATCACTTTCGGGTCGAAGTAGTGCTTCTTGCCGGCGATGACTTCGGCCGCCACGTGGCCTTCGTGCACACCCTTGTGAGCCAGCATCGGCTGACCGACGATGTCACCGATGGCGTGGATGTGCGGAACGTTGGTACGCAATTGCTTGTCCACTTCGATGAAACCGCGCTCGTTGACGGCAACACCGGCTTTCTCGGCGTCCATCAGCTTGCCGTTCGGCACACGACCGACCGCGACCAGCACGTTGTCGTAGCGAACCGGCTCGGCCGGGGCGTGCTTGCCTTCGTAGGAGACGTACAGGCCGTCCTCACGGGCTTCAACTGCGGTGACCTTGGTCTCCAGCATGATGTTGAATTTCTTGGCAACGCGCTTGGTGTAGATCTTGACGATGTCTTTGTCGGCAGCCGGTACCAGCTGATCGGCAAATTCCACCACGTCGATCTCGGAGCCCAGGGAGGAGTAAACGGTACCCATCTCCAGACCGATGATGCCGCCACCGATAACCAGCAGCTTGCCCGGTACTGTGGTCAGTTCCAGCGCATCGGTTGAATCCCAGACGCGGGGGTCATCGTGGGGGATGAAGGGCAGCTTCACCGGACGGGAACCGGCCGCGATGATGGCGTTGTCGAAGGTGACAGTGGTCTTGCCGTCGGCACCTTCCACTTCGAGGGTGTTCGGGCCGGTGAACTTGCCGAAGCCGTTCACAACCTGGACTTTACGCATCTTGGCCATGCCGGCCAGACCGCCGGTCAGCTGGTTGATGACCTTCTCTTTCCACAGACGCACCTTGTCGATGTCGGTCTGCGGGGCACCGAAGACGATGCCGTGCTCGGCCAGCGCCTTGGCTTCTTCGATCACTTTGGCAACGTGCAGCAGCGCCTTGGAGGGGATGCAGCCCACGTTCAGGCAGACGCCACCCAGGGTGGAGTAACGCTCGACGATAACGGTATCCAGACCCAAATCGGCAGCGCGGAAAGCAGCGGAATAACCGGCAGGGCCAGCACCCAGTACTACGACCTGGGTTTTGATCTCTTTACTCATCATGACCTCTTTGTCGTTCTATATCCCCGGACAGCACAGTCTTATGCCAAAGAAGGCGGCTGCAGCCGTGAAAAAAACGGGGCAAGTTTATAATTTTGTTAATGAAATGAGAAGTGAAAAGGGCGAGCTCTGTGCTCGCCCTCTCATTTACATTTACAGAACCAGTCGACGAATGTCGGACAGCACGCCACTCAGGGTGGTGATGAAGCGAGCTCCGTCGGCGCCGTCGATGACGCGGTGGTCATAGCTCAGGGCCAGCGGCAGCATCAGGCGAGGCACAAACTCCTTGCCGTTCCACTTCGGCTTCATCTCGGACTTGGAGACGCCCAGGATGGCCACTTCCGGCGCGTTGACGATCGGGGTAAAGCTGGTACCGCCGATGCCACCCAGGCTGGAGATGGTGAAGCAACCGCCCTGCATGTCGGCAGCGGTCAGCTTGCCGGCACGGGCCTTCTTGGAGATCTCGGCCAGATCGCGGGACAGCTCATGGATGCCCTTCTTGTTGACGTCGCGAACGACCGGCACAACCAGGCCACCCGGGGTGTCTACCGCCACACCGATGTGGATGTACTTCTTCATGATCAGCTTGCTGCCGTCTTCGGACAGGGCGCTGCAGAAGCGCGGGTGCGCTTCCAGGGCCTTGGCGGCCGCCTTCAGGATGAACACCAGCGGGGTGATCTTCACGTCCAGCTTCTGCTTCTCGGCCAAGATGTTCTGCTCTTTGCGGAACGCTTCCAGATCCGTGGTATCCGCTTCGTCGAACTGGGTGACATGGGGGATCATGGCCCAGTTACGGTGCAGGGCAGGACCGGAGATCTTCTGGATCCGGGTCAGTTCCAGCTCTTCGACCGGGCCGAACTTGCTGAAATCAACCTTGGGCCAGGCCACGACGCTCATGCCGTTGCCAGTGCCTTGACCCGCAGCCGGAGCAGACTCGGCACGCTTGACCGCATCCTTCACGTAGGCCTGCACGTCTTCTTTGACGATGCGACCCTTGCGACCGGAAGCCTTCACCTTGGCCAGGTTGACGCCGAATTCACGAGCCAGACGGCGCACGGCCGGGGAGGCGTGAACATAGGCATCGTTGGCAACGAAGTCGGAGGCAGCAGCAGCCTGGGCAACCGGAGCCGGAGCAGCGGCAACAGGGGCAGCAGCGACCGGGGCGGCAGCCTGAGCAACCGGGGCAGCTGCAGCGGCCGGAGCAGCACCAGCCACTTCGAATACCATGATCAGGGAACCGGTGGAGACCTTGTCACCCGCCTTCACCTTGATCTCTTTGACCACACCGGCGAACGGCGCAGGCACTTCCATGGAGGCCTTGTCACCTTCCACGGCGATCAGGGACTGGTCGGCTTCGACCTTGTCACCCACGGCCACCATGATCTCGGTGACTTCCACTTCATCGCCACCGATATCAGGTACGTTGACCTCTTTGGCAGCAGCGGCAACCGGGGCAGCGGCCACGGGCACGGCGGCTTGGGCCGGCGCGGCAACGGCAGCAGGCGCGGCGCCAGCCACTTCGAATACCATCACCAGGGAACCGGTAGAGACCTTGGCGCCGGCGGCAACCTTGATCTCGACCACGCGGCCCGCGAACGGCGCCGGGACTTCCATGGAGGCCTTGTCACCTTCCACGGCGATGATGGACTGGTCGGCTTCAACCATGTCGCCCACAGCAACCATGATCTCGGTCACTTCGACTTCGTCGTCACCGATGTCAGGTACGTGCACGTCTTTGGCAGCGGCAGCAACAGGGGCAGCCGGTGCGGCGGCAACCGGAGCGGCAGCCTGAGCCGGAGCGGCGGCAGCGCCTTCCGCTTCGAAGATCATGATCTGGGAACCGGTGGCAACCTTGTCACCCACCTTGATCAGGATCTCTTTGACGATACCTGCGGCCGGAGCCGGGACTTCCATGGAGGCCTTGTCACCTTCCACGGCGATCAGGGACTGGTCCAGTTCGACCTTGTCACCCACGGCGACCATGATCTCGGTCACTTCCACTTCATCGGCACCGATATCCGGCACCATAATCTGTTTGGACATTGTGCTTTATCCTCTTACGCGTACGTTTATCGCGTTAACCTTGGCAAGAGCAGGTTCCGGCTCGTTGTTGCCGTCCGGACCCTGTGTGTCCTCTTACTCTTATGTCGCATTAACCTGGGCAAGGCCCTGTCCGGCACGCAAGTCCGGACAGGGCGCTCAATCCTCTTACGCGTACAGCGGGTTAACCTTGTCGGCATCGATGCCGTATTTAGCGATGGCGTCGGCCACAACCTGCTTGTCGATCTCGCCGCGCTTGGCCAGTTCGGTCAGGGCAGCAACGACGACGTAGAACTCGTTCACTTCGAAGTGACGACGCAGGTTGGCACGGCTGTCGGAACGGCCATAACCGTCGGTACCCAGTACACGGTAGTTCTCGGTCGGCACGAAGGCACGCACCTGCTCGGCGAAGGACTTCATGTAGTCGGTCGCGGCGATAGTGGCTTCGGAACCCAGTACGGAGGTGATGTAGGGCACACGGGCGGCCGCAGTCGGGTGCAGCATGTTCCAGCGATCGGCGTCCTGACCATCACGAGCCAGCTCGTTGAAGGAGGTGACGCTGAACACGTCGGAACCCACGCCGTATTCGCTCGCCAGGATCTGGGCGGCGGTACTGACGTGACCCAGGATGGAGCCACAACCCAGCAGCTGTACCTTGGCCTTGTTGCCGGCCACGGATTCCAGCTTGTAGATACCCTTGCGGATGCCTTCCTCGGCGCCTTCCGGCATGGCCGGCATGGCATAGTTCTCGTTGAGGGTGGTGATGTAGTAGAAGACGTTCTCCGGCTTCTCACCGTACATGCGGCGCAGGCCGTCCTGTACGATCACCGCCACTTCATAGGCGTAGGACGGGTCATAGGAGATGCAGTTCGGGATGGTGCCAGCCAGGATGTGGCTGTGACCATCTTCGTGCTGCAGACCTTCACCGTTGAGGGTGGTACGACCGGAGGTCGCGCCCAGCAGGAAGCCACGAGCTTGCTGGTCACCGGCTGCCCACGCCATGTCGCCGATCCGCTGGAAGCCGAACATGGAGTAGTAGATGTAGAACGGGATCATCGGGCAGTCGTTGGTGCTGTAAGAGGTCGCAGCAGCCAGCCAGGAGGACATGGCGCCCAGCTCGTTGATGCCGTCTTGCAGAACCTGACCCTGCTTGTCTTCCTTGTAGTAGGAGACGATGTCGCGGTCTTGCGGGGTGTACTGCTGACCGTGCGGGCTGTAGATGCCGATCTGACGGAACAGACCTTCCATACCGAAGGTACGGGCTTCGTCGGCCAGGATCGGCACGATGCGCTTGCCGATGGACTTGTCTTTCAGCAGCACGTTCAGGGAACGCACGAACGCCATGGTGGTGGAGATCTCGCGCGCCTGCTCACCCAGCAGCGGGCCAAAGGCATCCAGCGCCGGGATTTCCAGCTTGGTGGTGCTCTCGCGCAGACGGGTCGGTACATAGCCCTTCAACGCGGCACGACGGGCGTGCAGGTACTTGTGCTCTTCGGTACCCTCTTCGATCTTCAGGTACGGCAGGTTTTCCAGCTGCTCGTCGGTGACCGGCAGGCTGAAACGATCGCGCAGGTGACGCACCGAGCCCAGATCCATCTTCTTGACCTGGTGAGCGATGTTCTTGCCTTCGGCCGCTTCGCCCATGCCATAACCCTTGATGGTCTTGGCCAGGATGACGGTCGGCTTGCCCTTGGTCGCTGCAGCCTTGGAGAAGGCGGCGAACAGTTTGCGAGGATCGTGACCACCGCGGTTCAGGGCGAAGATCTCCTCGTCGGTCATGTCTTTGACCAGGGCTGCGGTTTCCGGGTAACGGTTGAAGAAGTGCTCACGCACGTAGCCGCCGTCACGGGACTTCATGGTCTGATAGTCACCATCCACGGTCTCGTTCATCAGCTGGATCAGCTTGCCGGAAGTGTCTTTCTTCAGCAGCTCATCCCACTTGCGACCCCAGATGACCTTGGTGACATCCCAGCCGGCGCCGGCGAACAGACCTTCCAGCTCGTTGATGACCTTGCCGTTGCCGACAACAGGACCGTCCAGACGCTGCAGGTTGCAGTTGACCACGAAGACCAGGTTGTCGAGCTTTTCACGCACGGCAACGGTCAGGGCACCCTTGGCTTCCGGCTCGTCCATCTCGCCGTCACCCAGGAAGGCGTAAACGGTCTGCTCGGAGCAATCCTTGATGCCACGGTCGGTCAGGTACTTCAGGAAGCGAGCCTGATAGATGGCGGCGATGGGGCCCAGACCCATGGAAACAGTCGGGAACTGCCAGAAGTCCGGCATCAGTTTCGGGTGCGGGTAGGAAGGAATGCCCTTGCCATCCACTTCCTGACGGAAGTTGTCCAGCTGCTCTTCGGTCAGACGACCTTCGGCGAAGGCACGGGCGTAGATGCCCGGGGAGATGTGACCCTGGAAGTAGACCAGATCGCCACCGTCCTTCTCGCTGCGAGCGCGGAAGAAGTGGTTGTAGCAGACTTCATAGATGGTCGCGGAAGAGGCGAAGGAAGACATGTGACCGCCGAGGTCCAGGTCTTTCTTGGAGGCGCGCAGCACTATCATCATGGCATTCCAGCGGATGATGGCGCGGATGCGACGTTCCATCTCCAGGTCGCCCGGGTAAGCCGGTTCGTCGCTGGCAGGAATGGTGTTGATGTAGTCGCGATTCGCCTTTTCAGCCACGTCCACACCGCTGATGCGGGCTTTCTCGGCCAGTTGTTCAAGGATGAACTGAGCGCGTTGCGGACCCTCTTCACGCAGCAGGGATTCCAGAGAGGCAAGCCACTCCAGCGTTTCTATCGGGTCCACATCGTTCTTCAGGATATCAGACATGGCTGGTTCCTATTGTTATTGCACGGCGGTTAAGATGCGCAAGAATTCGACAATAAAGCCTTGTGGGATTAGTTTTCCTGCTGACGGATCCGACGCATGGATCGCTGGATCCGGCTGTCTTCCCTCTGCATATCCAACAAGGTGTCCTCGATAAAGGCCAGGTGCTCATGACAAGCAGCCCTGGCCCGCTCCGGAGCCCCCGACAGGATAGCCTCGATCAGGCTCGCACGATGGCGACGGATCTTGGCTACCACTCCCGGACGGCGATTCAAAATCTCGTTATTTCGTAAAATGTTCTGTTCGAGCATGGGGCCCATGGCCCGCAGCAGGTGCAGCAGCACCACGTTGTGGGACGCCTCCGCCACCGCCAGATAGAACTGGGTGACGGCGGTCGACTCGACCACCAGCGACCCCTGCTGACCTGCCTCTTCGATGGCGGACTGCGCCAGGCGGATCCGCTCGAAGTCGGCCTCAGTCCCCCGCAGCGCGGCATAGTAGGCACAGATACCTTCCAGCGCGTGACGAAACTCCAGCAGGTCATACTGGGCTTCCGGGTGGGTACTGAGCAGTTCGAACAGGGGATCGGCGATCCCCTTGCTCAAGGCATTCTGCACATAGGTGCCGCCGCCCTGACGGCGATACAAGAGTCCCCTCGCTTCCAGGCGCTGGATGGCTTCGCGCAGGGAAGGCCGCGACACCTGAAACTGGATGGCGAGTTCCCGCTCGGGGGGCAGCTTCTGCCCCGGCTGCAAGCTGCCTTCCAGAATCATGCTTTCCAGCTCGGCGACGATGGCGTCGGCCAGCTTGGGCTGAGTTATCTTGATATAGGGCATGAGGCTACTTTGTTAAATTGGTATTACCAATTCTATGGTTGGGGCGAAAATTAGCAGAGGGCTTGGAAAAAGTCCACCCAAAATATGATCTGCATCAAGAAGGAAGCTTGCCACTTTAGGGGTAAAAGAGCGGAATCATGATATAGCTCATAGAAAATGGTCTGACCAATATTATTGAGCTTGTTCACAGATAACATTTGACCAACAGCATGAAAAATGGCCAGCCAAAAAAGGCAAGCCATTGATTCTAAATGCACAAACTAATGTTTGGAATTTTTACTCAAAGTTGAGCATTCCGCGATAACGCTGCCATTCGAAACTGGTACCGGGATCCGTCTTGCGACCCGGCGCTATGTCGCAATGGCCGACGATGCGTGCTGCCGTCACCTCGGGATACTGACCAGAAATGGCCCGACTGAGGCCTGCCAGCACCTCATACTGTACATCGCTGTACGGCAGCTCGTCGGTTCCTTCCAGCTCGATGCCGATGGAGAAGTCGTTGCACGCCTCCCGCCCCTCCCAGCTCGATACCCCCGCATGCCAGGCTCGCGCAGTGAACGGCACATACTGCACCAGTTCACCATCGCGGCGGATCAGGCAGTGGGCAGATACCCGCAACTGATGAATGCCGGCAAAGTAAGGATGAGCGTCGGGATCGAGGCGACCGAGAAACAGATCGTCGATCCAGGGACCGCCAAACTCGCCAGGTGGCAGACTGATGCCATGTATCACCAGCAGAGAGATGTCGTCCGGACTGCTCCGCTCATTGTGATGGGGAGAAGGCACCTTGCGGGCCTGCTCACACCACCCTGCGCGATCGATGGAAAAAATGGTTGTGGGTTCAGTCATCATCTACTCGACTCACAATGGAGAGAGGGACGCCATGGACAGTGCCTGCCACCGCAAAAAACCGGAACCAAGCCTCTGAATCCATGGGTAAAGCTGTGTTAGGCTGAGCCATCACTTGCAAGGCACTGGATCCCATATGCACCCGATGGCACGCCGTCTCTGGCTGCTGGCCTGGCTCTCACTGCTGGGTCTGCTGACCCTCTACTTCTACTCCAGCGCCAAACCCAGCGTGACCGCCAGCGGCGAGCTGCTGCTCAAGGCCGATGCCAGCGGTCATTATCGTCTGGAGGGTGCCATCAACGACCAGCCGGTGCAACTGCTGCTGGACACGGGGGCCACCCGCGTCACTATCCCGCAACAGGTTGCCGATCGGCTTGGTCTGATCGCCCATGGCAGCAGCCAGGTCAATACCGCTGCGGGTCAGATCCGGGTCGGCAACGGTACTATCGAAACGCTGGCGATGGGGCCATTGACCTTGTACGATCTGGCCATCTTTATTAACCCGGCGGCAGACGGTGACGAAGTGCTGGTTGGCATGAACGCCCTCGGTCGGCTGGAGCTGGTTCAAAAAGAGCGGCAGTTGCTTCTCAGACCCTTGCAGGAATAAGGCATGTTACAACAGGACATCAGCCGCGCCGTGCGCGCCGCACTACTCGAAGACTTGGGCGATGCCCTCACCGCACTGGATCAACCGGATGCCAGCGCCGATATCACCGCCCAGTTGATCCCGGTCGATCGCATCTCGACGGCCCGGGTCATCACCCGCGAGGCCGGCGTATTCTGCGGTCAACCCTGGGTCGATGAGGTGTTTGCCCAGCTCGGTGGCGAGGTCAAGGTGGAGTGGAAGGTGCAGGATGGCGAGCGCCTCTCCCCCAATCAGGAGCTGTTCCGCCTCCATGGCCCGGCCCGGGTGCTGCTGACCGGCGAGCGCAATGCCCTGAACTTCGTGCAAACCCTCTCCGGAGTCGCCACCCTGACCGCCCGTTACGTGGCCGAGCTGGAAGGGACCGAGTGTCGACTGCTCGATACCCGCAAGACCCTGCCCGGCCTTCGCAGCGCCCAGAAATATGCGGTTACCTGCGGTGGCGGCAAAAACCACCGCATCGGCCTCTACGACGCCTATCTCATCAAAGAGAACCATATCCTCGCCTGTGGCGGCATTGCCGAAGCCATCGCCGAGGCGCGCCGCCTCAACCCGGGCAAACCGGTGGAAGTGGAGGTGGAGTCCCTGGCCGAGCTGGAGCAGGCACTGACCGCCCGGGCTGACATCGTGATGCTGGACAACTTCGACGTGCCCATGATGCAAGAGGCCGTTCGCCTGAATCAGGGCCGCGCCAGGCTGGAGGTCTCGGGCAACGTCACATTGGAGACGCTGGCCGACTATGCGGCCACCGGCGTCGACTTTATCTCGGTGGGAGCCCTGACCAAGCACGTACGGGCGCTGGACCTCTCGATGCGCTTTATCGAAAGCTGAGCGAGTAGAACGAGTCCGTCTGGCCCAAAAATATTGCGGGGCTCGAAACTTGCAAAAGGCGCCATAGGCGCCTTTTCTTTATGCAGGATCCCACGACATAAGGAGTGTGAAGATGGGCCCTCCCCAATCTTGATCAGCCTCATTGGAAGCCTTTTAATCTTTGATTTTGCTATGATTTTCACTAAATGACAGAAAAGTGGCTAACAAGGGTGCTGCCTCTGTTGCCAACCCGAAGCGCTCGGATAAGATGCTGGAGTGTGGATAGAATTCCACCGGCACTGTTCAGGAACCATGGAAAAAAGGATATTTGACATGAAAAGCAACATGAAAAAACAGTCAGGGTTTACGCTAATCGAATTGATGATAGTGGTTGCGATCGTTGCCATCCTGGCCGCCATCGCCTTGCCGGCGTATCAAACCTATACCAAGAAAGCGAAGTTTTCAGAAGTTGTCTCTGCCACTGGCGCATTTAAAACAGCTGTTGAAGTTTGCGCTCAGAGAGATGGTGATATGACCAACTGTACAACCGCAGGCAGCAATGGTATCCCGCAAGCCGTTAGTGGTTCTAGTGGTAGCTTTGTTTCCTCAGTAGACATTGCAGCAGGTGCGGCCAGTGGCGCCGTTGAGATAACAGCCACAGGCACAACCCCCCCCTTCGAGACTACTGAAAATACTTACATTTTGGGTGGCGTGTTTACTAATGGCCAAGTTGTTTGGACAAACGCAGCCAGTGGCAGCTTATGTTTGACTTCTGGCATCTGCTAACGCATGACCTCTAGCCTCAATAGCGGCCTGGCCACCAGCCTGGCCGCTTCTTCCCTCCTCAGTGAGCCGGACTCACAGCGCTATCTGAGCCAGGCAAGGGCGCAGCGCAAGCCCTTTGTCACCTTCCTGATCGAAAACGACATCCTCGACAGCAAAGCCCTCGCGGACTTTTGCGAGCTGGAGTATGGGGTACCTCTGCTGGATCTTGCCGCCTTCGATCTCTCCGAGATCCCGCAGAAGTACCTCAATCAGAAATTGATTGAGAAGCACCACGTCCTGCCCATCTACACCCAGGGCCACACCCTCTATATCGCCATGTCAGACCCGACCAATGTGTCGGCTCTGGAAGACTTTGGCTTCAGCTTCGGCCTGCATACCGAAGCCTTGCTGGTCGAAGAGGGCAAGCTGACCGCCGCCATCGGCAAGCTGATGGAAAGCGAGCAGGACACTCTGGGCATGGATCACATCGACGAGGCCGAAATCTCGGAACTCGAGGTCTCTGATGAGAGCTCGCGGCTCGACGACAGCGTCAATACCGCCGACGACGATGCCCCCATCGTTAAATACATTCACAAGATCATGATGGACGCCATCAAGCGTGGCGCATCCGACCTGCATTTCGAACCTTACGAGACCAAGTACCGGATCCGCTTCCGGATCGACGGCATACTGCACGAAATCGCCACCCCGCCGGTGAACCTGGCGAACCGTTTCGCGGCTCGCTTAAAGGTAATGGCGCGGCTCGATATCGCTGAGCGGCGCCTGCCCCAGGATGGACGGATCAAGCTGAAGATCTCCCGCAACCGGTCCATGGATATGCGGGTCAACACCCTGCCCACCATGTGGGGAGAAAAGGTCGTCATTCGCCTGCTGGACTCGTCAGTATCTCGCCTCAACCTCGATCAACTCGGCTTCGACGAACGCCAGAAGGCGCAATATCTGCATGCGCTCTCCAAACCGCAGGGCATGATCCTGGTCACGGGCCCCACGGGATCGGGCAAGACGGTGTCACTCTATACCGGTCTCAACATCCTCAATACCAGCGAGGTCAACATCTCCACCGCCGAGGATCCGGTGGAGATCAACCTGCCCGGCGTCAACCAGGTGCAGATCAATCCCAAGGCGGGGCTCACCTTCGCCAGTGCCCTGCGCTCCTTCCTGCGCCAGGATCCTGACATCGTCATGGTGGGGGAGATCCGGGATCTGGAAACCGCCGAGATTGCCATCAAGGCCGCTCAGACCGGACACCTTGTGCTGTCAACCCTGCACACCAACTCGGCGGCCGAGACCCTGACCCGGATGATGAACATGGGGGTGCCCGCCTTCAACATCGCCTCCTCGGTGACCCTGATCATGGCCCAGCGCCTCGCCCGCAAGCTGTGCGATCACTGCAAGGTGCCCGAGGCAGTGCCGGAAGCCGAATTGCTGGAGTTCGGTTTTACCCAGCAGCAGCTGGCCGCCGGTTTGCGGCTGTTCAAACCGGTCGGTTGCAAGGAGTGTTCGGGAGGATACAGAGGACGGGTCGGCATCTATGAAATCATGCTGATGTCGGAGAACATCGCCAAGCTGATCATGCAGGGAGCAAACTCGCTGCAGATCGCTGCCATCGCCCAGAAGGAGGGTATGCGTACCCTGCGCATTTCCGGCCTGGAGAAGGCCCGTCTGGGGGTCACCAGCCTGGCCGAGATCAACAGGATCACTACCAACTGAATACATAATGTTCCAGTCATCAAGCCGGGTGAGGCCGATACAATCACCCCGATGATGTTCTTCAAGCCAAGATGAACCGGACGGGCAGTGCCTCATCCGGCCACCGTCGCCCAATTGCAGGATGCAGTGATGGCAACATTAGCGCAAAAACGTAACACACCTAAAAAGGTCTTCTCCTTCCGCTGGCATGGATTCAATCGCAAGGGACAAAAGGTTTCCGGTGAGTTCCAGGCCGACAGCATCAACACCGTCAAGGCGGAGCTGCGCAAGCAGGGCGTCAATGTCACCAAGGTCAGCAAGCAGGGCCAGGGCCTGTTTTCCAAGGGGGGTGCCCGGATCAAGCCGATGGACATCGCCGTCATCTCCCGCCAGATCACCACCATGCTCTCGGCCGGTGTGCCGCTGGTGCAAAGCTTGCAGATCATCGCCCGCGGTCATGAGAAGGCAGCAGTACGCGAACTCATCGGCCAGATCGCCACCGATGTGGAAACCGGCACCCCGCTGTCAGAGGCGCTGCGCCGCCATCCCCGCCACTTCGATGCGCTTTACTGCGACCTGGTAGACGCGGGGGAGCAGTCCGGCGCGCTGGAAACCATCTACGACCGGATTGCCACATACCGCGAGAAGAGTGAGGCGCTGAAGTCCAAGATCAAGAAGGCCATGTTCTATCCCGCCATGGTCATCCTGGTCGCCATCATCGTAACCTCCATCCTGCTGCTGTTCGTCATTCCCCAGTTCGAGGAGATCTTCAAGAGCTTCGGAGCAGAGCTGCCAGTCTTCACCCAATTCGTCATCGGCATCTCCCGCTTCATGCAAGCTTGGTGGTATATCATCTTTGGTGGCACTGCCTTGGCCATCTTCCTCTATGTGCGCGCCTGGCGAAAATCCCAGAAGGTACGGGACAACACGGACAGATTCATCCTCACCATTCCGGTCGTGGGCAACATATTGCACAAGGCGGCTATGGCCCGTTTCGCCCGTACCCTCTCCACCACCTTCTCCGCCGGGATACCTCTGGTGGATGCTCTGGTGTCAGCGGCCGGCGCCTCTGGCAACTATGTCTATCGCACGGCCATCCTGGCCATTCGCAACGAGGTGGTGGCCGGCATGCAGATCAACGTCGCCATGCGTACCGTGGATCTCTTCCCAGACATGGTGATCCAGATGGTGATGATTGGTGAAGAGTCAGGCGCCATCGATGACATGCTCTCCAAAGTTGCCGCCATCTTCGAGCAGGAGGTGGACGACATGGTCGATGGCCTCACCAGCCTGCTCGAACCCATCATCATGGTGGTGCTCGGGGTGCTGGTCGGTGGCATGGTCGTCGCCATGTACCTCCCCATCTTCAAGCTGGGCTCTGTGATACACTGAGCCCCTTCGGCAGAGTGACCAGCGGGCATGGCTTGTTCTGGTCCTCTGCCATCCTGATTCTCCACACAAGCGGTTGATTTATGGTGCCTCTGATCGAACTGGCCCAGGGCCTGCCCTGGCTCTATCTCTCCCTGATTTTTCTCTTCTCCCTGATGGTTGGCAGCTTCCTCAACGTGGTGATCCATCGTCTGCCCATCATGCTGGAGCGGGAGTGGCATGCAGACTACCGTGATTACTTCGGCAGCGAGGTTGCCACTTCCCCCGCCGAACCTTACAACCTGATGGTACCGCGCTCTCGCTGCCCCCACTGCGATCACCCCATAAGCGCGCTGGAGAACATCCCCCTGCTGAGCTGGCTCTGGCTCAAGGGACGCTGCCGACAATGCAAGGCGCCAATTTCGGCCCGCTATCCCCTGGTCGAGCTGCTGACCGCCCTGTTGTCGGTCACCGTTGCGGCGACCCTCACTCCCGGCTGGGGAGCCCTGGCAGCCCTCGCACTGACCTGGGTACTGGTGGCCCTCACCTTCATCGATCTGGACAAGATGCTGCTGCCGGACCAGCTCACCCTGCCGCTGCTGTGGGGCGGTCTGTTGTTCAATCTGGCCGGCGGCTTTGTGCCGCTGGCCGATGCGGTGATCGGCGCCATGGCTGGCTATCTGGTGCTCTGGAGCCTCTACTGGGCGTTCAAGCTGCTGACCGGCAAGGAGGGGATGGGCCATGGCGACTTCAAGCTGCTGGCTGCACTTGGTGCCTGGCTAGGCTGGCAGGCACTGCCCATAGTGTTGCTGCTCTCCTCCCTGGTCGGCGCCATCATCGGTATAGGGCTCATACTGCTGCGCAACCATCATCAGGGCAAACCCATCCCCTTTGGCCCCTACCTCGCCATCGCGGGCTGGATAGCGCTGCTGTGGGGGGATAACATCACCCGCTGGTATCTGGACATCGTTCTCTAGCAAGGGGATCACAAATCTATGTATGTGGTAGCCATCACCGGCGGTATAGGCAGCGGCAAGACGACAGTCGCCAACCAGTTTGCGGCCCTGGGGATAGAGGTGGTCGATGCCGACCTGATTGCCCGCGACGTGGTGGCACCCGGCACCCCGGCCCTGGCCGCCATCACCAGCCACTTCGGCCCAGAGATCTTGACCGAGCAGGGACTGCTGGACAGGCGAGCCCTGCGCGAGCGGATCTTCAGCGATCCGGCGGCCAAGTCCTGGCTCAATGCCCTTCTCCATCCGATCATTCGCAGCGAGATGCTGCGCCAGTGCGCGGCAGTCAGTTCCCCCTACTGTCTGCTGGTGGTGCCCCTGCTGGTGGAAAACCGGCTTACCGAACTGGCCGATAGGGTACTGGTCATCGACGTAGATGAAGCGACCCAGATCGAGCGAACCTGTCGCCGGGACGGGGTCAGCCAAGCGCAGGCCCAGGCCATACTGGCATCCCAGGCGAGCCGCACCGAGCGCCTGGCGATGGCCGATGACGTGCTGGACAACCAGAGTGGCACGACTGAGACCATACGGGCGCGAATTTTAGCGCTGCACGAGACATATCTGGCATTTGCCTCTCAACAAGCCCCTCAACTGTGAGTACACTAGGCCGGTTTATGGCTGGCCAGGATTAGGCATGATTTACGATTTTCCCCTCAACGAAAAAAGCCGGACCTATCTTCGTCTGGAGTCCCTGTTTTCCCAGATCCGCGACAATCTGGAGAGTGACCAGTCCTGGGCACACATCGCCTTCTTCAAGGGGTTGTTCGATTTGCAGGAGTTGCTGGAGCGCGGGGATCTGCGTGCCGATCTGATCAAGGATCTGGAGCGGCTCGGCCAGCGGCTGAGCCATTGGGCCAGCCTGCCGGACGTTGACCTCGAGCAGATCCAGCGGATGCAGCAGGAGAGCACCCAGCTTTCCCGCAGCCTGCTCAGCTCCCCTCGTCCTGGCGCCCGCCTGAAAGAGGATCGTCTGCTCGGCTCCATCCGCCAGCGCTTCTCCATTCCCGGTGGCCTGTGTGCCTTCGACGTGCCACAACTGCACCACTGGCTGGTGACGCCGGCCGTTGCTCGCCATCAACAGATGCAGCAATGGCTCAGCGATATCAATCTGCTGATGAACGCCATCTCCCTGCTGCTGCGGCTGTGGCGTGAATCTGGCCACTTCAGCGATCAGGTAGCCACCAATGGCTTCTTCCAGGATACCGCCGAGGGGGCCGAGCTGATCCGCATCCGCCTGACCGGTTCCCAGTCCTGCTACCCGACCCTGAGTGGCCACAAGAACCGCTTCGCCCTGCGTTTTCTGCCCACAACAGAACAACCGATTGGCGATGTACCCTTCCAGCTTGCCTGCTGCTAAGGAGTTCCCATGGTCACCAAGGTAAAATGTCCGACCTGTCAGAACGAAGTGGAATGGGGCCCACAGAGCCCGTTTCGCCCCTTCTGCAGCAAGCGCTGCCAGCTGATCGATCTCGGTGAATGGGCAGATGAAGAGAAGCGGATCCCAGGGGAGATCAACCCGGATCTGCTGCCGGAGCCGGAAGAGGGCGACCAGTGGCTATAAGCCAGTGGCGGTCACTCACCTCTGCAAAATGAAAAAGGGCCGCTTGGCCCTTTTTCATTTTATCTTGCTACCGGCTCAAGCCAGCACGGCCTGCAGCCGCGCCACTATGGGGCCATTGGCATCGGGGAACTGGTAGTTGTGCAGCTCTGCCAGCGGCACCCAGCGGCACTCCTGCCCTTCCTTGCCAAAGGGTTCGCCATGGAAGCGGGTCACCTTCCAGATATCCAGCAGCACCTGCTTGTCCGGGTAGTCGTGATGCAGCTCCATGAAAGGTGTGCAATCCTGCACCCGGATGCCGATCTCCTCCCACAGCTCCCTGTCGAGCGCGGTGAGCAGGTCTTCCCCCGACTCTACCTTGCCCCCGGGAAACTCCCAGCGATCCCCCTGATGGCGATCGGAAGAGCGCTTGGCGATGAAGATATCGCCCCGTTCATTCTCGATGACGCCGACTGCCACCCAGATCCGCTTTTTCTGTTCCATCTTGTTACCTTTGTACTCTCTGCCTGCTCGGATCGCTCTATGACCCCAGCACCCGGCTGGGTGAGCGGCCGATGATGCCCAACATCCGATTTTGCGTCGCCATGTGACAAAAACAAGGCGGGCACCGGGCCCGCCTTGTCATGGCATTAGGTCACTCAGGTCAACTGACCGTGACAATGCTTGTACTTCTTGCCGGATCCGCAGGGGCAAGGATCGTTGCGACCGACCTTCTGCTCGTCGCGCACGAAGGTCACCGGCGCCGCGTCGGACTGGGTCTCTTCGTCGGCCAGCTGGTTCTCGGCAGCGGCATGGGTATAGCTGCGGGGAGCCGCTTCCGCCTGCTGGCGCTGCTGCTCTTCCATCGCCTCCACGTCGCGCTCCTGGACCTGTACCCGGCTCAGGATGCTGACCACGTCGCGCTTGAGGGTCTCCAGCATCTGGGTGAACAGATCGAAGGACTCGCGCTTGTACTCCTGCTTGGGGTTCTTCTGGGCGTAGCCACGCAGATGGATGCCCTGGCGCAGGTGATCCATGGCCGCCAGATGCTCCTTCCACAGGCCGTCTAGGGTCTGCAGCATCACCGCCTTCTCGAAGTTGCGCAATACGTCCTTGCCGACCAGCTCTTCCTTGCGGGCGTAGAGCTTGGTGGCTTCTTCCAGGATGCGCTCGCGCAGCTTCTCTTCATACAGCTTGTCGTCTTCCGCCAGCCACTGCTGCAGCGGCAGATCCAGCGCGAAATCAGACTTCAGGCGCGCCTCCAGGCCCGGTACGTCCCACATTTCTTCCAGGGACTGGGGCGGAATGTACTCGTCGATCACGGCGCCATAAACGTCATCCCGGATGACGTGGATGGTGTCGGAGATGTCGTTGGTGTCCAGCAGCTCGTTGCGCTGTTCGTAGACCACCTTGCGCTGGTCGTTCGCCACATCATCGAACTCGAGCAGGTTTTTACGGATGTCGAAGTTGCGACCCTCTACCTTGCGCTGGGCGTTCTCGATAGCCTTGGTCACCCAAGGGTGTTCGATGGCCTCGCCCTCTTCCATGCCCAGCTTCTTCATCATGCCGGTCACGCGGTCGGAGGCGAAGATCCGCATCAGGGTATCTTCCATGGAGAGGTAGAAACGGGAGGAGCCCGGGTCACCCTGACGACCGGAACGGCCACGCAGCTGGTTGTCGATGCGACGGGATTCGTGGCGCTCGGTACCTATGATGTGCAGACCGCCGGCGGCCAGCACCTCATCGTGACGGATCTGCCAGGCCGCCTTGATGGTTTTAATCTGCTCGTCGGTCGGGTTCTCCAGCGCGGCGATCTCGGCCTGCCAGTTGCCGCCGAGCACGATGTCGGTACCGCGACCAGCCATGTTGGTGGCAATGGTGACTGCGCCAGTCTGACCGGCCTGGGCAACAATTTCCGCTTCCATGGCGTGGAACTTGGCGTTCAGCACCTTGTGCGGGATATTTTCCTTGGTCAGGATGCCGGACAGCAGTTCGGAGTTCTCGATAGAGACGGTACCGACCAGCACCGGCTGACCACGCTCGACGCAGCCACGGATATCTTCGACGATGGCGACGTACTTCTCCTGGGCGGTCAGGTAGACCAGATCGCCCATGTCCTTGCGAACCATCGGCTTGTTGGTCGGAATGACCACGGTATCCAGACCATAAATCTGCTGGAATTCAAAGGCTTCTGTATCCGCAGTCCCGGTCATCCCCGCCAGCTTGTCATACAGGCGGAAGTAGTTCTGGAAGGTGATGGAGGCCAGGGTCTGGTTCTCGTTCTGGATCTTGACCCCTTCCTTCGCCTCGACCGCCTGGTGCAGGCCGTCGGACCAGCGACGACCCGGCATGGTACGGCCGGTGTGCTCGTCGACGATGACGATCTCGTCTTTCTGGACGATGTAGTCGACGTTGCGTTCAAACAGGGTGTGAGCACGCAGGCCGGCATTGACGTGGTGCAGCAGGCTGATGTTGGTGGCGGAGAACAGGGAGTCCTCTTCCGCCAGCAGCCCCTCTTTCTTGAGCAGCTCTTCCACGAAAATCTGGCCGTTTTCGGTCAGCAGCGCCTGGCGGTTCTTCTCGTCCACGGTGTAGTGGCCATCGCCGGTATACTCTTCCGAGTCTTCCTTGTCCTGCTTGACCAGCAACGGGATCAGCTTGTTGATCTGGGTATACATGGCGGAGCTGTCTTCCGCCGGGCCGGAGATGATGAGCGGGGTACGGGCTTCATCGATGAGCACCGAATCCACCTCATCCACCAGCGCGTAGTTGAGCGGACGCTGCACCCGCTGCTCGGGCGAGAACGCCATGTTGTCGCGCAGGTAGTCAAAACCGAATTCGTTGTTGGTACCGTAGGTAATATCTGCAGCATAAGCGTCACGCTTCTGGGACGCATCCATGCCGGGCACGTTGCAGTCGACCGTCATGCCGAGGAAGGTGAACAGCGGGCGGTTCGCCTCCGCATCACGCTTGGCCAGATAGTCGTTCACCGTCACCACGTGCACACCGCGACCGGTCAGCGCGTTCAGATAGGCAGGCAAGGTTGCAGTCAGCGTCTTACCTTCGCCCGTCTTCATCTCGGCGATGCGGTTGGAGTTCAGCACCATGCCGCCGATCAGCTGCACGTCGAAGTGACGCATGCCGAACACCCGGCGGGACGCCTCACGTACGGTGGCGAACGCTTCCGGCAACAGCTGCTCAAGCGTCTCGCCCTGCTCCAGGCGCTGACGGTACTCGGCGGTCTTCGCCTGCAGCTCGCCATCGGACAAGACCTCGAACTGAGGCTCCATCGCATTGATCTGTTTAACTATTTTGCGCAAAGCCTTGAGCGTTCTGTCGTTCCGGCTGCCGATAATCTTGGTGAGCAGTGTGCTAATCATGTGTACCAACTGTTTTGGTTATATAAGCGTTCCGTCACTGGAACCTGAAGAAAAAACCTAACCCCGTCTGGCATTCAGAAAGCGCGCGGGGTTGACCTGACGACCATCTTTCAACACTTCGTAATGCAGATGGACCCCGGTCGCACGACCGGTACGCCCCATCAAGGCAATCTTCTGGCCCTCATCGACCAGGGTGCCCACATCCACCAACAACTTGGAGTTGTGGGCATAACGGGTCACCAGACCATTGCCATGGTCTATCTCCACCATGTTGCCAAATTCCGGGTGGCGGCCTGCCCAGCTGATGATCCCCTTGCCGGTCGCCAGGATGGGAGTGCCGGGCTTGCCACGAAAATCCACCCCCTTGTGCATCTTGGCGCGGCCGTTGAACGGATCGACCCGTCCACCGAACCCGGAGGAGATCCAGACTCGCTCCTGCTTCACCGGTGAACCCGAGATGAAACCGGCATCGGTGATATGGTGATTCATGATGAAAGATTCAAGTACCGACAGCTGTTCTTCACGGCTGCTGAGCTGCTGGCTGAGGTGTTTCATGGAGGCTTGCAGCTCGCCCAGGCTCACTTCCAGCTCTTCGTCATAGGAAGGGCCACCCATGGGGGGCAGCTCCTTGAAATTGAATTCGTCGGGATCGAGGTCTGCTTTCTCGGTCAGACGCTCGCCGAGCGCATTGAGGCGACCGAGCTGCCCCTGCATGGTGCCCACCTGGGCAGCCAGCATGGCAAGCTGTTCACGGGCTTCATCGGCCCCTTGCGTGGATTTTTGCTGTTCGGCCATGGCCAGCGCGACTTCCAGCGCCTCCATTTTCTGGTGCCAGCTCTGCCAGAGCCAACCACCACTCAGTGCCAATACAGTGAAGAGGATACCGCCGACCCAGGCCAGACGTTGTTTGGGTAAGTGCAACTTGCGGCGCTGCTTACCGTTGAGGATCAGGGTAATGCTCATAGAAATCTGTCTTCTCGGTCAGGTGAGGCCAGAAGCCTGCACGGGCAATAAAACCGGGAGATAATCGGTATTAAAGGATGGAATAAACAAATGACAGGACGTCGGTGCGGAGAGATGACCGACGTCCTGTTGCACAGCTATCAGGCCAGAACCAGACCGTTATCGTAGTAAGCGATGGGCGTTTTGTCGCCCTCCGCCTCGAAGGTCACCAGTTCCCAGGCCTCCTGCTTGGCCAGCAAGGCACGCAGCAGTTTGTTGTTCAGGGCATGGCCCGTCTTGTAGGCACGGAATTCACCGATGATGCTGCGGTTGCACATATACAGATCACCGATCGCATCCAGCATCTTGTGCTTGACGAACTCGTCCTCGTAACGCAGACCATCTTCGTTCAGCACCCGGTAGTCATCCAGCACCACGGCGTTTTCCAGGCTTCCGCCCAGGGCCAGGTTCTGGGAACGCAGGTACTCGATGTCGCGCATGAAGCCGAAGGTACGGGCACGGCTGATCTCTTTCACGAAAGAAGCACCGGAGAAGTCCAGCACGCAACGCTGGTTGCGGCCTTCAAATACCGGATGCTGGAAATCGATCTCGAGATCCATCTTGAAGCCGTTGCGATAGGGGTGGAATTCCGCCCACTTGTCGCCGTCTTCAACCCGGACACTCTGCTTGATCCGCACGAACTGCTTGGGCGCATTCTGCTCACGGATACCCACTTCTTGCAGTAGGTAGATGAACGGGTGCGCACTGCCATCCATCACCGGGATCTCGGGGGCATCAACCTCGACATAGAGGTTGTCGATCCCCATCCCGGCCAGGGCGGCAGAGAGGTGTTCGATGGTTGACACGCGGACGCCGGCTTCGTTTACCAGAGCGGTACAAAGCACGGTATCACGCACCTGATCGGCGTTGGCTGGCAGCGCGACCACAGGATTCAGATCGGTACGCAAGTAAACGATCCCTGTGTTAACAGGCGCCGGACGGAACGTCATTGTGACTTTCCGACCCGAATGCAGGCCCACACCGGTGGCCTGGACACTCGTTTTCAAGGTTCTTTGTCTAATCATGGGCGTATCCGCTTAACAGCTCAAATTCCTGACCAGATGGTCGTTGCCGGGCCATCTTAGCACAATCCTTAAGCAACAAACAAACCAAGGCCATACGAGGCTTAGTCAGCTTGCTTGCGCAGGAACGCAGGAATATCGAGATAATCCGGTTCGCGACGAGCTTGCGGCTCGGCGTTCACCACCTTGGCCGGGGCCTCTTCCATCACGCGAGACTGCAGGGCTTCGCTGATCAGGGGCTGACGGGCCGGACGTTCCTGAACCATGTTGTTCTTGACCAGGGTGATGTCGGGCTTGCGCTCGGCACCGATACCGGTGGCCACCACGGTCACACGCAGTTCGTCGTGCATCTCCGGGTCGATTACGGTACCCACCACCACGGTGGCGTTCTCGGAGGCGAAGGCCTTGACCGCGTTACCCACGGTTTCGAACTCTTCGATGGTCATATCCATGCCGGCGGTGATGTTGACCAGGATGCCACGGGCACCGGCCAGATCCACGTCTTCCAGCAGCGGGCTGGAGATGGCCTTCTCGGCCGCTTCTTCGGCACGGTCATCACCGGAGGCGGAGCCGGTACCCATCATGGCGGTACCCATCTCACGCATCACGGTACGCACGTCCGCGAAGTCGACGTTGATCAAACCCGGGCGGGTGATCAGCTCGGCAATGCCCTGTACCGCACCAAGCAGTACATCGTTGGCCGCCTTGAAGGCGTCCAGCAGGGAGATGCCACGACCCAGCACCTTCAGCAACTTGTCGTTGGGGATGGTGATCAGGGAGTCGACGTTCTTGGACAGCTCCTCGATACCGTGGGCGGCGAAGCCCATCCGCTTCTTCCCTTCGAAGGAGAACGGCTTGGTCACGACGGCGACGGTCAGGATGCCCATCTCCCGGGCCACTTCGGCCACGATAGGTGCGGCACCCGTACCTGTACCACCGCCCATGCCTGCGGCGATGAACACCATGTCTGAACCGGTCAGCAGCTCACGCAGCGCCTCCCTGTCTTCCATGGCGGCATCACGGCCCACTTCCGGATTGGCTCCGGCTCCCAGACCCTTGGTGATGCCACCGCCGATCTGCAGAGTCGTGTTGGCACTTGAGTTGCGCAGTGCCTGGGCGTCGGTGTTGACGGTAATGAACTCAACACCCTCGATGTTTTGACGAACCATGTGCTCGACTGCGTTGCCGCCGCCGCCACCCACACCTATCACCTTGATGACGGCTTCGTCAGTGTGGCTATCCATAAATTCAAACATGTTGTCTCTCCGCTTTATTTGCCTGACTCAGCAAAATCTTTAGAACTCGCCACGCAACCAGTTGCTGACCCGTTTGACCAGCCCACCTACGCTTGCCTTGGCGGCATATTCCTTGCTACTGCCGGTGGATTGATTGGTACGGCCGTACTGCAGCAGCCCGACCGCAGTCGAGTACACAGGTGCCTGCACGTAATCGCTCAATCCCCGAATGTTCATGGGTTCGCCCACCCGGACCTGGCTCTGGAAGATCTGCTCTGCGCACTCCACAATGCCTTCGATCTGGGCCGCGCCACCGGTCAATACCACACCGGCCGCCAGCTGATGCTTGACCCCCTGTGCCTTCAATTCGCTCTGCACCCGTACCAGCTCGTCATTCACCATGGAGAGCAATTCCGTGTAGCGGGGTTCAATCACTTCAGCCAGTGTCTGCCGTTGCAGGCTGCGCGCCGGGCGACCGCCGACACTGGGGACTTCAATATTGTCTTCCTTGCTGACCAGGCGGCCGAGGGCGCAACCGTAGCGCACCTTGATCGCTTCCGCGTCCAGTGGCGGTGTGCCAAAGGCGTAGGCGATATCGCTGGTCACAGTGCTGCCAGCATACGGGATCACCTTGGTGTGGCGCAGGGCACCGCCGGTAAACAGCGACATGTCCATGGTCCCACCACCAATGTCCACCACGCAGACACCCAGCTCCTTCTCGTCTTCGGTCAGCACGGCATAGCTGGAAGCCAGGGCCGAAAAGATCAGCTGATCCACCCGCAGCCCCACCTTCTCCACACATTTCTCGATGTTGCGAGCCATGTCGTTGTGGCAGGTGATCAGGTGCACCTTGGCCGCCATCCGCACGCCGGAGAGACCGACCGGATTCTTGATCCCTTCCTGATAGTCGATGGCAAACTCCTGAGGCAGCACGTGCAGCACCCGCAGCTCATCGGACAGTCGTACCGACTTGGCGGTGTGGATGACGTTGTCCACGTCCTCCTGGGTCACCTCTTCGTCGGAGATGGGCACCATGCCGGTCTCGTTGCGGCAATCGATGTGCTTGCCGGACAGCCCCAGATAGACGGAGCTGATCTGGCAGTCGGCCATCATCTCGGCTTCTTCCACCGCGCGGCGCAGGGACTTGACCACGGAGTCGAGATCATTGACCCCGCCCTTCTCCATCCCGCGAGAAGCGTGGCTGCCCATGCCGATGACATTGAGCTCGCCATCGGGCAATACTTCGCCAACCAGTACCGCCACCTTGGTCGTGCCGATATCCAGTCCGACAATCAAATTTCTATCTGCGGTGTTGGTCATTCACTTTCTCTTCGTTCTTCTTCCAGCCAACCGCCATTCCGGTGTCGTATCGAAGATCCACGTAAGCAACCCGCTCACGGGGTTCGATGACCGGAAAGGCATCGATAAACCGCTGCAGGCGAAGCGCGATATCCGAGCGCCCCACGAACAGCTGAATGTTGCCATCCAGGGTCAGTTCCCAGGCATGGCGGGGGGTCAGATTCACCCCCAACAACTTGTATCCCCTGGCCGCCAGCAGCGTCTCGTACTGATGGCTGGCTTCCAGCACCTTGGCGGCCTGATCATCGGGCCCGGACAACTGCATCAGGGGTTTCTTCACCCTGTCCGGCGCACTGAACACCTCACCCTTGGTGTTGACGAAGCGGTTGCCGTTCCAGCGTGCCGCCACATCCTGTTCGGTGAGGTAGACCTTGATCTTGTTCGGCCACTTCTTGCGTACCGAGACCTGGGCCACCCAGGGCAGGGCGTTCAAACGCCCCTGCAATTCGTTCACGTCCAACTCGAAGAAGTTGCGCAACTCGGCGCCATCCAGCACGGCCGCGCGCAACTCATCGGCTTTCAAATATTCGTGTTGCCCCTGCAGCAACAGCTCGCTCATGGGCAACCGACTGGCATCTGTCAGCCAGTCTTTAACATCCAGCGCAGTCTGGTAGAGCCCCCACATGACCAGGATGAAAAATGCCACCCCGGCGATGAAGCCCCCCTTGGTGCGCCCTTGTGCCCTTGCCTCCACCCGATCTATCCCCGTATAACGCGCCATGCCGGCCACTTGCAGACCGGTTCGCCATTATATAGGCCCCGGCTTGGCGGTCAAAATACTCATTGGGCCCTCAGGCACCGGATTTCATGCTATCCACGCTCAATTTCATCTCACCGAGACGGCGGGCCAGTGCCCCGACGTTACCGGCGCCCTGAGTCAGCACCAGATCCCCCTCGCCGATCAGGTCGGCCAGCACGGCCGGCACATCGTCAGGGGTTGCGACAAAGATGGGTTCCAGGGTGCCGCGAGAGCGGATGGAGCGGCACAGGGCACGGCCATCGGCACCCGGAATAGGCTCTTCACCGGCGGCATACACCTCCAGCATCACCAGCACATCCACCTTGGAGAGCACGTCTGCGAAATCTTCGTAGAGATCCCGGGTCCGGCTGTAACGGTGTGGCTGGAACACCATGACCAGTCGCTTCTCTGGCCAGCCGGCGCGAGCGGCGTTGATGGTCACCTTGACCTCGCTCGGGTGGTGACCGTAGTCATCCACCAGCATGGCCTTGCCACGGCCGGTCTCGAACTCGCCATATTGCTGGAAGCGACGGCCCACCCCTTCGAACTTGGCGAGTGCCTGGATGATGGCCTCGTCACCAATGCCGTCTTCGGTCGCCACCGCGATGGCGGCGGCGGCGTTGAGCGCATTGTGGATGCCCGGCAGATTCAGGGTGACGGTCAGCTCGCCGGCATCCTTGCGACGCACCCGGAAGCGGCTGCGGTTGCTGGTCTGCACGAAGTCCAGCACCTGTACATCGGCATCTTCGGAAAGGCCGTAGGTCAGGGTCGGACGGGCAATCTCCGGCAGCATGCCACGGATCACGGGATCATCCACGCACACCACGGCCAGGCCGTAGAACGGCAAGTTGTGCAGGAAGTCGATGAAGGTGGCTTTGAGCCTGGAGAAGTCGCCGCCATAGGTGTCCATGTGATCCGCTTCGATGTTGGTCACGATGGAAACCATGGGTTGCAGATGCAGGAAGGAGGCGTCGCTCTCGTCCGCCTCGGCGATCAGATAGCGGCTGCTGCCAAGGCGGGCGTTGGTGCCGGCGCTGTTGAGCAGACCGCCGATGACGAAGGTCGGGTCGCGATCGGCTTCGGCATAGATGCTCGCCACCAGACTGGTAGTGGTGGTCTTGCCGTGAGTGCCGGCGACGGCAACTCCGTGGCGGAAGCGCATCAGCTCGGCCAGCATCTCGGCACGGCGCACCACGGGAATGCGCAGCTCGCGGGCGGCCAGCAACTCGGGGTTGTCCTGCTTGATGGCGGTGGACACCACCACCACGCTCGCCTCGTTCACGTGCTCGGCACTGTGTCCCACGAAGATATGAGCCCCCAGGGATGCGAGCCGTTCGGTCACCGCATTACGGGACAGATCGGAGCCGGAAATCTGATAACCCTCGTTGGCAAGCACCTCGGCGATCCCCCCCATACCGGCACCACCTATGCCGATGAAGTGGATGCGACGCACGCGGCGCATTTCGGGGATTACGGTACGCAGTTTTGCCAGTTCAACCTTGGTCATAGCTCTCTCTTCAAGTCTGCCGCCAGCCGCTTGCCCACATCGGCAACCTGCTCGGCGGCATCAATATATACGGGGACAAGACTGCACGGCCTGGCCTGTGCAATCTTGCTCAACATGCTTTCTCACTCTGCCCGGTGGCGAGCCGCTTGCACTCATCGGCCACCCGCTCGGCGGCATCGATGATGGCGACGCGGCGCGCGGCCTGGGCCATGTTCAACAGGGTTTCCCTGCGCCCGGCGAGCCAGGAGAGACGCGCAGCCAGGGAGGCCGGGGTCAGCTCGGATTGGGGCAGGAACTCCGCCGCCCCGCCATCGACCAGGGTCAGGGCGTTGCGGGTCTGGTGATCATCCACCGCATGGGGCAGCGGCACGAAGATGGCGGCCACACCGGCGGCGGCCACTTCGGAGACCGTCAGGGCACCGGCGCGGCACACCACCAGGTCGGCCCAGGCGTAGGCATCGGCCATGTCCTTGATAAATTCGCTCACCTCGGCCTCGACGCCCTGCACGGCATAGGCCTGCGCGACAGCCTCCCGGTTGCCCTTGCCGCACTGGTGGCGCACTGCGATGGGCACACCGGCGGCCGCGACCGCTGGCGGCACCTGTTCATTGAGCACCCGGGCCCCCAGGCTACCGCCGACGATCAGCAGCCGCAGCGGCTCGCTGCTGCTACGCAGCTGGGGATCCGGCAGCGCCACCACTTCGGGGCGCACCGGGTTGCCCACCACGGCGGTACGGGCATTGGGAGCGAAGGCGCCAGGGAAGGCCATCAGCACCCGCTTGGCAAGGCGCGCCAGCAGCTTGTTGGTCATGCCGGCCGCCGCGTTCTGCTCGTGCAGCAGCAGCGGAATGCCGGAGAGCCAGGCGGCAACACCGCCCGGACCGGAGGCGAAGCCCCCCATGCCGAGCACCACGTCGGGCTGGATGGTCTTGATCACCTGGCGGGCCTGCAGCACGGATTTGACGATCCGGTAGGGCGCCGCCAACAGCCGCTTGATGCCGTTGCCACGCACCCCCTGGATGTCGATGAAGGAGATGGGGTAGCCATGGGCGGGCACCAGCTCGGCCTCCATCCGGTCGGCGGTACCGAGCCAGTGAATGGTCCAGCCCTGTGCCTTGAGGCGATCGGCCACGGCCAGCCCGGGGAACACATGGCCCCCGGTACCGCCCGCCATCACCAGTAACGTCTTGCTCACGCAACCTCCCGCACGCGCGCCTGGGCACTGGCCTGGCGCAACTCGAAATCGATACGAATCAACATGCTCACCGCCACCATCATGATGATGAGACTGGAACCACCGTAACTGACCAGCGGCAGGGTCAGGCCCTTGGTCGGCATCATGCCGCTGGCGGCACCGACGTTGACGAAGGTCTGGAAGCTGAACCAGATGCCGATGCCGATGGCCAGATAACCTTCATACAGGCGCTCTGATACCAGCGCCTGATGACCGAGCTTGAGCGCCTTCACAGCCAGCGCAAAGATGAGGAAGAGCGCACCCAGTACGCCCACATACCCCAGCTCCTCGCCCAGGATGGCAAACACGAAGTCGGTGTGGGCCTCCGGCAGGTACTCCATCTTCTGGATGGAGTTGCCGAGCCCCTCGCCAAACCAGCTGCCACGACCGAACGCCATCAGGGACTGGGTCAGCTGGTAGCCGCTGCCGAACGGATCGGCCCAGGGATCCAGGAAGGAGGTGACCCGTCGCATCCGGTAGGGCTCGGCGATGATCAGGGTCACCACGGCGCTCACCCCCACCAGGATAAGGCCGATGAACTGCACCATGCGGGCCCCCGCCAGGAACAGCATGCCGAGCGAGGTGACGAACATCACCACCACGGAGCCGAGATCGGGCTGGGCCAGCAGCAGGATGGCCACCACGAACAGCACCGCCATGGGTTTCATGAAACCGATGAAGCGCTCGCGCACCTCACTCTGACGGCGCACCAGATAACCCGCCAGATAGACGAACAGCGCCAGCTTGCCGAACTCGGCCGGCTGCAGGTTGAAGGGGCCAAGCGGCAACCAGCGCACCGAACCGTTGACGCTGCGGCCCACCAGCAACACCATCACCAGCAGCACGATGGCCAGCAGCAACATGGGGCCGTTGTACTGCTGCCAGCGCGCCATGGGCACCTGCAGCACGAACCAGGAGATGCCAAGCGCCATCACCAGAAACATCCCGTGACGCTTCACGAACATGAAGGGATCATCGCCGAGGGCTATCCCTTCGGGGATGGAGGCGGAGGCCACGATCACCAACCCTACCGACATCAACGCCAGCGCCAGCACCACCAGCTGCCTGTCGTAGAGACCGGCAGGGCGCGCAGGCAACAGCCAGCGCTGCAAAAAGCCTGCGACGACGCGAAGAGCGTTCATAGCGTCATCACCAGTTCGGTGAAACGATCACCGCGCGCTTCGAAAGACGTGAACTGATCCAGGCTGGCACAGGCCGGCGCCAGCAGCACCCAGTCACCGGGCCTGGCGTCGGCGGCAGCCTTGGCGACAGCGTCGTCGAGGGAGGCGACCTTCTCGGTCTGCTCACCCAGCGCGAGCAGGATGTCCGCATCCTGGCCGAAGCAGTACATGTGATCGATCTGGTTGCCGAGCAGCGCCTGCACCGGACCGAAATCCTGCCCCTTGCCCTGGCCGCCAGCCAGCAACAGCAGGCGGCCTTTCACCGATTCACGCACACCGGCTACGGCGGCCAGGGTGGCCCCCACATTGGTGGCCTTGGAGTCGTTGATCCAGCGCACCCCGTTCACCTCCCGCACGAAGCGGGCACGGTGGGGCAGGCCTTCGAAGCGGCGCAGCACGGCGAGTTGCGGCTCACGGGGAATGCCGACCGCATCGCACAGGGCCATGGCCGCCAAGGCGTTGGCCTGATTGTGGGCGCCGACTATCTTCATCTCGTCCACGGCGAGCAGCGGCTCCCCGTGCAGGGTCAGCCAGTGGCGGCCATCCAGCTCGCAGCGACCGTAACCGTTGCAATCGAGCCCGAAGCTCTGCCACACCTGACCCACGTCGGGCAGGGTCTGGGGATCGTCCCGGTTGACCAGGATGTGCTGGG
Organism: Aeromonas sp. sif0611; assembly: GCF_019218845.1. NCBI lineage: Bacteria > Pseudomonadati > Pseudomonadota > Gammaproteobacteria > Aeromonadales > Aeromonadaceae > Aeromonas > Aeromonas sp. sif0611. Next base: position 41,612 of record NZ_JAHUWU010000005.1, on the reverse strand, counting down.
AGTGCTGATGGATCTCCTGCTTGGCGGCGCGGTAATCCGCCATGCCCTCATAGCGATCCATGTGATCCTCGGAGAGGTTCAGCACCACGGACGCCGCGGCACGCAGGCTGTAGGTAGTCTCGAGCTGGAAGCTGGAGAGCTCCAGCACGCAGAGATCCATGGGCTGCTTGAGCAGCTCGAGCGCCGGGGTGCCGATGTTGCCACCCACGCCCACCTTGAGGCCGGCCTCGGCGATCATCTCTCCCACCAGGGTGGTGACGGTGCTCTTGCCGTTGGAGCCGGTGATGGCGATGACGGGGGTCTGGGTCTCGCGCACGAACAGTTCGATGTCGCCGACGATGCGCACCCCGAACTCGGCTGCGGCTTTCAGTTCGGGGGTCGCCAGGGCGATACCCGGACTCGCCACTATCATGTGCGCCTGCTTGAGCAGATCGCCGTCCAGCCCGTGAACGAGCTCCACCTCGGGGGGAAGTTGCTCCTTACCCGGCGGATTGGCGCGGGTATCCATCACCAGGGGCGTCACGCCACGGCCGAGGAAGTAGTCGACGCAGGAGAGTCCGGTTTTGCCGAGTCCGATGATGATGACCATGGCTTACCTCACCTTCAGGGTGGCGAGGCCGAGCAGCACCAGCATGAGGGTGATGATCCAGAAGCGCACGATGACGCGCGGCTCCGGCCAGCCCTTCTTCTCATAGTGGTGATGGATGGGCGCCATGCGGAAGATGCGCACGCCGCGCAGCTTGTAGGACCCCACCTGCAGGATCACCGAGACGGTTTCCATCACGAAGACGCCCCCCATGATCACCAGCAGGAACTCCTGACGCACCAGCACGGCGATGGTGCCGAGCGCGCCGCCGAGGGCCAGGGAGCCGACGTCCCCCATGAAGACCTGGGCCGGATAGGTGTTGAACCAGAGGAACCCCAGACCCGCCCCGACGATGGCGGTACAGACGATCACCAGCTCGGAGGTGTAGGGCACGTAGGGAATGTGCAGGTAGTTCGCGAAGTTCACGTTGCCGGTGGCCCAGGCGACAAAGGCGAAGCCCCCCGCCACCATCACGGTCGGCATGATGGCCAGACCATCCAGGCCGTCGGTCAGGTTGACCGCGTTGGAGGTACCGACGATGACGAAATAGGTCAGCACGATGAACATCAGGCCAAGCTGCGGCATCACATCCTTGAGGAAGGGCACCACCAGCTGGGTCTGGCCGTCATGGGTCGCGGTGGCATAGAGGAACACCGCCACGGCCAGGGCAACGGCGGATTGCCAGAAGTACTTCCAGCGGGCGATCAGGCCGTCGGTGTTCTTGCGCACCACCTTGAGGTAGTCGTCGGCAAAGCCGATGGCACCGTAGGCACCGAGCACGAACAGCACCAGCCAGACATAGGGATTGTCGAGGCGGCTCCAGAGCAGCACGGAGATGAAGATGGCCGCGATGATCATCAGCCCCCCCATGGTCGGGGTGCCCTTCTTGCTGAGGTGTGACTCGGGGCCGTCGTTGCGGATCACCTGACCGAATTTCAGGATCTGCAGACGACGGATGAGGCGCGGCCCCATCCAGAGCGCCACCACCAGACCGGTGATGATCGACAGGATGGCGCGGAACGTCAGGTAGGAGAAGACGTTGAAGAAGGTGAAGTGCGGGGTGAGCAGTTCCGCCAGCCAGACTAGCATGTGGCTGACTCCTGACGGTCAACGACCATCTTGACGATATCTTCCATGCGGGACCCGCGAGCACCCTTGACCAGGATCGAGATTTCTTGATGTGTATTTATCATTTGCGCAAGCACTTCAAACAACGACGCCTTGTTATCGAAATGTCGACCCGCCGCGGCATCTGCGGTGTGACGACTCTGTTCCCCTACCGTCAGCACGGCGTCGAGGCTCTGTTCGCGGGCGTGGTGTCCGACCCTGGCGTGCTGGGCCTCGGACTCCTCCCCCAACTCCTTCATGTCACCAAACACCAGCACCTTGTAGCCACCCATGGCGGTCAGGGCATCGATGCCCGCCAGCACGGACTCCACGCTGGCGTTGTAGGTGTCATCCACCAGGGTGAGGCCACCCCAGCGTTGCACGCAGAAGCGGCCCTTGACCGGTGCCATCTGCTCCAGCCCGGCCTTGACCGAGGCGAGCGAGGCGCCCAGCGCCAGGGTACCGGCAGCGGCAGCCAGGGCGTTGGCCACGTTGTGGCGGCCCGGGATGGCCAGGGTCAGGGTCAATTCCCCCTGAGGGGTCACCATCACGAATTCGGCGCAGCCATGCCCGTTGAGTACGATGTCACGGGCGTGGAACGGCTGGCTCTGATCCTCGAGGGAGAAGGCGCAATGAATGCCCTTCGCCTGCCACTTCGGCCAGAACTCGTTGTCGGCATTGACGATGGCTGTGCCACCCTCGCTCAGGCCCTCAAAAATTTCGCTCTTGGCGTGGAACACCCCTTCCAGGGAGCCGAACCCCTCCAGATGGGCGGCGGCCACGTTGTTGATGATGGCGGCATCGGGTTGGGCCAGCGACGTGGTCCAGGCGATCTCGCCGGGGTGATTGGCACCCAGCTCCAACACCGCAAACTGGTGCTGCGCCTCGAGGCGCAGCAGGGTGAGCGGCACCCCCACCTCGTTGTTGAAGTTGCCGGCGGTGGCCAGCACCTCCCCTTCCTGGCGCAGGATGGCAGTCGCCATCTCCTTCACCGTGGTCTTGCCACAACTGCCGGTGATGGCCAGCACTTTCGGGTTGATCCGCTCGCGTACCAGCTTGCCGAGGCGACCCAGCCCCTTGAGGGTATCGGCCACCACCAGTTGCGGAATGGCCAGCGGCAGCTCGCGCTCCACCAGCAGGGCAGAGGCCCCTGCCTGAACGGCCTGGTCGCAAAAATCGTGGGCGTCGAAACGCTCGCCACGCAGCGCGACGAACAGCGCCCCCTTGCCCAGAGTGCGGGTGTCGGTACTGACTGCCGTGATCTCGTGATCGCCGCCGATCAGACGGGCATCGAGCACCTGCGCCAGGTCGGCAAGCCTGAGGGTCATCATGTGAATGACTCCATTAATGTGTACAACGCGGCCGCGACGGTTTCCCGATCGCTGTAGTGCCGCTTGTCGGTTCCAATGATCTGATAATCCTCGTGGCCCTTACCGGCCACCAGGATGATGTCCTGCTTGCTCGCCTGGCTCAGTGCCAGCTGGATTGCCTTGGTCCTGTCGTGCTCGATCTGCACGGAGCCGGGATCGCGAAGACCCGCCACCATGTCCGCCATTATCTGCTCCGGCGCCTCGGTACGGGGATTGTCGTCGGTCAGGATCACGCAGTCCGCATGTTGCTCCGCCATGGCGGCCATCATGGGCCGCTTGCCGCGATCCCGGTCGCCACCACAGCCCACCAGACACCAGAGCCGGCCTTCGCAGTGCACCCGCAGGGCCTGCAATGCCTTCTCCAGCGCATCCGGGGTATGGGCATAATCGACCACCGCCAGCGGCGCCTTGCCACCGCCGAAGCACTCCATGCGACCGGTCACTGGTTGCAGTTTCGGGGCGCTGGCCAACAGTGCATCGAAGTCATATCCCAGTACCAGCATGGCGCCCATGGCGGCCAGCACATTGCTGACGTTGAAGCGGCCGAGCAAGGGGGCGGATAATACACCATTCCCCCAGCTGGAGTTAATGCGCGTGTCAAATCCTTGTTGGTGGAAATGGGGGTCCTGCGCCGTCAACTGTCGCCCGCCATGGTTTTCAATCGGGCCATGCACACCGAAGGCTACCGCGCCGGGGTAGGCTGCCAGCCACTGGCGCCCCAGACGGTCGTCGGCATTGATGACGGCGCAGGGCTCGTCCACCAGTTTCAGCAACTCTTCCTTGGCGGCACCATAGGCCTCCATGGTGCCGTGATAATCCAGGTGATCACGGCTCAGGTTGGTGAACACAGCCGCGGAAAACGGCAGAGCTGCGACGCGATGCTGCACCAGACCGTGGCTGGAGACCTCCATCGCCACCAGATCGGCTCCCTGCTGTTGCAGCGCCGCCAGATTGGCCTGCACCTGGACGGCGCTGCCTGTGGTGTTTTCTGCTTCGATCAGATTGCCAAACAGGCCGTTGCCTATGGTACCCATCACACCGGCCTTGCCTCCCAGCAGGGTGCGCCAGTTGGCGACCAGCAGGGCCGTGGTGCTCTTGCCGTTGGTACCAGTGATGCCCACCAACTGCAGCTTCTGCGCCGGATGGTCATAGAAATGGCCAGCCAGTTCGGAGAGGCGAGCGGGCAGATCCTTGAGCCCGAAACAGGGGATGGAAGTGACGGGGGCAACGAATTCCCCATCCTCCTCAAACAGGACGGCGGTCGCTCCCTGAGCCACCGCCTGTTCGATGAAACGCCTGCCATCCATCTGGTGGCCCCGGATTGCCACGAAGAGAGAACCGGGCCCGACTCGCCGGCTGTCGAGCTGGATGTCGGTGAGGGGAAGCGCCGGGGCAGTGATGCCGAAATGGCTCATGAGTTGATCAAGTGTGCGGGGCGGCATGGGAAGCCTCCGAAAATGCGGGAATGCGGGCGCTCGTACACGCCATGGAAAATGCCCCGACAGCGGCGGGGTCGATGGAAAAAGCCAGATGCCCGTCAGGTACGAGGTGCGCCATGGGCGGCCTCCGTACGGGCAAGCTTCGCCGGCACCTCGGGGGGAATGGCGTCGGGACGAATGTTGAAGAGTTGCAGCACGCCACCCATGGCCTCGGCGAACGGCGGGGTCGCCACGGCACCGCCGTAATAGGCATCGCCCTTGGGCTCGTTGATCACCACCACCATGACGAAGCGGGGGTTGCTGGCCGGTGCGAAACCGGCAAACCAGGCCATGTAATCCTTGCCGTAGCCACCAGCGACGGCGACCTTGGCGGTACCACTCTTGCCACCGACCCGATAACCCGGGATCTGCGCCTTGGGAATGGCATTGCTGACCACGTACTCCAACGCCTGCAGCATGGCGGTGGCGTTGTTGTGGTCGATGACCTGCTCACCCTTGGGCGGCGTGGTCACCTTGATGATGGAGAGTGGCACCCGCTTGCCCTTGTTGGCCAGGGTGGCATAGGCAGAAGCCAGCTGCAGCGGGGTGACCCGCAGGCCATAGCCGAACGACAGGGTCGCCCGCTCGATGTCGGACCAACGGCGGCGCTGGGGCAGCATGCCACCGCTCTCTCCCATCAGGCCGCTACCGGTATCCATCCCGAAACCGACCATGCTGAGGGTGTTGATCATCTCCTGGGCCGGCATCCGCAGCGCGATCCGCGACATGCCGATGTTGGAGGAGTAGCGCAGTATGTCGTACAGGTTGGTCGCCTTGTGAATGCTCACGTCGCGGATCTGCTTTGCCCCGATGAACAGGGGACCACCGGGTATGGTGTCCTTCCAGCTGGTGACACCCGCCTGCAGGGCGCTCAACAGGATCAAAGGTTTGACGGTCGAACCCGGCTCATAGGTGTCGGTCACCACCCGGTTGCGCACCCGGAAGCTCTGATACTGGCCCCGGTTGTTCGGGTTGTAGGAGGGGGTGTTGACCATGGCGAGCACCTCGCCGGTCTTCACGTCCAGCATCACCATGGAGCCGGAGGTCGCCTTGTTCTCGTCGGTGGCGCGCTTGAGGGCGCGGTAGGCCAGCGCCTGCACCCGCTGATCGATACTGAGCTGCAGATCGTTGGCGTGCTTGCCCTCCTTGACAAGGCCGAGCCGCTCGATGACCCGGCCTTGCCTGTCCTTGCGCACCCGCATCTCGCCCGGGGTCGCGGTCAGCCATTCGTTGTAGCTGCGCTCTATCCCCTCGATGCCGCTGCCGTCGATGTTGGTCACCCCCACCAGGTGGGCGCTGATTTCGCCGGTCGGATAGAAACGGCGCGCCTCGGGGCGCAGGTAGATGCCCCCCAGCTTCAAACCTTTGATGTATTCCGCTACGGCAGGGGTCACCTGACGCTGCAGATAAACGAAGCGCTTGCTGGGGTTGGAGATGCGGTGCTTGAGGGTGTTGATGTCGAGCTTGAGCACGGCGGAGAGCGCCAGCCAGGCGCGCTCGTTGTGGATGGCACCGGACTCATGCACCGTCTTGGGATCGGCCCAGACCGCCTCGACCGGCACCGAGACCGCCAGCTGCTCGCCGTTGCGGTCGGTGATCATGCCACGCACCGCCTGGGTGGAGGTGGTACGCAGGGAGCGCATGTCCCCTTCCTGGCGCAGTCTGTCCGGATCTATCACCTGGATCCAGGCCAGCCGCAAGATCAGCCCCGCAAACGCGATGCCGATGAAAAACACCAGCGTGCGAAAGCGCCACGGGTAGAGTGACGGTGCTTTAGCCTTGGCTTTGTCCTTTGCCGGAGCCTTGGTGGCGGCCTTGCGTGTCATGGTTGTGTAATTACCTTTTCGGTGGTCACCAACGGGCGAGCCATCTGCAATTTATCCATGGCCAGACTCGCCACCCGGGAGTGTTCGGCCAAGGTCCCCTGCTCCAGCAGCAGGTGCCGCCACTCGATGTTGAGCCTGTCCTCTTCCGCCATCAGGTCATTCTGCTTGGCCGTCAACCCGCGGGTCATGTTGGTCACCAGGATCACCGCAAAGGCGGTGATCAGTACGGCCAGGGTCAACACGACCTGCAGCTTGTGGCGCCAGAGATCGCTGATGATCTCTCTGGACAGATGAATCCGTACCTCACTCATGACTCAATCCGCCAGGCGCTGGGCGACTCGCAGCACCGAGCTGCGAGACCGGCTGTTTTCGGTGACTTCATGTTCGGAAGGTTTGAGCGCCTTGCCGACCGACTTCAACTTGCGGCCACCGGCCAGCTGAGCCTCGGTCAACGGGATGCCATGGGGCACTTCCGGCCCCTTCTCGTGCTTGCGAATGAAGTGCTTCACCAGCCGGTCTTCCAGGGAGTGGAAGCTGATGACGGAGAGACGACCATCGGTCGCCAGCGCCTGCAACGCACCGTTCAGCGCAGTCTCGATCTCGTCCAGCTCGCTGTTGATGTAGATGCGGATTGCCTGGAAGCTTCGGGTTGCCGCATGCTTGCCCTTCTCCTTGCTCGGATTGACCCGGGCAATCATCTCGGCCAACTGACGGGTGCGCACGTAGGGCTCGGTCACCCGATCATGGACGATGGCGCGGGCAATCTTCTTGGCAAAGCGCTCCTCGCCGAAGGTCTTCAGCACCCAGGCGATGTCATCCACATCGGCGCGAGCCAGCCATTCGGCGGCGCTCTGGCCCGTGGTCGGATCCATCCGCATGTCGAGGGGGCCGTCTTTCATGAAGCTGAAACCGCGCTCGGCGTCGTCGAGTTGGGGAGAAGAGACGCCCAGATCCAGCAGGAAGCCGTCGACCTTGCCCAGCAAACCGCGATCGCTCAGGTAGCTGGTGATGCCGGAGAAGGGACCGTGCACGATCTCGAAGCGGGGATCCTGGATCTTGGCCGCCTCGGCAATGGCCTGGGGATCCCGGTCGATGGCGATCAACCGGCCGTTGGGACCCAGTTGCTGGAGAATGAGACGAGAGTGACCACCCCGGCCAAAGGTACCGTCGACGTAGATACCGTCCGGCTTGATGGCCAGCCCTTCGACGGCTTCGTGCAACAGCACTGTGATGTGTTCAGCGGCTTGGGTCATTTATAAAGAAAAGTCCTGTAGTCGTGGTGAACTTGCCCAATCGTCCTCGGGCAGGCCCAGAATGTCGTCATTGATCTGTTGTTGCCAGCGGGCTTCATCCCACAACTCAAACTTGTTGAGCTGGCCCACCAGCATGATCTTCTTGTCCAGCCCCGCATGGTTGCGCAGCGGCTGACTCAGCAGCAGACGGCCGTTGCCATCCAGTTCGCACTCGGTCGCGTGTCCGAGCAACATGCGCTGCAGGCGGCGTTCAGCCGGGTTGGTACTGGAAAGTGTCTTGAGCTTGCGCTCTATCTCTTCCCATTCACTCAGGGGGTAAAGCAGCAGACAGGGGTGGGCAATGTCGATGGTGCAGACCAGCTGGCCGTCGCGCTCGGAGCGCAGCCAATCTCGATATTTGGTCGGAATCGCCAGTCGCCCTTTGCTGTCCAGGCTGATGGCGTGAGCGCCACGCAACAAATTGCAGTCCCTGAAAATGAGTTAAGGGGGCAAATCGCCCGATAAAAACCACTTTGATCCACTTTTCTCCACCATGAAGTTTAAGGACGAGCAGGGGGCTTTTCAAGCAAGGATCTCAGGCAGAGGGAACATATTGACGCAGCGCAGGGAGGCTACAGATTAAATGAGTTGATTTTCCACAAGTTATTTGTGTTAACGGCCATAGGATTAATTGCGAACATTTTTAAAATGAACAATGTGAAAGAAGTAACACATGCTCGAGTCTCCCCTCTTTTTACACACTAATGCATGACAACCGTATGCAAACAAAAATGCAATGAATTGATTTACATGTAATTTTTATGATACCCCTCTATGTCGGCCAGTATCTTCATCCAATCTTTTGCTATTTTCTACCGCTATAAAAAAGAGCCTCGCGATAAATCGCAAGGCTCTTCAGGAATTAGGTCGGAGTCGGCCTGTAAGCCGGGTTCTGTACCGGGTTGCCCCGGGTAGCAATCATTCCTCTAGGCCAGCAATCGCTCACTGGCTCAAGCAACCTACCCGCCCCCAACGCGGGCCGCGCCAATAGGGGCCTATTTGGTCTTGCTTCGGGTGGAGTTTACCGTGCCACGAACTGTTGCCAGTCGCGCGGTGCGCTCTTACCGCACCCTTTCACCCTTACCTGATCCCTTGCGGGCCATCGGCGGTTTGCTCTCTGTTGCACTGGTCGTAGGCTCGCGCCTCCCAGGCGTTACCTGGCACCCTGCCCTATGAAGCCCGGACTTTCCTCCCCTTCGCCCGTCTGTCCCGAGGGACACAACGACGAAGCAGCGATTGCCCAGCCGACTCCGAGGCGCGGATTATAGCCTCGTGACACAGTGGGGTAAACCGGCAATTCCCCTTTACGGCAATTAATAGTGCTCGAGGCCGTACTTGTAGAGGGCATTCTTCTTCACGCCGTGGATCTCGGCGGTGAGAGCAGCCGCTTTTTTCAACGGCAGCTCCGCTACCAGCAGCCCCAAAGTGCGGATAGCCTCGGCGGGCAAATCTTCATCCACCTTGCTGGCACCGGCGACCACCAGCACGATTTCGCCACGGCAGCGATTATCGTCTTCCCCAAGCCAGGTCAGCATCTCGGAGGCAGGCAGACCGTGGATGGATTCGAAAGTCTTGGTCAGCTCGCGGCACACCACCACCTGGCGTTCACCGAGAATGCGAGCGATGGCTTCCACCGTATCCTGCACCCGGCGCGGTGACTCGTAGAACACCAGGGAGCGGGTGTCTTCGATGACGGCCTGCAGCCGATCGTCGCGCCCTTTGGCTTTCGCAGGCAGAAATCCTTCGAAGGCGAAGCGATCTGTGGGCAGACCTGCTGCAGAGAGTGCAGTGATGGCGGCGCAAGGGCCCGGCAGCGGCACCACCTTGACCCCGGCCTCGCGACAGCGGGTGACCAGGTGATAGCCAGGGTCGCTGATGAGCGGGGTACCCGCATCCGAGACCAGGGCGACGCTCTTGCCCTCCTTGATCCGGCCGATCAGCACATCCGCCTTCTGTTGTTCGTTGTGGTCGTGCAGGGCGAAGGTCGGCACCGAGATATGGTAGTGGCTGAGCAGGATGCCGGAGTGCCGAGTATCTTCGGCGGCTACCAGATCGACGCTGCGTAAAATGTCCAATGCACGCTGGGTGATATCCGCCAGATTACCGATGGGAGTGGGGACTATATACAGGGTTGGGGTGTCACTCATGGGATCTCCGAGTGTCCCGACAATTGTGTCGCCATATTGGCCCGTTTACACTATGGAGAACTTCAACACTGGTCGGGGAATGAACTTGAACCGGGTTACAAAGCAGCTAAGTGTATCACGACTCTTCGGCATCATACTCGCGGCAGTACTGCTCGCCGCCTGTGCGTCGGAGCCCAACTCATCTTCCGCAGAGCCCGGCATGCCGTCGGCGTTCTCGGATCTGACCAAGAATGCTCAGTGGTATCTAGAGCAGGTGGATCCCGCCAAACCGGCTGAGGCCTTCACTTGGCAGGTGATGGCGGCGCGCAGCTATCTGGCGCTCGGCCAGGCCAAACCGGCCGCTGCCCTGTATCAACAGTTGCAGAAGCAGGCCGGCAACCCGGTGCAGCAGGCACAACTGCAACTGCTGCAGGCGCACCTCCTGCTGGCCCAGGGCAATGCCAATCAAGCCCTGATCCTGCTGGAAGGCAAGCCGGAAGTGGCCCTCGATGCCGATACCCAGAAGGATTGGTATCGCCAGCGGGTGGTGTTGCAACTGGACATCAACAACAAGTTTGGTGCCGCCAAGTCGCTGATCCTGCTGGAGCCTTACCTGGCCAAGAATGAGCTGGCCACCAACCACCAGCAGATCTGGTCCTTGCTCAAAAGCATGACCCCCTCCACCCTGCAGGCGCTGGAAGAAGCACCGGCCCCCGACGTGACCACCGGCTGGCTGCGACTGGCGGCACTGGTGAACGAATTCGGCGCCCAGCCGAGTCAACTCGCCCGCCAGCTCGCAGGCTGGAAGCAGAGCTTCCCGAACCATCCGGCCCAGACCGACATGCCGGCCGGCCTCGGGGATCTCGCCACCACGGACACAGGCACACTGCAGCAGGTCGCCGTCTTCCTGCCCCTCTCCGGCAACCTGGAGGCGCAAGGCGCCGCCATCCGCAACGGCATGCTGATGTCCTACAAGGAGAATCAGGGGCAATTCACCCTGAACTTCTACGACACCCAGGGCAAGGCGATGGGGGATCTCTACAAGCAGGCGATCCAGGAAGGGGCGAACATGATTATAGGCCCCTTGCTGAAGGATCAAGTCGAGGAGCTGCTCAAAGCCAGCCCGACAGTGCCTGTGCTGGCACTGAACGAGCTGGACAAGCCGATCATCAACGACAACACCTTCTATTTCTCCCTCTCCGCCGCCGCCGATGCGAGCCAGGCCGCCCAGTATCTCTATGGTCAGGGTTACCGCAAGCCGCTGCTGATCGCGGCGCAAGGCCGGATTGGCTACAGCAGCATCAAGGCGTTCGAGCAGGCCTGGGCCGGTGTCAGTCAGGAGAAACCCGTGGTCGCCACCTTCGGGGCACGCAACGAGGTGCAAGGCATGGTCAAGAATGCCCTGAGCGGTCGCTCCACCGCCCGGGCCGGGGAGATAGTGCAGCTTTCGGATGCCGCGCCGCGTAGCATAGATGCCGTCTATGTGGTGGCCAACAGCCTGGAGACCCGGATGATCAAGCCCTATGTGGACATCTCGGTCAATCCCATGGGCAGCCTACCCATCTACAGCAGCTCACGAGGCTATGACAGCGGGGCGACCGAGGTGGCGTCCGAACTCAACGGCATGCACATCTCCGACATGCCGCTGCTGCTGGGAGGCTATGAGCAGCAACGGGAGCAGATAGCCCTGCTCTGGCCACAGACCCAGGGTGACCTGCTGCGCCTGTTTGCCCTCGGCTACGATGCGGTCAGCCTGGCCGGCAACCTGCCGCAGATGCGCAAGCTCAATGCCATGCAGCAACCGGGCATGAGCGGCCAGCTGAGCGTGGATCCCCAGGGCAACATAGTGCGCATGCTGGACTGGGCCACCTACCAGAATGGCAAGCTGGTCAGCGACAGCGCCGTGCCCCAGCTGGAGGACACCACCCATGAAGAGGCTACTGACACAACTGCACCAGCAATGGTTGAACCTGTTGCCATCGGCAACGACGAGCAAGGGACAGCACTTTGAGCAAGTAGCGGAACGCTGGTTGCAGGCCCGCGGCCTGCAACCCGTGACCCGCAACTACCGCTGCCGTGGTGGTGAAATAGATCTGATCATGCGCCAGGGGGATACCCTGGTGTTTGTCGAGGTCAGATATCGCGCTCGGGCCAGCCATGGCGGAGCCGCCAGCTCGGTCACCCAACGCAAGCAGCACAAGATCGTGCTGGCCGCGCGCCACTATTTCAAGCAACATGCCATCAACGAGGCCAGCCAGGCCTGCCGATTCGATGTGATCGCGTTCGAGGGCGACCAGCCAGACTGGATCCAGAACGCATTTTAAGAGGACCCCATGACTGATCCCATCAAAGAGAATTACACCGAAAGCATCCAGACCAAGATAGCCGCCGCCGAGGCGCTGCCGGACGCCATCCACACCGCGGCCCAGATGCTGACCATCTGCCTGCTCAATGGCCACAAGGTCATGGCATGCGGCAATGGTCCCTCCTCGGCCCTGGCACAGCTGTTCATCTCCGAGCTGGTCAACTGCTACGAGACGCCACGTCCCTCCCTGCCCGGCCTGGCTCTGACCCCCGACATGGCCACCATCAGCGCCATCGCCACCGATCACGGCTTCGAAGAGGTCTATGCCAAGCAGATCAGGGCTCTGGGTCAGCCCGGCGACATCCTGGTGGTGCTCACCACCACGGGCAACAGCCGCAGCCTGATCAAGGCCGCCGAGGCGGCACTCTCCCGCGACATGACCATCATAGTGCTCGGGGGGGGCGACGGTGGTGAGATAGCCGGCCTGCTCGGGCCCAACGATGTGGAGATCCGCGTGCCATCCGCCCGCCGCCCTCGCATTCTGGAAGTGAATCTGTTGACCCTGCACTGCCTCTGTGATCTCATCGACCAGACACTTTTCCCGCAACAGGAAGATTGAAACCATGAAGAAGCCTATTCTCGCACTCGCCCTGCTGACCGGTGCCCTGCTGCTGCAAGGCTGTGCCGCCGTGGTAGTCGGTGGCGCAGCCGGTACCGCCAAGGCGACCGGGGATCGTCGCACCCTGGGTGCCCAGTGGGACGATCAGGCCATAGAGCTGAAGGCAGCCAATCTACTGGCCGACAACAAGCCGCTGAGCGCAGCCAGCAAGATCAGTGTCTACAGCAATAACGGCCGTGTCTTGCTGGTCGGTCAGACACCGTCTGACGCATACAAGCAGGAGGCGGGCAAAATTGTGGGCCGGATCGAAGGGGTGCGTCATGTCTACAATGAGCTGCGTCTCGGCAAGCCGGTAAGCATAGGGGTGCGCAGCAACGATACCTGGATCACTTCCAAGGTGCGGGCCGACATGCTGGGCACCAAGAACTTCGACAGCACCAAGGTCAAGGTGGTCACCGAGAACAGCGAGGTGTTTCTCATCGGCCTGGTGACCCGTCAGGAAGGGGATCAGGCAGTGGAGATCGCTCGCCACGTCAGCGGGGTCAAGCAGGTGATCAAGGCCTTCGAGTTTGCCCAGAACTAAGCGGGCAATGATGAGATAAAAAAACGCAGCCAGTTGGCTGCGTTTTTTATTTGATGACTTTCAGGGTCGGACGGCCCGTCGGGCGCGGCGGCTCCGGCTCGGGTTCTACCGGCGCCTCGGCCTGCTCCAGCCAGAGATCGTAGCCCGGCTCAGGCGGGAACAGGGTTCCCACGCCGTTTTCCCTGGCATGAATGGCCAATATGGCCGCCATGGGAATGTAGACCTGCTGTGACACGCCGCCGAAGCGGGCGCTGAAGCTGACGGCATCATTATCCATGTGGAACTGGCCCACGGCCCGAGGCGCGATGTTCAGGACAATTTGCCCATCCTGCACAAACTGCATCGGCACCATCACATGGAGGATATTGGCATTGACCACCAGATGCGGGGTCAAGTCGTTATCCAGCAACCAGTCAAAAAACGCCCGCAACAGATAGGGGCGACTGGGTGTCATGGTCGGTTCCGAACTACTCATACGCTGGCACGGATCTCGCGTTCAGCCTCGGTCAGAGAGGCCTGGAAGGATTCACGTTCGAACAGACGGACCATGTAGGCCTTCAGCTCTTTGGCACCACGACCGGTGAAGTCGATGCCCAGGCTCGGCAGACGCCACAGCAGCGGAGCCATGTAGCAGTCAACCAGACCGAACTCTTCGCTCATGAAGTAGGGCATCTCGCCAAAGATAGGGGCGATGGCCAGCAGGTTGTCCCGCAGCTCGGCACGGGCGGCTTCGGTATCGGTGCCCGCCATGATCTTGTCGGCCAGGGAGTACCAGTCCAGCTCGATGCGATGCATCATCAGACGGCTGTTGCCGCGAGCCACCGGATAGACAGGCATCAGGGGCGGGTGCGGGAAGCGCTCGTCCAGATACTCCATGATGATGCGCGAGGTGTACAACGCCAGCTCGCGATCTACCAGGGTCGGTACAGTGTTGTACGGGTTCAGCTCGGCCAGTTCGTCCGGCAGGTTGCTCGGGTCAACCTGGCAGATATCCACGCTAACACCCTTCTCCGCCAGGACAATGCGCACCTGATGGCTGAACATATCGTTGGCACCGGAAAACAGCGTCATTACCGAACGCTTATTGGCAGCTACAGCCATTGAACCCTCCCGTCATTAAAAAGCAGAAACGGCAATGAAGCATCTTGATCTTCATTGCCGTGCGTCATATTACTCCGATCCGGTCGCTTAGTGAACGTCGCGCCAGAATTCCTTCTTCAACAGCACAGTGAAGATGAAGAAGATTACGATGAAACCAAGCACCCAGAAGCCCATGCGTTCGCGCTCCTGTTGCACCGGCTCAGCCGAGTAGACCAAGAAGTTTACCAGATCCAGTACCGTCTGATCATATTCTTCGTTGTTCATTTCACCATTGCCGTCAGATTTGATGCTGACGACTTGCTGCATCTCCACTCCATCCAGGCTGTGCGTCTCGAACTCGGCACGGGGCGTCCCCTGCAACGGCTCCAATACGTGGGGCATGCCCACAGACGGGAAGACCGCATTGTTCACCCCGAACGGCCGGGTCTCGTCCACATAGAAAGACCGCAGATAGGTGTAAATCCAGTCGGCACCCCGCACCCTGGCCACCAGGGTCAGGTCCGGGGGCGGCGCCCCAAACCAGCGCGCCGCATCCTTCTCGGACATGGCGCTCTTCATCAGGTCGCCAATCTTGGCACCGGTGAAGACCAGGTTCTCCCTCATCAGCTCTTCCGGGATGCCGATGTCGGCAGCCACCCGGTTATAGCGCTGATATTGGGTGGAGTGACAGCCGGCACAGTAGTTCATGAAGGTCGCGGCTCCCCGTTGCAGGGATACCTTGTCACTCAGATCGTACTCTGCCTTGTCGAGGGGGAAGCCACTGCCAGCCGCCAGTACAAGGCTGGGCAGCAGGGTCAACACTGCAAAAATTATTCTTTTCATTTGAATGTCACCCTCTCCGGCAGCGGCTTGGTGCTCTCATTCTTGCTGTAGAAGAACAACAGGACGAAGAACCCGAAATAACCCAGAGTGCAAAGCTGCGCGATCAGCGTCAGCGTCGGCGTCGATGGCAGCACGCCCAGCACCCCCAGAATGACGAAGCAGACCACAAACTGGGCGATGTTCAGCTTGTGCAGGGTGCTGCGGTAGCGCACCGAGCGAACCTTGCAACGATCCAGCCACGGCAGCAGGAACAGCACGACGATGGAGAGCCCCATCATGATGACCCCCAGCAGCTTGTCCGGCACAGCGCGCAAGATGGCGTAGAAGGGAGTGAAGTACCAGACCGGGGCGATGTGCGCCGGGGTCTTCAGACCGTTCGCCACTTCGAAGTTCGGCTTCTCGAGGAAGTAGCCCCACATATCCGGCTTAAAGAAGATGATGGCGCAGAACAGGAACAGGAAGCCCGCCACCCCAATCATGTCCTTGACGGTGAAGTAAGGGTGGAACGCCACCGCATCCAGCGGCCAGCCTTTCTCATCCTTGTGCTTCTTGATGTCGATCCCATCCGGGTTGTTGGAGCCGACTTCGTGCAGCGCCAGGATGTGCATGGCCACCAGCATCACCAGCACCAGCGGCAAGGCGATGACGTGCAGCGCGAAGAAACGGTTCAGGGTAGCCCCAGAGATGACGTAGTCACCCCGGATCCACAGGGTCAGATCGTCGCCGATGACCGGAATGGCACCAAACAGCGAGATGATGACCTGGGCACCCCAGAACGACATCTGTCCCCAGGGCAGCAGGTAACCCATGAAGGCTTCGGCCATCAGCACCAGGAAGATCAGCATGCCGAAGATCCACAGCAGCTCGCGCGGCTTCTGATAGGAGCCATAGATCATGCCGCGAAACATGTGCAGATAGACCACGACAAAGAAGGCGGAGGCGCCGGTGGAGTGCATGTAGCGCAGCAGCCAGCCGTAGTCCACGTCCCGCATTATGTATTCCACGGAGGCAAAGGCACCCTCCGCCGACGGGTTGTAGTTCATGGTGAGCCAGATGCCGGTGATGATCTGGTTGACCAGCACCAACATGGCAAGGGAACCGAAGAAGTACCAGAAGTTCAGGTTCTTGGGAGCCGGATACTTGGCCATGTGATCGTTGTACATGGCCGTGAGCGGGAAACGATCGTCAATCCAGCCCATGAGTTTGACAAACATGGTCAGGCCTCCTTGCCATCGGCACCGACCAGAATGGTGGTGTCGCTAAGAAATTGATATGGCGGAATGACCAGATTCAGCGGTGCGGGCACGCCCTGGAACACTCGACCGGCCATGTCGAACTTGGAACCATGGCATGGGCAGAAGAAGCCGGAGGTCACCCCTTGCACCTGCTCGCCGAAGCTGTCCGGCAGGTAGGAGGGGGAGCACCCCAGATGGGTACAGATACCGACCGCCACGAAGATCTCCGGCTTGATGGATCTGTAACCGTTATGGGCATAGTCCGGCTGTTGTGGCTCATCGGAAGCGGGATCACGCAGTTGGTCATCGTGCGTGGCCAGGGCATCCAGCGTCTGCTTGGTGCGCTTCACCACCCAGACCGGCTTGCCGCGCCACTCGACGCGGATCAGCTGACCCGGCTCCAACTTGCTGATATCCACCTCTACCGGTGCCCCTGCCGCTTTGGCTTTGGCACTCGGATTCCATGACTTTATAAACGGCACTGCGGTAAAAGCAGCTCCTACTCCGCCAACGGCAACCGTTGACCAGGTAAGAAATCTGCGGCGACCGGTATCAACTGGCGCATTGCTCATCCAAAAACTCTCCCATGTGGACTCCGCTCATTCTTATAGTGTCCCCGTTTCCTTTCTCCTCTCCCTCTGACAACTGCGGCGGAGGCGGAGTGGCAATTGACACAGAAAGACCATGGAAATTTTAAAGAAAAGATAACAATTTGACAAGAAAGAGAAGCGATGGGCAAAAACAATAAATACACAAATTTTTGTCTTTTGTGACGTATGGTTAGCATTGGCGCAGGTAATATTACCAATAAAAAAAGCCTGGCACATGGCCAGGCTTTTTTGACACTCGTGAGAGTGCGTACCAAAAGCGAATTAACGCTTGGAGTACTGCGGACGCTTACGCGCTTTGTGCAGACCAACTTTCTTACGCTCAACCTTACGGGCATCGCGAGTAACAAAGCCAGCTTTACGCAGTTCAGAACGCAGGGTCTCGTCGTACTGCATCAGAGCACGAGTGATACCGTGGCGGATCGCACCAGCTTGACCGGAGATACCACCACCGTTAACGGTGATGTACAGATCCAGTTTCTCGGTCATCTCAACCAGTTCCAGCGGCTGACGAACTACCATGCGGGCAGTCGGGCGGCCGAAGTATTGCTCCAGGGAGCGCTGGTTGATGATGATTTTACCGCTACCCGCTTTGATAAAGACGCGAGCAGTGGAGCTTTTGCGACGGCCGGTACCGTAGTATTGATTTTCTGCCATGTTGCCAGTTCCCGTTAGATATCCAGTACTTGAGGTTGCTGAGCAGCATGAGCGTGCTCTGCGCCTGCGTAAACTTTCAGCTTACGGAACATGGCACGGCCCAGCGGACCCTTCGGCAGCATGCCCTTGACGGCAGCTTCGATTACCATTTCCGGCTTACGCTGAATCAGCTTGTCAAAGCTGATGGACTTGATACCACCCGGGAAACCGGAGTGAGCGTGGTACATTTTGTCGGTAAATTTCTTACCGGTTACGTGTACCTTCTCAGCGTTTACAACGATGATGTAATCACCGGTGTCAACGTGCGGAGTGTATTCAGCTTTGTGCTTACCACGCAGACGAGCAGCGATCTCGGTTGCGATACGACCCAGAGTTTTACCCTCTGCGTCCACAATGTACCAGTCACGTTTTACGGTTTCTGGCTTGGCAACGAAAGTTTTCATTAAGTTAAACCCAATTACCTGTTACAGACCCAATTGCTTATGGGGGCTCTCCCACAAACAACAAACGATGGCCTACCTGTACCCCTTCGAATACAAGTAAAGCTTAAAGTGTTGCTGTCTTATCGACAGCTGTAACGTGGGCCGGGCGATTATAAGTGAAGTTGCCTTAAATATCACCTGCTAATTTCACTGCCATGAAGCTAGCAAATGTCGCCCGGCCCTACCTGCCGCAGATGCCCATCCGACTGGCAGGCGCGGTATTGTGACTAAGGAAGGTGCACTCTGGCAAGGTATTCGTGCGATTGCATTTCCTGGAGCCGTGAAAGACAGCGCTTGAATTCGAAATTCAGCAGGCCATCGCCGTAGAGCGCGGCCATGGGCACCGCCGCCGACAGAATGAGTTTGACGTGCCGCTCATAGAACTCGTCCACCATGGCGATGAAACGGCGCGCCGCATCGTCAGTACCTGTGCCCATGGGCTGCACGTTGGCCAGCAGCACGGTGTGAAACTCCCGGGCCAGTTCTATGTAGTCCCCCTGAGATCGCGGGGTGCAGCAGAGCTGCTCGAACTCCATATAAAGCACCCCTTCCCCCACGCCCAACGCGCTCAGCTGACGATGGTTGACCTCCAGGGTCGCGGGAGTGATCTGCGCCAGCCCGGTCAATTGTCCAAAGTAGCGGTCCAGATTGGTCTTGGCCTGCTGATCCAGCGGGAAGTGATAGATTTCCGCCTGCTCCAGGGTGCGCAACCGGTAATCGACGCCACCATCGACATTGAGCACCTCGCAGTGGCGCTCGATCAATTCGATGGCCGGCAAGAAACGGGCCCGCTGCAGCCCATTGCGATAGAGATCCTTGGGTGGAATGTTCGAGGTGGTCACCAGCACCACGCCATGACCGAACAGCTCCTGGAACAGGGTGCCCAGCAGCATGGCATCCGTGATGTCGGAGACGAAAAACTCGTCAAAGCAGATGATGTCTGTCTCGCTGGCAAGCTTGCTGGCGATGAGTTTGAGCGGATCGGCCTGACCGGTCAGTCCCTTGAGTTCGTCGTGCACCCGATGCATGAAACGGTGGAAGTGGACGCGTAGTTTGCGCTCCCCCGGCAGGCTGTCGAAAAAAGTATCCATCAGCCAGGTCTTGCCTCTGCCCACTCCACCCCACATATAGAGACCCAAGATGGGCTCGCGGGCTTTCGGCTTTTGCAGCCAGCCCAGCAGGCCACGGGATCTGGTCGGAGTCGGGCTGGCACACAAATCCTGATAGAGTCGCTCCAGGCGGGTCACGGCCATCGCCTGGGCCGGGTCGGCCAAAAAGCCAGGACGCTGCAAATCCTGCTGGTATTTTTGCTGCGGGGTCATCCTGTAAACCGCCTCCAAGTCCCTGAATGAGGGACAAAATGGTATCACGCTCTCGGGGTGCACGGTATAGTGCCAACGAGGCATCGCGGTCAATCCGGCCGCCTCAAACTCATCGATTTAGCTGTAACAAGGAGCTTCTATGACTCTGTTAAACGGGATCCTGCTGGCGGTAGCCGCCCTGATCATCGGCGTGTTGATCGGCCGCTTCACTGTCCGCAGCCGGGATGCCGGGCGCCTGGAACAGGAGCTGAAAAAGGCTCACAAGGAGCTGGAAAGCTACCAGGGCCAGATCACCACCCACTTCGCCGACAGCGCCGCTCTGATGGAGCAGTTGGCTGAGCAATACCAGACCCTCTATCGCCACATGGCCGAACAGAGCAAGTTCCTCGCCAAGGCGCAAGAACCACTGTTCCGCGAGCCTCAGGTGGAAGAAGCAACCGCTGAGTCCGCCAACGAGGAGCCCGGCCAGCCACCCCGTGACTACGCTGGTGCCTCCGGCCTGCTGAAGCAGCCCGGTTAGCCTCTGGTGGAACTAATTACGCCTTATCGTGGTCAGACCTTGACGATTGCATTGCAACTTTTTCTGGGAGCTGTTTCTCATATGCGTAAATCTCTTTCTGTATTCAGTGTGTTAGCCCTCAGTGTCGGTATCGCCCTGTCCGCAGCACCGGCGCAAGCCGCCCTGCCCCTGATGGGCAACAACAGCCAGGAGATGCCGAGCCTGGCCCCCGTCCTCGAGCAGGTGACCCCTGCCGTGGTCAATATCTCCGTCTCTGGCAAGAAGATCACCCGCCAGCGCCTGCCGGAACAATTCCGCTTCTTCTTCGGCCCCAACATGCCCGATGAGCAGGTGAGCGAGCAGCCCTTCCAGGCGCTCGGTTCCGGCGTCATCATAGATGCCAAGAAGGGCTATGTGATCACCAACGCCCACGTGGTCCACGAGGCGGACGAGATCAAGGTCAACCTGAAAGACGGTCGCGAATACGCGGCCAAGAAGATAGGTGAAGACAAGCAGTCCGACATTGCCCTGCTGCAAATCAAGGCGGAGGACCTGGTGCAGATCAAGTTCGCCGACTCTGACGAGCTGCGGGTCGGTGACTATGCCCTGGCCATCGGCAACCCCTTCGGCCTAGGTCAGACCGTTACCTCGGGTATCGTCAGCGCCCTGGGTCGCAGCGGCCTCAATATTGAAAACCTGGAGAACTTCATCCAGACCGATGCGGCCATCAACTCGGGCAACTCAGGTGGTGCGCTGCTCAACCTGCGTGGGGAGCTGATCGGCATCAACACCGCCATCCTGGGCCCGAACGGCGGCAACATCGGTATCGGCTTTGCCATCCCGTCCAACATGGTGCGCGACCTGTCCGAGCAGATCGTGAAATACGGTGAAGTGCGCCGTGGCCAGTTGGGGATCACAGGCACAGAGCTGACCACGGATATCGCCAAGTCCTTCGGCTACAACAAGAAGGATGGTGCCTTCGTCAACCAGGTCATGCCTGACTCTGCCGCCGCCAAGGCGGGCATCAAGGCTGGCGACATCATCATCAGCATAGATGGCAAGCCCATCCGCTCGTTCGGTGAACTGCGAGCCAAGATCGCCACCATGGGCGCCGACAAGCAGGTTGCACTCGGCCTCATCCGTGATGGCAAGGAGCAGACCGTCAAGGTCACCCTGAAGAAGGCCGATGACAGCGAGATCCTCGCCAGCGCCCTGCACCCGGCACTGGAAGGGGCCAAGCTCAGCACCACCACGGATCCGGTGACCGGCGTAGCTGTGGCCGACATAGATCCGCGCTCCCCTGCCGCCGCCGCCGGCCTGCAGAAGGGCGACATCATCATCGGGGTCAACCGTCTGCGCATCAACTCCATGGATGAGCTGACCAAGGCCTTGAAGAACAAGCCGGAAGTCCTGGCGCTGAACATACAGCGTGGCGACTCCTCGCTCTATTTGGTGATCCGTTAAGTCCCTCACACCCGCGGCAACCGCCGCGGGTGATTTTTATCCACCGATAATGTTATTCTCTGCGCGCAGCATGTACGGACGAGAATGACATGAAAATCCCACCTTTGATCAGTTACTTGGGCAAGTCTGTCGGCTTTGGCCTCACCGTGGCTGCGCTCCTGTTGCTGCTGTTCCCCAGTTTTCGGGGCGGCGCCCCCCTGCCGGGTCTCATCACCAATTCCCGCGAGCTGAGTTTCTCCTATGCCGCCCACCGCGCCGGCCCTGCCGTCGTCAACATCTACACCCGCAGTTTCGCCGGCAATCGCGGCGAGAAAGCAGAGCTGAGGCCACAGGGGCTGGGCTCAGGGGTCATCATGAACCAGCGCGGCCATGTGCTGACCAACTACCACGTCATCGCCGATGCGGACCAGATCATAGTCGCGTTGCAGGATGGCCGGGTATTCAGCGCCGAGCTGGTCGGCACCGACAAGCTGACCGATCTCGCCGTGCTCTACATAGAGTCGGACAACCTGCCGGTGATACCGCAGGATCCCGAGCGCCTGCCTGACGTAGGCGACGTGGTGCTCGCCATCGGCAACCCCTACAACGTCGGCCAGACCATCACCCAGGGCATCATCAGTGCCACCGGCCGCATCGGGCTCTCCAGCATGGGGCCGGACAGCAACGGCCGGCAGGATCTGCTGCAGACAGATGCCGCCATCAACGAGGGCAACTCGGGTGGCGCCCTGGTCAATGGCCGTGGCGATCTGGTAGGCATCAACACCGCCGCCTACCACCTCAACGGCAATCAGGAGAGCTACGGCATCAGCTTCGCCATCCCCTACAAGCTGGCCAAGCGGATCATGGACGAGCTGATTGCCAATGGCCGGGTCATTCGCGGCTACCTCGGCATCTCCAGCGTCGAGATCAACCCCATAGTCGCGCGCATGATGAATCTCGGGGATCTGCAGGGTCTGGTGGTAGAGAGCCTGGATCCCGATGGTCCCGCCACCAAGGCCGGCCTCAGGCGTGGGGATGTGCTGCTCAAGATCAACGGCGAGGCCATCAGCGGCGTGCGCCCCGTGATGGACAAGATCGTCGAGAGCCGCCCCGGCACCAAGCTGACCATCTCGGTGATCCGCAATGGCAAGCCCTTGGACGTCGACGTCATCATAGAGGAAGACGTGCGCTACCAGAACCTGCCCACCAGCAGCGCATCACCCGCCAGCTGACGGCAAGGGAGTCAATAAAGGGGCCATCAAGGCCCCTTTTTCGTGCCTACCTCTCAGGCCCGTCTTCCCTGGCGTGAGATGACTCAGAGTTTCCACCAGCGCGGCACCGGTTATCACGATCAGCTCTGCCGTCATCTGTTGCGCCTCGCCGACGAGAGCCTGCAACAACTCACCATCTCCTACGCCATCACCCTGTTGCGTCAGGCGGCTGGCCACGAGCTGTGCCAGTTTGCCAGCGATGACATCAGCCTGACCCTGGCCATGGTGGTCCGCGACATCCATGCCGAGTTACCAACCCAGGCCCCGCCGGGGCAGGAGGAGATCGCCAGCCTCGTCATCCAGATCCAGACCCGCCTCACTGCAGATCCCCCCAGCTCGGCCCGGCCATGGCCGCCAAGAGCGAGCAACTGGTTTACATCCGCTGACCTGCATTCACCAGCACTACTCCTATGATCTTCGCGGCGACCCGCAGTTGCGTGCCGACCTGCAGGCTCACATCAGTGCCATTCTGCTGCGGGTCAACTACCAGATAGGCAGCCACAACCCGCTGGCGAACCACAAGAACGGGATTACGAGGGGCTTGGCGCAGATCGAACTGGACTTCGTCATCAGCACAGTCAAAGTGAGCGAGAAAAACGCCCCCGTGGTACAAGCTGCCCCCTTCACGACCCCTACCAGCTGGAGCAGTTCGGCAAGCTAGTACTGACCGATCGCACCCGCCTCTACCTGCTGGACAAGTACTTCGATACCGACCACTTCATGGTGGTCACAGAGCCGCTCAGTCAGGCACGGCTGTTTGTGCCGCATCGGTGACCAGCTGGAGTCCGAGCAGCTTGTTGAGACTGGGTTCAGGGGATCGTTACACGAGCGGGAGCGAATCGTATCCACCCTGCTGGGAGAAGGCATAGCCCTGCCCCACTCCCTCGGACTGCTGGCCCACCGCACCCTGATCTATACAGTGCAGGCCTCGAGTGGGGCAATGGTGAGACCACCACCCTCATCTTCGTGCTTGCCATCAGCAAGGCGGACTACGAGGAGGCGATGGGACTCTACGATCTGTTTCTGGCGCTGATGAACGAAAAAGCCAGCAGGAATCTGCTGGCTTGTCGGGACTTTAACGACTTCAAGGCGCTGGCGCGCGCCGGGCCATGACGGCAAAGGAGGTGCCGCTCACTCCTCGTTGAAGCCCGAGGTGAATAGTGCCACCACGGCGGCCAGGGCCTCCACCTCTTCAGGGCCCTCCACCTGCACCTCCACCTGCTTGCCCTGGGCGGAGTCCAGCATCAGCAGACCGATCACGCTGTCCGCATCGGCCTCGATGCCGTCTTCGTTGCGCAGCAGCACATGAGCATCGAATCCCTGCACCAGCTCGAACAGCATCATGGCCGGTCTGGCATGGATTCCCAGCTTGTTTTTGACTTCTACCGAGGCGGAAACTGTCATCTGAACATCCTGTAGGTCTGTCAGGCTTGGGGGGAGCGCTTGTCCAGCGTGCGGTGACGAATCTGCACGTTCTTGCCAAGCAGCCGGAATGCGCTGGCCAGCCGCTCGGCGATGAACACCGAGCGATGCTGCCCGCCGGTACAACCGATCCCAACGGTCACATAGCTGCGATTGTTGCGCTCCAGGTGGGGCAACCAGGTCACCAGCATGTTCTCTATCTGCTGGATGAACAGCATCACGTCCGCCTGGGCCGAGAGGTAGTTGGCTACAGGCTCGTCCTGGCCGGTAAACGGCTTGAGCTCCGGGATCCAGTGGGGATTGGGCAGGAAACGGGCATCGAACACGAAGTCCGCATCCTTGGGGATGCCGTATTTGAAGCCGAACGACTCGAACACCAGCACCAGTTCGTTCTCTTTCTTGCCGAGCACCCGGGTTTTGATGAGCTCGCTGAGATCGTGAATGCTGAGGTTGGTGGTGTCGATGCGCAGGTCGGCGGTCGAGGAGAGGGGCGCCAGCAGGTGGGTTTCCTCCCGGATCGCCTCATCCAGCGAGAGCTGCTTGCGAGACAGGGGGTGCAGCCGGCGGCTCTCGCCATAGCGCTTGAGCAGGGTCCCGTTGTCGGCGTCGAAGAAGAAGCTGGAGAACTCCACCCGCCCTTCGTTGCGCACCTGGGTCAACAGGTTGTCCAGCTTGTCTGGCTGGGTCGGCAGGTTGCGCACGTCTATGCTGACCGCCAGCTTGTCATACTGGCTCTCCACCGAGACGATCAGCTGGGGCAGCAGATTGACCGGCAGGTTATCCACGCAGTAGTAACCCAGATCCTCCAGCACCCTCAGGGCTACCGTCTTACCGGAGCCCGAACGACCGCTTACCACTATTAACTGCATCTTGTCCCCTCACGCCAACGTGGCTGCGTCAGACCCGGCATCAGGCCGAGGTCATGATCTGATAGAGTTCTTCATCGCTGGTCGCCTGGCGCAACTGGCGACAGACGGCCTTGTCACCCAACTTGGATGCCATCAGGGAAAGGGTCTTGAGATGCTGCTTGCACTCGCTTTCCGGCACCAGCAATGCAAAGAGCAGGTCAACCGGTTGATTGTCGATAGCATCGAAAGGGATGGGTTCAGAGAAGGTCATCAGCACGGCGGTAGGCGCAAAGGCGTCGTCGATCCGGCCGTGGGGAATGGCAATACCGGCACCGATCCCGGTACTGCCCATCTTTTCCCGCGCCAGCAGGCTTTCAAACAGCACCTGGCGGGAGGCGCCGAGACGCTCTGCGGCCAGCTCACTGATGATCTCGAGGGCGCGTTTCTTGCTGGTACAAGGGACCGCACTCTTGGTGCAGTCCCGACTCAGTATGTGTTCAAGTTGCATAGTTATTTTTGATTTAACTTATCTTTGTGCTTGATGATCTGCCGATCCAGTTTATCCAGCAGGGTATCAATCGCCGCATACATGTCGGCATGCTGCGAATTGGCGAACACCTCTCCCCCGCTGACGTGCAGCTTGGCTTCGGCGATCTGGTTCAGTTTTTCGACGCTCAACACCACATGTACGTTGTTGATATGGTCAAAGTGACGCTCGAGTTTGGCAAATTTGTTATTCACATAATCACGCAGAGCTTCGGTAATCTCGACATGGTGTCCGGTCAGGTTAATTTGCATAACGTCTTCCTTTTGTTTGCCTAAACCAGGCGTTTGCGCTGATTGGATGGCGGGATCAACAAGGATTCACGGTACTTTGCGATCGTGCGTCTCGCCACCATAATACCCTGTTCGGCCAGCAAATCCGCGATCTTGCTATCACTAAGCGGTTTGGCCGGGTTTTCGGCCGTCACCAGCTTCTTGATCAGGGCACGAATTGCGGTCGATGAGCACTCTCCTCCTCCCTCCGTGTTGACATGACTGGAGAAAAAAAACTTCAGTTCAAAGATGCCACGGGGCGTATGCATGTACTTCTGGGTCGTCACCCGTGAAATCGTCGACTCGTGCATCTCCACCGCCTCGGCGATGTCGTTGAGTACCATGGGCTTCATGGCCTCTTCACCGTACTCGAAGAAACCCTGTTGCTGCTCGACTATGCAGCTTGCCACCTTGAGCAGGGTGTCGTTTCGACTCTCCAGACTCTTGATGAACCACTTGGCTTCCTGCAAATGGGAACGAATGAACTGAGTATCCGTGCTGCTGCGGGCATTGCGTGCCATTGCCGCATAGGCCTCGTTGACACGAATGCGCGGCGCCGAATCCGGGTTGAGTTCAACCACCCACTTCGCCCCCTTCTTGACCACGGAGACATCCGGGATCACGTATTGCGATTCGCTCTGGATGATGCCATTACCGGGTCTAGGCTCCAGCTGCTGGATGAGATCCAGTACCTCCTTGAGGTCGCTCTCCTTGAGCCGGGTCTTGCGCGCCAAGGTGCGGTAGTCACGGTTGCCGAGCAAGTCCATGTGCTCGCGGATCACCTCCCTTGCCTCATTGAGCCAGGGCAGATCCGGCGAATACTGGCCAAGCTGGATCAACAAACACTCCTGTACCGAGCGAGCGGCGATGCCAACCGGATCGAAATGCTGCACCCGCTTGAGCACGGCTTCCACTTCATCCAGTTCAACTTCTAACTCTTCACTGCTGACTGCAGCCTGAATATCTTCGAGAGAAACGGTCAGGTAGCCAGACTCATCGATGGCATCGATGATGGCGAGGGCAATCGCGGCATCCAGATCACTGAACGGCGTCAGTCGCATCTGCCACAACAGATAATCCTGCAGATTTTCGGTGGTTTCCCCCTGATAGACGCTGTCTTCCCCGTCATGGATGGGGCCAGCGCTCTGAGCCGTGCCGGCGGAATAGACCTCATCCCAGGTAGTGTCCACCGGCAGTTCATCCGGCATCTTGTCCTGTGCCATTGCGTCACAGGAGTCGAGTTGACTGGCGTCCTGGGGTTCTATCGGACTGGTTTCGTGCGCCTCATTCTCCTCCTGCTCCAGCAAGGGGTTATTATCGAGCGCTTGCTGAATTTCCTGCTGGAGTTCCAGGGTGGAGAGCTGGAGCAGACGAATCGCTTGTTGTAATTGTGGCGTCATGGTCAGGGACTGGCCGAGACGCAACTGTAATGTCGGCTTCATCTACGTCGGGATATCCTTATGTTCAGCGAGGCGGTCACCTAACAAAAATGAGGGGTGCCCCCTTACTATAGACTGAATTGATCGCCCAAATAGACGCGCTTGACCTGCTCATCGGCGAGGATGTCGGCCGGTGCACCTTCGGCAATCATCTTGCCGTGGCTGACGATGTAGGCCTTCTCGCACACATCCAACGTCTCTCTAACGTTGTGGTCCGTGATAAGCACGCCCAGCCCTCTTTCCTTCAGATGCTGGATGATCTTCTTGATGTCTATGACCGAAATAGGATCAACACCTGCAAAGGGCTCATCCAACAGGATGAATCGCGGCTCTGCCGCTAGCGCACGGGCGATCTCGACACGGCGCCGCTCCCCTCCCGACAGGCTCTGACCCAGGCTGTCGCGAATATGGGTGATGTTGAACTCTTCCAGCAACTGCTCGACCTTATCCTCCCGCTCCTCGCGGCTCAACCCCTTACGGGTCTGCATGACCCCCATCAGGTTGTCGAACACCGACAGGCGTCGGAAGATGGAGGCTTCCTGGGGCAGGTAACCGATACCATTGCGGGCACGAATATGCATGGGCTGCAGGCTGATGTCCTGTTCATCTATGGTGATGAGACCCGCATCCCGCTGCACCAGGCCAACGATCATGTAGAAGGAGGTGGTCTTGCCGGCACCATTCGGGCCAAGCAGACCCACTATCTGGCCGGTGCCCACTTCCAGGCTCACGTCGCTGACCACCATGCGGCGCTTGTAGCTCTTCTGCAAACCGGTTGCTTTTAACACTGCCATGGCTTCTGTTTCCTACTTCTTCTGATCGGCGGGTTTGTCGAAGTTTTCTACCTGATCCGGCAGGAACACCGTCTTGACGCGCTGAGTGGGCCCCTTGCTCTCGGCGATCATCTTCTGTTTGACGATGTCATAACGAATGAGGTCGCCGGTGACCTGGCTGTCTTCCTGTTTAAGCTGACCGTTGCCAGTGATGGTGACCAGCCGGTTCTTCAGCTCATAGCGAATGCTGTTGCCGTGGGCGTTTACCGGCTTGCCGTTGTCCAGGATCTGGAAGAAGGTGGCGGGGTTCCCATAGGCGGTCATGACCTCGGCCCCTTTCTCGCCGGAGCGGATCACCACCACCTTGTCGGCCTTAATCTTGATGGTGCCCTGAGTGATGATGACATCATCACTGAAGGTGATACGGTTGTCCTGCATCTCGGCCACTTGCTTGACCGCATCCACGTAGACCTTCTCGGCAAAGTCGGACTCTTTGGCATTCACCGCACTGCACATCAGCAGGGACGCGAAGGCCAGATTAACGTTTTTCATTGAAATAAGTGGCATGGCCTTTATCCAGTAATTCGAAATATTTACGTTCCAGATGGCCCTTCAGGCCAACACCCTCGGTCTGGAATTCCTGACCCACTATGCTGATGTGCTGGTTGCTTCTTACGTCTTGGGTCACCAGATCCAGCTCCAGATAGGGGGTATCCAGCGTGGAGATGAAGGACGCCGGCAGCAAGCCGTCCAGATGTACCTTGTCGCGCAGTATCACGTTGTCATCGGTATTGAGCACCCCGGTCTCGGCCGTGACCTTCCATTCGGCCTCCCCCTGCTCATCGAACATGTAGACCACCGGCTTGTTGAAAGTGGCCTGCTCGAGGATCTGGTAATACTCCGCATACTCGGACTCCAACCGCTCGGTCCTTTTGCCCTGCTCGTTGAAGCGGGTGGTGACCAGATTTTTGGCGGTAAAGTCTGGTTGATAGTTCTCTACCTTGGCAGTCGGCTCAGGTACCAGCTCGATCTCGCCGAGCTGCCAGGCGGCGAGTGCAACCAAGAACAGCAGGGCGAACAACAGGGTCTGTCTGCTCATACCGAGGCCTCGGGTTGGTAGTCGCCCAGGCCCTGCGCCTGCAGGATGAGATCGCACACCTCGCGTACCGCGCCCACACCACCCCCGAGGCGGGTCACCAGATCGGCACGAGCCAGCACCAGCGGATGGGCATCCGCCACCGCAATGCCGAGGCCACAGGCCTGCATCACCGGCAGATCTATGGTGTCATCCCCCATGTAGGCGGCTTGCGACGCCTCCAGACCGAGCTTGGTCAGCAGTGCCTCGAAGTGGGGCAGCTTCTGATCCGCCCCCTGTACCAGGTGCCGCACCCCCAGGCTTCTCATCCGATCGCTGACGATGCGGGAGTTGCGCCCCGTGATGATGGCAATCTCGATGCCGGCGTTAAGCAGTGCACGCATGCCGGCGCCATCGCGGGTGCAGAAGGTTTTCAGCTCTTCACCCTGATTGCCCATATAGATGAAGCCATTGGAAAGCACCCCATCCACGTCACACACCAGCAGGCGGATCTGCGCCGCCTTCTCGTACTGGCTGCGCGTCACCGGACCATAGAGGGTCGGTACGTCTTGCATCAAATCACCCCGGCTTTCAGCAGGTCGTGCATGTTGAAGGCGCCAAGTGGCTGCCGCGCCTCATCCACCACCAGCAATCCGTTAATCTTTCTGGTTTCCATCAGTTTGACGGCCTCGGCCGCCATCATCTCAGGCCCTACGGTAACACAGTTGACCGTCATGACGCGGCTGATAGGGGTGTGGTGAATATCCACCTGCAGATCCAGGATCCGGCGCAGGTCGCCATCAGTGAACAGACCGGCCAATCGGCCATCAGCATCAACAACGGCGGTCATACCCAGCCCCTTGCGGCTCACTTCCAGCAGCGCCTGGCTGATGGTGGCATCTATCCCTACCTGGGGCAACAGGTCCCCGCGGTGCATCAGATCGCCGACCCGCAGCAACAGCCGCTTGCCCAGCGACCCGCCCGGATGCGAAAGCGCGAAGTCATCGGCGGTGAAACCACGTGCCTCCAGCAGAGCCACGGCCAGGGCATCCCCCATCACCAGCGTCGCCGTGGTGCTTGAGGTCGGGGCCAACCCCAGCGGACAGGCCTCTTTCTCCACCTTGATGCACAAGTGCACGTTGGCCTCCTTGGCCATGGTGGAGGTCGGGTTGCCGGTCATGCAGATGAGCGGAATGCCGCGACGCTTGAGCACCGGCAACAGGGCCAGGATCTCGTCGCTCTCGCCGGAGTTGGAGATGGCGATGATGAGGTCGCCGCCGGAGATCATCCCCAGATCTCCGTGGCTGGCTTCGCCAGGGTGGAGGAAGAAGGCGGGTGTCCCGGTGCTGGCCAGGGTCGCGGCAATCTTGTTGCCGACATGACCCGACTTGCCCATACCGGTGACCACGATTTTGCCGGCACAGCACAGCACCATCTCGCAGGCGCGCTCGAAGGTCTCATCGAGGTATTGGTAGAGCCCATCGATGGCTTGTTTTTCTATGTCCAGCACCGCGCGGGCACTGCGACGGAAATCGAACAATTCAGACACTTTTTCAGGCTTTACAGACATAAAGGCACAGCTCCGGGCCGAAATTTGCTGCGGGATTATAAAAAAGTCTGCCGAGATAAGCGAATCGGATGCGGGACGGTCTGCCACTGATGCAAGTTGTTACATAAAACTGTCGCGTATTTGGGGGGCAAACCCGCTCAATAGTTGTTCCTTGCTGTTGCTTAGACCTAGACTAGCCCATAAAATTCGCTCTTCATTTATACCGGATGGACATTTGTTTGAACGATGACCTGATCACCATCTCCGACCTGACCTTCAGTCACGGAGATCGGTTGCTGTACGACAGGATCAACCTGACCATTCCCCGTGGCAAGGTCACCGCCGTCATGGGCCCCAGCGGCATTGGCAAGACCACCTTGCTGCGCCTGATCGGTGGCCAGCTGAAACCTGAGTCCGGTCATATTCTGTTTGACGGGGAAGACATCCCCACCCTCTCCCGCGGCCGTCTGTATGAGGTGCGCAAGCGGATGAGCATGCTGTTCCAGAGCGGCGCCCTGTTCACTGGCATGACGGTGTTCGACAACGTGGCCTTCCCGCTGCGGGAACACTCCGGTCTGCCGGAGGAGCTGATCCACACCA
Organism: Aeromonas sp. sif0611; assembly: GCF_019218845.1. Classification (NCBI taxonomy): domain Bacteria; kingdom Pseudomonadati; phylum Pseudomonadota; class Gammaproteobacteria; order Aeromonadales; family Aeromonadaceae; genus Aeromonas; species Aeromonas sp. sif0611. Next base: position 10,358 of record NZ_JAHUWU010000005.1, on the reverse strand, counting down.
TCGTCATGATGAAGCTGCAGGCGGTGGGCTTGCGCGGCGCGGCCAGACTGATGCCGTCCGAACTCTCCGGCGGCATGGCCCGCCGTGCTGCCCTGGCCAGATCCATCGCGCTGGATCCGGATCTCATCATGTATGACGAGCCCTTTGTCGGCCAGGATCCCATCACCATGGCGGTGCTGGTCAAGCTCATCAAGGAACTCAACGATGCCCTCGGCATCACCTCCGTCATCGTCACCCATGATGTGAAGGAAGTGCTGAGCATCGCCGACTACGCCTACATCATCGCCAACCGCAGGGTGGTGGCACAGGGCACGCCGGAGCAACTGCGTGAGGAGCACAATCCCGAGGTCGAGCAGTTCCTCAAAGGATTGCCCGATGGTCCTGTTCCGTTTCATTTTCCGGCAGGTGATCTGCTACAGGATCTGTGATGTTAATAAGTCAGATAAGCAAGCTGGGTCGAAGCGGAGTACGTTTCATCAGTGCCGTCGGCCGCGCAACCATCATGCTATTTCATGCGCTGGCGGGCAAACCCGAGCCCCGCAAGCACTTCCCCCTGCTGATACAGCAGCTCTATGTGGTGGGTGTACAATCGGTCGCCATCATACTGGTGTCTGGCCTCTTCATCGGCATGGTGCTCTCCTTGCAGGGTTACAACGTACTGAAGGATTTCGGCGCAGAGCAGAGTCTGGGGCCCTTGGTCTCCCTCTCCCTGCTGCGGGAGCTGGGCCCTGTGGTCACCGCCCTGCTGTTTGCCGGACGTGCGGGCTCGGCCCTCACCGCCGAGATCGGCCTGATGAAGGCGACCGAGCAGCTCTCCAGCCTCGAGATGATGGCGGTGGATCCCCTGCGCCGGGTGGTGGCGCCTCGCTTCTGGGCAGGGGTCATCAGCATGCCGTTGCTGGCCTTCATGTTCAGCCTGATCGGCATCTTTGGCGGCAAACTGGTCGGGGTAGACTGGCTGGGTGTGGATGAAGGCAGCTTCTGGTCTGCCATGCAGGCCTCCGTCGACTGGCAGGACGACATCATGCAAGGGGCCATCAAGAGTGTGATCTTCGCCTTAGTGGTCACCTGGATCGCGCTCTTCAATGGCTATGATGCCAAGCCGACCTCGGCCGGGATCAGTCAGGCGACGACCCGTACCGTGGTCCACTCATCCCTGGCCGTGCTCGGTCTGGATTTTATACTCACCGCAGTCATGTTTGGATAAGGGAAAGATGAAGTTCAGCAAAGTAGAATTCCTGGTCGGTGCCTTCATGCTGGCTGGCATTGCAGCCATTCTGGCGTTGGCACTGCAAGTGGCGGGATTGAGTTTCAAACCGGAAGGAGAAACCTATACCCTGCGCGCCCATTTCGATAATATCGGCGGCCTGAAAGTACGCTCGCCGGTCAAGGTCGGCGGCGTCGTCGTCGGTCGAGTCAGCGACATCACGCTGGATGCCAAGAGTCAGGTTCCCGTCGTCTCCCTGCAGATGCAGAAGAGTGCCGGCGAGTTCTCAGAAACCAGCTCGCTCTCCATCCTGACCTCGGGTCTGCTGGGCGAGCAGTATGTCGGCCTGGCTCCGGGCTTCACCGATGAAGAGATGGGCACCAGCATGCTCAAGGATGGCGACATGATAGAAGACACCAAATCCGCCATCGTGCTGGAAGACCTGATTGGCAAGTTCCTGTACAGCCAGTCTTCCCCGAGCACCGATACGCCAGCAACCAAGGAGTAACCATGTTCAAGAAGATCGCCCTGCTGCTGGGCCTGATGACCAGCATGCTGTTTTCCGTCTCCGCCCTGGCAGCGGTCAATGCCGCCGACCCCTATGCCCTGGTGGATCAGGCTGCCCAGCAGACCTTCGCCCGCCTGAAGGCGGACCAGTCCCAGGTCAAGAGCAACCCGGACCACTTGAGAGTGATCATTCGCGAAGAGCTGCTGCCCTATGTAGACAACCGCTTCGCCGCCTACAAGGTGCTAGGCAACCAGATCAAGGAGACCACCCCGGCCCAGCGCGATGCCTTTGTCCAGGTGTTCACCGAGTACATGGTAAGCTCCTACGCCGATGCCCTGGCCCATTTCGACAAGCAGACCGTCAAGGTCCAGCCGGGCAAAGCGCCCGGTGACAGCAACATCACCGCCGTCAACGTCAGCGTGAAAGAGGCCGGCAAGCCGGACATCTTCCTCGAGTTCAAGCTGCGCAAGAACAACAAGACGGGTGAATGGAAGGCTTTCGACATGGTTGCCGAAGGGATCAGCCTGCTCTCCGCCAAGCAGAGCGAACTCGGTGGCCTCATTCGCCAGAACGGCATAGATGCGGTGATCGCCCAGTTGCGCGAGCACAATGCCAAGCCGCTGGTGCTCAAGTCATGACACTCCAGGGGGAGCTGCAGGCGCCGCAGGTCAACGCCCTGTGGCAACGGCGATCCGAGTGGTGGCAAGATGATGCGCTCGATATGAGCGGGGTCACCACCCTGGATTCCGCCGGCCTGGCCCTGCTGGTCAAGTGGGCCAAAGCCACTCTGGTACGGGGAGGCGCGCCGCAACTGGTGGGCGCCTCCACTGATTTTTATACCCTGGCCAACCTTTACGGGGTGGCCAGTCTGTTTCAACCCATCCCGCCCAACACCGAGGACGCATAATGCAAGTCTCTGAAATTGAAGCGATACTCCTTGAGGCTTTGCCATTGTCCGAAGTCCATGTCAAAGGCGACGGCAGTCACTATCAAGTGATTGCGGTCGGCGACATGTTTGACGGCATGAGCCGGGTCAAGAAGCAGCAGGCCATCTATGCCCCGCTGATGGACAAGATCGCCAGCAACGCCATCCACGCCCTCTCCATCAAGGCCTTTACCGATGCCGAATGGAAGCGCGAACGTAAATTTCTACTGCCCTCCTGATTTGGTATCTAAGTAAATGGACAAATTCAAGATCACCGGCCCCTGCACCCTCTCCGGTGAAGTGACCATCTCCGGCGCCAAAAACGCCGCCCTGCCGATCCTGTTCGCCACCCTGCTGTGCGACGAGGAGATCCAGCTTTCCAATGTGCCGCGCCTCAAAGACGTGGGCACCACCCTCAAGCTGCTGGAGATGCTGGGCGCCAGCACCAAGGTCAACGGCAACGTGACCGTGCTGACCGGCGCCGTGAACAACCACGTCGCCCCCTACGAGCTGGTGAAGACCATGCGCGCCTCCATCCTGGCGCTGGGCCCGCTGGCCGCCCGTTTTGGCGCGGCTGACGTCTCCCTGCCCGGCGGCTGCGCCATCGGTGCCCGCCCGGTCAACCTGCACGTGCACGGCCTCGAGCTGATGGGCGCCAAGATCGCCATCGAAGATGGCTACATCAAGGCCCGTGTCGACGGTCGCCTCAAGGGTGCCCACATCCTGATGGACATGATCTCCGTCACCGGCACCGAGAACCTGATGATGGCCGCCACCCTGGCCGACGGTCGCACCGTGATCGAGAACGCCGCCCGCGAGCCGGAAGTGGTCGATCTCGCGAACTTCCTCAACGCCCTGGGCGCCAAGATCCAGGGTGCGGGTACCGACACCCTGACCATCGATGGGGTCGAGCGTCTGCACGGCGGCAGCTACAGCGTCCAGCCAGATCGCATCGAGACCGGCACCTTCCTGGTAGGCGCCGCTGTCACTGGGGGCAAGATCACCTGCCGCAAGACGGACCCTTCCCTGCTGGAGGCCGTACTGGTCAAGCTGGAAGAGGCCGGTGCGCTCATCGAGAAGGGGGAAGACTGGATCTCCCTCGACATGACGGGCCGCACCCTCAAGCCGGTCACCATCAAGACGGCTCCCTACCCGGCCTTCCCGACCGACATGCAGGCGCAGTTCACCGTACTGAACGCCGTGGCCAAGGGTACCGGCATGGTCACCGAGACCATCTTCGAGAACCGCTTCATGCACGTGCCCGAGCTGGTACGTATGGGCGCGGACATCGAGCTGCAGGGCAACGTGGCCATCTGCCGCGACACCGAACAACTCAAGGGTGCCCAAGTGATGGCAACCGATCTGCGCGCCTCCGCCAGCCTGGTACTGGCCGGCTTCGTGGCCGAAGGCACCACCATGGTCGAGCGCATCTATCACATCGACCGTGGCTATGAAGACATAGAGCACAAGCTGCAAGGCCTGGGCGGATGCATAGAGCGTATCAAGGCGTGATCGTCACTCCCTGCCGATGAGCAATAAAAAGGCCCCCTCGCCAAGCGAGGGGGCCTTTTTCATTTCCGGGGTCTGGCGATTCAGTGACCCGCCAGCTTCATCTGCTCGACCAGCACAGAGCCCGTCTTGAGGCTGGAGCGCTCGTCCTCGTCATTCCCCACCGCCACCAGGGTGCTGAACATGTCGGCCAGGTTGCCGGCTATGGTGATCTCCTCAACCGGATAGAGGATCTCGCCATTCTCCACCCAGAAACCGGCGGCGCCGCGGGAGTAGTCACCATTGACAATATTGACCCCCTGCCCCATCAGCTCGGTCACCAGCAGGCCTGTGCCCATCTCCTTGAGCATGCCCTGGAAGTCCTGGCCGGTATTGGAGACCTGCCAGTTATGGATGCCACCGGCGTGGCCTGTGGTGGTCAGCCCCAGCTTGCGCGCCGAGTAGGAGGTAAGCAGCCAGCTCATCAGCTCGCCATTGCGCACTATGTCCATGTCGCGGGTGCGTACCCCTTCACCGTCGAACGGGGTACTGGCGAGCCCCCCCAGCAGGTGGGGGAACTCCTGAATGCTGAGCCACTCGGGCAGGATCTGTTTGCCCAGCTTGTCCAGCAGGAAGCTCGACTTGCGATAGAGGTTGCCGCCGCTGATAGCCATCACCAGATGACCCCACAGACCGGCGGCGGTGTCGGGATGAAACAGCACGGGGGCGTGGCGGGTGCTGATCTTGCGGGCCCCCAGACGGGAGACGGTGCGCTCCACCGCCTCGTCGGCGATGCGCTGCGGGGTCCAGAGGCCGGAGAGGGCGCGACTGGAGGAGTAGCCATAGTCCCGCTGCATGTCGCCATCCTGCTCGCCAATCAGCACGCAGCTCAGAGAGTTGCGCGATGCCGCATAGCCTTTGACGAAGCCATGGCTGTTGCCATAGACCTTGACCCCCAGATGGCTTGAAAAGCTGGCGCCATCGGAGTGCTTGATGCGGGCATCACGCCCCAGGGCAAGCCGCTCGCACTCGATAGCCAGCTCGATGCCACGCTGGGGATCCAGTTCGATGGAGTGACAGAGTTGCAGATCCGGGGCATCCCAGGCCAGCAGTTCGGCATCCGCCAGACCGGCATACTCATCGGGGGAGGTGTGGCGGGCAATCTCCATGGCCGCTTCGACGGCGGCACGAATGGCCGGCTTGCCGAGATCAGTGGTCGAGGAGGATCCCTTGCAGCCATTGCGATAGACGGCGATGCCGAGCGCTCCATCCTTGTTGAACTCGATGCTTTCCAGCTCACAGCCCCGGGTATTCACCGACAGCCCGGTCTGCTTGCTGATGGAAACTTCCGCAAGCCCGGCCCCCAACCCCTTGGCTATCTCCAGGGCCTCGGCGACCACCGCCTCGAGATGGGCTTGATCCTGGCGAATTTGATCTTGCTGGTCCATAACTCACATCTGTATGAAGGAAGGAAAGGGGCTAAGCATATCAGACCCCTGCGCCCAGCGGGAGAAGCTGGTAACATATCCCCCAACGCGAATGACAGGAATCAGAGACCGATGAGTCAGTATCAAGACGACAACGAATTGGACGATTGGGGTCCCAGCAAGAGCCAGCTCAAGCGCGACGCCGAGGCACTGCAGAAACTGGGGGCCGAGATCGTCTCCCTGAGCCACAGCGAGCTGGAACGGATCCCGCTGGATGAAGAGTTGGCCGAAGCCGTCGAGCTGGGCCGCAAGCTCAAGCCCAAGAAGGACGAGTCCTTCCGCCGCCACCTGCAGTTCATCGGCCGCCTGATGCGCAGCCGGGATATAGAGCAGATCGAGGAAGCCCTCTCCATCATCAAGATGCGTCACTCCACCGTGAATGCCCGCCTGCACCGGCTGGAGCAGTGGCGTGAGCGCCTGATCACCGAGGGAGACAGCGCCCTCAACGAACTGATGTCCCAGTTCCACGAACTGGATCGCCAGAAACTGCGCCAGCTGATCCGCACCGCCAACAAAGAGCGGGAGCTGAACAAGCCGCCGGTGGCCTATCGCGAGATGTACCAATACCTGCGCGGCGAGATCGAAGACCAGCTGTAAGCCATGACGGCCTGTGGCTGACAGAAACGAAAACGGGGCCAATCTGGCCCCGTTTTTTTATGCGCCGTCAGCTACCCGGCAAACACTGGGTGTGAGTACCCGGTTGCAGATAAGGCACCAGCAAGGGCGCCATCCCCTTGAGGACCTGTACCGGCAGTGCCGAGGTGAAGCGGAACTTGTCGGACTGGCTGCCGGGCACATAGGCCGTCAGAGTACCGAAGTGATCATCCCCTATGTAGAAGACAAAGGTCGCGGTCCGGTTGCGCGCCAGTGAGCTGGTGACATTGCCGTAGCGGCCGACCGTCTCGATCCTGTTGTCCCCCGTCCCCGTCTTGCCCCCCAACGACAGCACGGTGCCATCCTGCAAGGCAAATGCACCGGCGATGCGCCGCGCCGTTCCCCCCTCAACCACCTTGGACAAGGCGTTGCGCAGGGCGTTGGCCACCTCGGCAGGCATCACCCGAACACCCTGGGTGTTGGCCGGTTCGAACACGGTGGCGAAGGGCGTGTCCTTGGCGAAGGAGAGATGCTCGATCCGCAGGGTCGGTGCCCGCATGCCGCCGTTCTGGATGATCCCCATCAATTCCGCCAAAGCAGCGGGTCTGTCGCCCGAGCTGCCGAGAGCCGTCGCCAGGGAGGGAACCAGGTGATCAAACGGATAGCCCAAACGCGCCCAGCGCTGATGGATGTCGAGGAAGGCTTCGACCTCCAGCATGGTGCGGATCCGGCTATCCCGGGCACTGCGATGGCGCGTCTTGAACAGCCAGCTGTAGACCTCCTGACGCTCATCCCGGCTGGCCGCAACCGCATCGGCGAAGGTGGCCTTGTCAAACTCCCTGAGATAGGAGAGCAGCCACAGCTCCAGCGGGTGGACGCGGGCGATATAGCCTTGATCCGGCAGTGAATACTTACCAGGACCATAACTGGTATAGAGCTGCTCGACTCGCTTGTCGCTCAGCTTGTCCCGTGGCAGGCGCTTCGCCAGGAAGGCTGCAAAGTCGGCCTGTGACGCTTCCGGCATCAGGTAGCGATGCACGGCCGCGAGGCGCACCGCGCTGGGCTTGAGGCCATCGAGGAAGGTATCGAGCTGCTCATCCGTGGTCTTGCCGCGATATTTACGCCAGAAGCGCAGCAGATAGGTCTGCCCCTCCTTGTCGGCAAACTTGGCCAGATACTCGGTACGACGGGGATCCTTGTCATCCTTGAGCAACTGGGCACGGTTGCCTTCCTTGTAGAGGCTGTAGCGCACTATGTCCCGCATCAGCCGTACGAAGGGCAGGTTGATGGATTCACGCAAGGCGTCGCGGATCGGCGGAATGCGGCCATTGTCTTCCTTGCGGAAGTTGTTGAAGGTGTGCATGCCACCACCGGTGAAGAAGCCCTCGTAGGGGCTGGCGGAGTATTTGCGATCCAGCGCAGCCTCCAGCATCACGGGTAGGCTCTTGTCCTTGGCACTCATCAGGTAGGCGATGGCCCAACGGCTGATGTTGTCCTGATCGGAGACCTCTATCTTGCGCAGGCTCTCGGCCGGCATGTTCCCGTAGCTGTCATGCAGCTCGGTCACTATCTCCAGATAGGTGGTCAGCACCCGCAGCTTGGCGGTTGAGCCCAGCTCCAGCTTGCTGCCCTCATTGATGTCGAACGGCTGATCCGTGTTGTCGGTCTGCACCCGCACCTTGACCCCTTCCGGCGTCTTCTCGAACAGGGTGAAGCTGTATTTCACGTCCCCCGTCTTCTCCGGCGAGAGCAGGCGCTCACCAAACAGCCCGACCTGGGCGGCGAATGTTGGGTCTGCCAACTGCTGCAGATAACGGGAGACGTCATTTTGCAGCGGCATGTTGAGAGTCGTGTCCGCCGTCAGATCCATGCGGTCCAGATCATAGAGCTGAACACCGAGCTGGCGACTGAGGCGGGTGCGCGCCACCTGCAACCCCTTGTTGTTATTGACCCGGGTGATCGCCGGCGCCTGCAGGAAGTCGCGGAACGCAAGCTTGGCCTTGAGTGCCGATTCCATCAGGGGAGGCGTGATCATGCCCTCCTGCACGAACAGGCGCAGGTAGCTGTCTGTCAGGGTCGACAACGCCTCACGCCCCTGGGCCAGATAGTAGGAGGGGCGACGGTGGGCAATCATCAGGGAGACCACCTGGCGCAGCGCCAGCCCCTGCTCGGCCAGAGTGGCGTCCTGATTACGCGCGGGATCCAGCAGGCGATTCACCTCGTCCACATCGGCACCGAACCAGACCCAGAGACCATCTCCCAGGCCGTGCACCTCCCCATAACCCGGGGCGGCGGAGAGCGGCACCGAGTTGAGGTAAGCCCAGGCCACCAGTTTGCGTGCTTCCAGGGTTTTTGGCCCCAATCGATAGGCCCGCACACTGGCCGAGGCCATCTGGCGGATCTTCTCGGTGGGGGACAGGGTCAGACCATCAGGGGAGTGCCGATACTTCTCCACCTGGGTCGCCAGCGTACTGCCACCGGCGGATTGGTCCTGCATGTCCAGCGCCTTGCCCACCTGGGACAGCGCCGCCTTGGCAAAACGGGGCCAGTCTACCGCCGGGTTGGCGAGCGGCTGCTCGTTGCTCAACAGCTCCCTGTTCTCGATAAACAGCAGGGACTGGATGACCAAGGGGGGAATAGAGTTGAAATCAGGGTAGTAATGGGTCGGGTACTTGTATTGATAGAAAGGCTCTGCACGGCAGTCGTGCAGAGTCAGCCCCGCCTGCACCTTCTCGGTATAGGGGACGAAGAAACCATGGCTGGCGTAGTTGTAAAGTGCATCGGAAAAACGCACCTGCTCGCTCACCTGATAACCACGCTGGATGAGGCGCTCCTGGATCATGGGCATCAGCACATAACCGAGTCGCTTGTCGAAGGGGCCATCATCCGGGAAGGTAATTTGCTTGCTGGGGCCGGGTTCCAGCTCATAAGTCAGCTTGGCGGCATAACGGGAGATCTCCTGCGACTGCAATCGGGAGGTCTTCATTTCATAACCAACCAGGGCGATCACGGCAGCCAGGCAAAGCAAAAAGATGAAACAGAACAACCAGCGCCACCAGGGGCGACGCTTGCGCTGATATTGCCCGTCCGCATGCGGTACGGATGAATCCTGAGATGCCACTTTGTTCGAATCCGTCTGTTTTGATGCGCCCATATCAGCCCCACCATGGTTGCGCAATTTATTGTCTTTCAATCAAGCTTAGTCGTTTCAAGTCAAGGGCTTGAAAACTATTGACCGCTTTGCAGCGATGTTAACAGGGCGATTGTAAAAATGGGAGCCGATTGTTGCAGTGCGGCGAGAGATCCGAGCTGCCGAGTGGAAATGAAACACCGGCTGTAAGCCGGTGTTTGGGAATGGCGGTGTGAGCTTATTTGCTGGTACTCATGCCCTTCAGCTTGGTGCTCAGCTCCTTGCGCTCCTTGGAAAGCTCGGCATTCTTGATAATGTGATCATCAACACGCTCTTCGTAATCGGTGCGCATGTTGGCGATGATGGCCTGCACTTCGTCGATGCTCATGCCTGGCTTGATATAGTCGCTCAGGTTGTCGAGCAGCAACACCCGCTTCTGGTTGTCACGGATCTTCTTCTCGTTGTCCGCGATTTCACGCTTGAGCTTGTTCTGACGACGAGACATACGCACATATTCCAACACATCGCTGAAAGTAGACTTGTTTACTTGTTCCATATCGGTACCACTGACTGAAGGTGAATGAAAACAGGTCTGGGTACTCTCATACCAGATAAAGAAGTAAAGGCATGGTATGGGTAAACCCGGAATGCCCCTTACTCTACCGAGTTATGATGCAGATACAACCCCAATTGCAGGCCCAGCGCCGGGTTTCAGCAGGATAGCGCCGCGTGAGGAATCAAATGGAAAACCGATGAGAGTGCAGATTCAGGAGGGGGCTGTATACAAGGCCTCCGCACCGGAGATCGTGAGATCCAACTGGTGATTCGGCGGATGAACGTAAAGGGGGAGCAGACGAGATCTCGGCACGCAGTGGCTGGTTTTGGGGAAACGTCAGACAATAAAAAACCCCGCTCGAGTGAGCGGGGTTTCTTGTATTGGGTGCCTGGCAGTGTCCTACTCTCGCATGGCGAATGCCACACTACCATCGGCGCTACCGCGTTTCACTTCTGAGTTCGGC
>NZ_JAHUWU010000059.1:0-255 GCF_019218845.1 Aeromonas sp. sif0611 | reverse complement strand
AGCTGGTTCTCCCCGAAAGCTATTTAGGTAGCGCCTCGGACGAATACTACTGGGGGTAGAGCACTGTTTGGACTAGGGGGTCATCCCGACTTACCAACTCCATGCAAACTCCGAATACCAGTAAGTACTATCCGGGAGACACACGGCGGGTGCTAACGTCCGTCGTGAAGAGGGAAACAACCCAGACCGCCGGCTAAGGTCCCAAAGTTCTGGTTAAGTGGGAAACGATGTGGGAAGGCTCAGACAGCTAGGATG
>NZ_JAHUWU010000058.1:0-255 GCF_019218845.1 Aeromonas sp. sif0611 | reverse complement strand
AGCTGGTTCTCCCCGAAAGCTATTTAGGTAGCGCCTCGGACGAATACTACTGGGGGTAGAGCACTGTTTGGACTAGGGGGTCATCCCGACTTACCAACTCCATGCAAACTCCGAATACCAGTAAGTAATATCCGGGAGACACACGGCGGGTGCTAACGTCCGTCGTGAAGAGGGAAACAACCCAGACCGCCGGCTAAGGTCCCAAAGTTCTGGTTAAGTGGGAAACGATGTGGGAAGGCTCAGACAGCTAGGATG
>NZ_JAHUWU010000057.1:0-256 GCF_019218845.1 Aeromonas sp. sif0611 | reverse complement strand
CCGAAGACGAAACCAACCCGACTCTGACCGAGACCGGCACCCTGAGCGTGACCGACGTGGACGGCGCCGACGAGGCCAAGTTCCTGGCTGGCAACGGCACCCCGAGCGCTGGCGCACTGGGTAGCCTCGCCATCACCGAAGGCGGTGCCTGGACCTACCAGGTCGACAACAGCAAGGTGCAGTACCTGGGCGAAGGTGAGACCAAGGTCGAGACCTTTGTGGTCACCTCCGTGGATGGCACCGAGCACACCGTCAC
>NZ_JAHUWU010000056.1:0-256 GCF_019218845.1 Aeromonas sp. sif0611 | reverse complement strand
AAGGTCTCGACCTTGGTTTCGCCCTCGCCCAGGTACTGCACCTTGCTGTTGTCGACGTTGTAGGTCCAGGCGCCGCCTTCGGTGATGGTCAGGCTACCCAGTGCGCCAGCGCTCGGGGTGCCGTTGCCGGCCAGGAACTTGGCCTCGTCGGCGCCGTCCACGTCGGTGACGCTCAGGGTGCCGGTCTCGGTCAGAGTCGGGTTGGTTTCGTCTTCGGTGACCGCGCCAGTGTCGCTACCGGTGATCACCGCGGCAT
>NZ_JAHUWU010000055.1:0-257 GCF_019218845.1 Aeromonas sp. sif0611 | reverse complement strand
GCTACGACGTCTGGTACACGATGAAGGATGCGGATGGGGATGAGAGCATTGCCAAGCTGACCATCAACATCAAGGGGGCGGATGACAGCTCGAGCGTGGTGACGGCAGCGGCGACGGGGCCGGACCATCAGGTGTACGAGTCGGGCCTCAATCCGGACGGGTCCAATGCGGCGGCCAACACGGAGACGGTGAGCGGCAGCTTCACGGTCTCGGCCACGGACGGGATTTTGAATGTGGTGATAGGGGGAACCACCTAC
>NZ_JAHUWU010000054.1:0-258 GCF_019218845.1 Aeromonas sp. sif0611 | reverse complement strand
TCGACGAAGCCAAGTTCCTGGCCGGCAACGGCACCCCGAGTGCGGGCGCGCTGGGTAGCCTCGCCATCACCGAAGGCGGCGCCTGGACCTACCAGGTCGACAACAGCAAGGTGCAGTACCTGGGCGAGGGCGAGACCAAGGTCGAGACCTTCACCGTGCAGTCTGTGGATGGCACCGAGCACACCGTCACCATCACCATTACCGGCGTCAACGATGCCGCGGTGATCACCGGCGCTGACAGCGGTGCGGTCACCGAAG
>NZ_JAHUWU010000053.1:0-261 GCF_019218845.1 Aeromonas sp. sif0611 | reverse complement strand
GCACTGACAGCGGTGCGGTCACCGAAGATGAGAGCACTCCGCTGCTGACCGAGACCGGCACCCTGAGCGTGACCGACGTGGACGGCGCCGACGAGGCCAAGTTCCTGGCTGGCAACGGCACCCCGAGTGCGGGTGCGCTGGGTAGCCTCGCCATCACCGAAGGCGGTGCCTGGACTTACAACGTCGACAACAGCAAGGTGCAGTACCTGGGCGAGGGCGAAACCAAGGTCGAGACCTTCACCGTGCAGTCTGTGGATGGCA
>NZ_JAHUWU010000052.1:0-268 GCF_019218845.1 Aeromonas sp. sif0611 | reverse complement strand
CTGGCGCGGTCACCGAAGACGAAACCAACCCGACTCTGACCGAGACCGGCACCCTGAGCGTGACCGACGTGGACGGCGCCGACGAGGCCAAGTTCCTGGCTGGCAACGGCACCCCGAGCGCTGGCGCACTGGGTAGCCTGACCATCACCGAAGGCGGTGCCTGGACCTACCAGGTCGACAACAGCAAGGTGCAGTACCTGGGCGAAGGTGAGACCAAGGTCGAGACCTTTGTGGTCACCTCCGTGGATGGCACCGAGCACACCGTCAC
>NZ_JAHUWU010000051.1:0-271 GCF_019218845.1 Aeromonas sp. sif0611 | reverse complement strand
AGCACCCCGACCCTGACCGAGACCGGCACCCTGAGCGTGACCGACCTGGACGGCGCCGATGAGGCCAAGTTTGTGGCCGGCAACGGCGTGGCCAGCACTGGCGCACTGGGCAGCCTCGCCATCACCGAAGGCGGCACCTGGACTTACCAGGTCGACAACAGCAAGGTGCAGTACCTGGGCGAAGGGGAGACCAAGGTCGAGACCTTCACCGTGCAGTCTGTGGATGGCACCGAGCACACCGTCACCATCACCATCACCGGCGTCAATGATG
>NZ_JAHUWU010000050.1:0-273 GCF_019218845.1 Aeromonas sp. sif0611 | reverse complement strand
CGCTTGCTTGTTGTCGTACAACAAGGACCAAAATAAATTTTGGTTTTCGCCAAGAAGTTTCCAAAGCACTTGTAACAAATGTTTGAGAACTACTTTTTAAATCAGCTTTCCAGATTGTTAAAGAGCATGTTTGCAACGGTCAGTGACCGAAGAAAACAGACATAAACATGTAATGCTTATGTCTGCATTCTTGTTAGCAAGAAGAGAAGTGGCGTCCCCTAGGGGATTCGAACCCCTGTTACCGCCGTGAAAGGGCGGTGTCCTAGGCCTCTA